>NZ_QUJB01000036.1:0-457 GCF_003480435.1 Clostridium sp. AM30-24 | reverse complement strand
GTAATCAAGAGGGCGACAGCACAAGATGCTGCCGCCCTCTGCCATTATTCAGAAAGGGGGATTTTCCATGACCGAACACGAAAAGTATCAAGAACATATCCGGCATACACACGATGCCTTTTGCAAGACCGTTATTCGCCACGCTGCCATAGACGCAGCCCGGAGCATACGCAGCCGCCGCAAGCGGGAAATCTCGCTTGAATATCTGATAGAAGAAAAACACTATCCATTCAGCACCACAGATAAATGCTTTGCGGAGCAAGCTGCCATGAACAGCTATCCGCTTTTCGTCTGTGGTCAGATGGTGCTTTTGGAAAGTCCAGAGCTTGCCGCAGCGCTGTCCGCACTATCACAGATGGAACAGGAAATCATTTTCCTGTACTACTTCCAACGATTGACGCATAGGGAGATTGGAAGGAGATATGGACGGGCTGGCAACACAACCGGGCGGCGTATT
>NZ_QUJB01000035.1:6139-11248 GCF_003480435.1 Clostridium sp. AM30-24 | reverse complement strand
CACCACTTATAAACCGTATGCTTTGCAAGTCCTGTCTCTCGGATGCAGTCCGCTTTTGTTCCCAGAGGGTTGCTTTCTCTCCATTCTTCGACAATCTTCGCCTTGTCTGGTCTCCCTTGTAGAGCTTTGCCCCTGTCCTCATTCATTGTTTCAAGGGTAAAACGTGCGATTTTTAAGTGCGTGGCTTGCTTTCTGCCGTTCCTCTTATTTGGCGGTATGACAACTTTCGTCTGCTTCTCTATCCATTCTCGGCTTGCCATAGTCGAAAGTAGCTTGTTATCAGCTTTGAGGGCTTTCAATGCGTCCTTTACATCTTCCCTTGTAAAATGGTTGTCCTCATCATCTGTAAGGCTCTCCAGATGCTCCAAAAATGAATAGGCATCTTGCCTTATTCGTCTTTCAGATATGCCACATTTCAAGCCATACGCACACAATGCCATGATTGAGAAGTACCTACCGCCTACCTTTACTTCGGTAAAAATCTTGTTCTTCCACCACTCATAAAGGGCTTCATTACACACCCATGTGCCTTTTTTCTTCGGTCTGCCCTCTACAACTCGCTCTTGATACCACTCTGGGTACAGCTTCTTTGCTTCGTCCAGTGACAGCTTACTCTTTTCTTTCTTCGGCTTCTCTGTAAGTACCGATAAATCAACCTTACAGTTCGGTATGCTGTCCTTTATATCTTCCAGAGTATAGCGGTTATCCGACATCTTATAGGCTTTCACTGGGAAGTCTGCCCCCAGCTTGCTCTGGCTCCCAACACACCTAAAGCCTTGATAGATACCTGTTATATCTGGGCTGTCTGGTCTGATACTGCTCGTATCGTTCCATAGTCTGCGGATAAATGCTTCTTTCAGCTCCGCAAGGGTATCTTCCAGATTATGATACAACTGTACTGGCTCTTTCAAAAAGTAATAGGCATGGACACCCTTTCCAGAACTCACAAGGTAGGTCGGTCGGAGCTGTACTCCGTTCCCGAATTGCTTCAAGAGGTTCTTCAACTGCTGTTTTCCGACATAATCAATATCTATTGCAACCGCATACAGTTCATGTGCGTTCTGCTTCGTGTGTGTCTTGCCATAGAACGTGATAGGCGGTATCAGTCCGAACTCGTCCCCTATGACCTTATCAAGCATATTCAGACTATCATCTATAACCCACTGCTTCGTTCTTCCCTTTCCAGATGGTCTTATCTGGGTTGCAATCACATTTCCTTTTCCGTCATGCTCTGCACTCTGTAAGCTCCCCTCTGGGAACAAGTCACGATAGAACTCATGGGGGCTGACCTCTGGAAAACCTCTCTCCAACATCAGCTCCTCTTTATCCCTATATACCTTTCTCCACTCATACATTGTTTTTGTATTTCTACGCATATTTTTCTCCTACTTAGATATATTATATAATATACTGCCCTTACTCCGCTTGACCGCTAATCTTATCAATAGATTTTTGCACCTTTTTCTCTCAAGTATAAGGGAGTGCCTTTTTGGTGTCAATATCTACACCTCACTCCCTCTCGCCTTCACCGCTTATCTTATCAATGAAGTATTTTACCTTTTTCCATCAAGTATAAGGGAGTGCCTTTTTGGTGTCAATATCTACACCTCACTCCCTCTCGCCCTTATCGCTTATCTTATCAATGAATTTATTGCACCTTTTTGACCTCTAAAAAAAGGGAGTGAATTAAGAATATCTCATCCTCACTTCACTCCCTCTTATTTTCATCACTACTCTTACCAATATTTCAGTATTTTCTACTTAGCATCACGAAGAGTTCCTTTCCATACTGCGTATTCGTCACCTTTCTCATCAGTTGCGGTTAATATTGCTTCACAATATGGATTTGATGGTGGATTCGGAGTCGTATATACATAGCTTCGAGAATTAGTTCCTGTATACCCATTATGATCTTCTTCATTTGTATGCCAACTATTTACTCCTTCAGCTCTTGTTACAAGTTTACTGGATTTTAATTTTAATGGATTAGACGTCATAGATGCCTTAACTGTGTACTGCGGTCTTCCAGATGAATCTAAACCATCATAAAAATACTCCATACTTCCTAAAATTCTATTTTCAATATCTAAAGCTGTAGCAGGAATAGGTTCTCGAGAAGAAATTGTGTTTTTTCCATCACACGCAAAATATACTTTATCCAGCAAAACAGATTCTCCATTAGTTGAACGAGTCACCGATTCTACCGCCTCGGTTTCAGCAGGAGCTGTATCTGCTGCAAAACTAACCATATTCATAGCCATCATCATTATTGCTGCCAAAGCTAACGCTACAGATCTGCGAATATTTCTCATTAATTTTCCTCCTATGTCAATGTATTTTTATAGCATCTAAAGCAACAAGTACATTGGCATCCCCTCCTTTTTGTTTTACTATACTATATTTTCAACAAAAAAACATTAATTATATATAACATTTTTATAAAACTTTACTTGACAAATAAATAATATAACACTATCAAAAACGTCCCAATATTACAGACCATACCGCCCCAAAACAGGTATATCTTCAAGCCCTCATATCTGAAAAAGCTGTTTTTGCTTTCCTCCAGCTCCCGGACTTTCTGCTTCATTACGCTTGTAAGCGTATCAGACTGCTTTTCAAGAGCTTTTGTTGCCTTCTGTACCGCCTCTATATTCGCCTGTAACGCCTTTTTTACCTCTTGGACGGTACTTTCTCTGACCTCATCTCTCAGGCTCCCAATTCCGGCTGATATGGCGTTCTGAAGTAGTTCGTTGCTGTTCTCTAACTGCTCGACTTGCTTCTTCAGCTCGCTGATGAGCTGCCTGCTCAGCTCGGCGTCTCTCTGCCTGTTCTGCTCTGCCCTTGCTTGTCCTTGATTTGACTGCTTCATCAATTCCTCGCAGCTCTCGCTCGACAAAGCTAAGGCTTCCTTCAGCAGGCTGTTCTCCAGCTCTGTCCGGCTCTGACGGTTCAGTTCTTGGATCCGTTCTCTCGGACTTGCCTGCTCTGACTTCTGCTGTTCGTGCATTTCTCTCAAACTCATGCTCCAGTTCCTCCTTTCCAAAACCCATGTTGTAGTATTTTTCCAGCTTATTATTACGAATTTTGCAAGCCTTTTCTCCTGCCTGCTTCCTTGCTAAGTCGGTATATGTGATGTATTTGTGGCTGTCCTGCCAGTCCACTCCGTACCCTCTTTCATTCATCAGCCGAATAAAGCTTTCCCGGCTGGTCGCTGTTTCCTTACAGTCCAGGACTGCCAGGGCAATGTCCTGGACATAGCTTTTCACTTTCCCCTGCTCCGCCTGCTTCAGAAGCTGGTACGTCTCTTTTTTCCATGCCACTGTTTCCTCACGTTCCGCTCCTTCAAAGGTCTTTCCCTTTTCTGAGACGTGTAGCCCCTGCTCCCTGCTCTGTGCGTTGCACCGCTCCTTCAGCTCCTGCAGGTCGGCGCTGCTCCACTGCAGCTTGTGCCCGTCCTCAAAATTGACGGAATTGACGATAAAGTGCGTATGGATATGTTTTTTGTCCTTATGGGTAGCCACAAGCACCTCAAACCCTTTCCATGCCGACGTATTCTCTGCAAGCTGTAAGGCGTTCCTGTGTGCCTGCTCCGGCGTGATTTTCTCGTCCTTATGGTAGCTCTGGACAAAGTGCTTGTATGTCCTTCCCCCGGTTTTCTCCCATAGTTCCTTGGTGGCTTGCATTTCGTCCTTTACTGTATCTGGTTCACAGTGCAGACCGCTGACAAGCTTATCCTCTGTCTTTTCCTCTTTTGTCACATAGTCCAGTGCTTGCCCTATGCCTGCTTTTGAAGATACTGCTTTAATAACTGCCATACTTCTCTCACCTCTTTCATGGTGTTAGGAAGCTCTTGCTTATAGTCCACATATCCATTTTCATTCAGCTTCTTGGCTATCTGGTTCAGATTGTTGCCTTGCCTTTTCAGCTCTGGATATATCTCTTTCAGTCCGTCCAGATTGACAATGTTCGACTGTGTGAGGGCTTCAATGATATATTGCTGTTGGCTCTTTCCAGACTGCTCTACTTTTTCTTTTATCTGTGCAAGTTCTTCCTCTGACACTCTTATAACTATCTGCTTCGGTCTTGTCCTATTCATTGATGAAGTCCTCTCTTTCCTTTACCCACTTCTTAATGAGTTCGATTTCCTCGTTCATGTTCGGCTCTTTCTCTGGCTTCCAGTCCGCTCTCATGTCTTTCAGTTCTTCCAGTGCTTCTTCTAAGTCTGCCTTATAGCTTTCTAAATCTTCTTTTTCGCTTGCTATATATTCATCAACACTATTGTAACAAGGCACACACTCATAGCTTGTAAAATCATCATTATACTTGTGGTACACAATGTCTTTCCATTCATCACTTGGCTCTGCTATGTTCTGTTTAGTAATTTCAATGTCGGATTTTATTGTCTCTACGTTCTCCAACATATCCAGATAATGCTCTGGTTCATAACCCAAATTCAATAAGTGATTCAGCAGTGTAGGCTCTGGGAACATTCCGAACCAACAACGCTCGAACCACTGGTCAGCATAATCTCTTTCATCACTTCCATTGGAGTAAGTACCGCCCACCAAATCTCCGACAAAATTCTCTATCAGCTCTCCGATTGTCAGACCATGCTTCCCACACTTTCTCGCCAGTCGGTCACAATCTGCGTCCGACAATTTCACTGTGATTTTTCTCTCTCTGATTGTCTCAATTTCTTTCTGCTGTTCCTCGCCCCAACTCATGCTTTTACCTCTCTTTCTTCTTGGCTATCACTCAACAATTTACCGCATATCTGCGGTCACTCAAAGGGGGATTGAAGGGGGGCTTTGCCACCCTCACAAGTTCTAAAGTGTAGCCGTTAGGCTATCACTTTAGGGAACTTGCAATATATCCGCTACACATAATATAGCATAGTGATAGCCACTTGTCAAGCGGATATATTCGTGCGTGGATTTCGCCAGAAATACAGTGGAGCTTACTTCCTCTTGGGCGACTTTGGAAGTGTAGGAGGGAGACAGTCAAGGGCTTGTTTTTTATCTGCAGTATGAGCTTCGGCTTGCCGATCAGCGAATGCAGCAGATAAAAAATGGTCGCAGACCACCCTTTACTTTCTTCCGCCGGAAC
>NZ_QUJB01000035.1:5481-5964 GCF_003480435.1 Clostridium sp. AM30-24 | reverse complement strand
CCTCCGGCATTATAGCCAACAAAAAAGAGTATCAAGGGTAAACGCTGCGGTCTATGACCGCCCTTGACACTCTTTTCCTTATGGCTTTGATAATAAACAAGGGGAAATGGCTTCTTGTGGCATTTCTGCCACTATGGTATAATGGGCGACGCTACCACCCCTATACAGGTACAGAAAGGGGGTGTGCCACCATGAGTATATTTTCGTCTTTCTTACTCTCTGTCTTGGCAAGTGTAGTCGCCTACTACATCTGCAAATGGCTGGACGGAGATAAATAGGCGGTAGCCAGCCTAAGGCATAAGCCACCTTGCCACAACGGAATAGAAAAGCCCCGGAGGTCGCAACTCCGGGGCTTTTTGCGTGCCACAATGAGCACTTTCGTCTTTCTTGCCTATTGGCATTATAGCATATGCCTTTCGGCATTTCAAGTATGCCCTACTTCCACCACTTATAAACCGTATGCTTTGCAAGTCCTGTCTCTCG
>NZ_QUJB01000035.1:0-5471 GCF_003480435.1 Clostridium sp. AM30-24 | reverse complement strand
TCCACCACTTATAAACCGTATGCTTTGCAAGTCCTGTCTCTCGAATGCAGTCCGCTTTCTTTCCTGCCGGGTGGCTCTCCTGCCATTCTCTGACTGTCCGCTCTGCTGTTGGTCTGCCCTCTTTTACTACTTCGCCTATAACTTTCATATCCTCTTTTTTTCGCCTTGCAAGATATAAATGAGCCTCTTGTTTTCTGTAATTTCGCTTATTTGCTGGTATCGTAACCTTTGTGTTGTCCTCTATCCATTCCCGGCTTGCTATCGTTGACAACCTTTTTCTGTCCCCTTTCAATGCCCGGAGAGCGTCTTTCACATCTGCCCGGCTGAAATGGTTGTCCTCGTCCTCGGTAAGGCTCTCTAAATGGTCCAAGAACGCATAGGCGTCTCTCCGTATCTTCTGCTCGGATATGCCACACTTCAAGCCATAAGAGCACAACGCCATAATAGAAAAGTAACGCCCTCCGGCTTTCACTTCCTCGGTTATTTTCCGTTTCCACCACTCATATAAAGCTTCGTTACATACCCACGTACCGCCCTGCTTCTTACTTTTCTGCTTCGGCTCTCCCTGCACGATCCGCTTCTCATACCATTCCGGGTACAGCTCCTTTGCTTCTTCCAGCGTAACGGTACTTTTTCTTCTCGGCTTCTCGTACAACGGAGCAAGGTCTACCTTACAGCTCGGTATGCTGGCTTTTATGTCCTCCAGCGTGTAACGGTTCTCTGACAGCTTATAGGCTTTTACTGGGAAATCTGCACCCAGCTTCGACTGACTCCCCACACACCGGAAACCTTGATAAATTCCGGTTATATCCGGGCTGTCCGGACGGATAGAGCTGGTATCATTCCATAGCCGCCGGATAAAGGCTTCTTTCAGCTCCGCAAGCACTTCTTCCCGGTTTCGATACAACTGAACCGGCTCCTGCAAGAAATAGTAAAGATGTACCCCCTTGCCGGAGCTGACAAGATAAGTCGGACGAAGCTGCACACCATTCCCAAACTGCTTCAACAGGTTCTTTAACTGCTGTTTGCCTACATAATCCACATCCACCACCACCGCAAACAGCTCATGAGCGTTCTCTTTCGTGTGTGACTTCCCGTAAAAACTAATAGGCGGTATCAGCCCAAACCTATCTCCTATGACCTTATCCAGCATTTTCAGACTATCATCAATTACCCACTGCCGGGTTCTTCCTTTGCCGGACGGTCTAATCTGTGTCGCTATAATATTACCTTTTCCGTCCCCCGGCTCTTGCTGCAGACTACCAGTCGGAAACAACTCTCGATAGAAATCATGAGGACTTACTTCCGGGTATCCCCTCTCCAGCATAAGAGCTTCTTTCTCCCGATAAGCAGACTTCCACTCATACCCTCTTTTATCTCTCCTTTTGGTGTATTTTGCCATAGTCTTTTACACCTCACTCCCTCTCGCCTTGACCGCTAATCTTATCAATAGGTTTTTGCACCATTTTCTCTCAAGTATAAGGGCGTGCCTTTTTGGTGTCAATCCCTACACCTCACTCCCTCTCACCTTGACCGCTAATCTTATCAATAGGTTTTTGCACCATTTTCTCTCAAGTATAAGGGCGTGCCTTTTTGGTGTCAATCCCTACACCTCACTCCCTCTCGCCTTGACCGCTAATCTTATCACTACAGTATTTTACCTTTTTCTTCGTACCGACAAACTGGAATTTACATTATGCTCACAACATTAGTTATTTCTTGCTGTCTGGTTTTCATTTTTCTCCAACTTACAAATCCGTATATATCATTAGCAAAGAACGCAATAAAACATACTACCACCGAAACATATCTAATATCATACAGACTTGCCAATATCCATAATATAATCAAAACAATATCATTGGCAGCGTATGCCAATGCAAAATACGGACTTCTCCTAAAGGTAAGGTATACTGCAAGAAAACTTGTTGTTACCGATATAGTGCTCGGGATGATGTTAGCTGTATTAAAACACTTCAAAATCAAATAGAATAGAAATGTAACAACAAATGTCACAATCCACATACAGACATTTTCTCTTTTTCCAATGCTATTAACTTTAACCTCCGCTTTGTTTCCGTTATACGGATTCTTCAGCCATGATATTAAGGCAAAAATTGCCATCGGCATTGTCATTCCAAGATATGTAATCATCTCCCCATAATACGAAAAGGTATATGAAATAATCCCATACAGCAAACTGAATACAACCATAAGTAATTGTCCAAACGGATTTCCCTTTGCGTTAAATATCAAAGATGTTACTCCTATTAGCGATGCACACAAAGTCATATAATTTATTCTGTCAAAAACACAGAATGAAATTATAATAACCATTACAGAAGAACTCCACAAAACAATTTCACTTTTTGAAAAATAGTCCTTAAACTCTTTCATAATAACCTCCAAAAAAATAAGCATCCGAATATACATCTTCAAAGACCTAACGATGTACAGTCGAATGCTTTACGCATCTACTACCCGGTGGCAGTGCTTATTCTTTATCAACTTTTTTCATTTTAACCAGGTCAATTGCTTCTTTACCAGTCAGGTGTTCAATTGTCATTTCAATGATTGCCATGTTTCTGATAGAAGAATCAATTTCTTTAGGAATTCCATCTTTGTAATCTGCTGAATATTTCATAAAAAGCAAGGTTGCAATACGACGCATTTCATTCATATCTTCTACAAGATGTACTTTACCGAACGCAATGACGCTTCTGAAATATGTAGTATATTTCTCCGGCACAATATGATCTTGATCAATTACGCAAAAAGATGCTTTTTCATGTTTAATAATTGCATCAATTTTGTGTCCGCTTTTAGCAGAATGGAAATACAGTTTTCCATCTATATAAACATAGCTTATAGGAACGGCGTATGGAT
The DNA here is from genome assembly GCF_003480435.1 of Clostridium sp. AM30-24. Lineage (GTDB taxonomy): Bacteria > Bacillota > Clostridia > Lachnospirales > Lachnospiraceae > Pilosibacter. The sequence goes on along the minus strand of NZ_QUJB01000035.1, from coordinate 2,585 downwards.
AATCATTATCTCCGATTAACGCTAAAGTTCCGCTTGTATTTCTGTTCAAAATTTCTATAGCGGTTTCTTGTGGCAATAACTGCTTAAATCTTCTCATTTCTCTAAACATGGTTCTTCTCCTTTTAATGTTATAAAAGAAAAAGCATTTGAATGCACATCTTCAAAGACCTAACGATGTACAAACAAATGCTTTACGCATTCACTACCCGTTGGCAGTTTTTATTCTATATTAACATTATCTATTATAATAAATAACACCTCAAAAAACAATAGAAAATTCTAATTTATCACTCTTTTTTACTTTCCAAACAAGCTATATGCCAGCATAAGAAACACTAAAATATTGCAGACCATACCGCCCCAAAACAGGTACAACTTCAAGCCCTCATATCTGAAAAAGCTGTTCTTACTTTCCTCCAGCTCCCGGATCTTCTGCTTCATCACGCTCGTAAGTGTATCAGACTGCTTCTCAAGAAGCTTTGTAGCCCTCTGTATAGCCTCTATATTCGCCTGTAACGCCTTTCTAACCTCTTGGACGGTGTTTTCCTTAACCTCATCTTTCAAGCTCCCAACCTCGTCCGATATAGCGTCTTGAAGCAACTCGTTGCTGTTCTTCAGCAGCTCTACGCTCTGCTTCAGCTCGCTGATGAGCTTCCTGTTCTGCTCTGCGTCTCTCTGCCTGTTCTGCTCTGCCCTTACTTGTTCTTGATTTGACTGCTTCATCAATTCCTCGCAGTTCTCGCTCGACATCGCCAACGCTTCTTTGAGCAGACTGTTTTCCAGCTCTGTCCGGCTCTGTCGGTTTAACTCTTGAAGCTGCTCTCTTGGACTGCTCTGCTTCTGCTGTTCGTGCATTTCTCTCAAACTCATGCTCCATGCTCTCCTTTCCGAAATCCATATTGTAGTATTTTTCCAGCTTGTTATCTCTGATTTTACAAGCCTTTTCTCCTGCCTGTTCCCTGGCTAAGTCGGTATATGTGATGTACTTATGGCTGTCCTGCCAGTCCACTCCGTACCCTCTTTCATTCATCAGCCGGATAAATGTTTCCCGGCTGGTCGCTGTTTCCTTACAATCCAGCACCGCAAGGGCAATATCCTGCACATAGCTTTTGACCTTTCCCTGCTCTGCCTGTTTCAAAAGCTGGTAGGTGTCTTTGCTCCATGCCACCGTTTCTTCCCGTACTTCTCCAGCAAATGTCTTTCCTTTCTCCGGCACATGCAAGCCCTGTTCCCGGCTCTGCTCGTTGCACCGTTCCTTTAAGTCTTTAAGGTCGTGCTTACTCCATTGGAGCTTATGACCGTTCTCATAATTTACGGAATTAACAATAAAGTGCGTGTGTATATGCCCCTTGTCTATATGCGTGGCTATCAGAACTTCATGCCCTTTCCATGCCTTTGTATGCTCTGCCAGCTCGACAGCGTTCTTGTGAGCCTGCTCCGGGGTTATTTCCTCGTCCTCATGGTAGGATTGCACATAATGCTTATAGGTTCTTCCGTCCGTCTTGCCCCACAGCTCCTTTGTGGCTTGCATTTCTTCCTTGACCGTCTCCGGCTCACAATGCAGACCGCTGACAAGCTTCTCCTCTGTCTTTTCTTTTTTCGTCACATAATCTATTGCGTGCCCTATGCCCGCCTTTGAAGATACCGCCTTAATGACTGCCATACTTTGTTCAGCTCCTCTCCATGCTTCCGCACTTCCGCTTCACTCGGCAACATTCCCCCCTCATTACACCGCTTTGCTATTTGGTTGAGGTTGTTCCCTATCCGTTTCAGTTCCGGGATAAGTTCTTTGATACCGTCCGTATTCACGATCTGCTTCTCCAGCACACAGGAAAGGATATACTCCTGCTGGTTCTTTCCACTCTCTAAAATCTTCTCCTGCAACTGCCGGTATTCTTCTTCACTTACTCGGAATGATAACTGCTTTGGTCTTGTCTTGTTCATACCCTTACCACTCCATATCCATGACATCAAGCAAGTCAAAGAAACGCTCCAGCGTCTTATTTTCCTTTTCTGCCGGGTTCTGTTTTACATATTTATCAATTACTTTCATCAGCTCCTGCACCTCGTATCTGTACTCAAACTGAATTTTATCCATTTCTTTTTTCATGCCTTTGACCTCTCTTTCTTCGGTGCTACCACCGTCACACTATGAGCCTTTCGGCTCTCTGAAAAGGGGGATTGAAGGGGGGCTTGCCACCCTCACAAGTTCTAAAGTGGTAACACTTTAGGGAACTTGCAATATATCCGCTACACATATTATAGCATGATATAAACTCTATATCAAGCGGATATATTCGTGCGTATATTCTGCCAAGAATATAGTGGAGCTTACTTCCTCTTGGGCGACTTTGGAAGTGTAGGAGGGAGACAGTCAAGGGCTTGTTTTTTATCTGCAGTATGAGCTTCGGCTTGCCGATCAGCGAATGCAGCAGATAAAAAATGGTCGCAGACCACCCTTTACTTTCTTCCGCCGGAACGGACAATGAAGCACAGGGGGGGAAGTAAAGGAACGGACGGACAGCCGTTTTCCCCTCCGGCATTATAGCCAACAAAAAAGAGTATCAAGGGTAAACGCTGCGGTC
>NZ_QUJB01000034.1:7013-14354 GCF_003480435.1 Clostridium sp. AM30-24 | reverse complement strand
TCTGTTACCATGTCCGCCTGTGCATGTCCGGAATCGCCCTGAACCGCTTTAATGTCTCCTCCACTGAGCTTCAGCTTATATGTGACACTTGTATGTCGGAGACTATGAAAAACCACATCCGGCAGTCCCTGTTCATCAATAACCTTCTGCATCTGATCACGCAGATAGCTGTCTTCGATCGGAAGACCAAAGGTCGTAGCCATGACCAGATTATAATCCTGATACTCACTGCCAAGAATATCCTTTAATTCATTCTGTTCCTTTTTGATATCGACCAGGATCTGTGCCACAAATCTTTTTCTGTATTTCGGTATAAATACTATGTGATACTGGCATTTCCATCGGGTATGTGATAAACTTCTATTGTCCATTTGGACCGCCTCCTTTGATTTTGAGTTTGGCTTGCGACACCATTCTCATCATATCACAGGAGGCTTTATTTTGTTGTCCTCACCGTCTCCACTTATTCCATTCTCCCCAGCATAGCTGGGGGATTAGACTTTTCATTTACAATTCCCATCCCACTGACTATAATAAAGAATGTCCGTTTTCCTGCAAAGGCGCGGAACCATATCCATCTGCATCAGGGCGATATGACAGAAAAATGAACTTAAAAGAATGGAAGAAAGAACAATGGATGTAATTGAAAAATTTGGAAATAGGGTGAGCAGCCAGGCGCTTAAGGATCCGGAAAAAGCGCGTCGGCTGCTTCTTGCGGGATACCGCCTGCAGGAAAAGAAGCTTCAGTTTTTGCCGGATCGGGGGCTACCGTCGTCGGGACAGTATGTGGCGCGGGTGGTTATGAAAAATATCATTCAGTCGCTGTCGGAACCGGAGAACGCGGCGATGGTCAGCATATTTGTGCCGGGAGAGCTGGTGATGGCGGCAGGGCTGACGCCGTACTCAGTGGAGGCGATGTCCTGTTTTATGGCGGGAACGAAGTGTGAGCAGACGTTTCTTCGGAAAACGGAGGAAGAAGGATTTCCGGAGACGATGTGTTCGTACCACAGGGTGTTTCTGGGGGCGGCGCTGACGGGGATTCTGCCAAAACCGAACTGCATGATTTATACGAACCTTGCGTGTGATGGAAATATGATGACGTTTCCGTATTTAAAGGATAAATTTGAATGTCCAGGCTTTTATATTGATGTTCCGTATGAAAAAAACCGGGAATCGGTTCTGTATGTGGCGGATCAGCTGCGGAAATTGAAACAGTTTCTGGAGGAGACGACGGACAGACGGATTTCGGAGGAAACAGTGCGGAGTGCGGTAGATAACAGCCGGAAAGCGGCAGCGAATTATAAAAAACAGCTTGCCCTGCGGTGTGCGCATGACCCGGTGACCTCTCTGACGAATGAATTGTATGCGCTTTTTATGTGCCATCTGATGGCTGGCTCAGAGACGGCGGTTACCTATACGGAAAAACTTCTGCGCGATGTGCGGATGTCACCGAGGGGAGATGGTCTTTCGGTAATCTGGATGCACATCATGCCATTTTTACAGGAGCCGGTTAAGGATATTTTTAATTATAGTAAGAAAATGCACATCCGCGCTTGTGATTTCATCGCAGATGGTTTTCAGGAGATGCATGCGGAAGACCCGTATGAGGCGATGGCAGAGAAAATGGTCTACTGCATTTACAATGGCAGTGTGAAACAGAGAATTGAGGAAGCGGAACGGCTTGCCAGAATCACGGAATCGGATGGTGCTGTTTTATTTGCCCACTGGGGCTGTAAGGGAACGATCGGTGCATCCAGCCTGATTAAGCAGTCCTTAGAAAAGACAGGACTTCCGACGATGATTCTCGACGGTGACGGCTGCAACCCCGCCAATACCAGCGACGGTCAGGTATCGACGCGGCTTCAGGCGTTTGTGGAAATGCTGGAAAAGGGCAAGGAGGAGAAACACGCATGATTTATTACGTCTGTAAGTACACCCCGATCGAGCTGTTCCGGGGGTTTGGAGAAGAATGTTCTGTTTTGGAGGAAATGCCGGAAAATTTCGAACAGTCGGATCAAATTGCACATGCAAATCTGTGCGGCTTTGGAAAATCGGTCATTCAGGCAGTGCTGGAAGGAAAGGTTGAACAGCTGGTGCTGGTAAACTGCTGCGATTCGATGCGGCGCGTTTACGATATCGTGGAGAGCACGGGAAAATGTAAGTTTTTATATATGCTGGATCTGCCGCATGATGATAATGAATGTGAAAAAGTGAAATTTGCGGGCACGATCCGGAGGCTTAAAAAGGCATATGAGGCATATTCCGGGAAAGTGTTTGATAAACGCGCTTTTATCAAGTCCTTTATTACGCCGGAAATGAACACGGAGCCGTACATTGGTGTGCTGGGCGTGCGGGTCAGCGGCATTCTGGAGGATATGATCCGGGACAATATCCAGATGGATGTGGAAAATCTGACCTGTACGGGTGGTCGGAAACTGTCGGTCGTACAGAATGAAATGTGGAATATGGAGGAAGAGGAGCTGTTTCTTTCTTACGCGGACGTCCTGCTGGGACAGATGCCGTGTTTCCGCATGAACCGTTCGATCCGCAGAAACCGTCTGTATCTGGATCCGAATTTAAAGGGAATTATTTATCACACGATCAAGTTCTGTGATTATTATGGATTTGAGTATGCGAGTATCAAGCGGGATATCAAGGTTCCGCTCCTTAAGATTGAGACTGATTTTACGAGCCAGAGCGCAGGGCAGCTTTTGACGCGCATTCAGGCATTTGAGGAGACGATCGAGGGATCAGAGGATATGGATCCGGGAAAAGGTATCAGTGAGGAGGCAAAAAAGAAGATGGAGTCGGGCATTTTTTATGTAGCGGGAATCGACAGCGGTTCGACAAGTACTGATGTGGTCATACTGGATCAGGATGGAAAAATTAAATCGACGATGATTATTCCGACCGGCGGCGGTGCGATGATGAGCGCCGAGAAGAGTCTGGATCTGGCGATTGAGAAAGCGGGAATTAAGAAAGAGGAGATCGTGCGGATCGATACGACCGGATATGGACGATCCTACATTGACAGCGGGGATGACAGCATCACGGAGATTACCTGCCATGCCAAGGGCGCAAATTATCTGAATCCGAATGTCCGCACTATCATCGACATTGGCGGGCAGGATATCAAGGCGATCAGCATCGACGGGCAGGGAGCCGTGAAAAATTTCCTGATGAATGACAAATGTGCCGCCGGAACGGGACGTTTTCTGGAAATGATGGCGAAAACGCTGGGACTTTCCCTGGAGGAAATGAGTGTGAAAGGGCTGGAATGGAAGCATAATATCGTGATTTCCAGCATGTGTACGGTGTTTGCAGAGTCGGAGGTCGTGTCGCTGGTGGCACAGAATAAGGATGTGGCAGATATTATCCACGGTTTAAATGTGTCAGTTGCCTCAAAAGTCGGCGCGTTGGCAGCCCGCCTTGGAAAGGATCATCCAGGCGAATATATGATGACCGGCGGTGTGGCGAAGAACCGGGGTATCATCCAGGCATTGGAAGAGAAGCTTGGTGCTAAACTTTATATCTGTGATGAGGCGCAGCTCTGCGGTGCGCTGGGAGCGGCGCTATTTGCTTATGAGAAATGTAAAGGCAGTGCGGAGGAAACGCGATGAAGCGGCAGGGTTAAAACACTTGTATCGATATTTTCGTCAGATATTCACTGGGAGAGGCTGTGGCCAATTCGTCGATCACAGCCTCTTTATAAGAGTATTTGCCGGTTTTAAACTTGTGTTCATCGGTCCAATCAAAGAGTTTTTCGTAGATGGCTTTCGAGAAATAGTAATTTCCCATTAAGTAAGCAAGTACCTTGCCAGCCCAAAGTGCTGCAACATGGTTTTGCAAGCAATAATCCGCAACGTTCGCTCCTCCAGTATTCACCTGTAATCTCCATACCGCCATCTTCTCATCTCCCCGCTTTCTTCTTTAGTGCTTATCCACCTTCCGCTTCGGGAACCATCCTTTTGCCACTCTTTTTTCCTGTTCTTTCAGTTCCTTAATGCTCCAAAAGCAACTGACGCCCAAAACACCCAGGGAAACCGACCAAAGTATTTCCTGCATTCTTACGGATAGAATCATACACAAAATGCCCACCAGCAAAAATACCGGCCAACAGCGGCTTCCAAAGTAATACTCCGCATATATAACAATAGGATGGAACAATCCAATCAGAAAAAAGGTAAGCACACCAATCAATATCCCACTAAAATTCATCATAACTCCTTGTCCTTTTCCTTATACAAACAGCACATTATCGCAGACCGGCGCAACTTATCTTCTGCGTGCAACAGTCGCCCTCAACAGCATATCCAATATGGGCAAAGAGTTTGTTCCAGAAGCCGAGCTGTCACCCGTTGCATAATTGATGTTAATTCCCGGCTGAACATTATAAACGTAAACGCAGTACAAAATACCTTCGCCTTTGTCTTATACGGATTCCGCTTCCATTAGTACGCCGGATGCTACGAGATTACTGCCTTCAAAAACCGGAGTCACCCGATACAGCACATGATTTCCAGTTTCTTTTACATAGTCCGCTGCCATATTCTCAAACGGCAGCATTCCCTGAACATTCAGATATCCGGTCCCAGTGATTAAGTTCTTCTCGTTTGCATTTTCTGCAGTAAGCTGATAACCGATCAAATGGCAGCGATTATATAAATATTTGCCATCCACATTGTCATATTTGATCGTATGCCAACCAGATGGCTTTACCTGCCCAATAGAGCCGCGCTCTTCTGTCGGCATCAGATCTTTTCCAACTGATGCATAGGCTACACCACATCTACCCAGTGAATCCAGGTCACTATATGTTTCAAAAGAAACTGCCGTCAGATCAGCGTCTGTGAAATACGGCTTGTTATCATTTACTATGGCATACGGTTGCCCAGAATAAGCCGGAACAGAAGCCAAATCAAATACCAATGTACCGGCCGAAACAAGATCAACCTGATGTAACTCTGTTGATGCAGAAACAATCGGTTCCTGCTTTGCCGCCTGCCCGCAAGCAGACATACTTAATGCTACCGCTGATAATAAACCGAATTTCTTTCATTATACTACAGTTTTCCAATTCCTGAAAGAAAAAAGAGGATCCCCGCAAAGAGTTCCTCTTATCATTAGCATCAAAATATGCTCTTCGAATTAATATATGTACATTATTTTCCATTACAAAAAGTCCACCCACATCTGGATTTCTCCTAATGCCAGTAGACTCTGTTCTATTTCCATTATTATATTTTTATTCAGCTTTCAAGCTCTTCGCCAGACTCGTCAGCAACGCCGCCATCTCCGGATTTCCCAGAACCTTCATCACAAGGTCCGCATCCACACCTTCAGGAACAGCCACCGTGTTTGCTGTCTGACCAGCATCTGCACCCTTCATCTGCGGATTAAGATTTTCCCTGTTATAAAACGCATCCTCCATCCTCTGTGTATTCTTTCGCCTGTCCTCGTCAATGATATGGCCATATACCTCTGTTACCATGTCCGCCTGTGCATGTCCGGAATCGCCCTGGACCGCTTTGATGTCTCCACCACTGAATTTCCTTTACTGTGTAGCATCTTTTTTCTGCTTCATTCGCTGTGATTGCCATAAGATTATCTCCTTTGCTTTTTCTTTATCTTAACGCGATAATCCTGGCTTGTCTGCGGGTGAATTATTTCTTATTGGAATAGATTTTTGCAACTTGATACAATTTTCTGTTCCTGAATCTCCATCAACATAAAAATATCCCCATCATTTTACTTGTAATGACGGAGATATTTCGCCTTGCTTATTCTTGTAGCAACCAATCGGCTATATCGTGAATTTCGATTCCTTCATAGCTATATTGAGGATGTTTCGTTCTGGCAATAATCATTTTCGGATAAGCATCTCGAATCTGAAGCAGGGGAGAGCATTCTCTCTCAAATGTCTCCTGCCCGGAAATGTTGTCGCTGACCTGAATATAAAACTTCTCACTGCCTTTCTGAGCAACAAAGTCGATTTCCTTTTGATAGAGCTTGCCGACATAAACATCGTATCCACGGCGAAGAAGCTCGATACAAACGATGTTTTCATATACTCTGCCATAATCCATATTTCTGCTTCCCAGTATTGCATATCGAATGCCGCTGTCACACAAATAAAACTTCTCAGAGCTTTCAAGATATTTCTTGCCACGGATGTCGTATCTCTTAATATCATAAAATACAAAAGCATTGCACAAATACTTAATGTACTTGCCAATGGTTACATGATTGGTTGGGATCTCATTTGCTGTCAGTAGCTGACTGACCTTATTCGGAGAAGTCAGGTTGCTGATATTATCCATAAGGAACTCGCTCAGACGCTGTAAAACCAAAGTATCTGAGAGAGTATATTTCTGTACCAAATCCCTTGTAACAATCGTTTCGTAGACCTCTTTGATATAGTTTGTTCTGTCTTTTTCGGTTCTATAAGCATAGGAACCTGCCAAACCACCCTTGATAGCGTACTCATCAAAGAGCTTATCTTTGTCGCTAATATCATCATAATATTGGCAATATTCCTGGAAGCTGAAAGGAAATACATGAATTTCAATATAGCGTCCGGTAAACAGAGTTGCCAGATCTGCACTCAACAGGAAAGCATTAGAGCCTGTTACATAGATGTCGTATTTTCCCTTAGAGTACAGGCTGTTTATTGCCAGCTCAAACTTGGAACACATCTGAACCTCGTCTACAAACAGGTAGTTCGTTTTGCCTTCCTGATAATGTTCTTCTACATAGGCGTGTAAGGCATGGTATTCCTTGATTTCCTCATACGCTAAATCCATGAAGTCAATGAAGATAATATTGATGTTTTCAAAATGGCTTTTCAGATACTCAATATACGCCTGCATCAGCTTGGACTTACCGGATCGACGAATGCCCGTGATGATCTTGATGTCAGGAGTACCATTCAGTTCAATGATTCTGTCGAGATACTTTGCTCTTGTAATTATTTTCATATCGTCACCCGCTTTCAAAAGTCGAAGATTTTTCATTTCTTGAAACTGCTTCGATGTACTTATTATACTGTCTGCTAATAGTATATGCAAGATGTCGCTTTCAAAAACACAATTTTTTTTATTTTTTGAAAGTGGAAACTATGCAAAGGCAACCCGAAGGTTGCCCCAGACATCAAACCTATCCTGTTTACACAGGTTCATTATCATCTTCATCGACGGAATGTCAACTTCCGATATGTCAAGTAGAATTCGATTTTACTTGAACATTAGTAACTGTAATAATATCTTACGCAGCTGATTTATACAGCATTATGAATCCCCCCACTAATGCAGAATCGAATCTCTGACCTGTTTTTAATTTAAA
>NZ_QUJB01000034.1:0-7003 GCF_003480435.1 Clostridium sp. AM30-24 | reverse complement strand
TATTTCCATTATTATATTTTTATTCAGCTTTCAAGCTCTTCGCCAGACTCGTCAGCAACGCCGCCATCTCCGGATTTCCCAGAACCTTCATCAAAAGGTCCGCATCCACACCATCCGGAACAGCCACCGTGTTTGCTGTCCGATCAGCCTCTGTACCCTTCATCTGCGGATTAAGATTTTCCCTGTTATAAAACGCATCCTCCATTCTCTGTGCATTCTTTCGCCTGTCCTCATCAATGATATGACCATATACCTCTGTTACCATGTCCGCCTGTGCATGTCCAGAATCGCCCTGAACCGCTTTAATGTCTCCTCCACTGAGCTTCAGCTTATATGTGACACTTGTATGTCGGAGACTATGAAAAACCACATCCGGCAGTCCCTGTTCATCAATAACCTTCTGCATCTGATCACGCAGATAGCTGTCTTCGATCGGAAGACCAAAGGTCGTAGCCATGACCAGATTATAATCCTGATACTCACTGCCAAGAATATCCTTTAATTCATCCTGTTCCTTTTTGATATCGACCAGGATCTGTGCCACAAATTTAGGAATATATACCTTCCGCTCACTGGTATCCGTCTTAGGTGTTTTCAATAACCTGACGGTTTTGTTGTTTTTCCTCTGGGAAGGAAAAATCAGGATTACTTCTTTGGAGTCCAGTTCATTAACAGCATTCCTGGATACACGTTCCACCTGCTTATTAATAAAGATATAGGCCCGGTTTTCAGCAATGGCCTCCTCCGATACATCTACACAATCCCAGGTTAGTCCAGGAAGCTCACCGATACGGACGGTCGCCGCAAAAGCCAGATGAAATGCAACTTTTAGCCATTTGTTTTCACATGCATCAATTGCCTGCATCAGCATTTCCGCTGTCCAGATTTCCCGTTCTTCTGCTTTGTACTTCGGAAGTGTTGCATCTATTGCCGGGTTCTTGTCCATCATTTCCCACTTTACGGCTTGTCTGAAACAGCTCCTCAGAACCTTGTGGATCTGATGCACTGTCGCTGCGGTGATCATTTTGTCCTCATTCATATTTCTGGTGCTCTTTACTGCAGGCATTTTCAAAAGACTTGCGTAATACTTTTCCATGAAATGGTTATTGATTTCCGACAGCGGAGTTTCACCGATTGTTGGAAGGATATAGTTATTGATCAGTCCAATATTTCCATCATAGGTAGAGACTCCCCATTCATTATGTCCATAGATTCTGACATACTCCCGCACAAGTTCTTTCACCCTGGTACATTTCGGGACAACAAAGGTTCCAAGAGACTGTTTATATTCAATTTCTTTTTTTCGCTTTTCTGCTTCTTTCTGCGTTGCGTAGCTTTCTGATTTCTGGTGCTCAATGCCTTCCACATTTTTCACACGGTATACTACACTGTACGAATTCTTGCGTTTTCTGATATAAGCCATACCATTCTTCAAATACTTCGATCGGAATTCTTTTTGTAAAATCTACGGTTATTGTCTTCAGGTTCTGGTCCCGCCAGATTTCATACAGATTTGAAGAATGGATTCCAAGAAGGTTGGCAGCGTCACGAAAAGAAGAGGAACTCTTCATCAGCTCCGCTCCCGATTCCTCACCATTCACTTTTTTATGTTTGACCTGATTCGCATACCATTTTTCAAAACTGGCAATATCAACCCGCATCTGTCCGTTCACAATATATGTCTGAAAGAAATTCCGATGCACCAGCCAGTAACCATCCGTCTTTTTAAGTCCCAAAAGCCATCGCATCTCCGGAACGGACATGGTCTTTTTTGATTTTTTCTAATATTGCTTCTTTATGTGCTTCCATGCTGATTCCCATATTCTTTCGCCTCCTGCATTTATTTCCATCAATATATCATGAAACCCGGAAATCCTTTAGAACGTAAATTCACGTTCCCATGCCTATACCTCTCTTTTCTGTAACGAAAAAAATCCGCCCAGAATAGATTCTTAATCTAATCTGAGCGGATAGATCCGTCAGGCCTATTTTGTTCAGAAGTGTTCTCTCGGTGCTCACGAGCACCGGAAAAAAGAAAAAGCAGCAATGAGCTTTTACGATCATTGCTGCAAAAAATGCACGTTCCCAGGGGGAATCGAACCCTCAACTAGTGCTTAGGAGTTCATCCTGGTACAGAAAACAGCTTGCATTCTATGTCAATCAAAGTCATTCAAAGCCTTGATTTTACTGCTTTTTCTGTCAATTTCAGAAAAGATAAGAAAACCTGTTTTCATCTGAGGAATTACAGTTTGGGTGGAAAAATGGTGGATTTTCCACCATTAGGGTAAAGCCAACCTGTTCCTTCCAATTATAAATGATGACTACCATTACCTGACATTTTACAGTAATGATTATTTGGTTTTCTTATTAGATCTATGTCTATTATACCGTGCTTGCGGTCAACTGTCGATAACAAATTGACCGCAAATGTATTATTTTTTCTTACGTTTACACTTTGTATCACAAAACTTCTACACTTCAAATACTCGGAAGTGTTTCTGAACAGATTCATATTTCCCTGTTTCGTAATTTAGTATTTTCCATACCGGATTTAATTGCTCATCCGTTAACGGAGTAACCTGATTGTCTTTATCCAGCCATGCAAAAATTATCTGTTCTGATTCTATCCAGGTTAAGTTTTTATCTTTCTTTATCTCATCAATATTGTCCTCATCATCAACGTTATACCAACAAAGTGAATACGATGGTGACATTTTTAACCCCGATCCAAATAACCAGGAAACTTCATAGTCATCACAAGGACAAATATGCATATCCTTCACATTGACAAATTTCAGCACTGCCCCTTCTTCATCCGTATCATATCGAAGATAGAGCATCAAATGATTCTTTTCAAAATCGTATTCTATATGAGTAATTCTATAATCATGAAATTCTGAAAATATACCTAGGAATTCCTTGAAATACTCTTCATCTTTAATTACTTTATACCAGCCTTGTGTTTTCATAATGCGAATGCCCTTTTTATTATTTTACCAATTTCTCTATGCAGTTCTCAATTTTATAGCAATCCAGTTGCGGTAAGTTTTTCTTTGATACATTGACACCATACTCTGAATCAGACTTTTTACCTTCATAGCCATGATAGACCAATGCCGTTTTGATTTATCATTCCACGCATATGCCGGAATAACATACATTTCAGGATGTTCTCCATCTGTAAGTCGGATAAGCAATAAATATAGCGTTTTATCCGAAACATCAAATACTTCTTTTCTCATAAAGACATATCCTGTCGAATTTCTTATCGTTTTCACCTGGAACTTTAAAAATCCACTCTTTGTCTCCGCCACAAAGTCAATGCCATGATCATCTACTTCTGATGTATAAATACTCATTCCATAAGAAGCCAATGTCATCTTTGCATAGTATTCCCCAAATGTTCCCAGTTTCTGTCTATTTTGAAGTTCATCTCTTGACCAGTTCAAATTATACATATAATCCCTCCCGCAGATACAGTACGGCTGGAAATAATTCAAAAAATAAGAGGAGTCCCCGCTGGATCTCCCCTCGCCACAGTTCCTATACTTATCTTAATTAACTGAAAATTTTCTGTCAAACAGTTTCTATTTGATGTTGTATAAATAAAGTTGACACCTTATTCTCAAGGAATTCATGTATAATAAAAGAGAATAAGGAGGAACTCTCAATGTCACGAACCCAACGTAAATACGACCAGGAATATAAGATCCAGGCTGTCAAACTTGCCAAAGAAATCGGCGGTGCTAAGGCAGCCAAAGAATTAGGTATCCCAGAAGGAACCATCCACACATGGCTGAAAGCAGTTAGAGCAGGCACATTGGATATTGGCGACGGTGCACATACTCCGGAAAGCGCGATGAGTCTTGCTGAGGAGCTTGCCATGCTCCGCAAACGCGTTAAAGATCAGGACAAAGAAATCCGGCGTCTGAAAGAGGAAAATGAATTTCTCGAGGAAGCAAGCGCTTTTTTCGCAGCCAGCCGTCGGAAGTCAGCAAGAACCAAAGAATGATGTTCATTGCCATAAAAACGAAAGACGGCGTGATTAAGGAAAAACTCTCATTCTATTGCCGGATGCTTGGCGTCAGCCGCCAGGGTTTCTACAAATATCTTGCTATTAAAGATCGCCCTTGGAAATATCAGGATCTTGCTGATGCCATGAGAGTGATCCATGCTGAGGATGAATGCAATGATACCTATGGACGTATTCGCATGTACCAAGCACTGCTCCTTAAGAATCCGACGGGAATCAAGATCCCCAGTGAACGAACCGTTTACAGGGTTATGGATGAAATAGGACTTGTCCATCGGCCAAAGCGCAAGCCAAATGGCATTACCAAGGCTGATCGGGAAGCACGTAAGTCAGATGATCTTCTGAAGAGAGAGTTCAAGGCTGATAAGCCACTTGAAAAATGCGTAACTGATATCACAGAAATCAAGGCAAAAGATGGAAAACTGTATGTTTCAGCCATCTTCGACTGCTTTGATTCCAGCGTTCTGGGACTGGCAATGGAAACAAACATGAAGGCAACTCTGTGTGAGCATACACTGGATAATGCCTATCTGGCGCATCCTGATCTGTGAGGTGCCATTGTGCACTCCGACAGAGGAAGACAATATACCAGTGAAACCTACCGTCAGGCGCTTTCTAAATATGGCATTATACAAAGCATGAACAGTGATGGTGGCAGGTGCCACGATAATGCTCGATGTGAAAGCATGTGGGCCAGAATGAAAAGCGAGCTTCTCTATGACCGCTACAATACGGAAAGCCTGACCACGGATGAGCTGAGAGTTCTTATTTGGAGATATTTCATCAGTTACTGGAACAACAGGAGGATCTGCTCTGCCAACGGTGGGCTTCCTCCTATGATTAAGCGTCAGAGATACTACCAATCTCTGGGCCTGGCTGCATAGGAAATGATATCTTTGAGATAAATGTGTCAACCAATATTGACAATATCATAATTTTAAATGCCTTTATATGAACACTTAAAGTGCAGAAAAACAAGCAATTTCATAAATGTTATTATTTTGAGCGCAAATGTAAAGCAATGTTGATAGAAAAAATTGTTTATTTTATTTAAAATTGCTCTTAAAGGAGGACACAAAATGGAAATTGGAAATAAAATCAACCAATTAAGGAAACTTTCGGGAATGACACAAGAACAATTAGCAGAAAAACTTAACGTATCCAGACAGACTATTTCCAAATGGGAGTCAGATAGCACTTCCCCTGATTTAGAAAGTATCGTTAAAATAAGCAGAATTTTTCATGTGTCATTAGATGATTTGCTAAAGGAAGGAGAAGCAGGTGTGGCAAACAAAACTGATGAGCAAATAACTTTAGAAGATTTGATGAAAATAAATCTTCATAACAGAAAAATGACGCTGTTGCTAATTAGTGGTCTGATTTTTATTATGGTTAGCATATTAAATTTCGCCTATGTAATTGCGCTACAAAGCACAACACTTAGTACCCAGTATATGCTATACCGATATATCGTTACAGGACAATACGAAAATGCCCCTATTGATTATATGCGGTTAATGATACCGTCTATTATTGCGGCAGCAATCGGAGTGATATTGTTCATAAGTTATACCATTGAAAGAAGAAAAAAAGGAGACTGAAAATATGTATAAGGCAAAGATGTTTATTTCATATATGGCTTTATGTGTGTTAATCTTTTCTTTATGTGCATGTGGAGAAAAAGGTAGTGAAAACGCTGCTATTTATGGAGAAACCGTCGGAGGATTGGAAGATAATGAGCTTTTTGCAATTATTGATACAAATGCTTCTTTACCTGTTTTACTTGTTACCTCACAAGTATATAATGACGGTTTGGGAAATCAGGCAGCACTTAATTGTGATGTATATTATTTGATAGATAAAGAAGTTAAAAACATAGGAACAATAGAAAGTATGGGAACAGCATATCCTATCGCCTATGATGAAACAGGTATTTATGCTGCTTCCGGTCACGATATGCAGCGTTTTGAAATTGAAAAATCCGGTTCGCTCAGACTGGCAGAGGGGATTTATGAGCAATTTGACGAAAGTGGAAATGCTGCTTATACCATGAAAAAAGGAGAGGAAACAGATGTAATTACAGAAGAAGAATACTATGCAGCTTTTGAAAAATACAGCAATGCTACCATAGTAAATTTCTCTTATGGTGCATCGGACGCTGGCAAGGCAGAAGTGGTAACTAACAATGAGCTGGAACCCCGTCAAGGAAATATAGCAGAAGATGTCAATGTACTAGAAATTGTACAAGAGACAGCCTCGGAATTTGCAGTCAAAAAAATGGAAACTTCTTATTTTTGAAAGGCAGGACAATGAAATTTTTTATGCCGCTACTTTGGTAGAAAATGATTGTGCGCCGGAGATGATATTTTTACAAACGACTTACAGACAACACTTAAAGAATAGCAAACCCAGTCGAGCCAGTCAACGGCAAGATGAACGGCTCTTGCAGAGCCGCCGTTGACAGCCCCGCCCGGTTTTGCAGTTAGGCAGTCAAGGAGCGACAGCCTAAAGTGCTGCCGCCCCTTACTTTTATGATACAGCATCAACTTTGGAAGTATATCCTGATGCTGTATCAGAGGAACACAGTACACAAGTGAGTTATATCGTAAAGCAATCAGCAAATATGGCATTCTCCAAAGCATGAACAGTGCTGGCGGCAGATGCCACGACAATGCCAGATGCGAAAGCATGTGGGCAAGATTCAAAGAAGAATTACTTTATGGACGTTATGATACCACTTCAATGACAGTAGAACAGTTAAAAACACTCATCTGGAGATATTTCATCAGCTATTGGAATAACCGAAGAATCTGCTCTGCTAATGGTGGCTTACCTCCGATGATTAAGCGTCAACAATACTACGATTCATTACAGGAGGCAGCATAGGTCGAACATCCTTGAGAAAAAAGTGTAAACCAATATTGATCAATGGGAGTATCCCAAAGTTTGTGTAAACCTCCAAACTGATGT
>NZ_QUJB01000033.1 GCF_003480435.1 Clostridium sp. AM30-24 | reverse complement strand
GGGCTTTTCGAAGCTCGGCGTTTTGTGTTGGATATATAAAATGAGCTGCCGCACGTTAGTGCGACAGCCCCTTTTTTATTTCTGATAAGCAGCCCGTTCGCCGCCGATATATTTGAGCCTTGTTCTCGCGCACACTACATGGGCGGAGCCGATGGACTTGATGGTGGTGCGGACCGGAACAGCAACATGGCGCAGATGCATACCGATCAAGGTGTCACCGATATCGATCCCGGCGTGTGCTTTTATAAATTCCACTGCGCAGGGATGCTCAAAGCCACTCCACGCGGCGGTGGAGAAGGAACCGCCGGCCTTCAACTGCGGCTTTACATTCACCATCTCAAGGCCATATTTCTCAGCACATTCTTCCTCGACGATCAGAGCGCGGTTTAAGTGCTCACAGCACTGGGCGGCGAGGTAGAGACCGTGTTTCTTTGTCACATGGGAAAGGGCGGTAAAGACAGCCTGTCCGACTTCGCTGCTGGAGTAGCAGCCGATCGCGTGGGCAGCGATCTCGCTGGATGAGCAGCCCACCACCAGGATCTGCCCCGGTTTCATTGCGGCGGTATTGATCAGCTCCTCGGCGATCGCTTTTGTCTGTTCATAAATTAAGTCAAGGTCCACATCGACGGATGTGGCGATATCTGTTGCGCTCATAGTATTTCCCTCTTTTTGCAGAATGCCCGGAGACTGAAAATACTCCGGGCGGTATATGGTTTCATGGTTAAATGGATCCGGCGGTGCATGCCGCTGTCATGAGGAACGTGTGAACTGGAATTTACTCGAAATGATATTTGTCGAGCAGAGCATGCTTCATATCCCAAAGCGGCTTGGAAAGATCCACATGGACCTCATGCGGGTTTACGAGACGTTTTGTCTCATCCCATAAGGTGTTGAGCTCTTCCTTGCAGTATTTCTGGATATCCATGACCTTCGGGGAGTGGTAGATACACTCACCGTCCTTGAATACCTGCACCGGAAGCTCACGCATCGTATAAGTTCCGGGAGCGAGGAGTGTCTTTTTCCATGTCGCTATCGGGTCAAAGAGCAACAGTGGCTCGTCCTCATTGAACGTCTCGCCGACGAGACAGATGATATCAGCGATGACCTTGTGGCTGTCCTTTCCGTAGATACGGTAGGTGGTCTTGTTGCCCGGGTTTGTGATCTTCTCCTCGTTCTCGGAGAGCTTGATCTTCGGGATGAAGGTTCCGGTCTTTTTATCCATGATCGCCGCGAGCTTATAAACACCGCCGAAGGACGGGCAGTCCTTGGAGGTGATCAGGTTTGTGCCGACACCCCAGGAGTTGATGGTCGCGCCCTGATTCTTTAAGCTTGTGATCAGGGTCTCATCGAGATCGTTGGATGCGGAGATCACAGCGTCAGTGAAGCCTTCCGCATCGAGCATTTTTTTCGCCTCTTTGGAGAGATAAGCGAGGTCTCCGCTGTCCATACGGATTCCGTAGAAGGTAAGCGGGATTCCCTCGGCGCGCATCTCCTTGAATACCTGGATCGCGTGCGGGATACCGGAATTTAATGTATCGTATGTATCAACTAACAGGATACATGCAGTCGGATAGAGTCTCGCGTAGGTGCGGAAGGCGGTGAGCTCATCCGGGAAACTCATGATCCAGCTGTGGGCATGGGTTCCTTTTACCGGAACGTCGAACATCTGGCCGCAGAGCACGTTGGAAGTACCGATACAGCCGGCGATCATAGCGGCTCTCGCACCGTAGATTCCGGCATCCGGACCCTGGGCACGTCTTAAACCGAACTCCATGACTCCGTCTCCGCGGGCTGCATGGACGATCCGGGAAGTCTTTGTTGCGATCAGACTCTGGTGGTTGATGATATTTAAGATCGCGGTCTCAACAAGCTGGGCCTGCATGATCGGGGCGATGACCTTTACGAGAGGTTCTCTTGGGAACACGACAGTTCCTTCCGGGATCGCGTAGATATCACCGGTGAATTTGAAGGTGGAGAGGTACTCCAGGAAATCTTCCCCGAAGAGTCCTGTGGTGCGGAGATAATCGATATCTTCCTTATCAAAGTGTAAATTTTCGATGTATTCGACAACCTGCTCTAAGCCGGCCGTGATGGCAAATCCGTTTCCATCCGGATTTGTGCGGTAGAATGCATCGAAGATGACAGTCTCATTTGCATCCTTTGCATGAAAGTAACCCTGCATCATGGTCAGCTCGTAGAGATCTGTAAGCAGCGTCAGGTTTCGTTCGCTCATAATGTTTCTCCTTAAATTTCTCCGCGGTAAGTGTCAGCGGAATATTAAACGCAGCAGTCCGGAGCGTATAAAAATGCCGGACGATAACGACAGCTTAAGTGCGGTTCACCCCAAAAGAACCGGGCGGCTGTCAAACGTGTTGTGGTTGATTATATCAGTTCTTGTGCGAAAAGGCAAATTGTGTGTTAAAAAAGTAACGAACACTTCAAAAGAACGTAAAATGTGCCTAAAAAGTTAAGAAAGAAAACAGGAAGACGGCATCAATATGGAAAGATTTCGCAACTCCCGAGGGATTCCCTTGACTTTTAAATACCTTATTACTATAATTATTTTGATACCAAGGTCAAAAGGTCGGAAATCTGATGCAAGCTTGCTTGCAAGAGGATTTTTGACCCCAACATCATTATTTTGTCTGAGTGTAAAAAATGTAACTATGAACAGATTCGATGGTTACATTCAGACAATCCATAGAAAAAAGCCATGACGGAGACAGTAGGTTCACAAGCAGAAAGCCAAAGCGAGCCGGGGACGATGGAAGCCCGGTGCTTTTTCGTGAAAGGAAGATCACTCCCGAGCTGGAAGCTGAACCCTGAAAGCGGTACTGCTTTTGGAAAGTAAGTGTACCCGGTGATTCCGCCGTTAAAGGGAACTCATATGTCAGTATGCAGCAATAGGTGGTTAAAAGCGTTATTTTCGCCCTGTTCTCATTGAGAACGGGGCTTTTTTATTACTGATTCAGCATACGACACACAAAACACGAAGAGCATAACAACGAGAAAGTTATGCGCAAAACATTGATTGGAGGAAATGTGTCATGTACGAGAAAGTATCAACAGACCTGAACTTTGTGGATAGGGAAAAACAGGTTGAGAAATTCTGGAAAGACGAAAAGATCTTTGAAAAGAGTATCGACAGCCGCAGAAAAGGAACCCCATACGTATTTTATGACGGACCGCCTACCGCAAACGGCAAGCCGCATATCGGACACGTACTTACCCGTGTTATCAAGGATATGATCCCGAGATACCGCACCATGAAGGGCTATATGGTTCCGCGTAAGGCCGGATGGGATACCCACGGACTTCCGGTAGAGCTTGAGGTTGAGAAGCTTCTTGGACTCGACGGAAAAGAGCAGATCGAGGAGTACGGTGTTGAGCCGTTCATCGAGAAATGTAAAGAGAGTGTCTGGAAATACAAAGGAATGTGGGAGGATTTCTCCAGCACCGTTGGTTTCTGGGCTGATATGGAGAACCCGTATGTTACCTACCATGATGACTATATCGAGTCCGAATGGTGGGCATTAAAGCAGATCTGGGATAAGGGACTTTTATATAAGGGCTTTAAGATCGTTCCGTACTGCCCGCGCTGCGGCACACCGCTTTCCAGCCACGAGGTCGCACAGGGATATAAGGATGTAAAGGAAAAATCTGCCATCGCCCGCTTCAAAGTGAAAGGCGAGGACGCATATTTCCTTGCATGGACCACAACACCGTGGACACTTCCGAGTAACGTGGCTCTCTGCGTAAACCCGAAAGAGACATACGCAAAAGTAAAGGCTGCAGACGGTTATACCTACTACATGGCGGAAGCTCTTCTTGACACTGTTCTCGGGAAGCTTGCTGACAAGGAGAACGGAACTCCTGCTTACGAGATCCTCGAGACTTACACAGGTAAGGACCTTGAGTACAAGGAGTACGAGCCGTTATTCGACTGCGCAGTTGAGATCTGTGAGAAACAGCACAAGAAAGCATACTTCGTGACATGCGCAGATTATGTTACCCTGACAGACGGTACCGGCGTGGTACACATTGCACCGGCTTTTGGTGAGGACGATGCCCAGGTAGGCCGTCGTTATGATCTCCCGTTTGTACAGCTTGTAGATGCAAAGGGCGACATGACAAAGGAAACTCCGTATGCAGGCGTATTCGTGAAGAAAGCGGATCCGATGGTCTTAAAAGACTTAAAGGAAAAAGGTCTGTTATTCGAGGCACCGGCATTCGAGCACAGCTACCCGTTCTGCTGGCGCTGTGACACACCGCTTATCTACTATGCGAGAGAGTCCTGGTTCATCAAGATGACAGAGGTGAAGGACGACCTGATCCGCAACAACAATAAGATCAACTGGATTCCGGAATCCATCGGTAAAGGACGCTTCGGCGACTGGCTGGAGAACGTTCAGGACTGGGGAATCTCCAGAAACCGTTACTGGGGCACACCTCTTCCGGTATGGCAGTGTGAGTGCGGAAAGATGCACTGCATCGGCAGCCGTGAAGAATTAAAGAAGATGAGCCCGAACTATCAGGATGTTGTTAAGAAATACAGCAAGGAGATGGACGGAGACAAGGGAGAAGTTGAGCTTCACCGTCCGTTTATCGATGATGTAGTGATCACCTGCCCGGACTGCGGAAAAGAAATGCACCGTGTACCGGAGGTTATTGACTGCTGGTTCGACTCCGGCGCAATGCCGTTCGCGCAGCACCACTATCCGTTCGAGAACCAGGAGCTTTTCCACAAACAGTTCCCGGCACAGTTCATCTCCGAGGCTGTTGACCAGACAAGAGGATGGTTCTACTCCCTCCTTGCCGAGTCCACGCTGCTCTTTAATGAGCCGCCGTACCAGAACGTTATCGTTCTCGGCCACGTTCAGGATGAGAACGGACAGAAGATGAGTAAGTCCAAAGGAAACGCGGTCGATCCGTTTGACGCCCTGAAGACATATGGTGCCGACGCGATCCGCTGGTACTTCTACATCAACAGCGCACCGTGGCTGCCGAACCGCTTCCATGGAAAGGCTGTTATGGAAGGACAGAGAAAGTTCATGGGTACTCTCTGGAACACCTATGCATTCTTCGTCCTCTACGCGAATATTGATAACTTTGACGCGACCAAGTACACACTGGAGTACGATAAGCTTCCGGTTATGGATAAATGGCTGTTATCCAAGTTGAATTCTACGGTAAAGGCCGTGGATGATGACCTTGCGAACTACCGCATCCCGGAGGCAGCAAGAGCACTTCAGGAGTTTGTGGATGACATGAGTAACTGGTATGTCAGAAGAAGCCGTGAGCGTTTCTGGGCAAAGGGCATGGAGCAGGATAAGATCAACGCTTACATGACTCTCTACACAGCTCTCGTGACGATCAGTAAGGCAGCAGCTCCGATGATCCCGTTCATGACGGAGGAGATCTACCAGAACCTTGTAAGATCCATCGATAAGACAGCTCCGGAGAGCATCCACCTCTGCGACTTCCCGGCCGTTGACGAAGCGCATATCGACAGCGAGCTGGAAGCAAAGATGGATGAGGTCTTAAAGATCGTTGTGATGGGACGTGCGGCAAGAAATACCGCAAACATCAAGAACCGTCAGCCGATCGCGAAGATGTTCGTAAAGGCACCGGAGAAGCTTCCGGAGTTCTACCAGGAAATCATCGAGGACGAGTTGAATGTGAAGTCCGTAGAGTTCACAGACGACGTGAGAAGCTTTACCTCCTACACCTTCAAGCCGCAGCTTAAGACGGTAGGACCGAAGTACGGAAAACAGCTCGGAAATATCAAGAAAGCTCTGGCTGAGTTAGACGGAAACGCAGCGATGGATACGTTGAACGAGAAGGGCGCTCTGACCTTCAACTTTGACGGAAATGAAGTCGTTCTCACAAAGGATGACCTCCTGATCGACATGGCACAGACAGAAGGTTATGTATCCGAGGCAGACAATACCGTGACCGTTGTTCTCGACACAACACTGACACCGGAGCTTCTCGAGGAAGGCTTCTACCGCGAGATCGTCAGCAAGATCCAGACCATGCGTAAAGAGGCTGGATTCGAGGTTATGGACCACATCTACGTTTACGCGGACAAGAATGCAAAGATCGCGGATCTCATCAAGAAGTACGCGGACGAGTTAAAGAGCGAGGTCATGGCTGACAACATTATGCTCGGAGAGATGGCAGGCTACACGAAGGAATGGAACATCAACGGTGAGGATGTTGTATTCGGCGTAGTGAAGGTGACAAAATAAGATACGGCGATCGCACGGATCTTTCTATGATAGGATCAACACAACAAGGGACCTGTATTCTGCGGGACAATGGGGTTTTCGCAGAATGCAGGGAATCATCATGAAGGAGGACTTAGGGGTGAGTCAGACAATGAATAAGGATGAACTGAAAAAGGCCATTGCGTTGAATGTGAAGAGTCTTTATCGCAAAACGATCGATGAGGCAACTCCGGCTATGATTTATCAGGCAGTTGCGCTTGCAGTCAAGGATATGATCATCGACCGCTGGATCGCGACTCATAAAGAGTATGAAAAGCAGGATGCAAAGGTTGTTTACTACATGTCCATGGAGTTTTTGACCGGTCGTTTCCTCGGCAACAATATCATCAGCCTCTGTGAGCAGAAGGAAATCGAGGAGGCACTTTCTGAACTGGGCTTTGACCTGAATTCCATTGAGGATCAGGAACGGGATCCGGCACTCGGAAACGGCGGCCTTGGACGTCTTGCGGCATGCTTTTTGGATTCCCTTGCATCTTTAGGCTATCCGGCATATGGCTGCGGCATCCGTTATCGTTATGGAATGTTCAAACAGCAGATCCGTGACGGATATCAGATCGAGGTCCCGGATGAGTGGTTAAAGGACGGCTATCCGTTTGAGATCCGCCGCGCAGAGTATGCGACGGAGGTTAAATTCGGCGGTTACGTGGAGACCGAGTGGGACGGAAAGAGAAATCATTTCGTACAGAAGGGCTACCAGTCCGTTATGGCGGTTCCGTATGATATTCCGATCGTGGGATACGGCAACAATGTCGTAAACTCTTTAAGAATCTGGGATGCACAGCCGGTGAACACCTTCAACTTAAGCGAGTTCGACAAGGGTGATTACCAGAAAGCTGTTGAGCAGGAGAATCTGGCGAAGACCATCGTAGAGGTCCTTTATCCGAATGATAACCATTATTCCGGAAAAGAGCTTCGCTTAAAACAGCAGTATTTCTTTATTTCTGCCAGTGTTCAGCGTGCCATCAAAAAGTACAAGGAAAAGCATGACGATATCCATAAATTCTATGAGAAGGCATCCTTCCAGTTAAACGATACACATCCGACCGTTGCGGTTGCTGAGCTTATGCGTATCTTACTTGACGAGGAGAACTTAGAGTGGGATGAGGCCTGGGAGATCACGACAAAGACCTGTGCCTACACAAACCACACCATTATGGCTGAAGCTCTTGAAAAATGGCCGATCGAGCTGTTCTCCCGTCTGCTTCCGCGTGTTTACCAGATCGTTGAGGAGATCAACCGCCGTTTTGTAGCCCAGATCCAGCAGAGATATCCGGGTGACAACGAGAAGATCCGCAGAATGGCGATCATTTACGACGGACAGGTCCGCATGGCTTACCTTGCGATTGTCGGCAGCTTCTCTGTAAACGGTGTTGCGAAGCTTCACACAGAGATCCTCGAGAAACAGGAGCTTCGTGACTTCTATGAGATGATGCCGGAGAAATTTAATAATAAAACAAACGGTATCACCCAGAGACGTTTCCTGCTTCACGGCAATCCGCTGCTTGCAGACTGGGTGACCGACAAGATCGGAAATGAGTGGATCACAGATCTCTCCAATATTAAAAAGCTTTCTGTTTATGTGGATGATGAGAAGTGCCAGCAGGAATTCATGAATATTAAGTACCAGAACAAGATCCGTCTTGCAAAGTACATCAAGGAGCACAACGGCATCGATGTCGATCCGCGTTCCATCTTCGATGTTCAGGTAAAACGTCTTCATGAATACAAGAGACAGCTCATGAACATCCTTCATGTGATGTATCTCTACAACCAGTTAAAAGATAACCCGAATATGGACATTGTTCCGAGAACCTTCATTTTCGGTGCGAAAGCAGCAGCCGGATATAAGCGTGCGAAGCTGACCATCAAGCTCATCAACAATGTGGCTGACGTGATCAACAACGATAAATCCATCGGCGGCAAATTAAAGGTCGTATTCATTGAGGACTACCGTGTATCCAACGCAGAGCTGATCTTCTCCGCTGCGGATGTCAGCGAGCAGATCTCCACAGCAAGTAAGGAAGCATCCGGTACCGGCAACATGAAGTTCATGTTAAACGGTGCTTTGACGATCGGAACCATGGACGGAGCAAATGTGGAAATGGCAGAGGAAGTCGGCAAGGAGAATATGTTCATCTTCGGTGCGTCCGCAGATGAGATCATCAACCTTGAAAACAAGGGCGGCTACAACCCGATGGATATCTTCAACAATGATCAGGATATCCGTCGTGTGCTGATGCAGCTCATCAACGGCTACTATTCTCCGCAGGATCCGGAGCTGTTCCGCGATATCTACAACTCCCTGCTCAACACCCAGAGCAGCGACCGCGCAGATACCTACTTTATCTTAAAGGACTTCCGTTCCTATGCGGAAGCACATAAGAAGATCGACCAGGCATACCGCGATGAGAAGTGGTGGGCAAGAACTGCGATGCTCAATACTGCATCCGCAGGAAAGTTCTCCTCCGACCGTACGATCGAGGAGTATGTAAGAGATATCTGGCATCTGAAGAAGATCAAGGTAGAGCTGAAATAATGTAACTGTGAAGGTACTTGACAGTTACGGATAACATAAAAAACAGACCCGTCTCATACAATAGTGATATCAGAAAAATTCGGAAGGGAGTTTTTCGGGCAATCCGCCCGGAAGACTTCAGGATCTGAAATCCGGTATCACAGGTGTATGAGGCGGGTATTTTTTATGAAGCGTTTTTTTATGGTCTTATGGATGACGGTCATGATCCCCTATGTGACAACGCTGGCGTGGACAGGCCGGATCCGGACGGATACGGGGGCGGAAGTCCCGGCGGAAGAGTTTCTTACCGGAGTCGTGGCGGCGGAGATCCCGGCAGAGTACGGGATCGAGACATTAAAAGCACAGGCGGTGCTTGCGAGGACATATATCTACCGGCTTGTGGATCCGGGGATGGAACGTATCCGGGAAGAGGAACTGGACATAGATTGTCTCAGCATGAGGGAGATGGAGAAAAAATGGGGGAAAGAGCATTTTAGAGAGTATTACGGGAAGATCCGTACCGCGGTGCAGGAGACAGAAGGACTCGTTGCGGAGTACGACGGGGAGCTGATCGAGCCGTTTTACTGTGAAGCGTCGGCAGGAAAAACGAGGGAACTTGCCACATATCCATATATACGTTCGGTGGAGAGTCCGGGAGATCTGGGGGCCGGAGAATTTTTATGCGTCCGGACCTTTACGGAAGCGGAGTTTGCGGATAAGATCGGAAGAATCGGCGGGCCGCGTCCGGGAGCGGACGGCATTGCAGAAAAAATTCAGATCATCGAGCGGGATGATGCCGGGTATGTGAAGCGGGTGCAGATCGGGGATATGGATTACAGCGGGGATGAGGTCCGGGATTCTTTGGGGCTTTTATCGTCCTGCTTTCATTTTTCGTCTGCGGACGGGAAGATCCGGGTGTCATCGAAGGGGATCGGCAGCGGATACGGATTCTCCCAGGCTGGGGCGGATGCGATGGAGAGAGAGCAGGGGAGTGAGTTCCGGGAACTGTTGAAATATTATTTTCAGGGGATTGAGATCGTGAAAATTGCGGAGTAAAAGAAGATAAAAGGTGGATACTTCCAGAAAAAAGTATGATTTCGTGTATAACTTCACCGCCGCGGGTAAGAATATTACCGAGGTGATAAACGTGAAAGAAAGAGGAAATCAGCTTTTCAAGGACAAATTTGTCCTTGTCATGCTCGTACTTGGCCTGTTGACTATTGTTGCGGCAGCAGGCGCTGTGAGAATCCAGAAGGGGAGAGAAAATATCGGAGAGAGCCCCTATCTGGAGATCGAAGACCCGGACCATGTGATCGCAGGGGATTCCAACGCAGGAGCGGAGTCCGGCGGCGATACATTGGCGGGGGAACTGGCGGCATCCGGAGATGAAGCCGGAAATGGGGAACCTGCCGGAGACGGCACGGCTGTCGGTCTGGCGGACAATGAGAATGGTGCCGGAACTGGCGCTGATCCCGGCAATTTTGCCGGAGAAATTTCGATGGATACTGGTCTTGCTGATGCATCAGATAGCGCCCTGACAGGTGATAATTCCATGGCGGAAGCCGGTGCCGCTGTCAGCGAATCTCTGGTCCTCGATTTCGCAGACACAGATAAGCTCTCCTGGCCTGTGACCGGAAATATCGTTCTTGGCTACTGCATGGACACCACGACCTACTTCCCGACTCTGGACCAGTATAAAGTCAACCCCGCCAATGTGATCCAGAGCGAGGTCAGCACCCCGGTATCGGCTCCGGCGGACGCCAGAGTGGTCTCTGTTGGGACAAACGAGGAGATCGGTAATTATGTTGATCTCGATTTGGGAAACGGCTATACTGCCGTCTGCGGCCAGTTAAAAGAGATCCCTGTTGTAGAAAATGAATATGTACGACAGGGGGATCTTCTGGGCTATGTCGCCGAGCCGACAAAATACTACGCGGTGGAAGGCACGAATGTGTTCTTCGAATTTCTGAAGGACGGCGTGCCGGTGGATGCGCTGGATTTTCTGGAGTGAGAGATCGCGGTTACACGTAATTTGCAAAGTTAAGCAAAAAAGCCTTCAGGGAAGCTCTCTGGAGGTTTTTTTATATATCAGGAAATTTCAGGAAATTCCCTGTTGCATAAAAAGGCACTAACGTGCCAAAGATGCATATTCTAATATCAGAACAAATAAAGGAGACATTCGCATATGAATTGCAGAAATTCCGATCTGCCGGATACCGCTATGGCTCCGTCCTGCGGCTGCGGCAGAAATCTGTCTGATATTTCCGGGCCGGGACCTGTTGTGCGTCCGGTGGCCAACTTTTGTTTTGATGACAATGATCCAAGATTTCCGATAGGAATGGGATATGTTCCGATGCAGATGTGGGGGACCATATATCCGTTAGCCAGAGGTTTTGTCCGGGGAACGATCTTCCCGTCCCTGGATCTTCCATTTGCTGTGGGGAGGTGCAGAAGATGAGGGAACTATATCGATGCAGCATGATGCCGGGAATGCCGGCAGAACCTGTGAGTGACTCCCGCCTGTCAGCGCAGGATGTGATGCCTGTGTGCGGTACGTGCCAGAATGCCGGGGGCATGGCCGCAGGGGATAAAGAACTGCTGATGCGTCAGATCATGGAAGCCGGTTTTGCGATGGATGATGTTGTCCTGTTCTTAGACACTCATCCGGAAAATCAGGATGCACTTCGCTATTACAAAACGGTCCGTGACATGCGTGACCAGTCCATGGCTGCCTATGAGAGGCGGTTTGGGCCGCTGAGATACACCGATGTCACGTCCATGTCCTGGAACTGGGTAACTGAAAAATGGCCATGGGAAGGAGGATGCTAAGATGTGGGTCTACGAAAAAAGATTGCAGTTTCCGGTAAATATAAAGGAACCGAATGCGAAGATGGCGCAGTTCATTATGAGCCAGTATGGTGGGCCCGACGGCGAGATGGGTGCATCCATGCGTTATCTGTCCCAGCGCTATTCCATGCCCTACAGTGAGCAGAAAGCGGTGTTGACAGACATTGGTACAGAGGAATTGGCACACCTTGAGATCGTCGCGGCGATCGTCCACCAGCTCACGAGAAATCTAACAGCCGAGGAACTGGAAGAACAGGGATTTGGTCCGTACTATATCGACCACGCCACAGGAATCTGGCCTCAGGCGGCTGGCGGTGTGCCCTTTAACGCCTGCGAGTTCCAGTCGAAGGGCGATCCGGTGACAGATCTCTTCGAGGATCTTGCTGCAGAACAGAAAGCCAGAAGCACCTACGACAACATCCTTCGTGTCGTGACAGATCCCGATGTCTGCGAACCGATCCGTTTCTTAAGGAAGCGCGAGATCGTCCACTTCCAGCGATTCGGAGAAGCCCTCCGCGGTCTTCAGGAGAAGCTGGACTCCAGAAACTTCTACGCTTTCAACCCAAGCTTCGATCCGCTGCCGGCTGCGGCAGGAAATTCACGGTAGAAGAATAGAAAAAGAGATCCCGTTCCTTTTCCATAAAATTTATGGGAGGAAAGGATCTCTTTTTTCATTAAATGTCAGACCGGACTACATCTTGCACTGGAAGGAATCACAGTCGGTACATTCCTTCTTTGTAGGATTGAGTTCATGTGTTCCTACATGGATACGGTCTAAGGTGCAGTAATCCACATTTTCCGCATGATGCACGCAGTTATGGATCGAGCACTGGATGCTGTCGTTCTTTTCCTGATTCATCATTTCTCACCACCTTTTTCTGGGATGGTATCAGTATAACCGGCCGGCAGAAAATGATGCTGGAAGAAAATAGCAGGAACTTATGCGACAGTCTGGAAAAAGCCATTTTAACAGGAATCCAATAGCTTAAGCATTTCCTGTTTTCTTATAG
Organism: Clostridium sp. AM30-24; assembly: GCF_003480435.1. Taxonomy (GTDB): domain Bacteria; phylum Bacillota; class Clostridia; order Lachnospirales; family Lachnospiraceae; genus Pilosibacter. The sequence goes on along the minus strand of NZ_QUJB01000033.1, from coordinate 4,845 downwards.
GAACCGGAAAAATATTTCATGATATCACGTCTCGTGATAATTCCGATAAAGGATTTATTGTCATCGAGTACCGGGACAAAGTTCTGCTGCATCGCTTTATCCAGCAGATCTTCCATCTTCGCTCCGGCGTTTACCGGACTGTTGTCCTGACGGCGCTTTACCTCCATGACGGAGATCAGCTCCATATCCTTTAAACTCTGGTTCAGATGGCTCTTCATGTACCAGAGCAGATCACCTTCCGTCAGCGTTCCCGCATACCGTCCCTGCTTTGTGAGGATCGGCAGGGCGGAATAGCCGTGCGCTTCCATCAGGTCGATCGCTTCTCTGAGGTTCGCGTCGGAATAAATAAATGCCACATCATTCTTTGGTGTTAGAAAAAACAGAATATTCATGTGTCTCTCCTTTAATATCCAAGATCTTCATTGATAAATACCATTTCAACTTCCATTCCGGTACAGGGGCGTTCTAAGATCAGGATCGCGTTACAGATCCTCTCCGGACTGTTGCAGTCATAGCACCTTTTGTCATCGGACACGACGCATGGAGTCTTCTTATTAAAACGCGCCGCGTTCTTTGGACAGGCGATATTTCTCGCGCGATCCATTGCTGAGGACAGATCCGGCGCAATCTTATTTTTCCCGATCACATAATATACTCGTTTCGGTCCAAATAAGCTCTCGGAAAGACGGTTTCCGCTTCCGTCAATATTGATGATCTGACCGGTCTCTGCAGCGGCATTTGCGCTCAGTATGTATACGGTAGATTCTTTTTTTGCCCGGATCCTCGCTTCCGGTCCCTGTTCCCAGTGCCAGATCACTTCGTTGCTTTTTTCGAGGATCTCGAAGAGATTCATCTCTTTTGCGGTCATACAGCCGCCGAAGCCAACGGTCTCACCTTTGATCTGCTCAGCAAGATAAGCTGCCGCTTCCTCTTTTGTCTCAAAATATGATGTATGGAAACGATGGTTTTCAAAGTTCTTTTTTAATACGGTGTAATCCATAGATCCTCCATGAGTACGTTTAAACACATTTAATTACGTGCGTCGACAGTTTCAGTTACTTATTCATTCTCCTTCAGCTATGGGCGATAGCAGCCGCAGGATAAGTGCCTGGGAGAGAAGGCGGGCAGATCATAAAAAAATACCCGGCTGTGTCCCTTTGCATAAATAGAGCCATGATAATCTCACCATGACTCATCGATTGTTATTATAGCACATATTGCAACAAAAAGAGGGAAGAAACCATGAATTATTTGTGAAAATTTTCTTATATAGGAAGCGGGATATAAAATTGGGGCTAATAGTATGGGGGGAAACATGGGGGAGAGAACAGAAAGCGGCGAACAAAATTGAAAAGTAAACAGGGAGGTTCAGGAGCAAAGCAGGGACAATGCGGGGACAAAATAGTAGAGCTATGAAGTACAGAACAAAAAAAGAAGCTGTATGGAAGTTCCATACAGCTTCATGACCTGTCCGGGAATCGAACCCGGGTTTACGCCGTGAGAGGGCGTCGTCTTGACCGCTTGGCCAACAGGCCGGAATCGAGGCGACAAGATTCGAACTTGCGACCTCTGCGTCCCGAACGCAGCGCTCTACCAAACTGAGCCACGCCTCGATGTTCTTGAGCGTTTGTTTTGTGCTGTTTACCAGCGACTCGTATATATTATCATGACTCAGAAAAAAATGCAAGCGTTTTTTTGAAAAAAATGCAAATTTTTAAAACAAATTTTCCGGAATGTGGGGAGAAGCCCGGAAAAGCCTTATTTTATGCGGGAAAATGGCATTTCCGGTTAAGTGGAGGATCTATTTCATAAATGTTTTTAGAGGGAGGGACCGGCAGAAGCTTCCGCCGGTCAAGTATGAAAAAGTATATTTTGTTCCAGGCTTGCTGTCCTGTTACGATTTATAGGATAGTGGAAAAATGTGTCGAAATGTTGTGTTGTGTGTGAAAAAAGTGTGAAATTATATAGGATCGCTGCGCTGTACACAGGAATGATAAATTTATAACGATTTCTTCTTTGAAATGGTTGCAGGAATGATGTGATTGGTATAAAATATAGATGTTTCTGCGATGATAGTATAAACATAAAAGTCATGGGCGGGAAAATTCCGATCCAGGGTGCAGAAATATGATTGCATTTATTAAAAGAACGCAGGAAATGATTCAGAAGTGAAATAATCCTGCAGTCACGCAATAAAGGAGAAAAAATCATGAGCAAGAAGCCAGTAGTGTTAATGATCCTCGATGGTTACGGACTGAATAAAACACATGAAGGAAATGCGGTATACGAGGCGAAGAAGCCGGTGATGGACCGCTTAATGAAGGAGTGCCCGTTTGTGGAAGGTCAGGCCAGCGGACTTGCTGTCGGACTTCCGGAGGGACAGATGGGAAACTCTGAGGTCGGACACCTGAACATGGGCGCAGGCCGCATTGTTTACCAGGAACTGACAAGAATCACAAAGTCTATCCAGGACGGCGATTTCTTCAAGAACGAAGAGTTCCTTGCAGCTGTTGAGAACTGCAAGAAGAACAACTCCGCGCTTCACCTGTTCGGACTCTTATCCGACGGCGGCGTACACAGCCATATCACCCATGTTTACGGACTCTTAGAGCTCGCAAAGAGAAACGGTCTCGACAAAGTATTCGTTCACTGCTTCTTAGACGGCCGTGACACTCCGCCGGCATCCGGAAAGGATTTCGTCGCAGCGTTAGAGGAGAAGATGAAAGAGCTCGGTGTCGGCAAGGTGGCATCTGTTATGGGACGTTACTACGCGATGGACCGTGATAACCGCTGGGACCGTGTGGAGCTTGCGTATAAGGCACTGACAGCGGGTGAGGGCAATAAGGGAACATCCGCGACGGAACTGATTCAGGCGTCCTACGATGACGGAAAGACAGATGAGTTCGTTGTTCCGGCTGTCGTGACAGGAGAAGATGGAAATGCGATCGGAACCATTAAGGACAATGATTCCGTGATCTTCTTCAACTTCCGTCCGGACCGCGCAAGAGAGATGACCCGCGCATTCTGTGATGACGAGTTTACAGGATTTGCGAGAGCGAAGAGGATCAAGACCACCTATGTATGCTTTGTTGATTACGATGAGACGATCCCGAACAAACTTGTCGCATTCAAGAAAGAGACGATCAAGAATACTCTCGGTGAGTTCCTTGCTGCCCACGGGAAGACTCAGGCGAGAATTGCCGAGACAGAGAAATATGCCCACGTTACCTTCTTCTTCAACGGCGGCGTTGAGGAGCCGAACCCGGGTGAGGACCGTATCCTTGTGAAGTCCCCGAAGGTCGCAACCTATGACCTTCAGCCGGAGATGAGCGCACCGGCCGTTTGTGAGAAGCTGACAGACGCGATCCGCTCCGGAAAATATGATGTTATCATCGTAAACTTCGCAAATCCGGATATGGTAGGCCACACAGGCGTTGAGAACGCAGCGGTCAAGGCCATCGAGGCTGTCGACGAGTGCGTTGGAAAAGCAGTTGAGGCAATCAAAGAGGTTGATGGCGTGATGTTCATCTGTGCTGACCACGGAAACGCAGAGCAGCTGATCGACTACAAGACAGGAGAGCCGTGGACCGCTCACACAACAAACCCGGTTCCGTTCATTCTTGTAAACGCGGGCGAGGGCTACGGCCTCAGAGAGGGCGGCTGCCTTGCAGATATCGCTCCGACCCTGATTGAGCTTATGGGAATGGAACAGCCGAAAGAGATGACTGGTAAGTCTCTGCTTGTGAGAAAGTAATAAAGGCTGGTGTGTTGTAAAACAGCGGCAGAAAATATGAAGAATAGTTCCGGCAGTGTGGACGCAGAGAGTCTGTATGCCGGGACTATTTTTTTGTGCACACTTGACATAAGGATTCCCGGCGCATTAAGATGAAGGAAATGATTTCGGACAGGACAGAAGGAGAGCAGTATGGAACAGGAAACAAGAATCGCGGTAGTGGGAATTATTGTGGAAGATAAAGAGGCTGTGGGGGAGATCAACAGAATCCTTCACGATTACAGCCCGTATATTATCGGAAGAATGGGACTTCCGTACGAGAAGAAGCAAGTGAACATCATCAGCGTCATCGTTGATGCCCCGTCTGACTGGATCAATGCGCTTTCAGGGAAGCTTGGAAAGATCAAGGGGATCAGCGCGAAGGTGATGTATTCGAAGAACGGGCAGTAGGGAGAAACTATGATCGAAAAAATCAAGATCCGCGGCGCACGGGTCCATAACTTGAAAAATATTGATGTGGACGTTCCTTTAAACAAGATCGTCGCCATCGGCGGAGTCTCTGGTTCGGGAAAATCATCCCTGGCTCTGGGTGTCCTCTACGCGGAAGGTTCCAGGCGCTACTTAGAGGCGCTCTCCACCTACACGAGACGCCGTATGACCCAGGCGGCGAAGGCACAGGTGGATGAGGCACTCTATGTCCCGGCGGCGCTGGCGCTTCACCAGAGGCCTGGGATCCCGGGGATCCGCAGTACCTTCGGAACAGGAACGGAGCTTTTAACAAGAATCAGCAAGAATTCTCCCACCTCTATAGGTGGTGAGATGAATTGCTATCTCTTGCATAGTGCCATAGTTGGTATGTAAATATCAGATTTTGCACATAGCTGTGCTGTGTATTGTAAACTTCTCATATATTGATTTTTGCAGTCGTGCTATATCATCAATTCTGCATACAATGAATAAGCCTAAAGGGAAAATAGATTGAAGATTGAGCAGAACAAATGTTCTGAAATGTAATAGACAAATGATCTCATTTGTGATATAATTAAATCAGTCGAAATAGAAAGAAAGGCCGATAAATATGAGAGAACTTGACAATAATGCACATTCAGTAT
>NZ_QUJB01000032.1 GCF_003480435.1 Clostridium sp. AM30-24 | reverse complement strand
GGCATTCTTTAAAACTTCCGGGCAAATGGAAGAGAGCTGTTCCAGATCCACGGAAATGGAGATCCCCTCGGAATATCCTAGGGGAAACATCATGGCGGAATCCGCGCAACAGGCCATACTGTGCGCAGTCACATCACCTGCACCTAAATAGACGGCAGTACCGCCTTGCATATTCCAACCCACGCGACCACTGTGACAATAGTAAATTTCTAAAACAGAATCCGAAGCATCGTGCCGAAACTTGACCTCTGAAGCAAGAAAAACATTGAAGGATACCTCTATTCCAGGAAAAGTTTCATATGCCTCCACACACCCTTTTCCAGCGGTAACCGCTCGAAACTGTTCTCCAAAGAATGTGCTGCCCGTTCCACCAGCCCGGCAATGCTTCAAGGCGAGGGTGCCGTTTGGAATCTTTTGGAGTTTTTGAGCGATAACTTTGGACTCTTCTTTTTTCATTGCGTTCCTTTCTGTGTTTCTACTTGCGCCGGACAGGCAATCTTTACAAGCCACTCAATCATGTGGTGGAAATTTCGAGCCTGCTCGGTATCGGCAGCTCTATAATAGACTTCTTTTCCGTCCCGGCGGCTAACGATCAGACCTGCTGATTTCAACTGCTTGAGATGGTGAGAAACTGCAGGACTGCTCATATCTACCATGGCCGAAAGATTGATAACACATTCCTCACAGTGGCAAAGCAGCCAAAAAATGCGAATACGGCTGCCATCCCCCAGCTGCTTGAAAATATCAGCTACGGTTTGGAAGTTTTCTACGCTGGGCATATATTCCAGTTCATGCTCGATAGTTTGTCCGTGGTCGTGGGGTAAGTGGTTCTGAATCATTTAGCACTCCTCCTTGAAGTCTATTTTACCATAGGCCGGAGAGAAAAGAAACTTTACTTCTGAGATGTTTCTGGTTCAGGGCCAGCGTCATGGGTGTAATCCAAGATACGGACACCATCGCCTACCTCTTTCTGCACCAGCTCCCGCATACGTTTGGCGAAAGGACAGGGGTAACCAATGGGAGTCCCTTTGCTGATACAGGAAGCAAAAGCAATGGTGTCAGCGCCCTGTTCTACCAGAGAACGGGCCCGCAGCACCGCTTTTTTTCCAGGGCAGCCACCGCAGTTGATAAATCCCACTAACTGAATGTCGTCCTCTCCCATAAAAGCACCTTTTCTCTCTCGGATTGTCCGAAAATCCCGGCTTCCGGGGCAGTAATCCTCTGTCTGCATACAACGAATAATGCCAAGTTTCATATTGATTTCCTCCTTAATTTAGGGCCGGCCATTTAGATTGGGCCGGTCCATTGTCTATTATTATGTAACCAGCTTTTCCAACAGCTGGTTGGAAATGTCCTCGCAGTAGCGATCATCTTCGATCATTCGCAAAATACGGGGTATAGATCTCTCTGGTTCTCAGTATAGTCCCGCAAGGAGGTTCTGTATTTCCCGTTCAGAAGAATTTTTGTCCCAAATGGAAGAGTTTCATGTGATATTGTTCCAGCACATCTTTCAGCGTAATTTCCTGCATTCTTTGTTGCAACGGTGTACAAAGGGAACATAATAAAAAACTTAATAATGGACTGCCAATCTTACACAAAGTACCGCCCAAACGAGACTACGGGCGGTATTTTTGTATCATGGCGGAGAAAGGAGGAACTTCCCACGGGGGCTTGACTGAAAAGTTGAGCCACTTTTTTCATGCCAAAAAACAGGAGGTAAATGCTTATGGCAGATGATAAAACCACAAAAACGCCGGAACAGCCGGTAACGGATAGCGGGCCGGGCAAGGAAACACCGCCTAATCCCCCAAAAGAGCCGGAGAAGGTTTCCGTTTCCCCGGAGCCGGAAAAAAAGACGGAACCGGAGGTAAAGAACCCACAGGTTTCTGTCTATAACTTCGCTGAAATTATGAAGGAAAAGAAGGTCGAGGAACGGGCGGCAGCTCCCAGCGGGGAAAAGCCTGCCCCGGCAAAAACGGAAAAACCGGAAAAGCAGCCGGAGGCTCCGAAGAAAGCGGAGGAAAAACCCAAAGAGCCGGAACAGCCGAAGCGCCGGGGCCGTCCCCCGAAAGCAGATAAGGACAAGGCCGCAACCCCGAAGCCCGAAGCTCCCGCACAGAAACCGGAAAATGCGGTCAAAAAGGAACCGGAGAAAAAAACGGCTCCAACGGTACAGGCCGCTCCCGCTCCGAAGGAACCCGAAAAACCGAAGGATGCACCACGCCGGGGCAAGGAACAGATCGTCTATATCAAGCTGAACGAGCTTCACGCCTTCAAGAACCATCCCTTTGAGGTTCGGGATGATGAAGAAATGCGGGCTATGGTGTCCAGCGTCAAGGACAAGGGCGTGACCCAGCCCGCTATCGTCCGTCCCCGTGAGGATGGCGGCTATGAGATCGTGTCCGGCCACCGCCGCCAGAAAGCCAGCGAGCTTGCCGGATATGCGGATATGCCCTGTATCGTCCGAAACCTGACGGATGATGAAGCCATCACCCAGATGGTCGAGGATAATCTGAACCAGCGTGAAGAAATCCTCCCCAGTGAGCGGGCCAAAGCCTTGAAAATGCAGCTTGAAGCTATCAAGCACCAGGGCTCCCGCACTTCGGGCCAGATTGACCCGAAGGACGCAGGAAAACGCTCCAACGAAATTGTAGCCGAGCGCAATAAGATGGCGGTCAAGCAGGTGCAGCGGTATATCCGGCTCAATGAGCTGGTTCCCGACCTGATGAAGCTGATGGATGAAAAAAAGCTGGGCTTTACTACGGCGGTGGAGCTTTCCTATATCGGCAAGAAGAACCAGAACTATATCGCCGTCGCCATTGACAGCCAGCAGTCCTCGCCTTCACAGGCGCAGGCAAAGCGTATGCGTGAGCTGGACGAAAAGAAGCTGCTCAACGGGGATGTGATCGACGGCATTATGATGGAGGACAAAAAGGAGGTAGACAAAGTGATTTTGACAGGTGCGGAACTGAGCAAGTATTTCGGCAAGGAAACTACGCCGAGGGAAATGAAGGACCAGATCATCAAGCTGCTGGACGACTGGAAGGGTCAGCAGAAGGAACATGAAAAGCCGGAGAAGAAAACCGAACAGGAAAAGTAAGCCCAAACTTCGGGTCAGCATGGCCCGAGGATTGCGGGGCTCTGCCCCGCGCCCCGAAGCTCTGGAGATATAAATTATTCCCCGTCGCCAGTTATTCCGTAGCATAGCCGGGAAAATCAGTCAAGGGCAGCGCCGCCGCAGGCGGTGCCAGAGGCACCCTTGACGGATTTCTCCCGGTTATGCTTTTTCCCGGTCAAGCGACGGGGATATAAATTCTCCAGAGCCGTTCCCCTTCCCGGGGGAAGGGGCGGAGGGGTTGGGCGAACTCTTGCTTTTCCCTAAACCAAAACAGAAATGGAGGCTCAACCAATGAAACGACCTTTAGCATACCTGACCGCCGCATGGAGCGGCGAGCCGGATGTTGATATGGAGCTGGCGGCCCACTACTGCCGTCTTGCTTATGAGGCGGGCTTTTCCCCGATCTGCCCGCTCTTGTATCTGCCGCTGTTTTTGAATGACAGCGTTCCCGAGGAACACAAGGCTGGGATTGATATGCGCCGGGATATGCTGCGGCGCTCCCACACCCTGATTGTCTGCGGCAGCGCTGTGGACGAGGATGTAAAAAATGATATTGCGGTTGCCGGGCGGCTGGGCATTGCGGCGACCACACTGGAAGGGGTGCTTGCCGTGAAGGGACACGGCACCCCGGGCCATGCCGGACATTAAGCTGGGAAGCCTTTTCGACGGGATTGGCGTGTTCCCTCTGGCTGCTTCCCGGTGCGGTATCCGTCCGGTATGGGCCAGTGAGATTGAAAAAGCGCCCATCTCCATAACCAAAAGGCACTTTCCCGACATGGTGCATTTGGGGGATATTACGAAGGTGGACGGCGGGAAAATCCCGCCGGTTCATGTAATTACCTTCGGTTCCCCCTGTCAGAACCTTTCTCTGATCGGCAACCGCTCCGGCCTTGCCGGGGCAAAATCAAGCCTGTTCTATCAGGCGTTTCGTATCATACAGGAAATGAGGGATGCTACTGATAACCTATATCCAGCTATCGCTGTTTGGGAAAACGTCATGGGAGCGTTTTCTACAAATGACCGGATGGACTTTAGAGCCGTCTTATCCGCCTTCTCGGACACCGAAGTTCCAATGCCTCCTTCGAGAAGATGGGGAAACGCCGGAATGGTGCGAGGGGGAACGCCTGATGTGTGCTGGCGACTCATGGACGCCCAGTATTGGGCAGGCTCCCGAAGGCTGGCACGAAGGCAGCGGATTTTCGTCGTGGCGGATTTTGGAGGCAGACGTGCCGCAGACATACTATTTAAGCCCCGTCCAATGCTCCCACTTCCTCCGCCTTGCGGAGAGGGCGGGTGGGCCGCCGCCGAAGGAGATCGAACAGCTTCTTTTGAAACAGGGCGGCAAATACCAGTCATCCACCCCTTTCAGTGCTTCCGTATGCGGGGAGCGGCAAAAAGGCAGGAAGAAACGGCCTTCCGAAACAGCTTCGGATTACCAACTGACCCTTTTCCCACTCTTTTAGCCAGTGATGTAACGCCCTTTGCCTTCTGGTATGAGGGCGACCCGAAGGGCGGCTGTATCCGTTTTCTGACGGAAACGGAAAGCGAACGGCTGATGGGGCTGCCAGAGGGCTGGACAAAGTACGGGGCGGACGGCGTGGAGATCCGGCCTCTGCAACGCTACAAGGCACTGGGAAACGCGATTGCCCTCCCTTGCGCCGATTACATTATGGCCGGGATTTATGAGGTGCTGGCTGACCGGGCCGGAAAGGAGGAATGAGCCCATGTTTGAAGCCTATATAACCAATACAGCCCTATACCCCTTAATGGGGATTGAGGTAGGGACAACGGTACATTTCCCCATGACGACACAGGAGTTGCAGGCCGCCCTTGCCAAAATCGGGATAGACGGGAAACGGTACAGCGAAGTGTTCTTTACCAGCTTTGACAGTGATGTGCTGGGGCTCTACGATTATCTCTACGAATGTGAGAACATCGACGAGCTGAACGAGCTGGGCCACGCCCTGCTGGAAGTACGGGATAAGGGCGGACTGGAAACCTTTGAAGCCGCTCTTGTCTTGGGAAACCACACAAGGAGCGTGAAGGATTTGATAAACCTGACGCAGAACCTTGACCTTTACCGCTTTTACCCGGATATTTCCGATGATGAAGGGCTGGGCCGTCTTTACGCCGACGAGCTTGGGACCATCGACATACCGGAGCACATTCAGAACTACTTCGATTATGAGGCATACGGGCGGGATGTGCGTATCAACGAGGGCGGCGTATTCGCTCCCGGTGGGTATGTGTCGGCAGTCCCGGAGGGCTTCAAGGAGTATTACCACGGGCCGCAGGACATTCCGCCGGAACACCGGATATTTGCCTATCCTGAAAAGGCCGAGCCTATCCACTCCATTCTCGCTACACTCAAACGGTTTCAAGAAGCCCCACCCGCTCCGAAAAAGGACAAGGCGGGGCCTTCTCATGAAGAACGGTAAGACTTCGGGCCAGCATGGCCCGAAGCATAAAGGAGGTGCATACCATCAACTATTACCCTATCAATGAAGGAGCCGCCCGCCGGGCAAAAGAAATGAACAGCTTTTCCGACTACAAGGAAGGGAGCGCAACGGCGGAATACCGGGCAATGGTGGACAAGGCCGCCGCCATAGCGGAAAAGCAGAAATCCCGGGTGGACCCCATGTACCATGAGAAGATCGACCATCTGTTAGACACCTACGCCCGCAAGCTGGCCGAAAACATGAACCAAGGCTTTGCCATTGACGCGAGGGTTCCCTCTGTGCTGATCGCCGGGCCTTCCAATTTCCCGGTGGGAAAGAAGGAAAAACAGAACCGGGCGCGGGACAGCAACATGGAGGAATGGCGGCATATTCAAGGGCTGCTGGATAAGATACGCAGCACCGGCATGGGCGGGATCAGCGCCGATGACCCGGCAGCGATTGAAAAGCTCCAGAAGAAGCTGGACGGGCTGGAACGCTCCCAGCTCATTATGAAGGAGGTCAACGCCTATTACCGCAAGCATGGCAAGCTGGACGGCTGTGCGCTGCTGTCGCCGGACCAGATTGAAAAGCTGAAAGCAAGCATGGCGTCAAGTTGGCGAAGCGACCCGAGGCCCTTTGAAAGTTACCAGCTAACCAACAACAATGCGGAGATCCGCCGGGTAAAGGCCCGTATCGAACAGCTTTCCAAACAGGCACAGCAGGAATTTTCCGGCTGGGAGTTCGATGGGGGTCGTGTGGAAATGAACCGGGAGGACAACCGCTTGCAGGTGTTCTTTGACGGAAAGCCTGACGCGGACACCCGGGCCGAGCTGAAAAGCAGCGGCTTTCGTTGGGCTCCCAGCGTGGGCGCATGGCAGAGGCAGCTCACGGACAACGCCATCCGGGCGGCTGACCGTCTGGAATGTATCAAGCCGCTGTCCGGCAAAAAGCCCTCCCAACTTCAAAAGAAGCCCTCTATCTTGCAGACCATGCGGGAACAGGACGAAAAAGTCCAGACGGAGCCGGAAAAGAAAGCTCCGTCCGGCAGAGATGCCGAGCGGTAAGCCTCGGGCCACATTGGCCCGAGGTTTTCTGTTCCCCGAGATTGTACGGGGGCCTCCCGGATAGCGGGAACCCCGACGGAAAGGAGGTTTTATGCAGGAAGAAGTAAACCAAAAAACGGTTGCCCTTTCGATCAGGACAACGAAGCTCACAGGAAAAGTGCTGGCTGCCGCTCTTGGCAAGGTGGTTCGGGCGCTGCAAAAGCACCACCAGAAGGCGCTGACCCCGCAGGGACGCCAGAGCGTGAAAAAGCTGATGAACCACTATGGCGGCAAAAGTGCCATGCCCTATGTGGGAGCTCCAAAGGATTTTGACCGGATCGCGAAGGAGTTCCATGTGGACTACGCTTTCCATAAAGTGAGCCCCGGTCATTACCTGCTGTTTTTCAAAGCCAATCAGGCGGACGCTATCACGGCGGCCTTCCAGAAGTACAGCGCAAAGGTGCTGAACAAAGAGCAGGACAAGGCTTCCATCCTCGGTCAGCTTCGGAAATTCACGGAGCAAATCAGGACGCAGGCAAAGGAAAAGCAGCGGACCAGAGAGGCGGTGAAGGACGGACGTTGAGTGACAAGATCAGAAAATATGTGCTCCCAAACCTGCCGTACCTCTTTGTGTTCTGGTTTTTCTCCAAAATCGGGACGGCCTACCGGATCGCCCCCGGCACAGACTTCGGGACAAAGCTCATGGGGATGCTTGATACCTTCCCCAAAGCCTTTGAAACCTACTGGCCGGGGCTGGGAGGTATTGACCTGCTGGTGGGCCTTGCCGGTGCGGCTGGGATGTATCTGCTGATACAGTCAAAGATCAGGCAGGCGAAAAAATTCCGGCGGGATGCGGAGTACGGCACCGCCCGCTTTGGAACAAAGGAAGATATAAAGCCATTTGTTGACCCTAAATTTCAGAACAATGTCATTCTGACCGGGACGGAGTTCCTTACCATGAACACCCGTCCGAAGATACCCGCCAATGCCCGGAACCTAAACGCCTGTGTCATCGGCTCGTCCGGCTCGGGCAAGACAAGGTTCTGGCTGACCCCGCAGCTCCTTCAAGCCCATTCCTCGTATGTGGTGGTAGACCCGAAGGGCGGCACCCTCGACCAGTGCGGGCGGTTTCTGCAACGGGAGAAATACAGGGTGCGGGTGTTCAATAGTATCGACTTTTCAAAATCCATGCACTACAATCCGCTGGCCTATATCAAGACGGAAAGCGATGTTTTGAAATTCGTTACCGCTCTGATCGCCAACACCAAAGGCGACGGCAAGGAGGGCGACGAGTTCTGGACCAAAGCCGAAACCCTCTTGTACTGCGCCCTTGTGGCCTACATCGTGTTTGAGGGGCCGGAGGAAGAACGCAACATGAATACGCTGGTGGAAATGATAAACAGCATGGAAGTCCGGGAGGATGACGAAACCTTCAAAAACGCGGTGGACTATATGTTTGACGGGCTGGAACACCGCAGCCCCCAGCACTTCGCCGTGAGGCAGTATAAGAAATACAAGCTCGCCAGCGGTGTTGTATGCTCTAAAAGACTTCTTAATCAAGCGGTTGGGAAGTCTCTTAGAACACACAACCTAAAACCGAAGAAAGGAGCGCAAGTTATGAGAAAAAACGAGAAAATCACAGCTCTGTACGAACGACTGAGCCGTGATGACTTTGGCAAAGATGATGACCAACAGCGTGAGAGCAACTCCATATCCAATCAAAAAGCAATGTTGGAGGAGTTCGCCGCACGGCAGGGGTTTACGAACATTGTCCATTTCACGGACGATGGCATTAGCGGCACTTGCTTTGACCGTCCCGGATTTCTGGCAATGATGAAAGAGGTTGAAGCCGGAAATGTGGAGTATCTGTGTATCAAGGACATGAGCCGCATGGGTCGTGACTATCTGAAAGTCGGTCAGATTATGGAAATCCTGCGTCAGCGTGGCGTGCGACTTATCGCCATCAATGACGGCGTGGATAGTGCCAGAGGTGACGATGATTTTACCCCTTTCCGCAACATTATGAACGAATACTACGCCAGAGACACCAGCCGTAAAATCCGTTCCACTTTCCAGTCCAAAGGCAAGTCCGGCAAGCACCTCACAGGCACGGTCATTTACGGCTATCTCTGGAACGAAGCCAGAGACCAATGGTTGGTTGACCCCGAAGCCGCTGATGTGGTCAAGCGCATCTTTGCCATGACGATTGAGGGCTACGGTCCGTATCAGATCGCCAGCAAGCTGAAAGAAGAAAAAATTCTCATTCCGTCCGCTTACCTTGCCCAGCACGGCGAGGGCGTGAACAAGAATAAGACTTTCAAAGATGTGTACGGCTGGGGTTCTTCCACCATCTGCAACCTTCTTGAAAAGCGTGAATATCTGGGACACACCATCAATTTCAAGACCCGAAAGCACTTCAAGGACAAGAAAAGCCATTATGTCCCGGAGGACGAATGGACAATTTTCGAGAATACCCATGAGCCTATCATTGACCAGCAGACCTTTGACCTTGTGCAGAAAATCCGTGGGAATGTCAGACGCTACCCGGACGGCTGGGGCGAAGCAGCTCCCCTCACAGGCTTGCTTTATTGTGCCGATTGCGGCGGCAAGATGTATGTCCACCGCACCAATAACGGCAAGCGCATTTCTCAATACACCTGCTCACAGTACACAAAAGTTCCTTGCGGGACACTCTGCAAGACCCAGCACCGTATCAATGAAGATGTGGTACTGTCCCTTGTTTCCGAAATGCTCAAAGCTATTGCCGAGTATGCCAAGCATGACCGAGCCGAGTTTGTCCGTGTGGTGCAGGAAGCGCAGTCCAGCCAGCAGACGGCAGAGGTCAGAAAACAGCGCACACGCCTTGCCACAGCAAAGCAGAGAGTTTCCGAGCTGGAAGTCCTGCTCTGCAAAATCTATGAGGACAACATTTTAGGCAAGCTGTCCGACAGCAGATACGCCACTCTGGACGCTCAATACGAAAAGGAACAGTCCGAGCTTACCGCTGAAATCTCTGTTCTGGAAAAGGCTGTCAAGAGCTATGAGAAGCACGAAAAGGACGCTGACCGTTTTATCGCTCTGATTGACAAATATGAGAACTTCGACAAGCTGACCATTGCCATGCTCAACGAGTTTATCGAGAAAATCCTTGTGCATGAGCGTGACCGCAAGGGCAGTATACAGACCACACAGGAGGTTGAGATTTACTTCAATTTTGTTGGGCGTTTCGTTCCCCCGGCGTTTGGAGAAGTGGAGCTGACCCCGGAGGAATTAGAAGAAATCCGCAAGCGAGAGGAACGCAAGGACAGACTTCATCAGAACTACTTGAAGCGTAAAGCCAGCGGAGCGCAGAAGCGATACGAGGATAAAATCAAGGAGCGGAAAAAGGCAGAAATCGAAGCCAAGAAAGCCGCCATTCGTGCAGAGGACATTGCAAAGGGCGTGTTCGTCCCTGTCAGCAGCTTACCGCAGAGAGAGCCAATGAAAGGAGTACAATCAGCATGAATATCACTTACACACAGAACGGCGATTATCTTATCCCGAACATCGTTATCCGCAAGACCAAGCCCATCGGACACTACGGCAGACTTCGCAAGGCGTATCTGGAAATGCACCGCCCGATACTGTTCAATGAACTGGTGCTATCCGACAAGCTCTTTGAACATTGTGCCGAGATTGACGAAGCGGCACGAAACCGCATGGAGCTGATCGTGCGGTCACTGGCAGAGCAAAACGGTGTGACTGAGCAACTGAAAGCCGATAATCAAATGGAATGGGTGCGGCAGATGAACGCTTGCAAGGCACAGGCAGAGGAGATTGTGAAAGCAGAATTGATTTATGATTGAGTGAGGAAGTCCGGGCAGAAAACTGTTCGGACTTTTCTCATATATTCCAAAGTTGCGATAGAATTGTTCACGAGTTTTATGGTATAATTTGAATGCGAAAAATCGTAGAATTGGAAGTTGGTAGGAGGTTGCTTTATGAGCCTTGATAGGAAAATAAATCGCATTCAATTTCTCTCAGGAAATTCGCTAAAGGTTATTGCTGTACTGACAATGCTTATTGACCATCTATGTAAAATTGTGCTGCAATGGCTGCTATCAAACTACTGGGGGGCTATGGCAGATAACGGGCAAATGTCGTGGGAGAGATTCCGAGAGATAGATTATTTCATACGGTTTGATTTGCAAAGCATTGGGACGATTGCTTTTCCGCTATTCTGTTTTTTGCTGGCAGAAGGATTCCAACACACAAGAAGTAAAAAACGCTATATTGGGTTGATGCTTGCATTTGCCCTTATTTCGGAAGTTCCATTTGACATAGGTTTCTTTAGTGCGTATTCACGAATGGAAGATACATTTCCGTTTTACTTGAAGTATCAAAATGTATTTTTCACCTTGTTTTTAGGCTTATTGACATTGGTATGCCTTGAAAGATTTTCGTGTAAATCAGACCTACCGGTGGATAGAATAAAATCAGCAGTCCTGCAAGTTCTCAGTGTAGTGCTTTTTTCCGGCATTGCGGAAGGAATCCATTGTGACTACGGTATGCAGGGGATCTTATTCATATCAGCATTTTATATTTGCCGTAATCACCGAATCTATCAAGTGTTGCTGTTCCTTTTGGCTTACATGGGGACAACGGGGAATCAACCGCCTTTATGTACGCTTCTTGCCTGCTTGCTTATTCTGCTATACAACGGAAAGCGTGGTAAACTGAAGCTAAAATACTTCTTCTATGTTTTTTATCCAGCACATATCCTTGTCCTATATTTGATTCAGATAGGACTCGGAAAATACTTACTGAAATGACTAATTGCAGTTTGTCGAGAAATTAAGCCGGAGCAAACCCCTTTAGGAACTAAAGGGCGCACTTCTATACTCTCTGTCGAGAGTAGTGCGTCCTGCGGAGATTCATTCTCCGTCAGCAGAAGAAAACTGCATGACCGAGAATGTTGCGTCACTTCGTTCCGTCAAGGTGGCTACACCCCCTTGCGCCGCTAAAGCGGCTATCCCCTGTGGACTTGCCGTCCGCAAACGGTTTTGACAAACCGTTCGCCGCCAGCAAGTTTGAAAATCAAGAATCTTAATTTGATAAAGGAGTGTGATTCTATGAAAAAGAAATTACCCATAATCCTCTTGGGTGTTATTTTGGCTTGTGTGTTGGTTTTCGGTTTCCTTTATGCAAACAATGACATTGGTAAAACCGCAAACAGTTTAGAAGCAGACATTCGCCAATCTCAAAAAATTTTGGATGATTGGATTGTTGATGGAAGCATTTCCGACACAATGGCTGCATTTATTTCTTACCCACAGGACAAGACAGACCACACTTTTTCTGTCTATGTAAATCGCCCTGGCTTGTCTTTTGGATATTTCTTCCGTGGTGGTGGAGATATAGTTGAGGTTGATGATTACATTGCAGAGTTTGTTGTTGAGGGAAATAACGAAAGGGCATTTATCTCAATGAATACCCAAAATATTGTTCGACTTGAAGTAGATGATGGCAACGGCATTCAGGTGATTGATATTGATAGTGGCAAGCCTTTCGCCATTGTCCTGCCCCTCAATGTAGGAAACATCTGTTTCTATGATACGAATGGAAATGTTGTGGAATATCTTCGCCAACAACTTTGACCAACTTCAATTTACCGAACTGAACACAACAACTGAATACCGAAAAACTGACCGTTGACTGGTCGCAATCTGCGAAAAGTTGACGGTCTTTTTTTATCCCCATTTTCAAAAAAGGAGGTCACGAAAAATGGCAAAACCGAAAAACCTTGAACAGCTCCGAGCCGAAAAGGAACAGGTCGAGACACAGCTTGCACAGGAACAGCACAAGCTGGAGCGTCTGGAGAACAGAAAGAAGTATCTGGAGAAAGGCGAGAGACAAAAGCGCACCCATCGTCTTTGCAATCTGGGCGGCACGATTGAGAGCCTTGCCCCGGAGGTCAAAGATCTCAACCGTGCCGAAATGACGGAGCTGATGGAACACATCTTTTCCCTGTCCGAAGTCCAGCGAGCCGTCCGTCACATGGCGATTACTCACACCAACCAAGCGAACAGAGAAAAGGAGTTGAAAGCCGATGGCACTATTTCATCTGAGCGTCACGCAGACTAAGCGAAGCGCAGGACAGTCCGCTATTGCTTCTGCCGCCTACCGTGCCGGGGAGCGATTGTATAGCGAGTATTACGGCGAATACAGCGACTACACCCGCAAGGGCGGCGTGATCTGCTCCGACATTCTCCTGCCGTCCCATGCACCGCCAGAATACGCAGACCGCCAGACCCTATGGAACGCCGTGGAAAAAGCCGAGCGTGGAAAGAACGCCCAGCTTGCATACAGCTTTGACATTGCCTTGCAGAATGAATTTTCCCTTGAGGAAAACATCGCTCTTGCAAGGCAATTTTTGTTGGAGAACTTTGTGAGCCGTGGCATGGTGGTTGACTTCGCCGTACACCAGCCAGACCGGGAGGACGGCGGCATACCAAACCCGCATTTTCATGTGCTTTGCCCTATCCGCCCCATCGAGCAGAACGGCAAATGGGGACTAAAGCAACGCCGGGTGTATGAGCTGGACGAGGACGGCAACCGTATCCGGGACCAGAACGGAGAGTTTGTTTTCAACGCCGTTCCCACTACCGACTGGGGCAGTCCCGAAACGCTGGAACATTGGCGTGAAGCATGGGCGGAGATGTGCAATGCCAAGTTTGCGGAAAAAGGTATTGATGTTCGTATCGACCACCGCAGCTATGAACGGCAAGGCGTGGATTTACTTCCCACTATCCATGAAGGCGCAACCGTCCGGGCAATGGAGAAGAAAGGCATACGCACCGAGAAAGGCGAGTTCAACCGCTGGATCAAAGCCACCAATGCCGTTATCCGGGACATTAAGAGGAAAATCGCTCTCCTGTTTGATTGGATTGCCGAAGCAAAAGCGGAGCTTGCCAAGCCGCAGGCACCCGACCTTGTTTCTCTGCTGAACGCCTATTACACCCAGCGCAGAGCCGGGGCATATTCGCAGAAAGGCAAGGTCAGCAACCTAAAAGAGATGAACGAGACTTTCAATTATCTCCGGGCAAACGGCATTTACTCCCTTGAAGATTTGGAAAGCCGTGTCAGCGAACACAGTGCTGCCACAGAGAGCTTGAAGAAAACGCTGGACGAACAGACCGCCCGAATGAAAGCAATTAAGCAGCTCTATGACAGCTCTGCTGCTTTCCAGAGATTGAAGCCTGTCTATGACGGCTTGCAGAAAATCAAGTTTGAGAAGCCCAGAGCCAAGTACAAGGCAGAGCATGAAGCGGAATTGATACAGTTCTACGCCGCCAGACGAAAGCTGACCGGGGAGTTCCCGGACGGCAAGGTGGATATGAAAAAACTGTCCGACGAGTATGACGCTCTGGAACAGGCGCACGAAACCACCTATGGCGAGTTTAAGACCGTCAGAGACGATTTACACCGTCTTTGGAAGGTCAAGTCATGCGTAGATACTGCCGCCCGTTTTAACGAGCGCACAGAGGAACAAAAGCTCCAAAATCGACCCCAAACACGACAGAAAAAGGAGGAACTATCCCGATGAATTACACCCAAGCGCAGATTGACCGGGCAAATGTCGTCAGTCTGGAAGATTTTCTCCGTACACAGGGAGAGACGCTTATCAAAAGCGGACGAGAATACCGCTGGAAAGAACATGACAGCCTGACCGTCCGGGGAAACAAATGGTTTCGCCACAGCCAGAGCAAGGGCGGCTATCCCATTGATTTCGTCATGGAATTTTACGGCAAGTCCTTTCCCGAAGCCGTCCAGCTCCTGACCGGCGAAAGCGGCGAGGGGCAGACTGAAGCCAGCACAACACCGCCCACAGCGTTCCACTTGCCCTTGCACAACCGAACAGCCGACAGAGCAATTCAATATCTTTGCGAAAGCCGGGGTCTCAACAAAACGCTTGTTGAGGCTTTTCTTCTTTCCGGGGATATTTATGAGGACGCAAAGCGGCACAATGTTGTGTTTGTCGGCAGAGACCGAAACGGCACACCGAGATACGCCCATGTGCGAGGAACGGCAGACACATTCAGACAGGATATTACCGGGTCTGACAAGTCCTATCCGTTCCGCTATGAGGGAAACGGCAACCAGCTCTTTGTCTTTGAAGCACCGATAGACCTGTTATCGTTTATCTGCCTTTATCCGCAGGATTGGCAGACAAGAAATTATCTTGCCCTGGGCGGCGTTTCGGGCAAAGCCCTTGACCGTTTCCTTTCTGAACGCAAGGACACCCGAAAAGTGTTCCTCTGCCTTGACAGCGACACCGCAGGAAGCGAAGCCTGTACCCGACTGGCACAGGACATTCCCGGCGAGATCGCCGTCATTCGCCTTGTCCCGGCAAGGAAAGACTGGAACGATGTTCTCCGTCAGCAAGGGGACATTCCCAGCCGCAAATTCATAGCCGAGACAATCACGCTGCGAGAGCTGCCCACCGCCCAGCCTGTCCCAATGCTCCGTATGGCAGATGTGGAGCTTACGAGCGTGGATTGGTTATGGTTTCCGTATATTCCCTTTGGAAAGCTGACCATCATACAGGGCAACCCCGGCGAGGGCAAGACCTACTTTGCCATGCGTCTTGCGGCGGCTTGCACCAACCGAAAGCCTTTGCCCGGTATGGAGACAATTGAGCCTTTCAATATCATCTACCAGACCGCAGAGGACGGTCTGGGCGATACCGTCAAGCCCCGGCTGATGGAAGCGGAAGCAGACCTTGAAAGAGTGCTTGTCATTGACGATAGGGACACACCGCTGACCCTTGCCGATGAGCGCATAGCAAGGGCAATCCGGGAAAACAACGCAAGGCTGGTTATCATTGACCCGGTACAGGCGTTTCTGGGCGCAGATGTGGACATGAACCGGGCAAACGAGGTGCGCCCGATATTCCGCAGTCTGGGAGACATTGCACAGGCTACCGGGTGCGCTATCGTGCTGATCGGACACCTCAACAAAGCCGCAGGAACGCAAAGCACCTACCGGGGATTAGGGTCTATCGACATTACGGCGGCAGTCCGCAGTCTGCTCTTTATCGGCAAGCTGAAGGACAGCCCCACAACAAGGGTACTTATCCATGAGAAAAGCTCCCTTGCGCCGCCCGGACAGTCCCTTGCCTTTTCTCTGGGAGACGAGAAAGGCTTTGAGTGGATAGGGGCTTATGACATTACCGCTGACGAGCTTCTTGCCGGGACAGACACCGCAAAGACCGAGAGCAAGACCGCACAGGCGCAAATGCTCATTCTGGAATTGCTTGCAAACGGAAAGCGTATGCCGAGTGCAGAGCTGGAAAAGGCAGTCAATGAGCGTGGGATTTCCTCACGCACCATGAGAACGGCAAAGAGCCGTATCGGGGACAGACTTGTGACCGAGAAAGACGGCACAGCATGGGTCTGCTATCTCCGAGACTGACAACAGGAACACGGCAAGCGTGGCAAAGACGGCAAGGTTTTTATAGATACCTTAATGTTGCCGCCTTGCCTTGTTCCCTCATACCGACACCGCCCGATGATGAACAGTCACCGGGCATTTTTCATTTACAGGAGGATTTTGAATGAACAATACCGCAACCAACACCGCCACTTGCCCGACTGTCAGAAAGCAGATCGGCAAGACCACCTATATCGTCCGTGTCCATTTCAGCGAGACCGCAAAAGAGACGATGGAGGACAAAATCAAGCGTATGCTCCGTGAAGAAGTCCGCAAAATGTGACTTCTTCTTGAATTTGATGAAAAAGTCCTTGACTTTTCGTCTCTGGCAAGACAGCCAAAAGCATTTTGATTTCCTGCGGTGCAAGACTGGCTCCCTTTGATATTTCCCAACTTCGGGAGATCATGTCTTATGACGAACTGGAGCTGGATAAGCTGGGGGATGAAAAATCAGCGCTGTTCTTTCTTATCAGCGACACGGACACCACCTACAACTTTTTGGTTGCCCTCGCTTTTTCGCAGATGTTCAACCTTCTGTGTGAACGGGCTGACAACACCTATGGCGGGCGTCTGCCCTATCATGTGCGGGTGCTGTGGGACGAGGCTGCCAACACCGGGCAGGTGCCGGGGCTGGAAAAGATTGTGGCCGTCATCCGCTCCCGTGAGATCAGCCTGACGCTTTTTTATCAGGCAATGAGCCAGTGCAAGGCATTGTACAAAGACCATTCCGAAACCATCATGGGCAACATGGACAGTATCGTATTCCTCGGAGGCCGGGAGGCTTCCACCCTAAAGGATATTTCGGAAAACTGGCTGGGCAAGGCCACCATCTCTATGCAGACCGAGGGCCGAAGCCGTGGACAGTCTGAAAGTTACAACCAGAATATGCAGCGGCTTGGCCGGGAACTGATGACCACCAGCGAGATCACCACCATGCCCGGGGATAAATGTATCTTGCAGCTTAGGGGGCTCCCGCCCTTCCTGTCCCCGAAGTATGACTTGAAAAAGCACCCGAATTACAAGTACACAGCCGAATTTGATAAAAAGAAAAACGCCTTCCGCTTGGAAAGCCTGTTCCGCCACCGGCCATTGAGACTAAAGCCGGAGGACGAATACACGGTGTACGAAGTGGACGGCTCCGACACGGACGAAGAAGCTGACCTGTTGAATTTCGATGATCTGGACAGCGACGAGTTTGTGTAACTTCGGGCCATGATGACCCGAAGCGCCGCCGATGTGGGCGGCTTTTTTTGTACCCAAAACCATCAAACAAACAAAATGGAGGAACGTATATGGAATTTTTCAATCAGGCAATCGACATTCTTAAAATTCTGGTCATGGCTCTTGGCGCCGGTCTGGCGGTGTGGGGCGTCATCAACCTTCTGGAAGGTTACGGGTCGGACAACCCTGCGGCAAATGCTCATGTGCGGTAAAGTAATAAAAAGATTTAGGTAGCCGCCTTAACTATTCCTAAATAAGATAATATGCACAGTATTTTCTCGTAAATAGAAAATAAATTATTGCATTTTACCAATTATTATGTTAAAATGACAATGTAACAAAGAGCTATGTATTTTTAAGGAAAGGGAGGAACTTATGAATTTAAGAAAATCTATTTTAGCACTTTCAGTAGTAGCTGGAATTGTAGCTGCTCCAATGACTGTATTTGCCGCTCATACTCATAGTTGAGGTTCTCCCCAGTACTATGGATATGAAGATGAAATGCCTGGTATATATGATGACTGGGATAAATGTGCGACACGTCATGTATATAATTACAAACAATGTTTAATTTGTGGAGAAGTAAGCATTTATGAAGTTGAGACGATTGAAATGTCTCACAAATGGGTGAATGGTGCATGTGTATATTGCAACAAAGGTTACGCGAAAGAGATAAATTAACATAGTATCATTACCGGCAAGTTTATGATCAAAAAATAGAAAGCATTGAGAATATTTCAAAATTTCTTGAAAGTACTCTCAGTGCTTTCTTTGATAATATGAAAGGAGAAATAAATGCAAAAAAAACAACTTTCTGTATTAGTACTAATTATTTTATGCTTTTTATTAGGATGTAACAGAGAAACACCAAAAGATGAATCTCAACAAAATTATGAAGATGAATCTAATATTTCTAAAACAAATGGAGAAGAACTTGTAAATATAAACAGTGAATTGTTAGGTTCGACTCCTTTTGATATCCAAATCGATAAAACAGCATTGCAGACTAGAAAAGAAACAGAAACAGAAGTTACAATAAAGACAAATTTAACAGACTGGGGTTATACTGTTTCTTCTGAAAAAGGGAAAATATCTGATATAAATAAAAATTCATTCATATATATAGCACCTAAAGATGAGAGGGATGATACTATAAAAATACAATTATCGGACTATGAAAATGGCATATCATATGAATATACAATTCCACTTATTTTTGCGGGAAACAATGAACATTCTTTAGATAAATTCAAGGAAAATCTTTCAAGATTACCTAATAGTTAGTAAAGAGTCGATAGACTAAAGTACCACCATCCTCTTTTATTTCAACTGAATATCCATCCCGCCGCACCGCAGCGGCACATGAAGCAGTAAATCCGAAAAAGATTTGCTGCTTTTTTTGCGTCCATTTTTGGCAAATTTCCAAAAGTTCCGTATTAGACAGTGAAACCAAAAAAGGCTGCCATTTTTTTCAGACAGCGGGCAAAACGCAGCTTCCGAAACGCCTTATTGTCGGGAAAGACCGAGCCGCCGGAAAAGTTCTTGCCGGAAAGTCCGTCCATTCTGCTCTTTTGTGGTTTGTAGGGAGTAAGGGAAAAACGCCAGCCCGCAGCCTTTTATAAAAAAAGCTGGTTATAGATTTTCTGAAAAAGTGGCAGTAGCAAGTGAACGGCAGGCCGGCAGTTTCTTAGAGCAAGATTCTACCGAGGTGCCAAAATTCGCTTATCGCTCATTTTGCCCCTGCGGGAATCTTGTTGGGGAGTGCCTTCCCCAAACCCTGCTTATGCGGCTTGCGCCGCTTAAAAATCCCTCAAAATATTTTTTCGGATTTTTCAAAAACAGTTCCGCTTCACACCCTGTTTTTCTCCTATTAGTGAGAGGACACCACGCACAGAAAGGAGGT
>NZ_QUJB01000031.1 GCF_003480435.1 Clostridium sp. AM30-24 | reverse complement strand
TACATCAGTTTGGAGGTTTACACAAACTTTGGGATACTCCCCTCCGTGGGGGTGTTTTCATAGCCGCTGACGTAGGCGGCAGGGCGTTTCATAATATCCAGAGCATTCATCGTGTTTGTCCTTTCCATACAGTGTTTTCTCAAGGATTATACCACATTCTCTGTCGGTGTGTAATAGGCTGCTTTTCCCGCATACGGCTTCTCATAGTAAAGCGGACATTCGCAATCCGCTTCGCTACTTGCTCATGAACGCAGTCGCTTCGCGATCTGTCAGTGGGAGCTTTCAACTCCCACTGACATAAGCATCCCCCTCACCCGCCGCTTAGTGCTCCGCGCACTTGAAGCGGGGGAATGCTTATCTGCGTTCAAAGAAAAAAGCCCGGTGCAACATGAGCATTACACCCACACTGCACCGGACATTCCATCATCAACTGCTCTGTCTATTTTCTTCTTCCTTCTGCACTTCCTGCTCATGCAGCTGCTCTTTTTTCTACTCGTCCCCTTTCAGGATTTCCTCCACAGTCTCCTGTGCTCCAGGCCAATTCTGCATACAGAACAGTTCGATCAGCAAATCACTCATGCTCACTCTATCATGGGCACAGCCAATGATAAGTCCTATGACACAACCCATGATAACTTAGAGGATGACACCCATCAAGATATCCACCAAGTTAGCCACCAAGATTCTACGCCGTCAGCAGTTATATTGCACCTAATCCCCCATTTCCAACTCGTTCAAAAGCGAATCCTGCGGAAGCGAGTCAAACACATCATTCTCGACCGCACAGCGTAAAGAGTCTGTATTTCGTTTCAGTACATCCGATGCAGAAACAGCAGAAACTTGATATACGCCTTCCTCCAGATGTTTACGTAAAAACACATAACTATTCTTTGGCAGGTTCAAATCCAGCATATCTGTATCCCGTGCTGTACACAGGGCTCAGACCGTTTCGCTTTTCTTCTCTGTTATGCCTTAACCAACGACCAGCCTTGGCTCTCAGTCTGGAGCTGAACCATGTGGGCAAAGATGCCGCCCTCATGCAGCAACTGTGCAGGCGATCCCTGTTCGGCTACCGCTCCATCCTTGAGCACCACAATCTTATCTGCACTGGAAACCGTGCGCATCCGGTGTGCGATAATGAGAACTGTTTTATCCTTGATCAGACGTGACAGCGCTTCCTGAATGGCAGTTTCGTTTTCCACATCCAGACTGGCGGTGGCTTCGTCCAGCAGGATGATGGGTGCATCCTTCAGGAAGGCGCGGGCGATGGAAATACGCTGCCGCTCACCGCCGGAAAGGGCACAGCCGTTCTCACCGATGTTGGTGTTCCACTTGTCCGGCAGCTTTTCGGCAAATTCCGCGCAGTTTGCCAGCTTTGCCGCTGCAAGGACTTCCTCGTCGGTGGCCCTTTTCGGCCCAGACGAATATTTTCCAGGATCGTGTTGTCAAACAGAGTCACATCCTGAAACACGATGGAATACAGGCTCATGAGCTTTTCCGGGTCGATTCGGGAAACCTCCATGCCGCCCACGGTGATGCTGCCCTTCTGGTAGTCCCAGAACCGTGCCGCCAGTCGGGAAACGGTGGTCTTGCCGCCGCCGGAGGGACCCACCAGTGCCGTGACCTCGCCCTGCTTTGCGGTAAAGGAAACATCCCGCAGCACCGTTTCGCCGGAGTTGTAGGCAAAGCCCACATGGTCGAATACGATGTCGCAGCCCTGATTGGTCAGCTGCTCACTGCCGGTCTGCAGGGGAGCGTCCAGAATCTCGTTCATCCGCCCCACATTGGTGCGCATGGCAATAACCGCCGCCAGATTCTGCAACGCGCCCTGCATAGGGTCGTACATCCGGGAAGCCGCCATCAGGAACAGAAACAGGGTCAGCACATCGATACTGCCCTGCACCAGCAGCACCGAGCCGGTGAGTGCCACCGACGCAATGCCCAGCTTGAGCACCATGCTCGCAGAGGACACAAACAGCGCTGTTTCCAGCTCTGCCGCAATGGACTGCTTTTCCACAGCCCGAATTTTGCCGGAAAGACCGGACAGATACCGCTGCTCCGCATTGCTGGCTTTCAGGTCCCGGAGCGTCTCGATGTACTCCTGAATGCCGTCCGCACAGGCCATTTTCGCCGCCATGGTCCTGGCCTGCACCTTGTCCTGCACCCGGTAGCTGCCCACCACGATGGCGGCGGATACCGGGATGACCCACAGGGCTGCCAGCGCCATCCGTCCGTCAAAAGTGAACAGGCTCAGGGCAATGAGCACCGTAGAGATGAGGGAACCGAACAGACCGGGGATGAAATGGGAGCAGTCCTTTTCCAACACCTCGCAGTCTGCCATGATGGTGCTGGTCAGGTCGGCAAGGTCGCGCTTGCCGAAAAAGGACAGGGGCAGCCTGCGCAGCCGTTCCGCAAGGGTCAGGCGGCGGGTGCCGCTCTCTTTATAGGTTGTAAAATAGGTGCCGTTGTACTGGAACCATGTGGTCAGAAAAATCAGCACAAAGCAGGCCCCACACCCCAGCAGATAAAAGGCAGTTCTCCCGTTCGTGGAACCTGCCAGCAGATCTTTTACCAGGAGATACAGCAGCCCGGTGGGCAGCATGAATGCCATGTTTTGGAATGCACAGGCCAGAACGCCCTTTACAAGCCCCTTTGCTCCCTCCGGGGAACTGGCCGTGGCGTGTTGAATTTTTTCGATCATCCTTTATCTCTCCTTTGCAACCTTCCACTGTACCGATGCCTGATACTCCTGCCACATCCGGGCAAACAGACCGTTCTGCGCGCACAGTTCGTCCTTTGTGCCAGTCTCAGTAATACGCCCATCCTCCACCACATAGATGCAATCAGCATTGGCTACGGTGGACAGGCGGTGTGCGATCATCAGCACGGTTTTGCCCTTGGCAAGCCGGGCAAAGGCTGCCTGCACCTTAGCTTCATTGTCCGGGTCGGCAAAGGCGGTGGCCTCATCCAGAATCAGGATAGGCGCATTTTTCAGCATAGCGCGTGCAATGGCAATGCGCTGCTGCTCGCCACCGGACAGATACACACCCTTGGTACCAATGACGGTATGGATACCCGCCGGGAACTTTTCTATAATATCCATGCCCTGCGCCGCTTTCAACGCTGCCAGCACCTCGGCTTCGGTGGCCTGCGGTCTGCCCAGACGGACGTTATCCAGAATGCTGCCCTTGAGCAGGCGGCTGTTCTGGAACACAAAGGAGATGGTATCCATCAGCTCTTCCTTAGGGATCGCCCGCACATCCGCTCCGCCCACCCGGATGCTGCCGCTCTGCACATCAAAGAAGCGGCAGACAAGGTTTGCCAGCGTGGATTTTCCGCCGCCGGAGGGACCTACAAAAGCCACCGTCTGTCCCGGCTGAATCTCCAGCGAAACGCCCTTGATGACCTCTTTTTTTCCGTCATAGCTGAAATGCACATTCTGCAGCGCGACAGAAGCATCCTGCGGGTGCTGCGGAGCAGCCTGAACCTGCATGGGCGCTGCCGCCAGCACCGAGTCGATGCGCGCCAGCGCATCCGCTACCACCATCCTGTTCTCGCTCATGTACATTATGCGGGTCAAAGTCAGGGAGATCACCGGCGTGATGATGATATAGAACAGCAGGTTCAGCAGAAATTCCGTCGTGACACCGTGAGCCGTGAACAGCAGCCCGCCCGCGATCAGAAAGGCGAACACACCGTTGACGGCGGCGGTGTAGAACATCATGGGCAGGCGCAGGTCTTTGGTGTAGGAGATGACCCACTTTTCGTACTCATCAATGGTGGCCTTGAACTTTTTGAAGGAAAACACACTCTGCCCGAAGGTCTTGACCACCGGAATGCCCCGGACGTATTCCACTGCCTCATTGGACATGGCCTCCAGGGCGTTGCCGTACTGCCGCATTTTTTCAACCATCTGCTTGCCGGTCATGGTCGCCATAATGAGGAATGCCAGCACCACCGGCGCAAGGCTCAGCAGCCCCAACCTCCAGTCGAACGCCAACAGCAGCACCAGCAGCCCCACCGGGGTAGCAATGGCGTTGTATTGGTCAGGCAGCTGGTGGGCAAGATAGGTCTCAGCGGCTCCGGTGCTCTCGTGGATGATCTTGCGCAGCTTACCGCTTCCGAAGGTCTCGGCAAAGCCCAGCGGCAGCACTGCCAGATGCTCCGACACTGCCAGTCGCAGATTCGTCGCCACCCGGAACGCCGACAGATGGGAGCACATCAGTGCTGCAATGTAAATAAAGTAAGACAGTACTGCGAATAACACTGCCATCCAGCCGTAATGAGGGATGTTCACCGCCTGCGCATAGTCCGGCGCGGCGTTCAGCACATCCCGCAGGATCTTCCAGATGTACACAAAAGGCACCAGCGCCACCAGCGCACTGGCCGCAGACAGCACCCACGAAGCGTAGGTGAAATATCGGTAGTTCCCGGCGTAACCCATCAGCCGGGAAAGATCAGACTGTTTTTTCAATTAAATCACATCCTTTCCGGATTATTGCCATGCGCTACTGCCTGACAGGATCGGGTGCGCATGTGCCGTTTAT
Organism: Clostridium sp. AM30-24; assembly: GCF_003480435.1. Taxonomy (GTDB): domain Bacteria; phylum Bacillota; class Clostridia; order Lachnospirales; family Lachnospiraceae; genus Pilosibacter. Next base: position 15,301 of record NZ_QUJB01000031.1, on the reverse strand, counting down.
TCTGCCTCGGACAAATTTTCCGTGGCGAAAAGTTCAATGACATTTTCCATAGTTGCCTGATCATAGTCCTCTGCGATGGCCGCCGCATTCCAGTAGGCGTAATTGCCCTCAAACCAGCTTTGCAGATCGTTCAGATCTTCCGCATAGCGGAATTCCAGATGATAAGTGGTTTCCATGGTGTCGGGCGAGAAGGCAAAATAGGTAAACTGTCCGGAATTTTCATCCTCGCTCTGATAGAAGATGAAGCCGTTTTCATTTTCCTTATCCAGCAGCTGGTAGGTGTGGGAGAAAACCTCCTGTCCCTGTTCATCAAGCCCCGTAATGGTATGGCCATCCATCACGAACTTGTCAATGCCGCCCAGAAAATAGCAGTTGAAGGCCATACTGTCCGGGTCTGCCGCATATTTTTCCGCAGCTTCCGATCCGTAAGGCTCCGCCATGCACATCCCCAGCAACATATCCGTGGTGGCCTCTGCATTCTCCGCGCCTACAAGCGGCGTGGTGGCATCGATCCAAATCGTCCGATACTCGGGTTTCGACAGTTCCGGGAACAGCTCCACATATGTTCCGCTGATAGTAGTCAAATAATCATCGGCCATTGCACTCTGATCGGCCGTTTGCGGCGTTTGAGTATCCGGTTTCGCCTGACCGCAGCCAACAGCCGACAGCAGGCAGATTAAACAAAGCACAAAAGCAGCAAATTTCTTTTTCATACAGTACCTCCTGAAGTTCTTTGGTTAGTGCACTCTAACTATTGGGTATTCTAACATGATTTGTGCTTTCAAACTACTCCGTTTTGTTTCCTATACTCCGTTTTGCCGTTTGTTTTCTGTCGGCACGATAGTGGGACGGTGTCTTCCCGTACCGCTTTTTGAAGCTCTCCGAAAATTTGCTGGCGTTGTCATATCCGGCGTGCTGTGCGATCTCCGTAATCGGCTTCCTGCTGCGAACCAGCTCCACCGCCGCCTGCTCTAAACGATATTCTTTGATATATCGATAAACCGGCACGCCATAGACCTGCTTGAACAGCTTTTGTAAATGGGACACCGACATCTCATGCTCTGCAGCCAATTGGGCAAGGGATACATACCCCTCCCGATTGGTCAGCAGATGATCCCGCAGATGGTGCGCCAACTCGGTCTGTTCAGAGGAAAAATAGGCATCCGCTCCGGCTTCCTGTGGAATGCGCTCTAGGAGCATGAGCAATTCCAACACCTTTAGCTGTAAATAGGTGTGCTCTGCGTAGAATGTACTTTCATAAAGTTCTCGGAACACATGCTCGCAGCGCGACCCTGCGGAACCTGCCATATACCATTTGCTTTCAAGAAGGTTTTGTTTCAGCGCTGAAAAGTCCACATGAAACGCTGGGGCATGCTGCGCGATCCAAACACTGGCCGCCTCCGGGTTTACCTCCAAACAGATCCCCTCGTAGTAGCCCAGCGGAAAGCGGGATTCCGAACTGCTGCCGTGAACGCCGTCGTAGCAGCTGATAGCCATGTCCCCCGGCTTTAGCAGAACGCTATCGCGCATGGAAAAGCTGGTTTCAAAACGGCCATTGATGCAGAAATTAATCTCCAGCACCCCGACTTGTGTGCGCATCTCTGTATAGGTCTCTATTTCCAGCCGCAGCAGCATGACACCCACGCCGTCAAACAGCCGATAATAGTGAATTTCTCCGCTTCCGGCCGCATTTTCAAAGCCACCTGTTTGTCCGGGATTATAGGGAGTGACCCCCGTTTTGTCATGAAAAATGATGTCGATCATATTGCTGATTTCCTCCAATCTCTACAATCTGCACGTGTAACATGACACCCGTATCCATACGAATCCCAAGAATGATCCGGTCATGCGGCGGCAAGCTGTTTATGGCTCGTTCTCGCCAGCCGCTCCAGATAGCCGTGAACGACCTGCAGCGTCTCTTCCTTCGGCATGACCCGCTGCAAGGCTTCGTAGGCCGCAATGCCCGGTAATATCTGCCCCTGGAGGTGGTATTGCTTCTCCTTGCTTGCATCTGCATTTTTAGCCAGCAACGCATTCAACCGCGCATCAAAAAAGGCATTTAGCTCCTCGACCTGCGAGGGAAAGCACTGTGCCGCAGTCACCCGAAAATCACGGGAAAGATAGGTTTCCCTCATCGTTCAGCCTCCGTCCCAGCTTTCACAAAGCCCTTCTTTTTATACCCGCAGTCGCAGTATGGGCCGCCGGAGGCGAGCGTGTACTGCCGCACAAAGTCTGTCGCGCCGCCTGCCTCGCTCATGGTGTAGTCCAGACGGCATAGCGCAGGAGTGAGGTCATATAGTCCCAGCTTTTTCATCAGCACACAGATGCCGCATTTGGTGAAGCGTCCCTCGTAGCCGCTGCCGTCGGGGTATTCGTAAAAGTCCATATTCCACGAGTAGGGGTTGCGGTCAGCGGCTCTCAGCGCGGCGGTGGCTTTCATACCGGCAATGTCCTTTGCGGTGAATTTGCTTTCTCCGCTCCTGCGGCAAAACCATTTCATCGGCTTTGTCATCATGGCGTTAGCGTAGTAGACGGTCAGCCGCTCTATATCCGGGCGCTTCGGCATGGAGAGAATGAACGCACCGATCATCGCACAGTTGACGAGGTTCATCTTGAACCGGTCGCCCTTTTCAAATTCGGGCAGTTCGGAGATGATCTCCCTGTATTTCGGCTTTGCTTTTTTCGTGATGGCTGTTGCGGTGTCCGTATCATAGCCGAATACCGCTGTCAACTGGTTTCGGAAGGACGGCGCAAACAGCGTCCACATCCCGAAAGGCATTCCTATGTATTTCATATCGCAGCCTTCTTCCATGATTCAATGGTGGCGGTGATACGCCGATCAATATCCACACGAGCCGATTTACATTCTTTCGGATGCTTCTTCGCACTCTGAAACGCCATTTTCATAAACAGACTCGACCCAACAGGCAGCATGATCTTTATCAGTCCTTCGGGGAAAACAAAGTGCGTAGCATAAGGATATACCGCTGTTTCTACCTCGCAGGTGTGCGGGCGTTCTGCCAATCGTTTTTCCATGCGCCGAATGTATTTCGCTGTGTCCCACAGCACATCATCCTCTGCGCCAATGAGCAGGAGCTTCCCCTTGATATTTTCTACCTTGATGAACTCGGCTTCTGTAATTGGATGTGCCTTTTCGGAATCGTCAAAAAGTTTCCATGAGTTAACCATATCGCCGGTACGCTTGGTTTCGGCGGCAATGCCCTGCCAATACTGCGGGTGTTGATAAACAAATGGCATATAGGGCAAAGGCTCTCCTTGGTAGGAAAAGAGAGATTCACCCGCAATAGGCCATTCTTTGCAACCGTCTTTCTTGCCTTGCATGAATCCCTGCCAGATAAAATCGCTGGGTGTCATGCCGATGGTCAGGGTAATATCCGCAAAGTAGGATGCCGCTGTCAACGCCAGTGTACCCGTTGTAGAGGCACCCACAATACCGATTTTGCGGATACCGTGGTTTTTTAGCCAGTGAATTGCTGTTTCCACACGTTCCAATGGATAGTTGTGATGACCATAATCCTTTTTTGCCGGGGACATGGTGAGAACATGGATGTCCTGCTTTAAAAGCCATTTCACGCAGGAACGAGCCATATAATCTTCCGGATCATCCCCAATCATGGCGATCATGGCACATTCAGATGGCGTTTTACACGCCCAATATGCACCGTAAAAGCCATCGGTTTCAACGTCAAAGTGCAGGTGCTTCATGGTTTCCCTCCAAATCTGACCTTTACGATCTGCATTTTCATCATCCCATCGCCGACACGGGCAAGAAAACGGAAAAAGCCGCTGACCGACGGGTCTTTCAGATCGTTGTAGCCCAGCATATATCCCCGGCCGGAGACCTGCAAGCGACTGTCCCACAGGGAAAGCTTACTTTTTGCGTCTGAAACCGCAAAATACGCGCCCACATCCTTGATTTTCGCGCTCTTGAACCATGTCTTGGCAATCATTTTCACTGCCGTCCGGTTCGCCGCATCAAATACCAGCACGCCGCCGGGGAAAGCGTCCGCCATTTTTTGAACCAAAGCCTTGACCTGCTCGGTCAGAAAGTAATAGAACACGCCGGAGGCAAAGAATACCGCACCGTTTGAAGAGTCAATTTTTCTAAACCATTCGGTATTATTCAAATCGCATGGGATATTTTCCTCCCGCTCTCCGGCGGGCAGCAGCTCGTTGCGCACGGCGATCACATCCGGGAGATCCAGATTATAAATCTTGCAGCTGCCGTTGTCGCAGCTTCTTCCGGTGCTGTCCAGTCCGCAGCCCAGATTGACCACCGCCGCGTTGGGGTGGGTCTTCAGGTAGTCCCGCACCTCCCATGCCAGATCGTTCTGCCGCATAGCGACCTCCAGTGAGCCGAAGCGCTGCATCAGACTGCGGGCATTCTTATCAGCATCCGAAAAGTCATAGTCGATTTCGTTAATCAGCCGCACCGCCGTTTCATCTTGGTAAAGATTCGGATACAGCTCTGAGCAGACCTTCCGCGCATACAGCGGAATGATCAGCGTCTCCTGCACGGTGTTTTTCTCTATTTTATATTTCATATGTAACGCTCACTTTCTGATAAATGGCAGCTCCGGCATACAGTCACGCTCGGCGATGTGGGTCAGCATTCCGGCGAACCCCTTTGGATCGCGTATTTGGTATTGCATATGCTCGTATCCCTCAAACACGGGATAATGGCCGCAGGGGTAGGCTTCCATCACTGCCTGACGGTATTTGAAATGATCTTCTATGCTGCCAAACTCAAAATAGCTGTGCTTTTGCAGTTCCTCGGGAAGGGACGGAAAGGGCTTATCCTCCAGGCTGTCCGAAATCTGCCGTCGCAAATTTGTATAGGTCAGATTTTCCCCTGCGGCTATAAAATACGGCTTTATGGAATCGTCGTCACACCACAGTATCTTTTTCAGCGTACCGCCCTTCGACCAATATAGGCTCTTGATGGCAAAATACAGAAACGGCGTCATGATACGGCGCGTGCCCTTTCCGATTTGGGCGAACTGCCCGCCGTCAAAGAAAGCGTGCTCCACGGGCAGCTTCGTCTGCGTCAGAAACGCCATGGCAAGGTCTGCTCCAATGGAAGAAGCGACCACCATCGCCAGCCGCTCCACGCCCTGTCGATGCAGAAAGTCCTCCACCTGCCGTATTTCGTCCAGCTTGCTGACATATTTCTGCCCCTCGCAGTAAACAGTGGAGGTGGGCAGAATGCAGAAATACCGATCCTGCAAATACCTCGCAATCGGTTCGCTGCTCGCTCCTGTCACACCCATTGCATGAAAGAACAGCACGGCAGGATTCCTCCTGTCGCCATATGTTTGAAACAGCATTTCTATCACCTCATATTTTCATAAAAAGCATCATAATTGCCGCCAATGCTGCCGAAATGACCGCCATACCAATTGTGCCGAACAGCCACTTTTTGCCCTTATCCTTGGCTGTAATGTAGGGTTTCAGGTCTTCCGTTCCCGGAATTTCCCATGCGTTCGTATGTCCTACCCAATAGCCGTCAACCCCAAATCGGTCTATAAGATTCATAACGGACAGTATGACCAGCAGCTGCCAGAAGCCCGCAAGAAAACCCCGCGCACCGTTCACCGCATAGACGCACACCAGCACATAGGCGATGTAGCCGGGGACGCAGACAGCTTTGAAAATCAAAGCGTTCCGCTTTATTCTTTCGTGTGTTGTAAGCCCCAGCGTTACACACCTGTTCTGGACTTCCGGGCTGTAAAGATGCACCATGCCCACCGCGCCCTTGCGGATACCGATGGCGCAAACCAGAATGAGCAGAACGCCCAGTCCTATGCCTTCCAAAATCACCTGTAAAAGCATTACCGATTCCTCCTGAAGCCCGCCTCATCCCGATATTCGGGATGTTCCTTTGCATACGGGTCTTGATCGCCGCAGATGGTGTAGTCACACCGGCAGCCGGCCACGCAGGTGGTCGTCCGCACCAGCCTTGCGTGGAGCAGCTCCATGGACGCATAGTCCACATTGCACAGGGCAGGCATAATGTCCGTAAATCCGAACCGCTTGGCAAATTCCGCCGCCGGACACGCCGTAAATTCATAATAGATGGGCTTGCCGTTTTCGTAAGGCGCAACATCCATCTCGTAATCATGCCATTTGTCGCAGCCACTTTTCGCACGAACAAACGCCTTGTACATCAGCTTCCTCCAAAACGGCTTGTTGCAGTCCACGAATTTCAGCTTCCGGAAGGACGGCAGGATCAGATTTTCCTCCATCTCTTCGATTTCACGGAACGAAGTAACTGCTTTGCAGACCACATAATAGCTCATGATGGCGATGCAGTCGTAGGTGCCGCCTACGCCGTTGTGGAAGTTCTTTTTGCCGCCCAAGTCGGTGCGCCAGTCGGAGAGATAGACCGCGTACTGCCGCTGCACCTTTTCCCATACTGTCTCCCGCTCCGCTTCCGGATAGTGCAGGGCGATTTTCGCCAGGATTTCTTTCTTGCAAGGCTTTGAATACAGCACATGGCTTTTGCGGTCGAATAGAAGCTCGTTGTCCTTCATCTGATTGCCTCCCTCCTTGTTCTTTCTTGCGTGCATGAGACCATCTCAGATTTAACCCGCTTTCCGGCAGACAAACCATGCCACGCTCTTCACCGTTCCAAGCGTTACGGCTGCGTACCGTTTCTCTAACACTTTTCTCAAATTGAGCGCCGTCTCATAGGGCGGTGTAAAGAACCCCGCCTTTTCATAAATGTGCCGGATAAACCAGTCTGTCCGCTTCTGTTCGTCCCTCACATAGAAGCAGCCGCAGAATATCCCGCCGGGCCGCAAGACCCGGAAAACCTCCCGGTAAGCGGCCTCCTTGTCCGGGAAAGCGTGAAAGCCGTTCAGCGACAACACAATATCAAACGCACCGTCCGCATAGGGAAGTGCGCCCACATCACCCTGCCGAAAGGTTACGTTTTTCAGGTGCAGGCGGTCGGCCTTTTCCTGCGCCCGTCCCATCATATCCGCCGAGTAATCTAGACAGGTGATGTCTGCTTTTGGCAGCGTCTGATAAACCGGCATGGTCAGGATACCCGTCCCTACCGGCACCTCCAGCAGCTTGCCAGAGAAATCATCTGGAATACCCGACAGTGCTTTTTCAAGATAAGCATCACATTCCGCCTTGTTCATATCCCACACCAGACGGCACACCGCTTTCCCGCTCAGGGTGGTGCAGGTGATCATGCCGTCATAAAAATTGTTGCCGCCTGTCATTCGGTACGCACCGCGAATGACTTCTTTTCGTTCCATGGGTTTCCCTCCGTGTTTCAATCATCACACGACCGTTTCCGGCCTCATTTCTTCAAAATGTCCACGATTTTCGCAAAGTCCTCCTTTGCCTCCTTGAAAATCGGCAGCATACAGTAGCAATGCACCATCTTCGGGCGGGCGGACACCGTATAGGGGACATTTGCCCGTTTGCAGGCTTCCTCAAAGTCCGGCAATGCGCCGTAGAGCACCTCGTCGGCAGAATAGAATAAGTGAATATCGCCTACGCCGGTAAAATCTCCCCGGGAGCCGGAGAGCATATAGTCCGGCACATTCTCGCAGCCATGCCGCATGATTTTTTCCACTGTCACCATAAAGGCATAGTCGATGGAAACGTCCCTTTCATTGAGCGCCTGCATCCGCGCCCTTTCCGCATCATTCCACGGCACCTCGCCGGGGGATACGGCGACAATGTGCCTCGGCTGCGGCAGCGGCTCGGGCTGCGCATTGTTGTGCGCCGCAATGCCAAGCGCCAGCGCACCGCCGGAGGAAAAACCACAGGTACTGACATTTCCGCCGCCATACAGTTCAATCATTTTTCGGTAACATTCGTACACCATCGCATAGGTTTCAGTAATGCAATGCTCCATGCACAGCGGATAGAATGGGAACCACACATCGCAGCCGGTCTCACGGCACAGTTTACGCATGACTGGCAGATCGCCCTTGTCCGGGCCGATCACCATACCACCGCCGAAGAAATAGAGGATGGCGCGCTTTGACGGATTCGGATTTTCACGTACAATCAGGCATGGAAAGCCGTTGACTGTAATCGTCTCATAATATGCCTTGTGGTCGGTCGGCGTAAAAACGCCGCGATGTCGGTTCTGCCTTTCAATTTCCTTTCGCAGCGCGTCCTCCGGCAAAGCGAACGCCTTTTTCGCGCCGGAGAGCTTATAAGCCATACGCAGGATAGATGCAAAAATGCTCATGTTTGATCTCCTCACTTCCGTGCCGTGATGCACAGCCAGCTTTTCTTTTTGTGTATCTGCACCTCGTAAAAGCCCACCTGCTCCAGATATGCCTTCAGCTCGACATCCTTGTGGATGGTCATGCCACCGATGATCTCCGTCCACTTCTCGTCCTTGTCCGAGTCGCCATTGCTCTCGTTGCAGATGAGAAAGGTCCCGCCGGGTTTCAGCACCCGATAGACCTCCCGGAAACACCGCGGCAGATCAGGCCAGAAATAGACGGTTTCAAAGGCCGTGACCGCATCGAACCAGTTGCCTGCGAAGATCATATCCGCCACGCTGCCTTGCAGAACGGTGCAGCGGCCCTCCGCTATGGCGGCCTTGTTGACCTTTTTCGTCTTCTCCACGCTGATGTTGGAATAATCAATGCCCTTGACAATCCCCTGTGGGCACTTTTTCAGCAGCCTTTTGATGTTTGCCCCGCCGCCGCAGCCGCAGTCCAGCACTTTGGCATCCGGCGAAAGATGCAGAAATTTAAGTCCCCATGCTGCCACAGGTGTATGCCCAAGATTCATCATGGAAACCATGATTCTGCCACCAAGTCCTACAGGCTTGCGGGTGTTCTCGAAAAATGACATTCTCCGTCACTCCTTTTCCAGCACAATGATCTTATTGGAGATATTCCGTACGGCGGGCAGCCTGTCCAGCAACTTGTAAATTGGTGCAAACGCCGCCATTCCTTCGCAAAGACTGTGTTCTTCGATAAATCGGAAGTCCGGCAGCAGCGCCGCAAGAGCCGAACCGTTCTTCACGCCCCAAGTGAATTTTGCATGGCTGCCGTCAATGGACTTTTCCTTGAAGCGCCTCACGATCATCGGGTTCATCGTTTCCACAAATACTGTGGCTTTCTCAAAGCGGCTGGAAATCACTGCAAAAATTTGCTGCACCTCCTTTGCGTTCAGGTACATGGTCAGCCCCTCAATGACGATCAGCACCGGCGCATTCTGCTCGCTGATTTCGCCTCCCCAATCGTCCATAGCAGACATGGCGATTTGCGAAATTGCGCCGCCCTCCGGCAGGAGCTTTCCCCGCACCGCCATCGTTTCCGGCAGGTCAAGGTTATACCAATGCGAGTAACCCGACATCCGATAGCACCGGGTGTCCAGCCCGCAGGCAATATTGACGACCACCGCACTGGGGTGCTTTGCAAGCCATTCCTTCGTCAGACGATCCAGCACAATGGTGCGGGCAATAACGCCGCTGTGCATGGCAGTATCCTTGTCGGCAAGGGAAAAATCGTAGTCCAGCTTTTCAATGATTTCCTCTGCCTTTGCATCGTGAATGATGCCGCGTCCCCGACTCTCTTTCGCCCTTGCATAAATGGTTTGCAGCATGGTCTCCGGCACGCCGGAGAGTTTGATTTTTTCTTTCATGGCTTCTTTTCGCCCCACAGTCATCGCTCCCTGTTACCGGTAATATAGTAGTCGCAATAATCGCCGCCGTTTGCAAGCGTCTGCTTGCGGTGTAAAACGCCATGCTGAAGTGTAATCATTACCTCATCCAATTCGCAGAACAGCGGCATCAGCTCCGGCACTCCCAGCTTTTCCGTATAAATGCAGATGGGGCAGCGAGTAATGCGATAGTAACAGGCACCCTCATACGGCTGACCGACAAAGTCCACCTTGAATGAGGTCGGGTACTGTTTCTCTTTTTCCGGCGTGTACCACTTGGCATACTTCACAACGCTCTTTTTGTTCTCTGCTTTGCCTTTGTCCGTGTTCAGGTCGGTCATTGCAAAATACCACTTGACATGGTACAAGGAACGTCGCATCATCTCCTGCACGGTTTCCGGCGGTATCTTCTTATCGCTGGCAACATACGGAGCGACAAAGGCAAGCGCAAACAGTTCATTGTACGCCATGGGGTTATCGTCACCAATGTCATCTGCCTTTTCTACCAATTCCCGATAGACCGACTTGCTCTTTTTCATAATCTCGGCGGCGTAGTTCTTATCGTATTTTTCCACCAGAACCTTTTTCATCGGATTCCTGAACATCCAGAAGTAAAAACTGTTATATTTCATTTTGAATGATCTCCCGTGGTTGTTTGTATATTTGATTTCATGCATTCAGTATAAGTTAGCGGAAAGCTGGCTTTCAGCACTTCGCTTTTTCGTACTGTCCAACCCTGTTCCCGCAGGAGATCCAAATAGCTTTCGCTTGACCATTTGCTGTATTGACGAAAGCCTACCAACTTCATGAAAAATGCTTTGACATTTCCACGAAAGTCATTATCGGCATGAGTAAAGGTCGGTGCGATCAGTATACCGTCCTCTTTCAACACCCGCCGAATTTCCGCCAAGGCTTTCTCCGGTTCCGGTACAATGTGCAAAGCATTGGACACGATCACCACATCGAAAGACCGGTCAGCATAGGGCAGATGAAACATATCCTGCACCGAAAAGTGCAGCTTTGCAGATTGATTATCCCGCCGCGCTTCCGCGATCATCTCCGGCGAAGCATCCGTAGCCTCAATATGATTGGCGCTGCTTACGATATTTTTTGCAATCAACCCCGTGCCGGCGGCCAGTTCCAGCACCGTTTTGTGCCGCACCACAGGGCGCAGTAACTCGTACATCCACTCGTAGGCCGCCGCATCCTTGCGCATGAAGCGGTCATAGATTTTCGCCGTGCGATCCCAAAATGTTTTCTTCATAATAACACTTCCTGCCTCATAATTAGTTTTAGCTAACTAATGACCTTTTGAAAAGCCGCCATTCGGCAGCTTTTCGATTTACTCAAATAATTCTTTGCAAGCACCATACACCAGCGTTTCCAGCACCTGCGGGTACAGTTCTCCGATCTGCTCCTGATGGGATACGGTTAAAATCAAGCCCCGCACTGTGGCGGCGGCCAGAGCCATGCCGCCCTTTGGCTGCAAACCACCCGCTTCCAGCAGCGTGCGGATGTGGATCTTGTCATCGTGGTAGTGAGCGGTCTTTACTTCCTCCGGCAGCCGGTGCAGGAGGAAATTCGCATCATTTTCAATGAACACAAGGGCTTTCGTCTCGGATAGCCACCGGCAAGCAGCAAGGATTGCCGCTGCCGCACGGTCCGCAGGCAAAAATGCCGCATTCTTCTGTAAGGACTTCTGCGCCGCCGCAAAGCACTCGGTATGGATGTCCTCCAGTACAGCGAAAAACAGTAACTCCTTGGAATCAAAAAATTTATAAAACGATCCCTTGGAAATACCGACGGAATTTGTCAGCTGCTCCACAGAGGTTTTCCGCATCCCAATCGTAACGCCGCAGCGCCAAGCCTCCCGGATCAAGTCTTTGCGGATCATCTCATTCTGTTCGTCTGTAAAAGCCACTACGCACACTCCTTGGAATTATGACTATATTTATTATTCTGGTCAAATTGTAGCACGATCCGAAGATGTTGTCAAAGGCATCGTTTTACGTTCCATCATGGTCAAATCAGATCCAGCCTTTCTATCTCAGACGGCACAACCACGGATTTCAGCAGTCTCGCTTCCGGTAAGTCTTGAATAAACCGTATCTCCGTTTTTACAAAAACATTGGATTTTACCGTGTCTCAATCTGACAGTTTTACTATCTCAGCTGTGCCGTTCTCAAAGTCAAACCGCAGCTCACCCCATTCGCTCTCGTTGTCTGCCTGATACATGTAGACAGCTGCGGCTTTTTTTTGTTCTTCTTTCACATATCGGGTTGCTTCTGTGTCACGGTATGGATCACACCGCTTTCCAACAGCTTCAGCCGCAGCTTATCCTGTGTGCGCCGGTAGAATCGCTCCACACCGCTGGCTGTAGTTCCTTCAAAATCCACCGCTAAATCTTCAAAGGTGGACTGTGTGGACAATTTTCGTGGATTGTATAGAGAGTCATTTGTTGCAGCATATTATAAGGGACAAATGTACGTTCCAACTTTAGGTTCTTATCCCTGCTGTCCATGATTGCTTGCTTCATTTTATTGTCAGAACTTTGTCCCAGATTGAAGGATTTTACAATCAGCATTCCCTGGATATATTCCAGAGCACCGGAAACAAGAGCCTCCTGGGCCTGCTGCCTTTGCGGTGAAACAGTTTCTGATTTTTTCTGTAATCAGCTGATACACCATGTAAAAAGTAAAATTCCACACAAAATCGTCAGTCCAATTCTCCAGTCAATACAGAGTATACGGAGCGGGCAATTGCGATCCTCTGGCGTTCACCGCCTGACAGGTGTCCTCCGGCATCTCCAACAACCGTATGGAATCCATTTTCCAGATTCAGAATAAAATCATAACACCCACAATACCTAGCGGCCTGATACACTTCTTCATCTGTTGCGGAAGGGTTTCCCATACGAATACTTTCGATAAAAATTGGCAGACTGATTAATGCTCTGATTGTTGTGGTCAAGATGCCGGAAGAAATCAGTGGAAAGGCCACCGACTGACAGCCATTTTCTTTTGCCAGGTTCAAAGATGTCCGATAACAAGATTCCAGAAGCTCCTGTTCCCGATGTTTGCCATCCCTCCAACGCGGTCCAAAGGGAAGCTTTCAGGACTGGCAGCCTACTTTGAATAAAGTTCTCAGCAGTCTTAATTATACGCCGGAGTTCCAGAGCTTTGCCATGTCCCAGAGCAATCAGGCGGCCTCTACCTCCCAGTCTCTCAGCCAGTCAGCCAGTGAGATGTCCGACAGCATCATGTCTTCCTGGGAAAACCGGAACCGGAGCCAGGATATTATGAGCCAGAAACAGAGTGACGCTACCCTGGGTTACGAGCGCATCGTGGACACTGAAACTGGAAATATTTACAAAATTGACAACGGTTTCACCGATTGGTATGACGGCTCCCGTTACAAGTCCATCACTGATGATCAGTATACGGATTCAGTGGAAGCAGTGATTCACTGGAAGTAGAGTCATTGATTTTTTAAGGCATTTGCGGTATCATGGCATGGTATAGTTTGGGATAAATAAAAGGGGTAGAGAGGGATTAAGAAATGGAAAAAAGAAACGCAAAAGCCTTATTGCCTATCGCGGTGTTTGTGGTTTTATATCTGGGACTGGGGATTCTGTTTGAATATGCCCTGAATATCGAGATGGGATTTTACAAAATTCCTGTTGTGATTATATTTTTGCTTGCACTGCTTGTTGCATGTCTGCAAAACCGGAAATTAAGCCTGAATGATAAACTGAAAATAATGGGAGTTGGAATCAGCGATCCGAACATTATTACCATGATCATCATATTTATGCTGGCTGGAATTTTTGTGGGTGTTGTTGGAAGAACATCAGCAAACAGTGTGGCATATTTTATTCTGTCACTGATACCGCCTCAGTTCGCGGTTGTGGTGCTTTTTGTAGTAAGTTGTTTTGTATCACTTGCAATGGGGACTTCCGTAGGAACCATTACTTTAATTACCCCGATTGGAATAGCCGTGTCGCGAGCATCGGGGTTTGACCTGCCGCTTTGTATTGCGACAGTCATGGGTGGTGCAATGTTTGGGGATAATCTGTCCTTTATCTCTGATACGACAATTGCCGCATGTAATGGACAGGGTTGTAAGATGACAGATAAATTTAAGGAAAACTTTTTCATTGCACTTCCGGCAGCAATTGTCAGTCTGGTGATTATTTACAGTCTGTCTGTGAAAAATTACAGTGGCGGAGTTGTGCAGGAAGAATATCATCTGATACAGGCCATTCCTTATATACTGGTACTGGCGGGAGGCATTCTTGGCTTAAATGTGTTCCTGGTACTGATTACAGGAATCATAAGTGGCTCCATCATCATGATTGCGACAGGGATGATCGTGCCGACGGATTTGCTTGGAAATATGGGAGACGGGGCAGCAGGCATGTTTGAAACCAGCATGGTTGCCATTCTGGTAGCGTCTATCTGTGCACTGATCAAAGAATATGGTGGATTTGCTGCTCTGCTATATTGGATAAAAAAAGTGTTTAAAGGGAGAAAAGGCGGACTCCTTGGCATGGGTCTGTTGGTAGGTCTGATGGATATTGCAACGGCGAATAATACAGTCGCAATTGTTATGGCAAATCCAATTGCAAAAGAAATGTCAGGAAACTACGGAATCAGCAATAAGAAAGCAGCATCTATTCTGGATACATTTTCCTGTATCTTTCAGGGAATTCTTCCTTATGGAGCACAGATGCTGGTTGCCATCTCAGCGGCTTCCGGCCTGGGTGAGACAGTCAGTGCATTTGATATTCTGCCAAGGTTGTTTTACCCGTATATGTTGTTCATCAGTTCCCTTGTCTTTATTTCTTTTGAAAAAAATGCATAACTGGAAAAACAGATAGAAAAAGAAGGCGAAAGCAATGTTCGGAGAATGTCATGCCCATGTAATCATGGACGGAATCAATTATAAAGCAGCAGTGGCACTTCATAAAGATGGTTTCTGCGAGGCAGCAGTCCGCGCCCATCTTAAGGAATGGAAAGACGCTGGAATAACCAGCATCATACACATAGCCGCTACACTGTTTCCGGTAGGTTTTCTGAGCAAAAAGAAAAGCGGTACGCCAATAAGCGCTCCGCCCGTGAAGCAGATAAGCTACCGCTTGGTCAGATTGAACATGACCTTTGTTTTGACTTTTGTTAAGTCCTTGGGTACGGGTACATAAGCCAATGTGGAAACCTCCTTCCGTTTTAGTGCGCCTGAAAGACTGATTTGGCGAGACTGCCGGTTTTGAACAGCGTAAAACATAGCAGTACGGTGTAGCCCACGCAGCTCCAGATTGCCATGATGATGTCACCAGCATTTCTTTCAGCCAATTCGTCAGGGCTTCAAGTAAGAAATCCATACGGTGTCAACCTCCTTTCCGCCGCCCCCGCAGAGCTGCGGGAGCGGCAAGGATTTCATGCAGGAACGCTTAGACAGAGAACAGCCCGGAGAGCAGAGGTACAAGGACCATGCCGACTACGGCTACACCAGCGCCGGCCATGAGCTGTTTTATGTCTTTTATGAGAAAATATTTGCTCGAAATGAGCCTTGAAAAGTATAAAAAGATTATATTTGGGAGTATCCCAAAGTTTGTGTAAACCTCCAAACTGAT
>NZ_QUJB01000030.1:22114-23338 GCF_003480435.1 Clostridium sp. AM30-24 | reverse complement strand
CACCTTGACACCGTTATGGAACTGAAACGCCGGGGCTTTACCGACCTCACCATGCAGGAATGGACTTTTGCACATGACAACGGCAAATGCCCGCAGATGAGCAAGGCACATTTATATGTGGAGCATTGGGAGCAGATGAGAGAAAACAACTATGGTCTGCTCTTGTGGGGCAAGGTAGGCACAGGAAAAAGCTATTTTGCCGGGTGCATTGCCAATGCCCTTATGGAACAGGAAATCTCCGTCCGCATGACAAACTTTTCTGCGATACTGAATGATTTAACTGCCAGCTTTGAGGGGCGAAACGAATATATCGAGCGTCTTTGCCGTTTCCCTCTGCTGATACTTGATGATTTTGGTATGGAGCGTAGCACAGAGTACGGTTTGGAACAGGTCTACAATGTAATTGACAGCCGATACCGCAGCCGAAAGCCGCTGATTGTCACCACCAATCTAAGCCTTACGGAACTGCAGAATCCACAGGACACCGCCCACGCCCGTATCTATGACCGAGTGCTTGAAATGTGTCTGCCTATCCTCTTTACAGGCGAGAACTTCCGAAAGGAAACGGCACAAGCCAAGCTCAATGGACTAAAAGAACTGTTGAAGTGAAAGGAGTTGCCTATGACAGAAAACAAACAGAATAACAATGACCGCACCGACCGCCGCCCGGACTGTGTAACGGAAATCCGCATGGGCAACTCCGTCCTTACCGTTTCCGGCTTCTTCAAGCAGGGCGCAACCGATACCGCAGCCGACAAGATGATGAAAGTGCTGGAAGCGGAAGCTGCTACACAAAAAACGGCGATTTGACCGACCATAAAGAAGCAGATTTGACGCTTTTGCCGCTATACAGACAGCCGCCCCATGTGGTACAATCAAGGTACGGAATAGTGGGGCTGGCTGTCGGAAACGGAGGAATTTATGTTAAGACAGACCACCCAGCAACTCATTACCGCCCTTTACCCAAGACTGTCCCATGAGGACGAGCTGCAAGGCGAAAGCAATTCCATTTCCAATCAGAAGCGTATCCTTGAAACCTATGCAAAGCAGAACGGCTTTTCCAATCTGCGCTGGTACACGGACGACGGTTATTCTGGTGCGAACTTTCAAAGACCCGGTTTTCAAGCCATGCTTGCGGACATTGAAGCCGGAAAAGTCGGGACAGTTATCGTAAAGGATATGTCGAGGTTAGGGCGAAACTACCTGTAAGTGGGAATGTACACG
>NZ_QUJB01000030.1:0-22104 GCF_003480435.1 Clostridium sp. AM30-24 | reverse complement strand
TATGTCGAGGTTAGGGCGAAACTACCTGTAAGTGGGAATGTACACGGAAATGATTTTCCCACAGAAAGGTGTCCGCTTCATCGCTATCAATGACGGAGTGGACAGCGCACAGGGCGACAATGACTTTGCCCCGCTGCGGAATATCTTTAACGAATGGCTGGTGAGAGATACGAGCAAGAAAATCAAAGCAGTAAAACGCTCAAAAGGCATGAGTGGCAAGCCCATCACAAGCAAGCCTGTGTATGGCTACCTCATGGACGAGGACGAAAATTTCATTATTGACGAGGAATCCGCACCCGTAGTCAAGCAGATATACAACCTCTGCCTTGCCGGGAACGGTCCGACCAAGATAGCCCGTATGCTCACAGAGCAGCAAATCCCCACGCCGGGGACGCTGGAATACCGTAGGACGGGCAGCACCCGCCGCTACCACCCCGGCTATGAGTGCAAGTGGGCGACCAATACCGTTGTGCATATCCTTGAAAACCGGGAATACACAGGCTGTCTGGTAAACTTCAAGACAGAAAAGCTCTCTTACAAAGTCAAGCACAGTGTAGAAAATCCCCTGGAAAAGCAAGTGATTTTCGAGAACCACCACGAGCCTATCATAGACACCCAGACATGGGAACGGGTGCAGGAACTTCGCAAGCAGCGCAAACGCCCCAACCGCTATGATGAAGTGGGCTTGTTCTCCGGCATACTGTTCTGTGCGGACTGCGGCAGCGTCATGTACCAGCAGCGATACCAGACGGACAAGCGCAAGCAGGACTGTTATATCTGCGGCAACTACAAGAAACGCACCCATGACTGTACGGCGCACTTTATCCGCACCGACCTCTTGACCGCTGGCGTACTCTCCAATCTGCGGAAAGTGACAAGCTATGCGGCAAAGCATGAAGCTCGGTTTATGAAGCTCTTGATTGAGCAGAACGAGGACGGGGGCAAGCGCAGGAACGCCGCCAAGAAAAAGGAGCTGGAAGCCACCGAGAAACGTATAGCCGAGTTATCCGCTATCTTCAAGCGGCTGTATGAGGACAGCGTGACCGGGCGCATATCAGACGAGCGTTTCACAGAGCTGTCGGCAGACTATGAAGCAGAACAACGGGAGCTGAAAGAAAGAGCCGCTGCTATCCAAGCGGAGCTTTCCAAAGCACAGGAAGCCACCGTGAACGCAGAAAAGTTTATGAATGTTGTTCGGCGGCATACCAGCTTTGAAGAACTTACCCCTACTCTGTTGCGGGAGTTTCTAGAGAAACTCGTTGTGCATGAGTGCAGCTATGACGAGAACAAGACCCGTAGGTAGGACATTGAGATTTATTATTCTTTTGTTGGCAAGGCGGACTTGCCCCAATACCCGCCCGACCTGTCCGACACAATGCGCAAGTGCTGGATAGGAACGGCAAAATTTTTTACACTTCTATTACTTCTTTATCGCACATCAGTAAAGATGTAAGGCTTACAGATGAGTACAGGGCGATCAGATTATTTAATTACAGGTCAGATAATTTTTCGGAAGCAATAAAGCGCTGCAGAGATAGTTTTATTGTGGTAGATAATGCGGATAATCTGATGAATGATGAAGTTAGAAAATTTATTAATTTTGAAACATCAAATCAATATATGCTTTTCTTACGAAATTGCGATGGATTGAATGTCTCAGATAAGAGTTTTAAGGTTTTGAAGTTCGATAATAATAAGATAACACTGGAAGAGGAGCTGTGACATGAAGTATTTATGGACAGAAGACACCGGTGCTGGGCTTCATTTCTGGAAATTGGTTGATCAACTTTTCTTTGATGATAAATTAAGCGTTGAGAGCAAGGGGAGTAATCAGGGATTATTGGATGCAGTATTAGATTTAGAGATGAAAAATGGCGCGGTTTTTACACCGCGCCGGAGAATGAAAATATGATAGATGATGTCGTTGCAGATCATCTTACGCGGCAGCCACATACCCATACATCATCATGTAATGGCAGAAGCTTCCACCCATGACGAAGAGATGGAAGATCTCGTGGGAGCCGAAATTTTTATGCTTTGAGTTGAAGATCGGTAATTTCAGTGCATAGATCACACCGCCGATGGTATAGATGATGCCGCCGGCGAGCAGCCATGCAAAGGCCGCTGGTGTGAGTGCTGCCACGATCTGGCGGATCGCCATGATGCATACCCAGCCCATCGCAATATAGATCACGGAGGAGAACCACTTCGGGCAGTTGATCCAGAGGGCATTGATGATGATGCCCACGATGGCGATGCCCCATACCAGAGACAGCATCCGGTATCCGGACTTGTTTCCGAGAACGATCAGGCACACCGGAGTGTAGGTTCCGGCGATCAGGATGAAGATCATCATGTGATCGATCTTTCGGAGAATTTTATTGACATGTTCCGAGATATCGAAGGTGTGATAGACGGTACTTGCGGCGTAGAGCAGGATCATACTGACGATGAAGATGCTGAGAGCCTTTATATGCATGGTTCCAGGGACAGACGCGGCCTTGATCAAAAGCGGCGTTGCGGCGATCATAGCGGCCAGCATGGCAATAAAGTGGGTCAGCGCACTTCCGGGATCTTTTATTTTCAGTTCCATAATCATTCCTCCAATCATGCGGGATAGCCTGTGTTGAACAGGGAAAATATTGGAAATCAGAATGTGCGTGACTGTATGAAATGAATTAGTCCGATATGGATCTGCGATAATAGGTTGTGGCGGACAAATTTCAGATCATTGCAGCAAATGAACGCAGGGTCTGGTTTCAAAGTTAAAGTGAATATTTAAAATACGACATGTAGTTTTAAAAACTACGTATCACATTTGAATATACTATACCACTTACGATAAAAATATGCAAGGGGAAATATTTTGATGTTAAAAGTATTATATGAGGACGACGAGATCCTGGTGGTCATAAAGCCTGCAGGTGTGGAATCCCAGGCTGCGAAGCGGTTCGCACCGGATATGGTCAGCGAGGTGAAAAAACACCTGGTTATCAACAAATCATGCACACCGGGGAAGGAACCTTATGTGGGAGTTATCCACAGACTGGACAAGCCTGTGTCCGGCGTGATGGTGTACGCGAAAACGAAACGGGCGGCAGCGGCTTTAAGTGAGCAGGTTCAGAGCCATAAGATGAAAAAAATCTACACAGCAGTTGTCCACGGAAGACCTTTGGATGCGGTGGATAACTATGTGGATTATCTGGTGAAAACACCGGACGGGAATTATTCACAGGTTGTGGATAAGGGGATAACCGGCGCAAAAAAGGCGGAGCTGTCCTATGAAGTATTAAAGACGATCGACGGGAAAATAGCCGGAATGCCGGAAACGGAGCTGAGCCTGGTGAGAATTTCGCTGAAGACTGGACGCCATCACCAGATCCGTGTACAGATGGCGTATCATGGGACGCCGTTGTATGGGGATATGAAATATGGAGTGCCTGTGAGAACTGCCAAACTTGATAAGAAAGAGAATGCAGACCAGGGAACCATGAAGGCAGCAGAAAATAGAAATATGCCGGGTATCAGAACAGCAGGAAATATGGGAAGTGGAAGAGAGTCGATCGCACTCTGCGCTTCATCGCTGACTTTTTTTCATCCGGTGACGAAGAAAGAAATGACGTTTGAGATAGAACCGGTCGGAGGGGCATTTCAGTTGTTTCAAGTTTGATCCTGGTTGGGCTGTTTTCGGCTACAGGTTGTGACATTGGCAACTGTGGAGGTGAATATCTTTAGATTCAAAGGTCGAGGCTTGTAAATGATCATGTTCTGCTAAGAACCATGGAAAAAACAGATTATGGAATCGTCCCGCGGCGCGCATATCGCAGGAATTTCCGCCCATACTATGAGTAGTACAAAGGAAGTACAAATCAGAAAACGGGTGATTCCATGGTAAGTCCTGAGAAAAAACTGAAGAAATTTCTACTGATTCTGGGAATCACGGGTGCGGTATACGGAGCGTTTCGTTATCTTTTACCCCTCGTGGTTCCCTTTTTATGTGCGTATGGGACGGCGCTATTTCTGCGTCCGTCGGTCAGGTTCCTCTCGAACCGCATTGCGGTGCCGTTTCGGGGGGAGATGCACCATCTGCCGGTGTCGCTTGTCGGCGGGATCGAACTTCTGGTGATGTCATGCCTTGTTTTCGGACTCCTCTACGCGGGCGGCAGCATGGTGGTGAGCCAGACGGGGCTTTTTATCCGGAGATTTCCGGACTGGCTTTCCGCCCTTGATCTGCGGCTTACGGATACCTGCCGCCTCCTGGAGCAGAAGATGGGGCTTAAGGCGGATGCGCTGGTGGAGCTTGCGGGGAGAGCAGTGGAAGAGGTCCGGCAGATGTTTAAGAACTCCACGATGCCAGTGCTCATGGACCGCTCCGTGTCTGCGCTCCGCGTGGCAGTCGCCGGGATCGTCCTTTTCTTTATCTATTTTGTCGCAGTACTCCTGACACTGCAGGAGATGGATGACATCAGGGAAAAGCGGAGCAGGTCCGCATTCCGGCGGGAATTTCTCGTAGTGGGAGAGCGGATCGCATCCGTGGTGAGCGCGTGGCTGAAGACCCAGGCGTTTATTCTGTTCCTAACAAGTGCCGTGTGTATCTTCGGACTGGCAGTGATCGGAAATCCCTATTCGTTTTTGTTTGGCTGCGGGATCGGGATCCTGGACGCACTGCCGGTATTGGGGGCCGGGACAGTGCTGATTCCGTGGGGAGTCGCGCTGCTGTTTCAGAAGGCGTGGAAAAAGGCAGCGGTGATCTTCGGCATCTATGTGGTCTGCTACTTTCTGCGTCAGATCTCAGAGGCGAGACTGATGGGGAAGCAGGTGGGGCTTTCGCCGCTGGGATCGCTGGTATCCATGTATGTGGGACTTAAATTGTTTGGATTGTCGGGGCTGATCCTGGGACCGGTGGGAGTGCTGCTGATCGGGGATCTGGTGCGGATGTATGAGGAACAGGGGAGCTGAAAAGACAGATTGTCTTGTGAAAAACACTATGATACAATGGGAACAGCAATCAGTTTACCCGTAAAAGAGGAGAACATCTATGACAGAAGATAACTTCACAATAAGAAAAGCATCCCCAGCTGATCTCCCACGGATCCACGGGATCTACGCCGTTGCCCGCCAGTTCATGCGTGACCATGGGAACTTCAGCCAGTGGGACGGCGAGGACGCCCCGGAGCATCTGCTCCCGGGGGACATCGAGGCAGGAAATTTATATGTTCTGGAAGAAAACGGCGTGATCCATGCCGCCTTCGCCTTCATCATCGGCGCTGACCCATGCTACGCTGTGATCGAGCAGGGCGCCTGGAAGGCAGACACCCCGTACGCTGCCGTCCACCGCGTCGCAAGCGACGGTACGGTCCACAACATCCTGGGCCGGATCATGGACTTCGCCAAGTCGAAAATATCCCACATCCGGATCGACACCCACGAAAACAACAAGGTTATGCAGAGAGCGCTTGAAAAACAGGGATTTGAGAGATGCGGAATTATCTATGTCCCGGACGGAACGCCGCGGATCGCGTTTGAGTGGGGCAGGTAATCATGATGCAGATGAAAGACACCGAATAGACCATTTGGTTTTGGAGGTGTCTTTTTTGCACGAACAATTGTTAACTATATAAATATAACAGGTTGACAATGTGAAGGTTCTATGTTATGCTCCTACAAGTCCATCTTTGCAATACCACCCGGGTTCTGAAGACAGCAGCCGCTGTTTCAGAAGGTATGGAAAGAACGGAAGAGTGATGCGCATGTACAGGAAAAGGGAAATGCTTCAGATTTCTTGAGCAACCAGAAAATTCAGGAGGAAATAATTTTGAAACATATGAAAACGAAAGACCTTGTGCTGTGCGCAATGTTTGTGGCATTGATCGCGGTAGGGGCATTTATCAAAGTTCCTGTTCCGGTGGTTCCGTTTACACTTCAGTTTTTATTTACGATGCTGGCGGGGCTGCTGCTGGGTCCTGTGAACGGGGCGCTGGCGGTCGTGGTTTATATTGTTCTGGGACTTGTGGGACTTCCGATCTTCACCCAGGGCGGCGGACCGGGCTATATTTTTCAGCCGAGTTTTGGGTATATCATCGGATTTGCGGCGGCAGCTTATGTGACCGGACGGATCGCAAATGAGAAGAGCCATCCGGGCTACAGCCGTCTTCTGGCGGCAAACTTTATCGGACTCTTTATCGTGTATGCGTTCGGTATGGTCTATTATTATGTGATCAGTAATTTTGTCATCAATACGCCGATCGGACTCTGGCCACTGTTTTTATACTGCTTTTTGCTGGCAGTTCCGGGAGATATCGTGCTGTGCCTTCTGGCTGCGGCAATCGGAAAACGAATGATCCCGATGATCAGAGAGGGGAGACTCGGATAGAATATGAGTAAAAATATTTTCATTACAGGTACGGGAACGGATGTTGGTAAGACGTATGTGACAGGATTGATCGTGAAAAAACTGAGAGAGAGCGGTGCAGATGCGGCCTACTATAAAGCCGCCATGAGCGGCAACGAGAGGCGGCCGGATGGCAGTTTGATCCCCGGGGACGCACTGCAGGTAAAAAATATGTCCGGAATCCGCCAGCCGCTGGAGGAGATGTGTCCGTATGTCTATGAGACTGCGGTCTCACCGCATCTGGCATCACGGCTGGAGGGAAATCCGGTCCGGATGGAAGCCGTGCTGGAGGGCTTTCACAAGGTTTGTGAGGAGTACGAGTACGTAACGATGGAGGGAAGCGGCGGAATCCTCTGTCCGCTTTGCTTCGATGAGGCGGATATCCGCCTGCCGGAGGTGGTCAAAGCCTGTGACCTTGGCTGTCTTATGATCGCGGATGCCGGACTCGGGACGATCAACGATGTGGCGCTGACTGCGTATTATCTCAAAGAGCAGGGAATCGCGCTGAAGGGAATTATTTTAAATCATTACAGACAGGGCGATATGCTCCATGAAGACAACCGGAACATGTGCGAAGCCTATACGGGAGTTCCGGTCGTTGCCTGCGTGGCGGATGGTGACACGGAGCTTTCCATGAAGGCGGAAGATTTAAAGGCGCTGTATAAATCCGCGGAAAAATGATAAGGAGAAGAAAACGATGATCTGGTATCCATATGAACAATTAAAAACAATGAAAGCACCGTATGAGATCGTGGACGCGAACGGAGTATATCTTTATACAAAGGATCAGAAGATGATCGATTCGGTCTCATCCTGGTGGAGTGTGATCCACGGGTATAAACACCCTGTCATCAATCAGGCGATCATCTCGCAGGTGGAAAAGTTTTCCCATGTCATGTTGGGCGGGCTGACTCATGAACCGGCAAGAAAGCTGTCGGAGAAACTGGCCTCCTGGCTGCCGGGGGATCTGGACTATTGCTTCTTTTCGGATTCCGGCAGTGTTGCGGTCGAGGTGTCTTTAAAGATGGCACTGCAGTATTACATGAACCGGGGAGATGAAAAGCGGACGATGATCCTGGCTCTGGAACATGCTTATCATGGAGACACGTTTAAGACGATGGAAGCGGGAGATGATGAGGACTATCATTTTGTGCTGAAGGCTTATGGGACAAGCCCGTATGTGGTCCATATTCCAACGGAGACAGCCGCGCTGGAGGAGGCCTTTGAAAAGTATCATGACAGGCTGAACTGTATGCTGGTGGAACCGCTGCTGCAGGGAGCTGGAGGCATGCGGATGTATGATGTTTCGTTCTTAAAAAAGGCAAGGGAGCTTTGCGACCGGTACGATGTACTTCTGATCTTCGATGAGGTTGCGACCGGATTTGGCCGGACCGGCAACCGTTTTGTGGCGGATCTTGTACTCCCGGATATTCTGGTTCTCGGGAAGGCACTGACTGGCGGATATATCGGGCATGCTGCTACCATAGCGAATCGGAAAGTATTTGAAGGCTTTTACGATGACGTCCCGGAACATGCCCTGATGCATGGACCGACATTCATGGGAAATGCGCTGGCGTGCAGCGCGGCCCTGGCATCGATCGAACTGTTTGAGACACAGAATTACATGGAAAAGATCCGGAAGATAGAGGCAGTAACACGGCGCGAGATGGAAGGATTCACAGATCCAAGGATCCGCGAAGTCCGGATCATGGGCGGCTGTGTCTGCGTCGAGGTCTACGATCCGGCGGTATTGAAAGGATATCAGGAATATGCCTACAAGAGAGGCGTGTTCAGCCGTCCGTTCTTAAACTATCTTTACGCGATGGTGCCTTATGTGATCAAGGAGGAAGAACTTGTGCAGGTGCTTCAGTGTATGAAGGACTGGTTTGCGAGATAGAATGAATAGAGTACAGAACAAACATTCGGTTTGCTCTGTACTTTTTTTTATCGGAATGCTATACTGGACAGGTAATATACTAAGAATGAAACGATTCCGTACATTCATAGCCTGAGGCGAAGAGATATTCCAGATCGGCTTCGCCGTTGGGATTTTGCACTGCTTCTAATAATATCATGGATAGGTCAGGAGAAATCATATGGATCACTTTGAATTAGTATCAGAATATCAGCCGACCGGCGATCAGCCGCAGGCGATCGAGCAGCTGGTGAAGGGATTTAAAGAGGGAAATCAGTTTGAGACACTGCTGGGCGTAACCGGATCCGGTAAGACGTTTACGATGGCGAATGTGATCCAGCAGCTGAATAAACCGGCTCTGGTGATCGCTCACAATAAGACACTGGCGGCCCAGCTTTATTCGGAGATGAAGGAGTTCTTTCCAAATAATGCAGTGGAATATTTTGTCTCCTATTACGACTACTACCAGCCGGAGGCGTATGTACCGTCGACGGATACTTATATTGAAAAGGATTCGGCGATCAATGATGAGATCGATAAATTACGTCACTCAGCAACAGCGGCTCTGTCGGAGCGGAACGATGTGATCATCGTGGCATCCGTATCCTGTATTTATGGATTGGGAAGCCCGATCGATTATAAGAACATGGTGATCTCTCTGCGTCCCGGAATGGAGAAAGACCGGGATGAGGTGATCCATAAGCTGATCGATATCCAGTATACGAGAAATGAGATGGACTTTAAGCGGGGAAGCTTCCGTGTGCGGGGGGATGTGCTGGAAATCTTCCCTGCCTATTCCGGAAGCGAGGCATACCGGATCGAATTTTTTGGGGATGAGGTCGACCGGATCATGGAGATCGAGGCGCTGACCGGAGAGGTGAAAGCGCAGTTGGAACATGTGGCGATCTTCCCGGCTTCCCACTATGTTGTGCCGAAGGAAAAGATGATGCGAGCGACGGAAAATATCCTTGCTGAGATGAAAGAGCAGGTGACATTCTTTAAGAGTGAAGACAAGCTTCTGGAGGCACAGCGGATCGCGGAACGTACCAATTTTGATGTGGAGATGATGAGAGAGACCGGTTTCTGTTCCGGAATCGAGAATTATTCACGCCATCTTGTGGGATCTGCACCGGGACAGCCGCCGTGTACGCTGCTTGACTATTTTCCGGATGATTTTCTGATCATTGTGGATGAGTCTCATATTACACTGCCGCAGGTCCGTGGTATGTACTTCGGTGACCGTTCGAGAAAGAAGACACTGGTAGATTATGGATTCCGCCTGCCGTCGGCCCTTGACAACCGCCCTCTGAATTTTGAGGAGTTTGAGACCCATATCAATCAGATGATGTTTGTGTCTGCGACCCCGTCCACTTACGAAGCGGAACATGAACTTCTCCGGGTAGAACAGATCATCCGTCCGACAGGACTTCTGGATCCGGAGATCTCTGTGCGTCCGGTAGAAGGCCAGATCGATGACCTTGTGGGTGAGATCAATAAAGAAGTGGAAAAACACAATAAGGTCCTGATCACGACACTCACAAAGCGGATGGCAGAGGATTTGACAGACTATATCAGGGAGGCTGGGATCCGTGTGAAATATCTGCACTCTGATATCGATACACTGGAGCGAGCTGAGATCATCCGTGATATGCGTCTGGATGTCTTTGACGTTCTCGTGGGAATCAACCTCCTCAGAGAGGGACTTGATATTCCGGAGATCACGCTTGTGGCGATCCTTGATGCGGATAAGGAGGGATTCCTTCGTTCAGAGACGTCCCTGATCCAGACCATTGGTCGTGCTGCGCGAAACTCAGAAGGTCATGTGATCATGTACGCGGATACGATCACAGACTCCATGCGTGCCGCTATCGATGAGACAAACCGTCGACGTGAAATCCAGCAGAAATACAATGAGGAACATGGAATCACACCTCAGACTATTAAAAAAGCGGTCCGTGATCTGATCGCGATCTCCAAGGCCGCAAGCACATCCGACGAAGAATTCAGAAAAGATCCGGAGTCCATGGACGCAAGAGAATTGGAGAAGCTCGCGAAAGAGCTGACAAAGAAGATGCGTCAGGCTGCCGCAGAGCTGAATTTCGAAGAGGCAGCAAAGCTGCGTGACCGGATGCGGGAAGTGAAACAGATGATGCTTGATTGGGCGTGAACAGTGACATGACCGCACCGGACGGACGAATGTACCGGGATACACTTATTGACAATTATTTTCAATAAGAATACAATATTTCCAGATGACAGAGCCAGTTCTGTCGATTATGATAGTGAAGGATGGACACAGGATGAAATTATATGAAGGAAATATTGGTGCGACGTATCTGGTCGAATCGGTCCACGTGGACGATGCGATCAACCGGCGTCTGGAGGCGCTTGGTGTAAATGAGAATACGCGCCTTCTCGTGATGAACAAGAAAAAAAGCGGAACGATGATCATCAAGGTCCGCGGGACACGCCTCGCACTTGGAAGAAGAATCACAGGTGGAATCGATATAAAAGAGGAGGCAGTATCATGAGCACAGAAGAGAGACCGATCACAGTCTGCTTTGTTGGAAACCCAAACTGCGGAAAGACCACACTGTTTAACGCATTTACCGGAGCAAAGTTAAAGGTTGCCAACTGGCCCGGTGTTACCGTCGAGAGAATGGAAGGGGAGACAAGTTACAAGGGAAGAAAGATCCATGTGATCGACACGCCCGGAATTTACAGCCTGACTTCCTATACGATGGAGGAGCTCGTTACAAGACGGTGTATCGAGGAAGATGATGTGGATGTGATCATCAATGTCGTGGATGCGTCATCTCTGGAGAGAAACCTTTATCTGACGCTGCAGCTTTTGGAACTGAAAAAACCAGTCATTCTGGCGCTCAATATGATGGATATTATCGAGGAGCGCGGAATGGAGATCGACCTTCACAGACTTCCGGAGATGTTAGGGGAGATTCCGGTCGTTCCGGTTTCCGCCAGAAAGCGGACGGGACTGGATGTGCTGATGCATGCGGTCGTACATCACTATGAGGAAGGTCCGCAGGGCGTGATCGTCCATTATGACAGGGAGAATGAGGACAGGATCCAGCGGGTTGAAGACCTGCTCCGGAAAAAATATCCGGACCTCACAAATCTGCGCTGGCATGCGATCAAGATGCTTGAATATGATAAAGAAGTCATGAAGGATCATCCGATCGATCTTGGAAATATTGTTCCGAGAAGCTTTGAAAAAGAGATCATCAATGAAAAGTACAACTATGTGGAATCGGTTGTCAAGGAGTGCCTTTTTAACAAGGAAGAAAAATCACAGATGACAGATCGTGTGGATAAGATATTGACGCATCCGATCCTTGGAATTCCGGTATTTTTCGGAATCATGGCATTTGTATTTTTCCTGACCTTTACGGTCGGTGATTTCTTAAAGGGATATTTTGAACAGGGACTGGATCTCTTATCTGCGGGCGTTCTCGCTGCACTTCAGGCGGGCGGTGCTTCTGACTGGGTGATCTCCCTGATCGTTGACGGCGTTCTGGCAGGAGTCGGTGGAATCTTAACGTTTCTCCCGAATATTTTTATTCTCTTTCTTGCACTGGCCTTTCTCGAGGACAGCGGATATATGGCAAGGGTCGCCTATGTCATGAATGAGACGATGGGCATGGTAGGACTTTCCGGACGTGCGTTCCTGCCCATGCTTCTTGGGTTCGGCTGTACGGTTCCGGCAATTATGGCAACCAGAGCATTGGAAAATCAGAAAGACCGCTTAAAAACGATTCTCATAACACCGTTTATGTCCTGTTCCGCAAGACTGACGATCTATGTACTTTTGGCGGACATGTTTTTCCCGGATTCGGCAATGTTGGTGGCATATTCCCTTTATCTCGTGGGCGTTGCCATGGCGATCATCATTGCGCTGATCATACATAAAACGACGGACAGCAAAACAGAGAATGCTCTTTTGATCGAGCTTCCGGAATATAAGATCCCAAACCTTAGAACTGTGGCGATCTACGTCTGGGAGAAGGTAAAAGATTACCTGACAAAGGCGGGAACAACGATCTTCCTTGCGTCGATCATTCTCTGGTTTGTCATGAATGTAGGTCCGAATGGTTTTATTTCTGATGTTGCGGACAGCTTTGCCGCAAAATTCGGTCAGATCCTTGTTCCGGTATTAAGACCGGTGGGACTTGGAGACTGGCAGATCGCGGTAGCGCTGATCTCCGGAATTTCCGCAAAGGAGGTTGTTGTTTCCAGCATGTCTGTACTCTACGGAATCGGAAACATCAACTCGGCAGCAGGAATGGCAGAACTCTCCGGAATCCTTGGAAAAACGGGATTCACGGCAGTGAACGCCTATGCGCTCATGGTATTCTGCCTTCTCTATACACCGTGTATTGCTACGATCGCCACGATTAAAAGAGAAACACGATCCTGGAGATGGACCCTGGGGATGGTCCTGTTCCAGCTTGCGCTTGCGTGGTCTGCGGCATTTCTGGTTTTTCAGATCGGAAGCCGTCTCTTCTGATCTGAAAACAAAAATTTCATCGGATCAGCCGGTCTAAAGGGATGTTTTTTCGCAACAGGGAAGGTACGGAACCGTTGCGGAAGTAGTCATCAAAGATAAGAGGGGTTAAAAGGGGTAACAAATGAATGAAAAAACGCTGTTAGAGGCCGTAGTGCTGGCGGGGGAGCTCATGTTGGTCAGTGGAGCAGAGATCTACAGGGTGGAAGACACCATGAACCACATGCTGAAACGCTCAGAGTATGAGCAGACGGAGACGATCGTATATGGAACGGGAATCTTCGTCACATTGAGTGATCCGAATAAGGAACCGCTGACCCGCGTCAAGCGTGTTTCAGCCAGATGCACCAGTATCAACCGGATCTGTCAGGTGAATGATGTATCGCGTCATTTTTGTGAGGGAAAGATCACCGTGGAGGAGGCGCTAAAGGAGCTGAAGGAGATCCAGTCACCGAAAGCGGTCCTGTATGACGGACTGACACAGGGGCTGGGATATATAGGCGTGTCGGCTTTCTTTGCTCCCATGTTCGGAGGTTCACTGGGAGACTTTCTGGCGGCAGCAGTAGTCGGTATGTGTCTGGCGGCTGCGGCATGGATCGGCAAAGCCCTGAAATTCAACGATTTCTGTTTCAACGCATTTGGAGCGTTTGTTCTGGCATTTTCCGCCATGACGATCTGCCATTCCTATCCGGGGCTGAATTCGGATACGATCATTGTCAGCGCTGTCATGCCGCTTGTTCCGGGTGTGACGTTTACAACGGCGATCCGCGATACATTAAACGGTGATTACGCAGCTGGTTCTGCCAGGATCCTGGAGGCAATCGTTGTAGGTCTGGCGGTAGCCTTTGGAGTTGGTGCCGGACTCCTCGTGGTCCGCAGCATGGAAGGAGGACTCTTATGATCATACAGGTATTCAGCGCGTTCTGGGCGGTCGCGATGTTCTCCATTCTGACGGAGACTCCGAAAAAGTTCCTTCCGTACGCGGCTTTTTCCGGCGGATTTGCCTGGTGGGCATATTTAGTGATCAATAATCTGACTCATTCAACACTTCAGGCCGCATTCTTTTCGATCCTCGCGGTAGCGTTTCTGAGTCATATTCTGGCCAGAATCAAGAAGGCGCCGGTTACGGTGTTTCTGATCGCAGGAATTCTTCCGTCGGTGCCGGGAGCCGGAATTTACCGGACTGTATATTATCTGATCCAGGGAGATCAGGCATTGTCCATGCGCTATCTGGTCGTGACACTTCATACGGCCGGCGCGATTGCACTGGCGATCTTTATTACGGATTCCGTTGTGAATCTTGTGCATCTCTATCATGAGGGAAGTCATGCGAGACGAAATTAAACAGCTGTCTGGACTGCAGGGGATTTTGTAAAGATCTGCAGTCTGTCTGTTTCCCGGCAATAGCGGTACAGATGATCGGAGAGAAAGTCCTCCGGCGGAACCGATTCACAGTTGACATTTTTAATCGTATTGCGGAAAACCTGATAATCGTGTTCTGTAAAAGTTTCTGAGTCTGCGACGATCAGGACCTCGTGGATACTGGATGGAAGGATGAGAAGATCGCTTCCAAACCGGTCTGCGAGGTCCTTTAATTTATCCGGATAGAGGACGCAGGCCGCGCCATTGTGGGCAAAATCGTTTGTGAGGACATAGAGTGTCGGGACAGGACAATCCTCCGGGACAAAGTCTGCAGCTCCCGGAAAATATTCCTCGATCACGTCCTCAAGACGGCGGAAATTCGCAGGAAAGATCCGTGGAGTGTTTTCACTCGCAAGGGTAAAAAGATCTTCCGCTGTCATGTGCCAGGAGGCGGATACTGCGCTTGTTATGATAGAACTGATCTGCGTTTCACCCTCGGACTGGATCATCAGGGAGAAGATGATCGCAAGGTCCAGATAAGGGATCCAGGGGACGGTTTTTAACAGTTCCTCATTTTTATCGCGGGAGATCAGCCGCCAGACGATACAGTCACGGAAATCTTCAAAGTTGTTCAGTGAAGTGAGATTTGTGACTGAAAGAGGCAGGTCTGTATCGGTGACGGATATCATATATTCACAGAGTTCCGCCAGAGACCGGCCCTTTTCAAACTGTTCGTAAAGCATCTCCAGCGAGATCACAGGGGAACAGTGCTTTCCGGATCTTAGCAGCGTCAGGGAATCGAGCACAACTCCGTTATTTTTCAGGACACGTTCCCTGTGGACCGAATAGTCGGTATCCAGTCTGTTAAAAAGCTCTTCCTGCAGTGCGGCACAGAATTCTTCGTAGTTCATCGTTCATACCTCCTGATGTGTTCTTAGATTCGTAGATTTGTTTTTATGATTTGAAATGTAGAAAAGGATAGGTGTATTCTATCGAAATCCTGTTCGAAAATCAATCGTGATGATTCACAAGAATCGCCCCCTGAAATTGACATGCAGGCAAAAAATGGTTGTATTTACAACATACAAAAGGGAAATATCGTGGTAAAATAAAGAGATGGATCATGGGAAGATCCAGGTGGAAAGGAAAAAGAAAAATGGCTTTTATCAAAAATATCGATCATGAAACAGTTTTAAATCTCGCGGACCAGATCCACGCAGAACCGGGTCAGATCGTCAGCAAGACTCTCGCCCAGAACAAGGCGGTCAGCCTGACATTATTCGCGTTCTCCAAAGGCGAGGAGATCAGCACCCACGATTCCATCGGCGATGCCATGGTACATGTGATCGATGGCGTCGGTCAGTTTACCGTAGACGGTGCAGAGCATATCTGCAAAGCCGGAGATGTTCTCGTAATGCCGGCGAAGAAGCCGCATGCGGTATTTGCGAAGGAAGATTTTAAGATGCTTCTTACGGTGGTGTTTCCGTTAGATTGATACTTGAGTATTTAGATGAAGTATTCTTAACATGCTATATATGCGAGATGTTACCGCCTTCTATACTGGTGACAGGAAGATGGACCCCCCCCGGTGTGGCTGCACCGGGGGTTTTGCTTTGTCATTCGAATAAAGGAGTCACATCTCTTTAGCCTATGGCATGATATGATATGCAGAACGTAAATTCAACATACATCAGTGAATAAACATCGCGTCTCCAAAACTAAAAAACCGGTACCGCTCCTTGATCGCCTCCTGATATGCATTCAGGATATGTTCCCGTCCTGCGAGTGCGGACACGAGCATGACGAGTGTGGATTCCGGAAGGTGGAAGTTTGTGATCAGGCAGTCCAGAATCTTAAACTTGTATCCCGGATAGATAAAGATCTCAGTCCAGCCGCTTCCGGCTTTCAGGATCCCGTCATCGCCGGTTGCAGATTCCAAGGTACGGCAGCTCGTAGTTCCGACACAGATCACACGTCCGCCGTCTGCCTTGGTATCGTTGATCTTCTTTGCCTCGGACTCCTCTACGATATAGAATTCAGAGTGCATGTGATGATTTTCGATGGTATCGACCTTTACCGGGCGGAAGGTTCCGAGACCTACGTGAAGTGTTACATGAGCGATCTTAACTCCCATGTCCTCGATCTCCTGTAAAAGCTCCTTTGTGAAATGCAGACCGGCTGTCGGGGCGGCTGCGGAGCCCTCATGCTTCGCGTATACAGTCTGATAGCGGTTTTTATCTTTTAACTGGTGCGTAATGTACGGGGGCAGCGGCATCTGGCCAAGCTTGTCAAGAATCTCCTCGAAGATCCCGTCATATTCAAACTGGATCAGGCGGTTTCCTTCATCGACGACATCGATGACTTTTCCTTTTAAAAGTCCGTCACCGAAGGATACTTCTGCGCCGACTTTCATCTTTTTACCCGGCTTTACAAG
Source organism: Clostridium sp. AM30-24 (assembly GCF_003480435.1). Classification (GTDB taxonomy): domain Bacteria; phylum Bacillota; class Clostridia; order Lachnospirales; family Lachnospiraceae; genus Pilosibacter. The sequence continues at coordinate 5,480 of NZ_QUJB01000030.1, read as the reverse complement.
AGTTTCCCAGACATTGTCGGATTTTCTCTTTAAAAGAAGAACTTCGATTCCGGCATCTGTTCCGACCTTATGTCCCATGAGACGCGCCGGGATAACTTTTGTATCGTTGATAACAAGGCAGTCGCCTTTTTTCAGGTAATGCAGAATATCGCGGAAATGGCGGTGTTCCATTTCTCCGGTCTTTTTATCTAATACAAGCAGCCGGGAAGCAGAACGGTCCTCAAGCGGATCCTGCGCGATCAGTTCCGGCGGCAGTTCAAAGTTAAAATCTGTTACATTCATTTCTCTATCTCCTGTCTGGCATCCTTATCAAAAAGTTCCATGCCATTGTAGCAGAATCGGGAAGAAAAATCAATGAGGTGCGCCGGAATATGGGGAAAATCGGTGATCATCTGCAAAAGGCTCGGACAGCAGCCGGGAAATAAAAATATATCTTGTTGTTTTAAGGTTATGGTGGTACGATAGGAAAATCAAAAGCATGGTACATGCGGCAATCGGAAGGAGCAGTTGTAATGAAATATATCAATCAGTTAGAACACAGAGATATTCCCTATGAACATAATTTAGACCACGGCGGAGTGCCGGAGGAGAAGCGGAATGTGGCTGCAGCAGGCTGCGGTCCGAGCTGTCTGTGCATGATGGTGGATGCGCTGACTCTGTCAACCTATGAACTTACAGACTGCCTGAAATTATCCAATGAGGTTGGCGCGAACCGTGAGATCGGAACGAGCCTGAAGATCCTGGGCCCTGTCGTTGCGGAAAGGTTTAACCTGAATTATGGGGAAACGAGTGATCTGAATGAACTGAAGGCGCACCTGGCAAAAGGCGGACTCGCCATCGCAAATTCCGGCGGAGACCGGGAAGGGTATACCGGGGTATTCACTCATGGAGGACATTACATCCTCGTTGTATCGGCCGATGACAATGAGGCGTGCATTCTGGATCCGTCCTATAAAGAAGGAAAATATGAGGAGCCGGGCAGGGATGGAAAAGCGAGAGCCGTAGATGGCTTTGTTTACTGCAGCCTGAAAGTTCTTGCGGAGGACTGCGCAAACCGTACTCCGTCCTACTATCTGTTTTCAAGAAAGCATTAAAAACATGAAAAGCGCGGCAGCCGGGAAATGGAATGGAATTGGGTAAAAAAATATACAAAAAATAATTCTCATCCCCTTGCATGAATCAGAAAATTATTGTATACTATTAGAGATGCATCTGTAGCTCAGTGGATAGAGCAGTGGCCTCCGGAGCCGCGTGCGTAGGTTCGATTCCTATCAGATGCATTTTCTGATGTCCCGGGATACCGGGGCAGTGAGACAGGAAAGCGTCTGCCAGATCTGGGAAATGTCCCGGACTGACAGGCGTTTTTTTCTTGCATTCGCCCATCAGAAACGATATAATGGGCGAAAGGATAAATGTTGGATCATAAATTATGAATAAAAGGGAGAAATAGATTGGAAGGAACGATTCGTTTAAATAAATATCTGAGTGACGCTGGAGTCTGTTCGAGAAGAGAGGCAGACAGACTTGTGGAGGAAGGGAAGGTTCGTGTGGACGGCGAGATCGCTGTGATAGGAATGCAGATACGGCCGGGACAGAAGGTGGTCTGTGATGGAAAGCCGGTGGGCGAGAAGGAAAAACCGGTATTTCTGATCGTGAATAAGCCGAGGGGAATCGTCTGTACGACTTCCGACAAGGATCATGCAGAAAACATCGTGGAATTTTTAAATTACCCACAGAGGATCTACCCGGTGGGACGTCTCGATAAGGACTCCGAGGGACTTCTCCTCATGACAAATCAGGGCGACATCGTCAACAAGATCCTCCGCGGTGGAAATGCCCACGAGAAAGAATATGCGGTAGCTGTCAATCACCCGGTGACAGAAGAATTCTTAAATCAGATGTGTGAAGGTGTCCGGATCGAGGATCTGAATGTGACCACGAAGCCGTGCCGTGCTTGGAAGACCGGAAGCCATACCTTTCATATCGTCCTGACTCAGGGCTTGAACCGCCAGATCCGCCGGATGTGCCGCGCGCTCGATTACCATGTGATGAATTTAAAGCGTGTGCGTATCATGAATCTTCAGCTGGGTACATTAAAGCGGGGAGAGTACCGGGAATTGACGGAAAAAGAGCTGGGCGACCTGATGCGGATGGTGGAGGGTTCCACAAACCTTCCGGCGAGAGAAGCTGCGAAGGTCGGAAAACTTACGGATCCGGCGAAAAGAGAAAGAAAAACGGTGAACTCCGGATATCAGGGAAAGAAGAACGACAGAAGGCCGTTTGACAAGGACAATAACAGAAAATCATTCGAGAAGAAGAACGAAACCGGAAAAGTATGGAAAAACGTCCGTCAGAACGGTGAAAAGAAGCCGGAAAAGAAAGCCCCCGCATCCCCGGAAAGCTGGAAACCGGGTGCGCCGGAGCGCAAGGAGCATAAAATATGGACGACAAGATCAAGAGGATGAAGGAGCTGATCCCGCTTCTCTCCGAGGCTGCAAAGGCCTATTACCAGGAGAGCCGCGAGATCATGAGCAACTTTGAATATGACAGGCTTTATGATGAACTCCTGAAGCTGGAACAGGAGACAGGGACTGTGTTCGCAGGAAGTCCGACCCAGAAAGTAGGATATGAGATCTTAAGCGAACTCCCGAAGGAGCGCCATGAACGGCCGATGCTGTCATTGAATAAGACAAAGAGTGTCGATGAACTGAGGGAATGGCTTGGAGACCAGACGGGTCTTTTATCTTGGAAGATGGATGGACTTACCGTGGTCCTGACATACGAGGATGGAGTTCTCGCGAAAGCGGTCACCCGCGGAAACGGCGAGATCGGTGAGGTCATCACCCCAAATGCAAGGACCTTTATCAATATTCCGACAACGATTCCCTACAAAGGACAGCTGATCCTGCGTGGTGAGGCGGTGATCAGCTATTCGGATTTCGAAAAATTAAATGATTCCATCGCGGGTGTGGATGCGAAGTATAAGAATCCGAGAAACCTCTGCAGCGGCTCCGTGCGCCAGCTGAACAGCAGGATCACAGCCTCAAGAAATGTCCGGTTTATGGCCTTTGCTCTGGTCCGCGCGGACGGTGTGGACTTTAAAAATTCCAGAAAAGAGCAGTTTTTGTGGCTTTCCGGCCTTGGATTTGAGACCGTGGAATTCGTGAAAGTCACCGCGGAAACTCTTTCCGAGGCAGTACGCGGATTCGCTGAAAAGATAGAGCACTACGATATCCCGTCGGATGGTCTCGTGCTGTTATATGATGATATCGCATACGGACAGTCCCTGGGGCGGACTGCAAAATTCCCGCGGGATTCCATCGCTTTTAAATGGGCGGATGAGATTCAGGAGACGACGCTTTCTTACATTGAATGGAGCGCGTCGAGGACAGGACTGATCAATCCGGTTGCCGTGTTTGAGCCTGTGGAGCTGGAAGGAACCACAGTAAGCCGCGCCAGTGTCCACAATATCAGCATCATGGAAGGGCTGGAACTCGGTGCAGGAGACAGGATCACGGTCTACAAGGCGAATATGATCATTCCGCAGATCGCGGATAACCTGACAAGAAGCGGTGTCTGTGATATCCCGGCGACCTGTCCGGTATGCGGCGGAAAGACGGAGATCCGCAATCTGAACGATGTGAAGTCCCTCTACTGTACGAATCCGGATTGTCAGGCGAAAAAGATCAAGAGCTTTGATCTGTTTGTGAGCAGGGACGCGTTGAATATCGACGGTCTCTCCGAGATGACGCTGGAGAAGTTTATCGCGGCGGGATTCATCCATGAATTTGATGATATTTTCCATCTGGACCGCCATCGTGACGCTATCGTGACGATGGAAGGTTTCGGTGAAAAGTCTTATGAGAATCTCATAGTGGCTGCAAAGACCGCGTCCCACACCACACTGCCGCGGTTGATCTTCGGCCTTGGAATCACCGGGATCGGTCTCGCCAACGCGAAGGTGATCTGCCGGCATTTCGATTTCGATCTGGATGCCATGCGGAAGGCTGGTGCGGAAGAACTGTGCTCCATTGATGGAATCGGTGGCGTGCTTGCGGATGCGTGGGTGACGTACTTTAAGAATGACAGGAACAACGAGACACTGGATCATTTGCTGGCAGACCTGACATTCGAAAATGAAGTCAGGAACGAGGAACAGACATTAGCCGGGAAGACCTTCGTGATCACCGGTTACGTGGAGCGCTTCGCGAACCGGAAGGAGCTTCAGGAAAAAATAGAATCTCTGGGTGGAAAGGCTGCCGGTTCCGTATCAGCAAAGACAAGTTATCTGATCAACAATGATGTGACATCCAATTCGTCAAAGAATAAGAAGGCAAGAGAACTTGGCATTCCGATCCTTTCCGAAGCGGATTTTCTGAAGATGATAGGAGAAGAAGAAAATGCCGATTAAAATACAGAATGGATTGCCGGCAAGAGCGATCCTTGAGAGCGAAAATGTATTCATTATGGACGAGGACCGCGCGAAAAGCCAGGATATCCGTCCTCTGGAGATTTTAATTTTAAATCTCATGCCGTTAAAGGAGGACACGGAGACCCAGCTTTTAAGAGCCCTTTCCAATACACCTCTGCAGGTGGAGTGCACTTACATGACGATGTCCACCCATGAGTCCACCCACACCTCCGCCAGTCACTTAAATAAGTTTTATGTGACATTCCCGGAGATTAAGAAGAAACATTTCGACGGAATGATCATCACCGGCGCACCGGTGGAGCTGATGGAGTTTGAGGAGGTCAACTACTGGGAGGAGCTCACCCGGATCATGGAATGGAGCAAGACCCATGTGACATCCACCATGCACCTCTGCTGGGGGGCCCAGGCCGGACTTTACTATCATTACGGAATCCCGAAACACTTACGGAAAGAAAAACTTTCCGGTGTGTATACACAGAAAGCGCTGGATAAGCGTGTTCCGTTACTCCGAAGCTTTGACGATTACTTTAAGTGCCCACATTCCCGCTATACAGAAGTATGGGAGGAGGATATTTTAAAGCACCCGGAACTCCGGATCCTCGCTAAATCCGATGAGGCAGGCGTCTTCCTTGTCATGAACCAGGACGGAAGCCAGATCTTCGTCCAGGGCCACCCGGAGTACGACCGTATGACCTTAAACAACGAGTATCACCGCGACCTCAACAAAGGCTTAAATCCGGCACTCCCGGTCCACTACTATGAGCATGATGACCCGTTCTCCGTTCCTCCGCTTATGTGGAGAAATATGGCGAACACGCTGTATACGAACTGGCTGAACTACTACGTATATCAGGTGACTCCGTATACGCTGGAGGAAGACGCGGAGTAGTGCCTTGGAATCTCTTATTTTATCGCAGTCGAGAAGACCCCTATCTCTTTTAGGCGGCGAGGCGGTTTGCGGCAGAAAAAGAGCGCGTGGAAAAAAGCAGGCAGCCAGAGCATATCGCTTTGAAGTGACCCCCAAAAGTTAGACAATATTTTGAAGTAA
>NZ_QUJB01000003.1:144803-225599 GCF_003480435.1 Clostridium sp. AM30-24 | reverse complement strand
CCTACGAGGAATGGGGGTATTCTGCCGATTTTATGATAAATAATTTTTCACATTACATTCCCGGCACATACACGCCGCTCTCATTCACGTAGAGCCCGTCCGGCGTCCTTTCGCTCCTGTACATCGCTCCGCTTGACGGATCCAGATAATAGGACTTATTATACAGGGTGATCCAGCCGGTCGCCATATATCCGTCCTCCTGGAAATAATACCATTTTCCGTTGATGTAAAGCCATTCTGCTGCTGGCCAGGTGCCATCGCCATAGTCCCACCACCATCGGCCGTCGACACTCTGTTTCCAGGAACCTGCGGCGTAAGAGCCGATCTCCCCGGAACGGATCCAGGCGCTCTTTGCATTGTTGGAGGACTTTACGGAGCGGACTTCAAAGCTGTAGGAACCCATGGTTCCCATGAGTCTCGAGAAATCATATCCGGTTCCGTAGATCGTAAACTCATCCCCCGTGAGACTGCCGTCCTTCAGGAGACGGAGCTGGTAATATTTCGCCCCGCTGACCGTCTGCCAGGTTCCTGTTCCGTAAGCGTTCGGAGACCAGATCACACCCGCAGGCGCCTTGACGGTGCTTGTTGTGGATGCGGTCGTCTTCTTATTGAACGTCAGGCGGAAGGTCAGCTCGATGGTACTTCTGTCATCTTTCTTTACCGCCTTCACGTACTCTGCTTTTCCGTAGCCATCCTTTGCGGAATCTGCAAGCGTCAGGCGGAAATCCTTTGAGGCTGTTCCCGAAAAACAGTAATTCTCCTCATCCGCAACTTCCAGCGTCACCGTGATCTTCGGAGGATTCGATTCCGTATAGCCATTTCCGTCGTTGTTTTCGATATAAATGCTGCTCACATAGTAGAGATCCGTGTTATCCCCGTATGGCGTCACTGTGACGTCCTCAGAGTCGTTCTTAAGGCCTACCGTGCTGTCGATCGTCAGATAGATTTTTCCGACCGCTGACCTGCTTGCCGCAAAAGCCGGAACCGCCGCAGTCACTGCCAGAGCTGCTGCCAGCAGAAATCCTGCCATCTTCTTTCCAAATTCTTTCATATAGCTCTTCTCCTTCCCGGAAGAAGTTCTTCCACGCGCTTCTCTTTCTTCCTTATATGCCAGTTTGTGCAGAAAAACGCCCCCGCAGAACCATCCTGCCGCACATCCTCCTGCACAAATCTGTCCAATCTCCTCTATTTATCTGTTCTTAAAGATCTCAACGATCGCCTTCCACATCTGTACAATCATATTCCACATTCTCTCAAGCGGGTTGACATCCGCCTTTTCGGTCTCGGCGTCGAGAAGCTCCGCGTCATCATCCGCGCTGATCTCCTCTGTCCTCATGATGATCTGCAGAGTATTCGGCTCCGCATTCTCGTCGGAGGTGAAGGAGACTTTTTCCGCATTCGGGTCCATATTTAAGAAATTGTTGTCATCCTCCATGTCGTTCCACTCGTTGTCCATGGTATCCTTCATGGTCCGGCCGGCTTTTCTCATAGAGCTGGTGCTATCAAGGACGCTGAGACTCTTATCCAGAACATTTAAGCTTCCCTTGATGGAATCCTTTGCCGCCGCGTCGAGGCTATCCGCGCTTGCCCGCACCGTGTTCTGAACGAGGGTCAGGGAATTTGTACTCTTATTGAGAGCGTCCGTGGTACGGGTTACAAGCTCCTTCGAATCGTCCAGAGCTGACTGGAGATCCGGATAATAGACATCCAGCGAATCCTTCAACGCCTTTACGTCCTCGATCAGATAATCCAGCTGGTCTGTGGTCTGTGCCAGATACCGCGATGTGTTGGATACATCGTCAAGCATATCCGCCGTGTCAGACACCAGAGCATTGCTGGAGGAAGCCACCTGGCGGAGCGCTTTCTCCTTCTGCTTTAAGATTCCGATGAGCTCCTGAGCGTTTAACATACCCGCGTGACCGGCAGAGGTATCAGCTCCCGCTGCTGCCTCCGCAAGCGCCTCCACATCCGCGTCCCCGGCTTCACCATTGCAGTAATCGGTGATCGCGTCCTCCAGAGATGACTGGGCAGCTGCAAGATTTTTGATATATTCCAGTATACTCTGCTGGAGCTTTGTATCCAGCTGTTTGATCAGCTGAATAGAAGCAACTACGTTTCCGATGCTGCCGGAAGCATTTTCAGAGCTGCTCTTTAAGCCCCGCAGGCTCGTATCCAGTCTGCGGATCGGCTCCTGCATGTTGCCGAGAGTATTTACAACATCGTTCATGCTGTTGTGGGCAACCTCCGATGCATCCTTTGCCGTCTGGATATACGGAACGATCGTTCCGAGCTGTTCGGAAAGAGCTGTCAGCGACGCCAGTGTCTGATCGTTGCTGTCTAAGATCTCATCCTTCGAGCCGCTGATGACCCCTCTGGCATTCTCCGCCTCATTCAGCCCACGCCTTAACTCATTGACACCGCCTCTCATAGCCTCAACGGAAGCCGCAAGCTGGTCCATGCTGTCATAGAGCTGGTCCCCTGCGCCTTTCCAGGTATCCTTCGCGTCCTTTAAATCAACGATATGCTCCAGATCCTTCACCGTTCCCGGCACCATCGCCATGATAACACCGGAGGTCTCAAACTTATCACTTCCGATGCGGATCGTGTAATCGCCTTCCTCGCCCGGAAGTGCCGTGTACATGATCGCGGTCTGGGAGCCAAGGCTCTGGGTCTGGGAGCCTTCCGCCTCCACGCTATAGCAGTCACTCATATCCACGAGCATCGCCACCACCAGCAGGAGGTTATTCTTATAGTAATCTCTCGCCGCCTCATTCGGCGTTGCAGTCACATGGACCTCCACCAATCCGGAGGCACCCGCAAGTTTTTCGGCATCCGTCGGGACACCATTTAATTTGTAGGAGACATCCATGGTCCACGGAAGCGTCACCGTATCCTTGTCGATCGCTCCCTTATAATAAAAATACCCTTTTGTGTCCGCCGGGAGATTCCAGGTGACCTTTCCGTCACCGACCTCCGGAGCCGTATTGTTGGTCATATTCGTCACATCAAGATAGTTTCCGTAATCCGTAAAGCTTGTGAGACCGTTTAAGCTCACTCCCTTCACGACATTGACTTTGTCGACCCTGCCGTAATAGTCCAGATTTACATACATCGCTTCATCGACGCTCACAGACGCCTCCGCCGCATAGACCGGCGCAGAAACAAGACTGGTGCAGAGTGTGACGGCTGCCATACCCGCTGCCAGGAGCTTTCTATTTTTCCGTTTCATCACCGTTTCCCTCCATTCCTTCTCTGTCTGTCATTTCCGGCTCATCTTCCCTGCTGGCCGCCGCTTCATTCTCCTCGTCCTCGTAGGGATCTCCGCCTTCATCCGCATCCTCTTCGGTCTCATCCGCATTCTTTGCAGAGCGTCTCTTCTCTTTCCGGTTTTTCACGCGGCGGTGCAGGCGCTTTGCAAGGGCTGCTGCCGGCTTCTCGCCAACAATGAAATTATCAAACAATGTCAATAGCAGCGGCAGCACGGTCAGCACCAGCACAAGGCTGAAAAGTCCGCCTCGTCCGATCAGATGGCCCAGATCTGCGATCGCCGTCGTGGACGAGATCATGTATACGATATAACCGGCCAGCGTAATGATGGAGCCGGAAGTAAAGATCGATGAGCAGGACGCCGCAATGGCTTCCACGCACGCCCTCTTCTTCGGCAATGTCTTTCTCTTTGCCAGATAGTTGTTCGCAAGCAGGATCGAGTAATCGACGGTTGCTCCCAGCTGGATACTGCTGACGATGATATAACCCATGTATACCATCTCAACGCCCTGAAAATACGGCATCGCCATGTTGATGAAGATCGCCACCTCGATGGGGATGATGACGAGGATCGGCACAACAGCCGACTTAAAGCTCATCATAACGACCAGAAATACACCTGCCAGAGACAGGACATTTACATTTTCATAATCTTTTACGATAAAGGACTTGATATCCTGGGTGGACGGCGTCTCACCCACAAGATAACTTCCTTCCGGGTAATACTTCTTTACGATCGTCTGGATCTCATCAGAATCTTTGAATGCCTCGGCACTCTCCGTCTTTGTTCTCGTATAGACCAACATCCGGCAATAGCCGCCTTTATGCAGCAGCTCCACCGTGGATTTCGGAAGGAATTCCTCCGGGATCCCTTCCGGCAGTGTATCTGCCAGAGCCGTCACGCTCTTTACATACGGGAGAGCCTTGATCTCCTTCGCCATGGCCCGCTCATTGACCTCCGATGTATTCGGATAAAGTGCTAACAGCATATTGCTCCGTCCAAAGATCTTTGTGATCTGCTGGTCATCCTCGTATACCTGAGTTCCCTCGGAAGCACCCATGGAATCGTTTCCGTAAAGGAAATCGTTCAATCCCTGAGCCGTGTAGGCAAGCGGCGTCACAAGAACGATCACAGCAAACACGATCGGACGGATCCGGTAGATCACTTTTCCGAGTCCGTGGAAATCCGGCATGAAGGACTTGTGTTTTGTCCTCTCATTGAGCTTCGCAAATTTCAGGATCATCGCCGGCATGAAGAATACGACTGTCAGCAGACTGAATACGATACCTTTTGCCAGAACGAGACCCAAGTCAAATCCGATCGAGAACTGCATCGTTACAAGGGCTAAGAAACCAACGACGGTCGTCAGGCTGCTGGCGAAAATAGAGTTGATCGCCTCCTGTACGGCATTGATGATCGCTTCCTCCTCGTTCATTCCCTGCTTTCTGTAATTCATAAACGCGTCGAGAAGGAAGATCGAGTAGTCCATAGAGGTTGCCAGCTGCAGGATGATCGACACATTCTCTGTAAGGAACGAGACAGTTCCGACAAAGATGTTCGTTCCCTTGTTCAGCAGAACCGCAACACCCATAACCAGGAGAAATAATATCGGTTCTGTCCATGCCGTTGTCGTCACGGAAAGCACTGCGAAGATCATGACAACTGCCACTACGAGGATCTTGCTCATCTCACTCTCCATGGACTCTGTCATAGATTTATTCTGGACCGCCATACCGACGTAGCAGCCCTTATCTCCCAGAAGCTCCTTGATCTCGTCGATGGCTCCGGAGGTACGGGAGGAATCACTTTCCTCCACAAACGTGATGTCGTAGACCGCATTCCGGTCCCGGTAGTAATCTTTGATATCACTCTCGTTGATGAAATCTTCACCGGCGTAGATATTTACTGTGCTGTCACACCATAAGACCTGATCCACACCATCGATATCGGCGATCTCATCTTTATATTGCTTCGCCTCATACAGCGAGACATCCTTCACCATGACTCTCGCCGTTCCCGGATATCCGAACTTGTCACGCATGACGTCAAGTCCGATGGCCGATTCCGCCGTGTCCGGAAGATATTTCGTCAGGTCATAGTTTACATTTACAAAGTTCATCGTCAGCAGGGACAAGAGACAGCCGATTACAAAGACCGTCTCGATCCAGCCCCGTTTATGGATGATAAACGACGCGAGCATGTAGGAAAAACCGCCGCTCCGGTTCTTTTTCTTTTCTTTATGCCCGCGGATCGCGTTTTTTAATTTCTCTCCCATGTTTCCTCTCCTTATATTCCCTGCCCACGCAGGTCATTTTCCTGCTGCTCTTCGTAATTCACGCAAAAACCAGCGCTATCTTACCGCTCCAGAACCACCATGTAGTAGTCTTTCCCATCACGTTTTTCATGGGCAATGCCCATTCTGCGGTAATACTCCAGAGAATATTTTTTATCGTCTTTTCTGTTAAACTTTTCCTGCATCCGGTTCTCTACTGAACAATAAGGATCATAGGACTCTTCCGGTCCCCAGAGGTACATCTCAAAAAACACAGCACTCTTTCTCTCCGGGAGTACCGTCTTTATGTAATCGCTCACACTGCCCTCGCCCGGGATCTCCTGTTTATTCTTCGAATATCCCTTCTCCATAGCGGAGGAAAGTCTCGCCCCCGCCACATCACAGAGCTTCATATCTAAAACGAAAGTGGCACATCCGTCATAGAATTCCACATCTCCGTTGTCATAGTCATCTTCCGCTTCCGGATAAACGTCAAAAAACAGGTCACTCTTCTCCTCATTCATCTCATCAAAGAGTTCCTGTTCCTTCTCATCCAGTACGTATACCGGATACGCTCCGCCCCGTGTGTTCGGAGTTTTCCTTGCGTAGGATAAGCTTCCATCTTCTGCAAACGTGTAACAGGTAGTTTCGTCTTCTATAAAATCAGTGCTCCAGATGCCGTTTCCCATGAGGTAGTACCACTTTCCGGAAATCTGATTCCATCCCGGTACCGCTCCCAGAGTCTCCGGAACCGCCGCATACGCGGGAACCGCTGCAAGCCCCGTGACCATGCAGAGGACCGCTGCCAGTTTTCGTATTTCTTTCCTTCGGATCATTCTGATCGCCTCCGCCTTTTTCATTCCTTTTTTACTTGCAATATTATCTACGTTTATGTTAAAATACTCAAGAACCAGTTTTTGAAAAATGTACCAAATGAGACAAAATATCTGATTTTGTCCAATTTGGAATGGATATAGGAGTTTTGTGTTTTATGTTAAGATTACCGATTCAGGAGGAGCATGTCTCCGTCCGCAGAACCTACCTTCTTTTAATGAAGGCGCTCCTGGATCTGCTTGCGGAAATTCCGTTCGAGAAGATCTCCCTCACCGATATCTGCCGGGTCTCCATGGTCTCCCGTTCCACGTTCTACCGGTATTTTGAGGATAAATACGACCTGCTTCACTACTGCGTAAAGATGTATATCGAGGGTCTCCGGCCCGTAGGGGACCTGATTTACTTTAAAAATATTGATTCTCTCCGGGTGTTCTTAAAATATCTGATCGATCAGGTAAATGAAAATCTTTCCCAATACCGGAACATCTATCAGACAAATAAGAACGGTTCCCTGATGTTTACGATCCAGGAGGATCTGGCAAAGATCCTCACCGAGGGAGGCTGGCAGGGAGAGATACAGGGATTCCGTTTAAAGATCCCGCTTCCTCTCTATGTTTCGTTCATGTCAAGCTTTTACCTCACAACGCTAAGATCTTATCTGGAGCTGGCTGACGAATACGACGCCGAAACCTTTGTTGACAGTGTCTGCCTCTTTGCTCTTCGTGATTTCTGGGAGAAAGATTAAAAATGCCGCCTGACGTTTCTTTTTCAGATACGTCGGACGGCATTCTTTTTTACTTGATCTTTGCCCGTTCATCCCACACGGGAACATCGATTCCTGCGATCTTCGAAGTGAACGCGGTTCCATCGTTCTTCTCAAAGTGTTCCCATGCCCGGAGCACATACCGGAAACCGATGTACTGCAGCGGAAGGTTGCAGTATACCATAAGGATATTCGCGAAATCACTGAGATCCCACAGGGCGCTCAGATCCATTCCGGCGATGTTTGTGATAACGCCGAAGGAAATGACGATCAGGCAGAGGACGCGGATCATATTGATAAACGCAGGTCTTGTGGAGATCCTGTTCGCGCACATTTCCGTAAATGACAAAAAGCCTAAAAGACAGGTAAAGGCGAACAGACCGAAGCAAACGCTGACGAGCATCGTGACGAAATGATAGATCACACCGTTTCCTGTAAGGGCACCGCAGGATGCCAGAAATCTGTCAAGCTTTCCGAGTTCAAACCAAGTGGCGCTGTCCTCCGTGAGCCAGACTCTTCCCATGACAACCACAAATCCTGTCAGGGTACAGATCACGATGGTATCTAAAAATACACCAAGTGCCTGAACACAGCCCTGATCACATGGATGACCTGCGTCCGCCGCCGCTGCCGGCATGGTGATGGTTCCCTGTCCGGCCTCGTTTGACATCAGTCCTCTCTTGATTCCCTGACTCAAAGCGACACCGAACGTGCCTCCAAAGACTGCTTCCGGACGAAATGCCTCAGAGAAGACTGCAGCGAAGAACCACGGGATCCGCGGAAGGTTGAATCCGATGAGAAGGAGAACCGTCAGGATATAGATCACTGCCATAACCGGAACTAAAAGGTCCGTGACCTTTGTGACCTTCCTGATGCCGCCGAAGCTGATGACCGCTGTCGCCGCGATGAGAGCTGCGAAAGAGATCCAGTACAGGGGAGAATTTGTCTCAATGACGTTCCCCGTAAATACACCCGCGATGGCGCCAACCGCGGAGATCGTATTAAATCCCTGAGCCGGGAAGCAGAGAAAAGCGTAGATGATATAGAGAACGCTGAGTGCCGCTCCGGCCCACGCCGCGTTCTTCAAAAGTCTTCTTCCGTAAAACGGCAGTCCGCCCACATACTCGTCATTTTTTCTTTCCTTAAATATCTGGGAGAGCGTCGCCTCCACGAAGGCTGTTGCCATTCCGAAAAACGAGGAGACCCACATCCAGAAAAGAGCGCCCGGGCCTCCGGTGGAAATTGCACCGGTAACGCCTAAGATATTTCCGGGTCCGACACGCATCGCTGTTGACAGGAGAAAGGATGTGAGGGAAGAAATTCCCGTGCCGCCGCTCTTCTGTCTCATCAGGACGTGAAGCCCGTAGCGGAATTTCCGCACCTGGATAAAGCGGAGCCGGAAGGTAAAATAGATTCCTGTCCCCACCAAAAGAATGATTGCAAGGCTGAAATTTCCAAGGATCGGGATCTTTCCGTACCACTCAAAATTCGTTGGAAAATCCCAGAACAGGTTCGAGATGATCTGGATCTTTCCGCATATGGCATTTACAGCCTGAAACAACACTTCCATAGCATGTTCCTCTCTTTCACTTAATTTTCAACAGTCAGGGTTCCTTTCAGCTTCCCAGGGTCTCTGTGTAAATTCTGATCTCCATCTGGATTTTTATCTCAGTCGAGAAGACTCCCATCTCTTTTAGGGAGTGAGCAACAGCAGATTTGTGCTGTATTTTTCAAGATCTTCGCCCGCAATTTTGTATATATTTTCATTTTATATCTATTATCAGATATTTTCAAGAAAAATTTTATTCCGGCAGGCTCTCTGACACACAGAGCGCCCCGTAACCCAGCCTTGGATTCGGATAACTCTGCTCAGATGGAAGCCTCCTCGCTCCCTTTCTTAAGTACGCCTTCACTTTTTCTCCATACAGATATGGATCATTCCCTTTCACGATCCCCCATTCCAGAAGAAGCGCCGCAGCCCCCGTGACAAGAGGGGCGGCAAAGGAGGTTCCTGTGACAGAAGAATAGCCTCCGTCCCGGTCCGGTGCCATGATCCCCACTCCCGGGGCGGCAAGATCCGGTTTCTGTAACTGACAGATTCTGGTGTCCCCTCGTCCGGAAAACGGGGCATAAATTCCGGTCCGGCTGTCATAGGCCCCCACCGTGACCGGACGAAACGCCGTAGATGGGATCGTCAGCGTTGTATCCGGTGATGGTTCTAAAAATGCCGTATCCCGCCCGAGCGCCGCAGCAGAAGGAAGCCAGAGATCTGCCGTTGTCTCCTCGGCTCCCGTCCCAAGGAAACGGAATGTCCAGATCCCGCTCTCTACATACATCCCTTCCGGTACAAACTCCATATAGATCTCCTGCGCCGCATTAAACGGGGACGGTTCGCCATAGTAGAGTAAGAGCTCCGTTTCCCTGACCCGGATCCTCTCCGCTCCCAGCGCCGGAACAAGTTCGATTTCTGTACTGCCTGAGGGATCCCGCAGAAAGATCCGCATCCCATCTTCATAATTCTTCCAGATCTGCACCCCAAACCCAGTCTCATATCTCCCAACGGAGAGCCGGATCTCCGTGATCATTCTCGGTGAGACCACCGGCCTCGCGTGTCCTCCGGAATCTCCCTCGTTTCCGGATCCGGTCACAAAGACAAACGGTCCCATCTGCGTCAGGGAATCGAGATACCGCTCTAAAAGTCCGCCGCCGTCATGGGAACCATATGTATTCCCAAAGCTTAGATTCACTGCCATGGCACGCCCCAGTTCCAGCGCTCTCCGCACCACAAAATCCATCCCCCGCATAAGCTCCGTGGTTCGTGGAAATCCCTCCGCATCCGGTATTCCGAGGCGGACGATGATCAGATCGCTCTCATATGCCGCACCGCGGTACAATCCACCACTCATTCGTCCATTTCCTGCGGCAATTCCTGCCACCGCCGTTCCATGACCGCTGGTATCTATAGAAATTCTTCCGTTCCCATCTGCCCCAGACTCTCCTGCAAGAAGCTCATTGATCTCCTGCCTTTCGTATATTTTTCCGGTGATCTGATCCGCCAGACAGAGGATCCTCGTAGTCCCGTTCTCCGTTCGGAAATCTTCATGAAAAATATCGATTCCCGAATCGATCACCGCCACCAGAACGCCTTTTCCCGTAAGCCCACCCTTTTGTGTCTGCACCGGAAGAAAACAGGAGGCTGTCTTTGCCTTATTCAGGGCAAAAAACAGTCTCTTTGGTTTTTCCGCATATTCGATTTCAGAGAGCGCGATTACTCCCGGCACATCTTTTTCCGGAACCCTAAGGATCGCAAAGCTGTTTAAAAGATACGTTCCGAGAGCATCCGGGAATCCTGCCTTTAAAGCATTTTCCAGATCCCCATGGTATTTCACGATAATCTCCCAGGTCCGTCCTGCCCTGTCATACCCCACCTTCAGTTCTTCTGTCCGCTCCCTCATCTCCTCCGGAACAGAAAGTGCCAGATTTAATAAATTTTCCGCCTTCTGATCTTCCATTCCTGCTGCACCACATCCATTTTTTCTGTCTGATTCAGATTTCCGCATTGGCTCTGTCAAACAGATTCCTTCCGATTATTTTATGCGGCAGACCTGCATTTGGGTTACGATTTTCGCGGATATGACAATCGAAAAGCCCCCGGGGTCGTAAGACCCGGGGGGCATCGTATAATCGTGCGTTTGTTCTGTTTACTGTGCAGTTGTCATGTTCATAACAACACTCTCAAGAGCTGCTGCATTTTTTGTTCTGCCAGAGGTATAGATAACAACCATATATCCACCCTGCTTCCGGCAGTAATATGCATCTGTATTCTTCTTGCCGGTTACTGTAACTTTAGAGTATTCCTGATTTGCAACTGTAACCGTTACCGCCTGAGTTGCCTGACCCTTCTGGCTCTTCTGGATTCCTGCAAATGTATTGGCAAAGGTCTGTGCATCCATATCCGGCTTATTCTTCATATCAAGATAAAAGACTTCTAAACTACCGAAATCTGTATCCATACAAAGATCCTGTGTGCGGTACGGGTTTCCTA
The DNA here is from genome assembly GCF_003480435.1 of Clostridium sp. AM30-24. GTDB lineage: Bacteria > Bacillota > Clostridia > Lachnospirales > Lachnospiraceae > Pilosibacter. The sequence continues at coordinate 214,417 of NZ_QUJB01000003.1, read as the reverse complement.
CCGGTGCATACTCACTTCCGATAAAGTCTTCCGCAACATCATCTTTGGTCTCAGTTGATCCAATAATCTGCGGAACACAGAGATTCGACCATGTATTATAATATCTTCCACCCGTGATATGTCCCTTCGGTGCTGTCACCGCCGGCTCGACCCAGCTTCCATCCTCATTAAATGTATAATCCACGCCACCAATATTTCTTGTTACGTTGGAGACCATGATCTGAGAAGTCGGATCGATATAATACCATACCGCATTTCCGCGTCCGTCGCCCTCTTCTGCTTTGATCCAGCCGGTTGCCAGATTTCCATCTGCATTGTAGTAACGCCAGTTATTATTTGCGTCGCATTCCCAGCCAAACTTTGTCTCACCTGTTGCTGTCTCATCAGCGAGAGCCGATACCATATTTACACTACCGATTGCTGCAGCCATAGCTGTCATAAGCATAATTTTCTTTAATTTCATTTGAGCACCACTCCTTCATGGATTTTTATCTGCTAACGTCATTATACAGGGATTTTCACGATAACGCAAGCGCTAAGAACTGGGAAAGGGCGGGATTCATGAAAACTTAAGAAAAAAGACGAAAGGTTTTGTCATCTCTTACAGGAACCTTTCGTCTTTCTATATTTTTCGCGTTTTCAAACTATCTATCGGGAAAAAACAATTCCGAACATTGTCCCCTCAAAGATCATCTGCGGCCGACGCATCCCGGATTACTTTCTCATAATGATCTCGTCTCTTCCCGGACCATTGGAAACCATCGTGATCGGCACTCCGATCTCCTCCTCGATCGTCTCGATATATTTCTTACAGTTCTCCGGAAGATCCTCGTAGTTCTTGATTCCGCGGATCTCGCACTTCCAGCCCGGAAGAGTCTTGTATACCGGTTTTGCTTTCTCAAGCTCCGGAGTTGTCGGGAAGTCTTTTGTTACCTTTCCATCGATCTCATAGCCTACGCAGATATGAAGCTCGTCAAGATATCCTAAAACGTCAAGAACCGTGAGGGCAACCTCTGTGGATCCCTGGATCTGTACGCCATATCTTGATGCGACTGCATCGAACCATCCCATTCTTCTCGGACGGCCTGTCGTCGCACCGAACTCACCGCCGTCACCGCCGCGGCGTCTTAACTCGTCTGCCTCTTCACCGAAGATCTCGCTGACGAACGCACCTGCGCCGACTGCGCTGGAGTAAGCCTTAACGACTGTTGTGATGTTCTTGATCTCGTACGGCGGGATGCCTGCGCCGATCGCGCCGTATGCAGCCAGTGTGGAGGAAGATGTAACCATCGGGTAGATACCGTGATCCGGATCCTTTAAGGAACCGAGCTGGCCCTCTAAAAGGACATTCTTTCCTGCCTTGATCGCATCGCGAAGGTATTTGGATGTGTCGCATACATATGGAGCGACCATCTCCTTGTACTCCATAAGTGTATTGAAGATCTCCTTCGGATCAAGGGCCGGCTGATGATATAAATGCTCTAACATCACATTTTTCAGTGTGCAGACGTTTTCGATCTTATCCATCAGTTCCTTCTCATCACCGAATAACTCGTTGACCTGAAAACCGATCTTTGCGTATTTATCAGAATAGAACGGAGCAATTCCGGACTTTGTGGAGCCGAAAGACTTACCTGCCAGACGCGCTTCCTCATAAGTATCAAATAAAATGTGGTACGGCATTAAGATCTGTGCTCTGTCGGACACGAGGATCTTCGGCATCGGAACGCCCTGGCTTGTCAGGTCGTTTAACTCATTTACAAGGAACGGGATGTTTAATGCCACGCCGTTGCCGATGATGCTTGTTGTATGATTATAGAATACACCTGACGGAAGAAGATGAAGGGCAAATTTTCCGTAATTGTTGATAATTGTGTGACCAGCGTTGCTGCCGCCCTGGAAACGGACAATAATGTCGGATTCCTTTGCAAGCATATCTGTGATCTTACCTTTTCCCTCATCGCCCCAGTTGGCGCCTACGATTGCTCTAACCATGTTCTAATATCCTCCTTTGGACGTTTAAACGGAATGCGCGTTCCGCATCCCGGCGTCTTACGCGGTTGTACGTGTCATACTCATGACACTCCCATAGTTTACAACAAAATCGTCCATAAGTAAAGACAATATTTATTATGAAGTCCATAATAGCTGATTATGGTTACAGCACACGAGCACTCCATGCCCGCGTACTGTAACAGGATTTTGCCGATGCTTCGCATTCCGAATCGGCAAAATCCGCGGCCATAACAGTATCTTACGGAATTTTCAGTTCAGAAAATTCCTACCCATGAAAAGTAACTAATTATGCACTGCAATTCATACAGGGCACGAACTGCAGTCGGAAAACATTTTATCTTATACCTTTTGTTCCCTTAAGACCTCTAAAAACCTCTCTCCTGCCGATGAGATCGGCACCTTCTTATCCGTCACGACGCAGATCTCGCGCTCCGGCATCATCTCCCGGAACGCAAGTTCAAAAAGCTCCCCGCTCTCGATCTTCTCCTTTGCGAACTCTTCCATCACGCAGCCGATCCCCATGTTCCGGATCGCGAACTGGACGATCATGTCACTGGTGGCCAGCTCGAACTCCGGCTCCAGAACGATCCCACGCTGTTCCAAAAAGCAGTCCATAAACTTTCTGGTACTCGTATCTTTTTCCAGAAAGATGCAGGGAAGCTGCTCCAGCTCCCCGTACTCCATTCTCTTTCCCTTCAACGTCCAGAACTTGTTTCCAGCTACAAAGGTATTCCGGATCTTCTTCACCTCGAAGGATTCCACCTCCGGCCTTGCGTCAAATGGCGTGCTCACGACACCAAAATCGATCTTTCCTTCATACAGGGACTTGATCGTCTCCGGTGTCGGCGCGTTTGACACCATGACCTTGATATTCGGATAACGCTCATGGAAGGTCTCAAGATACGGAAGCAGGTAAAACTGCAGTGTCATGTCGCTGGCACCGATTCTCACCTCTCCCATGTCCATATCCACAAGACGTTTTAACATCTCCTCACCGTCCATGAGGTTTTCCATCCCGCGCTCCACATATGGATACAGAAGCTTTCCCTCTGTGGTGAGCCGCACCCCCTTCTGGGTCCGAAGAAAAAGCTTTGTGTTCAGCGCTTTTTCCAGCTGCTTGATCGCCTGACTCGCCGCAGGCTGGGAAATGCAGAGCGCCTCTGCTGCAGCGGTAATGCTGCCGAGGCGCCCTACATAGTAAAATACTTTATAATATTCCGTGCTGATGCTGCTCGCATGATCCATTATACGTTGATCTCCGCTTTCACTCCGAGAAGATCCGCGTTTTCTTTTAAGATCGGGCGGACAACCTCATCCAGGAACTCATCTACCTGCTTCGGTGCGCGTCCGACGTACTTCTTCGGATCCATCGTCTTCTTTAACTCATCAAGGCTTAAATTGAAGGACGGATCTGCCGCGATAAGCTCTAAGAGGTTGTTGTCCTTTCCTTCTACCTTCACATTCTTTCCTGCTTCCATGGAAAGCTCGCGGATACGCTCGTGAAGTTCCTGTCTGTCTCCGCCGGCCTTTACCGCATCCATCATGATGTTCTCAGTAGCCATAAATGGAAGCTCGGCCATTAAGTGCTTCTCGATCACCTTCGGATATACCACAAGACCATCCACAACATTTAAGTAGAGATCCAGAATACCGTCGATCGCAAGGAATCCTTCCGGCACGGAAAGACGCTTGTTCGCGGAGTCATCCAGAGTACGTTCGAACCACTGTGTGGAGGCAACGAGCATCGGGTTCATCATATCGGACATCACATAGTTCGCCAAGGATGCGATACGCTCACTTCTCATCGGATTTCTCTTATATGCCATAGCGGAGGAACCGATCTGGTTCTTCTCAAACGGCTCTTCCACTTCTTTTAAGTGCTGGAGAAGACGGATATCGTTGGAGAACTTATGGGCGCTCTGGGCGATTCCGGCAAGAACGGAAAGCACACGGCTGTCGATCTTTCTGGAATATGTCTGACCGGATACCGGGTAGCACTGGGAGAATCCCATCTTTGCGGCGATCCGTCTGTCTGCCTCACGGCACTTCTCATGATCTCCGTCAAAGAGCTCTAAGAAGCTTGCCTGAGTACCTGTAGTTCCCTTGGAACCGAGTAATTTCATGGAACCGATCACATGGTCAAGATCCTCAAGGTCAAGGCAGAGTTCCTGTAACCATAAGGTCGCACGCTTTCCTACGGTTGTCGGCTGGGCCGGCTGGAAGTGTGTGAATGCCAGTGTCGGGAGCTCTTTATACTTATCAGCGAAATCAGAAAGCTCTTTCATCACATTGATGAGTTTTTTTCTGACAAGCTTTAATGCCTCCGTCATCAGGATGATGTCGGTGTTGTCTCCAACGTAGCAGGATGTGGCACCGAGGTGGATGATTCCCTTTGCCTTCGGGCACTGGAGTCCGTAAGCGTATACGTGGGACATCACATCGTGGCGGACAAGCTTTTCTCTCGCCTTCGCCTCCTCGAAGTTGATATCCTCAGCATGTGCCTTTAACTCTTCGATCTGCTCATCTGTGATCGGAAGACCGAGTTCTTTTTCTGTCTCAGCTAATGCGATCCATAATTTTCTCCATGTGCGGAATTTCTTCTCCGGGGAGAAAATATACTGCATTTCCCTGCTTGCATATCGCTCAGAGAGCGGGCTCTGGTATCTGTCGTTCATGACAAAATCCTCTTTTCTAATTCAATGTTTTTCTAATTCAATATATTTTCACGAATTCTCCGCTAACTGCGGAGCTTTGTGGAACGTTGAATTTCCCTGATTATTTTTCATAACTTCCGCGGATATCTTCTTCCGGCGGATCCACCGGATACTCTCCGGAGAAGCATGCCGTACAGATTGGAAGTCCATTTGCCATTTCACTTAAGCGCTCCATCTTTAAGTACGCTAACGAATCTGCTCCGATCACCTTGCAGATCTCATCCACGGTACGATTGTGGGCGATGAGCTGCTCGCTGGACGGGATATCGGTTCCGAAATAGCACGGATAAAGGAACGGCGGCGCGGAAATTCTCATATGTACTTCCTTTGCTCCTGCCTCACGCAGCATATCCACGATCAGGTTGCTGGTGGTTCCGCGGACGATGGAGTCGTCGATCATAACGACGCGCTTTCCTTCTACTGCTTCTTTTAATACATTCAGTTTGATCCGGACCGCAGACTCACGGCTGCTCTGGCCCGGCTTAATAAAGGTTCTTCCCACATAGGAGTTCTTTACAAAGGCCATCGCGTAAGGGATGCCGGATTCCATGGAATATCCAAGGGCTGCTGCATTTCCGGACTCCGGAACACCCACAACGATGTCTGCGTCCACCGGTGAATCCTTTGCAAGGCAGCGGCCTGCGTAGATTCTGGAGTGGTAAACTCCGACGCCGTCAAAGACGCTGTCCGGTCTTGCAAAGTAAATATATTCAAAAATACATCTCGCCTCTTTTTTCGGGTCATGCATCATGAGATTGGACTTGATGCCATCCTTATTGATCGTCACGATCTCGCCCGGAAGCACGTCGCGGACAAAGGTAGCTCCGATCGTGTCAAGCGCACATGTCTCGGAGGTCAGGATATAGGCATTATCACGCTTTCCGATACAGAGCGGCTTGAATCCCTGCGGATCGCGGGCACCGATGAGTTTTCTCGGGCTGCTGATCACAAGGGAGTACGCACCCTTGATCTTCTTCATAGCGTTTGCCACGGCTCCCTCAGCGGTTCCCACCTTACAGCGCTCTCTCGCGATGTGGTAGGCGATGACCTCAGAGTCGATCGTGGTCTGGAAAATCGCTCCGTCGTAAGCGAGTTCTCTGCGAAGCTCCGGCGCATTGACAAGGTTTCCATTGTGTGCCAGTGCCAGAGTTCCCTTCACATAATTTAAAACGAGCGGCTGTGTATTCTCGATTGTGCTGCTTCCGGCAGTCGAATACCGGACATGGCCGACACCGATGTTTCCTTTTAATTTTTCCAGCTTCTCTGACGTGAATACTTCGTTGCAGAGTCCCATCCCCTTACAGGCATTGACAACACCTTTCGGTCCGTATGTATCGCTCACCGCAATTCCGCAGCTTTCCTGTCCGCGGTGCTGTAATGCGAACAATCCGTAATAAATGGTTGATGCAACATCATTTCCGTCCAGATCGTACATTCCGAAAACGCCGCACTCCTCATGCAGCTCGTCTGTTCCCCAGTCTAAAGTAAGTGATTTCTCCATAAATGCTTTTCATCCTCTGATTTATAAGTTTTTGCGATAAAACAGCAGTGTTTCAGTAGAAATTATAATACATACCCTATGGAAAATCAAGAAGAAGTTCCTCTCTCAAGGAGTCCTGTGGACTTCTTTGTGAAACCAGAACAAATTTCCGGCCTCTTTTTCAATTCCTATGCCATAAATTTCCCCCTCTGTCTCAGAGACAGAGCCGGCAGAAATTCCTGTATCAAAATCCGGTACAAGGTATGTTTTTTCCGTCATTCCGGCTTTTGCGTAAGAATACGCAAACCAGAGAAGTTCCAACAGCAGAAGGACTCTTGCCGTTTTCAAGGCTGCTTTTCTTATCTTTTCCCTTCGGTATCCATGTCTCCACGGATGGTATGGCCGATACAGATAACGGATGGCGTTCACTCCTTTCAGAATTCGTGCTGAGTTTTCAACTCCCGCAGCTAACCTGATAAATAATCTCAAGACACGTTTCTATTATATCTTTTTTCCAATATTTTCTCAACAGGAAAACTTGTTATCCCTGCGTTTTCACCGCCATACACAGAAAAAATGATCCGCGCATGGAAACTGCGGATCATTTTCCTCTTTCCTTCCATTTCGGATCTCTGCTTCCGTCCGTTCACGGATCCAGTCTGGATCTCTAATTTGCCCGGGTAGTCTCTGCCGCAGTTCCATTTGTTCCGGCCGCAGTGGTTCCCGACGTGCCTGTGACATCATCTGTGAGATGATCGATCCCGTCTCCCACATCATCCACCATATCCCGAAGCACTCCGCCGCTCTCTGCGGCTGTATGGGACGGGGCGCTTGTACTCTGGTTCGTGCCGTTCGTCTGGCTTTCCACTGTACTTCCCACTCCGGCACTTCCCGTACCCGGTGATGTGGTCATGTTATTTCCGTTTTTTCGCCCGCAGGCTGTCATGACAGCGACGGTCATCACAAGAACCGCGCATCCCCTGATCCATCTGATTTTTTCCATAAAAATAATCTCCTTTCTACGGCTATTATGTACCATAGAAAGGAGAAGTATTTTGGAAAAAAGTGGCTCAACCGATCACATCTGCCATATCGTAAAGTCCGGCCGGCTTTCCTGCAAGGAATTTCGCAGCTTCCACAGCGCCCTTCGCGAAGATCTCGCGGGAATAAGCAGTGTGGGTGAAGGTGATGACCTCGTCACGGCCCGCGAACATAATGTCGTGCTCACCGACGATGGTGCCGCCGCGCAGCGCCTGGATCCCGATCTCCTTCGGGTCTCTCGCGACACGCTCGGAGGAACGGTCATATTTATAGTGGTAGCTGTTGTCAAGACTTTCATTGATGGCATCCGCAAGAGCAATGGCTGTTCCGCTCGGAGCATCGAGCTTGCGGTTGTGATGCTTCTCTAAGATCTCAATATCAAATCCTGCTGCCGCGAGGACCGGGGCAACCTCTTTCAACGTCTTCATGAGAAGGTTGATTCCGATCGACATGTTCGCGGAACGGAGAACTGCGTCCACCTTACCCGCCTCCTTCACATGGTTTAACTGATCCTCGGAAAGCCCTGTGGTACATAAAACCACCGGTACCTTTTTCTCCTCACAGTAATTCAGCAATCCGTCAACCGCCTTCGCAGTGGAGAAGTCAATAATAACATCTGCCTCCGGACACTCGGAGAGGGACTGAAACACCGGATATCCGGCATAATTCTCTGTGTTCATATCTACGCCAGCAACGATCTCGATCGCGTCATCCTTGGATACAATATCCGTGATCACATGACCCATCACGCCGTGGCAGCCATTCATAATTGCTCTGATCATGTTGTCTCCTCTTTTTCTTTTACAGAATACCAAAATCCTGCATTGCTTTCTTTAATACTTCCTGATGCTGCGGTTCCATCACTGTAAGCGGAAGTCTCGGCTCACCTACATTCTTACCCATTAAGTTTAACGCAGCTTTTACCGGAATCGGGTTTACTTCGGAGAACAGCGCTTCGATTAACGGCATTGCCTTTAACTGGATCCGTCTGCTGGCCTCTATATTGCCCTTGAAGAACTCTGCACACATATCATGTGTCTGCTTCGGAGCTACGTTGGAGAGAACGGAGATCACGCCTTTTCCGCCGAGAGCCAACATCGGAACGACCTGATCGTCATTTCCGGAGTATACATCCACATAGCCGCCGGAAAGCTGAAGGATCTTCGCAACTGCGGAGAAGTTTCCGCTTGCTTCCTTGACACCAACGATATTCTCCACGTGTCTGCAAAGGTCAACGATGGTCTCCGGAGCGATATTCACGCCGGTACGGCTCGGTACGTTGTAGAGGATCGCCGGGATCTTGATGGCATTCGCGATCTTTGTGAAGTGCGCTTTCAGACCGTTCTGGGTCGCTTTATTGTAGTACGGGGAAACTAAGAGAACGCCGTCTGCGCCTGCCTCCTCAGCCTCGATGGAGAGATCTACGGCTGTCTGTGTACAGTTGGAACCTGTTCCCGCTACCACCGGAATCCTTCCGTTTACAACTTCACATACAAAACGGATCACCTGAATGTGCTCCTCCTCGGATGTGGTTGCAGACTCGCCTGTTGTTCCCATTGCTACGATGCAGTCTGTTCCGCCTGCGATCTGTTCCTCGATCAGGCTTTCCAGTACCTCATAATTTACTGCTCCATTTTCCTTAAATGGCGTTACAAGTGCTACGCCGGCTCCTTCAAAAATAGCCATACTGCGTCCTCCTCTTTATTTGTATAAATGAAATTGTCCAAAAAAGAAAGGAGCTGAAATCAAATAAGATGTCAGCTCCCGGATCTTCCAGATTAAGCAGCCCTCCATCTTTTTTCTAAAGATGACAGTCATGCGGTTCTTCACCACATGCCCAGAAACGGGAAACTTAGGGACCTGTTTTCCTGTCTCTTCGGCGCCATCCCCTTTTCTCCGGCAGCCATTTCCCATTATCTGCCGGTCTACTCATGTCAGGCGCGACCTCTACTTATCATTTATGGTATCATCATTCCTGATGATTGTCAACGTCAATGTTTTCCACTCGTGCAATATCGGTCACATATCTCTCAATGCCCTCCGGACACACCCGCCCGGTCATGACCAGTTCCGTCTCCTCATCTCTTGACTCGAGAAAGTTCCGGAATTCCTCCTGCGAAATAATTCCCTGATCCACGATTCCAAGGATCTCATCCAGAATCAGAACATCACATTCACCGGTCGTCATCACCTTTCTGGCGAAATTGAATCCATTCCGCATGTTCATCAGTTCCTCTTGTTTCTGCTCCTCCGGAAGGTCCTCAAACCGTTCTTTGGAATGCTCAAAACGGAAGAATTTCAGATCCGGCTCGAGACGTTTCAGGACGTCCGCCGCTCCCTCTCCCAGCATCCCTTTCAAGAACTGTACCATAATGACCCTTTTTCCGTGGAAAACGCCCATCATCGCATATCCCAATGCAGATGCGGATTTTCCATATCCAGGTCCACAGATCACACGGACTCTGCCACTTGCCATGATTTCTCCCTCACTTTGTGTATACCGTTAGCCGAAGCTTTTAGGGCTTCTGTTCTGTTATATTATCACATCTTGATCCTGTTTGCAAGGGATTTACCCGTCCGCCGGAGCGATCACCCTGGATCGGATGAAGAAAGCTATGTACTGTTAAGGTACTGGACCGCCACGTAATTTCTACGATTCTGTGTGATCCGCACATTCCAGCTTGCTCACGGATACCTCATAGGCCACGCGTTTTTCGCATTCCGTCTCACTGACCTTTTTCGTGTACTCCCGGCTCTGGACACGGCCCCAGATCTGGATCCTGGTTCCGACACCAAACCCGGAAGCGTATCTTGCATTGCGTCCCCAGGCAATGCATGGGATATAGTCAGACTTGCCGTATGGGCGGTTCACTGCCACCAAAAGGTCTGCGATCTCTCTTCCGAGCGGTGTTTTCCGATAAACCGGTTCCTTACAGATATATCCGTCTAAGAAGATCTGGTTTGTTTTTGTGTAGTCCGTGAACTCCTCCAGGAAACGGACTTCTCTGACAAACACAGACAGTACCAGACGGTTCTTCGTCCCCTCATGACGGTTGTAGGACCGGAACTGTCCGGAAGCTTCTATCGTACAGCCCTGATAATCCTTTGTCACGTCGATCAGACGTTCCGATATCATAAGCGGAATCAGATCCGCCTGTTCACTCAAACGGTTTACAAGGAGATCCACCAGATAAAATCCCTCCCCGAACACGGCATGGCTGAATGTGAATCCCGAAACGATCGTCCCAATTACGGTTACTTTGTTGTTTTCCATTCCTTTTTCTGTCATTGTATTTTCTCCTTTTTGATTGTTTTTTCCGCTATACGGCTTTTTACCGTATATCTGTATGTAATTAGAACGGAATTTAGAACGATTTTGTGTCCGGTTTTTTTAGGTTTTTGTCGACGAAACCTGTACTCTTTTTCAGAATTCCGGCATGATCTTCTGTTTTTACCGCAGATTCTCTCGAAAATGACATTACGGTCTCCAGTCTCAGTGATTCCATAGTAACTGTTCACGCCGTGCAAACAGTAACTGATTTTGCTGATGCTTCGCATTCCAAATCGGCAAAATCCAGTACCACCACTGTATTGTACGGAATTTTCAGTTCAGGATCACTGCTCTTGTTATTTTTCGCTCTCCATGTTAAGATGTTGAGGTCGAAAGGTCTTTATGTAAAAGAAAGGACATGACCGCTCAGGATTTCCTGAGTGATCGTGAGGAGGTCAAAAATTTTATGTTTCGTCTGTTTCTTTTGGGACGACAGGTCTATTTAAAATATTCCATGGACGAAATGTCCGTGTATGCCGCGCAGGCTTCATTTTTCATCATCATGGCTGCGTTTCCGTTTTTCATGGTGCTTCTTGCCCTGATCCAGACCGCTCCCATGATCCATGAAGCGGATCTTCTGCGGTTTCTGCTGCCGGCGATTCCGGACCGGTTCCGGGGACTTTTCCTCTATCTTCTGGACACCCTGCACTCTGACTCCCCCGCAGCACTGATCTCTGTGACTGCTGTGGCTGCAGTCTGGTCTGCATCGAAAGGGATGCTCGGAATCGAGAAAGGGTTAAACCGGGTATTCGGCGTTACATCCCCACGAAATTATATTCGTCGCAGAGCCCTCTGCAGCGTCTACACTCTGGTATTTTCCCTTATGTGCGTAGCGAGCCTCGCGCTCCTTGTGTTCGGAAGTTTTCTGCAGAAAATGCTGTTAAAATGGATCCCTGCCCTGTCATACCTGTCAGGGATGCTCTCCCTCTGCCGTGGACTCGTGATGTTTATCATGCTGACGATTTTTTTCATTGCCCTCTACACAGCTCTCCCGCATCGGAAACTTTCACCTTGCGATCAGATTCCCGGAGCGATGTTCTCCGCTGCGGGATGGGCACTCACATCTCTGGCATTTTCCGTTTATTTCCGCTACTTCGGCTCATACGCCGTCACATACGGGAGCCTGACTGCAGTGATCCTTTTTATGCTGTGGCTTTATGCCTCGATCTGTATCCTGTTTGTGGGAGCGGAGATCAACTGGTTTTTACTGTTTTATAGAAAAAACGGACTGCCCTGAACCCCCACGTCTGGTGTGGAACTCAGGCAGTCCATTTCTCTTATAGTCCGTAGATTCTCTTTGCATTCTTATAAAAGACCCTCTCCCACTCTTCCTCCGGGATCAGCCATTTTACAACTTCAATGTAATCTCCATAATTCGCTAACGGCCAGTCGGTTCCGAACATGAACTTTTCATATTGGCTGCAGTAGGAGATCCAGGTTTTTAAAGCTTCAAAATATCCTCTCTGCTGTTCTAAGAGCTTCGGAAAATTGATCTTTCCCTCCAGAAGGCCGGAGAGATCCGTCATTACGTTCTCGTTCTTCTCCACGACGGCTGACGCATCCATGAGCCACGGATTTCCAAAATGGCACATCACAAAAGTTACATCCGGATGGCGGACCGCTGCCTCATCAAGAGTCAGCGGGTGGCTGTATTTTAAATAGGCGTGGGAACCGGCAGTCTGCCCCATATGGATCGCCACAGGCTTCTTATACACCTTTGCCAGATCATAGACCGGCTCATACACCCCATCTGTCACGTACGCCTTATTGTATCCCGGGTACAGCTTGATTCCGACGCAGGTGCCCTTTTTTAAATTTTTTTCCACCTGATCCAGACTCTTCTTTTTATCAGTGCTCACGAGGAAATCCCGGTCGATTCCCACGCAGTATTTCAGGAATTCCGGATAGGAATGATTCTCAGGGTCCACGCCCCGGTTTCCCATGACAACTCCGCCCTCAATGTTATATTTCTTATAGACCGCCCTTAAATCTTCCTCTGTGTTTTTGTGCTCTGCCCGCACCGCGATCTCCTGAAAATAGGAATTCTCCGGCACGAAATGAAGATGTGCGTCAATGATTTTCATAGTCTTACTCCTTATCTCATCAGCAGCCTCTGTTTCCATATACAGCAAAAACCCCTGTCTCCAAGGGTTTTCGTTCTGTTCAGGGGCTTAGAAATATTTCTTGCTGCCCCAGAGATTGCACCGTTTCAGATCCAGATATTCTTGGTAGGCTTTTTCCAGAATCTGCTTCTCATTTGAGAACTTCAAAAGGTGATACGCCTCATAATATTTGTAATATCCGGAATCTACGAAGTATTCTTCGCGCTGTGGTTTACTGTAATAACTGTCCGCCATCATTAAATACCAGTGGACTTCCTTTTCCACCGTATCCTGAGGCGTGTTAAATGAATACTGGCTCTTTCCGATGTACTTAATGATCTGGGCCTGAACCCCGGTCTCCTCCTTCACCTCTCTGAGAGCCGTTTCTTTAAACTCTTCTCCTGCTTCCACAGTTCCTTTCGGTAAGACCCAGCCTTCGTACTTGTTTCTGTAGTTCTTATAGAGAACCAGGATCTTGCCGCGAAATATAACCACACCGCCGCAGCTCGTTGCTTCTATCATTGCAATTCCTCCTGACAGGCATTCAAGGGATTCTGCCCGAAGGCAGATTCCGCAGGTGTGTTTTTTACTGAGTTTAGTATACTTCTTTTTACCCGTGTTTGCAACCACGTTTTCACTGCGGTCCACATCTTACGCCGAAATAGAAAAACTCCGGCAGACCATACATCCGCCGGAGTTTCCTGTCTATGACCAAAGTTCAGTCATTCATTTTTTATGAACGATAACCATTCGGATTCTTGGACTGCCAGTTCCATGCGTCACGACACATATCGTCGAGGTTTCTCTTTGCCTCCCAGCCAAGCTCCACCTTTGCCTTTGTAGCATCAGAATAGCATGTCGCGATATCGCCTGCACGGCGCGGTTTGATCACATACGGGATCTCTTTTCCAACCGCCTTGGAAAAAGCGTGGATCACGTCAAGAACGCTGTATCCGTGACCTGTTCCGAGATTATAGATATAAACCGCTGGCTTATCCTCAAATTTCTTTAATGCCTTTACATGGCCTTCCGCAAGATCCATTACATGGATATAGTCGCGGACACCCGTTCCATCCGGTGTATCGTAATCGTTTCCGAATACGCCTACTTCTTTTAATTTTCCGATGGCAACCTGCGTGATATACGGTGTCAGATTGTTCGGGATTCCCTCCGGATCTTCTCCGATGAGACCGCTCTCATGTGCTCCGACCGGATTAAAGTAGCGGAGCAGGATCACATTCCACTCCGGATCTGCCTTCTGCATATCTGTAAGGATCTGTTCCAGCATACTCTTTGTCTGTCCGTATGGGTTTGTGCACTGTCCTTTCGGGCACTCCTCTGTGATCGGAACGAAAGCCGGATCTCCGTAAACGGTAGCGGAGGAGCTGAAGATGATCTTCTTCACGCCATGTTTTCTCATCACATCAAGAAGGATCAGAGTACCTGTGATATTGTTATGGTAATACTCCCACGGTTTTGCAACAGACTCACCTACAGCCTTTAATCCTGCAAAGTGGATCACTGCATCGATCTTTTCTGTATCAAAAATCTTTTCCATCGCGTCACGGTCCAGCATATCTGCCTTATAAAATGTCAGATCCTTTCCCGTGAGCTTTTTTACACGGTTTAATGCTTCTTCAGATGCGTTGTAAAGATTATCAAAAACAACGACCTCATGTCCCTGCTCTAAGAGTGCCAGACATGTATGGCTTCCGATATATCCTGCACCGCCGGTTACTAAAATTCTCATGATGAACCTCCCCCAACTTTTGCCGTTCTGAGATACGGTTATTTTTCAGATCCCTTTTCCCGGATCCTGTCTTCGTTATCATTTTAACACTACCCGGGATAAAAGAAAATATCATTTTTCTTTTATTCGATACATATTTCTTTTCTCGATCGCCATTATTTCCGCATCCTGCATTTTCCCGTCTCCTTTGGCTGTGCCCAAAAGCTTCCGGGTATCTTTCCTTTTTACTGCAGCCACGCGTCAAACATTTTTGCCGCGATCGGTGCCGCCGTACGTCCGCCGGAGCCGCCTTCCTCAACGATGACACATATCGCGATCTTCGGATCATCCGCCGGTGCAAAACCGACGAACCAGGCGTGGGTCTCTTTCCCTTTGTCAAATTCCGCGGATCCCGTCTTTCCCGCTACCTGATAGGAATCCCGCTTCAGGGCAGATCCCGTACCTACATTGACTACCTGTACCATCAGATTTTTTAAAGCGTCCGCCTCGTTGGGGACCATCAGCTCTCCCACTGCAGACGGCGAAAATTTTCGGATCACATCCCCGCCTGAGTTTTCCACATGATCCATCAGATACGGTTTCATTAAGATTCCGCCGTTTGCGATCGCTGCAGTGATCAGGAGATTGTGCATCGGAGACATCAGGGTCTGCCCCTGACCAATGCTCGTCTGTAAGATTTCCCACGCCTCAGCGTCCGGCTGCATTGGGAACGTGCTTCTGCTATACGGAATATCAAGAGGCAGGCTTCTGTTAAATAATAACTGCTCTGCAAGATTCCTGTAGCTCGTCCGGTCAAGCTCCGTACCGAGGTTTGCGAACGCCCCATTGCAGGAATTCGCGAATGCCTGAGTAAAATCCTGAGATCCGTGAGCGATCTTGTGATAGCACTGGATCTTGTTGTTCTCAAATGTGAAGATTCCACTGCAGTCAAAATGATAATCGTTGTACGCTCCCGGATGTTCCCTCATGTACTCCAATGCCGTAACGATCTTAAAGGTCGATCCCGGAGGGTAAAGTCCCTGAGTCGCACGGTTCAACATTCTTGCCTCCGTGCTGTCCCCGTTTACGAGGTCATTCCAGTTTGCCGCCACCGTATTGGGATCAAAGGACGGCTTTGAAACCATACAGAGGATCTTTCCGGTATCCGGTTCAATGGCAATGACCGCTCCACGGTGCTTTCCGAGGGCATCCGACGCGATCTGCTGTAAGTTCACATTCAGGGTCGTCACCACATTGTCACCGACACTCTTCCTGCCCATGATCTCATCAGCGGTCTGCTCGATGAGGTTTGTATGGGACCTTAAAAGTTCAAAGTTTGCAAGAGACTCGATCCCCGTCTTTCCCACCGTCGAGTAGCCCACCGCATGGGCGAACAGGCTGCCATAAGGGTATTCCCGTGTCTCTGTACCATTGGAATCCGTCGCTGTGACCGTCCTTGCAAGTACTGTCCCATCATCTGCAAGGATCTTCCCACGTGTGACCCGTTCCTCAAAAATATTCACTCTGGCATTGTATGGATTATCGATCACCGCATCACTCTTCACAGCAAGGAAATATCCAACATAGATTCCCATGGCAAGAAACAGAAATACTGCCGCATACACAAACCAGAGGATATTCCGGTTTGCCTTCGGATTCGGTTTACTCTTCTTCACTGGAATCCGCCTCCTCTTCTTCCCCGCGTTTTAAGACATAGAGTCCCTGAATGACCTGAAATACGATAAAGGTCGATACGATGGAGCTTCCGCCGTAGCTCACAAGCGGCAGGGTCACACCGGTGGACGGGATAAATTTTGTCACACCGCCGATGGTCAGAAATACCTGCGTGATATAAACGCTTCCAAGCCCAAACGCGATCAGTTTATAGAACATCGCCTGCATCTTCATTGCAATCAGCATAAACTGCAGATAGCATCCGAGGCACAGAAACAAAACGCAGAGAGCATAGAGCGCACCCATCTCCTCGGAGATCGCCGCAAATACGAAATCCTTGTCCACCACCGGGATCTTTTCCGGCATTCCCCGATAGAGTCCCATTCCGAACCATCCGCCCGTTCCAATGGCAAACAGCGCCTGAGCCACCTGATAGCCCTTGTTGGCAATATCTGACCACGGATCAGCCCAGGCCTCCACACGCCTTCTCACATGCGGGAAAAGATAATAGGCCGCAACCGCTGCCAGCGATCCCCCCGCAATGCCCGCGCCAAACCAGAGATAACTGGATGTGGCTACAAAAAGCATCGTCATGTAGGCAACGAAAAAGATCAGCGCGCTTCCAAGATCCTTTGAGAGCACCAGCACAAAGACATGTAATGCCGCTACAACCGTGGTCTTTATGATTGTATCCCTGTCTGTGGACTGGTAAAACATAGCTGCCACAAAAAACACGAAGCTGATTTTCACAAACTCAGACGGCTGAACCGTAAATCCGCCGAAGGTCAGGGAAAGCTGGGCACCGTAGGAAGTATTGCCGATCACGCAGACCACTGCCAGAAGTACCAGCCCGAGAATCCCGTAGACCCATGGAAATGTTACCAGCTGCCATACCCTGTTAATGATAAACGGTATGATCCACGTCACCACCGCTGCTGCCGCCACGATCACAAACTGGCGCATAGCCCGGTCAGGATTCAGTCTTGTAAGGATAATAAAGCTTGTCGCTAAAAGCGTGCAAATATTATTGACGAGGAGTCTGGAACTGTTCCGGTAAAACAGCCTCGTGAGGTAGACATACAGCAGGAAAAAAATCACCTGCGCACCGTAAAAAGCCAGCATCATCACGGATTCCGTGTTCAGCCAGATCAGGATATTTGCCAGAAAGTGCAGCATGAACAGACACACCAACTGGCGTCCGCAGACACGGTTTCTTCCCGCCTCATCCCGCATAGAAAAGAAACGGAAATTGTAATAGGTATCCATAGCGATCAGAAGGATCATCAAGTATCTGGATATCTGTATGATCAGATTAGTCAAGAATTATCACCTACTCCACTCCGCGCTTAAAATGTCCGCGCGTAAATTGATTCTTTAAGACAGCCGGTTCCGCCGCTTTTTCGCCCATTTCGTATTCTTCAAAAAATGCGTCCAGGATCTCACCCACTGCATCCGGTTCCTCCGCCGTAAAATTCAGGCGGATCGCAACCGGTTTTAGTCCTGCAACCTGTCCTGAAAGTCCTAAAAGGGAAAGCGGCGCAGAATTGTAAATCGTATTATAACAGAAGCGGCACTGATTCACCACAGGAAAACGCATCTCCTTGCGGTCTTTTAACCACATGACTTCCGGCTTTCCAGAACATCCCAGCGTGGTTTTTCTGATACACTGGGCAGAGATCATCATCGGAAGATACCCGTATACGATCATCTCTCCCCGGACACCGGATTCCCGGATCTCACGCTCGTTTAACTCTACAGGAATCGTCAGCCGGTCCGCCCCGTACTGTTCCATCGCCGCACCGGCAAGATGGTTCCAGGAATACATTCCATGGTCAAAATACAGTGGAAGTTCGATTCCGGCTTCTCGGAGAAATCCCGGTTCTTCCATGGAGCCGATTCCCAAAGCGTCGAACCCGGCAGTCTTTAATTGTTCCATCTGCTTTCTGAAATACTGCTCCGCTTCTTTCCGGAAGATTCTTGGCATCATAAGATAGCATCTGACCCCTGCCTCATGACAGCGTTCCGCAAGTTTCTTCCACTCTGCGGCATCAAAGCTCTCTGATGCGAGATAAATTCCGTATTCCCCAGCAGACAGCTTCCGGTACATTTTAAATTTACCGAGAACCACCTCAAACTGCTTCTTCGTCTGGACAAAGGCTGTAAATTCCGGCTTCTTTTCCGGGTCCGGCTTTTCAGGTATTTTCTCCTCCGCCATCACCGGCGGAACAGAACTGTTTCTCCGGCAGCCGGACAGAATCTCATCCTGAAGCTTTTTCAGAACCTCACGGCGCATCTTATTTAATACCTGCACCGGCATAAACACATTCCCCTCACACTCCACAGCGAGATCTGAGAAGATGAACATGGAATCTCCGGTCTTTGAAAGCTGCTTTTTAACGCGCTCCGCGTCCATTGGGGCGTTTTTTGCTTCCTCCGCAGGCTGCGATTCCACCCACGCGGTGTTTCCGGCCTCATCCGACACGGAAAAATATCCCGGCTTTCCAACTGCAATGTATGCGCTTCCCGTCACAGGAATCTTCTTTTCCGCATTCACATAGGTGCGGTCCAGATAATCAAAAAGCTCCTGATCCACGTCGCGGTACTCCGGCTTCTCCTTTAATACCACCATGTCACGCCCATTGTGGGTTCTGTAATACCCCTGAGACTGCCCGCCGCGGTCAAAGAGGGCAAGCAGCGCATCCCTGTCAGCCTTCTCCACATGGTATCCGGCACGTCCCTCTTTCAAATAGAGATCCACATATTTCCGGTAAATGCTCACAACGCCGGCCGTGTAGCGCGGACTCTTCATCCGCCCCTCAATTTTTAAGGAACAGACTCCCGCTTCCAGAATATCCGGGATCAGGTCCAGAGTACACAGGTCTTTCAGGCTTAAGATATATTTTTCATTCTTTTTATTGACATACGTTCCGTTCTGCTCCGCGTCGAAAGGCAGGCGGCAAGTCTGCGCACACCGCCCACGGTTTCCGCTCCGGCCGCCGATCAGGCTGGAAAACAGGCACTGACCGGAATAACAGTAACAGAGAGCACCGTGGACAAAGGTCTCCACCTCAAGTCCCGTGTCATCGTAGATCTCCCGGATCTCCTTTAAAGAAAGCTCCCGTGCAGGAACAACGCGGACGGCACCAAGGGCTTTCAGATCTTTCGCACTGTACTTTCCCGTCACCGTCATCTGAGTACTGATATGGATCGGAAGGTCCGGGAAGTGTTTCCGGATGTAGGTGAGAGCTCCCATATCCTGGACTAAAACGGCATCCAGTCCCGCCTCGTAGTACGGTTTCAGATAAGAATACAGATCCCACATCTCTTTTTCCTTCACAAGAGTGTTGACTGTCATATAGATCCTGCATCCGTGAAGATGCATGAAGTCAATGGCCTTCACCATCGTCTCCTCATCCAGGTTGTTCGCGTAGGCACGGGCACCAAACCGGCTTCCACCGATATAGACCGCGTCCGCTCCCGCGTTCACTGCAGCCACCATGCTCTCATAGGAACCGGCCGGTGCGAGGATTTCAACCGTTCTGTTTTTCATAGCTGGTCTCCTCCTTTATTCCGCCTTCTTCTCCGCAGATTCCTGCTTCATCTGAAGACCAATCAGCTCATGCTTTAAGCTGTAGATCTCCTTCTCCATCTCGTCCTTCTGGGCGCGCAGCATCATCGCTTCCTGAAGGGTCTTAAAATAATCGTCTGCCAGGTTTAAATAGATCATGACTTCCTGATAATCCTTATTCTGTCTGGTGAATCCCGGCTGTGCCTTTAGTACAGCGATCTTTTCATTAATATAGGCAGCCACCTTCTGCAGGTATTCCGCATCTTCCGCTCCGCCCAACGTGTAGACATTTCCATTGATCAGTACTTGTGTATAGTTCTTCTCATCCATTTATAATTCCTCACTTTTTTGCGTAACTGCCCACCGGTCCGTCACAAATTGTTTTCTGTAATTTCTTCCTATTATTTTTCCATATCGATTCCAAGATGCCTGTAGGCAAGATCCGTCGCCATTCTTCCCCTCGGCGTCCGCATAATGAGTCCGTTCATTAATAAATACGGTTCGTACACATCTTCCAGAGTTCCGGAGTCCTCTCCGATGGACGCCGCCAGCGTCTCAAGTCCCACCGGCCCGCCGGAGAACTTCCGGATCATGGTGAGAAGCAGAGTCCGGTCATTATTGTCAAGTCCGAGTTTATCCACATCCAGAATATCCAGAGCGAAATCCGCCACATTCTTTGTGATCACTCCATCATATTTTACCTGGGCAAAATCCCGCACTCTCTTTAAGAGACGGTTTGCCAGCCTTGGGGTTCCTCTGGATCTCCGGGCGATCTCAAAGGCACCTTCCTCATCGATCTCAACTCCCAGGACCTTTGCAGAACGCTTTACGATCACACAGAGTTCCTCAGGCGTATAAAATTCGAGTCTCTGGATCACGCCGAAACGGTCCCGGAGCGGCGCTGTCAGAAGTCCCGCTCTCGTCGTTGCTCCTACAAGCGTAAATTTCGGGAGGTCCAGTCGGATCGAGCGGGCAGATGAGTCCTTTCCCAGCATAATATCAATGGCAAAATCTTCCATCGCAGGATACAGCACTTCCTCCACCTGACGGTTCAGCCTGTGGATCTCGTCCACGAACAGGACATCGCCCTCCTGAAGATTGTTTAAAATCGCGGCCATCTCGCCCGGCTTTTCGATTGCGGGGCCGGAGGTCACTTTTAAGTTCACGCCCATCTCATTCGCAATGATCCCGCACAGCGTCGTCTTTCCAAGTCCCGGTGGGCCATAAAAAAGCACATGATCCAATGCCTCTCCACGGCTCTTCGCCGCATCGATAAAGATCTTTAACGTCGATTTTATCTTCTCCTGACCGATATAATCCTTTAAATATTGCGGGCGCAGGGTCCCCTCTATTTTTTTGTCTTCCTCAGTCTCTTCAGTCGTAATGATTTTTCGGCTCATAACATTTCCTATCTATATTTCTATCCTACAGCCGGATCTCTCCACTGTCATTTTTACCGTTCTTCAAAACAGAAAGCATCCTATAAGAATGCCAGGTATTTCAGTGCACCCTTCAGCACATCCTCGGAAGTCATATTCTCCGTGATCGTTACTTTCTTCACAGCAGTCTGCGCCTCAGAAGCGGAATAACCGAGGGCCGTAAGTGCTTCCACAGCCTCTTTTCCGGCTTCCTCCATTCCAGAGAGATCCGTATTCCGGTTCTCCGCAAGATCTGCTCCGGCAAACAGGACATCCTCCGCCTTCACTTTATCCTTCAGATCCAGAATGATCCTCTGTGCTGTCTTTGCGCCGACGCCCGGCGCCTTCGAGATCGCCTTTGCGTCACCGGAGAGCACCGCCATACGCAGGACATCCGGTTTCAGCGCGGAGAGAATTCCCAGGGCGCTTTTCGGGCCAACCCCGTTCACCCCGATCAGCTGGCGGAACATTTCAAGATCCTGCTTCGAGAGAAAACCAAAAAGGCTCATTCCATCCTCACGCACGGAAAAATATGTGTAGATCTTCACTTCCTCCCCCAGACCCGGAAGCTCTCCGAGGAGCGATGGCGGAATAAAGATCCGATAGCCAATATTTCCCGCCTCGATAACGACGGAATCTTCCCTCTTTTCTTCCAGCGGACCACGTATATATGAAATCACTGGGTAAACCTCCCTTTTCTTCTTGACATGTTCTGTACATGTCGTAATCATACCATAGCCGCCATTTAAGTGCAAGTGAAACCGCCGCAGGAATCGAACATATTTTCGATTATGTATTTCTCTGTCGTTGACTTTCCATGTTTTCACAGGTATAATCAGAAAACACAGAAGTAAAAATTTTCCTGCCTGTTCCGGGCTGTACCAGACAATCACGATCACGCGCAGTCATCGCCATTTTTCACGAGGCACAGGCAGACTATCCCTGCAAGGAAAAGGAATATCACATGATCACAATCGAAAAATCATTTCCGGGTACCGTCACCTATCCTTTGAAGCGCCTCGGAGACCCGAAAAAGCTCGTCTTTTTTGATATTGAGACCACAGGCTTCTCCGCCGACTACAACACCGTATATCTCATCGGCTGTATCTGGCCGGAAGGAGATCATCTCCGCCTGATCCAGTGGTTTGCGGACACAAGGGACGCGGAGGCCGATGTTCTCGCCGCATTCTTTGACTTTTTAAACGCTTTTGACACCCTCGTCCATTTTAATGGGGACATGTTCGACATTCCCTTTGTCACGAAGCGCGCCAAAGCCTTGAAACTCTCTCCTGCCTTTGACCGCGTGGAGAGTGTTGACATCTTCCGCCGGATCAAGTCATTTAAAAAGCTCCTCAGCCTGCCGGATATGAAGCAGAAGACCATCGAACACTTTCTAAAGATCAGCCGCGAGGACCTTTATACCGGCGGCGAACTCATCGAGGTTTACCTGAATTATCTGAATACCCGCAACGAGGAGGAAAAGCGCCTTCTTCTCCTCCACAATGAAGATGACTTAAAGGGAATGCCAGCTCTTCTCCCCATTCTCTTCTACCCGGATTTTTTTGCCCAGAATTTTACATTAAATGCGGTGCGGGAAGCTTCCGGTGAGACGGACCGGCTGATCTTGTCCCTCTCAGGAGATCCACAGACGAGCCTTCCGTCCCCGGTATCTGCCTCTGTCCCTGCCTACGCTTTCCGGGCAGACAAAGACCGGATGGAGCTTTCCATCCGGGTCTACAGCGGTACATTAAAATTTTATTATCCTAATTATAAAGATTACTATTATCTGATCTATGAGGACACGGCGATCCACAAAAGTGTCGGCGAATTCGTCGACAAGGATGCCCGGATCAAGGCAACGAAGGAGACCTGCTACACAAAAAAGGTCGGTCTCTTTCTCCCTCAGCCCACAGATATCTGGGATCCAGAATTCAAGACCTCCTGTAAGGATAAAACAGGATTCTTCGAAATCCGGAAAGACTGTTTTTCCGACCCTGAAAAGCTGAACCGGTACATAAAAGAGATCATCTCATTTCTCAAATAAAATCGCTAATCCAATATCTTTACACATCAGCCCTGCCGCCTGCGTTAGCTGCAGACGGCAGCAGTTGTGCTGTAAATCTCGTTCAATGCGAAGACGTGCTGAGACGCATTCCCGCGTCGGGTACGAGTGCTTATTTCTAGTAATCCCCGTTCCTAAGAAGCTTTCTGATATACGCAAATGTCTTTCTCTCGCCTTTTTCCTTTAGCATCAGAAGTATCCTGTCAAGACATTCTTTTGTCTCCGGATGCATGACGATATATTCCTTATTTCTGGAAAAATACGTGTAGGGTGCTGCGTCCGTGTAATTTTTCCCCTGATAGATCTTTGAAGCCGCAATCCGGTCCATGACCATCTCCGCCAGATAATTTACCGGCATCTTTACGCCGACGATCTTCCAGTGATCCTCCGCTGTGGACACATCGGTCCAGTATTCGAAGTGATGTTTATTTCTCCCCTTGTGATGGAGCCATGCGGAGGAATATCCCTTTTCTTCTTTCTCCGCCGCATTTGGACTTCGCGTTCCCTGATAATACTTCACGCCGGTCTTAAATTCTTCCCAGGAATACTTCGACAGATCATGGAGCAACCCCTGTTTAAAAAGTCCAACCTGAAAGCAGCCTTCCATGACCACCATCTTGTGATGGGTGATGGTCAGGAAGTGATGCCATGCGTTATGGAGCAGCTGTTTTTCTTCATCGTTCAATTTTACAGAACTCATACTCTTACTCTCTCGTCGCCTTCTTTAACAGATCTCCCAGTTCATCCACTGAGAATTTATAATGCTTGTTGCAGAACTGGCAGTTGACCTCGATCTCCTTGCCCTCATCGATCATATCCCGGATCTCTTTCTTTCCGATGCTGATGATCGCCTTCTCCACTCTGGAACGCTCGCAGTCACAGTGGAACTGTACCGGCATTTTTGATAAGATCTCAAGTCCGAACTCCCCAAGGATATCTGTCAGGATCTCCTCCGGAGTCTTTCCAGCATCAAGCAGGGATGTGATAGAGGAGATTCCGGAAAGCTTTGCCTCAAGCTTGTCGATGATCTCATCGGAAGCGCCCGGAAGAAGCTGGATGATAAAGCCGCCTGCCTGACGAACCGTGTTGTCCTTATTCATTAAAACACCAAGAGCAACGGAGGACGGAACCTGCTCAGATGTGGCAAAATAGTAGGTCAGATCTTCCGCGATCTCACCTGTGACAAGCTGTGTCTGTCCCACATACGGCTCTTTTAAACCAATATCCTTAATAACGCTCAAAACGCCGAGGTCCAGAGAACCGCCAACATCAAGTTTTCCCTGTGCGTTCGGCGGAAGCATTACTTCCGGATGGAACGCATATCCCTTCACGTCACCGTGACCGTTGGCTGTAACAAGAAGTCCTCCAAGCGGACCGCTTCCCTCGATCCTCAGTGTTAAAAGATCCTTTTCCCCCTTCAAATCAGCACCCATCATGGCAGCCGCTGTCATCAGGCGTCCCAGAGCAGCCGTAGCCACCGGGCTCGTATTATGGGCATTCTTTGCATTTTCTACCATATCTCTTGTCGTTGCGGCGAAAGCGCGGATCTGGCCATCTGCAGCCGTCGCACGGATCATATAATCGTTCATGTTCTATTTCCTTTCTTTTCCATGTTCTCTCGCGATCACATAAATACGTTCACTATCCTCCCGCGGCGGATTCTTCGTGAACGCGTCGTAGGCAGCAACAAATTCCATTCCTGCCTCCGCGATGGCGCGCTTCATATCCTCCAGAGTATATGCCCGCTGGTAATGGGTCTCATGGTACTTTCGAAAAAGATCCCCCTCTTCACGGACAAAGATGGACAGATCATAAATATTGATCCTTTCCTCTTCCTCATACTGGTTGTCCCAGATAAAGCTGGAATCGTCCCGATCCTCCGCGATGGTGTTGTCTGCCATGATCTCCCGGTATTTGTATTCGGTATTCATATCAAAGATAAAGACCCCGCCCGGATCCAGATAGTTGTTGACCAGACGGAACACTTCCGTCAGATCTTCCGGTTCCAGAATATAATTCATACAGTCACAGATGGAGACCACCGCCGCCACTGTGCCGTAAAGTTCAAATTCCCGCATATCCTGACAGAGATATAAAATATCTTTTCCGGACTTTTCCTTCTTCTCCAGGGCCAGTTCCAGCATCTCTTCGGAATTGTCCACACCGATCATGTCGTAGCCTGCGTCCGCGAGAAGTTCCGTGAGACTTCCCGTTCCGCAGCCGAGATCCAGAAGAAGACCTCCTGCAACTCCCTGCTCCTTTAAAAGTCCTGTCAGATATTCACACCACTCTTCGTATGGAATGTTATCCATGAAAGTGTCATAGACAACGGCAAAACCTGTATATGCCTGCATATTCTCTCCTTCATCTGCCTCTGCAGTAATGAAAAAGCCACTACCCGCAATAGGTAATGGCTTACGTTTCATCTTATGCGTTGCGGCCGCAGCACTTTTTGTACTTCTTTCCGCTTCCACACGGACACGGATCGTTCGGGTAGATCTTGTGGCCCTGACGACGTACAGTTCCGGAAGCTTTCTGTTTCTTATAAAGCTCGGTTCTTGTCTCAGCGGAAAGGATCTCAGACCACTGCGGAAGCTCATAAAGCCAGGAAGCCTTAGCCTCTACCATATTGTAGTAAAGCTTCTCCGGATCGATCTCGATCTTAACAACGGTATCTTCAGCCATTGTGTCGATCGGATTCTCATATCCCTTTAAGCTCTCGTTGATTCCATCGAGGAAACCGGTCATAATGAGAACTTCTGTGCCGTACTTCTCAGCGAGTTCTTTTACGGTTCCTTCAACAACCTCAGCCGGGTTGGAGAGGATCTTCTCGTAGATGCCTTTCTCGATCGTAAAGTAGTTTGTCCAGAGTTCTTCTTTCTTTTTATCATCGAGACCATCACCGTAAGCGAGGTTTCTCCATGTTTCAAGTAATGTTGCCATATCAGTTCCATCCTTTTCGTATACTGTTTCTATTTCTTTTCCGCACCATCTCGCCCAAAAGGGCAGACTGGCACAGGAAACGTCTAATGGACATTATAACATAGGATATTTTTTCTGTAAACAGGAAAATTCCCCAACTCAGCTGCATCCTGGGTTACTGTTCCTATGGCTCTATATCTTTACAGATAGATCGCGCCTCCAGGTCCGAGACCGACCTTCTCATCATACTTGTGCGCGAATCCAAGAAGAACCGGCATGTAAGTGAATAACGGCGACAGCGGATTTGTGATGGAATCGCCGATTCTGTAAACAACCTGCGTGATCGCCGGATCAAAGCCCATCAACATCATCATCGGAATAAATACCGGTGCAAGGATCGTTCCAAGCTTTGAGATCGAGAAAAAGTTTGTAAAGATGGAGATGAAGAAGCACATGAACACATAATTTCCCATCTCAGCAAATCCCTTGCTGATATCTGCCCACACATCTTTGTCACACTTATACTTTCCGATCGCAATACCGTAAACGAGACCCAGAATCTTTCTTATAAATATTTAAGAATATCCTTATTTTCTCCAAATGCATAACGCAAAAGAACGCGTACCTATGTTTCTTCATATAACGTGAAGCTTCGGTGCGCGTTCTTTTTTATTGCTTACTGCAACTGTTCAGTACTTTTACAGTTACATTGTATTCTGCTGCCGTTACCGGGTATCCTGTTTTGTAATATACCCCTCTTCATCGATCACTGTCTCCGGAGAAATGCTTCTCATATAATTGAGGATCCGCTCCTTCTCCGCTCCTTCCGCCTTCGTCACGCGGCAGTTCGACTGCTTCGCCGGGATAAACTGCAGAGATTCCAATCCCTCATCCCCGACCACGGCCTCCATGAGACAGGTATCCAGCGTCTTTGAGTTGAAGAGATAGTTTCCGAGGCTGTACACCACCGGAATATCCCCCTGATAGCTGATGGGCTGCAACACATGAGGGTGGTCCCCTATGATCAGGTCCGCTCCCGCCGCCGCGATCTGAGGCGCCTGCTCCTGCTGCCAGCGGTCAATTTTATCCGTGCCTTCTGTTCCCCAGTGGATGTAAACGATCACGAAATCACTGTCTGCTTTCGCCGCGGATATCACTTCCAGAAACGTTCCGATCTCCAGACACCGGAACACCCCCGGAGTTGCCTCTGTCGCCCCTCTGGTATCCGGTGGAAGTGTCCGCTCGATCTGTGTTGCGTAGACAAAGGTGATCTTCTTTCCATTGGCAATAAAGGAGACCGGTTTCACCGCCTCATCAAGGTTCCGTCCCGCTCCCACATAGGGCATTCCAATAGCTTCCAGCGTGTCCAGCGTATCCGTAAGGGAGACCTCCCCGTAATCGTAGGCATGGTTATTCGCCAGAGACACAAGATCCGCGCCCATGTCAAACAGCCAGGACGCATACTTCGGATCTGCCCGGAACGTGAATTTCTTTCCAGCCGTGGGTGCGCCGCCCGTCGTGTAGGGGAATTCGTTGTTCACCATAAAAATATCGGCACCGCGCATGATGGATAAAAGATCCGCTGAGATTCCCCCCTCGATCCCCTGCCCGCGCTTTAAGAGAGATGCCATGATCGCGTAGTGGGAATCGAACAGAATATCACCTGCAAAGACGATCCGCGTTTTTCCCGGCTCCGCCGTCTCCTTCGCGTAGATCTTGTCTGCCGCCATCGCTTCCGGATCCTTTAAGAGCTGCGCATAGGGATCTGCTGCCTCTGTTTCTTCCTCGGATGCTTCCGTCTCCTTCTGCTGCAGTACAACGTGAGGCTTACCGCCATACGTTCCGTTTTTCTCACTTTCCTGTTCCTTCCAAACGTTCTCCGCTGCGCAGGATTCTTTCGCGTCCGGATTCTGATACTCTTCTACGGCTGCGGTCGTTCTCACAAGCCCGGACTCCACGCTGCCGCAGCCGCCAAGCAGAAATCCGGCCAGAATGACCATTCCGCAGGCTGCCATGATCTTCCTTTTCATCACACATCCCCATCAGCGAAATCATCTTAAATTCCGCTGCTTTCTCTTTTGTTTTCCTGTTTTTCAAGCTTATCAGATTTTCACAGATTCCGCAACACCTTCACCGCAGATCCTGATGCCGGCAGGTTTCTCCGATTTTCATAAAAAGGCGGCAAAACCGCCTATTCGCAGTTCTGCCGCCGTCATACATTCTTTTATCCTGACCTTTTTATCCTTTTTTCGTTTTCTCAGCCTTTTACTGTAAGATTTCCGGCTGTAATCGCCTTTCCAGACTTTCTGTCAAACAGAAGAATGTCCGTTCCCGCGATATCAACACCTGTCTCTTCGCCAAGTTTAAAGGTAACACCGCCGAAGATAACGCCTGTCAGCAGGTACTTTCCGATCCTGAGCTTCACGGTAGATTCCATACCAGTCGGCATTGCACCGTAGATCGTGGATGCGATCGCGCCGTCCCCGGAGAGCTTCAGTGCCTCCGGACGGATCGCCAGGACGAAGTCCTCGTTGGTGATCTCCGGCTCTTCCTCCACCGCATAGTCAGACTCGTCGACCTTCGCGATATGGTACTTGAATACCTCATCCTTATTGCTCTTCTCAACGGCCTTCTTATCCTTTAGCATCTCAATCCTCTGAGCTTCCAGATCAGCCGCGTCTTTATCTCTCTTTGCGAACCATGCCGCCATATCGATAGGCTCGTTCGGTCGGAATGTCGCTTCGAGATCATCCAGAATCCTAAAGCTGAAACTTCCATCAGCCTGTTCTTTTCCCTTCGCCTCCACAAAGTTGATGGACGGATTTCCGACGAAGTCCGCTACGAAAAGGTTTGCCGGCCTGTTGTATACATCAAGCGGGGCATCATACTGCTGAAGCACACCGTTGTTGATCAGGCAGATCTTTGTCGCCAGTGTCATGGCCTCCATCTGGTCATGGGTGACATACACAAAGGTACTTCCTGTCTCAACATGAAGTCTCTGCAGCTCATATCTCATCTCGAGACGGAGCTTCGCGTCAAGGTTTGACAGCGGCTCATCCATGAAGAGAACTGCCGGTTCCGGTGCCAGGGTTCTCGCGATGGCAACACGCTGCTGCTGACCGCCGGAGAGCTCTGCCGGGTAACGGTTCATGAACATGCCGATCTTGACGATCCTGGAAACTCTGCGGACGGATTTATCGATCTCTTCCTTCGTGAGTTTTCTGTCTTCTGTCAGAACTTTTCCTCCGGATACGATGGCATATTCCTCATTTAAGGATTGACCCTTTGACTCGTAGGATTTTTTGATCCCGTCAAGCTTCTTTGTCAGCTCCTCCGCCTTCGCCTTTGCGGCTGCGTCCGGATCTGCCGCGTCCTGAATCCCGTATCCGTAGAGGATCTTCGCGGTATAAATAGAGAGGATGAATGCGTCGATAAATTTCAGATAGACTTTATCCGTGTCGAGCTTACCTCTCTTATCGCGGCACTCTTCCACTAACTCTTTGATCTTCTTTCCGCTCTTCAGCGCCCGGATCAGCTCCCCCGTCGTCATGGCATCAAAATCGTATTTCGGAAGTTCTTCCTTGATATTGCTTAAACCAAAAGAAATATTCTGGTAAACGGTCATGTTCGGCCACAGCGCGTAGTTCTGGAACAGGAATCCGACCTTACGCTTGTTGGCCGGAATATTGATCCCCGCCTCACTGTCAAACACAACCTTATCTCCGATCTTGATCTGACCGGTCGTCGGTGTCTCGAGCCCCGCGATCATGCGGAGGATCGTTGTTTTTCCGCATCCGGACGGTCCGAGCAGTGTGATAAAGGAGTTATCCGCGATGTCAAGATCCAGATGATCGACTCCGAAGAATTTTCCCCAGCGTTTTGTTATATTTCTCAATGTGATTTCCGGCATATTAATTTCCTCCTATTCCATCGTCAAGGCTTGCACCTGTCAGCTTATTGACTAACGTATTAAAGATCAGGATCGTAACGATCAGGATCAGGTTGATCGCGCTCGAGAACGCGTACAGACCCATTTCATCGAAATAGTCCAGCGTCGTCGAGAGGATGAAGCCCTGCGTACATAAGAGCAGGAACAGTGACAGTTCACGGAGACATGTCATAAACGGAAGCATGTATCCACTGATGATCGCGGATTTCTGGATCGGGATAATGATCCGGAACATTCTCTTCGTCCATGGAATGTCCTGTATGATCGCTGCTTCCTCGATCTCATTGCTGATCTGCAGCATGGAGTTTAGCGCGCTCCGGCTCGCAAACGGAATGTACTTGATCGTACCTGCAATGATCAGCAGCGTATAAGTATTGAAGAGGTTGATCTTCTCGTTGGAGAACAGGATGAAGAACGCAGCGCCGACAGCGATGGAGGGCATCAGATACGGAAGGAATGCCACGCCGTTTACATAGCTTGCCCAGCGGCTTCTGCGGTTCTTCGCAACCGCGTATCCGATCAGGGTACCGATGGTACCTGCGATCAGCGCACAGCAGACAGCAACTAAAAGCGTACCGGCAAACGCGTGCCAGATCGTACTGTTATAGAGGATACCGTGCTGTCCGTACATACCGTTCTCGGTGATATTCTCTTTCGTGATCCACCATTTCGTGGTCAGGTTGCTTAAGTCCTTCGTGTAGAGGAAGCTGTAGTCGCCCGGGTTCGGGAGGAACGTCTCAAGAGCGAAGGAAAAGATCGGGAAGATACTTGTGAAGAAGGTCAGAATGATCATCACAACTGCAATCGCGTATTTTCCGACTTTTCCAAGGTTCATCTTCGATAACTGACCGGATTTGCCGGTGACGGTCGTATAGTTCTTCCGGCTCTTTAAGCTCACCTGATTCATCGTGAGGATCGCCACACCGAAGATCATCATGATGATGGCTAAAATACTCGCTTCACCGGTGTACTTGGAGTTTAAGGAAATGTACTTCGTGGAAAGGGTGGTAAGTCCAAGATAATGCGGTACCGGGTAGCTTCCCATGGCGCTTCCGAATACGAGAAGGATCGTCGAGAGGATCGCCGGTTTTACCATCGGAAGCGTAATGCGAAACATCGTCTTCCATTTCGGTGTATCGAGGATCGTTGCCGCTTCTTCCAGATTTGCGTCCATATTCCGGAAAATTCCGCCGATCAGGATGTAAGCGAATGGCGCGTAGTGAAGTCCCAGAACCACAGAGCTCGGGAATAATCCCAGACACCACCATTTCGGCATGCAGATGCCGGCAAGGGATGCAAGGAGTCCGTTGGATGTACCAACGACTGCGTTGCTGTTAAATACGTTCTGCCATACAACCGCTAACGTCCACTGTGGCATGATGTACGGGAAAATAAAGATGGAGCTTAAATACTTTTTGAATTTCAGGTTCGTTCTTGTTACCAGAAACGCAAAGGTTCCGCCGTAGAGAATAGAGATCGTACAGGTAAAGACTGCTAAGAGGATCGTATTCCACAACGGCTTCCAGAGGTTTGTCTTCGCCAGACGGCTTGTAAAGAGGTCCACATAGTTGATCAGCGTGTAACCGGACGCCTTTCCGGCGAGATGGGCGTCAATGGTTCCCGGATGGATCGTGATCGTATCTTTTACGATGGCGATGATCGGCGCAACAGTGGAGAACGTCAGTACGATGCCGAACAGGAGAAGGATGATGTTCTGCGGTTTTGAAAAATATGTTTTTACACGATTGTATCTGTTCACAGAATTGTCCGCTCCTTTCATTTGAAACATGGATGCCGTTTTTCTCTCACGGCAGATGCCATATGTAACATGAGGGCGCCGCACACATGTACGGCACCCTCGAACTATCTTGTTTCATGCAACTGTTCAATAGGTCTGCGCATTCACTGCGCGGACCGTAAGAACGCGTCGCGCAGTAGGCAAAAATCCCATTGACGAAGTCAATTTGGAATGGATTTTTGCATGTAACTGTGAAGGCACTGAACAGTTACAGGTTAATTTACTTTGCAGAGTCGCTGTACTTCGTGAGAAGCTCGATCCAGCTGCCGACTGTAAAGGAAACAGATGCACAGTAGTCCGGATCTTCCAGAACTAATTCGCCGTCTGTTGTCCACCAGTCATATCCACGGTCGTCCTTGCACGGGAACTGGTCTTCGCCGGCCTCGTTGTAGCCGCCCTTGCTGTGCTGGTAGGTTTCCTCGATCGCTGCAGCAACTTCCGGGTTAGCGGAGTAGCCGCCCATATCTTTGCCCCATGCGGAGAAGCCGTCCTCTGTACATGTCATGTACTGGATGAATGCGCATGCGGTCCACGGAAGTGGGCTGTTGTTTGTAACGAAGAGATAATGGCAGTAACCGTAACCACCGATGCCTTTGTAGCCGTCCTGATAAGCGGCAACCTTAATGTTATTTAAGGAAACGCCTGCGGACTCTTCTACGGAACGAAGTTTGGAATAAACTAATAATCCGGCCTGATCTGTTGCGGAATCCGTAACAAGTGTGTTGCAGATCGGACCATCGTCTGTCTGCTCATTGTAGTTCTCAACCCAGAGCTTGATCCATGCAAGGGCATATGCGCCGTTCTCGCCAAGTCCAAGATCCTCAGCATCTGCTGCCATCTCGTCGATAACCGGTTTGAAGTATGCCTTCTTTGTGTCATCGAGAGCATCATAAGCATCCTTTAACCATCCGGCGTACTTATCTTCTGTCAGCATGTATAAGAAGTTCTTTCCAACGATCTCGGAATCGATATCCATGTATAACGGATGAACGCCCTCTGCCACGAAATCCCAGCAGTTCTTATATTCAGCGCTTCCTGTGCTGTTATACATAAATACTTTATTTAATGTCTGTAACGGAAGGAATCCTTTATATGCGTCCGGTGTTGTTCCGTTTGCCTCTGCCCACTCTTTCGGGATGTAGGTCTTTAAGATTCCCGGCTGAACCATCTTGGACTCGATCTGGTTGCCATCCTGGATCAGGGTCATCGCGAAGGTTCCTTCTGTCTTTAAGGAGTCTGCGGTCAGCTGCTCGAAGATCTTGTTGTTCTTCGGCTGCTGCCACTCATATTCCATTTTGTAGGATGGATCGATGGACTGCAGGTATTCGATGAATAACGGCAGTGCGCTCTTTCCGCGGCTGGAGTTACCAACACCATAGAAGGTCTTTCCGTTGGACTCTTCGATGGCTTTCTTCGCCAACTCTTCCATGGACATTCCTTCTGCTTCCTTAATGATCTTTTCAACATCAGAAAGATTGGTATCGTCTGTGGACGCAGCCTCTGTTGCCGCCTCGCTTGCCGCCGCTGTGGTCTCACCGCCGGCTGCCGCTGTCGTAGCTGTCGTTCCGCCACCGCCGCCGCATCCCGCGAGGGACATCGCTGCCATGGAAACTGCAAGTGCCAATGACAAAGTACGTTTTCTCATAAAACTTTTCCTCCTTCATTTACTGGGTCATCTTGTTTCTCTCACAACTCATTTTGTACTTTTATTATAGTAGCGCACAGGAAATTTTAACAGTGGACAAAACTGCGATAGTTTGTGGAATCCTGTGAATCTGTATAATTTCATTCCATATTTCTAATGTTTTTGTGCATTTTCGACATATATTTTTCTGTGGCAAAATCGGAAGCACCGGCATATTGCTGTATATTCATTTGAACATCATTCGTCCGCACACATCTTTCACCTATCATGCTGGTCTGCAGGATCCATCGTCAGTTCCGGACACACGAGTTCAAAGCCGTCCACTCTTTTCTTATAACTAATCTCGTATTTATTAGTATTTCTTATTTATAAACATTAGCACAACTTTTATACATTTTATTAAAAGCCTGTAAAATTCTTTACACAATCCCATTTCCAAAACATTTCTTTTTTCTTATGTAAATATTGTGCAAATTGAATATTGACAGAAACCGCCATTTAATGGTAATTTTACTGTAAGTTCGCTCAGCGTTTTCATGATACGACAAACGCTGTATAAGAAAATATAATGAAGAGGTGTAGACATGCAGGAATTAAAACCGATCAAAGAAGGAAAAGTACGTGAAATTTATGACAACGGGGACAGCCTTATTATGGTTGCCACTGACCGTATCAGCTGTTTTGACGTGATCCTTCACAATGAGGTTACCTCCAAAGGTGCTGTTCTGACCCAGATGTCCAAATTCTGGTTTGACCTGACAAAGGATATTCTCCCGAACCATATGATCTCCGTTGATACAAAGGATATGCCGGAGTTCTTCCAGCAGAAAAAATTTGAAGGAAAGACGATGATGTGCCGCAAGTTACATATGCTGCCGATCGAGTGCATCGTCCGCGGATATATTACAGGAAGCGGCTGGGCAAGCTACAAAAAAGACGGTACCGTCTGCGGAATCCGTCTTCCGGAAGGCTTAAAGGAATCCGATAAACTCCCGGAGCCGATTTATACTCCGTCCACAAAGGCTGAGATCGGTGACCATGACGAGAATATCTCCTTCGAGCAGAGCATCGACCATCTCGAGAAATACTTCCCGGGAAAGGGCCGCGAGTATGCGGAGCTTCTTCGTGACAGCACTATCGCTTTATATAAAAAATGTGCAGAGTACGCCCTCGCAAAAGGAATCATCATCGCCGATACAAAATTCGAATTCGGTCTTGACGAGGAGGGCAACCTCGTGATCGGTGACGAGATGCTCACACCGGACAGCTCCCGATTCTGGCCGGCAAAAGGCTATGAGCCGGGTCACGGTCAGCCGTCCTTCGACAAGCAGTTCGCCCGCGACTGGCTCACTTCCCATCCGGGCAATGACTGGACACTTCCTCAGGAGATCGTCGATAAGACTATCGCGAAATATCTGGAAGCATATGAGATGATCACCGGGAAAAAATTAGAGGCATAACCCCCACAAACCTCCGCCTCTGAGTTTTCCCATTTAGTTCCTCATTTTTACGGAAAAAGCGTCCGGAATCCATTCCTATGGATCCGAACGCTTTTTTCTGTTGTTCTGTCTTCACCCGTCTGAGGGGCACTGCCGCTTTCAGCACCCTGGGATCTTCTTATTTTAAAATATCCTGTCTGCAGATATGGCGGATCTTTTCCGCGTCAAGTCCCCGGATTACTTCCACAGCAAGATCTGCTGCCGCTTCAAGATCGGACTTCGCACAGAAATTATAATGAGTATGAACATACCGGCTCGGGACACCGAGAACCAGCACCGGAACTGCCTTTGCTGTCAGGCTGATCTTTCCAGCGTTCGTGCTTCCGCCGCGGCGGACTGTCTCCTGAAACGGGATTCCGAATTTCTTCGCAAGCTCTTCCGCATACTCGATAAACACCGGATTGGAAATATAGCTCTTATCCATCCTGCGGATCTGGACACCGCCCCGCATGTGCCCCTGGGTCTGGGCAGCACTGAAATAAAAATCATCCGACGGGGATCCCTCAAAGACAATCGCCAGGTCCGGACGGACAATCTGGGATGTGACTGTGGCACCTCTCGTTCCAACTTCCTCCTGAGCCGCAAACGCTCCGGTCACCCGTACCGCCAGCTGATCCTTCTCCCCGCACAGACGGGTCATGGTGTCGATAATGCATGCGCAGCCTGCACGGTTATCAAACGCTTTTCCAAAGCAGAGATCACGTTCCTCATCGTAGGAAAATGAAACTTCCGGGACTGCCGGATCTCCAATGGAAATACCGAATACTTCTGTCACTTCTTTCCTGCTCACTGCGCCGACATCCACGCTCAGTGTCTCAATACTCAGCGACTGGGAAGCCCGCTCTGCCTCATTCATAAAATGGATCGGCTTGGAAGAAATAATTCCCCGTACAAGTTTCCCGCTTCTGGTCCGGATCATCACTGTGTGCGCCGGAAGGTTTGTGAGGATCACTCCACCGAGCATGAGGATCTCCAGACTTCCGTTTTCTCTGATACTCTGTACCATAAATCCACACTCATCTGTATGGGCATCCAGCATCACGACCGGTTTCTCCGGATCCTCGCCGGGCATACGCGCATAAAGGTTATTCATCGCGTCATTTTCCAGCTCCAGTCCTTTACAGTACTTTGCAACCGTGCGGATTACATCCTCCTCAAAACCGCTCGGTCCAAACGCATCACAGATCTCCCCAAACATCTTTACATTCATAATGATTCCTCCTGTATTTTTATTTTAATTCTTACCTTTTCCATTGGCAGACTCCACCGGCTTGCTTTTTCAGGATTCCGATTATTTTTCCTGTATCTCCGATGGAGCAACGCCCACAATTTTTTTAAATGTGTTAGAAAAATACGCAATATCTTTATATCCGACTTTTTCTGCCACCTCGTACACCTTGTTCCGGTGATCCGAAAGCAGTTCCACTGCCTTTTTCATCCGGTACCGTGTGAGCCACCCCATCACCGTATATCCCGTCTCTTTCTTGAAGCAGTGGCTCAGGTGGCCTTCGCTGATCCCCACCGCACCTGCGATCTTCGCCACATTGATCGCACTTTCCCCGTAATGAGATGCCATGTAAAGCACCGCGTCCCGGACGTATCCGGTAAGTCCAGCGGTATTCTCATCGAATGGAAGACAGAGCCGGATCGCCGTGGCACTGGTCTCCGGTCTGTCACCCTCCAAAGTGTCCGGATATTGCTCCTTTACCGGTGCCTTATCCGGGACAGATCTGCTCAGACCGGTATCTCTTTGCTTCCCCCGATCTGTCTCGATCCGCTCTTTCGCCCTGAGAATCGCGCTCTCCAGCTCTCCGTCCTCGAAAGGCTTTAACAGATAATCAAATGCATAAAGCTTCAACGCCTCTCTGGCGTAGGAAAACTCGCTGTACGCGGTCAGAAAGATCACCTGTACCGGATTTTTCTCTTCCCGAAGCTTCTTTAACATCTCAAGACCGTTCATCTTAGGCATCCGGATATCGCAGATCATCAGGTCCGGATTCTTTTCATGGACCAGCTCCAGCGCGTCCAACCCGTTTTCCGCCTCACCGACGACCTCGCATCCCAGCGAGGTCCAGTCCGTCTCACCAACAATTCCCATCCGGACGAACCGCTCGTCATCTACAACGATCACCTTTATCACAACAGCTCCCCCCTTCCTTTTTTCCTTTCCCCATTGATCATCAGGATCTGTTTTCCATACCGGGATCCGGCTGTCCATAGCCATTCACCGGTATTCTTATCGTTACCTTTGTTCCTCCTGCAGCCAGCCGCTCTGCCCTAAGACCGTAGTCTTTTCCATAATGAAGCCGGATGATCGTATCCACATTGTAAAAACCGATGTGGCCATTCTTCTGTTCCTTGTCCCGGTTTCCGAGCCGTCGGATCACTTCATCACTGATCCCGCATCCGTCATCTGAAACCTCGATCACAAGCTCCTTCCTTTCCAGATACGCCCTGACAAAAATATGCCCCTCATCCGCATCCGCCAGCCCATGAATCACCGCATTCTCCACGATGGGCTGAACGATGAGCTTTGGAACCAGGATCTCCTCCGTCTCAGGATCGATCTCATAGTGGAAATCAAACTTTCCGTTAAACCGGATCTTCTGGATCTTTGCATAGCTTTCCACCAATGTCATCTCTTCCCGCAGCGTGATAAACTGGGCGCTTGAGATGCTGGTCCTTAAGATCTTCGCAAGCTTTGCCGCCATCGTCGCGATCTCTGGAATATGGTTCGCCTTCGCTACCCACTTCATCGTATCAAGCGTATTGTAGAGAAAATGCGGGTTTAACTGGGACTGCATCATGGCGATCTGGGTCTCGTTCAGCTCCTTTTCACGCCGCACACGCTCCTCCATGTAGGATGAGATCCTCTTTGTCATGATATTAAAATTTTCCGCCAGCTCCCCAAACTCGTCCGGACGTTCCATGTCCACATGGGTATCCAGATTTCCCTCCTGAACCTCATCCATGGCATCATGAAGCACATGGATCGGCTTGGAGAGAAAGGAGCTGATCCCGATCGCGACACCAACACTTAAAAGAAAGCTTCCCGTGGCCATGAAAAGAAGAACTGTATACATGGATCTCGTGGTATCACTCGTAAAAACATGGGGACGGATCAGGACACTGTAAAGTCCTGTGTTACCCAGCTTTGAAACGTAAATACTATTGTTGTTCCAAACCTCCGTCAGAGATTCTCTCTGTAGAAAACGGCTTCTCAGAACATCTCCGACCGTCTCCCCCGATGCCGTGCCTACGCTGTACACGGTCTCCAGGAATCCATTAAGAATACAGATTCCATCCTGACCGCTGTATGTGCCGGAGAGCGCCTTTGCGAAATGTTCCGCCGTCATTGTGGCCACAAAATATCCGGAACATTCCTCTGAATTTCCAGTCACCGCTCTGGCAAACCTCAGGACCTCATCTCCACCAATCTCCAGATCACTCCGGATGATCAGGTCATTCGGATGGGCATGGGCCTCTCTCAGGATCCCCCAGTATACCGGCAGCGTCTGTCCGTAAGTACGGTTTCCCGTAGAGTACAGGCAGGAACCGTCCGCATTGTAGAGATGAAATCCCGCCATCTCACGGCATGCAGCGGTCGCTCCGTACAGACTTCGGTACACTTCATTCTTCTTTCCAAAGCTCTCCTTTTCCAGTGCCTCGGCAACCTGCGGATCCGTACACAGTTCCTCCGCCGCATCATGATAAGCGTCGAACAGCGTCATCAGCTGCTGTTCTACTGCACCGGCAAGCTCCATATCCTTTTTTTCAAAATCTCTTCCGACCTTCACCTTAAACATCTGGATCAGAAACACGCAGCACACGATCAATGGAAGAACAGACACCGCGAGAAAACTCACAAGAAGCTCCCGCCGGAAGGATCTCTGGATAAAGTTCTTCATGATCCACCTCCGTTTCCTGCCATGAGCTCCGCCCATCTTTCCAAAATGGATTTCTGATTTTTTACTGCCCATCCAAGATCGAAATCCATGATCGAACCCTCTTCCTTCTGATCCGGGGTAATGTCATCGCGGACCGTCCGTCTGTAAAGCTTCTCGACAGCCAGTCTCTGGACATCAGGACTCACGATAAAATCCACAAAAAGCTTCGCGTTTTCTTCATGCTCCGCCCCCCTGATCACCGCACATCCGTCTGCCACCGCGCTGGTTCCCTCCCGCGGATAGACGATTGAGATCGCCGCGCCGCGGTCGATATACTTTTTCGCAGTTTCCTCCAAAGTCAGACCAACCAGATATGTTCCCTCTGACACCTCATCGAGTACGGCGCCAGATCCTGCCGCCATCCGGCGGCCAAGCACTCTGGCAAACTGTTCCAGGACCTCATTTTCACGCATCGGCAGGACCTGGATCATCGTTTCCAGCATCGTACAGCTGCTGCCGGATCTTCCCGGATCCGCAAAGGACACCTTTCCGTCCCAGTCCCCGTCCAACAGATCCTCAAATCCCCGCGGTGCTGCAGCCGCGTCCACCAGCTTATTGTTGTAGATCAGAACAATGGGAAGCTCCGTAAACGGAGTCCAGACATGATCCTCAGTCCGGTATATACTCTCGATATGATCGCTCTGGGTACTCTCGTATGACACGAAGCAGTCCTTAAAGACCTCATAACTCTCCACACCTCCGCCGAACATCACGTCACAGGATCCCTTTTCCCCCTCTTCCCGGATCCGCTCCAGGAGCTCCGTCGTTCCCCCAGGAACCACTTCTACCCAGATTCCGGTCCGCTCCTCAAACTCCTTTATGATCGGCGCATAGACCTCCTGCTTGTGGGAAGTATACACCGTAAGCCTCTTCTCCTCACTCACCTTCTCCGGTCCCTGTCCGCTGCTCTTCCCTGCGACACAGCCCGCCGCACTCATCGCCGCAACTGCAATTCCAAGGAATACCGCCCATACGTTTCTCTTTCCCTTCACTCCCCGAAATCCCCCTTTTGATTCCGATCCGATTGAATTTCTATCGATAACCCTTTTCCTGTAATCCCATTCTGTTTCGTCGCTCTTTTCAGTCTATTCTAACATATTTTCCCGAAAGAAACCATAACTTTTGTATAATAAAAAAACCGCCGCACCTCCCACGATTTCCTAACGGAAACCATGTTCAATACGACGGTTTTTCGCCTGACTCCGCGTGAACACTGAGAAACAGGAACGCCTGCCCCTATATATCGCTGCGAATTGCATCTTCTTGTCCGCCTTACGGCGCCCAAGAAGCTTCGGACTTCGTCCTTATACTGCCCTGCAAATAGAATTGCTTATGAAAGCAAGCTTTCAACACAATTCTATCACCAGGTCAGTGCAATTCAAAATTTTATTTACTTTCTCATCTCAAGAACATCCGCAAATGCTTCGATCGCAGTTGCAGCCTGTCCAAAGTCTC
The DNA here is from genome assembly GCF_003480435.1 of Clostridium sp. AM30-24. Classification (GTDB taxonomy): domain Bacteria; phylum Bacillota; class Clostridia; order Lachnospirales; family Lachnospiraceae; genus Pilosibacter. The sequence goes on along the minus strand of NZ_QUJB01000003.1, from coordinate 174,067 downwards.
TCATCTGCTGGTCAACACCAAGCTTGATGTGCGGGATACCTGCGTTGTCGAGAGCTTTCTTGAGGTACGGATACTCCATCTCCTCCGGATCGCAGAACTGCTGCATGAAGAGTACAAGACCCTGAGCGCCGCTCTTCTTAACCATGTCAGCCACGAACTCGCCACGGCGGTTCTTGGAAGACTGCGGATCGTAAAGAAGGATATCGTAATCCATGTTTGCAAACTGTTTTGCAAGAGCTCTAAGAGCATCCTGCTCGTCCTCCGGAACGTCTGTACGGAAGGAACGGCTCTCATGAGCAACATCATCAGCTGCGATCGCGATGTTGTTGTTCTCGAAGATCTCAAGAAGCTTCGGGTTGTCAACGATGATACCGGATGTAACAACCTTTGTTCCCTTCCAGTCACATACCGGAAGAGCAGCAAGCTCTTTGTTTAACTCCTCAAGTTTTGCAGTATATTCCGGTTTCTCCATGAAGAAGAATGCCTTTAATACTGCGGAACGCTTTGTAGGAGTTACAACGTCGCAGTGCTCGTTAGCAAGTTTAACGAACTCGCGGCGGGCTGCACGGCTCTTGTTGTAAACCTTGATTGCGTCAAGGATCGCATCGTTGGTGATCTCGTGACCACATACTTCCTCGAGGTCAGCCTTAACGTTTGCGTACTCCTCCTCACAGAACTTAAGTCCGAACTCTTCGAAACGGTTCTGCGGATGAGCAAGGAAGATAACTTTCATCTTGTCGCCCATAGCAACACGGAAGTTCTGGCTCATCGGACGTAATGTATCACAGATTGTTGGTGTGATGATTCCGTCTAACTGATCCATTGTTCCGTCAAGGAGCATCTCAAGTGCGAGCTGAGCGATTGTGCAGTAGAATGTTGCACAGTACTCTTTTGCACGGCTGATTGTCTTGTTGTTGGAGCCCCAGATTCCCATCGGAACCATGCCTGCAGCATATACAAGCTCTTCCGGAGCGTAGTACGGGAGAACGCCGATGACCTTCTTGCCCTGTGCTTTATATTCAGCAAGCTGCTGTTTCGGAGTTGCAGCTTTTACCTTAAATTCGTCTAATAATGCGTTGATACTCATGGTCTATTTAGCCTCCTTTGCCTGGATGTTTGCTTCCATAGCCTCAACAAGACCCTGTACTCGTGTCTCGTACTGAGCGGCATTGAAGTTACGCGGGTCAGCCTGGTCACCATCAAATCCTGCACACGGGATGCCAAGATCCTTCGTGAAGCGACGCTGCATCTCAGCCATGTAACCGGACCACGGCTTACAGCTTCTGTTGTAGTGAACGAGAACGCCATCTACCTTGTTGTCGCGGCAGATGCCTTCACGCCATGCAACACCCTGCTCGATACATACAGAGTTCGGTGCTTTATAGTAAGCACGAGCCATCTCATCCAGACCATTATATACGAAGCCGAATGCCGGTGCATATACAACTGCTGTTACGTTCACGCCGTTAGCCTTTAACGGTTTGAACAGAGCCGGAAGCTTCGGCCAGCACGGAATACCCTCGAACATTACACGGTATTTCTCCGGGAACGGAGTTGTTGTCTCACCCTTAGCGATCGTCTCGTCAAGGTCTTTTGCTAACTGCTCGAATGCCTCAGCAGCCTCAACTCTTGCACGTGCAGTTACGACGTCAGCCATATGGTTGAACAGGTCGAAACCACTGTACGGAGCCGGTTTGTACTGTAAGTAATCACAGACTTTTAACCATGCTTTTGCTGTACGGTTTGCGTTCTCACATGCATGCTCGAACTTCTTCTCGTCGAACTTCTTGCCTGTGAGTTCCTCTAACTGCTTGATTGCCTTATCAAACTGTCCACGAACATAGCGAACATTCTGATCAGCAACATCAACAGAGTTGTTGTACGGAATATCGATCATGATAAGCGGAATGTTGCACATACGGGCGATGTTCTCATACCACTTTGTCATACAGTTACAGATGTTGTTGCAGCAGAGAACAAAATCCGGCTGCGGGATCTGCATCTGACGGATCGGGGAGATTGCTGCGATGCGGCGCTCTTTATCCGGTCCATCCGGAAGCTTTTCAAGCTCAAGAAGGTTTACAACCTCAAGATACGGAGTCTGAGTCTTCGGATCTTTCTTCGGCTTGCCAGTTGCCTCGTCGATCACTACGTTACCGTCAGCATCCTTTAACGGCTTACCTGTGCTCGGATCGATGATGTATTCACCTGTCTCCGGGTCAAACTTACGAGCAACACGGACACCAGCTGCATATGCAAGGCTGATACGTGCATAACCGCAGATATCGTTATCGTAACCCATATCCTCAGCTGCCTGGCACATAAGCTCACCGTAACGGTTTGCTGCGATACCAGCTGCCTGGTTCTCCGGGTACATAACGTTTAAATCAAATGCTGCTGCGAGCTCGCACGGGAATTTGGAAGAAGACCAACCAACTAACTCGCCTCTCTTTTTGGCTTCGCGCGCGTCTTTATGAACGTCATCTACGACTTTACGCAGCGCAAGAACACCAGGGCTAACCTGCTTTGCCATAATAAATATCCTCCATTTCTTATCAAACATGGCTGCTTATGTTATTTACAGCCATAGATCTGCATAAACTAATAATGATTATGCGCGGCGGCTTGCTGCCTGATATGCATATAAAGCTGCACCAAGCGCACCGTTATACTGTGTCAGAGGAGATCTGTGGATCTCACAACCAAGCTCATTCTGAAGAGCCTTGACTACACCCTCGTTCTGAGCAACTCCGCCAGTCATAACGAGTGCCGGAACAACTCCGATCCTATGGGCGAGTCCAGTGACACGGTGAGCCACGGAGCGGTGGATACCCGCGATAATATCGCACTTATCGGTTCCCATCGACAGCTGGCTGATAACCTCACTCTCCGCAAACACGGTACATGTGGAGCTGATCTCCACTCTCTTCTTGGACAGGGAATCAAGATGTCCCAGATCCTGGACCTTAACCTCAAGAACGCCTGCCATAACATCCAGAAATCTTCCGGTTCCGGCAGCACACTTATCGTTCATCTGGAAATTGGTCATTGCACCGTTATCAATATGAAGGACCTTAACGTCCTGACCGCCGATATCAATGACGGTATGAACGTCAGGGAACAGGAAGTAAGCTCCCCTTGCGTGGCAGGATAACTCACTCATCTGTTTGTCTGCAAAATTCATTAAGGAATTACGGCCATAACCTGTTGCCAGGGTAAAAGCCACATCCTCTTTTTTCATGCCTGCGTTTTCCAGCACTGCGTCGATCGCGCGCTGGGGGCCGCTGGTACCTGCACCTACATCGATCAGGGATTTCGCTACGATCTCCTGGCCATCCTTAAGCATAATGCATTTGGAAGCCGTGGATCCAACGTCAATTCCCAGGGTGTAAATTGCACTCATAATAACCTCCGGGTATACTGAAAATGTAAAATGAAACTGGCTTTGTTATACCAGTATATCCAGGCCAGAGAAAGACTCCCCCGGCCTGGATACATATCATTTTACTCTATCCTTCAGTCAAAATCAAGCCTTGTGAGCGTCGTTCCACTCGCGGATTGCACGCGGTGTTACCATCTGGTGCATCGGGCAGATAGACTTCGGATTCTGGTAAGCAGCCTCTGTAAATGCCTGAATGTACGGACGGATATCTGTCATGTCAACGATCTCATCTACCATACCAACCTTAGCGCAGTATGCCGGACGGGACTTTTCATGATACAGCTGGATCATATCGTTCATCTTCTTGATGATCGGAGCAAGATCCTCTCCTGCCTTGCTTGCCTTAACAAGCTTTCTGGAGTACATAGCGTTTGCAGCGGTTTCACCCGGCATTACATAGTACTCACATGCAGCTGTACCAAGGGAGTATACGTTTGTATTGTTACCCTGCGGTCCACCAAGTACATAGTGAGCAGCAGCGCTTGCCTTACGAAGAGTGATCTCGAGAGACGGAAGTTTGGAGTTCTCGATGGAGTAGATCAGGGACTGACCTAAACCAAGTAACTCAGCCTTCTCTGCTTCGTCGCCTACATCGATACCTGTTGTATCCTGTAACCAGATCAGCGGAATACGGTCACGGGCACATAAAGTTACGAACTCGTTCATCTTGATGAGACCCTGACGGTACAGCTTTCCGCCGATACCAACGGAGTTCTGCTTATACTCCGGATAGTTCATAAGAAGACCCTGAGTATTCGCGATCACACCAACTAAAAGTCCGTTAACCTTTGCAAGACCTGTTACCATCTCCGGACCATAGCCCTTCTTGTACTCATATAACTGAGAACCATCGAAGAGACGGCCGATTACGTCGTAGATATCATACGGACGTTTTCCGTTCATCGGAATGATGCTGTAAAGATCTTCTGCCGGAAGACACGGTCTCTGCGGATCATCAACACGGAAGAATTCGAGGTTGTATGCCGGAAGGTAGCTGATGTACTTCTTGATGCCTTCGATTACGCCGTAGTCGTTCTCGTAAACCTCACGGAAGAATCCTGTCTCGTCATAGTGGATCGGAACGGAGCCCGGAGCCGGAACGTGCTTCTTGCTGTTCTCGATCTGGGCAGCAACGATCTGCTCAGCAGCTTCCTCGTCGATATATCCCTTCGGGTTCATACCGGAAAGAATACCAGCACCGCCGACTGCCATGTTAGCCTGGCTGTGTGCGATCAGGATTGTCGGGGAAATGCTGTGGTATCCGCCGCCGGCCGGGTTTGTACCGTAGATGCCTACGATTACCGGAATGCCTAACTGGTTTAACTCTGCGTTACGGAAGAACGGAGTACCGCCGCCGCGTCTGTTCGGGTAAACCTGATCCTGATACGGGAAGTCTACGCCTGCGCAGTTTAATAAGTAGATTAACGGAAGATTTAACATCTTAGCAGCATCGGAGCAACGGATCAGGTTCTCTGCCTGGCCCGGTTCCCATGTACCAGCCATCTTCTTGTTATCAGAAGCGATGATGTAAACCCATTTGCCGTTTACACATCCGAGACCGTTGATGATGTTTGTGGAACCCATCTTATTGTCGTTCGGGTTGAAAAGGCTGTTTAACGGGCAGAATGTTCCCTCATCTACAAGAGCGTTGATACGCTGCATTGCGGATAACTGACCACGCTCATTTAACTTCTCTTCTGTTGTGATGCCAGCAGCAAGGATCTCAGTAACTTTGTCGTGGATCTGCTTCTCGATCTCTTTGATCTCTGTCTCGTTTTCCGCATTCGGATTAACTAATGCCTTACCAACGGTAGGCATGTTCTGGAAATATTTCGGCATGGAAAAGTAGCCCATGTTCTTCCTCCTTATATACGCGATCGCTGCGGTCAGCGGATTTTGCCAGCCGCTGACCGCGGCATTTATGATTTCACTTTAAATCAGTTTCGATTACTTTGTTTCCTTCGGAACTTTGATGAATGCCTGACCTGGGTCGATCTCTTCACGAATTACGCGGATGATCTCCGGATCCGGACCTTCCATAAGCTGAGCTCTTGTGGTATCGATCTCGAAACCTGTGTTCTCCTGAACCATTTCCGGAGAGGAGAATGGATAGTAGTAAGCAAGGTACATTCTCTTGGTCTCTTCGTCGAACTTCATGATACCAAGATCTGTAACTACCATCTGCGGTCCACGGTTGCCCGGAAGACCTGCTCTCTCACGTCCGCCAGGGCCGTCCATCCAGCCGCAGCTTGTGATGTAGTCAACATGCTCCATGAATCTTCTCTTCTGGTGCTGCATCATGATGATTGTGTTACAGAATGTAGCGATACCGTTAGCTCCGCCGGAACCTGTGAAACGTGTTGTCGGCTGAACATAGTCGCCTTTACCGAAGATACATGTAGAGTTTACGTTACCATACGGGTCGATCTGAGCGCCGCCGATGAAAGCGATCATACGGTCAGCGTCATGAAGCCATTCATTCGCCTCGAAGCCTACGAAACGAACGTTCGGCCACTGTACTGCACAGTGAGCCATGAAACGGTTATCACCTACGGAACGCGGTACCTCTACCGGTGAGCAGTCCATAAGTCCGCTCTCTACGATCGGATGGCAGCTCGGGCAAACCACACGCTTCGCAAGAGAAGCGCCGATTAACGGAAGACCGGTACCAACGATAACGATCTGATTTTCTTTAATATTTTTTGCGATGGCATAAGCCTGCATTTCCTGCTTTGTATACTTTGTATAATCAGCCATTTTTGAATTTCCCTCCCTCAATTAGTGTCTGGTAGAATAGCCAAGATGCGGCTCATTCTTAAGGTTCATGAGGCGAGCGCCGCCAAGGACATTAAGAAGATCATCCTGATCCTTGCAGCCGTATACATATTTCTGGAGGTAATCCTTGAAGGTCTCCGGAATCTTTGTGCCATTAGCAGCATCCTCTGCAGCCTGTTTTGCAACTTCTGCAGCCTTTGCAAGCTTCTCATCTTCCGGTTTAGCAGCAGCAGCCTTCTCAGCCTTTGCAGCAGCCTTTGCGAGCTGTGCCTTAGCATCCTCAGCATCAAGGTACTTGGAAGCCTTATCGTACTCCTTAAGTCCCTTATCATCATCATCATAGTAGCCATAGCACTGTGCCGGCCATGCACCGTACGGAGCACGAACAACAGCGTCTACGCACTCGCCGAAGATTCTTGTCTTTGTAGGATCACGGCGGATGTACTCGTCACTTACGATCTCCTCGCATGTAACGATCGTGCGTTTTGCAGCGATAGCGATATCAACATCGTGGAACTCATCACCATCGATAATGCAGGTTCCATCCGGAGATGCCTGCTGTACATGGATGATCGCGCAGTCAAGCTTCGGAACCGGAACAGCAAGAAGTTTCTCGCCCGGCTCAAACGGGTTCTCGATATCTACGCACTTTAAGTTGTCAACGCCTTCCATTGTTTTTCTCTTCTCTTCGCTGATACCCCAGAATTTAACAAGACCGGAGCCCTGCATCATTCTTACAGGGAGGTACGGAAGACCAAGGGAAGCTGCGTGAAGCTGTAACATAAGAACGTCCTGGGAGTAGTCCTCATATGTAAGCTCACCTTTCTCGATCGCAGCACGGAAACGACGTGCAACGTTTGTATAACCAGAGTTTGCTGTGTAGCAGTTGATGTAAGCTCTTACACGACCCTCACCGATTAAGGAGTCCCAGTCTCCGCCTGCCGGACCGGACCAGCCTACAAAACCAGTTTTACCCTGACGAAGGATCTCGTAAACAGCAGCGTACGGTTTACGGTTTGTTGTAAATCCGCCGAGGCAGAGTACATCGTTATCATGTACATACTTCTCTACGGCATCGTGTAATGACATAACTTTATTAGCCACAATAAAGCCTCCTTTATTTATATTTGCAGTTAAAAGGCCTGCCTGTTCTCCTCAGACAGGCCTGAACTGCTTTTAATTCCTGTAAAAATATACCACGATACGGAATGAATTTCAACTTCTGGTTCCGTTTCGAAGGGGTTCGATCAGGCCTTGAACATCAGCATGAAGTAACCGGCTGCTACTGCAGAACCGATAACACCTGCCACGTTCGGACCCATAGCGTGCATCAGAAGGAAGTTGGTCGGATTTTCCTTAGCACCAACAGTCTGGGATACACGGGCTGCCATCGGAACGGCAGATACACCTGCAGAACCGATCAGTGGGTTGATCTTGCCGCCTGTGATCGCACACAGGACTTTACCAAGCAGGATACCTCCGACTGTCGCAAACGCGAAAGCAAGAAGACCCATTGCAATGATAGCCAGTGTCTGGACACGGAGGAAGATCTCTCCGTTTGCTGTAGCGCCTACGGTTGTGCCGAGCATGATCGTAACGATGTTGCAGAGTGCGTTCTGTGCGGTATCGGAAAGTCTTCCGGTAACGCCGGACTCACGGAACAGGTTACCGAGCATCAGCATACCAAGAAGCGGTGCTACGGACGGAAGAAGCAGGGAGCAGAACAGAACAACGAATACCGGGAATACAACCTTCTCGACTTTGCTGACTTTTCTTAACTGCTTCATAACGATCTGACGCTCTTTCTTTGTTGTAAGGAGCTTCATGATCGGCGGCTGGATCAGCGGGATCAGAGCCATGTAGGAATATGCGGCTACGGCGATCGGAGCTACAAGATCCGGAGCCAGGTTATTTGCGATATAGATCGCGGTCGGGCCATCAGCACCGCCGATGATACCGATCGCTGCACACTCACCCGGTGTGAAAAGTCCGGTTGCATTTGCGAGTGTAAATGCAACATAGATACCGAACTGAGCGGCTGCACCGAGAAGAAGGCTGACCGGGTTCGCGATCAACGGACCGAAGTCTGTCATCGCGCCGACTGCCATGAAGATCAGGCACGGGAATAAGCTGGACTTAACGCCCATGTACATAATTCTTAACACACCGGACTGATACCAGTGATCTGCCTCATTCATAAGACCTGCAAGCGGAAGGTTCGCAAGGAACATACCGAATGCGATCGGGAGCAGAAGGAGCGGTTCAAACTGCTTCTTGATTGCAAGATATAATAAAACGAAGGATACAAGGAGCATTACGCACTGCTGCCAGGTGATTGCGGCAAAACCTGACTGGGCGAGCAGCTCCGCGAAAACTGAAAGTATATTCACGTGTGGCACCTCCTGCTTAGTTTAAGGTAACCAGAACTGCACCTGTCTCAACGGAATCGCCTGTGCTTACGTTGATGGATGCAACAGTTCCTGCTGCCGGAGCTACGATCTCTGTCTCCATCTTCATTGCTTCCATAACGATTACACACTGACCATAACCAACTGCGTCACCAACTTTAACTTTGATGTCAAGGATCTTACCTGGCATCGGAGCCTCTACTGTCTGTCCGCCTGCTGCTGCCGGTGCTGCTGCCGGTGCTGGAGCCGGAGCCGGTGCCGGTGCTGGAGCTGGTGCCGGTGCTGCTGCCGGTGCCGGAGCTGCCTTCGGAGCCGGTGCTGCTGCGAGGATCGGAGCCGGTGCGCTAGCCTGTGCGCCTCTGTCAAGCGGTCTGTACTCGTCTACTCTCTCGATCTCAACTTCATACTTTTTTCCGTTTAATGTTGCAACGTATTTCATGTTATTTACTACATCCTTTCCTTTTTCTGCGTTTTAGGTTTTTTGTTTTTTACAGTTCTTTGATACTTGTTACACGGAACTGCTCTCCAGACAATCTTGCTTCCTCACTGACTGCCGCGAGAAGCACTGCATAGGATTCCTCATCGATAGCCGGAGCCGGTGCTGCAACTGCCGCAGCTGCCTTTGGCGCACTCTCCTTAAATAATGTACCGATGACCTTAGAGATAATGATAACCGCGATTGCGAGCACTGCAAGTGCCGAGAATACGACTAACAGTCCAACAAGTGAAATGATAATCGAATCCGCAAAGGTCATACCGCCTGTCCACATATACTTACCGCACCTCCTTCGTTTCGTTTCACTTAAGAAACTTTTGTTGGTTAGTTATTTCGTATTGTGGAATGCATTCCACATTTTCCTCAACGCATACGGGCACATCTTAAAAATGTACCCGTCTTGCTCCTGTTTCTATGCATTTTTCACAATATCGTAATTTGAGTATATCAGCTTTCTGCAAAAATGTCAACAAAGCCGCCCGAAAAAATTTATCAAATATACTAATTTCAGGTCACATAAAGACAAGCAGTACTTATGTCTTTATATGGCAAAATCTGTTTCTGTCTTTACGGCTGTTTTCCGATATAAGCGAGGATACCTCCGTCCACATAGAGGATGTGTCCATTTACAAAGTCAGAAGCCTCGGACGCGAGGAACACTGCCGGTCCCTTGAGATCTTCCACGGTGCCCCATCTTGCTGCCGGTGTCTTCGCGATGATAAACTGGTCGAACGGATGACGGGAGCCGTCAGCCTGACGTTCTCTTAACGGAGCTGTCTGGGATGTGGCGATGTAGCCGGGTCCAATGCCGTTGCACTGGATATTGTACTCTCCGTACTCGGAGGCGATGTTCTTTGTGAGCATCTTCAAACCGCCCTTTGCCGCTGCGTATGCGGATACGGTCTCTCTTCCGAGTTCAGACATCATGGAGCAGATGTTGATGATCTTTCCGGCTTTCTTTTTCATCATGCCCGGAAGGACAGCCTTTGCCATGATGAACGGAGCATTCAGGTCAACATCGACAACCTTGCGGAACTCATCCGCGCTCATCTCATGCATCGGAATTCTTTTGATCATTCCCGCATTGTTTACAAGGATATCGACCGTTCCGATCTTCTCCTCGATATCCGCGATCATTTTCTTTACCGCTTCCTCATCCGTAACATCGCAGACATAACCGCGAGCATCAATCCCTTTTTCTTTGTATGCGGCAAGTCCGCGCTCTAAAGATGCCTCGCTGCTGCAGTTAAATACAACCTTTGCTCCTGCTTCCGCATAACTCTCCGCGATGGCAAAGCCGATTCCATGGGCACCTCCTGTTACGAGAGCGATCTTTCCTTCCAGAGAAAACATGTTCTTCTTATCCATTTTGATCCTTACCTTTCCTATTTTATATCAGTTTTTTATCGGCCTCTGCGATATCTTACTTTAAGTCCATCGGAGCGATGTTGTCCATATCGTCGAACTCCTGATTCTCTCCGCCCATAGCCCAGATAAAGGTGTAGTTGGATGTTCCCGCTCCACAGTGGATGCTCCAGGACGGGCTGATCACAGCTTCTTCATTTTTCATGACGATGTGTCTCGTCTCAGTCGGTTCACCCATAAAGTGTATGACCACCTGATTCTCCGGAACTTCAAAGTACATATAGATCTCCATCCGGCGCTCATGGGTGTGGCACGGCATGCTGTTCCAGACACTTCCCGGCTCCAGAGCTGTCATTCCCATGGAAAGCTGGCATGTTTTCAGCACATCCGGATGAATGAACTGGTTGATGACTCTCTTATTGGATGTATTGGCATCACCCAGCGGGCGCTTTGCGGCATCCTTCAAGGTGATCAGCTTTGTCTCGTAGGACGTGTGGGCCGGCGCACTCACCATGTAAAATTTTGCCGGAGCCTCCTCACTGTCACTGGAAAAGATCACTTCCTTTGTGCCTTTTGTGATGTACAGGCAGTCTTTATAGCCGAGATGGTACTCCACTCCGTCCGCTGTGATGGATCCGGCACCTCCGATATTGAAGATTCCGATCTCGCGGCGCTCAAGGAAATAATGGGTGCCGAAGTTTTTCCAGCAGTCGATCCCCTTTTCGATGGAGACATGTTCTTTCACCGGCATGCAGCCCAGGGTCACCATGCGGTCCACGTGGGAGTAGACTGATACCACTTCATCCGGATGGTAGAGATCCTGAATCAGGAACTCGTCCCGAAGTTCTTCGGTTGTGTAGCGTTTTACATCTCTTTGATTTGCGGAATAACGAATATCCATATGTTTTACCCCTTATTTATATTCAGGACGGTTTTTATGCCGTCCCGGTTGACTTTTTTATCACACACTCACTTGTTCTCTTCTTATTTTTTCTGTATTGCAGTGTATCTCAGAGCACCGATTCCAAAGAGCGCCAGCAAAAGTGCATCCAGCACTAAAAACAGGATCGCCGCCCGGAATCCAAGCTTATCCGCAAGGACGCCAATGACCTGTGGGGTAAGGATCCCGCCGAGGGAACCAATCCCTGTAAACACCGACATTCCAAGTGGGGAATTCCCCATGAGATCTCCGGTAAATGCCGTCGTTGTCGGAAAGGCGCCTGCCATTCCAAGACCCAGGAGGACAAGGGCTGCCACCGCCATCACCGTGTTATTCGCGAAGACGAGGATCAGCACCGCCACGAACTGCAGCGTGGAGATCACCGCCAGGATCTTTGCCGGCGGCACTCTCTTTGAGACGTTCGCAATGACGATCCTTCCGATCATGATCATGATCCAGGTCACGGATACCATCACGGTCGCAAGACTTGCGGACATAAAGCCTGTGCTCTTTAAATAGGTAACAAACCATCCGTTTACAGAGTTTTCGAGGCCCATATAGAAGAACAGCGCGCCGACTGCCAGGAGGAATCCCGTGTTCTTTAAGAACCAGAACTTTTCTTTTGGAGCTGCTGCCTGGCTGTGCTCCTCTCCTGCTTCCTTCTTTTCTTCTTTTTCGATCTTTCTGTAATCCATTGTGGCATAGGAAAGAACGATAAGAACCGTGAGGACTGCAAGGAGGCGCAGGATCGTCTTCCAGTTCATCCCTGCTCCCATGAGAAGCATCGTAACGAACGGGGACAGGAAAGCCCCCACCGCATACCACATATGAAGCAGGTTCAGATATTGATTGGAGCTTCCCGTCACCTGACGGATCGCGTGATTGTTGATGATCGTGATCATGCCCTTCGTGATTCCGATCAGGAAGATCATCACATAGAGCACCGGGACCGGAAGTCCCATTGTAAACAGGAACAGACACACCGGATAGGGAATCGCCAGTACGACTACCGCCGTCTTCTGAGACATCATCCCGCAGAATACTGGGTATACCAGACTTGAACATAAATTTCCAATCGCCAGAAAGGAAAGCAGTCCGCCGGCCGCGGTAAAGCTTAAATTTCTTTCCTCAATCAGGTTTGGCAGAATGACACCGAAGATCAGGATGACCATTCCGCTGATAAAATAGGTCAGATAACAGTGATCGATCACCGACCGTTTATCTTCTTTTGTGATTTCCATTCAGCGTTCTCTCCCCATACACATATTTGTTAATTTTTCTCCATACTTTTTCCATCATATCATCTTTTATCCCTAAAGACAAGGTTGTTTTCGTTGACACCCTCACGGTCTTACTATACAATAGAAGGAACGCAGCTTGTTTTACTTTTAAGGAGGAAAAGGGAGTTATGAAAGACATAAAGAAGGTGACGTTGATCGGTCTCGGTGCGATGGGGGTATTTTTCGCACCGCGTATCTCAGAAAAGCTGGGGGCTGATTTCCGGATCCTTGCAGACGGCGCAAGAAAAGAGCGTCTGGAGCGAAAAGGGGTAACAGTCAATACGATCAATTATCGTTTTCCGATCATTACACCTGATATCGAGGGGGATCCGGCAGATCTCGTTATCATTGCAGTAAAGGGATATGATCTGGAGCAGGCGATCAGGGATATTAAAAATCAGGTTGGCAAAGATACGATCATCCTCTCCGTATTAAATGGTGTGGAGAGTGAAAAACAGATCGCCGCCGTCTACGGCAGTGAACATCTGCTGTACTCCTATATGCGGATCAGCATTGTCATGAAGGACGGAAAGACGGAGTTCGATCCGCATAAGGGTCTGATCCACTTCGGCGATCTTAAGAATGATCCGGAACACTATTCCGGAAATGTTCTCGCTGTGAAGAGTCTTTTTGATCTCTGTGAGATCGACTACAAGATCGATGCGGATATGTTAAAAGGGATCTGGTTCAAGTTCATGTGCAACGTTGCCGAGAATATGACATGCGCCATGTTCGGTGTTCCCTTCGGAGCATTCCAGAAAAACGATGACGCCAACTTCTTCCGCCACAAGGCCATGTGGGAAGTGATCCGTATTGCAAATAAGCTGGGCATTAATATCGGTCAGAATGAGATCGACCGTCAGGAGCACACTCTCGGACGTCTTCCTTATGAAAATAAGCCGTCAACGCTTCAGGATCTTGAGGTCGGAAAACGCACGGAAGTCGATATGTTCGCCGGAACGGTTGTCCGCCTCGGAAAAGAACTGGGCGTTGAGACTCCGGTCTGCGAGTGTTTCCTTCACGGACTCCATCTGATCGAGGCGCGGATGTTTAAAGAAATCTAATATCTATATGTACATAGTCAAAGCTGCCTGCGGTATTTCACCAGGCAGCTTTTTCTGCTCTCCCACCTTATTTTCTTAATTCTTTTCCTAATATCAAAAAATAGTCTTGCATTTCCCATAGAGCTGTACTATATTTAACATATGAACGATGGTTCATATGTTAATATGATAATTAAAAATTATAATTCTGAGGAGGTCTACTCTATGGAGGAATTAGAAAAATCCAAGCAGAAATCAGCAGACCACGAGGACGAAGAGGTTTGCTGCTGCGGACACCATCATCATGATGAGCATGATGACGGGCACGAAGAGCACTGCGGCTGTGGGCACCATCACCATCACGATGAGCATGATGATGACGAGCACGAAGAGCATTGCGGCTGTGGGCACCATCACCATCACGATGAGCATGATGACAAGCACGAAGAGCACTGCGACTGCGGACACCATCACCATCACGATGAGCATGATGATGACGAGCATGAAGAGCACTGCGGCTGTGAACATCACCATCATCACGATAATGACGATGGCTGCTGCTCCGAACACGATCATCATCACGAGCACGCCGAACACCACCACGGTCCGGCACCGAAATCCACCTGTGTGGTCTACGTGATGAAAAACATCGACTGCGCGAACTGCTCCGCAAAGATCGAGAAAAAGATCCAGGAGCTCCCGGAAGTCGATGACTGTATTTTGACTTTCGCGACGAGACAGCTCCGGGTCTACTCTTCCGAGGGAACAAAGCTGCTCCCGAAGATGCAGGAGATTGCTGATCAGATCGAGCCCGGCACCGTCATTGAGGTCCGCCCAAAGAATCCGAAAGCGATCTGCACCGTCTATGTAATGAAAAACATCGACTGCGCAAACTGCTCCGCAAAGATCGAGAAAAAAATCCAGGAGCTCCCGGAAGTCGATGACTGTATTTTAACTTTCGCGACGAGACAGCTCCGGGTCTACTCTTCCGTGGGAACAAAGCTGCTCCCGAAGATGCAGGAGATTGCTGACAAGATCGAACCTGGCACCATCATCGAGATCCGCGAGGAAGGAAAACCGGCAGATGCAAACAGTGACGACAAGCATGCCCACGATCTTCCGGAGCTGATCGCCGGAGGCTTGCTCTTCATCATCGGAGAATTTCTCTCCCACTCCATGCCGCAGATCTCCGCCATATGCTTTGTGATCGCCTACCTGATCCTTGGACGGGAAGTTCTCTTAACAGCCCTGAAAAACATGAAGACCGGCCACGTGATGGACGAAAACTTTTTAATGAGCATCGCGACCATCGGCGCTTTCTGTGTCGGCCAGTTTGGGGAGGCGGTCGGAGTTATGCTCTTCTACCGGGTCGGTGAAACATTCGAACACCGCGCGGTTGAAAAGAGCCGCAGTCAGATCATGGAAGCCGTTGATCTTCGTCCGGAGACCGTTCTTCTTGACGAAAACGGTACTGTCCGCGAGGTTCCGGCAAGTTCCGCTGTTGTCGGCAATATCGTAGAGATCCGTCCTGGTGACCGCATTCCGCTTGACGGCGTTGTTGTAGAGGGCGAGAGCCGGATCGATACGTCACCGATCACAGGTGAACCAGTCCCGGTATCGGTAAAGGTCGGAAGCCAGCTGACATCCGGCTGTGTCAATACTTCCGGTCTCTTAAAGATGAGAGTCGAAAAGGAACTTTCCGAGTCCATGGTCACCAGGATTCTCGATTCCGTGGAGAACGCCGCAGCCAGCAAGCCGCAGGCCGAGCGCTTCATCACGAAATTTGCACGGATTTACACCCCGTTCGTCGTTGCCCTGGCGGCTGCGACAGCGATCATTCCGTCCTTAATTACAGGAAACTGGTCCCACTGGATCTACACAGCTCTTACCTTCCTCGTAATCAGCTGCCCGTGTGCCCTTGTTTTAAGCGTTCCGCTGGCATTCTTCTCCGGGATCGGCGCAGGTTCCAAGAAAGGAATCCTCTTTAAAGGTGGAATCGCACTTGAAAACCTGAAAGCTGTAAAAACGGTTGTCATGGATAAGACAGGAACCATCACAAAAGGTAACTTCGTGGTTCAGACGATCCTTCCGGCAGGAACAGCTTCCGAGCAGGAAATCCTTCAGATCGCGGCAGCATGCGAGACCGCATCTACTCATCCGATCGGAGTCAGCATTGTCTCCGCTGCAAAAGATCTGAATCTTGTGATCGAAAAGCCCGCCGAGATCGAGGAGATCTCCGGCAAAGGCATCCATGCAAAGCTCTCCCAGGGCGAAGTGCTCTGCGGAAACAGAAAGCTTCTCACCGAATTTAACGTGGACTGCGGTGCTTATGACGAGAACGGTGCTGTCACTACCGTCTATGTTGCGGTAAACGGAAAGCTTGCAGGAACGATCCAGATCGCCGATACGATCAAGACAGAGGCAAAGGATGCCATCAAATCCTTAAAATCCATGGGGATCCGCTCCGCAATGCTCACCGGCGACAGCGAGGCATCGGCTGAGGCGGTAGCCGCCGAGGTCGGCATTGACAATGTATACGCAAAGCTTCTCCCGGCTGATAAGCTCGAGATCTTGCAGAAGCTCCGTGCGGAGAACGGAAGCGCAATGTTCGTCGGTGACGGAATCAACGACGCACCGGTGCTTGCAGGCGCTGATGTAGGCGCAGCTATGGGAAGCGGCGCTGACGCAGCCATCGAGGCCGCCGATGTTGTCTTCATGACATCCAGCATGGATGCCATTCCGGAAGCCATCCGAATCGCGAGAAGCACAGGCGCGATCTCCAACCAGAATGTGGTATTCGCCCTTGCGGTAAAAGCTCTTGTCATGATCTTAGGTCTCATGGGAATCGCCTCCATGTGGCTTGCGGTATTCGCCGACACCGGTGTTGCGATCCTCTGTGTGCTGAATTCCATCAGAATTCTTTATAAGAAGTAAGACTCCTGCTGTAATTTTCCTCTTTAGGGAATCAGCAGACAAGACAAAGAAAAGCCCTGGAGAACCTTTCTCATATCGTTCTCCAGAGCTTTTTTGTTATCCACTTCGATAGTTTCAGTTTCTGGCATCAGGATCTTTTCCTGTCGTTGAACGTTTAGGCTGCAGCGGGCATGATCTCTGTCAGCGCTTCACTCTCTTACTTCAGCATCCCCATCACCACAACAGCCACAAACAATACGCACATGCACCCGATAAAGATATCAATCGTCCGCACCGACACATTGATCTTATCGTACATCCGCTCTTTTATGGATCTGTTCTTCAGGCGCTCATTTTCCTCCTGCAGCCGTTTATTCTCCTCAGTGAGTTCTTCTAAAGTCTTCTCATCAAAGGCCTCCACAGCCTTTTCTGCAGCTTCAGTCACTGTTCCGATTCCGCTGATCTTCTCAATCTCTTCTTCCATTCTTTCACCTCCACTCTCCCGGTGCAGGTTTTATCAAACCGCTCCAGCTTTCTTTCCATGAGGCAGGCTGCTAAAACCCACAGTGCACAAAAACGGGCGTTGGAACTCGTCCTCCGCCCGTTTTTTAACTGTACCGAAACAGTCAGTCTATTACTTCTTTGCAATGTACTTTCTGATATCGAGGGCGATCGCAACTACGATAACGATACCCTGTGCGATGTACTGGTAGTTTGTATCAACACCAAGGTACTGTAAGCAGGTCTTTAAGATCTCGAATACAAGGACACCGATGAGAACACCGGAGATACGTCCGATACCGCCGTTTACAGATACACCGCCGATGGTGCAGGCTGCGATAGCCTCAAGCTCCCATCCATAACCCATGTTAACAGAGGAACCACCGGATTTTGCTCCTACAAGGAAACCGCCCAGTGCATAAAGAGCTGCCGCTGTCATGTAGATGATGATCTTTGTCTTCTTTGTGTTTACACCGGAAACCTCTGCGGACTGCTCGTTGCCGCCGATGGCGTACATGTATTTTCCATGAGGAGTCATGTTATAGATGAACCACATAACAAGACCAACCGCAAGGGCGATCAGGAACAGATACGGGATCATTCCGAAGAGTTTTCCTTTTGCTACTGCTGTGTACGCGCTGTGATATCCACCGATCGGAGTCGCGTTTGTGTAAACAAGGCACACACCATAAACGATGAGCTGCATACCAAGTGTTCCGATGAAGGCCGGAACCTGTAAGTAGGAAATTACGACACCGTTGATAAATCCGAAAACGCAGCAGACTGCAACGCAGATCAGAAGGACTGCGAGAACCCATAAGCCCCAGGCATTTCCGAAATCCGGAAGATTCGGGAAGAATTTACCGCTGTAGTCCGGTTTCTGGAGTAATGTACCTGCCAGGCAGGCAGCAAGACCTACCATACGTCCTGCAGAAAGGTCTGTACCTTTTGTGATCAGGCATCCGGATACGCCGCAGGCGATGATGAATCGCGGAGCTACGTTCAACGCAATGTTGATCAGGTTGCCGCCGGAAAAGAATGTCGGCTGTTTGATTGCAGTAAACACTGCAAGTAATAAAAGAACGACGATGATTCCATTATTGATAAGGAAATCTTTTACATTTACTTTTTTCGCTGTCATGACTGAACCTCCCTGTAATCTACTTGTTTTCCTTGCCGCTTAAAGTAAACTTTGTGGCGAAGGACATGATCTTCTCCTGAGTTGCGTCTTCTCCTTCCACCTCACCGGTAATGTGACCGTTGCACATTACGATGATTCGGTTGGACATACCGATCAGTTCCGGCATCTCCGACGAGATCATAATAATGGATTTGCCCTGTTTTACAAGATCGATCATGATCTGGTAGATCTCATACTTGGCTCCGACGTCGATACCTCGGGTCGGCTCATCCATGATCAGGATATCAGGATTGTTTGCAAGCCATCTTGCGATAATTACCTTCTGCTGGTTACCACCGGAGAGAGACTGGATCAGCGTCTTTCCGCTCGGTGTTTTGATCTTTAATTTCGCGATGCTGTCTTTTACGACGTCATCGACTTCTTTCTTGTTGATCTTACCCATATGGGTATAATGCTTATAGGAAGCGATCGCTGTATTATCATCAATGCTCAAGCATCCAAAGATACCGTTTCCTCGACGGTCCTCTGTGATCATTCCTACAGAGCTGTTGATCGCGTCCTGCGGTCGTTTAATATGTGCCTCTTTTCCAAGGATCTCGACGGTACCGCTCTCGATGTGGCGCATTCCGAAGATTGCTTCCATAAGCTCTGTTCTCTGTGCGCCGACAAGTCCGCCGAAGCCTAAGATCTCGCCTCTCTTCAACTCAAAAGAGCAATCTTTAAAGGAGTTCGGTAAGATACTTGTCAGGTGGCTGACCTTAAGCACCGTCTCATCCGTCCGGTAATCATCCTTCGGCGGATAGACGTTATTAAGCTCACGTCCAACCATCTGTTTTACGATCTCTTCATCGGAGATATCATCAATTGCCCAGGTTCCAACGTATGTACCGTCCCGCATGATGGTGATATCGTCGGAAATCTGGCGGATTTCAGCCATCTTGTGGCTGATATATATCATAGAAACACCTCTGGATTTCAGATCTCTGATGATCCGGAATAATGCCTCTACCTCGTTATCAGTCAGGGAGGACGTCGGCTCATCCAGAATTACAAGGTTTGCGCTCTGGCTAACCGCTTTTGCGATCTCTACTGACTGCATCTGTCCGATTGATAATGTGCCGAGCTTTGCTTTCGGGTTAAAGTCCATCTTAACGTCCCGAAGCCATTTCTCAGCTTCTTTGTTCATCGTCGCATGATCAACGACCTTGACCGGTCCGTATTTTTTCATCGGATAACGTCCAAGATACATATTCTCAGCGATGGAGCGCTCAGGAATCGGCTGAAGCTCCTGATGAACCATGGCAAGTCCTTTGTGAAGCGCGTCGTCCGGGTTTGCGATTTCGGTCTTTACACCGTCAATATAAACTTCGCCTTCATCCATTTTGTAAATTCCGAAAAGACATTTCATCAGTGTCGATTTACCGGCACCGTTTTCTCCCATCAGTGCGTGGACCGTTCCGGGGCGGACCCGTAAATTTACTCCGTCAAGTGCCTTAACACCTGGGAAGGTTTTTTTGACTCCTCTCATTTCGAGTCTGTACTGTTCTGCCATCCCAAAACTCCTTTCAGATACACTCCCCCGCATCTCCGGGTGGCATATTTTTTAAGTTTTAAGTTCAGAGAACCGGGTGTGCCAGACACACCCGGTTCTCATTTGTTACAGTATCAATTACTTTAACATATCAAGGATTTCCTGAGCGTTATCCTGAGTAACCTTTTCGTAGTTGACCATGTTGACAGCATCAACCTTCTCGCCGTTTAAGAACTTAACAGCGATATCGCTTGCAGCCTGAGCCTGTGCGAAGTGGTTGTTGAATACAGTACCTGTCTGCTTGCCATCGATTACGTTCTGAACAGCCTCTGTCAGAGCGTCAACGCCTACAAGGTAGATATCCTCGTTAACTTTACGTCCTGCTGCCTCAATTGCCTGTAATGCACCAAGTGCCATAGCATCGTTGTTGCAGAAGATAACCTCGATCTTGTCGCCGTACTGGTTTAAAGCGTCCTGTGCGATCTGCTGAGCCTTAGCCTGATCCCAGTCACCACGCTGTTTTAAGAGCTCCTCAACTTCCATTCCTGCGTCTGTAAGAGCCTTAACAGAGAACTCTGTTCTGTACTGAGCATCTACGTTCTCCGGGTCACCCTGGATCATGATGTAGGAAACTTTGCCATCGCCGTTGATATCACCCTTGTTTGCAGTCTCAAGGATCTCTTCGCCCTGGTATGTACCGGACTGTCTTGCGTCACAGCCTACGTATGTAGCGTTAAGACCTTCAGATTCCCATCTCTCTTCTTCTGTTGCGTCCGGCTCACGGTTGATGTAAACAACCGGGATACCAGCTTCTTTACACATATCTGTGATCTCCGGTGCGGAAGAAGCCTGTACAAGGTTTAAGATCAGAACATCATATTTCTGAGTGATGAAGTTCTGGATCTGGTTTGTCTGCTCTGCCTGATCGCCCTTACCATCCTGAACGACTACGTTCTCAGCCTTGAATCCAAGATCCTCTGTTAAGTAGCGAACTAACTCTGTTCTGTAAAGAGTCATGAAGTTATCATCGAACTTGTAGATGCTGATGCCGACTTTCTTGTCTGCTACATCTGTGGTTGCTGCTGCAGCTGCTGCTGTTGTTGCAGCTTCTTTTGCTGCCTCGGTAGCTGCTGCTGTTGTCTCTTTTGCTGCCTCAGTAGCTGCTGCTGTTGTTGCTGTTGTGGAAGAGCTTCCGCATCCTGCTAAAGACAGGGCCATCATGGAAGCCAGTGCCATTGCTGTTACTTTCTTTGTCATTCTCATGTTTTTGAATCCTCCCATTCAAAAAATAGTTTTGACCGTTTCGGCATTTTCCCTTAACGATGAGTCCATTATAGCCTGTCTTTGTGCATTTTTCCATACTATTTTTTATGATAAATTATTGAAATTCTTTGATTCCTGTAAAAAAACTACAATTTTTTGTCGGATCATAGAAGAAAAATCACCTAATTAGCGATCATCTGCTGTGGGCTCCAGAAATATTTTTCCTGTGTGACCTCCTTGCCCATAGCGAGTTCCTCTGCCGTATCAAAGATCCTCTTCGCGTAGATCTCCTTGCTGGATTCCACAGTCCCAAAAAGCTTTCCTTCCCGGAATGCATCCTGTCCCGCAGGTGTTCCGTCGATGCCGACGAGCTTGATCGTTCCCGTGACGATTCCCGCGCGCTCAATGGCATCGATCGCACCGAGAGCCATATCGTCGTTATTCGCGATCACCAGTTCGATCTCCGTTCCATATTCTGAAAGCCACTGTTCCATGAGCGCCGATGCCTGATTTTTCTCCCAGTTCGCGATGCCGCCGGTGATGCGCCGGATCGGAACACCGCCGTCCTTTAATGTCTGGATCGACCACTCCGTCCGGATCAGGGAGTCCTGATGGTTCGTCTCGCCTTCCAGAAGTACATAAGATACAACCCCGTCCCCGTTTCTGTCCAGAGAGGACGGATTTTTCTTATACGCATCCACAAGGATCTGCCCCTCCAGCACCGCAGATTCTTTTGCGTCCGCCCCCACATAGTAAAGCTTTTCCCACCGGTTCATGTCCTCTGCCACCGGTTCCCTGTTAAAGAAAACGATAGGAGTATCCGCCTCCATAGCTTTGTCGATAATGCCGGATGCTGCCGAGCGGTCCACGATATTCACGCAGAGCACGTCGCAGTCGAGGTCGATCATCCGCTCCGCCTGACTGTTCTGGGTGATCTGGTTTCTCTTTGCATCCCGGACATCAAGAGCCACACGGATCCCGGTCTCCTTCTCATAATCCTTCGCCGCCTGCTCCAGAGAATTCCGCAAAGTTCCGATAAAGGTATCATCATTGCGGTATAAGAGCACACCGATCCTAAGAGCTGTCTTTTTCTCTTCCCGGCCGACGTCTTTTGTCCCATAGAACCATAAACCGCCCACCGCAGCCACAGCCGCCGCCGCGATCAGGACTGAAAGATTTATCTTTTTCATTCCGTATCCCCCCTATTGCATCGGATAAAGCATTTTCTCAAAGATACCGCTCTTCAGAATCTCCTCATCGATATATTCCGGCGTCAGCGTCACCCGGTTTTCCAGTCGTTCTCCGCCCATTGCCTGCACCGCCTTCTCAACACTCAGATATCCCTCGTCGAACCGGTTCCACGTCATAAGCCCCTTGACGATTCCTCTGTCCATCTGGTTTAAGATCGCTGTCGTGCTTCCGATGCCGTAAAGTGCCGTCACATGTTCCCGGTATACACTGCTTCCCTCAAGAATGTCCGCAAGATCTGAAAGTGCCCCAACATCCATTCCAACCGCCATAAAATCTCCATTTTCCGGGTAGACCGTCTCCTCGATAGCCTGCCGGTAAGAGTCTTCTGACTTCTTTTCGATCAGGCGGATCCGAAATCCTTCCCGGTCCAGCACAGAGCGCAGACCATCGTACACGTCCCTGTTCCCTGTGTAGGAAAGTCCCTCCGTAAACAGGCAGACCGTACGTCCCGGATCTTCATTTTCCGCGATCTTCTCGCCCAGTGTCCTTCCCATCTCATACCGGTCCACAGAGATGGCACAGGTCACTGAGCTGCTGATCACGGACGAGCCGAGAAAGACCACCGGACAACCCGGAGAGATCTCATCCAGCCGCATGATCGCGAGATCCTCCCGCACCGGGGCCAGGATCACGGCATTCGTCCCGTCCTTCACCTCGCGGACGATGAGGTCCTCCTGCTGCTCCTCATCGTTTTCCGCATACAGCGTAATAAAGTTCACATCAGCCTGATACTTCTTTTCCGCCGTCTCCATTCCCTCGCGGAAGTTTCCGTAATAATTATCGTTCACATTGTCGATGATGACGGATATCCGGCATATCTCCTTCTCCTTTTCCTTGATGATCAGGTCTGTGGAGGACAGAAGATACAGGAGGACCAGAAGTACCACACCGGCACACCAGCTCAGCTTTTCTTTATTTGACATGAATCTTTTCCCCCTCTGCCGTTTCCGCGTAAGGAACCGCCCTCATATGGATCGTCACCGTTGTTCCCTCGTCAAGCTCCGACTCAATCGTCAGCCCATACTCCGCGCCGAAATACAGCCGGATCCGCTCATTGACATTCCGCACACCGATACCGGATCCGCTTCGGGATGCCACATGGGTCTTGTCCGTGAACATGCGGTCCACCTGTTCCTTTGTCATTCCGAGACCATTGTCGGAGACTTTCATATAAAGATCATCCCCCTCCCGGTACACCCGGATCAGGATCTCCCCATCGCCGTCCATGAATTCCATGCCGTGGTAGATGGAATTTTCCACTAATGGCTGCAGGATCAGCTTCAGGCTCGCGAGATCCATAACATCCTCATCTGCCTGGATCTCATAGGTAAAACGATTTTTAAAACGCATATGCTGGATCATTAAATAGTTCCTCACATGCTCAAGCTCATCCCGGACGGTGATGATGCTCTTTCCGCGGCTTAAGCTGATCCGGAAGAATCTTGCCAGCGCCGTAACGACCTTTACCGCATCCGCCTGCTTCTCATTTTCTATCATCCATACGATAATATCCAGCGTATTGTAGAGAAAGTGCGGATTAATCTGGGATTGCAGGACATCAAATTCATTTTTTCGTTTTGACTCATGCTCCGCCACGATGTCATCCATCAGTTTGCGGATCTGGGTCGTCATATTCTCTATGGAGGTTCCCAGATGCTGGATCTCATAGGAGCCGCCAATATAGACATCCGCCTCCAGATCCCCCGCCTCGATCTTATTCACCGACCGTTCCAGCTTCTCGATCGGTGTCGTGATCCTCGTTGAGATATAGGCGTTGATCATCGCAAGCAAAAACGCTACCAGAGCAACCGTAAATACCACAAGAAGTCTCGTCTTCAGCGCGTTCAAAGACACACCGCCGAGGGCTGCTGCACCGACGATCTTCCAGCCGGTGTAGCCCACGGTCTTTACGGTCACCGCGCGTTTTATGCCTTTGTACTCCTCCGCATGGATCCCATCCCGGTATTCTGCCGCGGCTTCCAGATTTTCTTCCTCAAGACCGGAATAGATGAGCTGGGACTCTGGGTGATAGATAAGTTCTCCGTCCGTTCCCAGCATGTATACATATCCACCGTTTCCCAGAGTGATCCCGTCAAAGAGCTGTTCCAGACTGTCATAGCGGATATCGATAAGTAAAATTCCCTGTTCCGTGGAGGAGCCTTCCGTGATCTCCACCGCCCGGGTCACAGAAATGACCCAGCGGTACTGGCTTTCCCCGGTATCAAAGACCCGCTGGACGTGGGGCGTCGAGAAATGGAGGTTTTCCGTCTTATTTAACGCTGCCTTAAACCAGGATTCTCCCACCGGATCGGCGCCTGTTTTCAGACGGGTCGCCGGAACGGCCTCCAGAAGTTCACCCTCTTTGGAAAACAGGGCGATATTCTCCACATTATCTTTATTGTTGTCATAGAGCAGCGTTATCTCCTGGTTGATGCTCTCATCCGCCAGATCAGCGTTTTTTACAACGCCGTAATAGAGGGAATCCGAAAGCTTCATGATACTCCTGAGCCACACATCCACAGACCGGTTCAGCTGGTCGATCAGGATCTGGTTCTCCTCCTGCATCGTGTCAGTCATCTGCTTCGACATTCGGCTGTAGAGAGACAGACCGATAAAGATGCTGGCCGTCAGCGCTGTCACTGTGAAATATACGAAGATTATGTAGCGGATACTGGTCCGTTTGAAGAAGCCGCCTTCGTTTTCTGTTTTCATAACTCTCTCCCCTGTGTTTCCTGCCTGATGGTGCTGATCTCTGCTCCGCCGCTTCCTTTAGTTAGCCGGTCGGCTGCCCCTGAATTTTGTCGGCGAAACACCGAACTTTTTCTTAAATACATAGCTGAAATAGTTCTGCTCCTGATATCCGACTTTCGAGGCGATCACATACGTCTTATCGTCCGTCATGTTCAGAAGCTCCACTGCCTTATTTAACCGCACATCCGTAAGATAACCAATGTACGTCTGACCTGTCGCTTTCTTAAACATCGTAGAAAAGTACGCAGGGCTCATATGCAGTGTGCGGCAGATCTGCTCCACCGAGAGATCCGGATCCTGATAGTTCTCCAGAATATACTGCTTCGCTCGCTCCATGCTCTGTCTCGTTGTGTTATCCCTCTCTTTGTTCATGGCGCCATTGATCTTTAATGCCGCACCTAAAAGCCATTTTGAAAATTTCTCCCGGTTCATGACCTGCCGGATCATCATAAACGGATCCGGTCCCACTTTGGAATCCACAAACAACTCGTCCATCTTAAGATCATACTGCTGGATCAACTGCACGAGACAGTTCGCGACACTCAGAATATAAGTCTGATACTGTCTCGCATGGACTTTGGCATCCGACATGCGGCTTATGATCTGGGATGTCACTGAGCGAATCTTCTCCTCCGGACCGAACTTCACCGCCTGGATCAGGGCAGACTCATCCTCTGCGGTGAACTGGAGCTTTCCCGTATTAACCGGCTCCACGTCATTGATATAGATCGTGCTTCCGCTGCCAACGATGGCCCGGTATCCAAGGGCATCGAGAGCTGACTGGAAAGATTCATAGATCAGTCCCAATTCCGTCCGGCTGTGTCCGATCCCGATGGTCACAGGGATCATCAGGATCTTTCGGATCTCCTTGCAGATATCGCTTAAAATATCGATGAGTCCTGTCTGGGAATTCGTCTCATCCACCGCAACGATTCCCGCGATCTCCGCGTCTGCCGTTCCCGAGTAGGAAAACAGGGAAAACCGGCAGTATCTTTTTAAATTTTCCTCCAGGATCTGCATCACGGAGAGCGGGATCAGGTCGCGCTCCTCATGGAGCGGGAGGATCACTTCGCCGGGCACTGCCGAAAGCTCTGCTTTTACCGCGATGGAAATCCATTTCTTTGCCCCTGATAGGGGAATATCGTACTGTTCCAGCTTTTCCTCCACCGTCTTCTCATCCATCTGCCGGCTGACAAGATCTTTTAAAAACTGTTCTCTTAAGATCGGCAGGCTTCTCTTATAATTTTCTCTGAGAAGGCTTACGTCGCGTTTCTGCTCGATCTCCTCATCAAGACTCGCCTGGATCTTTCTCAGGATCGCCGTCAGCTCTTCCACATTCACCGGCTTTAAGATATACTCTGTCACATTTAACTTGATCGCCCGCTTCGCGTACTCAAAGTCATCGTATCCCGAGAAGATCACGATCTTCATGGACGGATATTTCTGTCTGATCTTTTCCGCCAGCGTCAGCCCATCCATATACGGCATCCGAATATCCGTGAGCACCACATCCGGTTCCAGATTCTCGATCTTCTCTAACGCATCCTCCCCGTTTTCCGCGTCCCCGACCACCGTAAATCCCACAGCCTGCCAGTCGATCTTGCGGATAATGCTCTTGCGCACTTCCTCCTCGTCATCCACAAGGATAATTCTGTATAAATCCATTTGCTGCTCCTATCTGAAACCAGGTGTTCGTATACACTGGTGCCTTTTGTTTCATCCTTGTTGTCTGGTTTCGTTCCTTTTCAGACATTTTCTATTATTTTACTATAAAACCGATGAGTTTGCAAATAGTTCACCCTTCATCAGCCCAAGCTTCTGATTTATATTTTACTCAAACTTCGCACATAGATTTTAGCTATGCACCTTGAAAATTCAATATCTGGCAGTTATTTAGTTTGCAATCCGGAAACAGTTTCGTTTAAACGGTCGTTTTTTTTATACAGTTTCAACTTGCGTATATTGCCAATCATCTGTACACTATAAATATAACATTTTTTTCATACAATCGGGAGAGATGTGCATTGAACTATGGATATATAAGGATTTCTATAAAATTTCAGAACGTGGAACGACAGGAGCGCAACATCCGCCTGATGTGTCCGGATCCGAACCTTGTTATCATCAAGGAAATTTTTACTGGTAGCACACAGGATCGGCCTAAGTGGCGGAGATATTATCCCAGATTTATGCCTGGAGATAATATCTATTTTGATTCGGTTTCCAGGATGGCCCGTGATGAGGATGATGGAGTAAAGGAGTACCTGGATCTGTATAAAAGAAAAGTGAACTTGTTTTTCTTCGTGGAGCCTGGGATCAACACGGATGTATATCGGGAAGCCTGTCAGATGCAAATTCCACGGACTGGCACGGAGGTTGATATAATTCTGGAGGCCATCGAAGCATATCAAGTGAAACTTGCAGAAAAGCAAGTCCGTATTGCCTTTCAACAGGCCCAGAAGGAACTGGATGATCTCAGGCAACGAACGATCGAGGGATTAGAAACAGCCAGACGTTCTGGAAAGCAGCTCGGCCGTCCTCGTGGCCGGTGCATCACCGAGAAGGAACGAAAGGCAAAAAATATTATTCTGAAACGTGATACGCTCTTTGGTGGAGATCTTTGTCCATCTGACTGCATGAAAGTAATCGGCATCAGTCGCGGCACTTACTACAAATATAGAAACGACTTATCTAAATTTCCAATTGCATAGTAAAAGGCGGAAATGCATCCATGTGTATTTCCGCCTTAAGTTCCTTTAACATAGGCGACCAGTGATCACCTATTTACATAAAAGATAAAGATATCCATGATAATAAATGCTATTCCAAACACATGGTTAGAAACTTTAAATAATAAAGGAGTATCTTTTTCAAGTATATCTTTTTTAAATTTTGCAAGCATTGCACACTTCAATACGCAGAATACAAAAAAAAGCCAAAAGTCCGGTTATTTGTAAATTCTTATAATTGTAATAGGATGCCCATGCAATAAAAATACAATATAATATCCCTGATAAATTAAAATACGAATAGACATTTCCCTTATATTTCATAGCATACCTCTCAATTAATAAATCTCATAAGATACATAGCCCAGGGTCCAACCTAAAACACCATCGTTTGTATATCCATAGGTATAACTAATATGGAGTACAACTGTAGATCCATATATCATACTTCCAGCCGTAAGTAATATATTGGCAGCATAAAGCGCGGCTGCTAAAGTCACATAAGGCGAAGCAGCCATAATTTCACTAGCAATTCCAGCAGCTGTTGCGGCATCGTCAACGTGAATCGTTACATCAATAACGCATGTTTGCCCAATGGATGGGTTCAAAGGAAAAGCTTTCGCCCTTGCGGAATACGGCTGGGTATTTTCATAATCAAGGTCAACTAACCTTTCAGCTTCAGTTTCTGTAGCTCCGTATTTTGTCATTAATACCTGGATCAGTTCATCCCTGCTGAGAGAATCGAATATTTGTTAATGCAACAGCCCCTATAATATTCATACAAAATCTCTAAAAACAAGAATTATTAGGCTAGTTATTATGACTATGCTCCATACTTTTTGAATATGTTGAAATTTGGTTAGCGTTTGATTATTCCCTTCTATTTTTGCAATTGTTTTTAATTTTAATCCAAACAGTAAAAATATAAGCAAACAACATATCATTAAAATTCTGGTAACCGCAAAAATAGTATCATTTAACAGTATAAAGCTATTAAGCAAATATACGCTAACAGATAGCATATAAGCAAAGGATGTTAAAGAAAAAAATATATACAATTTTTTGTTCAATAGTATTCACCCTCTTTCACGTTTAAATATTTCAAAATTAGGTGCATCATTTATTTTTTGTGTGTAAATTTTATCATAATTATTTTGAATATGCAATATTTATAAACAAATCATAAAAATGCTGTAAGTTTTTGGTTAAAATGTAAGAAATTATTCATTTTTATATGTGTATGTAGTAATACTATTCGCTTAACTATATTGTTTGTTTTATATCTTTAGCGTTATGCATAGAGTACAGGGGGAAAGTTTTCAAATACCTTCAGATCTGAAGTCCAGAATATCCGCATCTCAGAAAATGTTTTTTACAACCGATTTATTTTAAGCAGTTTAAGAAGGGGCTGTCGCACTAACGTGCGGCAGCCCCG
>NZ_QUJB01000003.1:0-144793 GCF_003480435.1 Clostridium sp. AM30-24 | reverse complement strand
AGGGGCTGTCGCACTAACGTGCGGCAGCCCCGTTTATATATCCAACACAAAACGCCGAGCTTCGAAAAGCCCGGCGTTCGTGGTATAATCAGTTTATGCGACTAAACAAAATAATACAGAGGGATTATACCTCATTTTCGCTGTATTATCAACTCAAACTTCCGCTGGATTTAGAGACCTACCTGATTCACCGCTAAAATAACGAAAGCTCCATGCGCATTTACTCAAAATATAAAAGAATATGCTGTCTGCCGGATCCACCCAGTCAGACAGCATATCACTAAAATTCCATTTATTGATAAAAATTTTATTACTGTGCAATTTCCCCCTTCAGATACTCATACATCACCCGCGCCCCATCACAGATACTCGAAAGCTCCGCATGCTCCGACGGATTATGTGACACACCGCCCCTGCAGGGAATAAAGATCATGCCGGAATCACAGATCTCCGCAAAGGACATGGCATCATGCCCCGCACCGCTTGGCATTCTGCGGCTGGAGATTCCAAGCCGCTTCGCCGCATGCTCCAGACCGTCTTCCACTGACTCACTCATACTGATCGGCGGAATGCTGTTGATCTTCTCCGCCACATACTCGACACCTCGCTTCTTACAGCTTTCTCTTACCGCCGCCTTAAAGGCCCGTTCCATACGGTCGAGACTGCCCTGATCGATTCCGCGCATATCCACGCCGAGCTCCACCCGGCCCGGGATCACATTCAGGACATTCGGATGGTTCTGGACCACACCCACCGTCGCCACCGACTGGTACGCGGATTCCCACTTTCCGATCTTCTCCATCTCCAGAATGATCTCCGCAGCCGCGCAGAGCGCGTCACTCCTCATATCCATCGGTGTCGCACCGGAATGCTCTGCCATCCCCCGCAGCTCCAGGCGGTAGCGGATCGGTCCAGCGATCGTTCCCACGATACCGACTTCTGTCTGACACTCTTCCAGCACTTTTCCCTGCTCAATATGTAACTCCAGATACCTTTGCAGCCCGGAGATCTTTTTCGGATGAAGTGTCAAGCCTCTCCGCTCAAAGATACTCTCCAGAGACTCTCCGTCCTTCGCCATCAGATGTCCGATATCCTGTTTATAGACTTCATGTGTGATCAGTCCGCTTCCGATCGTGCAGCACCCAAAATTACTGGATTCCTCACACCGGAATGCTCCAACACGGAGGGGAATCCTGATCCCATCCTCCTTCGCCCAGCGCATCACCATAAGCCCGGCCATCACACCAGCCACTCCGTCATATCGGCCGCCCTCAATAACAGAATCCAGATGTGAGCCGATCAACGTATATCCGGTCTCTTCCGTATTTGCCGCATAAGTATTTCCAACCTCGTCCGTATCGATCCTTGCTCCGAGTTCCCCTGCGAGTTCCCTGAAGGCTTCGTGCATCGCATCCTCCGTCTCCGAATACCCAAGCCTCGTCACACCGCCCTGCGGTGTACTTCCGATCTCATAAAAACGCTGAAATAACCTTTCACAATACTGAATATCCGCGATCTGATGTTCCATAACCCGTACCTCCTGAGTTCGTTGAATACTTTCTGACCTATTTTTCTCTATTATTTTCTCTCAATACAAAAATATTTCTGATAACATCATAATACCATTAAAAGTCTCAGAATTCTACACTTTTTTCATTCCCTTATCACTCCTTCATCCCCGGCTTGAAGATGATCGCCCCCAGATACCCAAACACCAGTGCGCCGCTGATCCCCACGGCGCTGGCTGTAAATCCCCCTTTAAAGATTCCAAGCACTCCATCCTCTGACATCGCCTTCGCAACCCCTTTCCAAAGCGTATTTCCAAATCCAAGCAGTGGTACAGTCGCTCCAGCCCCTGCCCACTCGGCAAACGGCTCATACACTCCCAAAAATCCAAGGACACTTCCGCTGACCACTAACAGAACCATGATCCTCCCCGGCATCATCTTTGTCTTATCCATCAGGATCTGCACCAGCATGCAGATCAGACCACCGACAAAAAACGCTTTCACATATTCCATAGCTATACAATCTCCATTTTCAATTTTAAATTTTATACATTCCTTTACACCACAGGAAGCTCATAAGTCTTTGCCGACACCGCAGTCCATGGTTTTTTCACCATTAAAACCACCCGGATTTAAGACCTTACAGAGAATCCGGCGTCTCCAGTACCACCCCATGGGCGATCCCCGGCACACTCTTTCCCTCATGAAAACTCACCGCGGAAAGCAGCGCCCCGGTCGGCAGAAACAATACCCGCTTCCATTCCCCGCTCTGAATCTTCGGCAAGACAAAACCGCAGAGCACCGCTGCCGAACACCCACAGCCGCTTCCCCCTGCATGGGTATCCTGCTCTTCGTTCGAAAACATCTCGATCCCGCAGTCCATATATCGGCTCTCGATCCGATATCCTGCTTTCATCAGATAATCTAAAAGCAGCCGCCGTCCCACGGTACCTAGATCCCCTGTGATGATCCTGTCGTAATGCGTCTCATCCACCCCAAGATCCCTGAAATTTTGCAGGATTGTATCAAGTGCCGCCATCGCCATGGCCGCTCCCATGTTCATGGAATCATGAAAATCCATATCCACGATCTTCCCGGTCGTCACAGCCGTGATCTTCGCAAGGGGCGGCTCCTTTCCTCTGAAGTTTCCCGAAGACAAAAGCACCGCTCCGCATCCCGTCACCGTCCATGAAGCCGAATACGGCCTCTGATTTCCATACTCCAGAGGAAAGCGGAACTCCTTCTCCGCTGAAGCAAAATGGCTGGAAGCGCTCACAAAGACATGATCCGCAAATCCACCGTCAACACACATGGCACCGAGTCCCAGACCTTCCCCCATGGTGGAACACGCTCCGTAAAGCCCGAACATTGGGATCTCCAGATTTATATTTCCGAACGAAGTGGCGATAAGCTGTGCCAGAAGATCCCCCGCAAATGAATACCGGATCTCCTCCTTCGAAAGCCCGCTCTTTTCGATCACAAGCCCCGCAGTCCTGCTCTGAAGCTCACTCTCCGCCTCCTCCCAGTTCTTCTTTCCAAGCATGGGATCCAGCTCCACCCGGTCAAAAAACTCCCCGAGAGGCCCGTCTCCTTCCTTCTTTCCCACCGTCGATGCAGCTGCCGTGATTACCGGCGGATCTTCAAATACAACGCTGGCCCGCCCACGCTGTTTTTTCATCATTTCTGTTTTCTCATCCATTTTCCATCCGCTCCCATCTTCATTTCAGACTCCGTTCATCAGTCGGTTACATCCATACATATCGTACTTTTCGAACGACAACAGTCTCCATACAAATAGAATTCCCGGAACAAGCAAAAAGATGCAGGAATTCGAAGTATATCTCGAATTTCTGCATCTTTTCTCATGACACACATGCTATAAATTTTTCAATCAAATCGCCTGAAGCAGTCCCAGCAGCACCGCATACACCGCTTCATTTTCCTTCACCACAAATGCCAGCTCCTCCTTCGCCTGATTCAGCCTGTGAAACAGCCGCCTTACACTCCGGTCCTCAGAACGCAGATATCCCGTCTCATCATAAAAATATCTATCATCCAGCAAAACGACAAGGCGGTCCACATCCTCACTGATTCCATCATTTTCCTCAAAGTACCGGTATCCCTGCGTGAGATAACCATTCAAAAGCTTTCCTGCTTCCCCGTCATCATTCGCGTATCCCACCGAAACATGAGGATACATCCGCTTTCCTTTTCCTCTCACCAGATGCATCAGGTTCTGGATAAATATCGATAATTCCGCATTTGTCCTGATCCGGTTCGTCATCCGGAACATCTGGACTCCCGGCATCGCTTTCTGGAGTTGATCCCGGTTCTGGTCCAGCTCAGCCGTTGAGATCACGTTCTCACAGTCTCCGGAAAAGATCACCGGACACCCGGAACTGATCTTTGCAAGCAGTTCCCCTGTCTCAGAGCTTAAAAGGTGCGCCTCATCCACAAGGATCGCGGCATACGCTTCCAGACTGCACTCCGGTCCGATCTCCGAATCTGCCAGATACTCCACTCTGCGAAGCCGCTCATGAAGAAGGTTCCAATCCTTTCTGCCCTCCCCACAGTGGATCATGCAGACCTTTTGTTTCCGCGAAAGCTTCATGGCAATATCATAGAGCAGCAATGTTTTTCCTGTCCCCGGAAGACCCGTAAACCAGTACGCCCCGGATCGCTCCGTCCGGATTCTCTTTAAGATCTGGCGCTCGATGTCCCGCTGCTGGGCCGTCAGGAAATATTCCTTATTCAAAAACTTCTCCGGCTCCGTAAGTGGTGAGATCAGATACAATTCCGCCCGGAACAGTTCTTCCACATCGCCTTCATAGTCTCTTCCGCCTTCTTCCAGCTCTCCACATAACTGCATCCAGTCTGAATCCACGATCCTGTCATGATTTGTCAGCCGGACAAGCCGGTTCTGGCTGCTGATATATGTATACGACCGGATCGTCTTTCCCTGCACTGCCAGATAATAACGGTTCTGTATCAGCTGCTTGCGCAGTGCCTCATCGGAGACTACACCGCTTTTCAGCTCCACATTCACGATCTGGTCCTCCCGGATCTGCAGAAGATCAAACTCTTTCCCCAATCTCGGGATCTGAAACGAGTAAAAGAACCGCAGCGCATACACCTTGTCCATATGCGCTTCCAGCTCCTTTACAAAGGCTTTCATGCTGTCAAGCTCCCACTCCCGCACCTTTAAAAAATACCTGCGCCCCGACATCTGCCGTTCCAGCTTCTGGACGCAGGAGATGTTCTGATTTCTTGTAAGCGTATAGATCGATACCGATTTCACTTTTTTACCGCCTGATCAATCGTTTTTCCTTATATTACGGTCTTGTTCCTGCGTTTGCTTAAACCCTTTGGCAACTTCAGTATAATACGCTTTTAAAATATCCTATTCAAGATTGAAAGTCAATAGTTTTTAAGAAGCAGCATGATCCTACGGCTCTCTAAAACCTCCAGAAATATTTCACCATCCCCAACACCCAGCTCGCAAAGATCCCATAAAGGATCACAGGCCCCGCGATCGTAAAGATCTTGCAGCCGATCCCGAAGACATGGCCTTCCGCCTTGTATTCGATCGCCGGGGATACCACGGAATTCGCGAAACCTGTGATCGGCACCAATGCCCCCGCGCCGCCGAATTCCACGATCTTCCGGTACAGATGAAGCCCGGTCAGGATGACACTCAAACCGATGAGGCTCAGCGTTGTCCACGCCGCCGCACTCTCCTTTCCGATCCCAAAGGACATGTAAACAGATGTAAATACCTGCCCCAGCATACAGATCAGCCCTCCAACGAGAAAGGCCCGCCAGAGATTTCTCCCTGTATTGTGGACCGGTGTCACCTGTTTCACATATTTTCCGTATTCTTTCTTATCGATCTCCATCATTTCCTCCATGTATACTTTCAAGTCGAACGTTCGTGAGATTTGCTATTACTCATCACCTAAAAGAGGTGGGAGTCTTCTTGGCTGAGATAAATCATCCGAACCCTCGCAGAAAATAGATAGCCGCCCCAAATGCTTTCCCTGCAGCCACCGCCAGTATCACATACTGCAGCCCCACCGCCAGCCGGATCCGCCGGTTTAAAACCGGCAGCGCCTTCAGCGTCTCCGCCAGCGCCATCACGAGACAGCCTACAAAGATCCCGATTGATATCCCGCACACCGTGAGCACCACGTTTCCCGGAAATGGGAACGCCACACTGTAAAGGTCTGCCAGATTCCCCCACGTCCCCCCGAGGATCAGGAGTGTCTCATAGAGCTTCACATGCTCTACCGTGTGGGTCACACCGATCAACCGCGGAAATACGCCGATAATGGCAAGAAAGGCAAAGATCCCGGCAGCAATCACCACCCCGGCCCCCAGTCCCGCGAAGGTCAGAAGCCACATTTTAAGATACATCGACCCCAGACTCCTTTCTCCCGCCGTTTTTGATGAGCGTTTTATTTAAGTTTTCCTCATAGAGACGCATCTCCACCTCGATGGGAGTCGGATCCACCGTGATCTTCCATGACGCAAAATGGTTAAAGAACAGAAGGATACCCAGTGCGAGTCCCACGGAATAGGATGCCTCCAGAACCGTGGGACCATCTGCCCGGGTACCGATGATCATCTCGTAGAGCTTTGCAAACACGTCCGTCACATTCGCATCGTTGTTGAACGTCATGATAGCAAACGCCGCGCCGAAAAATGCCACAGCGGACACCATCGCAGTCTTCAGCCACTCCCATAGACGGCTTTTCTTCCTTCCTGCCCGATATGTGACCACAAAATCTGCTTCCCCGAGGTTATCTACCTGAATATCCTTACCGGTCTTCTCGATCTTTTCCACGAGATCCATCACGTTTCCAACGAATGCCGCCTCTTTTCCTTTTCCGGAAAACGAAGTGACCTTCACAGCTTTTGCTCTGGCCTCCGCCGCCCTGTCACTGCTGTGGACATCAGCGATCATCCCGAGGTATACTTCTGGCTCATAAACTTCTTTTATCTGGGGAAGCTTTAAGTAGACGGTCGTACTGCTCATATACTCCACAGCTTTCTTTCCGTTTCCGGCACCATCACGAATGTCCCGGACTGCTCCGATTTCTTTGCCGGAACCGACACGAGGAAAAACCAGAGCACAAACACCAGTGCCGCCAGCACCAGCACCCCAAAAATGATCTCCACATAGTCTTTCAATGGTTTCATATTCATCCACCTTCTCATCCTGTTTATCACACCGGCCTTAGCCGATAAGAATTCCCACAGTTGTTTTCAAAAAGCTGTCTCTGCATACTTACAGCTGAATTCTGGACATTATATCAGTCCCAGAATTTGAAATATCATATGGTGTTCTTTACGATTAGGATGTTCCAAATGGTCAAACATTATACATAAACCCGCACAGTATCATTTTTCAACCTTTTTCACGATGTCAGTCTCTCCCTCATCTCCCTCAAAATTTTTTTCTCCAGCCGTGACACCTGAACCTGTGAAATTCCAAGCCGCCCGGCGATCACTGTCTGGGTCATATTTTCAAAATACCGCATTTTTATGATCTGCTGCTCCTTTTCCCCAAGACGGGACAAAAGCTCCTCCAGCACGATCCGGTCCAGCACCTTCTCGTTCTCGGAAGTTTTTTCAGCAAGCTTATCCGCCAGACACCCGCCGGACTCATCCCCGGCATCAAAGGGCTCATAGATGGATCCGACTCTCGCTCCCGCTTCCATGGATGCCGCCACTTCCTCACGGCTGACTCCGACAGACCTCGCGATCTCCTCCACCGTCGGCTCCCGCCCGAGATCCGACTCCAGTTTTTCTCTCGCCGCCCCGACTTTTCCGGCAAGCTCCTTTAGCGGACGGCTCACCTTGATCATTCCGTCATCCCTGAGAAACCGTCTGATCTCCCCTGTGATCATCGGGACCGCATAGGTGGAAAACTGCACACCAAACTCCGGGTTGAAATGATCGATGGCTTTCATAAGTCCAATGCTTCCAATCTGGAATAAGTCCTCCGGTTCCGGTCCCCTGCCGATGAATCGTTTCACAATACTCCAGACAAGTCCCGCATTTTCCAGCACGAGGAGGTCTCTCGCCTCTTTATCCCCTGCGTGTGAACGTTTTAAGAGTTCCGCAGTGTCCGCCATCCCGTCACCTGCCGATCTTCTTTTTCATGGTGACGGAGGTTCCCTTTCCCGGTGCGGAGACCACCTCCACCCGGTCCATGAAGGCCTCCATGAAGGAGAATCCCATGCCGGACCTCCCGTCCTCCGGACATGTGGTGAACATGGGTTCCATGGCCTGCTCCACGTCACAGATCCCGACTCCCTCATCCCGCACCGTCACAGAAAACAGCCGCTCCTTTTCCCATGCCGTCGCCGAAAGATAGATCTTTCCTTCCTGTCCCCGGTATCCGTGGATCACCGCGTTCGTCACTGCCTCTGAGACGGCGGTCTTGATATCGTCCAGTTCCTCCAGCGTCGGGTCCAGACGGCTCGCGAAAACGGCTGCCACGACTCTCGCGAACTCCTCGTTCTCTGACCGGCTCTCCATAATGAGTTCCATAGTCTCACACTCCGGCATTCCTACATTTTTCCCGTTCTCTCCAGTCTGCTCTGCCTGTACTTTCTGCGTTTCCTGTACGGTCTGTCCTGTCTCTTCCATCCCTATACCTCCCTGCTGTAGATTGCTTCTTCTTTCGACTCATACTGATGCATCAGCCCCAGAATTCCCGCAACCTTTAAGACCCGCATCACCTGCGGGCAGGCGCCGTAAAAACCGGTATTGCCCGCCTTCAACTGCTTATAGCGGTTTAAAAGGACTCCGATCCCGGAGCTGTCCATAAATCTGGTCCTCGTAAAGTCAAAAATGATTCTGGAAACATAATTTTCCGCCATCAGAAGGTCTGTCTCATACCTCAGATTCCGGCAGTTATGATGGTCAAATTCCTTCGGCAGATGAATGATCAGGGTCGGCCCCTTCGCCTCATATACAAATGAATCTTCCATAAATTTTTCCTCCTGCTTCAAAATTTTAAAGCATAAACCCGTTCCATCCTGTGATTTCCTACTACACAAAAAAGAGACCTCACAGTGTTTTCTTCTGTAAAGTCTCTTCTAAACTTCTTCCTAATATCCTCTTTCCGCCTTCGCCTTCTCCGCAAACTCCGAATCTGCGAAGTTCATGATGACCTGGCCGAACATCTGGTTCGCATTGTCGTTGTCGCCCTTTGCCTTGTACACCATGCCCATGTCATAAATGACTTCCGGGTTCTTATCATTCATCTCCATGTACTTTTCGTAGTAGTGGAGCGCCGTGTCATAGTCACCGGCAGATGTGGACTGGGCAGCTGCTACCATGAGGACGGACGGGGCGTTGGAGTCCATGTCCGCCTTGATCTCGTTTAAGATTGCAGCAGAGCTGTCATCCGTGATCTTCGACTTGTCCATATCCACGTAGCTTAAGACTGCCGCGTTCATATCACCTTTACGGTACGCGTCGAGAATTTTCACAAGCGTCGCATACTGGTTCACCGTGCTTCCGGAGTCACCCTTCAAGTCATTTAACTGACCTTCCGCATCCTCCTTCTGCTTCTGGTAATCCTCTGCCTGAAGCTTTAGCTTGTCCGTCTCCTGATTGGCGAGATTTAATTTATCCGTGTAGGACTGCATCTCCTGATTGTGTTCATAATTGAGCGACCGCTCTCTCGCCGGCATAATAAGGAATATGACCATGACCGCCCCCAGGACCAGACCGATCCCGATATTGATGATCGACTGCCAGCCTGTATTCTCCTTGTAAGTCGGCGGCAGGATCACATCGTCATCCTGCATTTCCCGGTGGGAGAATGCGTTTTTCATCTTCCGCTTCTCGACCTCCGCCTTGCCGGTCCGGCTCTTTACGTATTCCATGTATCGGGTGGCTTTCTCGTTGTTGTTATCGATCTGAAGTACCTTGAACAGGGATTTTCCGGCTTTCGTGTAGTCCCCGTGCTCCATGTAGAGAAGCGCCAGAAGCAGATGCGCTTTCACGAAATTCGGCTTCTCGTCGACGATCCTCTTAAGCTGCAGGACCGCCAGATCATCACTGTCATTCTGGGCATAGAATAATGCCTGATTGAACTTCTTTACCATCTGGCTCGCGATCTCAAGCTGTCCCGGCTTTCTCTGAACCTCATCGAGATAGTAGTCCGCCCGGTTTCCGTCCGGCTGGAGATTGATGCTGATGACCCACTGGATCAGCGCATCTGACGTCTCACCCATCTCGTAAAAGATCAGTCCAAGAAGGTTTCTGGCATCTGTGTGGTATTTATTAAACTGCAGGGCGCGTTTTAAGAATCTCGCCGCCCCGGAAAGGTTTCTCTCCTTTGCCATTTCCAGACCGCGGTTGTAGTAGCTGTTGGCCGCGTACTGGATCTTCTGCATCTCATCCATATATTACTTTTCCTTTTTGATATCCTTCATGATGTCCATCATAATATCTGCCATATCTGTGAGGTCACTCTTTACGATGGCGTCGCTGACCGCCTCCACCTCAAGGCTCGGCTTGAAGCGCTCGATCTCTTCCTCAAAGTTGATCATTTTTCTTCCTCCTTTGGTGTCCCGGCAGCAGCATACCGGAACGGTCTGCTTAACTTGTGCTTTGGCTGATCTGTTCCTTTACTTCCCCTGCAAGATACAGTGACCCCGCGATAAACGAGAGATCCCGTTCTCCATGCAGGTCAAGTAATTCCTTCACGGCGTGTTTCACATTCTGGCTCACCCGGTACTCCGTCTCTTCTCCATATTCCGCCCGCAGCTTTTCTGCCGCCGCTTCCAAATCTTCCACGGAGAGGGTCCGGTGTGACTCCATTTTCGATAAGATCCACAGATCCGGTTTCAGCCGCTCTGCAATCTCACTCAGCATCCGTTGATGATCCTTGTCCGCGGAGACCGCAAACAGGATCCGCACATGATCCGGCTTCCGAAGTTCCTTTAACCTGCAGGCCGCGTCGAGAAATGCCCGGATCCCGTCCGCATTGTGGGCCCCGTCGAGGTAGACACCAGTGCTGATCTCCTCCATTCTTGCAGGCCATTTTGCCTTTTTTACTCCCTCTGCCGCCTGTTCAGGCGCCACCGGAAGTCCGGAAACCTCCAATGCCCGGATCGCCAGAGCTGCGTTCATGAGCTGGTAGGGAGCCGCAAATGGGATCTCAAACAAAATCTCTTCACCACAATAGGAAAAGCTCATTTCCTGATGTCCTGCCACGCCCGGATCCGGAGATTTTACGAGACAAGGCCGGATCCCGCGACGGACTTCATCCGGCGTCACGGGAAATCCTTCAGATTTCATTTCCTTTGCTTTCGCAAAGATCACCGCCGCTGCTTCCGATGAACTGTCATCATACACAACAGGTCGCCGGGACTTTATGATCCCTGCTTTATGTGCCGCGATCTCCGGGATCGTGGATCCTAAAAACGCTGTATGGTCGATGCTGATGGACGTGATGACGGAGGCAAGCGGATTTTCCACAACATTCGTCACATCGTAAGTTCCGCCCATTCCTGTCTCTAACACGAGCACCCTCACGCCCGCGTTCCGGAATATGCAGAGTCCCATGTAAAATAAAAATTCAAAATAGGTGGGATGGGGCTCTCCTCTCCTTTCCCATATCTCACAGGCATGCTGTACCTCCAGGAATGCCCTGATAAAATCCGGCTCCGGGACTATCTCCCCGTTTATAAGGAACCGCTCCCGGATATCCACAAGATGGGGGGACACGAATGTCCCGCAGGGAATTTTTGCTTCCCGGATCATGGAGGTGAGGAATGCGCAGACGGAACCCTTTCCGTTGGTTCCCGCCACATGGATCACCTGAAATTCCCGGTCCGGTTCTCCCAGAAGACCAAGGAATTCCCGTATTTTTAAAAGACTGCTCTTTTTTCTCGCATATCCCGGGATCGCCTCGATCTGATCCCAGGCTTCCTGCATCGTTATGTACTCCAAGAAATCGCCTCCTGTTGTGACCTGCAATCGGAACGCTGTCTGGCGGTATTCCCGGTACAGAAAATATCTGCCGTAAACGGCAGCGTTTCTTTCACTTATGATACCTGTTTATGGTATTTTTTGCAACAAGAACATGTCGGAAAGATTCGACAGGATTACTGTATCGGTTCCTGTTCCCACCCTGAACAAACAGGAACCGTTTTTGCCGATGCTGCTCCCATAAAATGAACAGCCACAGGCCATAAAACCTGCGGCTGCCCTGACAGCAAGTCATGTTCCACCCGCTGTCCTTTCCTGCTGAAACCATTCAGCACTTTCATGCCATGGTCATATTTTCATCGATTACTTACCAAGCTGAGCCAGACGAGTCTTTACCTGCTCCATCATCTCGGTGTACTTCTGAAGTTTTGCCTTCTCCTCATCGATCTTCGCCTGCGGTGCCTTGCTTACGAACTTTTCGTTTGCAAGCATTCCGTTTACGCGGGCAAGCTCTTTTGTGAGGCGCTCCTCTTCCTTCTTTAAGCGCTCGGTCTCCTTCTCGATGTCGACAAGCTCAGCGAACGGCATATAGA
The DNA here is from genome assembly GCF_003480435.1 of Clostridium sp. AM30-24. Classification (GTDB taxonomy): domain Bacteria; phylum Bacillota; class Clostridia; order Lachnospirales; family Lachnospiraceae; genus Pilosibacter. Next base: position 132,738 of record NZ_QUJB01000003.1, on the reverse strand, counting down.
TCGCTGCCTTCGGGATCACTGCGGATACAGCGTCCTCACCGATTCCTGTCTTATCCTTCTGGATCACTACCTCGCTGGCGGAAGCAAGGGTACTGAAGAATACGCGGCTGTTCTCGAAGATATCTGTGAGATCGGCATCCTCAGTTACAACAAATACTTTTGCCTTTCTGCTCGGCGGAACGTTCATGGATGTGCGCACATTACGGATCGCGCGGACAGCCTCTTTGATGACCTCTACCGCGTGCTCGTCTGCCGCGAAGTTCCACTCTTCCTTATATACCGGCCAGGAGGAGATCATAATGGACGGCTCCTCGTCCTGTAAATTGCAGAAGATCTCTTCTGTGATAAACGGCATGAACGGGTGTAAGAGCTTTAAGGAATTGATCAGAACCGTCTTTAATGTCCAGATCGCAGCCGCCTTCGTCCGGTCCTCATCGTTCCAGAGACGCGGTTTTACCATCTCGATATACCAGTCACAGAATTCCTCCCATACGAAGTCGTAGACCTTCTGGAGAGCGATTCCGAGCTCGTACTTGTCCATGTTTTCCGTTACTTCCTTCGCGAGGTCGTTGACCTTGGAGAGGATCCATTTATCTGCTGCCGTGAGGTCTGTAAGCTTTGCCTCGCCTGCCGGCGCTTTCTCGATATTCATCATGATGAAACGGCTCGCGTTCCATACCTTGTTTGCGAAGTTTCTGCTGGCCTCGACTCTCTCCCAGTAGAAACGCATGTCGTTGCCCGGCGCGTTTCCTGTCATAAGCGTCATACGGAGAGCATCCGCTCCGTACTTGTCGATCACTTCCAGCGGATCGATACCGTTTCCTAAGGACTTACTCATCTTGCGCCCCTGGGAGTCACGGACAAGACCGTGGATCAGGACAGTGTTGAACGGGCACTCGCCTGTCTGCTCAAGTCCCGAGAATACCATACGGATGACCCAGAAGAAGATGATATCGTATCCGGTAACGAGAACGTCGGTCGGATAGAAGTACTTCATCTCATCTGTATCCTTCGGCCAGCCCAGTGTGGAGAACGGCCATAACGCGGAGGAGAACCAGGTATCAAGGGTGTCCTCATCCTGCTTTAAATGCGTGCAGCCGCACTTCGGGCACTTCTCCGGCATCATCTTCGCAACGGTCATCTCGCCGCACTCTTCACAGTAGTAAGCCGGGATTCTGTGTCCCCACCAGAGCTGTCTGGAGATACACCAGTCGCGGATCCCCTCAAGCCAGTGGAGATATGTCTTACCGAAACTCTCCGGAACGAATCTTAATTTGCCGCTCTTTAATGCCTCGATGGCCGGTTTTGCCATCTCATCCATCTTTACAAACCACTGCGGTTTTACCATCGGCTCTACAGTTGTGCCGCAGCGGTCGTGGGTACCAACGTTGTGGCTGTGCGGAACGATTTTTACGAGAAGGCCCATTTCCTTTAAGTCCTCGACCATGGCTTTTCTCGCCTCGTAGCGGTCCATGCCGAAATACTTGCCCGGAACATTGATGGTCGCGTCATCGTTCATGATGCAGATCTCTTCCAGGTTGTGGCGTTTTCCGACCTCGAAGTCATTCGGGTCGTGGGCCGGTGTGATCTTTACGCAGCCGGTTCCGAATTCCTTGTCAACATACTCGTCGGCGATCACCGGGATCTCGCGGTCTGTGAGCGGAAGCTTTAACATCTTTCCGATGATGTCTTTGTAACGCTCGTCCTCCGGGTTTACAGCAACGGCGGTATCGCCGAGCAGTGTCTCCGGTCTCGTTGTGGCGATCTCGACAAATCTTCCCTCTTCACCCACGATCGGGTAGTTGATGTGCCAGAAGAAGCCGTCCTGCTCCTTGTGCTCTACCTCAGCATCGGAGATGGATGTCTTGCAGACCGGACACCAGTTGATGATCCTGGATCCCTTGTAGATATATCCTTTTTCATAAAGACGTGTAAATACTTCTAAAACAGCCTCAGAACAGCCTGCGTCCATGGTGAAACGCTCTCTGTCCCAGTCAGCGGAGGAGCCGAGCTTGTGGAGCTGTTTGATGATCCGTGTGCCGTACTCATCTTTCCATTTCCAGGCCTCTTTTAAGAATCCCTCACGTCCAAGGTCATTTTTGTTGATGCCCTCTTTTTTTAACTTGTCGATGACCTTGACCTCGGTAGCGATCGCCGCATGGTCTGTTCCCGGCTGCCAGAGTGCCTCATAACCCTGCATTCTCTTGTAACGGATCAGGATATCCTGCATCGTATTGTCGAGGGCATGTCCCATATGGAGCTGTCCTGTAATATTCGGCGGCGGCATTACGATCGTGAACGGCTTTTTGCCCTCGCGTCTTCCTCTCTCCGCGTCAGCGTGGAAATATTTGTTGTCCAGCCATTTCTGGTACAGACGGTCCTCAATGTCCGCCGGATTGTAGGTCTTTTCCAGTTCTTTCATGGTCTTCTCCTTAAAACTTTATCAACATGTTTCTTTTTTGTAACTGCAAAAATGTGGAGCAGTTACTGCTTTTCAATTTACTTTTTTATTATCAGCGCAAAATGCGCAGACTCGCAAAATCATCTCGTTTACATCTGTTTTCTTACAACAGCGTACTCATCATCTGCCTGGTAAAAACCGCAGGAAAAGTCACTTCCGCGGAGGAACGCGGACATCTCGTCCTCGTCGAGATCTGCCTCACAGACATAATATCCATACTCGTCATCATATGTGTAAAAGGCGCAGGTCTCGCAGTTCGTGATCCGTACTTTTTTCTGTTTTGCATCTTTTTTTACCATCATGTACTCCTCTCGAAAGGCAGCTGCTGTGCGCCTGCCGGGCACTCCCTCAGCTGCTGCCAACATTCGTAATCCGGGCTATCGCCCTGCTTACTCATATAAGAAAAGCCCTCTGCACTCTCATGCAAAGGGCGAATCACCGCGTTACCACCTTTATTTACTGTCCGGATCCAGAACGATCCTCCAAACAGCATCTCTTCGTTCTTAACGAGGTCTCTCCCCGGGAACAGCTACTCTTATTTCACCATTCCGGCTCCGAAGCTACCTTCCATTTTTGCATTTCCGGACCGACTTCCAGCCTATGGTCAGTCCTCTCTGAAGGTGCAGAAAATGTACTCCTCTTCTTCCCAGCCTTTCTTATATTCCATGGAGCAGGTCTCTTTATCAGCCACCTGTTCCATATAACGGTCATTTGATTTTTCCGGCCGCTCTTACATAATATAGTAGAATCCTGATAAAATGTCAAGGGAAACTACAGCATTCTCCTGTATTCCATCTTCCACTGATTCAGGATATCCCCCGCCGCTGCGATCCGGCCAGCCGGGTCTTTCTCGAATACGGCGGCAAGCTTCAGCGTCTCCGGCGCCTTCTCTGACTCTTCTCTCGCCTCTTCCACTTCTTTATTCCAGACTTCCTTATCGTCCTCCCCGATCATCTCCCGGAATTTATCCTTAAGCGAAAGCTCCAGATTCAGTATCGTGAGGAAGTACATGCGTTTCACATACTCCGCCTCCGGCTTCGCATTCCAGGCATTCTCGTAGGCATGCATAGCTTTCTGGTAACAGAAGAGTTTCGCGTAGCAGGCCGCGATATTGTTCCAGACTTTTCCCCGGAAATCCCCGGAGAGATGGCGTCCGGCCCCATCTAAGATCTGCTCGTAGATCGTGACCGCTTTTCCGAAAAGATCCAGACCATAGAAATAATCTGCGCGGCGCTTCTCGTACTCTTCCTCTGAGAGTTTTTTCAGTCCGTTCACGGTCTGCCGGTAAGCCGCCTGCTCCCTCGGGGTATAATAATTGCATTCCTTGAGGATCAGGTACAGGATCTCCTCCGTCGCCCCGTGGCTGTCCATCCATTTTTCCACCCGTTCCGCAAGAAACGGCATCCGAAGCTCGCTTCTTAAAAACTCAGTCAGGCGTTTATCAATAAATCCCTCCAGCACCAGCAGCGGATTGTTGTAGATCACATAGCAGAGCTCCTGGGAGGAGTAGATATGGATCCCAAGATCCTCGATATAAAGCGGAACCGTTACCGGTTCCTGTCTACAGAGAATCAGGCTCATAATGTCACCTCCTGACGGACCACCGCGTCCGTTTTCGGGAACAGTTCCCCAAATCCCTGGTCCGTGAGCTTGACCACCATGGTCTTCTCATCTAAGAATCCCACAGCCACCCGGATCTTCGTCGTCTTATTCGGGCGCTCCGGAAATCCCTCCAGGAGGATCTTCACGGTCCGTTTTTTCTTTGGCTCCTGCTGCGGTGTGATCGTAAAGCAGATCTCCTTCTCCCCGTCTGGGATCACTTCCACCACACTTCTCGCCTCGTACCAGCTCTCACCGGCGGATGCCAGACTGATCTCCGTCTTTGTATCCCGCTTCATAACCTCCAGAGAGACCGTGGACTTTAATTTTCCCTCGCAGAGACATACAAAGGATCCGGAACCGCTCTCGTTTAAGTAATCCTCAGCTTTCATGGCCGCACCCTTTGCGAAGATGGCTGTCTCCACGAAGACTCTTCTCCGGTTGCAGATCTGCCTCATAAATTCCGGCGCCCAGTCGGTTCTCGCGAAACCTTTTCCCGTCAGGAAGATCGAGGAAAAGATCTTTTTCTGTAAAAACCGCTCTCCGCAGGCGCACAGGATCTTGTCTGCCATCTTTGCCCCAGAGCCTGTATCGAGAACGCTGAGGCTGAAACCCTCTTCCAGCTCCTCATGCTCCGCGATAGCTGTCATCTGGCGCGGCCCTCTCGTGACCTTCAGTTCATAGTAACGCAGGTCCTCATCGGATAAGGAAAACATGCCAACCTGACCACCCCAGACATCTCTTCTCTGGTTCAGCACATAGTAGACGAAGCATTCCGTGTGGCTTGCGATATGGACATTTCCTCTCGGGATCCCAAGAGCTTCCACGCTGGCCGTAAGTCCCTCCAAAAGCTTCATCTCCAAATTTTTGAGGCTGATGACCAGCTCATCGATCTTCTGTCCGGCATACTCCGCACGCACCATGGCGAGGATGCTGCCTAAAAATCTCTGCAGCAGTTCCATTCCACCGTACTTTACGCCTCCGATGGTGGATGTTCCTTCTTTTGCCGCCAGGCTTAGGAGCTTATCAACGATGACGCCCTCGCCCACCAGCGTATATTTATATGCATCTTCCCCCACATACCACTCTTCCGCGGATTTTTTTCTGCAGATGACGGTCGGGAGCATCCACGCCTCCTCACGGCCCAGAACAGCCGCCTGAGTGTAGGTATCACAGAGGTCGATGCCAACGATCAGTTTCTCCATTTATTTGTCCTCATTATGCCAGACGGAACAGCTTTTTCGCGATCTGACTGTCCGTCACGTATTCTGTCATGCTTTCTTTTAATTTCCGGTCATCCTTCATTCCGAGATAGAGGTTCATGGCATTTAAAGCCGTGAAGCGGTTTCCTTTATCCCCCGTTGCCGGTTCGCTGCAGGTCACTTCGCCCTCCGCCTTTTTCACCAGTCTTCCGTCCTCATTCTCCCAGATCTCGTACTCCATGATCTCACCGTCAAACAGGAGTTTCTGGCGCACATAGATCCCTTTATAGACCATGTTCATCTCTTCCTCATGGAACTCTTCTTCGTCCGGCAGGATCCGGATCTTTAAGATCGGTCTTCCGTCCGGTCGTCCATGGTACTCGATGATCTCCTTATCCATGACCTCGCCCGGCATATCCACATATTTTGCAAGATCCTTGTACCACGCGAATACCATACCTCTGGCGGAAAGGATATCCATCATCCGGGATAGCAGTGCCTTCTGCTCCTCAGTGATCTGTGCCAGAGTCGAATAAAATTTCGCCAGCGCCAGAAGATAGATCTCCGGCACCTTCCGAAGCTCCATACCGTGGATCGCACCTTCCAGATACGCGAATACCTTATCCCCCGGAACTGTGTCACGCAGGAAGTATTCCGTGCACTTCACTGTAAAGTACGCCTTCACGATCACATCACTGGTCTCTTTTCTCGACGCGTAAAGATCAAATACCGTGTCCATATGCTTCTCACAGCCGGAGAAAAGGCACTGGGCCAGCAGGCGCTCCTCAAGGTCGTATGTCTCCACATGGGTCTTCACTGCTTCCGCAAGGATCCTGAACATAGATTCCCCGCTGCCGTTATAATGCTCGCAGAGATAATCCAGGATCACGCTGTCCCCGTGTCCGTCCGAAATTACACGCCCCGCAAGGTGGAGGAGCAGGTCATCCTCCTCGAACATCCGGTCTAAGATCAGCTGGGATACCAGAGCCGCGAGACGTTTCACACGGATCTGCTCCTCGCCGAACTCCTTTATCATCTCGTATGCCTGAACCATGTAATTCTGGACGATCAGTGTCTCGCAGACATCCACACGTTCCGGTCTGGAGAGTGTCCTCTTGTCAAGTTTTAAGAGGTACGCTCCACCCTCCGCATCCATGGCCTCATCGTCCCCCAGAAGCGCCGCACGGTAGTAGGAAATGATCCTCGTCAGCATTTTCTGCTGGTAGGCCGGCTTCACCGGGAGTGTATCCAGAACAGTCTCGATCCCGGTCACATCTTCCTTCTCAAGGTCCTTTTTCTCCATGATCTCCAGACACGCCTTCATCTTTAACATCGGGTGGTCCGGGTACATCTCAAAGCATTTTTCTTCCAGTTCCTTCTCATCGAGAACCGGTTCCTTCGTATATTCCACGTCCATGTACCTGTTTCCGAAGGTATCCTGGAACATAATCACGCTGTCCTCAAAGAACAGCGGCACATAGGCGGTCTGATTCTGCAGCGGGTAGGCATCCTCACCGGTCAGGATCTCGTTGGAAACGATCACATACTTCATCGCCGCATCCTTCACCTGGATCCGGTTTGCCTTTAAGATACCGGGCAGCACCCGGGCCACCTGATTATCGATCATATCGCGGTAGATGATATGTTTGTAGATCACCGCAAGTCTCCTGTTGATCCGGGACTCGAACAGCTGCTCCATGGCAAACTTTTCCATCTCCCGCTCGTACTTTTTATAGAGCGGATCGTCCTGCGGAATATAGGCCGCCACATTGGCATAGAGGGCTGCACGGCTCTTCTGGTCCAGATGGGCGCACTCATAGGAGAAGTACAGCAGTACCTGACGCGGCATCATCTTCTCATAATCATCCGGCAGAGCGTAGAGGAAATATTCGTAGATCCTCGTGAGGCTGATCTCCTCATTGATTCCCTTCTCATACCAGGAGAAGCTCTCTTTTCCGCGGACATTTCCCTTAATTAACAGACAGCACACCGCCGTCAACATGTCCTTCGTCGGGTATTTCTCGCAGAGCTTTGCAAGCAGGCGGTAATACAGGCGGTGGAAGAACTTCGCTCCCGGCGCCAGCGCGCAGATCCGCTCCGCCAGCTCCTGCCCCACGAGGCCATTCATGACTCCGTAGTAGAGGGCATGGATCTCAAAGGCATCCATCGTCTTTAAGAGTTCCGGATTCTTCCCGAAGAGACGCACCGTCTCAATATAAAGGAACGGGCTGCGGCAGCCATTCTTATACTGCATCTTAAAGCTCTCTGCGAGGGCTTCCTCCTCCTCGTACATCTCCGGCAGCATCTTTAACTGCAAAAGCTGCAGGTAGAACCGGCCATTGACATCCTCCAGTTTTTTCCTGAACAGGCGGACCACAGCGTCCTTCTTCTCCTCGTCCGGTTCCAGGCGGTACTGCAGGTACTGGTAATAACAGTAGAGTGTTCCGATCCGGTCTCTGAGGGCAGAAACAGTCTCCCACGCATCGTCCAGACATAAAGCCGCCTGATCCGGTCTCTCCGCGTCCAGATAAGTCTCCGCCTGCAGGAGGGACAGGATCACAGAACCGCCGTTTGCGCCGCGAATGGCATCCAGCTCGTTCTGGATCTTTCCGAGGACAGCTTTTTTCTCGTAGAGACCGCTCTCGTAGGCCTCACGGAGTTTCATGTACCGGCAGACACCGGCTTTGCTGATCTCGCCCTCAGCGCGCTTTCTATCCGGCTCCTCTCCCATAGCCTCGATCCGGATCACGGTGTCACCGTGGACGGTAAGAAGGCGGATCGCGCCGAGATTCTTTCCCTTGTGCATCCTCTCCGGGTGGATCCTGAATCGCAGATCCAGACGGTCCTCTTCGAAATCCGCCTGAGTGATGACCTTCTTCGGGATCTCGATGAAATCGCCGTCAGCGCGGACTTCCATATAGAGATAACCCCAGGTATTTTTCCGCAGGACGACCTTGTCATTCACGATATCCTTCGGCTTGTCATAGACCTTCTTTGCCGTAGATAAGGTCAGCTCGATGGGTTCCTTCACTCCCGTCGCCAGAAAGAATTCCTCCAGGGCATTCTGGCGGTTTCCGTGTCCCCTTAATCCTTCATAGATCGTGCGGATCCGCAGATCCTTAAAAAGCGGCGCTTCCGTAAAATCCCGGTACTCCATGAGGCGCAGCGCCAGTTCCATATCCTTTTTCGCCAGCTCCACAAAATCATCCATAGACTTTAATGTGGACAGGACACGGACAGACTCGATCATTTCCACACGAAAAAGAAAAGGAACCTCCAGTTCTCCGCTGTTTGTTACAAGCGTGAAGTTTCCCTTGATCAGGTCTCCGTTCTCGCACCAGGAGGTGTCGACTTCGTAGACAATATGGTTTCTTAAGCCCCCGAATGCGTTCTTTAAGATCTTCACGCGGCTGTGGCTTGAGTAGGCAAGGCCTTTGATATATAAATTGTTCTCACTTGCTAAGTATAGCTCTCTTTTATAAACCGTATCGCTCCCCAGAGTTTCCTCAATCTTCACAGGATCCAGAAACAGCTTCGGCATCTCCGCGTCCACGATTCCTCTGGAAAGGCGCATGATCCGTTCTCTCATATATTTTTCACCTTATATTTATAATCCGATTATGTACGAAGGCTGCAGGTTCCGCCAACGCTTCCGATTCCGCATCGTCAGAACCAGCTGCCGGTCTGAACTTTCTTATGGTCATCGCAGGCATATGCTCAGACCTGCTGATTTATTACGTGGTATCATCATAGCACATTTCCTGATCAAATTCACTACAAATTTCGACCTTTTTCATACGATAGAGGAAAAAAGGCTTGAATACCGCTGTGGAAACCTGTAAAATAGATGTATTCGCAGTGATTAAAAGGAGCTTCCCGTCTTCTGCCTGTAAGACCGGTTCCGCCTGATCACTGGATTCCGTGTAACTGTATTTTTCACCGTTACCAACGATTTTTTGCCAAAGGAGCCCCTGCATATGTTATCTGATCCGATCACGCTCTACAAATTAATGATCCTCTACATGCTGGACCACGTCAATTTTCCACTGACAAACTCCCAGCTCACGGATTTCTTTCTGGATCACGAATATACGACATACTTTACGCTCCAGCAGGCGTTAAACGAACTGAAAGAAGCGGGGCTGATCCGGATGGAATCCACCCACAACTCCTCCCGCTATGAGATCACCAAAGAGGGCGATGACACTCTCTCCTTCTTCGGAAACAACATCTCCCCGGCAATCATCGAGGATATCGACAGCTACTTAAAGGAGAACAAATTCCGCTTAAGAAACGAGGTCGGCGTCATCTCCGATTTCTATAAATCCACAAATCAGGACTATATCGTCCACTGTGAAGTCCGGGAAGGCAAATCTGTCCTCATCGGCTTCGACCTCTCCGTCCCCGACAAGGATCAGGCTGAGACTATGGCCAGCCACTGGAAGGAGCGGAGTCAGGATATCTACGCTTATGTGATGAAGACCTTGATGAAAGGTTAAGATATGCGTTTTGAAGTCTGCCTCCGGCAAATTTTCTGAATTGTACGCGAAAACGGCACCTGCCGCAGGGAAATTTCTGCGGCGGATGCCGTTTTTCAGTACTTCTAAAATTTAAAGGTTCTGCTGCGCCTCTTTCGCCGCCTTCTTCGCCGCCCACTCCGCAGCTTTCTCCGCCTGGATCTCCTCCTCGGCGGTCAGAAGATCTTCTCCTGCTGCCATCTTGTCAATAAGATTCCAGATGTCCTCCCGGCCCTGTTTTGTCTCGGCGGAGAACGGGATCAGGATATCCTGTTTTTCCATGCCGAGACCGGTGCGGATGAGTTTTACCTGCTTCTGGATCTGGCTGCGCTTGATCTTGTCGAGCTTTGTGGCAATGATGACTGGACGGAATCCGTTATAAACGACCCAGTCGTACATGGTCTTGTCGTTGGCGGACGGCTCGTGGCGGATGTCCACAAGAAGGAAAACGCACTTTAACATCTGGGATTTGTGGAGATAATTCTCGATCATCCTGCCCCATTTTACCTTCTCAGACTGCGGGACCTTCGCGTAACCGTAGCCGGGGAGATCCACATAGTAGAGATCTCCGTTGATATTATAAAAGTTGATCGTCTGGGTCTTTCCCGGCTGGGAGGACGTTCTCGCCAACGCTTTCCGGTTCATGAGCGCGTTGATCAGGGAAGATTTTCCCACGTTTGATTTTCCCGCGAAGGCGAACTCCGGCAGCGTGTTCTCCGGCAGCGTGCTCGTCACACCGCAGACGGTCTCAAGTTCCACATTTCTGATTACCATATATTTCTCCTTGTATGTAACACTTCAGCACTTTCCTTGTCACACGCAAAAATCCATTTCAGAATGACTTTGTCGCTGGGATTTCTGCCTGCCAAAATATGCTTTCTTACAGTCGGCGCAGCACATGCGCAGACCCTCAGAACCGTTACCCTTGTTTTTACATACCAGAGTCAACAGCTCTCCAACAGGCAAGGCCAGTCAGAAAGCCGCCAACCTTTGTATCCTGGCATTACACGAACGCTTCGCGTACTACGTCATCCATAGTCTTCACAAACACGATCTCCATGCCTTTCGTGATCTCCTTCGAGATCTCTGCCATATCCGGACGGTTTTTATCCGGCACGAGAACCTTCTTCATATGTGCCATTCTTGCTGCCAATGTCTTTTCCTTTAATCCGCCGATCGGCAGTACCCGGCCTCTCAATGTGATCTCACCGGTCATGGCAACGCTTGCGCAAACCTTCTTTCCGGTCACCGCGGAGAGCATGGCTGTTGCCATCGTAATGCCCGCAGACGGACCATCTTTCGGCACGGCACCCTCCGGGATATGTAAATGCAGGTCATGTTCCTTAAAATACCTGCTCTCCACACCGTACCGGTCTGCCACGGAACGAACGTAAGTCAGCGCGATCTGCGCGGATTCTTTCATGACATCACCCATCTGTCCTGTCATCTGAAGCTTTCCATCACCCGGCATCACATTCACTTCGATCTGAAGTGTGTCGCCGCCGACGCTTGTCCACGCAAGACCTCTTACGATTCCGACCTCGTCCTCCTCATTGGCATTCTCGAAGGTGATCTTCTCTTTTCCGAGATACTTCTGAAGATTTCCCTCTGTGATATGCACAGTTTTTTTCTTCTTTTCCAGAAACTCCCTCGCTGCTTTTCTGCAGATCTCACCGATCCGGCGCTCCAGATTTCTCACACCGGCCTCTCTCGTATAGTTGTGGATGATCTTCTCCAATGCCTTATCGCTGAAGGAAAGCATCTCCTCCGTAAGGCCGTTTCTCTCTAACTGTTTCGGAATGAGATACTTCTTTGCGATATGGAACTTCTCGTTCTCTGTATAGCTGGATACCTCGATAACCTCCATACGGTCAAGGAGCGGTCTCGGGATCGTCGACGCATCATTTGCTGTCGCGATAAAGAGAACGCCTGAGAGATCCAGCGGGATCTCCAGATAGTGGTCGCGGAACTTCACGTTCTGCTCCCCATCAAGGACCTCCAAAAGTGCTGAGGAGACATCTCCCCGATAGTCGGCAGAGACCTTATCGATCTCATCTAAAAGCATTAACGGGTTTGCCACGCCTGCCTGACGCATTGCATCGGCGATACGGCCCGGCATCGCTCCCACGTATGTCTTTCTGTGTCCGCGGATCTCCGCCTCGTCGTGAATGCCGCCAAGGCTGATCCGGACATACTTCTTTCCGAGGGCGCGGGCAACCGATCTCGCGATGGAGGTCTTACCTGTTCCGGGCGGTCCCACAAGGCAGAGGATCGGGCTTGTGCCTTTCTTTGTGAGAGCACGGACCGCAAGGAATTCCAGTACACGGTCCTTAACCTTCTCCAGACCATAATGGTCCTCCTCAAGGATCTCTTTCGCGTGAATGATATCCTGATTATCCCTTGAGACCTTCTTCCACGGCATCTCCAGCACCGTTTCTATATAAGTGCGGAGAACATTCGCCTCCTGACTTCCTCCCGGCATGCCCTTGAAACGCTGAATTTCTTTTTTGATCTTTTCCTTCGTTTCCTTGTCCGCGTTCAGCTTTTCCAGCTGTTCCATATATCCATCGGCATCTTCCGTCCCGCTGTCATCTCCCAGTTCCTCACGGATCACTTTTAATTCTTCCCTTAAAATATAATCCCTCTGGTTCTTATCGATGTGCTCCTTCACTTTTCCCTGATAATCCCGCTTAATCATAAGGATCTCGAGTTCCCGCATCAGGTAGTACACGATCCGGTCATACAGATGGCTCCAGTAATCACACTCCAGCATCTCCTGCTTCACAGCAAAATCCCACGGAAATTCATTTGCTGTCTGGGTCAGAAGCTGCTCCAGATCCGTGATCACAAGAAGACTTCCGATAAAATCTTTCACAGCCTTCGGATTCGCGTTTCCGAATTCCTCTAATTTTTCCTTAACGATCCGGCTCATGGCTTCCTTCACAGTGTCGGTAAGCTGTTCTTCCTGCATCGGCGCTTCCTCGACCTCAGCTTCCAGATACGGTCCCTCCTCAAACAGAGTGAGAAGCGCCGCTCTCTTTTCGCCTTCCACCATCACACGGATGACACCGCCCGGCATTTTCACGAGCTGTTTGATCTGGGAGATCGTTCCCATCTGGTACAGATCCGCGACCGCAGGTGTTTCCTGCTCCGGATGACGCTGGGTCACGAGATATACCTTCTGGTTTCCCATCATGGCTGTCTCAATGGCGCGGATCGATTTTTCCCGGCTGATGTCGAAATGCTGTACCATTCCCGGAAGGATCGTGAGTCCGCGGAGTGCCACCGCCGGCATCGTAATTTTCTTATCTTCCATTATTTCTCCTATGAACGCAACTGCCCGGCCTCTTTCCGATGCCTGTCAACAGTTACGGGCAAATTTCTGTTGTGTAAAAAGGCTGCCGTGACATTTCTGTGCGCAGCAGCCCCTCTTATCTGCGGGATACGGGTCCTGCAGGTACAATTTTTCTCATACGGGAATGCCGTCCGTTACGCGATCTCCCCGTTACTCTCTTTTCTGGATCTTCCGGCCAATGCTTTTTTCGGCACCGTCACGTCGCGGTAAACGACTTCCGGCTTTTCCTTTCCGTCCACCGCGTCCTTCGTCACGGTGCAGATTCCCACGTTGGAATCAGACGGAACCTCGTACATCGTATCCATCATGACGGATTCCATGATCGCGCGGAGTCCTCTGGCGCCTGTCTTTCTCTCAACCGCCATATGGGCGATCTCATGGACGGCATCCGGAGTGAACTCCAGCTTCACATCATCCAGCTCGAATAACTTCTGGTACTGCTTTACGAGGGCATTCTTCGGCTCTGTGAGGATCCGCACAAGGGCATCCTCATCCAGAAGGTCTAAGGATACCATAACCGGAACTCTTCCCACAAACTCCGGGATCAGGCCGAATTTCGTAAGATCCTGCGGCATCGCCTGCTTTAACAGCTTGCTGATATCCGTATTTTTCTTATCCACGATCTTCGCGCCGAAACCGATGGAACTTGTCTCCAGTCTGGACTCGATAATTCTCTCAAGGCCATCGAAAGCACCGCCGCAGATGAACAGGATGTTCGTCGTATCGATCTGGATCAGCTCCTGCTGCGGATGCTTTCTGCCGCCCTGAGGCGGAACGCTTGCAACAGTACCTTCCAGGATCTTTAACAGCGCCTGCTGGACGCCCTCGCCGGAAACATCACGGGTAATGGACACATTCTCGGATTTTTTTGTGATCTTATCGATCTCATCGATGTAAATAATACCGTACTCCGCACGGCTCACATCATTATCTGCTGCCTGGATCAATTTTAAGAGGATGTTCTCCACGTCCTCGCCGACATAACCGGCCTCAGTCAGCGTCGTTGCATCTGCGATTGCAAACGGAACACCTAAAAGCTTCGCAAGTGTCTGCGCAAGATAAGTCTTGCCGGAGCCGGTCGGACCGAGCATCAGGATGTTGCTCTTCTGAAGATCAACATCACTTTCCTTCTTCGATGTGATTCTCTTATAATGATTATAAACAGCCACGGAAAGAACTTTCTTCGCCTCATCCTGTCCGATCACATAGTCGTCCAGAAATTCTTTGATCTCCTTCGGTTTTAAGAGGTTGATTCCGGAGAAATCCGGTCTCTCCTCCTCCTCGTTTCCGAGTTCTTCCTCAAGGATCTCACTGCAGAGTTCGATACACTCATCACAGATATAGACGCCGTTGGAGCCGGCTATCATTTTTCTTACCTGATCCTGATTCTTTCCGCAGAAGGAACATCTGATCTTTTCCTCAGGTCTTACTGGCATGTTCGCACCTCAATTCATTCTTTCTTTATGTCTCAAAGCGCTCCGGCATCAGGTTCTGCCTTCGCGCCTCCCGGTCTTTAATCTTAGTGGCCGGAGATCACGCGGTCGATCAGACCGTATGCGGCAGCCTCTTCCGCTGTCATATAGTTATCTCTCTCTGTGTCGCGGGCAATCACGTCGAGCGGCTGTCCAGTGTTTGCAGCCAGGATCTTGTTGAGCTTCTCTTTTGTCTTTAAGATCTGCTCTGCAACGATCTTGATCTCGGTCGCCTGTCCCTGGGCTCCACCGGACGGCTGATGGATCATGACCTCAGCGTTCGGAAGCGCAAAACGTTTGCCCTTCGCACCGCTGGAGAGAAGGAATGCTCCCATGCTTGCAGCCATACCGATGCAGGTCGTGCATACGTCGCATTTAATATAGTTCATCGTATCATAGATCGCCATACCGGCCGTTACGGAACCGCCCGGGCTGTTGATATAAAGGTTGATATCCTTATTCGGATCCTCGGATTCCAGGAAAAGAAGCTGTGCAACAACAAGGCTTGCTGTCACATCGTTTACTTCCTCCCCGAGGAAAATGATACGGTCTTTTAATAATCTGGAATAGATATCGTAGGAACGCTCTCCTCTGCTTGTAGATTCAAGCACGTAAGGTACTAAGCTCATATTTTTTCCTCCATCTTTTCTTTTATATCCGTTACCAGAGTATTCCTTTTTATGCATTTTCAGGTGAACCTGCCACCTGTGTCTGGGACCGGTCCGGCAGAAATCCACCTTTTTCCACATATTTTGGAACTATCCCTGTATAACCGATTAGGGATTGCCGCAGAAAAACTCTCCGCAGCAACCCCCTCTGTATGTGGTTTCTGGTCCTCTGTTAGACCATTCCCCACCATGTTTTCCGTGCAGATTAGTCGTAAAGTATGTTGCTTTACTTAGTCAACGAACTTAGCCTCAGCTACAAGGAAGTCGATTGCTTTCTGAACTGCAAGATCTTCCTTTAACTGTGCCATCTGCTCTTCGCCGAACATACCCTTGATCTGTTCTTTATCCATCTTGAAGTCCTCAGCCATCTTGTCGAACTGCTCTTCAACTGCTGCGTCGTCAGCCTGGATGTTCTCAGCCTTTACAACTGCCTCAAGAACGAGTCTTGTCTGGATTCTCTTGATCGCCTGCGGCTTCATCTGCTCGCCGATCTTCTCAGCTGTCATGCCTGTGATCTCAACGTACTGCTTGAAGGAAATTCCCTGGCTCTCAAGTCTGCGCGCATAGTCGTTAACCATACCGTTTACCTGCTCCTCAACCATCTGATCCGGAATCTCCATTGTTGCGTTCTCGATCACCTTAGCAACGACCTTGTCCTCGTCTGCTGTCTTAGCTGCTTCAATCTTCTCAGCCTGTAACTTCTCTGTAAGGTCTTTCTTGTACTCTTCCATTGTATCGAAATCAGATACCTCACTTGCGAAATCATCGTTAGCTTCCGGAAGTTCTTTTCTCTGGATCTCTTTTACTTTTACTTTGAATACAGCCGGTTTGTTCTTTAACTCTTCTACATGGTACTCAGCCGGGAATGTTACGTTTACTTCGCACTCTTCACCAGTTGTCTTACCGATTAACTGCTCCTCGAAGTTATCGATAAATGTGTGGGAACCGATCGTAAGCGGATAGTCCTCAGCCTTGCCGCCCTCAAATCTCTTTCCGTCTACGGAACCGTCGAAATCGATCGTTACCTGATCTCCATCCTCGATACCTCTGTCCTCAACAGTGATAAGGCGGGAGTTTTTCTCTCTTGCGCGCTTGATCTCTGTCTCGATATCTTCCTCTGTAACCTCAGATTTTGTCTTCTGGACTTCTACGCCCTTGTACTCGCCAAGAGTAACTTCCGGCTTAACAGCTACAACTGCTGTGTAAACGAAAGCTTTGCCTTCCTCGATCTCCTCAATGGAAATAGACGGACGGGAAACGATCTCAAGACCGCTCTCTTTTGCAGCGTCCGGATAGCTTGTGTCGATCACTTCATCAACAGCATCCTCGTAGAATACGCCAACGCCGTACATTTTCTTGATCATGTTGAACGGAGCTTTTCCTTTTCTGAAGCCCGGGATATTGAATTTACCCTTATTCTTATTATAGGAGTGCTGTACAGCCTCCTCAAACTTTTCTGCCGGCACTTCGATTGTAAGTTTTGCCGTATTCTTCTCTAAATTCTCCACCTGTACGCTCATTTTATGAGTTCCTCCTTAAATATATCGATAGCGGGGAATAGAAATTTCCCGCCCGTATAATCTCGTAACTGCCGCTTTTTGGCGTTACACGTTTCGGCATTATGACCGCCGCTCAGCGAAAAATCCGCCCTCAGGCATCACTTCTCCGTCACGCGCACATAGCACCGCTTGAAATTATAACATAAGACGTTTGAAAAGACCAGACCTAAATTGTAAAAAATCCAGAAAAACACAGGGGTTTTACGGTTTTCTTGATTTTTTCCAGGCGCAGACTGCCATATCTGCCGTTCCTGACATTCTTTCAGCGGCGTGCCGCGCCAAAAAGGAATGCCCTGGTGCACCGGGCATTCCAAAGCTTTCTGATGAATACCTGTATCTACACAAATACGCGGCTATTTTATGTATTGGATCGCTGTCTTGATTCTTTCAGCCTCTTCTTCGCTGACCAAGAGTTTGATAAGCTCTAAACCAAGGTCGATTGCCCAGCCCATACCGCGTCCGGTGCTGATCAGGCGGTCTGTGATGACGCCGTCGCCTCTGCAGTCCGCGCCCTCCATCTTGGTTTCAAAGCCCGGATAGCATGTAGCGCGGTGGCCTTTCACGAGACCAAGCTCTCCTAAGATACTCGGTGCTGCGCAGATCGCAGCCAGACGTTTTCCTGCTGCTGCATGGGCTTTTAACATCCCTGCAAGTCCCTCATGTGCCTTCAGATTGTTCGTTCCGGCAAGTCCGCCCGGAAGGAACAATACGTCAGCATCGTCCGTGATCTCCTCGAACAGGCAGTCCGCCTCGATCTTAAATCCATGGGAGCCTGTCACCATCTTTCTTCCCATGATGGATACAAGCTTCACATCCACCTTCGCTCTTCTCAAACAGTCGCACACAGCCAGGCACTCTACCTCTTCCATTCCGTCTGCAACAAACGCGTATACTTTTGCCATTTGAAATTTCTCACCTTTCTTTGCTGATCTGCCGCCGAAAATTCTCGGAAGCTTACTCCTCACTTTTCTCATCATCCGTATACGGATAGAACTTTCCATTCAGGTAATATCCGCGTCCGGGTCCACCTTCTGACCTCTTCACATCCGTTCCGCGGTCTTTTGCTGCAGTCTGTTCCGGATTTGGAGTCTGAACTGTCTGCTCCGGACCGTTGTACCGGTATGTCTCCTGCGGAACATCGTTCCAGTTATCCGGAGCGCTGTTCCGGTTCTGTCCATAAGCATAACCGGTTCCACAATTCGAATCATACCCATTGTTCATATTTTCGTTTCCGCAGGTACCGTAACCGCCACTGTAATTTCCATTGCCGCCAACATCTCTCACACTGTCCGGCTCCACATACTGACCGCCGTAGTGGGCGTTATTCTGTACAAACGGTTCCCCGCCGAATCCATTCAGACGCCCGGAATACGGTCCGCGGAGAACTGCGTAGAGTTCCGCGAAGGTCGCGTCAACATACGGCTGAACAAAGAAGGTACCGATACCGCAGAGCAACGTTCCGAGGAGCTGCCATCCTATGAAGGAAAGACCGAGAACGAACGCATTCCACTTCTGTCCGTCCATCATCTCTTTTGAGAGTCTTAAAGCTTCTCTCGCCTTCATATCCGGATTCTCGGCAAGAATATACGGCACCATCAGATAGCAGTACTGGAAGTAGATGGAAAAGCAGGCTCCCACCGCGGCACCACAGGCCATCAGAACAGCGCTTCCCACCCAGTCAGACAGGAACCTGTTAAATGCAAGTGTCAGTAATCCCGGTGCCATGCACAGGAACACGATGCCCTCTGTGATCAGGGAGCGAAGGAACTGGGTCCCCACAAGCTTTAAATATCCGTTGGAAAATCCCCAGAAAAGTTTTCCAATGCCCGCCGACTGTCCCGTCACGCGGCTCTCCATATAAAATCTGTTTCGTCCGATCTCAAACAATGGCTGTACAAAAATTCCGATCACGACGGAAATGGTCACAATAACGACCACAGCCCCCGCAAAAAGCCGATAAAACAGGTTGCTCGCAACCATAGATCCGGCATTTCCGGCTCCCGGTCCGTAGACATCACCAAGTCCCGGGACAAGCTCGATCCCGCTGGCAAGGCCGCCCCGGGTATTTCCGCTAAGACTTCCATCTCCTCCCAGTTCTCCAAGGATGAGACTGCTCTGATCGGTCTGACCGTTTACTGATTCGTTCTGCTCCAGATAACCTGTATTTCTCTGGGTATTCGCATTCGAGCCGCCGAATCCGCTGAGGATCGCAAAGATCAGGCTCACAAGAAACGCCGCCCAGTAATAACGGCTCAGACACATTTTCGCTCTGTCTTTTAATTCTGCCCTTGTCCACATACGCTGTTCCTCCTTCTGTTTTCATCATCAAAGTATGACCAGTTGCCAGATATTTTTCCTTTCCTGTTGCCATTCCGGGATTTTTCATTCACAAACAGCAACTTTTCTTACAATGATTGTACCATATTTGCGAATAAAAGACCTTACTTTTTCCTTGCAATATGGTATGATTTATTACAATATATCACTGTTCCTGCCTTGCGCAGACAACAACCGATTCTGCCGATACTTCGCATTCCAAATCGGCCAAATCCACTATCACCACTGTATTGTACAGAATTTTCAGTTCAGAAAATTCCACCCATATACAGGCTCCAGAAAGGAAATAATTATGGAAATCGAACGTAAATTTCTTGTCACGACCCCGCCTGAAAACTACGAGTTTTTCCCCTGTCATGAGATCGAACAGGCCTACCTCTGCACAGAGCCGGTAGTCCGGGTACGTAAAGAGGACGATACCTGCTACCTCACCTACAAATCCAAAGGACTTCTCGCCAGAGAGGAATATAATCTCCCACTGACAAAAGAAGCCTACGCCCATCTTCTCACAAAAGCTGACGGAAATATTCTCACAAAAAAGCGCTACCTGATCCCGGTTCCGGGCCGTGAGGATCTCACTGTGGAATTCGATGTCTTCGAGGGAAAATTCGCCGGTCTCATGCTTGCGGAGATCGAGTTTTCCAGCGAGGAGGATGCCAGAGCATTTCCGCCTCTCTCCTGGTTCGACCGGGATGTAACCTGGTCCGGGGAATTCCAGAACAGCAGGCTCTCAAAAATGCCCTGAACTGTTCGTATTTTTATATGACAGGGAATTTCCTGTCATACAAAAAGAATGTGCCTTGGCACATTCTCGCGCCTCGCGCGGTCGCTTGCGACAATCTGCATCTTCGCGCGAGTGCGCATCTTTGGCACGTTAGTGCCATTTTCATGTAACAGGAAATTCCGAGGAATTTCCTGTTACATGAAAATGGCCACCGACGGCTCGCAGAACCGCCGATGGCTTTATTAATTTTCCTGAAATTTTGCAGTTTCGGAGACGGATTACATCATTCCGCCCATTCCGCCTGCACCTGCCGGCATTGCCGGAGTCTCTTCTTTGATGTTTGCAACAACAGACTCTGTTGTAAGAAGTGTGGAAGCAACACTTGTTGCGTTCTGTAATGCACTTCTTGTAACCTTAGCCGGATCAAGGATACCAGCTTTGATCATATCAACAAAAATCTCATTGTAAGCATCGAAGCCCTGGCCAACCGGGAGCTCTTTAACCTTGTTAACGATCACAGCGCCCTCAAGGCCTGCGTTGGATACGATATGGAATAACGGAGCTTCAAGAGCCTTTAAGATGATCTTTCCGCCTGTCTTCTCATCGCCTTCCATCTCATTTACAACAGCTGCAACCTTCTCTGCTGCGTGAACATAAGCAGATCCGCCGCCTGCGATGATACCTTCCTCAACAGCTGCCTTCGTAGCTGCAAGAGCATCTTCCATACGGAGTTTTGCTTCCTTCATCTCTGTTTCAGTAGCAGCACCTACGCGGATCACTGCAACACCGCCAGCGAGTTTTGCAAGTCTCTCCTGAAGTTTCTCTCTGTCGAAGTCGGACTTTGTCTCTTCGATCTGACCCTTGATCTGGGCAACTCTGTCAGCGATCTCTTTCTTGTCGCCGAGACCGTCAACGATGATGGTGTTCTCTTTCTGAACCTTAACGGATTTTGCACGACCAAGCTGCTCCATTGTCGCATCCTTGAGGTCAAGACCAAGTTCGTCGGAGATCACGGTACCGCCTGTTAAGATCGCGATATCCTTTAACATCTCTTTTCTTCTGTCGCCGTAGCCCGGTGCCTTAACACCTACAACGCTGAATGTACCTCTTAACTTGTTGACGATAAGAGTTGTGAGAGCCTCACCCTCGATATCCTCAGCGATGATAAGAAGCTTTGCGCCTGTCTTTACGATCTGCTCAAGGAGCGGAAGGATATCGTTGATGTTAGCGATCTTCTTGTCTGTGATCAGGATATACGGATCGTCAAGAGTTGCCTCCATCTTCTCCATATCTGTGCACATATATGCGGAAATATATCCACGGTCGAACTGCATACCTTCTACAAGGTCAAGCTCTGTCTTCATTGTCTTGGACTCTTCGATGGTGATAACGCCGTCATTTGTAACCTTCTCCATTGCGTCTGCAACCATCTCACCGACCTCATCGCTCGCTGCAGAGATTGCAGCTACTCTTGCGATCTGGTCTTTACTGCTGATCGGCTCGCTCATCTCAGCGATCGCCTTGACAGCCTCGTCTGTAGCTTTCTTCATACCCTTTCTTAATACGATCGGGTTAGCGCCTGCAGCCAGGTTCTTCATACCTTCGTTTACCATCGCCTGTGCGAGAACGGTAGCTGTTGTTGTACCATCACCGGCAACGTCGTTTGTCTTTGTGGCAACTTCTTTTAAGAGCTGTGCGCCCATGTTCTCAAACGGGTCTTCTAACTCGATCTCTTTTGCGATGGTAACACCATCGTTTGTGATCAGCGGAGCGCCGAAGGATTTGTCGAGAACAACGTTTCTTCCTTTCGGTCCGATCGTCACACGGACGGTATCAGCAAGTTTATTTACACCAGCTTCAAGAGCTTTTCTGGCTTCAACGCCATATTTAATTTCCTTAGCCATGTTAAAATTCCTCCAATCAAGATTTCCTGTAACCATTTTCCGGTTACTTCGTTCTGAATTCTGAATTTCAGACCGCCCTGAGCGCTTCGCACACGCGGTCCCGGATATAATTTCTCCGATTATTCGATCACTGCAAGGATATCATTCTGCTTAACGATGATATAATCCTCTTCCTCTACCTTTACTTCTGTTCCGGAGTACTTGGAGTAGATTACCTTATCGCCCGGTTTTACCTGCATCTTGATCTCTTTGCCGTCAACAACTCCACCAGGACCAACAGCGATCACTTCTGCCTGCTGCGGTTTTTCCTTTGCCTGACCCGGAAGAACGATACCGGATTTTGTGGTCTCTTCTGCAACTAACTGTTTTAAAACAACTCTGTCAAATAATGGTACTAATTTCATTACTGACTCCTCCTTGTCATTTTACAAGCTCTTGTGGCTGTCTGTTCTATTCAAGCCGCAATTCTTCTTTTCTTATTTATCTTATTCTATCTGACTCAGGTCTTTTCCCTGACCTCTCGTCACAAATCATGTTATAGCACATGTTGTTAGCACTGTCAAGTCACGAGTGCTAATTATTTTATGAAAAATTTGTGAATTCCGATTTTCAGGCTAAAACCCGGCTATTTTCCTGTGCATTTTATATATTTTTAAATTTTTTTTCATAATTATCTCTTTCTTTTTCCCATGAATTCGATTATGATTATAGATAGCAGACTGGCGGCTGCAGACGTGATCCCGAAATTCTGGGATTCGCGGAAATGCAGCGGAAAGGAGAATGAACCATGTCAAAAAAGAAATCAGGCCTTCTTATCGCATTTGGTGCGATGCTCGGCGGCGCAGTTGCAGCCGGTATCTCCTACTATCTGAAATTAAAATCCTTCAATGATGAGCTGGATCAGGATTTTCACGAATATGAGGATGAAGAGACTCCTTCTGAGGAAAAAGAAGAAAAAACAGAAAATGCTCCGGAGAGAACTTATATTACGATCAATCCCGGAAAAGACGCGAACGCTGCAGTTGATTCCGTAAAAGAAGAGACCGAAGATTCCAAAGAGGCAGAATGTCCGGAAGAAAAAGAATCCTGCGAAGCTGCGGAGGAAAATGATGACGCAGTTAAGGAAAATGTACCGGAAGAAAAAAAATCCTCCGTTATAGTTGAGGACGATACGGAGGAAGGAAAAACCGAATGATACAAAGTCTTCTCCGCTCCATGGAGCTATTGGAAGTCCTGAAAGAAAAAAACCGCAATTTCTCAATCGCGGAACTGGCAGAAGCAATGGATCTGCCTCCCAGTACGGTACACCGGATCCTTCAGACATTCTGTGAGAAAAAATATGTGATCCGCGATGACAGATCCCACACCTACCGTCTCGGTCCCGCGTTGATCCCGTTAGGAAAAGCCGCAGCCCGAGGGATTCGTCTTCAGGATGCTGCCCACAGTATTCTGACGCAGCTTGCGAAACAGACAAAAGAGGATGCCTATCTCGTGATCCCGGTGGGGAATAAAGGACTTGTGATTGAAAAAGTCGATGGACCAAGCCACTTAAAAGTAGTCGAGGAATTTGGCTATGAGATGTATATGCACTGCGGAGCGATCCGTAAGGTACTCCTTGCATGGCAGACTCCGACTTTTATCGACGAATATTTTAAAACCATCATTATCCATGATCAGGCTTTCCCGCATGTCCGCCCGGACGATCTTCGCGGGGAATTAAAAAAGATCCGTCAGGAGGGCTATGCCATTACCCGTGGAGAATACGTCAATGACGCAGTAGGGATCGGTGCACCAGTCTTCAACTCTGAAGGCGAGCTTGCCGGTTCCATCGGGATCATCGCCCCGGAGATCCGGATCGATACTCCGGAGTTTCTTGCGACCCAGAGGGATCTTGTCCAGTTTTATGCATCTGCCCTCTCCTCCGACCTCGGCTATGAGAAGCATGATGTGTTCCAGTAAAACAGCAATTCATTGGGATATGCATTTTCGGATGCATATCCCTTTTTTCTGATCACTCCATAAAAACGAATGTATCTTTTATCCATTCTTATGATCTTCTAATCAAATGCCTCCCGTAAAAGCTCAACACCTTTTCGGATCTTCTCCTCCGTAAGTCCCGCATATCCGAGAACGATTGTACTCGTCTCCTTCGCCTGCGCTTCTTCCATATAGAATCCGGAAAGTTCGTAGACCCGGACTCTGTTCTTTGCCGCTTTTTCAAGCAGGGACTGTTCCGTTTCTTTCTTTTTATCCTTCAAAAGCACATGAAGTCCTGCGAATTCTCCCGTTATCTCGAACCGTTTTTCCAACGGCTTCAGTTCACCCAACAGCACATCATGCTTTCCCTTATAAATCTCACGCATCCGGTTCAGATGGCGTTCAAAATATCCACCGGATATAAAATTCGCCAGGATCCGCTGGTCCACCCGTGACACGGTGGAGGAATAAAATCTTCCTTTCTCCAGATACATCGAAAGCAGCGATTCCGGAAGCACCATATATCCCACACGGATCGCCGGCGCAATCGCCTTCGAGAAGGTACCCATATAGATCACCCGTCCATTCTGATCCATTCCCTGAAGTGCAGGAATCGGTTTTCCCTTGTATCGGAATTCACTGTCGTAATCATCCTCGATCAGATAGCGTCCAGGCTCTTCCCCTGCCCAGGAAAGAAGTTCCTGTCTTCTTCTCACCGGCATGACGATTCCAGTCGGAAACTGGTGCGATGGCATCACATAGGCCGCCTGCACATCCTGTCCATTAAGCTCCTTCACGCAGAATCCATTTTTGTCGATTCCAACCGGCATGACCTTATGACCCACACCGGATAACACCCGGTATGCCTGGCGGTAGGTTGGATTCTCCATGGCGATCACCGCATCTCTTCCAATCAGCTGGGATAACAGCATCAGGAGATATTCATTTCCGGCACCGATGATGATCTGGGACGCATCACAATTCACACCGCGTGCCGCATGAAGATAATCCCGGATCGCCTCCCTGAGGATCAGGTCGCCCTGAGGCTCTCCCTTTAAAAACAGTTCCCGGTCCTCCTCCTTTAAGACAGACCGGCTGATCTTTCTCCAGGTCGCATACGGAAATCCTTCAAGATCAATTCCGCGCGGTGAAAAATCCACTTCAAATTCATCACGAAAAAGCTGCCTGCGGGCATTCTCCTGTTCCGTCCCCGCAGACAGCTTTATTTTCTGATCCGACCGTACTGTGGCAGCAGACCGCGCCACCGGCGGAAAAATTCCGTCCAGTGACGCCGCAAAATAACCTTTTCTCGGGACTGCCTCAAGATAGCCCTCGGACACCAACTGCTCATAAGCGAGTTGTGTCGTGCTCCGGCTGACCTTCAGGCTCTTCGCAAGTTCCCTGGATGAAGGGAGCTGCTTTTCCGGTCTGATATTGCCTCTTCGGATCTCATCTTTAATATACTGATAGATCTGTTCATACAGTGGGCGATCCCCCTGTACATTTAAAGGTACGATCAATTCCATAAATCTTTATTTCGGAAGCTTGAAGGAGCTCTTTAAGGAAACGATACGGTTGTATACCGGCTGTCCCTCTTTGCTGTCCTTGCAGTCTACACAGTAGTAACCATTTCTCATGAACTGGAAGCTGTCGTATGGCTTAGCTGCCATAAGCTTCGGCTCCACATACGCAGTCGTGATCGTCTTGGAGTTCGGATTTAAGTTCAGAGTTCCATCCTCGTTCAGCTTGCCTTTTTCCTCGTCAACGATATTCTCGTAGAGACGGCACTCTACTTTTCCGGCTGTCGGAGCAGATACCCAGTGGATCGTTCCTTTTACCTTTCTGCCGGTAAAGCCGGAACCGCTCTTTGTCTCCGGATCGTATGTGCAGTGGATCTCTGTCACATTTCCGTTCTCGTCCTTCTCGAAGCCTGTGCATGTCACGAAGTATGCGCCCATGAGACGGACTTCGTTGCCCGGGAAGAGGCGGAAATACTTCTTCGGCGGATTCTCCATGAAGTCCTCACGTTCGATATAGAGTTCTCTTGAGAACGGAACCTCACGCTCTCCCATCTCCGGATTCTCAAGGTTATTCGGGATGCTTAACATCTCGGTCTGTCCTTCCGGATAGTTATCGATGATCAGTTTTACCGGATCGAGGACAGCCATCATTCTCGGACGTTTTAACTTCAGGTCCTCACGGATGCAGTACTCCAGCATCGCGTAATCCACGGAGCTGTTCGCCTTGGAAACTCCAACGAGCTCAACGAACATTCTCAACGCTTCCGGTGTATATCCTCTTCTTCTGAGGGCCGCGATCGTAACAAGACGCGGATCATCCCATCCGTCTACGATTCCGTCCTCAACAAGTTTCTTAATGTATCTCTTACCGGTTACCACGTTTGTGAGGTACATCTTCGCAAACTCGATCTGACGCGGCGGGTTTTCGAACTCGCACTCTCTTACGACCCAGTCGTAGAGCGGTCTGTGATCCTCGAACTCAAGAGTACAGATCGAATGGGTAATGTGCTCAACCGCATCCTCGATCGGATGTGCAAAATCGTACATCGGATAGATGCACCACTTGTCTCCGGTATTGTGGTGCGTCATATGGGCAACACGGTAGATAACCGGATCACGCATGTTGATATTCGGAGATGCCATATCGATCTTCGCGCGGAGAACCTTCTCTCCGTCCTTGTACATACCGTTCTTCATATTCTCAAATAACTGAAGGTTCTCCTCGATGGAGCGGTCACGGTACGGGCTGTTCTTACCAGGCGTCGTGAAATCACCGCGGTATTCCCTGATCTGATCAGCGGAGAGGTCGCAGACGAAGGCTTTTCCCTTTTTAATTAACTTTACAGCACATTCATACATCGTATCGAAGTAGTCAGACGCAAAAAACAGTCTGTCCTCAAAATCTGCGCCGAGCCACTTTACATCCTCCGTGATGGAATGTACGAACTCTGTTTTCTCCTTCGTTGGGTTTGTATCATCAAAACGAAGATTAAATTTTCCGCCGTACTCTTTCGCAAGGCCGGAGTTTAAGATGATCGATTTTGCATGTCCGATATGAAGGTAGCCGTTTGGCTCCGGTGGAAACCGGGTCTGGACATGGTCATATACTCCTTCCGCAAGATCTTTATCAATTTCCTGCTCGATAAAGTTTTTGGAAACTACTTCTTTTGTTTCCTCAGCCGGTGTCATATTCTCAGCCATATCAATTCCTCCATTTCGTTTTTCAATAACATGCCCGTACATCTTTCTTCTATTTTTATTTCCGCCGTCTTTGACCGGTAGTCAGATATCGAACTGTTATATATATAATACTTAATATTAGCACATTTTTCCAAAGAATTAAAGGGGGAAATTTCACAAGTTCCCGGAATTGTTACTGTTCAGCCATGATCTCCTCCTGTTTTCACATTCCTGTCTGTTCTTTCAGTTTCTTTCGAAAATCATCGTCAAAAATTACTGAAAATCCTTTGACGAATTTCTATTCCGGGATTATACTGTGAATATAGCCTGCTAAATTTTTCACAAAATATATATAATCCGGAGGAAATGATATGGACAAAAATTCTTTCGATCTGATTACATTTGGCGAGATCATGCTGCGTCTCTCACCACCGCGTCATGCCCGCATCGTCGATGGCGATATCTTTGAAAAACGTGCCGGTGGAGCAGAACTCAATGTTGCTTCCGGCGTTGCCCTTTTAGGACTCCGTACCGGTATCGTTTCCAAGCTGCCACAGAATGAACTCGGAACCTTTATCAAGAACCGGATCCGTTTTGTCGGAGTGTCCGATGACTATCTGGTCTATGATGATACACCGGACGCGAGACTTGGACTCTACTATTATGAGATGGGCGCCGCTCCAAGAAAACCTACGATCGTCTATGACCGCCATCAGGCATCTGTCACAAGGATCAAGATGAGCGAGATCCCGGAAGATATTTATCATTCCGCAAAAATGTTCCATACAAGCGGAATCTCCCTGGCACTCTGTCAGAATATGCAGAACGTCGCTGTGGAGCTGATCCGCCGTTTCAAGGCTGCCGGAGCCATTATTTCCTTTGATGTGAACTACCGCGCAAACCTCTGGAGTGAAGAGGAGGCGCGAAAGACCATCGAGGAGATTCTTCCGCTGGTCGACGTACTCTTCGTCTCTGAGGAGACAAGCCGCCGCATGTTCAAAAAGACCGGCGATCTGACAGATATCATGAAGAGCTATGCCACCGATTACGGTGTAAAGATCGTGGCTACTACCCAGCGTACCGTCATCAGCCCGCGAAAACACAACTTTACTTCCATCGTCTACGATGCCCGCACCGATAAATATTACACAGAAGAACCATACAACGATATCGATGTAATCGACCGGATCGGTTCCGGCGATGCATACGTCGCAGGAGTTCTCTTCGGTCTCTTAAAATACGGCGATCCGGAAAAGGCCATGCAGTTCGGTAACGCTACATCCAGTGTCAAGAATACCGTACCGGGCGATCTTCCGTCCTCTGACTTTAAGGAGATCGACCGTATCATCCGTGAGCACCACTCCACAGGACCTGTCAGTGAGATGAACCGGTGATAACTTTATCTGCAGTTCTTTCTGTACTTTGGATATGACAAGATGTTGGGGGCAAAAGCTTTTGACCCTAGTATCATGACAAATGAAGCAGGCTGGTATTTAATAAATACCAGCCTGCTTTATAATAATTCAGGAGGAGAAAAGTCTTGACTTTCAGGCAGAAAAGCCCGTTTGCATTTTTCTCCAGATTGGCTAATCCACTTCTAAAATCGAATCTTTTGATTTGATCAATGTTCTTTTCAATCACAGCCCCATTTCATCTTATACTTCCTTGAATGACAATAATAATGTTGCATTTGTCAACTGATTGTTTTATAATATCCATTCGTGAGGTGATACTATGAATAGATCAGAACAAATCAAAGTGCTATGTGTTCGAAAGAATATAAGCATTGCGGCTTTAGCCCGAATGATAAATGAAAGTTCGCAGAATCTAAATGCGAAGCTCAAGCGAAATACTGTTACTGATGAGGAAATAGAATTGATATGCGCAGCGCTTGGCGTACAGTATCGTAGCTTTTTTGAAATGGAAAATGGCGAAAGGATAGAATGACATGACGAATCATACTATGATCGCTGCTAATAGCAGCAATTTATCAACGCTCTCTGATAAAAGTGTCAATTTGGTGGTCACTTCACCACCATACCCTATGGTCGAAATGTGGGATAAGATGTTCTCCGAGCAGAACCCAGAGATCGGTGTAGATTTAGCCAACGGAGACGGAATGGCTGCTTTTAACAAAATGCATGATTTGTTAAACGCGGTTTGGAAAGAATGCAACAGAGTACTCGACGATAACGGATTTGTTTGCATTAACATTGGAGATGCAACAAGAACAATAAATGGAGAATTTCAGTTATACTCAAATCACACTAAGATTATCAATCATTTTCTGGCGATGGGGTATAGCGTTCTTCCTGATGTGCATTGGCGGAAACAATCAAATGCCCCCAACAAGTTTATGGGATCAGGAATGTACCCAGCCGGAGCCTATGTAACATATGAACATGAATATGTCTTGATCTTTAGAAAAGGCGGGAAACGTGTATTTAAGGGAACCGGGAAAGATTTACGACAGAAAAGTGCGTTTTTTTGGGAAGAGCGAAATGTATGGTTCTCAGATTTATGGGAGATCAAGGGAACCTCTCAGTTTATGGCAAAGACAAAGGCGTCTCGAGATCGCAACGCATCATTCCCGTTTGAAATACCTTACCGTCTAATCAATATGTATTCAGCAGAAGGAGATACTGTCCTTGATCCATTCGCAGGATTGGGAACAACAAATGTCGCATGCATGATTTCAAACCGAAATAGCATCGGTGTAGATATTGATCCTGAAATTGTAAACCTTGCAATCGAGAACATGGGGATCACTACTGAAGCTGCTAATACGATTATTGACAATCGAATACAGCGTCATTTGGAGTTCATTGCTGCTTTGCCGGATGACAAAAAAGCCAAATGCTACGAAAATGGTCCACATGGCTTTAATGTGAAAACCAGACAGGAAACAGCGATTGAAATTGAACAGCTGAAAAGTATTGAAAGAACAGAGTCCGGCTATGAATGCCATTACGAAAAATACAAACCAATACAGCGGTCAGAGCAAATGAGTTTAGCATTGTAAAAGAAAAGCAGTGAGTAACGGAGACGATACCCACTGCTTTAACTATGTTTATACTCGTTTAGGAAGTTGTGATAAAAGCTTAGCTTCATCTTTAATCTGTCTTTCGATGCGTTCCGAGACAGACCCGTTTACTGGTTCAATAATAAACACTTTCCCACCAAAATCACGGTGGAAAGTTTTATGCCCTTTCTCTTAGGAGCTTTTTGCACTGCCCATATAGATGGACATATATTGATAATGCAAACGGAAAGGCTCATCAATTTCTTCACAGGATTTGACATTGTTATAATAACAGTCAATCCTCTACTTCGATTTTCAGACCAGCCTTTGTTTTGGTGTAATAAATCATCTTCACATCAATTGTCTCTGAAAGACGCCCCATGGTTTTGTAGGTGTCAGGTTTAACAGAATACGGAATTGATCCTACAAAGCCGTCAATTCCTTTCGCTTCCTCATCAGAATTAGCCAGTCTGTAAGAAGCTCCTTTGAGTTCAGCCAATGATGCAAGAATCGCTTTTTGAAAGTAAAGGCCATTAAAGGTTTTGTTGATGATAAGATCCTCGACCCAGCGCTCTACCATGTCACGGTCAATCAGCTTAATTGCTTCACGGAGGTTCTCAATTTGTGCGTAGATCTTATCGGTAGCCTCTTCAAAAGCAAAAGGATACTGCTTAAGATAAAACTCCTTCCAGTATTCGATGGATATTCTTTTGGCACAGTTCATAAATTCAGGAAATAGTTCCGACATCTGACCTACGACACGAGGACGGGTTCCCTGCGCATTTTGATTGGCCCAGTTAATTAGCTGGGAAGTGTACTTGGGAAACACATATTTATCACTTTGATTATAAGCCTCAATACGTTCATTTTTTAATGTGTAATTCATTTTACCTTCTCCAATTTTATGTCTCTGAATCATCAATTAACAATGGTAACAGTAAATCCGTGAGCGGTTTTTACAATCTTCTGTCCGCATCTCCCAGTAAAACAAAACATTTTTAGCTAAGTCCACGTTCTTTTCTAAACAATTATATTCATTGACTAACCAGTAAAAAAGCAGATATTTCCATACCTGCTTTTTTACTAATTTTCGAAATTCAGAAAGAACTATATAACGGCACTTTTTTCATGCTATTATTTACAGATCCAGATCAATAAACTCCAGATCATCGTCTTCCTTCTCCGTTTTCGCGGCCGGAGCTGCCTTCGGAGCTGCTTTCGCAGCTTCCATTGCCAGATTCTTTGAAAGATCCTTTTCCATATCCTCCACGTTCTGTTTCATCGGTCTTTCCGGTCTCTCCGGGACGTCCGTTCTCTCGGAAACAGGTTCTGTTTTCAACGATTCCTGTCTTTCTGCGGCAGCCGGTCTTCTGCGAGGCAGTGCTTCCTCTTCATCATCGAAAACTTCTTCCCGCTGGGCAGTTGTTCCGGACATCAGTCTTCTCTCCGGCGCTTTCCCTGTCTTTCCGGACTTCTGTACCTTTTTCAGCTCAGATTTGCTGTTTTTCCGTCCGGACTCATAATCATCATAATCATCGTAACCGCCCCGTACCGGATTCTTCGGCGTCTTCGGTTTTCTAAGTAGAAGAACGATGATAATGATCACAAGAACAATGCTGAGACCAAAGAGTCCGATCACAAAGAATCCGCGGATCTCATAGTCCTTTAACAGACTGTTGTAATCCTCAGCAACCTTTAAGTATTTGCTGCGGGCATCCGCTGCGTCCGGATCCTGGAAGTAACGCTGAAGTGTCATCTCTTTCTGATCGTAGCGGTAGAATCCCTCCTCACCGTTCTCATTGCGGCCGTAAACGATGCAATATTCCGGTGCGGAATCTCCGTTGTCTTTCCAGATCCATCCGTGAACCGTGTGGTTTCCGATATCGATCGTACACTCGGCAAAGCCATCCGGAAGTTTCGTTTCCTCCGGGATGCACTCCGGCGGAAGAACTACAACCGTCTTTTCTGCCATCTTCACGACAACATAGGCAGATAAGGTTCCTGTCTCACTGTTGTAAACAAAGAAATCTCCGTTGCCGGAATCATCAGTCATGTAAAGTAACGTAATTCCGGAGTCATCTGTGGCTGCCTTTACTGTTTTTCCCTCGTACTCGATCTCCGTGGCCGTAAAGCCGGATGGAAGCTCCGAGTCATCAAAGGTATCCGCAACCGTCCAGTTGCCGTCCTGTCCGACAACTCCCGCGTTTGTCTCTGCGGAATCAGCACCTGTCTCCCCATCGGAAGCGGCTGCGTCATCAGACTTTGTGACAACGATGGTGTAGGTCTTTGTGGTCACACCATCCTCTGCCGTCACGGTACAGGTGATCGTGTTCTCTCCATCCTGCAACTCATCGTTTCCGCTGACAGCAACTTTCGCGCCGCCATCCTTTGCCGGTGCACTGACCGTAACAGATGTCACATCACTGGAAACAGCCGCTGTATACTCTGTTACATCTGCGGAGAAGGCCGGTTTTAAGGTACCCGGTGATATCGTGAGAGACGCTAAGGATGCGTCTTTAGAGGAAGTGTCCGCAGCATTAACTTTCACAGAAGAGCTTCCAACATGATCCAGCGTGACAGCCTTTGAATCGGCATCATAAACCTCCTGGGATTTTACCGTGATGGAGGTGGTTCCTGCCTTTAATGCCTTAAACTTTAATGTGAAGCTGAATGTCTTCTGGTCTGCAGCTTCCGCGGAACCGATGACGCGAACCGATCCGGCACCACCGTTTGAGTTCGTTCCACTGACGAACTCAAGAGCATCCGCGTCGTACTGAAGCATCACATCTGAGGAACCAAGAGCTGCGTCCGCGGCGATCTTCATTGTCACGGATACCTGATCTCCTACGGATGCGGTCGGGTCGGAAAACGAGAGTTTTCCGCTGGCCGCGAACGAAACCAGAGAACCGGCCGGCAGCAGCATGACCATCAGCGCGAACGCCAAAAGTCCCGCCGCCAGTTTTTTCATGTATTTATTCATATTTCTTTATCTCCTATTCCAGTATTTTCCAGACAGAACCTGATCTGTTTCCAAAAGTTCTGTCCGGACTTCTAAGCATAGTCTATCCAGAAACGTAACTGTTCAATCCCTTCACCGCCGCGCAAAACACATTCCGGATCAGTTACCTGTCACAAGTTTTCCGCTGCCGGATGCCCCCTCCGGATAAGAGCCGGAGCCTGTATCAGAGGAATTTCCGCTCATTCCTGTCGATGACGTCACAAGCTTTCCAGACCCCGATGCGCCCTCCGGATAAGAATTCTGCGATCCGGGACCGGTGGTACTGAAACTGCTTCCGCTGTTTGACGTACCGGTCGCCCCACCTGGTCCCACGGTCGATCCGCTGCCCGTCGATCCGGCAGAACTTCCCGTTGACGGTGAGACTACCGTGGTACTTCCATTCCCATTTCCTTTCGCGATGGAAACCTGATAGGTACGTATATCGCCGTTTTCAGCTTTCACCACAATCTTTACGATCGTCGTTCCGCCTCCAAGGTTTATGGTTCCCGCTCCGCTGACAGATGCTTTGGCATCGATCGCTGTGGCACGGATATTGACGGAAGAAACAGAAGAATCCACAACGAGATCATATTTCTCTGTATCCTTATTAAAGGTCGGTGTCAGGGAATATCCCTCGATCGTGATTCCTGACAGTTTGTTGTTCGGGCTTCCTGTTACAGTCGGCTTCGCGCATGCGGCCTCCGGCATGTTATTGAACACCGGGATCTTAAACACGAGGGCCTGTTTCTTCATCTCGTCCGTGTAAGCTCTCGCCAACTTTGCGCCCTCTCCGGCCGCACCCTCCACATTTGTCATATACTGGTGTTTGTAGGGGGTACTTCCCTGCACGTTAAACTTCTTTAAATAGAAAGTATCCTGTCCGTTTTTCAGGAAATTCTCTCCGTAGTAGGTCGCGCCGCCGATGATGGATTTCTCAATGGAATTCCACGGTCTTCCGTAGCTTCCCGACTGGGATGCATACCAGAGACCTCTTGTGACCGCGGACATGGATCCCGACGCAAAAGCGCCGATATTAAAAAAGTTATAGAAGCCTTCATAACCGGCGGTCTTTCCGGAAATACTTCCTGATTTTCCAGTCCCCTGTTCCTGAAGGATCATCGCGCCGAGAACATACGGATTGACACCTGTCTGGGACGCTGCCTTCATAATAATATCCACATATGTCTGTCCCGTCGGTACCGGTGATGTGTTGGATGCTCCGGTGTTATCGTCAGTGATCGCGGACGCGTCCATTCCCGGACCATACTCCACCTCAGGAAGTGCCGTTGTATACATTTTTCTCTGGCTGATCGTGGAACTCACTGCGGATCCCGGTCCCTCGAGGCTCACACCCTGACTTCCGTTTCCGGAACTACCGGTGACGTTTCCCGAAGGACTTCCATTCGATGTACCAGAATTCATTCCCGGTCCGTAGTTTTCACCCTGTTGAAGGTTGCCGGATGTTTCTGTGCCCGTGTTATGATTCACGGTTCCTGTGTTTCCAGCTCCCGATGTCTCCTGAACACTCTGGGCCGACGTTGTCTCATCCGGTGTCTTTTCCAGAAATGTTCCCGTGATCAGGCTTGTCAGTCCCTCTCTCGTCTGGGCGTTGCTGTCATAAGCGTGATGCAGGAACTGGAACACATAGGTATCATTTAAGAAATTACGCGGATCCATATAATAGGCAACGATATCCTTTGATGCAGCCACCCAGGATGCACCATCAAAACCGGTCCAGTTACCTGAATTCCAGTCATAGGCACCGTAATCCGTGGACTTCCAGGATGAAATGCTGGCCTTAGATACCAGATTTGTTCCAACCGCTCCTTCAGCTTCCATCACATCACTCCAGTTAAGTCCGGTCTTCTGTGCCTGAAAGACCCAGGTCGGATGTTCCGTGTGGAGTGTGCGCAGGGATGCCTTATAGCTTTCCGGAAATCCCTGACTGCTCAAATAGCTTTCAAAATTAGAATCGTAGCTGTAGGATACCGGGAATTTAATAAAATCTGAACGGACATAACCTTCCTGTGTCCCGGAACCGGAAGAAAATTTGATTTTATACCAGATCTTTCCATCTGATCCCGCAGTCTCGGAGACAACCGTAACCGCTGCCCCATATGCAAGTTTTTTTACGATAGCCCCCGTTGTCCCCGGCGTACTTCTCACGTTCAGGGTCGTGGCATTTACTGTCGCCGAACCCGTTGCCGCATAGGCACTTGAAAGTCCGGATATCATTGTTCCGGCGCGGCCTGCACAGTCACCTAAAAGAACTGCGCCGAACATCAGTGCCAGAATTCTTTTTTGTCTTTTTGTCATGTTATTTTTTTCTCCCACTGCCGGTTTTATGAAATTTTAGCAGAAAACCGACATCATACCCATTATAAAGACAAATGGACTTTCCTGTCAACTGCGTATGGGAAACTTCACACAAATTCCAAATATTGCCGCATTTTCTTAATGAAAAATTAAAAAAGTGCGCATAAAAAATCCGGCACCTCCTCACGGAAATGCCGGACTTCATTTTTTCGTCAATTGATATTTAGATTTACTGCAAAATTATACCGGATAAGCCTTGCTTTCCTTATCAGCAACCTTGCGGTCAACCTTTGTCTGCTGGGCTTCACGGTACTCGAAGAAGTCTTTTGCTACAGCCGGGAACAGAGCATAGGATAATACATCCTCATCCTGCTGCTTCCACTGTGCGCATTCCTTCTCGAATTTCGGCAGCTGCGGCTCGATCAGATCTGCTGGACGACAGGTGATCGGAGTTGCATCGCCGATGATCTTCTTCTGGACTTCTTTGTTGAACGGTTTTACCGTCTTACCAAATTCGCCCATCATGATCTTCTTGGACTCCTTCGGAACCATCTTATATCTCTCGCCGGCAAGAACGTTCAATACAGCCTGTGTACCAACGATCTGGGAGGACGGAGTTACAAGCGGCGGCTCACCGAAGTCTTTTCTTACTCTCGGGATCTCCTCAAGCACTGCGCGGTACTTGTCTTCCTGGCCAGCTTCCTTTAACTGGGAAACAAGGTTGGAAAGCATTCCGCCCGGTACCTGATACTGGAGCGTCTTGATGTTTACACCGAGAACCTTCGGGTTCAGAAGGCCGCTCTTTAAAGCTTCCTCACGGATCGGTGTGAAGTAATCGGTGATCTCTGCAAGCAGATTCTGGTCATAGCTAGTATCATACTTGGTGCCGCGGAATGTCTCAACCATAACTTCAGTTGCCGGCTGGGATGTACCGAGAGCCAGCGGAGACATTGCGCAGTCAATGATATCGCAGCCTGCTTCCACAGCCTTTAAATATGTCATGGAAGCAACACCGGAGGTATAGTGCGTGTGCAGGTCGATCGGCAGCTTTGTACCCTGTTTTAATGCCGTAACAAGCTCAGTAGCCGCATACGGAGTTAACAGACCTGCCATATCCTTGATGCAGAGGGAATCAGCGCCCATGCTCTCGATCTCGGAAGCGATATTCTTCCAGTAATCAAGTGTATACGCATCGCCTAATGTATAGCAAAGGGCGATCTGGGCATGTCCGCCTTCCTTTTTTGTTGCCTTAACGGCAGTCTCAAGGTTTCTGATATCATTCAGGCAGTCAAAAATACGGATAATATCAATACCATTTGCGATGGATTTCTGTACAAAGTACTCAACCACATCATCTGCATAATGATTGTATCCAAGGATATTCTGACCACGGAACAGCATCTGAAGCTTCGTGTTCTTGAATCCAGCTCTCAGTTTTCTGAGTCTCTCCCACGGATC
The DNA here is from genome assembly GCF_003480435.1 of Clostridium sp. AM30-24. Taxonomy (GTDB): domain Bacteria; phylum Bacillota; class Clostridia; order Lachnospirales; family Lachnospiraceae; genus Pilosibacter. Next base: position 95,969 of record NZ_QUJB01000003.1, on the reverse strand, counting down.
TTCCTTCAGGAAACGCAGGCAGGCATCAAAAGTAGCGCCGCCCCAGCATTCTACTGCGTAGTAGCCAACTTTATCCATTTTGTCAACGATCGGAAGCATCTGATCAGTCGTCATTCTTGTTGCAAGGAGAGACTGATGCGCATCACGAAGAACGGTCTCAACGATCTTAACCGGCTTTTTCTGAACTTCTGCCATTTTATTATCCTCCTACCGGGAGATCTGCCCGGGCAGACCTCCCTATATTAAAAGTTTCGGTTCCAATTAAACTCCGAAGATAGCCATGAAGGTACCTGCAGCAACTGCTGTACCGATAACGCCGGCTACGTTCGGTCCCATTGCGTGCATAAGAAGGAAGTTTGTCGGATCTGCCTCAGAACCAACCTTCTGGGATACACGGGCTGCCATCGGAACTGCGGATACTCCGGCAGAACCGATTAACGGATTAACCTTACCACCAGTTACCTTGCACATGAGCTTACCAAAGATAACGCCGGCTGCTGTACCGAACGCGAACGCGATAAGTCCAAGGATAACGATCTTGATAGTTGTAACTTTTAAGAATCTCTCAGCACTTGTTGTAGCGCCAACGGAAAGACCGAGAACGATTACAACGATGTACATAAGAGCGTTGGAAGCTGTCTCCTGTAACTGTTTAACAACGCCAGACTCGCGGAAGAGGTTACCAACCATAAGCATACCAACGAGCGGAGCTGTTGTCGGAAGGATCATACAAACTACGATCGTAACGATAACCGGGAAGAGGATCTTCTCAAGTTTGGATACCGGACGAAGCTGTTCCATCTTGATCTTTCTCTCTTCTTCCGTTGTTAAGAGTTTCATGATCGGCGGCTGAATGATCGGAACGAGGGCCATGTAGGAGTAAGCTGCTACGGCGATCGGTCCCATGAACTCAGTCTGTCCAAGCTTACCTGCAAGGAAGATGGATGTTGGGCCATCAGCACCACCGATGATGGAGATCGCTGCGGCTGCCTTGTCGTTGAAGCCCATGAAAATAGCCATAAAGTAAGCGGCGTAGATACCGAACTGTGCGGCAGCGCCTAAAAGGAAGCTCTTCGGGTTAGCGATCAGCGGACCGAAGTCTGTCATCGCGCCTACACCCATGAAGATCAGGGACGGAAGAATACTCCACTCATCCAGTAAATAGAAGTAGTGAAGAAGTCCTCCAACTCCGTTAGAAGAATCTTCAATGCTCAGCATAATATCCGGGTAGATATTTACAAGCAGCATACCAAAGGAAATCGGTACAAGAAGAAGCGGCTCAAATCCTTTTCCGATCGCAAGGTAAAGGAAGATACACGCAACTAAGATCATGATCAGGTTTCCTACGCTTAAATTCAGGAATGCTGTCTGCTGAAGAAGATTCAAAAGTGTATTTTGAATGTATTCCATGTTAATCCCTCCATGTGGAATCTGCAGTCAGCAGAAAATTAGTTTAATGTAGCGAGTGTAGCACCCGGCTCTACGGAATCACCAACAGCAACGTTGATTGTTGCAACAGTGCCGTCCTGCGGAGCAACGATCTCGTTCTCCATCTTCATAGCTTCAAGGATCAGGAGAACCTGACCTCTCTTAACAGCCTGACCTGCAGATGCCTTAACGCCAAGGATCTTACCCGGCATCGGAGCTGTAACTGCTACTGCGCCTGCTGCGCCAGCCGGAGCTGCCGGAGCTGCTGCCGGTGCCGGAGCTGCCTTCGGTGCTGCTGCCGGTGCTGCCTTCGGAGCCGGTGCTGCTGCCTTCGGTGCGGAAGCTGCGCCTGTGAAGCCCTCTTCTACTGTTACTTCATATACATTACCGTTTACTGTGATTGTATAATTTTTCATTGTGATTTCCTCCTGATAATATTAATTCCAGTTTCTGTTAGAAACACGTTTGATGGAGCGGACTACAAGTCCGTTGTCAACAGTCTCTTTTCCCTCGTAAGCTGCGATTGCTGCTGTGATTACGGAAACGAGTTCTGTATCATCGGTAAGGTTCTCCTCCTCAGCCGGAGCTGCTGTCGGAGCCGGTGCTGCTGCAGGGGCCGGTGCTGCTGGTGCTGCCACAGGTGCTGCCGCTGCCGCATTCTTCTTCGCTTTCATCTTTGCCTCAAATACGCTGATGTATTTGAACATGCTGATCAGCCAGCTGATGAAGATCAGGACTACGAAAACAACGCCCATACCCATTAAGGTATTCATTCCGGCTTTCGCCATCTTCTCGCCTGTTGTGTAAACCGGGGAGAAGGAAATTGTCTCAACTTTGCTGAGATCTTCGTCCGCGATCAGAGTGAATTCCATCGCTCTCTTCTCGTAAACGGTGTTCATTCTTGCGATATAGCCGTCATCACCTTTTGTAACGACTGCTGTCTCGCTGGAAACGAACGCGCCAAGGTCATCCTTAATGGAATCCCAGGATTTTAACGCATTCTCCATAACAGTATCTTTGTTCTTTACGCTTGTTGCAAGGGCCTGTTCGATGGAAGCATCATCCATCTGGTTGAACAGATCCAGGTACTGCTGGGAGCCGGACTGCATCGCCATTTCGATCTGCGGATCGATTGTTTCAGCGGTGTCAGCGGCTGCAGAGCATCCTGCAAGCGCGAAGAGACAAACTGCCATGCAGAGTGCAAGCCAGATTCTTCTAATTCTCTGTTTCATATTTCAGCCACCTCATATTAGATCGTTCCGTGCTTTTTGGACGGACGATCCTCTCTTTTTGTGAACAGCATCTCAAATGCAGCGGCTACACGCTGTCTTGTCTCGGAAGCCTCGATGATATCATCTGCATATCCTCTCTTTGCTGCCGCGAGAGCGCTTGCCTGCATCTCATTATACTGTGCTGTCTTCTCATTGATCAGGGCTGCCGCATTGTCAGCCTTCGCGATCTCGTCAGCATACATGATCTTCACAGCCGGTGCTGCTTCCATAACTCCGATCTTCGCGTTCTTCCATGCGTATACAATGTCAGAACCGATGGACTTGCTGTTCATGGTAAGACCTGCTGTTCCGTTTGCCTTGCCGACAACGACAGTTACCTTCGGAACATCTGCGTTAGCGAACGCGTAAGTCAGGCGTGCAGCCGCTTTCGCGATCTTCTTCTCGTTGCATTTGCAGTTCTTGTAGCCATCTACATTGACGAGTGTAAGTACCGGGATCTCGAAAGCGTTGCAGAAATTAACAAACGCTGCTGCCTTCTCACATCCTGTCGCGGTAAGGGCTGCGTCATAGGAAGCAGTCTTCTCGCCGTCTGTATAAACTTCGCTGCGGTTTGCAACACAACCGATGGTAGCTCCGTTTAAACGGATAAATGCCGTTACCATCTCCGGTGCATAGTCCTTCTTCATTTCCATATAGAAGCCATCGTCGGAGATCATAGACAGTGCGATGGATGTATCGCCTGCGCAATTTTCAATATCTGTGCAGATTCTGTTTAAGTCATCTTCACATTCACTGTAAGACATATCGTCCTCGTTGTTAGCCGGGAGGATGGAAACAAGGTTTCTGATCTCGGTCATAATATCTTTCTCGGAACCAGTTGCGCATACATTTCCTGTCTCTTTTGCCTGATATTCAGCGCTGGAATTGTCAGCATCGTTCTCAGCGATTACAAACGGAGCGTTCACAAATAATTTTGCGTTCTCCTCCATAAATGTAAAATCAGCCATTTCAGATGCAACTGCCATTCCGCCGCCGCAATTGCCAAACACAGCCTGAATCTGCGGGATCACACCGGATGCCATTGCCTGGCATACATAAAGTTTGCCGAAGCCGTCCAGAGCATCCATGTTTTCCTGAAGTCTGAATCCTGCACAGTCAACAAGCCCGATAATAGGCGCACCCATTTTCATGGCCATATGATAGAGCTTCTCGATCTTCTTTGCGTGCATTTCGCCGATGGATCCGCCCATTACGGATGCATCCTGGCTGTACACATAAACGAGAGCGCCATTGATTGTACCATAACCGGTAACAACACCATCTGCAGGAGTTTCCTGAGACTGCATGTTGTAATCAGTGCTTCTGGCAGTAATATAAGCACCAACCTCAACAAAGCTGTTGTCATCAAGCAAATCATGAATTCTGTTGATTGCCGACGTTTTTGTCATTTTGCTGTCCTCCATTTTTCCTTAAATTGACGAAAATCAAATTTCTGCCTATTCTAATGATAAACGGATTTGACGTAAAATTCAAGGAGTTTTTCCCCTGCTTAGCAGTATTTTTATGCTTTTTCGACAGAAAAAATTAAGAAACTTTTTTTCTAACGTAGTCCTCGTACACAGCTTAATTTTTTAAACCAGCCGCTTCCAGGTGGCGTTTCATCTCTGTAAAGCCACGGCCGCGGACTTCTCCGACCTGATGGACTACCATGAATGCCTCACCGTCGATATCCATGACGATGCGGTTTAATTTCTGAAGTTCCCTGCCGGAAACAACGGTGACAACAGCCATGGACGGCTTTCTAAGGTGTCCGCCCTCCACCTGAAACAAGGTCGTCCCACGGTCAAGCTGTTCCTGAACCGCAAGGTTGATCTCCTCATATTTCTCGCTGATGATCTTCGCCTGAACCTGCTTTTTCCCCATCACGAGCATCTTGTCCAGGATCATGGTGTAGATCATGACCATGATGATTCCGTAGAGGATTTTCTCCCGGTCACGGAAAAGGAGCTGGGATAAGAGGATCGTCACATCGAACGCATACATGGACACGGATACCGGGATCTTAAAGCGTTTCTGCAGGACAAGCGGCGGAATGTCCATGCCACCGGTGGACGCGCCGGAACGGATCACGATCCCCAATGAGAAACCGATCATGATCCCCGCGAAGATCGCGCAGAGCATCGGGTCTTTTGTGAATATAAAATCCCCCACGAGCACGCTTAAACGGTTCAGGATAAACGGATAATAGAAGGTCGCGATCAGGGTAGTCGCCGCGAACTTTTTTCCGAGTTCCACCCATCCTATGCCGAACATGACGATATTGAAGGCTGCCACGAAGCCGGAGAGCGGAATCGCGAAAAAATGCTGTGCGAAAAGGCCCAGTCCTGTGGTTCCCGCTGCGATCATATCTAACGGGAGGATGAAGAGGACAACTCCCGCGGCGTAGACCGTTAGGCCTAACAGGATGATCGCGGTCTGAAGGATAGCAGATGCTACCCTGTTTTGTTTTGCTGATGTTTCCATTTTTTGTTTTACCTTTCTCTTTCCATATTTTATTCTGTCCACTACCTCTTTACCATGAAAAAGCGCGCAAAAAAAAGACGCCCTAAGGCGTCCTCATGAATTTTCCTTATTTACCGAAAACTGCTTCATAGTCTTTGCGGAATTTTTCAATTCCCTGATCTGTTAACGGGTGATGTGTCATCTGCTCGATCACCTTATACGGAACTGTCGCAATATCAGCACCTGCAAGTGCGCACTCTGTCACATGCATTGTGTGGCGTACACTTGCCGCAATGATCTCTGTCTCAATATCATGGAGAGCAAAGATTTCCGCAACTGTGTCGATGAGATCGATACCCGGCTGGGAGATATCATCGAGACGTCCTAAGAACGGAGATACGTAAGCTGCACCGGCTCTCGCTGCGAGAAGTGCCTGATTTGCAGAGAAGATCAGAGTCACATTTACCTTGATTCCTTCTGATGCAAGAACTTTTGTTGCCTTTAATCCTTCGATGGTCATCGGGATCTTAACGACCATATTCGGATGGATCTTCGCGATCTCGCGGCCCTCCGCGATCATTCCCTCCGCGTCTGTTGTTGTTGCCTTTACCTCACCGCTGATCGGTCCGTCTACGATAGAAGCGATCTCTTTTAAAGTCTCAACATAATCTTTTCCTTCTTTTGCGATCAGGGACGGATTTGTTGTAACTCCGCAGATCACTCCCATGTCATTTGCTTTGCGGATTTCATCCACATTGGCTGTATCAATGAAAAATTTCATTGGTTCCCCCTCCTGTATTTCAAATAATCGTAACTGCCTGGTATTTTCACAGCTACAAATCGTCATATAAGTCCATTTTAACATGAGGATATGTTTTGTCAATGCATTTCGACGTTTTTCCCGGATTCCGCCCATTCCTGAATGCGTGTTCGCGAAAAGATGCAGATCACAGCAGGTGAGCGCGTTCGGTGTGGAAATTCACCATGACACATTCTTTTTATCCAGCATACGGGATAAATTCAAAACAATCCTCTTCATACACCCCGTCGATCTCGAATCCCCAGCCTTTATCCGACTTTTTCACTGCCAGACGGCATCTGCGTCCATCGGAGAGCTCCATGTCCACAAAGTTTTCCAGATCTGTCGCCCGGACATAATACTTTGTTCCGGCCGGAAGCTTTTCTTCTTTCCCGTTCCCGTCAAAGACCGTCACCGGAAGCTCCCTCGTGGATACCAGAGCCGTCTCTTCCTCCTTCGAGTCGCAGATATTGACTTTTGTATACACCTCATTCTCTGCCACCGGCATCCCGCTCTCACCCACATGGAATTTCCGGTAAGCGTCATATGTACCCAGAGCATCTACCCTGCGGGTAAGGTAAAACTCATCCGGATCATTTAACAGGGCGCCATGAGGACTGTCATTCGATGTACCCACATGACGGATCTTTTCGCCCTTCAGGTCAAAGACTTCCATGGTCCTCCAGTCATTCTCGCTCTGGATCTCCGTGTAGAGATATGGGTGGCCGTCATCCGTCATGACGATCCAGCCGTCCTGAGGCTGTCCATAGAGTTCCATCGTGAATTCTTCCTTCTTCCCGCCCTGTTCCCGCTCGATCGTAATATTTCTCGTGCCATACCCGTCCGCAGCATCATCAAAATGATAGCTCACCGACGTATCGGTTTCCCCCTTCTCATACGTCACAGTCTCCCAGGGACTGGTCTTTTTCGCCCAGCCTTCTGAATTTTTCCCTATATAGTCTGTCCGGAACATCGTTTCATTTCCGGCGAACGGAACCTCCACTTCAACAGCTCCTGCCGCATATGAGGCGATAACATACTGGTCAAAATGAATGCGCACACCTGTTTTCGTGATGCACCATTCCAGCAGCCCATATCCATCTGTCCCCGCAAACAGACTGTCCACGGTTGTTTCATAATCTTCGAATAATCCTTTCTCCGCCTTCTGGTCAGAAAGCTCCTCCTTCACATATTTCCGGAATCCCGGAAGATCTTTTACTACATCGCAAAGTTCCAGCTCTTTTCCCGTCTGCGTATCGAAATTGTGGTATTCCGTCACAGAGCTTGGATGCGCGCCTCCCAGATCATAATATTTCAGCCAGTACATACTGACGACCGTATGGTCGAAGCGGACCGGATTAAATTCATAATTGAAGACATATGACTGCTTCATATCCGGGTAATTGTTCCGCATATCCTCAGCTTCTTTTTTATAGGAGGCATACTCCTCTTTATTCTGGCTGACCAGGTTTTTATTCAGGGAAATGAGCGACTGCTTCAGCGCGTCATATCCGTCCCCCTGTACATAGACCTTGTCGCAGCGCGATGTGATGATCGGAGTCTGGTCTGTGTCATCCCATTCCCCGTCATATTCCCCGCTTACTGCGATAGGGATCAGGGCGAAGCGGTCCGTCTGGGCATCCGCGTCCATATTCCTGTTCTGATCAGTGCCCGACATGCTCTCCACCGTACTCTCCGGCTCACGTTCCGCTGTGGATCCAGTCTCACTGCTCTCCTGTGTCGTCTCCGCCGCTGTATCCACCGTCACTGTATCTTTTTTCTGGCAGCTGGTCATGAGACTCACTGCGATCAGAAGATATAATCCATATTTTCTCATACTTTTCCCTTCCTTTATCAATTTTTATAACCGTTCGATTTTATTTACCGCATACATGCGGCATTCACGTTCTGTTTCCCTTTGCAGCCGGAATTTTCCTGTATCAGGACTATTTCTTTTTATAACCTTATCTTACCGCAGATGCTTCGGGGAATCCATTTCTTTTCCCTTACGAATTCTTAAAACAAAGCGGAAAAAACAGAACGTACAGCGGATCTCCCCTGTTCGCAAAAATTTCGGCATATTTGGGCATAAAAATGCCGGAAACAGGCAGTTCCCCATTTCCGGCATTTTCATTATATTCTCATATATCTATTTTATCTGCGCGCCGCGCCTCTACAGCATCCAATCTTTCAAAACGTCGTGATCACGCAGAAGTTTTCCAACGATCGTCTTATCGATCTTTCTGAGCAGCGGCTTTTTCAACATCTCAAACGGCATCGGAAGCTTCATCTCAAGCGGGGACTTTCCGTCCATGAGCTTCACCGTGCTGTCTAAGAGCTCTCTCACATCATAGACACTGCCCCATACCTCCGGCACACCGCGGTCCACTCCACAGAGTCCGTATACTGCTTCCATGGCGGTACGGACAGAATACTCTGTAGTGAAGATCGTATCTCTCGGAGTCTCCGCAAACTGTCCAAGGAAAGCGGCATTTACAGAACCGTCCGGAATCACATCCGGGCGGTCTCCGGCAGACCTCGGCATAAAGAATGCGGTGATATACGGCATCATGGTCGGTGTGCAGTTGCACTCTTCTCCTGACAGTCTCTCGATGTCCTCCACCGGGATTCCGAGATGATAAAGCCACTCAGCAGTGATCTCCTTACCGGTACACTCCTTCATCGGCTTCTTCACATAGTCACCCGGGACATCTGTGAACAGGCTGTATACCCACACGCAGATCTCCTCTTTTTTCTGATTCTTGAACTGTCCCTGACGGTTGATGGTCCAGCTTAAGAGCCATCTGGAATCGCGGCAGCTCACGATACCGCCGGTGACGACTTTTCCGGTTCTTGGATCACGCTTGCAGATCTTTTTGATCTGATCGATGATCTCCTCATTTGCTGTGGTCACCGTCGCGGACTCCCAGTTTGTCTTTTCAATATCAGAGCAGAACTTCTCCGGATGACCGAAGGACGGATCCTGCGCCGCAATTTTTTTCCAGAGGCTCCAGCACCCGCTGCTTCTCACTTCCGCATCGTCCACCGGTGCATGGTTCTGGTCACCGTAGATCGTTCCCTCCGTACAGCTTCCGTTTGTGATGAACACAAGATCCTTTTCTGTCAATGGAATCTCCGTGTCCCCGTTCTTCGTGCAGCACTCAATGGCGCGGGCCGTCTTCTTACCGTCTTTGATCTCGAAACGGACATTTGTGACCTCCGTGCCGAACTTAAATTCTACTCCCGCTGCCTCCAGATATTTCTGCATCGGAAGGATCAGGGATTCGTACTGGTTATAGCGTGTGAATTTCAGGGCAGAAAAATCCGGAAGTCCGCCGATATGATGGATGAATCGCTGGAAATACCGTTTCATCTCCAGTGCGCTGTGCCAGTTTTCAAAGGCGAACATAGTTCTCCAGTAGAGCCAGAACTCAGAGCCAAATACCTCATCGTCAAAGATATCCTCGATACTCTTGTCGTAGAGGTCCTCATCCCTTGTAAAGAACAGCTTCATGATCTCCATGCTGCCTTTCTGGCTCAAACCGAACTTCCCGTCCGTGTGGGCATCCTCACCGCGATGCTCTGTGGCACGGCAGAGGGAATAGTTTGGATCATGCTTGTTTAACCAGTAATACTCATCGAGAACGGACGCACCCGGAACCTCCAGAGACGGGATACTGTGGAAGAGATCCCATAGGCACTCAAAATGATCCTCCATCTCACGGCCGCCGCGCATCACATATCCTCTTGTCGGATCATCGATTCCGTCACAGGCACCGCCGGCTATATCCATAGCCTCTAAAATATGGATATTCTTTCCCGGCATCTGGGCGTCACGGACAAGAAAGCACGCTGCTGCCAGAGACGCAAGACCGCTTCCTACAAGATATGCAGATTTCTCATCGATCCCGGCCGGTTTTTCCGGGCGGGCAAATGCCTCATAATTTCCGTTTGTATAGTAGATTCCCTTGCTGTTCTTATCATGCTTTCCGAGCTCTGTGTTGCGGTAATCGGATCTGTTCCCATGGGAAGTTTTTTTCGTCTGATCCTTTTCCTGCTTTCCACGTTTCTTTGCTGCAAGTACTGCTGTAATTCCGGCACCCGCCGCTATCACTGCTCCGGCTTTCCATCCTTTTTTGCTCATTTTTCAGTTTCCTTTCCTATTTATTTTGTTTCTTTTTTCTATATCATGTAGTTTTAATAACCATATTGCTATTTCTGATAGTAATCCTTTCCGCAGGCTTTGTCAAGCCTTTCCTTGTAAATAAGAATGTACCTTGGCGCATTCCTGCGCCTCGCGCGGTCGCTTGCGACAATCTACATCTTCGCGCGAGTACACAAAAAATACCCCACCCGCCGCCTCTATAAGGTCAGCGAACAGGGTATTAAAAAGGGGAGGATAAGTATTAATCTTTTTCTTTGGTACTGATCATAGGATTGCCTGTTTTTTTATTTTTATACATGGCCCTTGGATAAAAAAAGATGATTGATTTTCCTTTTTCCTTTTTTTATAATATCTGTGTGCAAAATTTTTGGTTTTTTCCGTTCGGAAGACTCCGGCGGAATAATAAACTGCGGCGGTACCTGCCATGAAGTTTCATGACAGCCGGCGTAAATCTATTCAGATTGGAGAATCTTATGAAAAATCTTGTAATCGGACAGTCCGGCGGACCGACCGCCGTTATCAACGCGAGTCTTTACGGCGCAGTAAAAGCATTCCGGGAATCCGGCACAGACGGACATGTTCTTGGAATGATCAACGGGATCGAAGGCTTCCTCGCGGACCATGTGATGGACCTCTCCACGGATCTTTCTGAAGAAGAACTGGAACTCCTAAAACTCACTCCGGCCGCTTATCTCGGCTCCTGCCGTTATAAACTCCCGGCTGATTTAGAAAGCGAAGTTTATCCGGCGATCTTTGACAACTTCCGCGAGATGAACATCGGTTACTTTCTCTACGTGGGCGGAAATGACTCCATGGATACCGTGGACAAGCTCTCCCGCTACGCGGAAAAAATCGGAAGCGATGTGAAATTCATCGGGATTCCAAAAACGATCGATAACGACCTTGTCCTCACTGACCACACCCCCGGATTCGGAAGCGCTGCAAAATATGTTGCTTCCACTGTCCGCGAGATCGTTCTTGATGCCTCTGTCTATCAGCAGAGATCTGTCACCATCGTCGAGATCATGGGACGCCATGCCGGATGGCTCACAGCGGCCTCAAAGCTTGCAAGAAAATATGAGGGCGACAACCCATGCCTGATCTACCTTCCGGAAACACCATTCTCTTTAGAACAGTTCTACAAGGATCTCGACGCGGCTTTCAAAAAGTCCCCGAACCTCGTTGTCTGCGTCTCCGAGGGAATCGCCGATGAGGGCGGAACCTTTATCTGTGAGTACTCTGATGCCGCAAAGCTTGACTCCTTCGGTCACAAGATGCTCACCGGATGCGGTGAGATCTTAGAGAGCTTTGTCCGCGATAAGTTCGGCGTAAAAGTCCGCTCCATCGAGTTAAACGTCAACCAGCGCTGCAGCGGCATGATGGTATCTGAGACGGATATCGAAGAATCCGCTATGGCAGGTGCCGCGGGCGTGAAGGCAGCTCTCGCCGGGGAGACAAAGAAAATGATCGCCTTCAAGCGTGACTCCAATGTTCCCTACACGATGCACTGCTCTACGGAGGATGTGAGCCTCATCTGTAATCAGGAGAAGAAATTTCCGAAGGAATGGATCAGCGCTTCCGGAAACGACATCACCGATGACTTCTTAGCCTACGCTCTCCCGCTGATTCAGGGCGAGCCAACGCGTGTGATGGAAAACGGTGTACCGAAATATCTGTACAGAAAGTAAAAAAGAATGTGCCATGGCACATTCTCGCGCCTCGCGCGGTCGCTTGTGACAGTCTACATCTTCGCGCGAGTGCGCATCATTGACAAGGACCAGGAAGGCTGCACTTCTGCCTTTCTGGTCCTTTTCCTGTTTCTCAATTCACTTCACTGATATCCATCAGCCCGCACCCATCATAGAAAAACTTCAAAATCTCCTGACAGGTCTTTCCCTGCTTCGCCATGCCCTGAGCACCGTTCTGGCTCATACCGACACCATGTCCGAAACCGCCTCCATAAATCGTGAAGGTCGTCACCTGATTTTCATCTGTTCCATTATTTTCGATATAGATGAAACCACTTGGAAGCGTATCCCATCCCGTGGATGTGGATCCGTCCTTTCTGTTGTATACAAGCGACGCATTTCCGAGAATGCTGCGGATCCGGCTCTGTCCCGAAAATGTCTTGGAGCCTTCCGTTCCAACGACTTTCAGGGTCTTTGCGTATCCACCGGCTCCTCTTGAGGTGATCGTCAGTCCCGTGATTCTGCCGACTCCACCGATCTTTTCGTCCAGGATCGTGCTTGTGGTCTTCGTGTTCCAACGAAACATCGGGAAATCAGAGTCATAGGCATCCGTATTTTCATCCTTGATAAAATTCTCAAACGCCTCATTAGATGTCAGATCCATCTTTTTCGCCTTATCGTTGATCGTGACAGCTCTGAGGTACGGCGTACCGGACGCATCCGCTCCCCACACGCTTCCGTCGGTTCCATGTCCGTCGGATGTGGAATAATAGAATGCCTCGATCGGATCCCCGTTGTATTCCAGAAGCTGTCCGAATGTCTCATTCACTGCGGCATCCGTAGAATCATAAGTCAGCGTATTGTTGTAAACCTGAAAATTTGTGCTGTCATCCACATGGGCACCGTAGGTAGAGTAAGAGTTTCCCTGAATCTGGTGCCATGCGTAAGTTCTCGCACAAATCGCCTGAGCCTTTAATGCCTCCAGTTCGTAAGTCGGCGGCATCTCACTCGGTGTTACGCGTTTTAAATATTCCTCCAGATCCACCTCATTTAAGAGAAGCAGACCGTCATTCTCCTCCGTAATCTCCATATGTCCCGGATAAACAGGAGTTCCCTGAGCACGGCTCAAACTGTGCACGGTGATCATTCCGCCCTCATTGGCAGAACGGAATGTGAGACGTCCGTCCGCAAGTCTGGAATCCCCGGGTTTTATCGTCACTGTCTCCCCTGCCGCAATGGATTCCGTCTTTGCGTCCTTCTCATCTCCATACTCTAAGACTGCCATGGAATCGCAGGACAGCGTGATCTCACTGTGAAACAGGGACTTAAATCCATTTGTCATAAGCAGCACGCGGATCGCGTCAATATCCGGTTTTTCCGTTGTGAGGGCTGCGCAGATCTTTCCGTCTGCAACCACAAATTCCTGCATATGGTAGCCGACGAGAATATCCTTCTTCTGCTGTTCCCTCAGAACACCGTAAGTGCGGTAGATCTTAAACTGATCCGCCAACGGCACACTGCCGTAGCCGTCGATCTCAATCTCCGTATCGCGGACCGCGAGGACCGTTCCTGTGATCTTCTCTTTCTTTAACACAAGACGCTTCGGATTCCCGCTCTTTAAATACAGATCCCCGATCTGGCCGGAGATCTCACTCTCATCCTTCAAGACTCCCTTTACCGGAAATTCTCTCTGGATGTTTCCGATAAATACAGTTACCGTCTTCCCGGAAAATCCCGAGATCCACGCATTCTCATAGACGATCTCATCTGAGACCATTCCCTCAACTTTCAGGATCTCATCATCTCTCGCCAGAAAACGGATCTTCCGGTCGATATATCCGTCGAGGTAAAGCCCCTCAAATTGAAAACTCCCGTCCCTCGTGTAGGCCGTCCAGGCCGGAGCGCCGTCCACATTGTCCGGTGTGCCGTAGAGGTCTGTCTCCACCTCGGCCACATCTCCGTCTGGATCCACGGCTGCCCGGAATGCGTCGTAAAACTTCCAGAAATTCTCACTGGATACCGCCTTCTTCGCCTTGTCACCGGCATCTGTGTAGGAAAGGAGCGCATCCGTCTCCCCGTTTCCTTCTTCCGATGCCTTCTTCGCCCAGCCCGCAAGGACCGCATATGTAACTGCGGACGTGGCACTCTTTTCGTCCGCCCGAACTATGCTGCTGTCAAGATAACCCTGACCATACAGATAGTCCATATACTTCACATACCACTGATCCGAGAACTCTTCCGAAAAGTTGGAGGTCTCCGGCGCGTTTTCAAGAATACTGTTTCCCGATTCCAGAGTCAGTGCCACAGTCCGGGACGCTGCTGCCAGGGAGACTCCGTCCTGCTTTGTATCCAGAAGTACGATCACGATCAGCAGCGCCACAATAAAAGTTGTGACGCCCGCAACCCAGTTTATCAGTTTCCTTCTCTCGTTCATAGTTCCTTTCCCGATCAGAACAGCTATTGTACATCCTTATGTTTTTCATATTTGCCGCTCTGCTCGTCGATCCGATCCAGATTCACATAATCTTCTTCTTTACTGCTCAGATTTTTCTTTGCCAGAAAATGGTCCTGAATCTGATTATAAATGTGGATAATGACCGCCATCAGCGGAACCGCGATGATCATTCCCACAAACCCATACAATCCTCCGAACAGCAGGATCGAAAACAGGACGCCAAAGCTCGAAACACCTGTGGAATTTCCAAGGATCTTCGGTCCTAAGATATTTCCATCGAACTGCTGAAGTACAAGAATCAGGCCAATAAAATACAGACACTGCTTCGGACTGATCAAAAATACGAGGATCGCGCACGGAATTGCACCGATAAACGGTCCGAAGAACGGAATCACATTTGTTACTCCGATGATCACGCTGATCAGCAGCTCATACGGCAGCTTGAACAGATGCATCAGGATAAAGCAGAGGATTCCGATGATCAGGGAATCGATCAGTTTTCCGATAATAAAGCCGGAAAACGCCTTTTTAATAAACTGAAATTCAGCCACAACGATATTGGCCGATTTCAGCGGAAGAACGGAATAGATAAACTTCTTCCCCTGCGCCGAAAGAGATTCCTTGATATTTAACAGATAGATCATGACGATCAATCCGATCAGCATGTTTTTTGTCAGCGTGATCACGTTCATGACTCCGCTGGACACACCTCCAAGGATCTTCTCAATATTCTGGAAGTTCTGGAAATTGGAGAGATTTGACATCAGGTCTGTCTCCATCCAGCTCTGGAAATACTGGGCAGACTGCTCGTAAATATTTAAGATCGCCTGCTCTACCGGCGGATTGTTCACAAAGAAATCTGTCAGCCAGTCATATACGTTCTGGAAATATACCGGCATCATGTTGATAATGCCCACGATGCTGGAATAGAGCTGCGGAATGATCATGCTGGAAAGACTGACGATCACCGCGATCAGGAACGCAAGACTTACGACCGTTCCAACTGTTTTTCCAAGGAAGGCACCAAAGCCTTCATTCTTGAAGCGTTTCTTTGACCTTCTCTTCTTTTCCCCGTCCTCTTTTCCCTTGCCATTATCCTCCACGTACACCACCATCGTGTAACACCGGTTATACACCGGGGACATTAAAAATGCAAGAACCGCGCCATAGATCACAGGGGCCAGAACGAACCGGATCTTTCCCAGAAAGGCGAACACTGCCGCCCGCTCCAGAAACAGAAACACGACGAACACCGCTGCGATCAGTACCAGGATCGCCGTCACGCCCATGTAAATGTATCGCTCAAACCGTTCATTTTTCATAAAAAAATTTCTCCTTTGCAGCCGCTTCTCTCACCCCTGCCACGGGTGGCGAAGCCTGTTTGCACCCATAATATCATACTTCGATCATTTAGAAAAGAGTATTAACAGAATCTGAACATTCCCCGCATTCCAAAACCGTCGTTTGGAAATCCTCGCAGGCGGTCTTTCCTATAATTTCCTGCTACATGAAAAGAAGCAGCGATCTCTCGCTGCTTTTTTATCTTTCGCAATCCCAAAATGCCGTTTCCTGAATAATTGACGCCTAGCAGTGCTAGGTGGGCATCCGCACTTAAACATCTGCCTTCCACTCTTTGGAGGCCTGACATCCGTTCAAGAATATAGGAATCCCGTATGTCAAAATGTAGGTTCAAAATAGACAGGAGTGTCGAACATCCCAGGAATCACTAACCCTTTAACTGAACACTATTATAGCGCATCATCGATCATTTTTCAAGTTCCATTTCCTGGTACCGGACAGTTTTTACGGTAAGGCGGAGCTCTTTCTTTTTTACATCAGGCTCTTTATGAGTTTCGCCGTCTCCTCCGGTGTCTCACACAGGTAGTCTGCCCCGGCACTCCAAAGCTCCTCCCTGCTTCCGTATCCGTAAAGGACACCGATCACGGAAAGTCCTGTCTTTTTTGCACCATTCACATCGTGCTCCCGGTCTCCTACCATGATCACTGATGATCTTTCCGCCTCACTGATCCCGTTTTCCGCCAGCACATACCGGATCACCGCATCCTTATTCACACGTTTTTCATCCAGCGACGCACCTCCGATAAATTTGAAATACTCCGTCATATGGAAATATTCCAGAACTCTCTTTGCAGTTTCTTCCGGCTTCGATGTCGCCACATAAAGTTCAAGACCAGCATCCCTTAAGGATTCCAGCATCTCCTTCACACCGTCAAAAGGCGCATTGTCCTTCCAGCCCTTCACGTCATAATATTCCCGGAACACATAGACCGCATCATCCGCGTCCTTCTCGGAAAAATTATAATATTTCTGAAAACTGTCCGAGAGAGGAGGCCCCACAAACGGTTTTAGCGCTGAGAGATCATCCACCCGGATGCCATAGTGCTTTAACGCGTACTGAACACCCTTTGTGATTCCCGGCATAGAATCTGTCAGCGTGCCGTCAAGGTCAAAAAAAACTCTTTTTAACTTCATCACAATTCCTCTTTCACGTATTTTCAAAATTCATGTGGTTTATTATCCCATGAGCAAATCCAAATGTCAATCAGTTTCCACCACTTGAAAAAGACTGAAAAAACGGCACATACCGGAACCAGCTTTCTCACAGTCCCGGCACATGCCGTTTTCTCTTATCCTTTTATCCTAATCCTTTTATCTGACCCGGAGTTTACCGGAAAAATTCATGATTTCCATGTTTAAACAGGAATTCCAGATGTCTGTCAAACCAGTTTGCGTTCTTTTTCGAAGAAGCACGCCGGTTCATGAAATACAGGGCTCCGTCCGTCAGGTCCTCGCCCGCAAGTGCACGTTCCACCGCTTCCACGGTCTCCGTTGTGACCTTGCATCTTTTAATGGATCCGTTGGATACTGGTGAGAACTGACGCTTCTGGTAAACGACCTTCGTGATCGTATTTGGGAAAGATCCGCTCTCCACACGATTTAAGATCACATTGGCCACCATGACACGTCCTTCGATGTCGCAGTTTCCGGCTTCCGCCTGAACGATCCGAAGAAGCACATTGTAATCGCTTTCTGAGTAACCGGTAAATACCTCGCGCACAGGTTCCTCCTGCTCCATCGCAGTCTCAGCCGCAGCCTGCACCCCGGTCTCCCCGGAACCCGTCTCCGGTTCAACTTCGGAAATTCCGTTTTCCTCTTTCGCATCATTCATCTCTGTATTTTCAGTTTCTGTTTGAGTTTCTGTTTCTGTTTCTGTTTCAGTTTCTGTTTCAGTTTCTGTTTCAGTTTCGATATCTGCTTCGTTTTCCGCCGACGATGATGTCTCATCCGCCGTCGTCTCATCCTCTAAAACATTTCCGTCTGTTTCCGGAAGAGCAGTATCTTCTGTCTCCTCCAGACTGTCTTCATCCGAACCTCCCTGCGTCTCTGCAAACGCTACGATCGCATTTTTGCCTCCGCCCTGAAAGTCCACCGCTGTAAATGGAATCACTGCAATCAATGTTGCGCCCATCGTGAGAATTGCCGCATTCCGGTGCATCTTCTTTGTCACACCGGTGAAGAGTGATTTCACAAACTGAAAGACTGTCTGAAGAAATGAGTTCCATGGATTCATTTTTGAATACCCTCTTTCTCCGTCCTGTCGCCGGTTGTTCATTCCGTCCGTTTTTCGGTCGGTGTCTGTGATTATAGGAGAACGAGAGGGCAAATGTCAATAAGCCATGGCCAACTTTGTTACATTTTACAGCCCGTTTTTTAAAGTTTGTTACATTTTTTTAATATCTTTTCCAAATATTCTTCGCGTAAAACCCGAATTTTTGTTGGTATTGGCAAGTATAAAATATTGCAAATATTACGATTTTGTTAAATATTGATCCCCCACTTTCATGTGGTTTCCGATAATTTTTTCATTTATGTTAACCATTTTGCTGCAAATCCAGCAGTTTTGCTCCCACATAGTCTGCGAGAGCCTGCGGGGAAAGCAGTACCTGAAATCCCCTCTGACCCGCGCTGACAGCGATCGTTTCATATTTTAACGCCGCCTCATCAATAAAAGTCGGGAACCTTTTCTTCATTCCGATAGGAGAACAGCCGCCGCGAATGTACCCCGTTGTGGCTAAAAGATCCTTCATCGGAAGCATCTCCACCTTCTTATCTCCCGCCGCTTTCGCCGCCTTTTTTAAATCTACTTCACCGTCCACAGGAATACAGCAGACGAGAAATCCGGTGCGTTCTCCCTTCAGTACAAGGGTCTTAAACACGCTTCCATGATCCACACCCAGCATGTCCGCCGCATGGCTTCCGGAGAGATCGTTCTCATCCACCGGGTACTCCTTCGCTTCGTAAGGGATTTTCGCGGCATCTAAAAGCCGCATCACATTTGTCTTTGTTTTATCATTTTTTGCAGATCTGCTCATAAATATTTCCTCCTGAACACAGCTTTTTCCCTGCGCCGCATCCGCCCGCAGTCCGGTATTTAATCCTTTTTGCTGCACCTCATTTATACAACGGGATACACAAAAAAGCAATAATAAAGAATGTGCCTTGGCACATTCTCGCGCCTCGCGCGGTCGCTTGCGACAATCTACAGCTTCGCGCGAGTGCGCATCATTGGCACGTGAGTGCCTTTTGTGTAATAGGAAATTCCTCGGAATTTCCTATTACACAAAAAACGACAACAAGCTCTGTAATCTGCTTACAGATATCCGCTGCCGTTTTTTTACTTTTCGACCTGTTTCTTCTATTTATATATGAATTTCTATGACAGGATCATACGGTCGTTCGCAAGTTCGCCGCCTGCAGCTTCCTCAAACTTTGCGAGAAGATCCTGAACTGTCAGGTGTTTCTTCTCCTCTCCGGCCACATCATAGATCACGTGGCCTGCGTTCATCATGATCAGACGGTTCCCGTGGGCGATCGCATCGCGCATGTTGTGAGTGATCATGAGTGTTGTCAAATGCTCACTGTTTACGATCTTGTCGGTTGTCTCAAGAACCTTCGCTGCCGTCTTCGGGTCGAGGGCTGCCGTGTGCTCGTCTAAAAGGAGAAGTCTCGGCTTCTTTAAGGTTGCCATGAGAAGGGTCAGCGCCTGTCTCTGTCCGCCGGAGAGAAGTCCGACTTTTGATGTGAGGCGGTCCTCAAGACCAAGGCCTAAGATCTTTAACTGCTCCCTGTAGAACTCACGCTCTTTTGCGGTGATTCCGGCCTTCAGAGAACGTGTCATTCCTCTTCTTGCTGCTAATGCCATGTTCTCCTCGATCTGCATGGTGGCAGCCGTTCCTGTCATCGGATCCTGGAATACACGTCCGAGATACTTCGCACGCTTGTGCTCCGGGAGCTTTGTCACGTCGATATCATCGATGGTGATTTTTCCTTCGTCCACAAACCACGTTCCTGCGACCGCATTTAACATGGTAGATTTTCCGGCTCCGTTTCCACCGATGACGGTGACAAAATCGCCTTCGTTTAAATGAAGATTTAATCCGTTTAACGCAGTCTTTTCATTGACGGTTCCCGCGTTGAAGGTTTTATAAATACTGTGAAGATCAAGCACGAGGTGCACCTCCTCTTTTTACCGGTTTAGAGAAATATTTGCCTTTCATGTACGGGATCGCAAGGAATACCGCAACGACAAGAGCTGACAGGAGTTTTAAATCGTTGGAATTTAATCCCATCCAGAGTACGACCTGAAGTACCAGATAGTAAATGATCGCGCCGAAAGCAACGGAGAACAGCTTGAAACCGAAGTTCTGGCTGATCTTTCCGAAAACAACCTCACCGATGATAACGGCCGCAAGACCGATCACGATGGCACCGCGGCCTGCGTTGACATCTGCAAAGCCCTGATACTGGGCATATAAGCCGCTCGCAAAGGCAACGATTCCGTTGGAGATCATAAGACCTAAGATCTTTGTGAAATCGGTATTGATGCCCTGGGCACGTGACATGTTCTGATTGGAACCTGTGGCACGGATGGAGCATCCGATCTCCGTTCCGAAGAACCAGTAGAGGACCGCGATCAGGATCACAATGATCAGCGCCGCCACAAAGATCGTGTTCTTATAAAAAGCGACTCCCTTTACATAACGGAGAGACACCAAAAGATCATACTTATCCACACTGATGGCCTGATTTGCCTTACCTCCCATAATTCGGAGGTTGATGGAATAGAGACCAAGCTGAGTCAGGATCCCCGCGAGGATCGCCGGGATTCCCATCGCCGTGTGAAAGATTCCGGTCACCAGACCCGCGATCATTCCCGCGATAAACGCTGCAAACAGGGATACCCCTACGGAATGCCCGTTTAACATGAAAATAATGCAGACAGCACCACCCGTACACATGGTTCCATCCACAGTAAGGTCTGCAAGATCGAGGATCTTGTATGTAATATAAACGCCGATTGCCATGATGCCCCAGATGAGTCCCTGTGCACAGGCACCCGGCAATGCATTAAACAATGTTACAAAATTCACGTTTCTTTCCTCCTATGGCTGATGATAACAAACAGGGTGACAAAAGTTTTTGCTGTTTGCCACCCTGATGTCTCATAATTTCAAGTCGTTATTATTCTTCGATCGCAACGTAGTCATCCGGAACCGTGATTCCAAGTGCCTCGCAGTTTGCCTTATTGTATTTCTTTGTTACCTCCGGCGCAAATTCGATCGGCATTTCCTTTACGTCCTTGCCGTCCATCAGGATCTCTGCGCCCATCTCACCGGCCTTGTATCCGATGTCGTAGTAATCGATGGAAAGAGTTGCAACGCCGCATCCGGAGCAGATTCCCTCTTCACCTGCGATTACCGGAACCTTTGCCGGCAGGCAGATATTGTTTATGATCTCTGCATTGGAAGCAGCCGTATTATCGGTCGGAACATAGAGAACATCGTTCTCTCCTGCTGCTGTTGTTGTTACGGAAGCGATATCGTTGGAGTCTGCGAAGGTGTATTCCTTACAGGTATATCCAAGATCCTCCAGATATCCTTTTACGGTTGTTGCCTGATATTTGGAGTTTGGCTCTGCGGAGCAGTATAATAAGCCGACATTCTTTGCGTCCGGGAACAGCTCGTTGAGCATCGCTGCCTGCTGGTCAAGCGGAGCGAGATCGGAGGTTCCGGAAATGTTAAGTCCTGTCGTACCGGTCCAGTTATCAATATCAAGAGCAGTCGCGTAATCTGTGATGGAGGTTCCGAGGATCGGGATCTCGCTGGTTCCTGCCGCTGCGGCCTGAAGAGCTGCAGTCGCGTTTGCAAGGATCAGATCTACATCGTTGGAAACGAACTGGTTGATGATCGTCGCACATGTTGCGGAATCACCGGATGCGTTCTGAAGATCAAATTTTACATTATCACCGAGTTTATCTTTTAATGCAGCCTCAAAGCCCTCTGTCGCCGCATCAAGAGCCGGATGCTGGACTAACTGGCAGATACCTACGTTGTAAATCTTGCCGTCCTCTTTTGCCGCCTCCGTGGAATCTGCTGCCGCAGCTTCTGTCTTCGCCTCGGTCTTTGTCTCTGTGGCTGCTGCTGTTGTCTCTGCTGTGGAGCTGGATCCACAACCGGTCAGTGCAGAAGCCGCAACAACGGCTGCCATTGCAAGTGCTGTTACTTTTTTCATAATATCGATCTCCCCTCAGATTTTTCTTTTTTATGAGGTCCTTCCCTTCATACAGGGCCTCCCATTCTTAAATACGTTGTTGCGTTACGCTTTAACGCACGTAAGTAAAACTGTCATTATCATACACCTGTTTCCGGGATTCGTCAAGTCGATTTCCTGATTTTATTCAGGAACCTCTCCCCGTACTTCTCAAACTTATACTCACCAACGCCTGAAACCTTCAGCATTTCCTCCTTATTTTTCGGTTTTATAAGGCACATATGTACCAGCGTCTTGTCGGAGAATACGATGTAGGGCGGTACTTTTTCCTCTTTTGCGATCTCTCTGCGGAGTTCTTTTAAACGGTCAAATAGTGTTGTCTCTTTCTCCGTGAAGTTTTCACTTCCGGCTGTCGGCTTCTTCTTTGCGCCGGAAATCTTTCCGGTCTTTACTCTCTCCTGCTCTTTCGGAAGTTTCATCGTAACTTTCTGGCTGTCTCCGCCGTTTAACAGCGCCACCGCGTTCTTTCCAAGCTTCACAATGGCATACTCATCGGAGGTCACCACAAGATATTCTTTGATCTGGAGGAAGTTTAAGACCTGACGCAGCCGGTATGCCGGAACCTTCGCCAGTTCCCCATAATGAGAATTCTCATCCATATGATAATTCCGGATCTTTGCCGTTGCCGCCCCATGGACAGTATCCAGGATCACCGTGGTTCCGTACCGCCCCCGGCACTCTGCGACACAGCCCACTATGGACTTCGCGATCTCCGTCACGTCCGTCTCCTCAAACTGCGTCTTACAATTCGAGCAGTTGCCGCAGTATCCACTTCCATACTCTCCGAAATAACGCAGGATATATTCTCTCAGACAGTCATTCGTAAAGCAGTAGAACGTCATCTTTTTCAAACGTTCCCGGTCTCTCTCCGCAACGATCGCTCTCGTCACATCGTCAAGCTCCTCATTATCCCGGTTGTTGTCGATAAACATCTGATTTGTCACCACATCGCGGCTGCCGTAGAGCAGCAGGCAGTCTGCAGGTTCCCCGTCACGCCCCGCGCGGCCGGCTTCCTGATAATAGCTCTCCATGTTTTTCGGCATATTGTAGTGGATCACGAAGCGGACATTGGATTTGTCGATCCCCATTCCAAAGGCGTTAGTCGCCACCATGATCTGCGCCCGGTCGAAGATAAAATCATCCTGATTCTGCTTTCTCTCATTGTCGGAAAGTCCCGCATGGTATCTCGTCACGGAAAATCCATCCTTTATGAGCTTTTCCGTTACCTCCTCCACGAGCTTCCTCGTCAGACAGTAAATGATCCCGCACTGCCCGGCGTGCTCCTCGATGTATGATTTTACCGCCGCGTATTTGTCCTTCGGGCTCTGAACCTCGAAATAGAGATTCGGGCGGTCAAAGCCCGTCGTCGCCACCAGGGGATCCTGCAGTTTCAAGAGATCAATGATATCGTCCCGGACCTCTGACGTTGCGGTTGCCGTGAAGGCGCTGACCACAGGACGGTTCGGAAGCGTCCGCAGGAATTCTTCTATTTTTAAGTATCCCGGTCGAAAATCCTGTCCCCACTGGGAGACACAGTGGGCCTCGTCCACCGCCACCATAGCGATCTTTGCGTGGACGGCGAAATCGAGAAATTCCGGTGTCAAAAGACGCTCCGGCGCGACGTAGATGATCGGATATCGGCCCTCCCTCGCGTAGCCCAGTGCCTTATAATACTGTCCCGGTGTCAGGGAACTGTTTAAATAAGCTGCGTGGACTCCCGCCTGATTCAGTGCGCTGACCTGATCTTTCATCAGAGAGATCAACGGAGAGATCACCAGCGTAATTCCCCCCTTTTCTCCTGCCATCAGAGCCGGGATCTGGTAGCAGAGGGACTTTCCCGCTCCCGTGGGCATGATTCCTAAAGCATCTCGTCCGGACGTGATCGCATCGATCATCTTCTCCTGCCCGTCCCGGAAGGTGTCATAGCCGAAATACTGTTTTAATACCTCATATTTATTCATATATTCTCCGTACCTCTTCGTAAAATCATAGTTGTTCCATCTTACCACTTCCCATACCCGTCTGCAAGATGTGTTTTTATCTTGTAATCTCCCCCCAATATTGCTATAATTGGTTACAATACAGATACACCCAAAGAGGAATTTGACGGAGGATAGAACATGAACTTTTTAGAAGAACGCATTGCGAAAGACGGTGTGGTAAAAGAGGGAAACGTATTAAAGGTTGACAGCTTTTTAAACCATCAGATGGATATCGAACTTTTTGACGAGATGGGCGCAGAGTTCAAGCGCCGTTTTGCAAATGAAAATATCAACAAGATCCTGACCATCGAGGCATCCGGCATCGGTATCGCCTGTATCGCGGCAATGCATTTCCATGTGCCGGTCGTTTTCGCTAAGAAATCCCAGAGCGTAAACCTTGACGGCGAAATGTATGTTGCTGAGGTAGAATCTTTCACCCATAAATGTAAAAATCAGGTCATCGTTTCCAAGAAATTCCTTTCCCCGGATGACCATGTTTTAATTATCGATGACTTCCTTGCGAACGGTTATGCCCTTCAGGGACTGATCTCCATTGTCCATGAGGCGGGCGCTACAGTTGAGGGAATCGGCATTGCAGTAGAAAAAGGATTCCAGATCGGCGGACAGGTCATCAGAAATCTGGGCTACCACTTAGAGTCCTTAGCGATCGTTGAATCCATGGACCCGGCTGCCGGCACCGTAAAATTCCGCGAACAGGACTAATGTAAAAACGGATACTTTCGCTTCCGGCAGGAATGCCGGAGTGCAAAGTATCCGTTTTTTATTTTTCTTTCTATTTCTTCTCTTCTTTCGGTAACGGAATCGCAAGAACCGTCTGGATCACTTTGTTCTCCACTTTCATGATCTTTAACAGATAGTCCCCGATCCGGACACTCCCCTTCTCTCCCGCTTTCGGGATATGTCCAAGCCTGGACACCATGAAACCGTTCAACGTGTCAAAGTTATCCTTATCTTCCTTATCAAATTCCACCCCAAGAGTCTCCTCCACATCATCTAAGAGTGTGAGACCGGTAAGCTCATATGTACCATTCTTTCTGGAAACGATATCCGGCTCTTCCTTATCATACTCGTCCAGAATATTTCCGACGATCTCCTCTAAGATATCCTCCATCGTGACGATACCTGCAAGCTGTCCATACTCATCCACGACCAGCTCGATATGGATCTTCTGGGACTGCATCTCCTTAAAGAGTGCGTTGATATTCTTCGTCTCCGGAATAAAGTGGGGACTTCTGAGCAGACCCTTGATCTTTTTGATCGGCGTATTTAAATGTTCTTTCGAGTCTGTATAATGAAGCATGTCCCGCATGTGGAGAATACCGATGATATTATCGATATCTTCCTCGTAAACCGGGAATCTCGAGTAATTTGCTTCCTTCACAACGAAATCCAGTGCTTCCTTAAGCGTGATCTCCCCGTCCAACGCAAGGACAGCCGTGCGGTGCGTCATGATATCCGCCGCCACTTTATCATCGAACTCGAAGATATTCGTGATCATCTCCGCCTCACTGGCCTCTAAGACCCCCTGCTCATGACCTTCATTGACCATGTACATGATGTCTTCCTCGGTCACATTGTCATCTTTTTCGCGGATATTGATGCCCACCGCCTTCAGGGAAATATAGGCGAACTGATCCATCAGCCACGCGAACGGAAAGAGGAATTTTGCCACAAGCTCCACCAGTGGAAGCACCTTATAACAGAACCGGATCGGACTTTTCGCAGCGATGCGCTTCGGGATCACGATCCCCAGTCCCGTGAGCAGGAATGCGATTCCCACAAGTCCCGCGACATATGAAATTCCAACGGCTGCCAGATGCGGCAGCTTCGTGCGCACTCCGAGCAGCGCCGTCAGATTTCGTACCACAAACAGCAGGGAAGAGGCACCCATTGCCAGTGTCAGGATACTCGTCGCCAGCTGGTTCGTGCGGATAAAGAGATACGGATCCTCCTGGATCTTCAGAAGCTTTTCCGCACTCTTATTCCCCTCGTCGCGCTCATCCTCCAGCGCGCTGGTGTTCAGCGCCTGAACCGCCGCACCAAATCCGTACATCACCGCAAACAGGATCACCGATGCGGCAAATAAAACAATTCCTATCCACGAATTGCCATCGTCCATGAGAATTACATACACTCCTTTATCATTTTCAGTACTGCATCCAGCCGTTTCCAGATCCACGGCTGAATTGTTTCATAGTATTTACGTATTTTTCCACTATAGCATTAAATCCATGCCCCGTCAAGGAATACACCCGCGATTATGTAACAGGTTCCGCCCCTTTCACAGGCATTTTCCTAATAGCCTCCAAGTTCCAAGCTGACCTTCAGCGCCTCGTCCACCCGGCCTAACAGCTCCCCGTCGATATGGCAGATCTTTTCCCTGAGCCTCTGCTTGTCGATGGTCCGGAGCTGTTCTAAAAGGATCACAGAGTCCTTCACCATGTCACAGTCTCTGGCGGAAAGTTCCACATGGGTCGGAAGCTTCGCCTTATTCATCCTCGATGTGATCGCCGCGCAGATCACCGTGGGGCTGTGCTTATTCCCCACATCGTTCTGGATCACGAGCACGGGCCGCACACCTCCCTGCTCCGAACCGACTACCGGTCTCAGATCCGCATAATAAATATCGCCCCGTCTGATAATCACAAGTCCCACACTCCGCCTGAATTTCTATGCGGTCAGCAGATCCGGGGCTGTGCCTGCACCTGTCCCCGGCGGCTGCCGCGCTCCCTCAAGAAGCCTGCAACGCGTGCTTCTTATAGTCCAGAGTATTTCCCACTTATGATATTTTATTCAGACGTACCGGTTTTCGAGCATGACCGTCAGAAGCCTTCGTACTCCTCATCCCTGCACATCATGCCGCCCACTTCTTTTCCATTCTTCACGTACCGCCGCGGCACACGTTTTCCTATCAGGCATGGGATCTCGTAATGGAATCCGCCGGAAATCTCTGCAAGCTCCTCCATAGTGATCTCCTGATTCCCGTCTCTGCCCACAAGAGTCACAGAATCTCCCTCTTTGGCCTCCGGGATCCCCGTAAGGTCCACTATAAACTGGTCCATACAGATCCGTCCTAAGATCTTTGCCCGTTTTCCATGGATCAGCACTTCTCCTTTTCCGGAGAGATTCCTCGGATAGCCATCCCCGTAACCTGCAGAGACCGTAGCGATCCGCATCGTCTTCTCCGCCTTAAAGGTTCCGCCGTAGCTGACCTCCGTTCCTGGTCCGATCTCCTTGATGTAAGTGATAAAGCTCTTTAACGCCATCGCCGGTTTCAGAGAAATGATATCCTGTTTTACCTCATCCGACGGATACATGCCGTAGATCGTGATTCCCGCGCGGACCGCGTCCATGTTAAAATCCGGGAGTTCTACGATTCCGGCGCTGTTAGAACAGTGACAGACCGGGACAGCCACACCGGCTGCCTTCACATCATCGCAGAACTCGCGAAACCGTCTGTACTGCTCCCCTGCATTCGTCTTATCTGCTTCGTCTGCCCGTGCGAAGTGGGTAAACATACCGGCGATCCTGAGAGCCGGAAGCTCTGCGATCTCCTTTACGATCTCCACGGATCCCTCATCCGGGAAAAGTCCGATACGGCTCATTCCCGTATCCACCGCGATATGGATCTTCGCGGTCTTTCCCTCTGCCACAGCGGCATCTGATAATTCTTTTGCTCTCCGGTATTCAAACATAGGCAGACTGATGTCGTTTTCAAGACATTCCTGATAGCGGCCGGCTGAAACCGGACCAAGACACAGGATCTCTTTTTCGATTCCATGTCTCCTGAGCTTAAGCCCCTCATCCACCGTTGCCACCGCGTACCCACAGACAAAACGGTCGATGGTCCTCGCCACCGGAACTGCCCCATGTCCGTATGCATCCGTCTTTACCACGCCGTACATCTTCGTTCCCGGACGAAGATGCTCCTTCATGGCCTCCATATTTTCTTCAATACGCCCGAGATCAACCTCTGCGTAGATTCTGTCAAATTCCATCTCTGTATACCTCCGAAAGGCAATCTGCGATCTCTCCTGCTAACACTCCGTGGACTCCAAAGTGTTTCTCAGCGGCCTCACCGGCGAGACCGTGTACATAAACGCCAAGGGCCGCCGCGTCACTCTCCTCCAGTCCCAGCGCTACGAGCCCGGCGATCACGCCCGTAAGCACATCACCGGAACCGCCTTTGGCCATAGCCGGAGTCCCGCTTCCGTTCACGAATGTCTTACCATCTCTTCCGGCGATCACCGTCGCTGCGTCCTTTAAGACGCATACTACGCCGTACTGATCCGCGAACTCTCTGGCAGTGCGGACCGGATTCTCCTTCATTTCTTCAATCTGAATTCCTGTAAGCCGCGACATCTCCTTCATATGCGGCGTCACAATAATATTCTCCGTAAAATAACCTGTCAGTTCCCGGTATTCCGCCGCAAGATTCAGGGCATCCGCGTCAAGAATGATCGGAACATAGGCGTCCTTCAGGACATTTTCCACCATGCATCTGGCATAATCTTCCATCCCGATCCCGGGTCCCAGAACGATCACATCCGCCCATTCCGTCTCCCTCGCGATCTTTCGCGCAAAGTTTTCCGGGTCTTTCTCGGCCTCCTTCGTGTCGTAGGTAGCTAAAATGGCCTCTGGAAGCTTTTCCTGTACGATCAGCCGGTTCTCCTCCGGGGTAAAGACCTTTACGAGGCCGGCTCCCATCCGGTATGCCGCTCTGGCGGAAAGCAGGGAAGCCCCCGCCATGTTCTTCGCTCCGGCCATCACAAGAACCTTTCCGTATGTTCCCTTATTAGAGTCAGCCATGCGGGCCGGGATCCTCAAAAGATCTTCCCGATCCAGCATCTGGACATGTTTTTCCCGTTCTGCGCTGCTCTCCGGCACAAAGCCCACGTCTTTTACGAGAAGATGTCCGCAGAGCTCCCGCCCCGGAAACAGCACCTGTCCAAGCTTCTTTTCTCCGAACGTGACCGTCACATCCGCGCGGACTGCATCTCCCATCACGCTTCCGTTATCGGAGCTGATGCCCGACGGGACATCGACAGCAATGACTTTCATGTCTTCCTGTCCATTGATCCACCGGATCAGCTTCCGGTATGCACCCTCCACATTTCTCGAAAGACCGATCCCGAAGATTGCGTCCAGAATCACGCCCCGGCAGCTTCTTTTTCTCTCCCCGGCCTTTCTAAACGACTGCGCCGGGATCTTCTTTTCCACCAGGTCCGGCAGATCTTCGGCCGTCATCACCGAGATTCCCAGTCGTTTTACGACATTTAGCTGGGCTTCCAGTTCCTCGCTTCCTTTTCCGTCCCGCTGCGGGAAAACGATCTTCACATCGTACCCCTTTAAAAACAGCATTCTGGCGGCGGCAACCCCATCCGCCCCGTTATTTCCAAAGCCGCAGACGGACCAGACGGTCCCTGCCTCTTCTTTTTCCAGTATCTCCTCTGCTTTCTCTGCAACTGCCATCGCCGCCCGTTCCATCAGGACTAAGGATGGAATCCCATACCCTTTGATGGACCTTGCATCGAACTCTTTCATTTCTTTTCCATTGAGAACTGCTTTCATCCGGCATCCCCCTCTCCGACGGCAAACGCCATCGCATGGTCCTTCGTGTCTGAGATCGACACTTCGATCTTTGTGATCCCGAGATCTTCGGCTATTTTTGCGGCTCCCTCATGAAGCTCCACATAGGGCTTTCCAAGAGGATCTCTTAAGACCTCCACATGAATCGGCATAAACTCCCGGAATCCCGTTCCAAACACCTTCGCCACTGCTTCTTTAACGGCAAAAGTGCCGGCAAGGACCCGGGGATCTCCCTTTGCCTGCCGGCGCTCACGCTCGGTATAAATACGCGACAAAAAAGCCTCTTTATCACAGGCTTTTTTTACGCGTTCAATTTCGATCAAATCACAGCCAACTCCAATCAACATGTCTCATTGGTTCCCGTCTGTTCTGCTTTTTCCTTTGCTTTCCGCTCCCGCTCATCCTGCATGCTGCAGACACGATAGGAAAGTCGCATCAGGCTCTCGGAGAGGTGGACATTCTCAACGACCACATCATCCGGAACATTTAGGTCGGTATGGGCAAAGTTCCAGATCGCCTTGATTCCGGCCTTTACCAGGCGCTCTGCGATCTCCGGAGCCTTGGACTTCGGGATCGTGAGGGCTGCGATCTGCACCTCGTTATCGATAATAAACTGTTCAAGGTCATCGATCCCGCGGATTTCCACACCACGGACCACGAGACCGATCAGCCGCGGATTGGTATCGAACATTCCCTTGATTATAAATCCGCGCTTCTCAAAATTTGTGTAATTGGCGATGGCCTGTCCAAGGTTTCCGGCTCCGATGATAATGAGGTTGTGCTGTCTGTCGATTCCTAAAATCCTTGCGATCTCCGTATAGAGATACTTAACATTATATCCGTATCCCTGCTGGCCGAAGCCGCCGAAATTGTTAAGATCCTGACGGATCTGGGACGCCGTCACCTTCATTCTGGCGCTCAGCTCATTGGAAGAAATCCTTTCGATCCCCTCCTCCATCAGCTCACCCAGATATCTGTAATAGCGCGGAAGTCTGGAAATAACCGCCTTTGAAATCTGTCTTTCGTCTGTCATTTTCTGGTTTCACCTTCTCAAAACTTTCATATAACGATGGAATCTATTATACTCATATCTATATTATTTGTCAAATCCTTGTCAAAGAATTTAGGCGAATTGGGGCTGGAACTGCCCTATCCCATAAAAAAGAAAATGTCCCGCCCATGATCTCCCCGACCGGACGGAACATTTTTCTTTTGAGTATATCTATATCTGTTCAACAGGTTTGCTGCTGTTCACACCCTGCGCAGGCAGCAACGGACCTGAGACTCAGCGGATATTAATGATTGCTGCTTATTCAGCCAGCTCCTCCCACTTTTCATACAGAGTCTCAAGTTTCCCTGCGATCTCCTCTTTTTCTTTATTTAACTCCATGAGCTTCGCCACATCGGAGAAAACACTCTCGTCGCAGAGGAGTCCGTCGATCTCACCGTCTCTCGTCTCAAGTCTGTGGATCTCGTCCTCGACCTTTTTCAAGTCATTCTGACGTTTTCTCTGGCGGGCCTGCTCTTCCTTCTGGGCTTTCCAGTCAAGCTTTCCGCCTGCGTCCGCGCTGCTCTCCGCCGCTTTTCCGGAAGTTTCAGCCGACGTTCCCGTCTTTGATGCGCCGAATCCGACGATTCCGCCGGTAGGCTCCACATTCTCGGTCCCGAAATGGGCATTCATCATGGCCTCATGTTTTTCCAGATAATAATCGTAGTTACCGATATAATTCATCATCCGCTTTCCGGTGAGATCCAGGATCCTCGTTGCGGTCTTGTTGATAAAATAACGGTCATGGGAGACGTAGAGCACCGTACCGCCGTAATGGCTTAAGGCATTCTCCAGAATCTCCTTCGAAGTGATATCCAGGTGGTTCGTCGGCTCATCGAGGATCAGAAAGTTCGCCTCCGAAAGCATAAGTTTCGCGAGGGAAACACGTCCTCTCTCACCGCCGCTCAGATCCCCGATCCGCTTAAACACATCGTCACCGGTGAAGAGGAATGCTGCTAACGTACTTCTGATCTGGGTGTTGGACATTCCCGGGTAGGCGTCGGAGATCTCCTCAAACAACGTCTTCTCCATATGAAGGACCTGATGATCCTGATCATAATATCCGATGTGGACTCTGGAACCAAGAATGATCTCACCGTCATCCGGCTCCACAAGACCGTTGATGATCTTTAATATCGTGGTCTTTCCCGTTCCGTTGTCACCGATAATAGCGACCCGTTCCCCGCGCTTTACATCGAAATTCAGGTCTGTAAATAATGTCTGGGAACCAAAGGACTTCGCCAGACCGTTTACTGTCAGCACATCGTTTCCGCTTAAGATATTCGGCTCCAGGCGGATATCCATGGCGTCATTGACCTCCGTCGGCTTCTCAAGGACTTCGATCTTATCTAACATCTTTTCCCGGCTCTCCGCTCTCTTAATGGACTTTTCCCGGTTGAAGGATTTTAACTTTTCGATGACCGCTTCCTGGTGCTTGATCTCCTGCTGCTGGTTTAAGTACGCCTTCATCTGGATCGCGCGCATCTGCGCTCTCTTTTCGCTGTAGGCCGTATAATTTCCGGAGTAGACCACAGCATGCCCATTATCCAGCTCGATGACCTTCGATACGATCTTATCAAGAAAATACCGGTCATGGGCAACGATGAGAACGGCACCGCGGTAGTTTAAGAGATAAGTCTCCAGCCATGCGATGGATGACATATCAAGATGGTTCGTCGGCTCATCGAGAAGAATGATATCCGGGTTTGTGAGAAGAAGCTTGCCCAGAGAAACTCGTGTCTTTTGTCCGCCAGAAAGCGTGGAGATCTGCTTGGAGAACTCCTCCTCCGTAAATCCAAGCCCCTTTAAGACACCTACAATCTCACTCTTCCAGGCATAGCCGTTAATGAGTTCAAACTCATGGCTTAAACGGCTGTACTGATTCATCATGGTCTCCAGCTCTTCCCCGGATGCCGTCTTCATGGAATTTTCCAGATCCCTCAGACGATTTTCCATGGCGATGACAGATTTTTTTGCGTCAAGCATCTCCTCGTAAATGGTCCTGTGGCTTAAAAGATCCTGGTTCTGTGCCAGGTAGCCCAACGTCTTTCCGCTTCCCAGCACCACCTCACCGGAATCAGGCTGCAGTTCACCTACGATTATTTTTAAAAGCGTCGATTTTCCCGCGCCGTTGATGCCTACGATCGCCGCCTTTTCATGGTCTTCAATATGAAAGGAAGCGTTCTTGATAATATCGTCGCTTCCGAATGATTTGCAGATATTGCTGCAGGATAATATCATAAAATCCTCCTGTTTCTATCACTGTAACAGCTTCACAGCCGCATACTTTTTGTACACCGCAGTTATTTTTACAACTACTCTTTTATCTTTCAACCGCAAATACAGACTCTGTATTTACCGGCATTTACTTTTTTATTTAAGCCCAGGGAAAATACGGCCACACCGCCGCGAGAAAGATCGCCGGAAGCAGGTTTGCCACCTTGACCTTCTTTCCCCAGATCAGATTTACACCAACGCAGAAAATTAAAATGGATCCTGTTAAGGACATGTCCGCCAGTCCCTCATCCGTGAGAAACGGCTCAATGAGCTTCGCCAGCAGTGTCATCACTCCCTGGAACATTCCCACCGGGATCGCCGAAAAGATACATCCCTTTCCCATGGATGCCGTCATGATCGCGACGATGATCATGTCCAGAACTGCCTTTGCGGCTAAGATCGAGTAATCCCCGTAAATTCCGTCCTTGATGGAACCTACAACTGCCATAGCTCCGATACAGACCGTCAGGGATGCTGTCACAAACGCGTCCACGAAGGAATTATCTCCCTCGCTCTTCGTCTTTTCCTTTAACCACTCGCCGAACTGCTCCATCTTCGTATCGAGATCGATCCACTCGCCGATGAGCGCGCCCACCGCAAAGCAGACGATCATCATCATGGATCCCGAGGAGGAAAGCCCACTCTCCGTGAGCTTTAACATCTGCTCCATGCATCCCGATACCCCGATAAACAGCACACAGAGCGCCGATGCCATCATCAGATTGCTCTGGTACCGCTCCGTGAGCTTCTTTCCAAATAATAATCCCATCACGCCGCCAACGATGATCGCAACGACGTTTATGATCGTTCCAAGTCCAAACATTTCTGTCATGCGCAGCCGCGTTCTGTCAGTCCGACTGCCTGCCTCTTTTCTCTTGTCAGTGTCATGTCACATCAAATCCGCCTGATATAACACCATATCGTATTCATATAAAACGACATACGCAGTTAAGTATAACACATATCTCCCATCAGCGCAACGAACACAAAATCAAAAATCCGCTGCCGTTTTCCATGACATTCCGTTCATGTTGAACCAGGCAGCGGACATCTTTATTCATTTTATGCTTCTTTCTCCACCTGCTCTTCCCATCTGCTTTTCTTATAGTAAAAGTAGGAGATAACCGCGCACACGATCCACCCAACCGGGTAGCCGAGACCTACGGTGTACTCGTTGAAGGCGATCTTTGTAACAAAGAAAAGATAGATCTGTCGGCAAACAACGAAGCTGAAGAGCATGATGCACATCGGTCCCTTCGCGTCCCCGGATCCCCTTAAGGAACCCGCCAGGATCTGGTTGAAGGAGCTGCAGAAGCGGAACGGCACGGTCATCAGAATAAACAGAGTTCCGTAATGCAGAACCGACGGATCCCTGTTAAAAAGGGATACCAGAGATCTCGCGGAGAGTGCCATGACAATCGAGGTACAGATCAGCGCACCAACACCCATGAACACCGCCTGTCGAACGCCTTTTCTGGCACGCTTTACATTCTTCGCGCCGAGGTTCTGTCCCACGAAGGTGGTCGCCGCCTGGCCCATGCTCTGGGCCGGCAGGATCGCGAAATGGTCGATCTTCGAGTGGCAGCTCCAGCCCGCCATAATGACAGAGGAACCAAGACCGTTGATATATGCCTGTACCAGAGCATTGGAAAACGCTGTGAGTCCCTGCTGGACACCGGCCGGAAGTCCGATCCGGAAGATCTCACCGAGACATGTTTTATTGATATGTAAATCTCTTAAGACAAGTTTATGGGCGCCATCTGTTCTTGTGAGCGTCATGCAGGCCAGGAACGCGGAAACTGTCTCCGCCATCACCGTGGCGATCGCCACACCGCTGATCCCCCAGTGGAATACCGCCACAAAAAGGATATCCAGAACAATATTTAAGCAGCTGCTGATGATCAGGAACAGGAGCGGACGTCTCGTATCCCCCACCGCCCTTAAGATCGCACTTCCCACATTGTAGAGGAACAGTACCGGAACTCCTGCAAAGTAGATCTTTAAATACTCCCCCGCCGGTCCGACTACATCATCCGGCGTGGACATCCACTTTAACATCACCGGTACGACCCCGATGGAGATCAGAGAAACAAAACATCCGACGATCACAGCGAAGAGGATCATCGTCTCCACCGCCTCGTGAAGTTTCTCGTGGTTTTTCGCGCCAAAACTCGTACTGATCACCACGCCGGCTCCGATGGAGATTCCGTTAAAGAAATTCACCAGCGTATTGCAGATCGCCGTGGTAGCTCCCACAGCCGCCAGAGACGACGTTCCGAGATAATTTCCCACCACGATGCTGTCCACGGTATTGTAGAGCTGTTGGAATACGTTTCCCATGATCAGCGGGATCGCAAACAGAACCAGCTGTTTCCAGATCACTCCCTCCGTCATATCAATGTTTGTTTTTCGTCCACCTTGAGGTCTCGACATCCACATTGCCCCTTTCTGACTGTTATTTCTGTTTTATCTCATTTTTTATGTAAAATTTACCATTAAAATGTAATATCTATGTAAATCATACGGGATTTCAAGAGAAAAAGCAAGCAGTTCCATGGCGTTGCTGTCACAGGAAAATCGTTGTCTCTTTCACAGTAAAATTTTGTGAATTCACATAAAAGAGGCAGGAAACCCACACGTAAATGGGATATCCTGCCTCTTTGGCCATTCGCACTATTTAGATTCTAAAAATTACTCCCACGTTGGAATGTAAGCGCCCTTGTAAGTCTCCTCGATCACTTTCGCAACTTCCGGTGTGCGGAAATAATCTACAACTTTCTTGTAAAGCTCATTGTCCTTGTCCGCTGTTCTCGCAACGATGATGTTTACATACGGGTTGTCGCTTCCCTCTTCAACACTCTCAAGGAAGATCGAATCTTTCTCCGGGTTTAAACCGTTGTCAACCGCATGGCCGCCGTTGATGACTGCTGCTGCGACGTCCGGAAGAAGGCTTGCTGTGTTTGCTGCCTCAACCTCTTTAATGTCAAGGTTTAACGGGTTCTCTGTGATGTCTTTCTTCGTCGGTGTATAACCAGCCTCTGGATCAACCTTGATGAGACCTGCAGACTCTAAAAGCTTTAACGCACGACCGCCGTTTGTAGCGTCGTTCGGGATCGCGATGATATCGCCGTCCTTGATCTCGGAAACGTCCTTGATCTTGTTGGAGTAAAGTCCCAACGGAGCGATGATGGTCTCGCCGATGATGGAGAGGTCATATCCGTTGTTCTTGCAGTCATCCTCAAAATATGCGATGTGCTGGAAAGAGTTCAAATCGATCTCGCCGTCATTTAATGCGCGGTTCGGAAGCGGATAATCCGCGAACTTTACAAGTTCCAGATCAATATTCTCCTCAGCAAGCTTCTCGATAACCGGCTGCCACTGCTCATTGTTCTCACCGACAACACCAAGTTTGATCACCGTCTTCTCGCCGGATGCTGCTGTCGTATCTGCTGCCGCGGAACCTGCTGCTGTTGTGTCTGCTGCCGCTGCTGTTGTCTCTGCCTTCTGGCTGCTTCCGCATGCAGTTAAGGATAATGCTAAAACTGCTGCAGTACCAAGTGCTAAAATTCTTTTCTTCATAATATGTCTCCTCCTAAACTGATTTGTCGCTGCCCGGTTCTGTCCGCATTCGCTGTACGGACCGGACAGTTCCATTCTATTGATACGGCTCAGAAAATTTCCGCGTCGCTTCAAGCTATATGATCGTTTCTTATGACCGGTATTGAAACATACCGACCGCCCAACAAGGGGATACCCTCTTAATGGGTCGTCTTTTTAATAACATAAGAACCTGTACTCTGAATGAGGCTTACCATAATCAGAATGATGATCACAGTCACATATGTGACGTCTGTCTGTCCTCTGGAATGACCGTAACGGATCGCGAAGTCTCCGAGTCCGCCGCCGCCGACAGCACCTGCCATCGCGGTAAGGCCTACCAGACTGATGAACGTGATCTGCATCGCGCGGACGATTCCCGGTACACTCTCCTTCAGATATACCCGGAAAATGATCTCCCAGGGACTGTTCCCCATGCTTTCCGCCGCCTCGATCAGTCCGTAATCCACTTCAGCGAGCGCACTCTCGATCTGTCTCGTGAAAAACGGGACGGTACCGAAGATCAAAGGTAAGATCGCGCCCTTCGTGCCGATGGCGGTTCCCACTACCATACGGGTCAGCGGGATCAGAGCTGTCAGAAGGATCACAAACGGAATCGAACGGAAAATATTTACCAGCTTGTCTAAAATATTGAAAACAACCTTGTTTTTTAAAACACCCTTCGGAGCGGTCGCCGTGAGGACAATTCCGAAGAAAAGTCCGAATACCATGGAGATTGCTCCTGATACGATCACCATGTAGATCGTCTGTCCAAAGCTTTCAAGAAGTTCATCCGGCTTCGACATGACATTTGGGATGATTGCATTTAAAAAATCAGCCATTCTCAATCACCTCCACTCCTACATTCTTTGCTTTCAGATATTCAACTGCACCCTCAATATCCTCTTTCCTGCCGCTGGCGATCGCTACGGTTCCGCCGATCGGCGCGTCCTGAACGATCTCCAGATCCGCAAAGATGATATTTAAGTTGATGTTGAACTTTCTGGAAGTCTCGGAAATCAATGCCTCCGATGTATTTTTCTTAATATAGTTCAACCGAAGGATCTTCTCGCCCGGCTTTAATTCTACAAGCGGTGACTTATCCTCGATCAGTTTTTCGATCTTCTGAAGGTTTGAAGTTGTGCGGATGAAATCTCTCGTGATACCAGCCTTCGGTGCCGCAAAGATCGAGAACACATCGCCTTCCTCAACAACATTTCCGTGCTCCATAACAGCAACCCTGTCACAGATCTCCTTGACAACTGCCATCTCGTGGGTAATGATCACGATAGTGATTCCAAGCTTCTTATTTAAATGCTTTAAGAGCTGTAAGATCGCCCCCGTAGTCTGCGGGTCCAGAGCGCTGGTGGCCTCATCGCAGAGAAGAACCTTCGGGTCATTCGCAAGGGCCCTTGCGATCGCGACTCTCTGTTTCTGTCCGCCGGAAAGCTGGCTCGGATACGCATTTTCCTTCTCTGCGATATCAACGAGCTCCAAAAGCTCCTTCACTTTCGCCTTGATCTGCTGTTTTGTAAGCCCGCTTCCCTTTAACGGGTAAGCGACATTCTCTCCTACCGTTCTGGAACGCATCAGGTTAAAGTGCTGGAAGATCATTCCGATCTTCTTTCTCGCCTCTCTCAATTCCTTTGCTGGAAGATCCGTGAGGACCTTTCCGTCTACGGTGACGGTTCCGCTCGTCGGTCTCTCAAGCAGGTTGATGCATCGCACCAGTGTGGATTTTCCGGCTCCGGAGAATCCGATGATACCGAAGATCTCGCCGCTCTTGATATGGAGCGTTACATCGGAGACCGCGTGGACTTTATCCGCGCCGGTATCAAAGGTCTTTGTAATATGGTCTAACTGAATCAATTTTATCCTCCTATGTACGTACCAGTCGTACATTTTCTAATTTCTGTGTGTGCTAATAAGATATCACGTTTTCACTGATCCGTCCAATACAGATAAGAAATAAGTCGTTATAGGTTTTTTCTATATCAGAGAGTCTTTTATGAATTTTTCCGGCTCTGACATTCATCTGTCTTTCTGTGGTGGTCATTTACCAGGTTGAACCCTTTGATTTTCGATTGCATAAAAAGAATGTGCCTTTGGTGTAACAGGGAATTTCCTGTTACACCAAAAATACGGGCAGCTATTTCCTTAGCTGCCCTGTGTATCATACCTTATTTTTTTGCTTTTCCTAAGCTTCCTTCACTGCCTTCACCGCATTGTCTAAGAAGTCTGCTTCTATATACTCTACCGTTCCCTCGTCGACAGCTTTCGCGATCGCCGGACGGATCGGGATCTGAGCGAGAACCGGAATTCCGTATTCCTTTGCGACATCATCAATATGGCTCTCGCCGAATACGGAAATCTTCTTTCCGCAGTCCGGACATTCGAGATAGCTCATATTCTCAACAAGACCGAGGATCGGAACATTCATTTTCTTCGCCATGTTGACCGCCTTCTCAACGATCATGGAGACAAGCTCCTGCGGGGAGGTAACGATGATGATTCCATTGACCGGAAGAGACTGAAATACAGTAAGCGGCACATCGCCGGTTCCCGGAGGCATATCTACGAACATATAGTCGATATCCTGCCAGAGTGTCTCACTCCAGAACTGTTTCACTGCACCTGCGATCACCGGACCACGCCAGATCACCGGATCTGTCTCATTCTCCAGAAGCATATTGGAGGAGATCACCTCAACACCAGTGGAGGAAGTCGCCGGGACAAGGAGCTTTCCATCCGGAGTCACTGTCACGCCATCATGGATCCCAAAGGCTCTCGGGATCGACGGACCTGTGATATCTGCATCAAGGATTCCCACTCTCGCACCCGTCGCGCGCATGCGGCAGGCCATCAGGGATGTCACTAAGGATTTTCCGACACCGCCTTTCCCGCTGACAACGCCGATCACTTTCTTTACAGAGCTCGCCGGATTTAACTTCTCAAGGAAGCTCTGCGGCTCATTTGTTCTGCTTCCGCAGTTTGCAGTACAGCTTCCGCAGTCATGTGTACAATTTTCTGCTGTTTCGCTCATGATTCTCTCACTTTCTATCACTTATTCTCCCACCAGATCCTCTACCTGTGAGTTTGACGGGAGCCATGGCAGCCTGATGCTGCCACGTTGCTTATTTTTCTTTTTACTCCTTTAAACCTGTCTCAATCAGGTCACATACAGCCTCCAGGGCTTCTTTCTCGTCCGGACCATCACAATGTACTGTGATCTCATCGCCGCACCGGATCCCGGATGCCATTACGTTTAACACACTCTTCGCATTGATTTCTTTTTCTTTATAAAAAATCATCACTTTAGAATCGAACTTCATGGATGTCTGGCAGAGCAGTCCCGCCGGGCGAAGATGAAGACCTGTCGGGTTTACGACTGTAACTTTTCTTTCTACCATAACCTGTTCCTCCTATTTTGTTTGTAAACATGTAACTATTCAGTACCTTCATAGTCACGAGCAAAAATCCATTCCAGATCAGCTTCGCTGATGGGATTTTTGCTTTCTATCCTATGTGTTCTTACGATCAGCGCAGCATGTGCGCAGACCTACTGAATAGTTACGTAAACATTTTCATTTTATACCACAAACCCCATGATGTCAACGAAACGCTCCGGAATGATTTGACATTTTACAAAGCCCGGGATAAAATCAAAACGATCTACCTTAAAAACCACGTTCAAGGAGTTCCCACGAAATGAAACTACTCGCTCCCAATCTATATAAAGTCATTCTCACCAATAAAGCCATGCGGACCTCATCGAGAAACCTCTATATTATAAAAGGAAATGGCCGCAGCCTCATGATCGACACATCCTGGAAAGTTCCGGAGTGCCTGAATGAGATGGAACATGCCTTAAAAGAGCTTTCCATCGACTATCGGGATCTCGACATCTTTGTGACCCACAATCATGCAGATCACAGCGGATACATCTCCCTTTTCATAGAGCGCGGTGCCCGGGCCTTCATGAACCCCGTGGAGATCTCCGAATGTTCCGACCGCTACCATCGTCTTTATGAGGACAACACCATGCGCCGCTCCTACACCAGAGAATGCGGAGTCACAAAAGA
This sequence comes from Clostridium sp. AM30-24, assembly GCF_003480435.1. GTDB lineage: Bacteria > Bacillota > Clostridia > Lachnospirales > Lachnospiraceae > Pilosibacter. Next base: position 55,472 of record NZ_QUJB01000003.1, on the reverse strand, counting down.
ACTATCTCCCGATGCCTGGCAGGAAATCAACACCGGAGCTGACCAACTTGCAAGGGAAAACAACATTTCTTTTCATTTTCCCTTTACCCCCATTTCGCCGAGGGACACGCTCTCCTGCGGCGGCTATGATTTCGAGATCGTCCCCCTATACGGTCATACAGCCGGTCAGTGTGGGCTCGTGGAGAGGAAGAAAAAGCTTTTCTTCTGCGCTGATCAGGTGATCCTGGGGCTTACTCCCATCGTCATCACATCAGGAAAAGACCAGCATCTCCTTGCTGAATACTTTGCATCCCTTAAAGTACTGGCTGCCGATTATACCGGTTACCGGTTTCTCCCCGGACACTACGGAGAATTCACCGAGATCCGTGAGGAGACCTGCCGCATCATCGACGAATATGAGACACGCTGCACCCAGCTCCGGCTGGCTCTGGCAGAAAGCCGCCGCCCCATGACTCTTTTAGAGCTTGATCAGGCGCTCTATGTCCAGCGCATGCAGACCTACCGCTATTCCTATCTTTTCTCCTATCTCAATACATGGCCGAAACTCTTTTCCTGTCTGGACTGGCTGGCAGAGACAGGGTCGATCACCCGGACAGAGAAGGACGGGATCTTATTCTGGTCTCTCCGCTGAGCGCGCCTCCGACTCCCTCTTTGAGAACACGCAGCCACAGTAATTCTGACGATAGAGCGCGTGTTCTCTGGAAAGCTCCGTGGATCTTTTATATCCGTTTCTCTTCTTGAAATCGGATGGCAGAAACTTTACGCCATACTCGCGCTCCATCTCTTCCCCGATCCGGTTTAACCTCTCCGCATCCTTTAAGGGACTGATCGTAAGCGTCGTCGTAAAGAAATCAAAGTGGCCGGCTTTTGCCTCTCTCGCCGCCTCGGAAAGGCGGAGTTTAAAGCACTCCGTACATCTTGCGCCGCCTTCCGGCTCCTGCTCGAGTCCTTTTGCCGCTGCATAGAAATCGTCGGGCACATAGGTTCCTGCCACAAAATGGATCGGGTGGCGGTCTGTCTCCTGTTCCCACTCTCCATTGAATTCCCGGATCAGACGTTCCTGCTCCGATGTCCGCTCCTCATACTCCGACGGCGGGTAGATATTCGGATTATAATAAAATACCGTGATCTCAAAATATCTGGAAAGATATTCCAGAACATAACTGCTGCAGGGCGCACAGCAGCTGTGTAGAAATAAAGTGGGAACCTTTCCCTCTTTCTGCAGTTCTTCCAGTTTTTTATCTAATTCCTTCTGATAATTTCTCTTATTCATATGATCTCCCGGCAGGCTATGCTGCCCCGATGCTTCAATCCCCTGTGTCTCCTTCTGTCTCAGCCTTCTGCCCGGTTGCCATCACCGGCACTTCACCATTACAGGATATCGGCAAAAAGACCGCAACGGAAAAAGGCAGCCGGATCTTCTCCCGCTGCCTGCATTTCTATTTTCACCGAATCCGTTCAGTCTGTCCCCAACGATCCGCTTCCAATATCCGTTTCCCGGTCTTACAGGAAATCCCGGATCCGTTTGCTGCGGACCGGATTTCTGAGCTTTCTCAATGCTTTCGCCTCGATCTGGCGGATACGCTCTCTCGTTACGTTGAACTCTTTTCCAACTTCTTCCAGAGTTCTCGGATGTCCGTCTTCAAGACCGAATCGAAGAACGATGACCTGACGCTCTCTCTCTTTGAGATCACCAAGTAATGCGTCGATGTGCTCACGTAACATTACGGATTCCACGTTTCCTTCCGGAGTCACCGCGTTGCTGTCCGCAACGAAATCGCCGAGGTTGGAATCGTCCTCCTCACCGATCGGAGTCTCTAAGGATGCTGGCTCTCTCGCGATCTGCATGATCTCCATCACCTTGTCCTCAGACATCTCGAGCGCTTCCGCAAGTTCTGTCACGGACGGCTCATAACCAAGTTCCAGAGTCAGCTTTCTCTGCATCTTTGACATCTTGTTAATCGTCTCTACCATATGCACCGGAACACGGATCGTTCTCGCCTGATCTGCAAGTGCTCTTGTCACGGACTGGCGGATCCACCAGGTCGCATATGTACTTAACTTATATCCTTTTGTATAATCGAACTTCTCAACACCCTTGATCAGACCAAGGTTTCCTTCCTGAACAAGATCCAGGAAACTCATTCCGCGTCCGGTATAACGCTTTGCGATACTTACCACGAGACGCAGGTTAGCCTCGATCAGGCGCTCTTTTGCTGACTCATCGCCCTCTGCCTTTCTCTTTGCGAGACGAAGCTCCTCATCCGCAGAAAGAAGCGGCACAGTACCGATCTCTTTTAAGTACATACGGACCGGATCCTCCGTTCCGATACCCTCTAAGAGATCGATCGCGTCTAAGTCAATGTCCTCTCCGTCCTTTTCCTCCCGGTAGTCATCATCAAGATCATCCAGAAGCATGGAATCATCCGCAAGCATTGCGTCATCGATTACCGGCACAACATCGATATTGCTGTGCTCCAGATAATTATAAATTTCATCCATCTGCTCCGGTCCGAGGTTATCACCGGCAAAAAAGTCGTTGATCTCTGTCGCGTCAAGCGCGTTCTGCTTTGACTTACCAAGCGCGACAAGTTTCTTAAGTTTGTCTAAAAATACTTCTTTTTCCACTGAATAACGTCCTTTCAGGTTGGTTTTCAGGTTGGAGCTAACCAAAATACTCCACAATAGTTCATTATATACTATCCTGCGACATTTTTCAACTTTTTTCTCTGGCTTTTTCGTTGAATTTATTGCAGTCCAACCGTCATTTCTCCGTCTTTTCCTCACATTTTTCCGGTTCCGGACTGCAGCTTAAGGTGACTGCCTCCTTCACATTTTCGATCCTCGCCTCAGTCACCGATCCCCCGAACTCACCGTCAAGTACCCACGGGACCTCTTCCTCCGCCGTCACAGTAAATTTCGAGGATTTCACACGGATCACATCCTTGTTTTCCTGCTCCGGGAACAGGAGCAGACCACTTAGAATATTCGGGAGATCCACCGGAGACTTCGGCGTCCGGATAAACACTCCCTCAAACAGACCATCGTGGAAGGAGACATCCTTCGGTGCAAGTCCGCTGAACCCGCCGACGCTTGTGGTGTTCGTCACCATACCGAAGATAAATTCTCCGTCCGCCTCGCCATGATCCCACGCCACATGCATCTTGTAGGACTTCAAATTTCCAAGGGCTTTGATGGACTCCAGGATATACGCCTGATGGCCAAGGAGATTTTTGATATCCTGAGGCGTACTGTAGGACACCTCCGTGAAAGCGCCAAAAGCCGCAATATAAACAAAGTACCGCTCATTACCGAACTTTCCGATATCGACACCATAGGACTTTCCGCTCACCACATCCTCTGCTGCCTTCGTGAGGTTTGCCGGGATCTTTAAGCTTCTCGCGAAATCATTCGTGGAACCCGCCGGGAGATATCCGATCTCCGGGCGTTTCTCCAGTTTCATGATCCCGGAGATCACACTGTTTAAGGTTCCGTCTCCACCGCTGCAGACGAAAAGCTCCACATCTTTGCCGTATTCCTCAGCGATCCTCGCCGCATCCCCCGCCTCCTGAGTCACATAGACGCCCGGCAGATATCCTGCCCGGCAGAAAATTCCGAGAATATCAGACAGCTGGTTTTTGATGGCTTCCTTCCCGGAACGGGGATTAAAAACAAATATCATTTTCTTCATCGTGATCACGCTCCATAAAAGGCGCCCGGTGCGCCGTAATCGTAAGAAATATCATTTTTTTCTGCAACCCACAGTCATGCCCTCTACCTCTCATCCTGCTGCCAGAGGCTTCTGTATGCCGCAAATGCGTTCGGTATCGGATATTTCTCTCTCATTTCTTCTCTGTCCACAAACAGCATACCCGGAATTTCTTCCTTTACCCTGATCAGATACCCGCTCATATGCCACTCCACATGACTGAAAATATGCTTTGCTGCGGCCAGGCTTTTCTCCACCACTGCCTCATTTCCGAGATACTCCAGCACCTCTTTTTCTGAACATTTTCCTTCGAGATTTGGAAATTCATAGAGCGATGCCAGAAGTCCTATGTCATCCCGCTTTCTAATGGCTATTTTGTCCTCGTATTCCACTAATAATACGGTCTTTTCCTCTATTTTCCTCTTCTTTTTTGGTGTTTTTACCGGAATCTCCGAGGTCAGTTTTCTTTTTCTTGCTTCACAGACCGTATAGAACGGACAAGGAAATTCACAGAGCGGCGCGCCGTTCGGAACACATACGATTGCCCCAGTCTCAATGAGCGCCTGGTTAAAGTCCCCGGGTTCATCCTTTTTGAGTGTCCTTAAGACCTTCTCCACCACAGCTTCCGTCTTCTTTTTTACCGCCTGTTTTAAGACGTCCTCGTAACTTCCGGATACTCTCGATAAGACTCGCAGGACATTTCCGTCAACTGCCGGGACTGGAAGCCCGAAGGCGATGGATCCGATGGCACCAGCCGTGTAGCTTCCGATTCCCGGAAGCGCAAGAAGAGCCGCGTGATCCGCAGGAAGTTTTCCGCCGTACTCTGAAACGATGATCTTTGCAGCCTTTTTTAAATTTCTGGCCCTGCTGTAATATCCGAGACCTTCCCAGCACTTAAAGAGTTCCTCCTCCTCACACGCGGCTAACGCCCCGACAGTAGGAAAATGCTCCATGAATCTCGCAAAGTAAGGCTTTACCGCTTCGACCCTCGTCTGCTGCAGCATGATCTCAGAAATCCAGATCCGGTAAGCATTCCGATCCTCCCTCCAGGGGAGATCTCGTTTATTCCCACGATACCAGGAAAGGAGCGGCCCCACTGCGGCTTCCAGACGCTCCGTCAGGGTGAGATTCCTCTCATCCGGAAAGATTTTCTGAAGGCCGGAATAAAGATCCGCCCCCGAAACATTCATTTCTTCTTCCTTATACATATCCATAGACTCCGCGGACAGAAACTTCCCCGGAGATGATCTCCTTTAATGTGCCGTCGGAAAGGCGGACCAGAAGTGCGCCTTCCCTGTTGATTCCCTCTGAGATGCCGCGGTACTCTCCTGCCGGATCCAAAACGCACACCTCATTTCCGAGATTTACGAGGTTCGCGTTGTACTCCTCGATGAGTCCGGACATATCCCGCGTCTTCATGAAGGTGTCATAGTATCCCTCGAATGCTTCCATGATCGCCGCGATGATCTCACTTCTCTTCTGGATCTTTCCGCTCTCGATCCTCAGAGAGGTTGCCGTCGCCTTGATGTCGTCCGGAAATTCTGTCTGATTGACGTTAACTCCTGTTCCCGGTATCACATACTGAATCTCCATAAGTTCCGTGCTCATCTCTGTCAGGATCCCACAGATCTTCTTCTTATTCAGAACAAGGTCATTCGGCCATTTGATCTCAGATCTCAGACCCGTTGCGTTTTCAATTCCTTTTCTCGTGGCAAGTGCCATGACAAGAGTCAGCATGGACGCCGCCATGGGATCGATCTGCGGTCTTAAAAGCATACTCATCCAGATCCCCACACCTGCGGGGGACGTCCATACACGACCTCTCCTGCCTTTTCCGCCGAGCTGCCGCTCTGCCACCGCCAGAGTTCCATGGGGCGCACCCTGTTCCGCAAGACTCCTGATCTCATTGTTCGTGGAAACAGTCTCCTCAAAGAACGCTACCTTCGCTCCTGCCCATTTCGTGTGGATCGTGCTTTCCAGTTCTTCCTTTGAGAGCACATCTGCCGATCCCTTTAAAATATATCCCTTATTCCGAACAGCCTCGATCTCATAGCCCTCTTCCTTTAACTGGTTAATGACCTTCCAGACCGCTGTTCTTGAAACGCCAAACCTCTCACAAAGTTCCTGTCCGGAAATATAGCCATCCGTCTCCTTCAATAACTTCAGGATCTCTCCCTTCATCTCATTACCTCCACCAGATACTCATTGCGCTTAAACATGTAAAGATCAGCAGAACCGTACCAAACGCCATCTGGAACACCGCCGCCGTTCTTCTCCGTCTCTCCCTTTTTGTCCGGGACAGCCAGTATTTTCCTGTGGCAAGGTTTAAAACCGCCGCCAGAAAAAAAATCACCGGAAAGAGGAACATATACTCCTCCGGATCAAGGAACGAAATGACGGACATGACCACCACCGCAATACCGATGATAATGTGCATGGCATCAAGTGCCATGGATTCGCTCCTTACTTTCCTTCTCTTATTGTTTTCCGCCATATTTCAGCGTTCTCCTCATATCTTCTCTTATCTGCCGCATAATCAGGTCTTCCCGAGAGGATCTCCTGAAGCTTCCCGACGATCTCATCCGGTGTGTAGACCCGAAATGCTTCCAGCTGCATTTTCTTTGCGAACACTTCCAGAACTGCTCCGTAGAGATCCCTGTAATCCCACTCCGGGCGAAGACGCAGTTTTTTCGCAAGAAACGGGAATATCTTTTCCGTATAGACACGGTACCCGTTAAGCTTCGCAAAGTCTTCTTCCTTCACATAGGGTCTCAGCCACTCCTTGAACATGTCAAGTTCTGACATGATCCTGCCAAAATAATACGCCTCGGAATATGGCATGTCAAGATAATATTTCCTCCCGCAGAGTCCATAAAGGAAGCGCAGGCCGTCAAAATATCCAAGTTCCATATTTTTCTTCGTTCTCTCGCTGTCGAACTCTAAAATCCCGCCAAGATTCCGCTTCGGCGCGATCTCATGGATCGTCACATCCTTTGGAATATCCATAAAGATGCGCCTGTCCACACCGATCCCGTAGAGCCGGATCACAATAAGATCCTTATAACCCCTATCTGTCAGAAGATCCACCGGAACATTATTGACACTTCCGCCGTCCAGATATGTCTTTCCACCAATCTTTTCCTGCTTGAAGCCGGGAAAATACGCGCTGGCCATCAGCATATCTTTCATCGTCCCCGGCGGGGCTGACTTCACGTCAAAATCCTCTTCCCTCCGGTCCGTGACGGAAAAGGACGCGGCGCAGAAATCCCGGGGTGAGCGTCTGATCCGCTCCTCATCCACAGTATCTTCCAGAAGCTTTTTCAGAGGACTGATATCGAGTCCCCTGTCTGAAACCACCCGTTTGAATTCTGCCGCCGCGTCGGTCATTTTCATGGATCGAACGCCGAATTTCTTTAATTTTCCAATCATGGAATCGTCAATCTGGACCACCGTGGAGTAGGTCATATTTTCCCATATCTTCTCCGCCGTTTCAAGATCATCCATGCAGATCAGGGCGCCGTTCAACGCCCCTACGGACGTTCCGGCAACTCCCCGGATCTTCACTCCGGCTTCCCGGAGTGCTTTCCAGACACCGATCTGATATGCACCCCGGGCTCCTCCACCCTCTAAAACGATCCCATATTCTTTTTCAAGATCAATTCTCAGTTTCACTCTTCTTTGCAATCTCCGTCACGCTTGTCACAAGACCTGCGAGAGACTGGATCTCAGACGGAATGATGATCTTTGTTGCCTTACCGTCTGCCGCCTTCGCGAATGCCTCAAGACTCTTTAACTGTAAAACTGCCTGATCAGCACCTGCCTCCTTGATCATCCGGATACCATCAGCATTTGCCTGCTGGATCTTTAAGATCGCTTCAGCCTGTCCTTCCGCCTCGCGGATCCGCTTCTCCTTCTCCGCCTCCGCGTGAAGGATCGCTGCCTGCTTATCTGCCTCCGCATCGAGGATCGCGGACTGTTTCTTACCTTCTGCCACAAGGATCGTAGACTTCTTCTCACCTTCCGCGCGGAGGATTGCCTCACGGCGTTCACGCTCAGCTTTCATCTGTTTCTCCATGGCATCCTGGATCGCTGCCGGCGGAATAATATTTTTTAACTCCACACGGTTGACCTTGATTCCCCACGGGTCTGTCGCAACATCCAGCGCGGAACGCATCTTTGTATTGATGGTCTCACGGGAGGTCAGCGTCTGATCGAGCTCCAGATCACCGATGATGTTGCGGAGCGTAGTAGCGGTCAGATTCTCGATCGCCATGATCGGATTCTCAACGCCGTATGCGTAGAGCTTCGGGTCCGTGATCTGGAAGAACACGACCGTATCGATCTTCATGGTTACGTTATCCTTTGTGATCACCGGCTGCGGGGCGAAGTCAACGACCTGTTCTTTTAAGAGAACGCGCTTTGCAACACGGTCGATAAACGGAACCTTAAAGTGGATTCCCACGTTCCAGGTTTCCAAGTATGCGCCAAGCCTCTCCACGACCATCGCCTGTGCCTGAGGCACGATACGGATGCAGGAAACAAGGATCAGCAGAATGATAAAGATCAGTACTAATACTAAAATTGCTGGCATCTTTAAGTCCTCCTTTATAAGTTTTGGGAAAAATTTTATTTCTGGCTTTCAGAGGTTTCGGAAACCGGTTCCACAATAAGCTTCACGCCCCGGACTTCCTTTATGAGCACATGGGTCCCCGCAGGGATCGTCACTGCGTCATCCGCAGATCTCGCCGTCCACTCCTGCCCATTGACGACTGCAACTCCGGACAGCTCATTGTTGTCGATCTTTGTGATCACTTTCGCCTTTCTTCCGATCAGTCCGTCCACATTCGTCTTCACGGTTTCCCGGTTGATGAACCGTGCCGCGAGCGGTCTCGTAAAGAGCAGCATGAGAAACGATACGACCAGAAATACTACAAGCTGCATTTTGACAGAAAAGCCAAAGATTGCAACGAAAAACGCAAACAACGCGCCGCCTGCAAACCAGATCGTCGTGAGCGCCATAGTCGCCGCCTCGATTCCGATCAGAATTACAAAGGCTACCAGCCATCCGATCATATCCATAAAATCACTCCTTTACGCGCGCCGCTGTCTCGCCGTCTCGAACATCAGGATCGATGCTGCGATGGCGGCATTTAAGGACTCCACCTTTCCCGCCATCGGGATCTTCACCCAGGTATCTGCCAGGTTGGAAAGCTTTTCTGTCAGCCCGTTTCCCTCATTTCCGATCAGGAATGCTGTATTACCAGTATAATCTTCCTGTTCGTAATTATTCTTTCCTGCGAGATGGGCCGCAAAAACACGGATTCCCCGCGCCTTCAGATCCAGGACCGTCTGTTCCAGATCATCCGTATAATAGAACGGGACACGGAACACGGATCCCATGGTGGAGCGGATCACCTTCGGGTTATAGAGGTCCACAGTGTCACGGCTCATGATAAGTCCCGTGATCCCCGCACCTTCTCCGGCTCGCAAGATCGTTCCGAGATTTCCCGGATCCTGAAGATTTTCCAGAACCATCAGGTGGGCGGGACGATCATTCTTTAAAAGATCCTCCATTCCATAGGAAAATTGTCTGACAAGTGCCAGCACACCCTGAGGCGTCTGTGTATCGGACATTGCCGCAAACACCTGATCACTGACAAGTTCATATTCCGGGTATTCTGCAAGAATTGCGGCATTCTCCGGATTTTTCGCGAAAGTTTCAGAAACATAGATACTTTTAACCTGATCCTTCGGGAGCTCAGCGGCCATCCGCACTCCCTCGACAACGAAAAGTCCCTGTTCATTTCTCGCTCTCGCTTTCTTCTTTAACTCGATGACCGCTTTTACCTGATCATTTTTTGTACTCGTGATCATCGATCTGCCTCCGGGTCAAGCTTTTCCACTTCATCCATCCAGATCCGTCTCGCCGCATCACTCGGCATTCTCAGATCTCCTCTCGGAGAAACAGCAACAGATCCGACCTTTGGACCGTCCGGCAGGCAGGAACGCTTGAATTGCTGTGCGAAGAACCGGCGGTAGAAGGTATTTAACCACTTGTAGATCACCGGATCCCCGTAAGCTCCCGCAAAAGCGATCTTCGCAAGGCGGTAGATCTTTGCCGGGTGATAGCCGTAACGGAGAATATAGTAAAGGAAGAAATCATGAAGCTCATAAGGTCCGACAAGATCCTCCGTCTTCTGGGATATTTTTCCATCCTCCGGCGGCAGAAGTTCCGGGCTTACCGGTGTATCGAGAACATCGTAAAGGACATCCGCAAGGGCCTTGTCACCGCAGGTATCCGCATAGTAACGGACAAGATGGCGGACCAGCGTCTTCGGAACGGAAGCGTTCACGCCATACATGGACATGTGGTCACCGTTGTAAGTAGCCCAGCCGAGAGCCAGCTCGGACATATCTCCGGTTCCGATGACCATACCGTTTGTCTTGTTCGCAAGGTCCATAAGGATCAGTGTGCGGTATCTCGCCTGAGAGTTCTCGTAGGTTACGTCATGGATCGCCGGATCATGTCCGATATCCTCAAAGTGGAGGGACACCGCTTTTTTGATATTTACTTCTTTTAAAGATGCCCCCAGTTTCTTTGTCAGCATGACCGCGTTATTGTATGTCCGGTCTGTGGTCCCGAAGCACGGCATTGTAACTGAGAGGATATTTTCTCTCGGAATACCCAACAAATCGAACGCTCTCGCCGTGACGAGAAGTGCCAGCGTAGAATCGAGTCCGCCGGAAATTCCTACCACTGCGCTTTTTACACCGGTGTGGGCAAGGCGTTTCTTTAAGCCCATCGCCTGAATCGTTAAGATCTCCTCACAGCGCGCTGTTCTCTCCTCCGCGTTTGACGGAACGAACGGTGCCGGATCGATATAGCGTTTTAAGGTCAGATCCACCGGTTCTAAGGTGAAGTCCATGAAATCATAGTCCTCAGCCTCAACCCCCGGCTGGCATGTGGTCATTCTTCTTCTTTCATTTTTAAGGCGGTAAAGATCGATATCTGCCGTGATCATTCCGTTTTTGAAGCGTTCGGATTCCGCAAGGATATTTCCGTTCTCTGCGATCATGTCATGTCCGCCGAATACGAGATCCTGAGTAGACTCACCCTCTCCCGCATTGGCGTAGATATAAGCGCACACAAGGCGGGCAGACTGGCCTGAGATCAGCGCCTCACGGTATCCGGCCTTTCCTGTTGTCTCATCGCTGGCGGAGCAGTTCGCGATCACGGTCGCTCCGGCCTTCGCGTGGGATACGCTGGGCGGATCCATCGTCCAGACATCCTCACAGAGCTCAGCGGCAACTACAAGTTCCGGGATATTTGTGCAGCAGAATAAAACCTTGCTTCCAAACGGGACCAGGCGTTCTCCCCACTCTACCACATCCGGCTTTACCGGACCCGGATTGAAGTGGCGGAGCTCGTAGAACTCAGAATAGTTCGGGAGATGTCTCTTCGGAACGAGTCCCAATAATTCTCCGCTCTTGATAACAGCCGCCACGTTATAAAGTTTTCCGTCCTTCATCCACGGGAGTCCGATGAAGGTCAGCATATCCATCGCTTTTGATGCATTTAAGAGCCATAAGAGTTCTTCCTTTGCCTGATCGATCAGCGTATCCTGTAAAAACAGATCACCGCAGGTATATCCGGTAAGCCCCAGTTCCGGGAACACCAGAATCTTTACGTCCTGATCCGCCGCCTCCTGCATCATCTTCCAGGTCTGCTCCCGGTTAAACACCGGATCCGCAACCTTTAAATCTGGGGTGGCTGCCGCCACCCGGATAAATCCATCTTTCATGTCTATTCTCCTTAATCTATTCTGACTTTGATGGCCGCGCTGCGCGCAGATGTTCAGTCAATCCTGGAGTGTATTCCGTTACAGCAACTGTTCCGTATCTTCGCAGCTACCCGTTATACAACAATTCAGTCATAAACGGTGCTTTCTATTGTTTTGAAAATTTCCGCATGGCTGAATGATTACTTTTTATTATACACTTTTTTTCTGAAAATAGCTATGGCTTTTCGATTGTTTTATATATATTTCATGAATCGTTCGACCATGTGTCAGTTCAGCAAGTACGTGTGCGCTGCAAACCTGCCTGCATAGACACTCGCATTCGGTGAACTGCATATGGGCAACGCTGGAATGGCGAAAGGCTGTGCCCCCCCACTGAGCACAGCCTTTCATTCACGTACAATTTCCTTGCATTATACAGTTCCTCGAAATTGATACCCCTTCAATTTCAATGCTTATGCAGTATAACAAAATATTACCGGAAATGCTATGGTAAATATAGTTAAATTTGCACAATTTTATTGTATATATTTACTATCTTCTGCACAAATGTCCGCTGGAGAAAAGCAGATTCGTTGTTTTTACAAAAAACAATCTATTCTATGGCCGTTCTGTCCGATATGGTCAGAATTTTGTATACTGCACACATTTGCTTGTGGCATACAGATGCCATGTATCCCCCGCATAATTTCATAGTTTTTAAGAAATCCTATACTGTACTGCAGCCATCACAGTAAATCCGCAGCTTTGCTGAAGCGTTGCCTTTACACTGTAATTATCCTCGAAAGGACCAATGAGCCATGAATATTTCAACCAACTTCGACCAGAACATCTCACACTTTCACGAAATTCTGGACATTTCAAAGAACTTTGACATTGTCTACCACACGCTGACCATCGCCGGCAAAAATGCCTGCCTGTACTTTGTGGACGGCTTCACAAAGGATGAGATCCTTTTGCGGCTGATGCAGGACTTCGCCTCCATAAAGCCGGATGCTTTCCCGGCATCCGCCCATGACTTTGCAAAGCAGCATGTCCACTACGGCGAAACCACCATCGAGACCGATGATACCATCATCTTCACTCAGCTTCTCTCCGGCCTCTCCTGTCTTTTAATCGACGGGTATGACCGGGCAATCCTCATCGACTGCCGTACTTACCCGGCCCGCGGGGTTTCGGAGCCTGAAAAAGACAAGGTGCTCCGAGGCTCCCGGGATGGCTTCGTGGAGACCATGATCTTCAATACCGCCCTGATCCGCCGCCGGATCCGGGACGTGAATCTCACGGTGGAGATCATGCAGACCGGAGAAAGCTCCCACACAGACATCGCGATCTGCTACATGAAACGTCGTGTGGACGAGGATCTGCTAAATAAGATCAAGGACCGCATCGAAAATCTGCATGTAGATGCTCTGACTATGAATCAGGAAAGTCTGGCAGAATGTATCTTTCCCCACAAATGGTTCAACCCGTTCCCAAAATTCCGTTTTTCTGAACGTCCGGACACGGCTGCGGCGTCTATTCTGGAGGGAAACATCGTCATCCTTGTTGACAATTCCCCCGCCTGCATGATCCTGCCATCCTCAGTCTTTGACATTATCGAGGAGGCAGATGACTATTACTTCCCGCCGGTGACCGGAACCTACCTGCGTCTTTCCAGAATGACAGTCTCATTTCTCACCCTGTTTTTAACCCCGGTGTGGCTTCTCTTTATGCAGAACCAGAACTGGATCCCAGGCTGGCTGGAATTTGTCAAACTGGCAGATGACATGTACGTTCCCCTGATCTTCCAGCTTCTGATCCTGGAATTTGCCATTGACGGCCTGCGTCTCGCCGCAGTCAATACGCCGAGCATGCTGACCACACCGTTAAGTGTTATCGCCGGTATTGTTCTCGGCGAATATTCTGTAAAATCCGGCTGGTTCAATTCCGAAACCATGCTCTACATGGCCTTTGTCACCATAGCCAATTACTCTCAGGCAAGCTTCGAGATGGGTTACGCACTAAAATTCATGCGTGTGATCCTACTGATCCTGACCTCCCTCTTAAACGTCTGGGGATTCATCCTCGGCACCGCCATCGCCGTCTGCTCCATCATATTCAACCGCACCATCGCCGGAAAGAGCTATATCTATCCGCTGATCCCGTTTTCGTGGCCGGAGATCAAAAAGAGATTCCTCCGAGGACGGCTGCCACATACAGAGAAAAATAAACGCTGACCATTTTCCGGTAAATTCCGTATTGATGCATTTCATTTACCGGAATTTCCCAATGCACAAAAAATCCGTGTCCTGCAGATTTCGTTGTACAGGACACGGATTTCTTCAATTGTAAATATATCAAATCTTCAACGACCACTTACTGAGATCCCAAACCTTCGACACCAATCCGTCATAGAACTCCGGCTCGTGGCAGATGAGGAGGACTGCTCCTTTGTACTCCTGAAGTGCTCTCTTAAGCTCATCCTTCGCATCCACATCCAGATGGTTCGTCGGCTCGTCGAGAAGCAGAACGTTGGTCTCCCGGTTCATGAGCTTACAGAGACGGACCTTTGCCTGCTCACCGCCGGAGAGGACGCGGACCTGGCTCTCGATATTCTTTGTAGTCAGGCCGCACTTTGCAAGGGCAGAGCGGACTTCGTACTGGGTGTAGGACGGAAATTCCTTCCAGATCTCCTCGATACAGGTTGTGGTATTTCCCGGTGCCATCTCCTGCTCGAAGTAACCCGGGAACTGATAGTCACCGACCTCAACGGTTCCGGAGATTGCCGGGATCAGGCCCTGAATGCTCTTTAAGAAGGTGGTCTTTCCGATACCGTTGGCGCCAATGACCGCGATCTTCTCGCCGCGCTCCATGAGGAAATTAAGCGGTTTTGAAAGTGGTTCATCATAACCGATCACAAGATCCTTCGTCTCAAAGATCAGTTTTCCGGTTGCCCTTGCATTCAGGAAATGGAACTCCGGCTTCGGTTTTTCCTTTGCAAGCTCGATGACCTCCATCTTGTCCAGCTTCTTCTGTCTCGACATCGCCATGTTTCTCGTCGCAACACGGGCCTTGTTTCTCGCAACGAAATCCTGAAGCTTCGCAATCTCCGCCTGCTGGCGGTTGTAAGCTGCCTCCAACTGGCTCTTTTTCATCTCGTAGACTTCCATGAACCGGTCATAGTCACCCACATAGCGGTCAAGCTTCTGGTTCTCCATATGGTAGATCAGGTTTACCACGCTGTTTAAAAACGGGATATCGTGGGAGATCAGGATGAAAGCGTTTTCATAATCCTGAAGATACCGCTTCAGCCACTCGATATGCTGTACATCCAGATAGTTTGTCGGCTCGTCGAGGAGCAGGATATCCGGCTTTTCAAGAAGAAGCTTTCCAAGGAGGACCTTCGTTCTCTGTCCGCCGGAGAGCTCGTCAACATCCTTGTCAAGACCGATTTCGTCGAGGCCGAAGGCGCGTCCGATCTCCTCCACCTTGGAGTCGATAATATAGAAGTCATGCGCCATCAGAAGATCCTGGATCGTTCCCAGCTCCTCCATCATAGCGTTCATCTCATCCTCGGACGCATCTCCCATCTTCGCGCAGATGTCGTTCATCTTCTCCTCCATCTCAAAGAGGAAGGAAAAGGCACTCTTAAGCACGTCGCGGATCGTCATACCCTTCTCAAGCACGGTATGCTGGTCTAAGTAGCCCACACGGACATTTTTTGACCACTCGACCTTTCCCTCATCCGGCATCATCTTTCCGGTGATGATATTCATAAATGTGGACTTTCCCTCACCGTTTGCTCCGATGAGACCGATATGTTCCCCCTTTAACAGGCGGAAAGAAACGTCCGTAAAGATAGCCCGGTCTCCGAAACCATGGCTCAGGTGTTCTACATTTAAAATACTCATAAAACTTCTTTTATTCCGGCTTTTCCTTGAAATTCAGCCGTTTTCCCTTTCTCCTGGAACCCCAGGTAAACCTATATAACTGCAAACAAGCTTGCGTCGGACTTCAGACCTTTTGACCCTGATATCATATAAATAATGTCATGATCGGAATTGTGATCAGAGAGAACAGTGTATTAGTAAGCAGACATTTCGACGCATACACCGGATCCGATCCATATTTCTCCGCCAGAAGCGCCGTCGTGCTTCCCGCAGGCATCGCTGTAAGAATCACCGCGCATCCTGTCATGATCGGATCTGCATTTAACAGGCGCATGATAAAGAGCGCCAGAAATGGCAGTGCCACAAGGCGCATAAACGCCAGGTACACAGTACTCCAGTCCTTAAAGGACGCCAGTGTCAGTTCCGTCATCATCGTCCCGATCAGGACCATGGAGAGCGGAGTTGTACAGTTTCCAAGTCCTGTGATAGACTTTGCCAGAAATTCCGGCAGAGTAAAGTCTGTGAAGCTTCTGAAAAGTCCGATAAAGATCACGATCACGCACGGATTCAGCATGACCTTCTTAAACGCCGCCTTTTTATCCGCCTCCGCCGTGAAAATCGATACTCCCGCCGTCCACATAAAGATACGGTTCGGGATAATAAAGATCGACGCTAAGAACATTCCCGCCTCGCCGAGCACCGCCTTCACGATCGGCAGCCCCAAAAACGCCGCGTTATTGACGAGTGTGGCATACTGTAAGACGGATTTTTTCTCCTTCGGATACATGTTGTAGACAATTTTTCCACCGAGCCATGCCGCGAAGCAGATAAAAAACGCCACTCCGAGACACAGGGCCGCCTGTTTTAACATGTCCAATGTGATATGCATGCTGAAGGAGTTAAAAATCATACAGGGCAGCGTGATCCTGAGAACAAAATCCGTGAGCTTTCCCTGCATCTTTTTTTCAATAATTCCACGCTTTCTGCAGTAAAATCCCACCGCCATGTACACGAGCAGGATCGCCTGGGTCGAAAGCATCTTCATAAAATTTTCCATCTGGTCCCTTATTTCTAAATACACACAGTCCAAAAAAGGCTGTGCAGGGAACAGCGTTTCCGCCGCCTGCACAGCCCTTTGCTGCCCTCTCGGGATTAAAATTATTCGTCTACGCTATAGTTCGGAGCCTCTTTTGTGATGTGGATATCATGCGGATGGCTCTCACGGAGTGCGGCTGCGGAGATCTTAACAAAATGACTGTTCTCCTGAAGCTCTTTGATATCATGAGCACCGCAATATCCCATACCGGCACGAAGACCGCCCAGCATCTGGAATACGGTATCCTCAACGAATCCCTTGTAAGCGACACGTCCTTCAACGCCTTCCGGAACAAGCTTCTTCGCGTTCGACTGGAAGTAACGGTCCTTACTGCCGTTCTCCATAGCAGAAATAGATCCCATTCCACGGTAAACTTTATATTTTCTTCCCTGATAAAGTTCGAAGTCTCCCGGGCTCTCATCGCAGCCCGCGAACATGGATCCCATCATGCAGACATTACCGCCGGCTGCGAGAGCCTTTGTAACATCTCCGGAATACTTGATACCGCCGTCGGCGATGATCGGAATACCGTACTCCTTCGCAACTGCATAGCAGTCCATAACAGCAGTGATCTGCGGAACACCGATACCTGCAACGACACGTGTCGTACAGATCGATCCCGGTCCGATACCAACCTTGACAGCATCAACGCCGGCCTCGATCAGGGCTCTTGTAGCCTCACCCGTTGCAACGTTACCGGCGATTACCTGAAGATCCGGATATTTCTCCTTGATCATCTTTACGCAGTTGATAACGTTCGCAGAGTGTCCGTGCGCAGAGTCGAGAACAACAACATCGACCTTTGCATTTACAAGGGCTTCCGTTCTCTCAAGAACATTTGCTGTGATTCCGATTGCGGCACCGCAGAGAAGTCTTCCGTGGTCATCCTTTGCGGAGTTCGGATACTTGATCTGTTTCTCGATATCTTTGATCGTAATGAGTCCTTTTAAGTTAAAGTTTTCATCGACGATCGGAAGCTTCTCGACTCTTGCCTTTGCAAGAATGCGCTTTGCTTCTTCCATGGTTACGCCTTCTTTGGCTGTAACCAGATGCTCGGAAGTCATGCACTCTTTGATCTTCTTGGAATAATCTTCCTCAAATTTCAGATCACGGTTTGTGATGATTCCGACAAGCTTTTTACCCTCAGTGATCGGAACACCGGAAATGCGGAATTTTGCCATCAGCTCATCTGCATCTTTTAATGTATGTTCCGGGGACAAATAAAATGGGTCTGTGATTACTCCGTTTTCAGAACGTTTTACCTTATCTACCTCTTCAGCCTGCGCCTCGATCGACATGTTTTTGTGAATGATACCGATTCCGCCCTGTCGCGCCATAGCGATCGCCATGCGGTGCTCAGTAACGGTATCCATGCCGGCACTCATAAATGGAATATTGAGTTTGACTTTCTTTGTCAGGTGTGTTGAAACATCAACCTGATTTGGGATTACTTCAGAATATGCAGGTACAAGGAGCACATCATCAAATGTAATACCTTCACCAATGATCTTACCCATTTTATGGTTCCCTCTCTTTCTTCTGTTTTATTATGTTTAAAAAAAATATAACTAAAAACCGTCATAACGTCAGTTCCAGTTATTACAGTAGAGTATAACAGCTTTGTCGAATTTTAGCAACAGGCAATTCATATAATTTTTTTGCGATTTTATATTATTTTTGCTTATAAACATACAGAAAATTTCTTTTTCCTTCTGTCATTTTCCAACGTATCTTTCGTTTTCTTCCAACGGCTGCGTTCTTCCCTCTGCTGGTCTACTTGTAGTCCTTTAATATCTCCAGAAATTCCCGGTTTTCTTCATGGGAGCGGACGCAGATCCTGTAAAATCGTTTGTCAAGCAGTCTGTAATTCCTGCATGACCGGATCAGGATCCCCCGTTCCAGAAAATATTCGTACAGCCAGGATTCCTGACCGGTCTTGAAGTCCTTAAACAGGAGGAAATTCGCGTCCGAGTGGAATACCGTGAAGCCTGCTTTCGTCAATCCGTCAGAAAGATACTGCCGTTCTTTCGCCACCGTCTCCCGCATCTTTTTCAAAAAAGGGATCCGTTCTTCCGAAAGTGCCGCATATCCCGCCTCCTGCGCCGGGATCGAAACACTCCAGGGCTGCCAGTTCTTCTCCATCCGTTCTAAGAGCTGCCTGCTCGTACAGAATCCATATCCCAGCCGTAATCCCGCCATGGCATATGTCTTCGTAAATGCCCGGAGAAGAAATAAGTTTCCGCCATGTTCCGGTCTTCCGGTCTCCCATTCAAGAAATTCACGGATACAGCCGCAGCTTCGCTCCTCATCAAGGAATTCCACAAAGCATTCGTCCAGAACCAGCAGGATCCCATGTTTCTTGCAGTAGTCTAAGATTTTTGAAAGATCTGCGTGACGGATCATGGCCCCTGTGGGATTCGCCGGAGTGCATAAAAATATGATCTCCGGCTGCTCTGCTCTCAAAAAATCCAGAAATTCCGATATGTTTAAGAAAAAAGATTCCGCCTCTTTTAAATAGAAAAAAGCGATTTCTGTCCCACAGGATCTCAACGCCGTTTCATACTCCGCGAAAGATGGTGCAGGGATCACTGCCTTTTTCGGCCGTACCTCCTGTACCAGCCGGAAGATCAGTTCCGCCGCCCCGTTTCCGAAGATCATCTGATCTTCCGGGACACCGGTAACCTCTGACAACCGTCCCCGCAGGTTTTCGCAGGAGCTGTCCGGATATCCTGTGCAGAAGGCAATGCTCCTCTGGGCTGCCTCCCAGACAAAATTCGGCATTCCCAAGGGATTTACGTTGACCGAGAAATCCAGCTCCACATTCCGGTTCCGGTAGATATCACCGCCGTGTCCGTACTCCATCATGTCTCACCGCCCTTTAAAGCCATCGGGATCCCGCAGACAACGCGGCATACCTTCACCGCCCGCGCCGCCAGATACTGGCAGGCGTCCCCGCTCATCTCCCGCCACAGGCGGTCCGTTTTATCGATGGGAACGATTCCACAGCCGATCTCGTCGCAGGTGATGACTGCGTTAGGATTCTTCTTAAGGATCATATCCAGATACCGGTACATGACCTCTTCGATCCGGATCTCGATATTTTCCGTTTCTTTCGTCTGCTCTCTGACCATCTTTGTTTCTCCGGCAGATGTTCTTTCAGCCGGGTCCCTCACGGCTGTGGTTCTCTTATTTATTTCACTGCGGATACTGTCGCAGAACACTCTGTCACCCTCTCTCTTCCCGTCATACTCACCCAGTACTGCGTCTATCAGCCTTCGAATATAGATATGAAGATTCAGAACAGCCTTCGAATTAAACGCATCTTCCAATGGTGACTGTTCGCCGTCTGCCACAAGAATGAAGCGGTTTTCTTCCGTCACCGCCTCACGCATCGCAAGGTTTGATTTCCCCTGATACGCGCCTCCTACAAAAAGCCTGATCCCTCTCTGACAATCCACAGATCGATCCGTTCTTCTCTCTTCCACTTCCGTATCTTCCCTCTTCTTTTTCTTCACCATCACCGGCTCACCGCAGATCACCTCGTACACTTCATCCGCCTCCCCGGCCAGCGCACAGTTGATTCCGCCCAGCAGTTTCCGGTACGCTTCCGTCTCCTCCGAGTACGGTCCCTGATCCCCGGACACATCATTTGTCACGATCACCAGAAAATCCGCATTTTTTCTGATCATCCTGATTCCTTCCAGGATCCGTTCCATCGCGCCATTCTCCGGATCTTCCATATCCCGGCGGTACATCTCGTTCGCTGCAAGATTGGAAACACACTCTAACAGACACCGGCTCCTGGCGGGGACCTCCGCCTTCGAAAGATCCACAGGGCACTCGACGGTCGTAAAATTCTTTTTTTCCCGCATTTTGCGGTGTTTTCGGATCCGCTCCCTGCACTCCTCGTCCCAGGCGATCATGGTTGCAAGGTAACAGGACGGCTGATGGCGCATATCCGTTTTCCGGGCGCCGCCGCGCATCAATTTTCCGGTGGATTCCGCCACCACCTCTTCTTTCTTTTCCTGTTCTTCGATCAGGGTCTCCGCAAATGCGGACTTTCCGCTGGAGCTTCCCCCATTTATCAGGATCATCATATTCTTTCTACTCTATCCTCTCGATTTTTCTTCCCGATCCGCATTTTCTCCGGACTTTCCGATCATATAATACGCTGCGGCCACCGTCACGCCGTCCTCCGCTTCCTTATGGATCAGGATCCTGCACTCGGAAGCTCTCACGCCCAGCCTGCATGCAGCCACTGCGGACCGCTCGCAGACATTTCCGGTTCCCGTGGTCTTCCGCACAAATTCCGACTCTGGGAAATCTCCCGGCTGTCCATTTAACTCCTCACTGGAAAATGTCAGAAACGGCACCTGAAGTTCCTTTGCGAATTCGATGAGTCCCTGCTCCTGCTTCTTGATGTCGATGCTCGCCGCCGCAAAGACGCTTCGCAGATCGATCCCGTTCCGCTCCATCGCACTTTCCACCGCGGTCCGGATCTTCTCCACAGATGTCCCGCGTTTACAGCCGATTCCAAGTGCCACACACCGTGGGATCAGGCGCAGGACACGGTTCGCCGGAATCCCTTTTTTTTCTTTTCCGGACACCGTAATCCAGAGATTCCGTTTACAGATCCGATTCTTAAAAAGTCCCTCCGGAATCTTTTTCCACGCTGAAAATCCGAAATCCGTGAACACTCCCACCGGCTCACCCGCAAGGATATCAGCCGAAATCTCCTTCGCAAGTTTCCGGTCCGTGATCACAAATCCATGATCCTTTGCGAACACGTCCACCGCAAATTTCTTCTCCACATCCGTTGCCGTCGTCACCACCGGCACTGCTCCGATCCCGGAAGCCACTGTTTCCGCCAGCCGGTTCGCTCCGCCCACATGTCCGGAGAGAAGCGGGATCGCGAACTGTCCCGCCTCATCCACACAGACCACCGCAGGGTCCTGAAATTTATCCCGCACATATGGTGCGATGGAGCGCACCGCGATCCCACAGGCACCCACAAAAATAAGAGCATCGTCCCGCAGAAAAGCCTCCTTCGTCCACTCCGAAAGTCCGCCTTCAGGCACCGCCTGATAAGGCACTCCGGCATCCGCCGCCGCAAGCTGCAGTGCGTACCGCCCGGCGATCCACAGAGACTTGTACAGAGTGTCCCCACCGCATGGTCTGTCCTCCGCCTCCGCACTCTTATCGTATTGTTCAGGGCAGACCTCATCCGTCAAAGCTTCAGAAGCTCCGGAAAGGGCGTTGTTGATCCGCTTCATCGTCTCAAATCCGTCTCTCGTAAAACAAATAAGCGATATATTCATATTTATCCCCTTCCGAGATCTGATTTTTCCATATCGTTGAACTGCTGCATCTCTCTTCCCTAATTATAAAAGAAAACCGCCATTGTTTCAATGGCAGTTTTCCCCTGGATTCTCCTTGTCCTGCGCTTTTGCGGACATTTCTCTCTTCTTTTTTGTCACAAGACCGCCGATCCTGCCGCTCTCTTTTGCGGTAAGACACCGCCAGCCGCCGGTGATTACCTTGTCCGCCAGCCCCAGCTCCTTCGCGATCTCGAATTTCATCCGGTCCTCCGGCTTTAAGTGCTCCGGATCCACCGGTTCTCTTTTTTTCCTCGACACAGACTCACGCTCCTTCCATAAGGAGAGTATGCCCGCTGTCCGGCATTTTCATACAGATTGTTTTCTAGCAAGATCCCATTATTTATTTTGCGTATCCGTTCTCACCCTGGAACACGACGATCTTTTCTGCTTTATTTCCGTTCTCCTCGTTCCAGATCAGGATCTCGGTTCCTTCTGTGAGGTCTTCCTCGGAGACAATATTTCTTGTCAGATATGGAAGAAGTCTTGTTTCAGCGGTAATCGTGTAATTGATCCCATTCTCGGCTGTGAGGATCCGCTCACCTTCTGTATTTGCAGCCGTCAATTCCTTTACCTTCGTGTATCTCGGGAAATCATATCCCTCTGCCTGTACTAAGATCAGCAGACCATTTGCGATCGGCGGAAGGCTCAAGGTCATCGCCTCGTCTACATAAGCGCTGATGGTATTTCCTTCTTTCAGATCACTGAGTTCCACTGGATAACCATTCTCTGCATCCAGAACCTTCGTATCCTCTGCGATCGTAATTACAACGTCCTCATCAAATCCATTATCCTGGCGATGCATCGTAAGCTGTCCATCTTCCACAGAAACGATCGTTCCCATCATCGGATCAGACTCACTCGCAGACTCCGTGTCTGCCGCTCCACTTTCCTGACCGGTACCGTCCGGAAGTTTTCCCGCCTCGTTTTCCGTAGTCGCAGATGTCTCAGTTCCTGCAGGAGTCTCAACGGCTGTCGTTTTTGTCTCCTCCTTTGTCTGTCCATCCGCCTTGCCGCATCCGGTGATCCCCATAGATGCGATCATCATGGCAGCGCAGGCCAGTGCAGTCATTCTTTTCATATTTTTTGTCATAATAAAATCCTCCTGTTATCCTGTATTGGTCTTTGCCGGACCGCATTATTTTACAGCAGTCTCCTTCAAATACCGATTTGCGGCCGTCCTGATTTTTCAGTTCAGAAAATTCCTACCCATGTACAGTAACTTTTCAGGTTCTTCCGCCGTCTTTTGCTTTTGTACGGTTATCTTAACATACAAACCTTGAGATTACACTATGATTTCAATTACAAATCCCTTACGCATTTTTGTAGTGCGGGCATAATTTGCGGCATTTCTGCGGCAGGCTTCGCGGCCTCTGAAATCCGTTTCGATCGTCGCCGGAAAATAACCGGCGCATGACAATGTCGCAGACCCGTGCAGGCATGAAATTTGACTCACTGTTTATAAAAATGAATGTGTCCTGTCGCGCAAAAAGGACACCGCCCGTAAAGAACGATGTCCTCGAAAATTCTTATTTAAAAATCACTTTCGGATTACTCCTCAGTCTGCTCCTGTGCGTTGTCAGCCTCAAGAGCTTTCATGCTTAAGCTGATCTTTCTGTCTGCCTCGTTGAAATCAACGATCTTAGCAGTGATCTCCTGACCGATGGAAAGTACATCAGCCGGCTTAGCAACGTGCTCTCTGGAGATCTGGGATACGTGAAGCAGAGCGTCTACGCCCGGCTCAAGCTCAACGAATGCGCCGAAGTCAGTCATACGAGCTACCTTACCTGTAACTACGTTGCCTACTGCGTACTTCTCAGCAGCGTCAGCCCACGGATTTGTCTCCGGGAACTTCATAGAGAGGGCAATCTTCTCACCGTTGATGTCTTTGATGAGAGCTGTTACTTTATCGCCAACCTTGAAGACCTTCTTCGGATTCTCGATTCTGCCCCAGGACATCTCGGAGATGTGGAGTAAACCGTCAGCGCCGCCGAGATCGATGAATGCACCGAAATCAGTTACGTTCTTAACAGTTCCTTCTACCTTATCACCTACATGGATCTTCTCGAAGAGAGCTTTCTGCATCTCAGCCTTCTTAGCAACGATAAGCTGCTTGCGGTCGCCGATGACTCTTCTTCTTCTCGGATTGAATTCTGTGATTACGAATTCGATCTCTTTATCAGCATATTTGGATAAATCTTTCTCATATACGTCGGATACAAGGCTTGCCGGGATAAAGATTCTAGCTTCGTCCACGATCACGCTTAAACCGCCGTCAAGAACCTGAGAAACCTTTGCAGTAAGAACCTCGTGGTTCTCAAATGCCTCCTCAAGTCTCTTATTTCCTCTGTCTGCAGCCAGTCTCTTGTAGGAAAGAGCGACCTGACCTTCACCGTCGTTCACCTTTACGACTTTGGCTTCCATCTCGTCACCAACATGTACAAGATTTCTTAAGTCTACGTTGGACTCGTTTGTGTATTCACTGCGGGTAATGATGCCATCAGACTTGTAACCAATATTTAAAACGATTTCGTCTTCTTTTACGTCAATGACCTTACCGGTGACAACCTCTCCTGTACGTATTGTTTTTAATGATTCTTCTAACATTTGTTCAAAACTTAACTCTGACATTTAGTATGAACCTCCTCGATAATATTGTTTGGGGTTGACGCCCCGGCCGTAATACCTACACTGCGCACAGAACTAATACATTCAGGATTAAAGTCGCCCAGAGTCTGGATGTAATAGGTGTTTTTACATTCCTTCCGGCAGATATCGTATAGCTTCTGGGTATTCGAGCTGTGTTTCCCGCCGATAACCAGCATCACGTCCACCTGTGAGGCTATCCTCATCGCTTCCACTTGTCTTTCCTGTGTTGCATTGCAAATCGTATTTAAAACAGTTATATCATACCTCGTTTTAGAAATTTTTTCAACTATATCTTGAAATTTCTTGTAATTAAATGTCGTCTGGGATACAATACAAAGCTTCTCATTTTCCGGAAGCTGCAGCTTAAGAAAATCATCCATGTCCTCGATGACCACTGTCCGCTCATCTCCCCAGCCCTTGATGCCCTGCACCTCCGGATGGTCCTCACTGCCTATGATCAGAACTTTTCTTCCTTCTGCTGACTGTTTTTCGACGATCCGGTGGATCTTTTTCACATAGGGACATGTGGCATCCACGATCTCCACATCGTTTTCCTTTAAGATCTCGTAGACATTTTTTCCGACACCGTGGGAACGGATCACCACGACCGCGTCACGGAGTGTCTTTAACTCTTCCAGGGAGTCTATGACCTCCACGCCTTTTTCCCTGAGATCCCCGACGACCTGCTCGTTGTGGATAATGGGACCGTAGGTGTAGATCGGTTTTTCCGACTTTCCGATCTGCTCATATACTTTTTCCACGGCACGCTTCACACCAAAGCAGAAGCCTGCTGTCTTTGCAACTGTTACTTCCATCTTACGCACCCTGCTTCTTATCGATCATCGCTGTGATCGTGTCCACGACCTCTTTTAACGTCATGTCGGAGCTGTCAAGGAGCACGGCGTCATCCGCCTGTTTCAACGGGGAATTCTCCCGGTGCATATCCCGGTAATCCCGTTCGATGATGTCCTTCTCGATCTCATCGAGATCGCAGGCTGTTCCTTTCTCCTTAAGCTCATTATAGCGGCGTTTCGCCCGGACTGCGGAGCTTGCGGTCAGATATACCTTCACATCGGCATCCGGTAGGACACAGGTTCCGATGTCGCGTCCATCCATGATCACATCCGCCTTCTTTGCCAGATCTTTCTGGAGTTCCACGAGCTTTTCGCGGACTTTTTTGTAGACCGATGTGGCGGAAGCCATGTTTCCGACCTCTTCGGTCCGGATCAGCCCGGATACATTCTCACCGTTTAAGATCACCTGCTGCGCACCGTTCTCGTAGCGGATCGTGATCTCCACTTTATCAAGAGTGGCATTGATGGCGTTCTCGTCGGTCTTATCAATTCCCTGGCGCAGAAAATATAACGCCATTGCCCGGTACATTGCTCCGGTATCCACATAGATAAAATTCTTCAGAGCTGCCACAGACTTTGCCACGGTGCTCTTTCCGGCTCCTGCCGGTCCGTCTATCGCTACATTAAAAGACATGTTATTCTCCCCTTAGTTTATTCCAAGATTTTTTATTTATTCGTGATGGTTCCATATCTTTACAGCCATACGGGTTCAAAGCTGCTTCTCAGGTCCGGTGCTCTATACGCTTCTGCCTGCCAGCATTCCGGTCGACCAGGCGATCTGCAGGTTAAATCCGCCGGTCACACCGTCCAGATCCAGAACCTCGCCCGCAAAATAGAGTCCCTGCAGCTTCTTCGATTCCATAGTGGACGGATTCACTTCCTTCACGTTCACTCCGCCCTGCGTCACGATCGCCTCATTGTACCCGCGGAGGCCTGTGAGTGTCACGGAAAACGCTTTTGTGAGATCCACCAGACGTTTTCTCTCCTCCGCAGTCACCTCATTGACCTGTTTTTCCGGATCGATGCCGCTCCGCTCTATCATCACCGGGATCAGCTTTGCCGGGAAGAGGTGATTTAAGGAGTTCTTAAACTGCTTATTTTTCGCCTCATCGAAATCCCGCAGGATCCTCGCATCCAGCTGCTCTTTTGAGAGTGCCGGTTTCAGGTCGATATCCATTCTGAGCGGCGTTTTTTTGATGATCTTCGCCGCATAGCTGCTGGCACTCAAAACGACAGGTCCGCTGACGCCAAAGTGCGTAAACAGCATCTCGCCGAACTCTTTCCAGAGCACTTTCTTTCCGTTCCAGACAGTCACCTCGATGTTTCTTAAGGAGAGTCCCTGAAGTTCTTTCACATCATCTTCTGCGCATACAAACGGAACAAGTGCCGGTGACAGAGGTGTCACCGTGTGGCCCGCCTCTTTTGCAAAACGGTACCCGTCCCCCGTGGAACCTGTTGACGGGTAGGAAAGTCCGCCTGTGGCGATCACCACCGCATCGGCATCCACACTCTTTCCAGTTTTTTCCAGAATGATTCCCGCCGCCTTTTCATCCCTGATCACGATATCCCTGACCGGTTCATTTAAGAAGATCTTTACGCCCAGAGATTTCATCTTCCGCTCTAAGGCCCCCGTCACATCGGAAGCATGGTCCGATACCGGGAACATTCTCGCTCCCCGTTCTTCCTTCACCGGGCAGCCGTTTGCCTCCACAAGATCCACGATATCAAAGTTTGTGAATCCATAGATGGCACTGTAAAGGAACTTGCCGTTGGAGACCATATTTCTGAACAGGTCCTCTGTATCACAGCCGTTTGTCAGGTTGCAGCGTCCTTTTCCCGTGATATAGATCTTTTTCCCAAGCTTCTCATTTTTCTCATAAACGGAGACATCATGTCCGCACTCCGCGGCACCGATGGCAGCAGCCATTCCCGCTGCCCCGCCGCCTATAATCACCACTTTACTCATCTTTTTCTGTTCTTTTCCACTTCTTTTATCTTTTTTTCCATGGCATCCGCCACAGTTTCAAGGACCTTGATCCTCGCATACCACTTGGAATTTCCTTCCACAACGATCCAGGGGGCATCCTTTGTAGAAGTTTTTTCCAGCATTTCATTCACAGCAAGCACATAAGCATCCCACTTTTCCCTGTTTCTCCAGTCCTCGTCCGTGATCTTCCACCGTTTTTCCGGGTTCTTCATCCGGTCATTGAACCGCCGCTCCTGCTCGTCCTTGTCGATCTGGAGCCAGAATTTTAAAACAAGAGCTCCGGAGTGCACAAAATGTGCTTCCATCTCGTTGATCTCCCGATATGCATGGTGCCAGTCCTCCTCGGAACAGAAGCCCTCGATCCGCTCCACCATGACTCTTCCGTACCAGGTGCGGTCAAAGATCGCGATGTGTCCTGCCTTCGGCACATGATTCCAGAATCGCCAGAGATAGTGATGGGCTTTTTCCACGTCGTTCGGGGACGCTGTCGGGCAGACCTTATATCCGCGGGGATCAAGATGGCTCGTCAGACGTTTGATCGCTCCTCCCTTTCCGGCGGCATCCCAGCCCTCAAAGCCAAGGATCACCGGGATCCGCAGACGGTAGAGTTCTCCGTGGAGCACTTCCAGCCGTTTCTGGAGCTTGTCCAGTTTTTTCCGGTATTCCGTCTCCTCAAGGCGCTTTGTCAGGTCCGCTTTTGCAAGGATCCCTTTTTCATATCTGTCAGGCGGAACCGGTTTCTCAAAGATCTCCGCCTCTTTTCCCGCCCGTTTTTTCTCAAGCGCCTTTTCCAGAACATCTGCCACCGTCTTTATGACCACCAGCGCCGTCCCGCTCTTTTCCTTCGCGTCGATCACGTACCAGGGCGCGTAAGGCATATCCGTTCTCCTGATCATCTCATCGCTGAGCTTCTTATATTTTCCGTAATGGGCATTTCTCGCAAGTTCTTTCTCTGTGACGCGCCATGCGGTATCCTTTGATTCCAGAAGTTTTTTAAACCGTTTTTCCTGTTCCTTCTCTGAAATATCCAGAAAAAATTTGATGAGAACGGTTCCGCCGTCCACCAGGCATCTCTCAAACGCGCAGATATCCTCAAACGCGGCATCTGCTTTCTTTTCATTCAGCTTTCCCTCGAACCGGTCCGCCTGAACCGTCCGGTACCAGCTTGTGTCATAGATCGTGATCCGCCCATCCGCCGGGGCATGGACCGCAAACCGCCAGAGGAACGGACGGAGCGCTTCCTCCTCGGTATCCTTATCTCCGGTGTAAACGTCAAAGCCTCTCGGATCCAGCGCCTGCATAAGCCGCCCGATCTGCACGCCCTTTCCGGCACCGTCGTAACCGTCAAAGGTGATATAGACAGGAATCTTTTCCTCTTTGCATTCCCGCTGAAGGTTCCCGAGTCTCAGCATTTCTTCCTTCAGAGCTTCTTTTTGCTGTTTCTTCTCATCTCTCATGGACCGATCCCTCCATTCCATTTTATGGTCTGTCAAACAGTCAGGTTCATCGTCAGCCTTTCCGGATCCCGGTGATCTGTGATCTACCGGTTCATTTTTGCGTGTTCCTTCGCAAGCTCCCCGTATAATGTCAGCGCGTTCCAGCTCTGGTTCGTCGGCGTAAGGACTGCCTTATAGTCAATCCTTCCGGCCCCCGTCTTTCTCAGCGCAAGGATCACCGTGTCCACCTGCTTTGAGGTGAGTCCCGCCATCACCATCATCTCTTTTTCAAAGTCATCTCCTGTATAGACTTCCCCACAGGGTATGAGTTCCTTCACTCCGGCAAGATATCCCACCGGTTCCAGATACTCCTCCTTTTTCACAGCCCGCAGCCTCATTCCAAGCGGGAACAGCGCCCTCTTGATCTTCGCAAGTCTCTCGCCTTCCGGCAGATGGTATAAAAGAATGATTGGTTTCATATGTGATCTGACCTTTCCGTTTCTCATCCCTGACGGATTGAGACCGCAGGGCATTATACTGTTCTCATTATAGCAATTCCCGTTTCTGTTTGCAACTTTTGGCTGTACCGGTAAAGCAAAAGCAGGGGCTGGTTCATTCCAGCTCCTGCTTATCAAAAATCGGGGCAACAGGATTTGAACCTGCGACCTCTCGGCCCCCAGCCGAGCGCGCTACCAAGCTACGCCATACCCCGGGAACAGAAATTATTATACCAGAAACCGGCAAAAAAGCAACCGGAAAATATCGTCAGAAACATACAGAACAGGAAAAGGACCCGCAGATTCCGCAGGTCCTTTCAATTTTTTTTACAAAAACCAAAGCCATCCGGCACGTTCAGTGACCGTATGGAACTCACGCTTCTCCCTTCAGCACTCCATTCGCCGCGCGGATCACAAACATTGTGACCACCATAAGCGCAATGGCGATCGGCAGGGCGATCCATGCGGACTGTACAAAGCCTGCGATAATGTAGGAGATGAAGGACACAGCCGCTGCCGTGACCGCATACGGAAGCTGAGTCGTCACATGGTTTACATGTTCACACTGGGCTCCGGCGGATGCCATGATCGTTGTGTCGGAGATCGGAGAACAGTGGTCACCGCAGACAGCTCCTGCCATGCAGGCAGAGATCGAGATGATCATGAGGTCCGGATTGCTGTTCTCAAACACAGCAACAACGATCGGGATCAGGATTCCGAAGGTACCCCAGGATGTTCCCGTCGCGAAAGCCAGAAAGCACCCCACAACGAAAATGATCGCCGGGAGGAAATTTAAGAAGGAACGGGCGCTGGACGCAACCACAGTCGCCACATAGACATCTGCGCCGAGGCTGTCCGTCATCGCCTTCAATGTCCACGCGAAGGACAGGATCATGATCGCCGGGACCATGGACTTAAAACCTTCCGGAATGCAGGCCATGCACTCAGAGAATTTCAGGACCCGGCGCACCTGATAGAGACCGATGGTGATCAAAAGTCCAAAAAAGCTTCCCATCGTAAGTCCCAGGGACGCGTCACTCTGGGAGAAGGCTGTCACAAAATCCTCTCCTGAGAAAAATCCACCCGTATAGAGCATGCCGATCATGCAGCAGATGATCAGGGATATGATCGGGATCAGAAGATCCAGAACAGTTCCCCTGACAGAGACCTCCGGCTGTTTCTCCGTGTCATACGGACGTCCCGGCGTGGTATAAAGGTCCCCCTTGAGCGCATTCTTCTCATGGAATTTCATAGAGCCGAATTCTGTCCGTAAGAGTACCATTCCGATCATCATCACGATCGTCAGGATCGCGTAAAAGTTGTATGGGATCGCCCGCACGAAGATAGAAAATCCGTCCTCGCCCTCAACAAATCCGGTAACCGCGGCTGCCCAGGAAGAGATCGGCGCGATAATGCAGATCGGAGCTGCCGTCGCATCGATCAGGTACGCGAGCTTTGCTCTTGAGACTTTAAATTTGTCTGTCACAGGGCGCATCACGCTTCCCACGGTCAGGCAGTTAAAATAATCATCGATAAAGATCAGACAGCCCAACAGGATCGTCGCAAGCTCCGCGCCCACGCGTCCCTTAATATGATCCGCCGCAAACTGGCCGAATGCTGCCGACCCGCCGGCCCGGTTCATCAGGCACACCATCGCTCCGAGGATCACAAGGAAGATCAGGATTCCCACATTGTAGCTGTCAGAGAGAACGTTTATCATTCCGTCCTCAAAAATATGGGTGATCGTTCCCTCAAAGCTGAAACCGGAATACAGGATTCCACCCATGAGAACACCGACGAACAGGGAACTGTACACCTCTTTTGTGATAAGTGCCAGCCCGATCGCCACGACCGGCGGAACGAGCGCCCAGAACGTCGCGTAGACCGCCGGCACATATTCTTCCGTCTGCTCCGCGCCAAATACGGTTGTCGCGAACATCAGGACCAGCACCATGGAAAGCACTGCTGTCCTTTTTATATTTTTCTTCATATCCGTCATAACGGATTCCTCCCTCCTGCCTCCGGAGAGTTCCACGCTCTCCGATTTTCCTGTTACATGAAGAAATCCCCTCTCATCAGTACAATTCTGGTGAAAGGGGATCACAACATACACAATTAAGATTCTTTATTCATCCCAGTTGTGGTATACAGCCTGTACGTCATCATCCTCGTCAAGGAGATCAAGGATTCTCTGCATCTTCTTGATCGCTTCCTCATCAGTAAGTTCTACCCAGTTCTGCGGGATCATAGTAATATCAGCCTCTACCATCGGGATTCCGGCTTTCTCGAGAGCCTCGCGGACTGCACTGAAGTTGTCCGGATCTGTGATAACCTCGTAGCTGTCCTCCTCCTCGGAGAAATCCTCAGCCCCTGCATCGAGTGCAGCCATCATGAGTTCGTCGGCATCCATATCACACTCTTCTTTGTCGATCACGATCTGGCCCTTGCGGTCGAACATGAAGGAAACGCTTCCCTGTGCGCCTACGTTTCCGCCGCCCTTTGTGAAGGCGCTTCTTACGTTCGCTGCAGTACGGTTCTTGTTGTCAGTCAGTGTGTCAACGATGATCGCTACACCGCTCGGACCGTATCCCTCGTATGTTAAGTTTTCGTAGTTTACGGAGTTTAAGTCACCGGCTGCTTTCTTGATACCGCGGTCGATGGTATCGTTCGGCATGTTGTTTGCTTTCGCTTTTGCGATCACATCACGCAGCTTGCTGTTGTTAGCCGGATCAGCGCCGCCCTCTTTAACTGCGACAGCGATCTCTCTTCCGATTACGGTAAAGATCTTACCCTTTGCTGCGTCGTTTTTCTCTTTCTTATGTTTGATGTTGGAAAATTTATTATGTCCTGACATCGGTTCAGCTTCCTTTCTCTTCGCATCTCGCTCTTTTTTATCTCTCGTGCACCAGTCCCAGGGACCTTTTCATGCGCATTATACATAGTCTAAAGTATTTTAACATCATTTTTCTGATATGGCAAGCGCTTTTTCCGGATACCCCTGCTTCTGCTTCACTTTTCCTTGACACACTCCACTCTGAGTATTTATACTCATTTCATAGCGATCCAGTGCCTTCCGGCCTATGATCTTTCGGGGCAGCCCGGCAGATTCTGTGGATGGATGCATCTGACCTGCATTTTTGCGCAAGTGCGCATCATTGGCACATTAGTGCCTGTTTGTATAATAGGGAATTCCTCGGATTTCCTATTACAAAATACTAATTATGGAGGACATGACGATGAAGAAGATTGAGATCGACACATTCCTGAAGTTCCGTTTTTTGAGCAACCCACATTTCTCACCCGATGGAACGAAGATCGCCTTCACGGTATCCGTACCGGACCGGGAGACCAATGGCTATCTGTCTGACCTGTACCTGTATGATCTTGGGAAGAAGACTGTCTCCCGTGTCACCTGCGCCGGTGACGCGAAGATCTGGTCCTGGACTGCGGAAAACACGCTGATCTTTCCTGCGGCCCGGACTGCGTCCCTTAAAAAGGAAAAAGAAAACGGCACTTCTTTCTTTTATGAAATCTCTCCGTCCGGCGGCGAAGCCTCATGCCGCGCATCGGTTCCGGCTTCCGTCACAGGGATCCGTCTTCTCCCGGACGGGCGTTACCTCCTGACGATCCGCCATGATAATTACAAGGATACAAGGAAGAAATCTTACGAGGTCTTCGACGAGCTTCCGTTCTGGGGCAATGGCCAGGGATACACGAACGCGAAGAGAAACCGTTACGCTGTCTATGATATGGGATCCGATAAGCTCACTTACGTGGCGGACGAATGGACTGACTGCTCCCAGTATTCTGTCCTTGGAAACCTCCTGCTCTACAAGGCATATCCGTGGAAACAGAGTGTCATGGGGATCCGTCCGGGCGTTTATCTTTATAACCTCTCCACCGGAGAGACAAAAACCTTGATCGCGCCGGATTCCATGCGCACCGGAGTTGTCTCCCTCTTAGACGAAAAGACTGCACTCATTGCGGCAACGGATGACTCCTATAAAGATACGACGAAATACTGTGACTTCTACCATATGGATCTCGCGGACGGATCCATGAAGCTGATCCATCCTTATGAATCTTCCATCGGCGGCTCCTCCGTGGGCTCCGATTCCAGATTCGGCGCAGGACAGACATTTAAGGCTGTGGACGGGGAATTTTACTATATTTCCACCGTGGAAGATTTTTCCCATCTCTATAAGATCTCGCGGGGCGGCACCGTCTCCGGGCCGCTGACGGCAGGAAGCTCCTGCGACAGCTTCGATCTTGCGGGCGGACACATCGCCTCCATGGAATTCCACGGCCTCCACATTGCGGAACTTTTTGTAGACGGCGAGCAGGTGACCCACATGAACGACTGGCTCACCGACGGGTACAATGTCCAGACTCCGGAAGCCTTCACATTTACTGCCAGCGATGGGTACGAGATCCACGGATGGGTATTAAAACCGGCAGGTTTCGAGGAAGGAAAGTCCTATCCCGGTATCTTAAATATCCACGGCGGTCCTAGAACCGTTTATTCAGATGTCTACTATCATGAGATGCAGATGTGGACAAACCGCGGATATTTTGTGTTCTTCTGCAACCCGAGAGGATCTGACGGACGGGGCACGGACTTTGGAAATATCAACGGAATCTACGGAACTGTGGACTATCAGAACCTGATGGATTTCACGGATGAAGTCCTGAAACGGTACCCGATGATCGATCCGGAACATCTCGGTGTCGCAGGCGGCTCCTACGGCGGATTCATGACAAACTGGATCATCGGACACACAGACCGGTTCCATGCCGCCGTTTCCCAGCGTTCCATCTCTAACTGGGTATCCTTTGAGCACAACTCCGATATCGGACACACCTTCATCTTAAACAACCAGGGAGCCAACACGAGGACC
This sequence comes from Clostridium sp. AM30-24, assembly GCF_003480435.1. GTDB lineage: Bacteria > Bacillota > Clostridia > Lachnospirales > Lachnospiraceae > Pilosibacter. The sequence continues at coordinate 21,300 of NZ_QUJB01000003.1, read as the reverse complement.
GATGTGGAGCTTCTTTGGAAGCAGTCCCCGCTCCAGTTTGCGCCGAACTGCAAGACACCGACACTCTTTATCCACTCCGATGAGGACTACCGATGCTATATGGCGGAAGGACTCGCCATGTTCAGCGCCATCAAGCGGAACGGCTGCCCGTCGAAGCTTTGCCTGTTCCATGGAGAAAATCATGAACTGTCCAGAGGCGGAAAGCCTGAGAACAGGATCGACCGGATGACGGAGATCATTAAATGGATGGATGAATATTTAAAATAAAGGAAACAATCCTACCGCTCTTTTTATACATGCCATAAGATTTCCTGTTAATGAAAAAGAATGTGCCTTGGCACATTCTCGCGCCTCGCGCGGTCGCTTGCGACAATCTACATCTTCGCGCGAGTGCGCATCTTTGGCACGTCAGTGCCTTTTTATGTAACAGGGAATTCCTCGGAATTTCCTGTTACATAAAAAATGGCTGCAGGGTCGTATCCCCTGCAGCCACAGATCTTATCATTATCGATTCACATAATTCAACACCATTGCAAGAATCAGCATATGGACCGGATAAAACGCATAACAGCTATACTGGAAGACTTTCGTATGGCAGCCCTGCCGTCCACGATACAGCCAGATTGGAAGCAGTGAGAGCAATGCAAGTCCCTGCTGGCAGAGTTCAAAGTCCATCCCAAAAAGCCGGATGGGGTACATCAGACCTCCCAGAAGCTCTACGTTGACCCAATAAAGCGCCAGAAGCTGTCCGGAAAAACACCACCATTTTCTTCCCCGGAAAAAGTAAAAAATAAACAGCGTCAATACACCTGCACCGTAGTAATCTGCCATCCCTACCGTCCCAAGTGCACTTCCGACCAGCACGACCAGTAATGCCGTCGGCAGAAAGATCCACAGCTTCCGTTTTTTTCGAACTTTTTCCATCAGATGGATTCCAGAAAGTCCTATCAACAGTGTCCAGATCACATTCTGATGAAACGGATAAAACCAGGTTCCGCCATACATCAGATCAAAGGGAATCTCCGACAGCACCGCAAACAGCAGCAGCCGGAGAATGTACTTTTTAAAGCTGTGCGTGTGAAAATATCCTTCCACTGCCATAAATGCAAAGATGGGAAACGCGAGCCTTCCTACGCAGGTCAGCCAGTCCTGCGCCGGAAGAAGCGTAGCCCAGAGATGATCCATCAGCATAAATGTCATGGCAATGATATGGAGCATTGCTGCACTGATGTCAAAGGTTCCTGGCTGAGATGAATGTACTTGATTATTTACCATATTGTCACTCCTGTTATTTTCTCTCAGTCCAATTATACTTCCATTTATCGTCTCTGGTCAAATCCTTATCAGTGACAACGTTTCTTCTGCCTGCCGTCTCACGTTCACGCCTGTCAAAACCGAATCCTGTAAGCCCTGCCCATAGTGCTGCTTCTTTTCGTCTGTGTCTGGCTATGATTTCATATCCACCACCATGTGGATTCTTTCTCACCAGAAGCAGAACTAATACACTTTCTTTCTAAAGCAACAAATTATGTTCTCATTTGGTTGTTCCCTTCGCTGCGCTAGAGAAAAACGGGATTATACCCGTGAGCAAATTGCGGATCGTGCCGAAATCAGTTCTCGTTTTCTAGCAGCTATCGAGAATGACAAACGAAAGCCGAGCTTGGACGTCCTGATCCGTCTCGTTAATGCTATTGGTGCTTCATTTGATGAAGTTCTCGCACCGCAGATAGAACAGGAGAGCGAAATCGTAGAGCGCATACAGCGTTTAGTCCTACAATGCAGTCATCGGGAACAGGAGCTTTTACTTGCCCTGATTGACAAAATGCTCGACACAAGGGGAAAACCAGAGAAAGAATAAACGCGGCTGGGTATCTGCTTACCCGACCGCGTTTATTCTTTGTCCGCTGCTATTACGGGCAAACAGTCTTTTATTGTAGAAGGGGCATTCCAGTACACATGTCGTTTGGAATGCCCCTGTTTTAATTCTTAATTTGCTGGTAAAAACTTACTTTCTGGCTCCATCCGCACCGATGGTCTTGCCGTCTACGGTGGTATTCACCGCCATAGAGCCATCTGCGTAGAAGTAATACTGCTTACCGTCAATCTGCTTCCAACCACCAGAGAACATTTTGCCGGTATTTTTGTCCAACCAGTACCACTTCTGATCATTAGAGAGCCAACCTTTGACCAAATCCCCGTTTTTGTAGTAACTCCATTCACCGCTGTCGTTCTGCACCCAGCCGTTGGCAGTCTGCGGATCGATGACGATTTCCACGAACCGCCGCAGGACGGTAGCGACTTCGGCTCTGGTTGCGGTTCCAGCAGGGTCGAAACAGTTGTTTGTCTTGCCCGCAAGGATGCCCGCCTGCTGCATGGACTTGACCGCTTCTTTTGCCCAGGAAGAAATACCTGCGCTATCCGCAAAATTCACAACTTCCAGAGTTTTCGGGATGGTGTAGCCCAGTTTGGTAGCGTAGTTCTTCATAATGACCGCCATCTGCTCGCGGTTGATGTTGGTATCCGGGGCGAAAGTAGTATCTGTCGTTCCACTGACAACGCCAGTCTTTGCCGCCCAGTTGACATAGGGGGCGTAGTAAGCATCTTCTTTCACATCGGTAAACATGCTGGCTTGGTAATCAGTCGGGTCAACACCTGCTAATCGCCCCAGAGCGGTGACAAACATTCCTCTGGTCATGCCGGTATTGGGACTGAAGGTGGTGGCACTGGTACCACTCAGCAGCCCACGGCTAACAACAAAGAGCATATTGTCCTTTGCCCAGTGGTTGTTCACGTCGGTAAAGGCAGGAATCTGATTCTTGTAGCCTATGCCGTAGATGCTGAAATGCTCTGCTACAAAAATCACTGCTTTCTGATCCATATTATAGCTGGATTTGCTGATCCACTGTACATTACCGTTTTCGTCCACATAAACCGCATACAGGTTGCCAGGCTGCTCGTTTTTCGCCGGCGTGTACGGAATTGCAATGCTGACGGTCTTCCCGCTCAAGTTGACAGCAGTTTCCTTACCGTTCTTTACTTCCCATAAGGTAATATCATAGACCGGGCGATTTCCAATGGCTGTTTCTACTTCCTGAGAGGTAACTGCGGTCTTCTTCATTTTTAGAATAAGATCTCCGGTAGTCTGACGGTTCAGTTCCTTTAGGGTATCCAGCATAAATCCAAAGTCAGCCATACTGTCAGTATCGATGGTAAATCGTTTGACGCCAGAGGACACTAGTTTATCCAGTGCATCTGCTTTCAGCGTAATCTGCACACCAGCTAACGCTTTGCTGATTTCCACAGGAACAACCACTGCGATACCGTTTTTCGTATTCCCATGCTTTATTGAGTCAGTCTGGGCAACGGAGATAACATCAGCAACTATGCTTCTTGTAATCACTGCGTTTCCCTCACTATCCACTTTTACAGAATTTGATTTTGCTGTGGTTGGTGTGGTCGGGTTATCCTTGTTCGGACGATCAGTAATAAAGGCGTTGTCAGAGGGATCGTCCCTGTCTTCGGAAGATGAACTGCCGCTAGTATAGATCCAGTAGGCATATAGGGTGGTATCTGCCGTATAAACCTGATTTAAGGTAACTTTTATGCCGCCGGTCTGTTCGGTGTACCATCCATCAAAACGATAGTTGCCACCACGGGTTGGTGTAGGTAAAGAGGACAGCTTGCCGGAACTATCTGTGGTAGCAGCAACCGGATTGACACTGCCACCATTAGGGTAAAATGTCACGGTATAGGTATTTGCTTCCCACTTCGCCCAGTATTCCTTATTGCCCATTTCTGTACCGCCGATTGCCGTAACAGGAGAGCCGGTCAGATTTTCGTTGTCATACCAGCCCACGAACGTGTGGCCTGTATAGGTCATATCGCCCGCTGTCGGAAGTGTTGCACCCACGCCGTAGGTGTATTCGGTGACATTGCCGCTGTTGATCGTTCCGCCGTTCGTGTTCAGCGTGACGGTGTAGGCATTTGCTTCCCACTTCGCCCAGTATTCCTTATTGCCCGTTTCTGTACCGCCGATTGCCGTAACAGGAGAGCCGGTCAGATTTTCGTTGTCATACCAGCCCTTGAACGTATATCCCGTATAGGTCATATCGACGGCTGTCGGAAGCGTTGCACCCACGCCGTAGGTGTATCCGGTGACATTGCCGCTGTTGATCGTGCCGCCGTTCGTATTCAAGGTTACGACGTAGGTCGGGGCTGTCCACTGCACCGTCAGTTCAGTCACATCAGCAGGAACACTGCCGCCGGGTTCGTAGGAATTGCCATTGCCGTCAAGCCACATGAAGTAGCTGCCCGTATCTCCGTCCGGGCGGTTCAGACCGTCGGACGCAGGCGCGGCAAATGCGTTGCCTTTTTTCACAATAATTTGAATATCCTCGGAGCTGCCGCCCAGCTTGCCGCCGTTCAGGTCAAGGGTAACGACCTTCATCCCGTCAGAGCCCAGTGTGTCAGGGTTCAGGACTTCAAGGACGGGGCGGAAACCGAGGCGCGGGGAGGAGTCCGAAGCACGGTCGTAGTGCCAGTAGCGGGCCGAATCGTACCCGCGGCGCGCACGGCTCGACGCGAAGCCAGAAGAAACATCCTGTCCCCACGAATACATTTTATTCCAGTTTTGGATATATCCGCTGTTCTTATTCAGCATCGTGTCCCATTCGTTGCTTTGGGGCGTGCCGCGTTCTGAATCACCTGAGCCTGTATAACTACTTCCCACGGACGGCGCACGCAGGGTATAGTCCACGCCGCCGCTGGCATAATTTTTGCCGAAAATCAGACCTTCGTCATTCAGGCCATTCCAGCTTACCGTATGCGTTACGGCATAGTCCGCCACAAACAGGCTGTGGGCGTATTTGTTCTGCTGTGCATATTCCTCGGTGGTCTCCATCTCCGATGTGAGCTTGTAGGCGTCCACCGTCCCTGCGTAGGTAAAGGGCACATAGTGCAGGGTATTATCCGGCAGACTGCCGTTTGCCGTTCCGGGGATGTTTGCGCCGGAGAGGTCAAAGTAATAGGTGTCGCCGGGTTTGAGGGAAAACTGTTCTGATAAAGCAAACTGCGCCGTGAGCTTGGTAACTTCCGCCGGAACGTTGGCACCGGGCGCGTAGAGCTTGCCGTCGCTGCCAAGCCACATGAAGTAGCTGCCGGTATTTCCGTCCGGGCGGGTCAGGCCGTCGGACGCAGGCGCGGTAAACTCGCTGCCGGTTTTCACGATGATTTGAATATCCTCGGAGCTATTACCCAGCTTGCCGCCGCCAAGGTCAAGGGTAACGACCTTCAGTCCGTCAGAACCCAGTGTGCCAGGGTTCAGGACTTCAAGGACGGGGCGAAAACCGACGCGCGGGTAGGAGAACGTAGCATTGGAGTTGTTCCAGAAGCGGGCCGAGGTGTACCCACGGTACGCCCGGAACGACTCGGCGGCAGAAGAAGTATCCTGTCCCCACGAATACATTTTATTCCAGTTTTGGATATATCCACTGTTCTTGTTCAGCATCGTGTCCCATTCGTTGCTTTGGGGCACGCCGCGTTGGGAATCGCCCGAACCTGTAGAGATACTTCCCACAGACGGTGCGCGCAGGGTATAGTCCACGCCGCCGCTGGCATAATTTTTGCCGAAAATCAGACCTTCGTCATTCAGGCCACCCCAGCTAATCGTATGCGTTACGGCATAGTCCGCCACAAACAGGCTGTGGGGATATTTGTTCTGCTGTGCATACTCCTCGGTGGTTGCCGTCGCAGACGTGAGTTTGTAGGCGTCCACCGTCCCTGCGTAGGTAAAGGGCACATAGTGCAGGGTATTATCCGGCAGACTGCCGTTTGCCGTTCCGGGGATGTTTGCGCCGGAGAGGTCAAAGTAATAGGTGTCGCCGGGTTTGAGGGAAAACTGCTCGTCAGGCGAATCATTGGCCAATAGCATTGGCGCAGCCAGCGCCCCCAATGCAGCGGCAGCTTCCGCATACCGGGTCATATCCAGCTCATCGATTTCCTCGTCGGAGAGCTTCTCCTTCGCCTCGTCGATAGCCTCAAGCTGCGCCTTGACTTCTTCGGCGTTATCTTCAGTGATTTCTTCTGCGTTCGGTAAACCGTCGATCATGGCCTGTACGCTTGCCACCGTGACAGCCTCCGCATTGGACGGAGTAGCCAGTTTCTCACTATCCTCACTGCCGCACAGTTCGCAGACATACCCGCAGGGGGTCCCCGCAGTTGCAGGAGAGTAGCCGCACTCATCGTCATGCTCATGCTGGCAGTTTAATTCCTTGGTGATACACCCGCTTTCCTCGTCGCAGATGTGGGGGCAGTTCTCCGGCTCCCGTTTTTGTGCGCCGGACGGGGTCGCTTCATTGCCGGAAACGCTTTCCTCCGGGTAACAGTCCTCGTCATGTTCATGGACGCAGTTGGTTACTTCCTCATAGCAATCTACGGTGTGTTCGTGGACGCAGGGTGTTCCCGCCGTTCCCTCCGTGTAGCCGCAGTCCGCGTTATGCTCCGGGTGGTGTTCGCACAGGCCGCTTGTGCCTATTGTAACGCCGCCCGCCTGCCCATTCTCCTCGGCCAACACGGATTGAGAGCAGAGGGAAAAGAGCATTGCGCCGCAGAGCAGCAGGCTCAATATCCGTTTTTTCAATTTCATTTAGTCCTCCCTTTCTTCCGTACTGACTGTGCGGTCTTTTGATTTGTTTTTCAGCCGGATGCAGATCATGGTCACTGTCACCCCCACCGCAAAGGCGGCGATGCCGACCACAATGTATGCGCTTGCGCCTCCTCGCAGCAGCACAGAGTCATAGCTTTCCGCCACGGTGGGGACGCCACCTGACTGTACCTTCCGCAAAAGAATACCGATCCCGGCAAAGAGAAGCAGACTGCACACGCTTAAGGTGGAAAGCACGCGCCTTTCGTGCTGCTTCCTGTATTGCCTCGTCCGTCGCCGGATCTCCCGAATCCGGCGCTCCGTTTTGCCGGTCATTGTCAATGCCTCCTTTCGCTTTTTGTTTCCAGGGTCAATCAACGACCCTCTACTTCCTAAAAGACATGAAATCCAAAATCCTTCCACCTAAAATCGAAAAAAATTTAAAAAAAATAGAGCCGCCCCGAATTTTGGACGGCTCTGCGCGCGAAATCTGTACTTATTCAAAGGAAATGTTCTGCCTTGGCAGCAGCTGCTTTGCTGCGTATAGGCAGAGGAGGAGCAGCGATGGAAAGAGGTATCCTGCCGTTTTCCATGCGCCCTCCGCCGTGATGAGCAGATTGTAGATGGCATGGAAACCGATGCAGGCTCCAAGAATGCCCACGGTGCCGGTCACTGCCAGCCAGCGGCAGCGAAACACATGGGAAACACCGAAGCCGGAAAGAACGCCACAGAGAATATGCAGCGCTCCGGCGGAGATCCCGCGGATCAGCAGAAAGTTAAAATTGGCCGCGCCGTTTTCCGTCAGATAGCAGACATTTTCAAAGGTAGCAAACCCCACGGCGATGGCTGCCGCAGGCATCTCTTTCGGCTCCGGCTCAAAAATCAGATAGAAAAACAGCAGGGGCAGCAGCTTCATGACTTCTTCACATACGGGCGTGATCTCGATAGCGGCAACGGTGCCATCCACGCCGTATTGCCCCATGAAGAAGCTGCTGACATAGGCGCTGAGCAGGCACACGGCCATACCGACGGTCAAGAACAGCGCATAGCGCCGAACGCGCCCCTTCATGAAAAATAGGGATAAGATCAGCGGGAGCGCAAGGCAGAGGAAAATATTTTCAATATAGGTCAAGCTCGCTTCACCTCCCGCAGTGTCAGGGGCAGCAGCGCCGCCATGGACAGCGTCAGCGCAAGGTCTACAGCATAGTAGAGCTGAAAGCGCGTGTAGTCATGGGTGAAGCCGGAAACCCGATATAATAGCACCTGCAACGTAACGCAGATGATCATAAACAAGTCTCTTTTTCGGCACAAACTGCCGTTTTGCATGTGAGATACCGGGAGATACATGGTCGCGCCTGCTGTGAGGGAAAACAGGGCCGAAACAAAATAGGATGGGCCGAAATCGTGGTCGAGAAAGGCGATTGCCGCAATGACCGCCGCTGCGGCTCCGGCAGGGAGGGAAAATCGATCCTTCTTCCCCTCCCCTGGCAATATCTGCACAGACAGGTAAAAAAGCCATGCGGCCAGCCAGGAGATCTCCGCCACATAAAATACCTGCGGCCAGATGCCAATGATGACCAGATACAGCACATAGTATATCGTCCCCATGGCAAAGCAGGCATAGGCAAGAGATAAAATCAGGAGGCTGCGGTTCCTGTGCCGAATGGCCAGAATACCGGCAGCGACACAGGCGCAGAGCAGCACCGCGATCTGAAACAGGTTATCAATGAGTTCAAAGTTCTCCATCTCCGGCCTCCTCCTGCTTCTGTCCTTCACATCTCCGATGCAGACGGTATAGAAGAACCGTCACGCAAACCCCAAGGAAAAATGCCAACAGCCCCATCACGATATAGCCCAGCGCGGCATGGCTTCCTATCAGGCTTGCCGTTCCCGAAGAATGGACGATGCTTCCGTCCGCGGCGTTCCTCATCAGTCCCGGCATCATTGTGCCGATGCCGATGACCAGAAGCAGGCAGACCGCCATGCAGGCCGCATCCAGTCGGCGCTGTCTTTTTATTCGACGCTCCTGTTTGATTTCCGCTGTCCGCCTGTGGATCAGGCGGGCACGCTCCTCACTTGTCCGCATAAGTAAATCCCTCCTGCTCCAAAATTACTTTCAGGCTTTGTTTTCCGCGGTAGACCAGTTTCGTGATCTGGCTTTCACTTTTGTTCATGACCGTTGCCGCATCGCGGTAGCTCATATCTTCAAAATAGACAAGATAGAGTGCTTCCCGGTATTCTGCTTTCAGCTTTTCAAGCGCATCATAAAGCTGGCGGTCTCGTTCGCTGCGAAGTAGATCGGTATCGATCAGGGTGTTGCTTTGCGGCTCAAAGTCCAACTCATCCAAGCACAGAAATGCAAGACGGTGTTTCTGCTTATGTCGAATCGCAAGGTGACGAGCGGTTTTGTAAAGATATGCCTTAAAACTGCCCACACCCTCAATCGGCCGCTCCTTTGCGAAAAGCTGTGAAAAGGCCTCGATCATCAGATCCTCCGCCTCGTGGATGTCCTTTATGTATCCATTTATGTAAAGCGTCAGCGCATCGCCGTAGCGTTCCGCCAGCAGATCAGCAGCCTTCTCCTCGCCGTCCAGATACCGCCGGTACGCGGTTTCATCGGAGATCATATCCACCGCCTCCTTCCGTGGCTTTCCTGCGCGGGTCGGACGGCTTTTCCGCGTTTTCCGGGATCGCCCATGAACGCCCGAACCGGGACGCGCCGGGGATCCGCCCCTCGGCGCAATACTGGTTGACCCGCCGCTCTGACACGCCCCAACGGTAAGACGCCTCCCGAATGGAGATATAGCCCTTGATCCCGTTCATACCGCACCTCCGCATGGATAATACTCAACACGATACATTGTATACGAATATCCGAAGAAACGCAAGGCATCCGCTTCTCTCTCATCATCTTCCGTCAACTCCCGTTGCCTTTGGTCAGTTCAATCTCCACATAAGTTCGGTAATCATCAGCTAAGAGGTCGAACAATTCCTTGAGAGTATGGCATACCTCGCCAGAGCAATAGTGAAAATCCTGGTCAGCTTCACTTTTTATTCTACTCATATTATCCGGTACGGACAGGCAAAAGACAAGGATACCGGCAAAAAGAAAAAGCGGAAGCTATCATAGGAAAAATCCTACTGCTTCTGCTTTCTTGAATCTTATGCTGTTTTTTCTCTACCCTGTAAACTACACTACCAGCTTATAATACCTCAGTGCCTCCATGATATATTCCCTTTTCTCTGGAGTACAGGATTTTATCTCAGGAGCCTCTTTCTTTGAAACATTATAATTAGGACGCATATCCAATTCACAATCCCGTTTTACTTCTGCTATATAAGCAGTATGCACCTTCACCCCATGCTTCTCCAGGATATATTTCTTGATATTCTCACTTTCCTAAGTCACTTTTTTTAGTTAAAAGAACTACCGTCTCTTCATAGGCTCGATTCCTTTTCACTGAGCGCATATAAACTGCGAACCGCCCTCATGATGATGTTCCACTCCAGATCTGCCGCATAGGAAAACTTCCTGCGGTAAGATTCCCAAAGTTTCTGCATCACAGGACTGCTTTCCACTTCATTCAAAACATCCACAGCTTCTGCAAGATGCCGTTCGGTTCCGCGTTTTTTGGCAGTTGCCAACAGTGCATCATAGAGCGTCTGCCGGTTCAATGTGTTCCCGTGGAGCTGATCCAGAATATAAATGTCATAGAAATCTCTCATGCGGGTGTTGGTGGTGGTTCTGGTGATGATTGTTTCCAGCTTTTCAGCCAGAACGGTTTCCAGATTGTATGCCCAAATGTCAATGGAGCGATCTTCCAGCATCAGCTTGAAAGAGTAGCGTACCTCCCTGGGGGTAATGGCATCCCCTGTGGAAATGTCAATCTTCAAAGGTGTCACCACACCGTCAAAGGTTGTAGTCATGCTGACCCGAATCCCAGGATACTCCGCTTCATCCATAATCTCTGAAATGCTTTTCAGCTGAAATTTGACGCCATCATCAATCGGCACGCTCACAATAGCAGAAATCAGGTTCTCGATCTCCTCTACATTAACATTGGCTCCTTTTACAGTAGCGTCCAAGTCCATCGTGGAACGGGCATCCAGTCCAACCATTGCCGCTACCAGCATCCCGCCTTTCAGAATAAATTTATCACGATATTCAGAAAGGGAAATACGCTCCAGAAAACGCTCCATCATATAGTTTCGCATTAAAAGCTGTGCATCCGCAGATTTTTCTCTGGAAAGATTGCGAATCAAATCTTTTAGCTGCCTTGCTGTCTTTATCATAAAAGCACCTCCAAATACTGCCGTAAAATTTTTTCAACCCGGAACATACCGGCATACCGCATCAAAGTCCGCAGATCCTTGTCCTTTCTTCTGGCATACATCTTCAGCGCACCTTGAAAAGTCTGTATTTCCATGCTGCTTCGGCTGCGGAGCAGATCGCAGATGGTGCGCTCCATATCATAGACAGGAACCGTATGCCCAAAAGGTGTTTGGCCAGTTGTCAGCCCTACCTCATATAGTTCTGGTTTGATGGTGTAAACAGAAAGGCCCTCTGCCTTTAAGCGAGTGGTGCTGTACCCTCTGCGCACCGTGATAGCGTATGGAGATGGTTCCCGGTCTGTCAAGTCATGGAAAAACAGCGCTGATTCATGGGAAAATACTGCCTGACCACATCGCAGATGTAACAGAAACATCGCATCAATCCAGGTGTCCTCGGAGACATAAATTCCGTGAGCAACCTGCTGAAGATTTTTCTCTTTGACATATTCATAAAAAATGGGTTTTACAATTCCGCTGGCGATTACCTGTGCGGTTTGCAGCATCCCATCATGCTCGGTCAGAAGTCTGTCTAATTGCTCAAACCGTTCTGATTTGGTCACATCCATCACTTCCTTTCGTGCTACTATTATACACGGATGTAGCACAGAAGTAAATATAGCAATTTAACAGACACTGTCTTGCATTTTTGTGACCGCGCATTTTATCCATAAACCAAATCCTGAATGGCAAACTTCAAGTCCTGCACCTTGCCCAGCAGCCAGATGGCAGCCATCGGCAGACCATAGGGACTAATAATGAATGCCATCACCAGCAGGATAATGCCGTTTTGCAGGGAACAGGTCAGCAGAACCGCCACACCCAGCAGGGCGATCACCATGCTGATAAGCCCCAGCACCAGACCGGAGACATAGACGATCCCCACACAAATCCAAACGAACAGGGTCAGCGCCAGAATCACCGGAACCATCACGATCTTCAACAGCAGTTTCAACAAAAATACCAATGCCCTCATTGTTATGCCTCCTCCCAAAATCACAGTTCCTGTTCCTGATTCCATTATCCCTGTCTCACAGCCAAAAGGCAAGGATACGGGCAAAAAGAAAATCGCCGCCGCAATCTACGAATATCAAGCAGACTGCGACGGCGAATGGGGCGAAATATCATTGGATTTTCAGAACGGCAAGGCAGAGGTCATTCGCCTTGCCGATTGGGATACGATAAAAACCAACCGCTTTGCGAACAAGGCCGTAGCCTATCTTCTGAACTGTGAAAATGAGAAACTACCAAAGGAAACAATGGTGGCATTTGAACCATAAAAAGAAAAACCGCTACAACATCCATCCCACTTTGGAATGAGAATTGCAGCGGTTTATTTGCTGGGAACTAATTATTCGATATTTGTGATTTCCCAATCATCATTTACTAGATGGGTAAAGCCTTTGTTTTCTTCTTCGTCAGGAACAGATGCAGTCCAGATGATTTCACCGTTTCCACCCAGAGCGGTTATTGTTAGACCACACAGATCGCTGTATCCGTCCAAGTTCTCCAACCAGATACGTTCACCCTTTTTTAGAAGGGAGCCATCTGCATTTTCAAATCCACCACTTGCGTTTGGCATTGAAAGCGCAATACGCTCAACGCCTTCTGCACCAATGGTCAGATAAAATTTTGAAGGTTCATCCTCTGTGGCGGGGAACTGAATTGCCTGTCGTGCTTCTTCAGTAGCGAAGATCCACCACTTGCCATTCATAAAGAGTTCGATAGTCCCCTCAGTTTTACCATATTGGTAACCGTATCCAGTGCCGAAGTTAGATTGATCGTCTACGGATGGCCTTTCACTTCCATCAACTTGGGATGTGATTTCTCCATCGAAATGGTCGGTTCTTTCAATGGCATCACTCTCGTAACCGGTGTCAAGGTATAGCGTTCCATTCACCATAACCATAGGGATCAAGGCCCATGTTTCGGCTTCTTTAACAACCCTGATGCTAAAAACCTCTGTTATTCGTGCAGGATAAGTTTCAAGGATTTCACCGAAGTATTCAATTTCAATCACATCTCCGATTTCAGGTTCCGGTGATGGATGCGCATTTCTGATCGGCACTTCAATTCGGTCTGCACTATTCAGTTCCCAGCTACCTTCAACGGGCTTCACAAGATAATAACCATTATGATCTTCCAGAATTTCAGCTTGGAAAACCTGATGCGCTTCGTTGGAAAAACCTTCAATCTGAATACTATTATTCTTGAAAACCAATCGACCAGTTTCTACCAGTTCATCAGTATTATATTTCTTTTTATCTACATAGAGGTATCCATCAGCTTCATGAAGTCTGAGGGTAAAATCGAAATTTCCTCGATCAGACAGCTCATAGCTTGCTCCATTTGCATAGTCATAAATGATGACACGGTTATCAATCATGCCAGATCCCCAACTGATTGTAGAACACAACTCAGGCAAACCGTCGCCGGTGAGGTCGCAGAAATAGGCGTTCCAGATGGGCATCCCGGTATACAACGAGGTGATTTCGTTACCCGTAACAGCCATCATTTCTCCATAAGTCCAACGGAAAGTCACATCCTGGAACTCTGGAAGATTAATCTCATGGCGACCACCCCACTGCATCTCATCTGGTGTTTCAAGATAGTCAAACCATTTTGTAACAGACGGTACAGGTTCAGCAACTGCGACATCTCCTCCCACACAGATTCTACTCAAATAATCTTGGAACTCTCCGTCGGATACAACATACCGTTCTCCGTTCCACTCTATATCCACCATACTATTGTTGGAGAAAGAATAACCGTTTATCCGGATATATGTGCCATCCTTCAGGAGTGCGCTGATTTGATATCCCGGTGTGAATCCACCATATTCATCGCTCTTCTTCGTGTTCTTGACCCTGGCCAGTCGAGAACTCAACTCACTAATCTGTGCGGGATTCATTTCAATAGCAACCGTGTCATCCGCATTTCGCATATCAAAATGATTTGCGGAAACGATGGTGTGTATTGCTTCATCGAATTGGAATCCCATCGGGTTGGTCAAAAAACAGACCGCAACGATCACACAGGCAATGACTGCCAGAATAATAATCCAAAACGCAGGTTTCTTATAATTCATCACAGACTTCACACGATCTTTAACACCAACTTCACCAAAGGCGAGTGGGCAGGCCGCAATCATGCGACGGTTGACGCTGCAGGCGACAAGTGCCTGAGTGTAATTGGCTCTTTGCTCGTTGCCAAGTTCCTTGATGACTTTTTCATCACAGGCAAGCTCAATGTCACGGCACAACAGAACATAAGCCAGCCACATCAGAGGATTGAACCAATAGATCGTCAGCAGGAAAAAACCAAGAGGTTTCCACCAATGGTCTTTGCGGCGAATGTGCGCCTGTTCATGGGCAACAACGTGCTCCAGATCCTGACCATTCATGTTGAACGGGAGATAAATTCTCGGTTTGATAATGCCCAGGACAAACGGAGAACTTACATTCTCACTCTGGAAAATGTTGTCCTTGTAGCGAACAGCGGTATCCACTTTACGACATAGGCGCCAATAACTAACTGCGGTATACAAGAGAAGGGCGCCGACACCAATCAACCAGATAATATTCAAAATCGGAATCCAAATCTGAAGCGGGTTTGCACTCGTCAATACATGCTGTAGTGGGGCAAATGAGGATAGAACAGGATTGACCACACTATTGATCGCCGGAACACCACTGTCTATTGTGGGTTTGGCCGCCATTTCAATATCCAACGGAATTGTTTCTGAACTTGGAATAAGGCTTAATGCGCTCTCAAAAGAGAGCGGGCAGATCAATCTGACAGCCACGATACCCCAAAGCAGAACATTGACCCACTTGGGAGCTTTCTTCAAAACAAGCCTGAGTATCAGCACAGCCAGGATAAGCCAGCTTGCAGATATGCTCATGTTGATAATTTTCAAAAAGAGTTCGTTCATTGTGAACCTCCTTTCCTGATGCGGTCGATCATGCGCTGTACCTCATCAAGCTCATCTTCGGACATAGCCTGATGCTTTGTAAAAGCAGCGATAAAGGCAGGCAGAGATCCCTCGAATTTCTTCTCAACTAGTTCATCGATCTCACACGCCTGGGCTTCATCTTTGGAAACGAGAGAAGTAACAGTGCCATTGTCGTTCTTCAGCACACCACGCTCTCCAAGACGCTTGATAACGGTATAAGTCGTAGTCCTTTTCCATCCGAGTTGATCCTGGCACAGCTTTACAAGCTCGACAGCAGTAACCGGCTCATTCTCCCACATAATCAAACAAAAACGATATTCACTTTCGTGAATCTTCGGAAAATCCATATTCACGCCCTCCTTGTCTACACCATTAGACTTCACATATAGTCTACCACATTAGACAGCCAAAATCAATAGAGTTCACAGAAAAGATACAAAAAAATTGCCCGTAGAATTTCTCCCACGGGCAAAGTGTTGGTTAGCTATCAAGCGGTTTGTATTCAGTTACAGTTTTCAAATAGGTTTCGGGATCACCGTTCAGTATCAAATCAGCATATCCAATCGGATCATTGTAGATCAGATAGTCCAGTTCTGACCGCTGATACATATTGTCGGAAACCTCATTCTCAACAGCAATGGTATCAATGGCAATCATGCTGCCATCTAAGAATTTCAGTTCCACACAGGCATTATCCATGTTGAACTCACAAGAAATCAATCTATCCATAAGAAACCTCCATTTTGCTGGATGTTAGATCATCCCAAAATATTTGAATGCTTCTCGGATTGCTTTCTCTTTTTCCGGCGGACACTGGGGCTGTCTGGAATCCTCGGACTTCGGCAGATTATAGTTCTTACCAACCCCAATCCCACATTTTCGCTTAATTTGTGAGATATACAGGTTGGATACCTTTAACCCGCTATGCTCCAGTACATAGTCCTTGATCTGGGTGTAAGTTGCCCCATCCTGAAATTCGGACATATCCATATCTTCCTAAGAGAACTCAACCCGAATCTTTTTCGAGTCGACCTCGCCCTTGGAAAGCAAGACAACCGTCTCCACCTGCGTCGTCCCCGGGAACATGTCGACACAGCATACTCTTGTGACCTCATAACCTTTTGCCTGCAGCACAACGAGATCTCTCGCAAGGCTCGTTGGTTTGCAGGAAATATAGATCATTTTTTCGCATCCATAATGGTCGATGATCTTTGGAAGCGCCTTCGGATGGATTCCGTCTCTCGGCGGGTCTAAAACGATAAGATCCGGGCGTTCCTCTAAGGTATCTAATACTTTTAAAACATCCCCCGCGATGAAGTCGCAGTTTGTCAGTCCATTCTGCGCCGCGTTCACCTTTGCCGCCTCAACAGCCTCCTCAATGATCTCCACGCCGGTCACATGTTCTGCTGCCGGAGCCAGGATCTGGGCAATGGTACCGGTTCCGCTGTAGAGATCAAATACCCTTCTTCCGTCTGTCTCACCGATATATTCGCGGGCTGTTTCATAGAGCACCTCTGCACCGAGAGAGTTAGTCTGGAAAAAGGAGAATGGAGTGATCTTAAATTTTAATCCCAGAAGCTCTTCCATAAAGAAGTCCTGTCCGTAAAGGATCACCGTGCGGTCATTCTGTACCACATCCGCAAGGCTGTCGTTTTCTGTGTGGAGGATTCCGGCAAAAGAGCCTTCCAGATCCAGTCCCAGAAGTTTTTCTTTCCAGCCCTCAAGCAGCGCTTCCTCATTCTGTTCACTCTTCCATGTACCGTCTGTCTGAGTCGATGTAACAAGATCAACAAGGATCTCCCCGGTCTTCACACCGCGGCGGACAAGAAGATGTCTCAGATATCCAACATGCGCCATTTTTTTATAGAAAACTGCTCCGTGCTCCGTAAAATAATCCAACGTCGCTCTTAAAATCTTACAGCAGTCCGGATGAACCAGCACACACCGGTCCACGGTCACGATATCATAAAAGCTGCCGCGTTTATGCATTCCCAGAGTCATGGGACCGTCCTTAAACTCATCTCCGAAGGAAAATTCCATTTTGTTCCGGTATGCCTTTGTCAACGGACTACCTTTGATCCCTTCAAAATTGTAACCTGCCGGAAGAACCGGATCTAAAAGAGCCCGGACCTGCTGCTCCTTGATCTTTAACTGTTCCTCATAAGGAACCGTCTGGTACGTACATCCGCCACAGTCCGCACGATGAGGACATGCACCCTCTGTGTTTTCGTACGCTGCGGGAGTCACGACCTTAAGGAGTCTTCCCTCGCATCTTCCTTTGCGCTGCTTGGAGATCGCGATCTCGACGGTCTGCTCTGGGAGCGCATTCTTTACAACTACCTTTTCCTCTCCGATATGGAGGATTCCTTTATTTGGGAAATCCATCTTTTCCACTGTACCGGTGTAGATCTCACCTTTTTTCATATTACTTTTGTACTCCTTTTTCTGCCGGGAATCGGATTTTTCCGTTTCTGATCGCACAGCGCGTAAACGATGCCTCGTTCCCTGATATGTTTTTATGCACAGAAAAAGGCTGTGCAAGCGATCCCTGCCACAGCCTCGTTCTCATTGTGTTTGTAAGCATTTCGGCTTAAGCTTCTTTCTCGTCATCCTTCTCGACAGCTTTTTCCGTTTTTTTCGGAGCTTCTTCCTCTTCCTCGAAAAAGTCATCGTCGAAATCATCGTCGAAATCGTCTTCAAAATCTTCCAGATAATCCGGTGTAAAGAAGCGATATACTGCGTATGCGATTCCGGCTACAGCAGCAACAGCGCCGATGATAGCAAGCACCCAGAGGATACAATTCTTTTTCTTATCCTCTTCTTCTTTTTTATGAAGCAGTTCATTCAGCTTGGACGCGTTTATAAGCTCTTCCATTTTGCTGAGTGCGTCTTTACTCATTGTATCGAATTTGTTCATCCTCACACATCCTTTCTGTTTCACAGCCGCCCCGGACAAGAATGATCCGCACGGACAGATACTTTGTAATAGTATATCATGATTTTATGGTTTTTACTATCCCTAAATTTTCATAGTTTTAGACACCATTTTTTTATACCGCAGTATATGGAGTTCTACAAATAAACATGATAAAATAAAACTGCTGTCGCACCTCCAGCAGAAAGGAGGCGGTATTTATAGATTACATAAACACTTTCCTTGTCTCTGTCGCGGCAAGCATAGTTGGCTACTATGTTTGCAAATGGCTGGATAGGGACAACCGACAGTAACAGCCTAAACGGTTCGGCTCACCGCAAAGAGCAAGAAAACCCCCGGAGGTGCCACTCCGGGGGTTTTCGCGTACTCATAGACATATAAGCACTTTCCTTAGCTGTTTTTAATTATATGCGATTGCCTGAAAAAAATCAATACTAAATTTCTTTCGGCTAATTTATTTACAGCTTCTTCAGCTTCGCAAAGGAAGCAAACATCTTCCTTGTCCCGATCGCCGCATTATCAAAATCGACTGTGACCTCGAAATCTTTTCCGCCGTCCGCGATGGATTTCACGGTTCCGTCACCAAAACGCATGTGATGGACGCGGTCACCTTCGGAGTAATCCAAAGACTTCGGTTTTTCTACGGTGAACGCCTTTCCGAAGGTCGGCGTGTTCTTCGGCGCCGCAGAAGTCCCGGAGGCATATGGATTCTTATAGGCATCGGATTTCTGTCCAAAAAGACTCACACCCGCCGGACGGTTCTGGAATCTTCCGGTGTGACCGTCAGCCGCTTTTCCGTCCGCGCCGGAAGCCTTCGCCCACGGAAGTCCTGCTTCCTCCGGAAGATTCCTGTATGCGTCCGCCATTTTCTTCCATCCGGTCTTTAAGTCATCCTGATCCGGACGTTCCAGGCACACATCCGGGATCTCGTCAATAAACCGGCTCGTTCTCGCGTAC
Organism: Clostridium sp. AM30-24; assembly: GCF_003480435.1. GTDB lineage: Bacteria > Bacillota > Clostridia > Lachnospirales > Lachnospiraceae > Pilosibacter. Next base: position 2,484 of record NZ_QUJB01000003.1, on the reverse strand, counting down.
TGCATCTCGCCCTTCACCATACGGCTCTTTGCGGCGGTCAGCGTCAGCCGCTTCTCCGCCCTCGTGATTCCCACATAGCAGAGACGGCGCTCCTCCTCCAGTGCCTCCGGTCCCTCCATCAGAGACATCATACTCGGGAAAAGTCCATCTTCCATTCCCGCAAGATACACATACGGGAACTCCAGACCTTTCGCGGAATGCAGTGTCATAAGGATAATTCTATCCTCGGATTCGTCCATACTGTCAATGTCCGCAACCAGGGCAACTTCCTCCAGGAACGCGGAAAGACTCGGTTCCTCGGCGCTCTCCCAGTAGGAGACTGCCTTGTTGATGAGTTCCTCAATATTTTCCATTCTGGACTCGGCTTCCACCTCGCCCTCTTCCTTCAGCTCATCACGATATCCTGTCTTATCAAGGATCGCCTCGATCACATCCTTGATCGGAGTCTCTTCCTTTAACATCTTCCGGAACTCGCTGATCTGGTCTGTAAATACTCCGATCTTTAACGCCGCTTTTCCGATTCCCGGAACAGCCTGCACACGTTCCAGCGCCTCATAGAAACTCATATCGTTTTCCATCGCGAACATGTTCACCCGGGCGACACTCATAGCTCCGATTCCGCGCTTCGGAACATTGATGATCCTCTGCACAGCCAGGTCATCCCGCCCATTGGCGATCGTCTTTAAATAGCAGAGAACATCCTTGATCTCTTTTCTCTGGTAGAAGTTTACGCCGCCCACGAGACGATACGGGAGATTGTACGCAACACATTTCTCCTCGAATATACGGGACTGGGCATTCGTGCGGTAGAGGATCGCGTAATCCTTCCATGGACCGCCCTTTTTTACAATATCCCGCACGATCCACTCCGCTTCCTCAAAGGAAGAGCTGAACTCCCGGAACACCGGTCGCTCGCCCACCTCGTTCTCAGTCCAGAGCGTCTTATCCTTTCTTCCGGTATTGTTCCTGATCACTTCATTCGCCGAATCCAGGATCATCTTTGTGGAGCGGTAATTCTGCTCCAGCTTGATCACCTTCGCCCCCGGGAACGTCTCCTCGAAGCTTAAGATATTTCTGATATTCGCTCCGCGGAACCTGTAGATCGACTGGTCATCATCGCCCACCACGCAGATATTCCGGTATTTTGCCGCTAAGAGACTCACAAGCTTAAACTGCACCGTATTCGTATCCTGATACTCATCCACCATAATATAGCGGAAACGATCCTGATAATACTCCAAAACCTCCTGCTTTGACTGGAACAACTCCACGGTCTTTACAAGAAGATCATCGAAATCCAGGGCATTGTTCTTTTTTAAACGTTTCTGATACTCCATATAGAGCTCCGCGATCCGTTTCAGTCTCGAATCCCCCTCAGCCTTCGCGCTGAGCATAAATTCTTCCGGACTGATCATCTCGTTCTTTGCGGAGGAGATCACGCCGAGGACGCCCCGTTCTTTTAATACCTTCGTATTCACCTCAAGATCCTTGAAGATCTGTTTCATCAGGGTTTTTGTATCATCGGAATCATAGATGGAAAAATCCGTCGTGTAGCCGATGTTCTCAATAAATCTCCTTAAGATCCGCACGCAGAGGGAGTGGAAAGTGCTGACCCAGACACTGTCCGCGCCGTACTCCACGAGGCTGTTGACACGGTCCCGCATCTCTCCCGCCGCCTTGTTTGTAAAGGTGATCGCCAGGATATTCCAGGGCTTCACACCCTTTTCCTCTATTAAATAAGCAACCCGGTGCGTCAGCGCCCGTGTCTTTCCGGATCCGGCACCCGCCAGCACTAAGAGCGGACCTTCCGTGGTGAAGACAGCTTCCCGCTGCATCGGATTTAATGTATCGTAATTGTTCATTCTGTTCCCCTTTCACGTTTCCGGATACCGACAGTTCTGCTCGTATCTCCCACATACTGAAACCACCGGTATTCCGGCAACAGATACTACCATTCTACCACAGGAACACTCGTTCGTGCAATCTTTATTATATGAAAAGTATGCGGCTGTTACTGTATGCGGATAGAAATTTTCTGAACTGATAATTCCGTAACAGTACAGTGGCAGCAGTAGATTTTGCCGATTTGGAATGCGAAATGGTAATGATATAAAAACGCCCCGGATCAGAGAGAACTGTCATCTCACGATCCGGGACGTTTCTTTTGCAGGCTGGCAGCCAGACTTTGCCGCCAGCCTTATTTTATATTTTTTAGAATTCCAGATAAGCACCTTTCATCGGGCTTGCCGCGTGCTCGCTGAACATGCGGAGCACACCGCTCTTGTAGCGGAGCTCTCTCGGCTTCCAGTTTTTCTTTCTCTCGGCAAGGACCGCGTCGATCTCCTCCGGAGTCTTTCTTTCGCCCTTGATACCGATGATGTTTAACTTTCTCTCCATTACATCGATCTCGATGAGATCGCCTTCCTCAACGAGAGCGATCGGGCCGCCGTCTGCCGCCTCCGGGCTGCAGTGTCCGATAACCGG
>NZ_QUJB01000029.1 GCF_003480435.1 Clostridium sp. AM30-24 | reverse complement strand
CCGATCACCAGATTCATGTTCTGAATACAGTCTTTAATACAGACAGTCACCGCTGACGCCTCCTTACCGTTTTAAGATTTAACCTTCGACCGCAGGTGCAACTTTCCCGAAGCCGTTCCAGGCATACAGGCCCTTCTTGTCCTCATCGCCCAGGAACTTGTCCACCTGACAGATGTGCAGGATATGGTCGCCCACCTCCACTGACTGCTGCAGGGTGGCCACCATCGCCAGCCGGGTGTCCGCCGGAATCTGGATGTCGCTGCCTTCCACTGCTTTCATTTCAATGTGGTTCGCTGCCACCTTGTTGACCTGTGCACCGGTAGAACCGCCACAAGCCATTGCCGCGCCAGCCAGACTCTCACCGGGAACAGTGACGATGACTTTGCCGGACTCACGCACACGCTTGCCAGTGTGGGACTGCTTCCCAGCGGCAAATCCAATCATCGGCGGATTGAAGGAGAGATAGGAAACAAAGCAAATAGGAGCCAGATTGGTGGTGCCATCCTCATTCAGAGAACAGATTAAAGTCAGCGGGTTGGGAGAGGTATAAACAGTTGCCTCCATAATGTTCAGTTCTTTCATGTCATTCAGACCTTTCTAAGAAATTTCAGTTGTTGACTGCATAGCCAACCAGTGATATATTTATTATATCTGATAGTAATTTTTGTTCAAGTACGCAAATTATATGTACCTGGTATCAAAAAGTATACTGTAAAAGACGAGGAAAGATTCAATTATGACTTATGAAGAATTCAAAGAAAAGGTTGGCAGTGTCATCCTAACCGATGATGGAAACTGCCCGGTCACGCCGGTGGTTCAAATGCTGCAGGGCAAATGGAAACTCCAAATTCTTTATGAACTGTGCATCAAGTGCCCCATGCGGTTTGGTGAGCTAAAAAAAATGCTGAAACCCATCACCAACACCGCATTGACCAACGCGCTGAAAGAATTAGAAGCGGACGAGTTGGTGCAGCGCATCCAATATAATGAAATGCCTCTGCGAGTGGAGTACTCCCTCACCGAGAAAGGGCGGGACCTGCTGCCGGTCTTTTACGCCATTTCCCAATGGGGAATGAAATATATACCATGATTCTAACTATATTAATATCTGCATGATAATAGCCGGGAGGCATTGACAATTTGAGTTAACTTCCCGGCTTTTTTATGCATTCTCTACTGCGGCGAAGGATTCAGGAAGCAACCTGATTCATGAGAGTTGATAACTCCCACCGTCTGCAAATAGGCATAGATGATTATGGTCCCCACAAACTTCATGCCCCGCTTTTTCAAATTTTTTGAGATAGCATCAGATAATGGAGAGCTGACCTTGTCTACTTCTTGGATGATTTTTTCATCTGTCCAATGCCATAAGTATCGGTCAAAACTACCCCACTCTTGCTGTATCTTTTGAAACACTTGTGCATTGACCACTACGGCTCGTATTTTCAGCCGGTTACGGATGATTCCAGAGTCAGCTTGCAGAGCCATCAATTTTTCTTCGCTATAAGATGCCACTTTCCGTAAATCAAACCCGCCAAAAGCACGGCGAAACGCTTCCCGTTTATTTAAAACACATTTCCAGGTGAGACCTGCCTGAAAATTCTCCAAAATCAACATTTCAAACAGTATATGGTCATCGTTGACCGGTCTGCCCATTCCTCGTCATGGTATCGCAGATAAGCGGTATTAGCCGGTTTCACCCAATGGCATCGGATTTTTCTATCTGCCCATTGCATTCCTTACTCCGCCTCCAAGAGAAAAATAACAGGTCGGATGCCGTCTGGACATGCAAACACACCAATCGTATCATCATTGAGCCAAGTGCCAGACGGCTGAACCAGTTCCCCCAAGGATAACTGACGCGCCATGGGAGCAATCACCTGCCAAGCAACGCCACACATCCCATCCGGCGGATTGATGCCATCGCTGTACAGCACTTGACCTTTCTGATGAAAAGGACACTTCCCCAAATTAGGAATTGCATACTGTTCTGCCAGTTCCTGATAGTATTCCGTCCGCAGCACGGTGATTTTTATCTTTTTACGCATTAGTTTTCCTTCTTTTATAGTCATTTTGAACCTGCTCCGGAATCGTCATGCCTCGCACGCCTCCCGGAGAGCAGGCAGCAGCTCATCCAGCCGCCCGTCCAGTCCGAAGGACTTCTCTTTGATATTGTCCGCAATGTAGATCTCACCCAGATTGATGGTCACATAAGTGGCGTTTGGCTCGCCGGCCACCAGGCGCATCATCGGAGCCTTGATCAGCTGATTGCGCCAGCCAATGCCCAGCTCCAGAACCACCAGTTTCTTTCCGTGGTAGGTTTTCAGAAAGTTTTGGAACCGTGCCTGGGCAAAGGTATCCGAAATCATTCTCTGACCCGCGCCCATGTGGATGTCCATGGGACCTCCGCACTTGGGACAGCGCGGCACCAACTCTGTAGGCACATGGCCGCCCTGTTCGGCAGCCGATAATTTTTCGGCCACCTCTAAACTTGAATAGAGGGTGTCGTGGCAGGGGCGGGCACACTGCATCGTAAACCAGTTGCCCTCAATCTCATAGATTTTCGTCGGATCGAAGCCACACCGTTCAAAGTGACCTTCTCCGTTTGATGTGACGACAAAGTAATCTTTCTCTCCCACAATGGCCTTCAAATCGTTCATCACCGGCGTAGGCCGGTACTGCCCGCAGTAATGATGGATGAGACGGGCCCAGAAAGCCCACTTTTCCTCCTCGTTGGGCCATCCGGCCATCATGCCCTGCAAAATACACCCAAGGCCGTATTTCCGTTTAAAATCCCCAAACAGTCTTTCAAAGACCGCATTGTCCGCAAACAAATGCAGTCCTTCGGTGATGGACAGTCCGTTACTGGCCCCGATCAAGATAGCGTCCGCTTCTCTGAATTTTTCCGCAATAGGGTTCCAATCTATCATATTCGTTCGCTCCTTTTCTATTTTATGGTTGCTGCAATGGATCGCACCTGCCGGAGGGCAGCTAGAGTTTCCGTGCATCCCGTAGCACTTGAGCAATGTCGGCCACAATGGTCATGCCCTTGTCCTCCAACTGCTTGGGAAGGAAGTCATACTTGTCGTTGATAGCAATATATCGAGCATGGGGAAAGCTGAGGGTCAGGTTCCAGAAAGGCTCTTGGATGAACATGGGAGTCATTCGGCCAACGCCCAGCTCCAGGAACAGAATCTTGCTGTCTTTGTGTTCCAGTACGTAGCGAGAAATTTTTTCGTACTGTTGTTCATATTTCTTTCCTTGCAGGAAATTCCCATATCCTCGCACCCAGGGGAAGGCCTCACCGCCGCAGTGAGGGCACCGGGGAATGAGATCCGTGGGAATCTTCGTGCCATCCCCCATAGCGGCCACCATATCAGCCACCGGCTTTACCGCATCCCAGGTGTCATCGGTACAGCAGGCGGCACACTGGAAGAACCTGTGATCTCCCTGAATTTCTGCCACCTTCTCCTCCGGGTAGAGTTTGACAAACTGGGTATCCTGGTTGGTGGTGAGGATGAAGAAGTCCTTGCCTTTCAGCAAAGCGTCTAAATTCAGATAAGGAAGACGCACAGGTGCGGTCTGGGTGGTGTGAAGGAAGGTGGCAAGATACCCCCAATACTCTTCCCTTGTCTTCCAGGGGTGCATCATCCCTGCAAAAGCACCTTTGAAGTGGTATTTCTCGGCAAAAGGCCGGAAGTATTTGCGGTAGGAGTCGTTGTCCTCGTAGTAAAAATCTCCGCCACCGGCAGCGGACAGGCCGGAGGCTCCGCCCACTACCACACAGTCAGCTTCCTTTACCTCCTGTACCAACCGATCGATCTGTTCGTTATACGGCAGCGGCTTTTTGTCAGTCAACTGATAAGGCGTACTGCCGGAAGCATAGATATGATAGTGCCTGGAATAATTCATCTGGGTCTGCATGACCAAATCATCATAGAAATTCATTGTCACCATTCCTTTCGAGTGGGTGTTATTTTTATTCTTACTTCAAACCATCTTAGCACCCTCTTGTGTTACTGTCAATATGCTGTTATAATAAAAATAACATCAAGTAAAAAAGGAGATCAGACCATGAAATATCCCACCCGCCTTAGCGATGCTGTTCATATTCTGGCTTTTATCGCTCTGTACCCAGACTGCGACCTGACCAGTAACAAGCTGGCAGAGAGCATTCAGACGAATCCTGCCTATGTGCGCCAGCTCATGTCCGCCCTGCGGAAAGGAGGGCTGCTGATCAGCGTGAAGGGACATCCCCGACCCGCTCTGGCTCGTGAGCCGGAGAAAATCACTCTGCTGGATGCCTATCGGGCAGTAGAGGGCAACAAGCCCCTGCTCCATCAGGACATCCACACCAACCCCGATTGTGGCGTGGGTGTAAATATCCAACTGGTGCTACGGGATTTTTACTCGGACATTCAAAAAACAACAGAAACATCGGTGTACAAGGGGTACAAACAAGATAAAATAGAAATGAGGGGCGATAGAGCGGAAATGTCAGATTTTCCACTCTATCTGAACACGGTCGCTGGTGGCCTTGATTGTAGAGATCAAACCATCGGCGGCTTTTCTTTTGTCGTCAAAATCTATGCTGTCCCAGTTATCGAGATAATAGGATAACTTCTTTATCTGCTGGGGAGATATGGTTTCAACGCTCAATTCGGCGATTGCTTTTGAAATGGTCTGGCGTCGGGTGTCCAGTTCTTCAATTTTTTTGTTGGCGTAGGCAAGCAAGGTCGCATTGGCTCCGGTCAGCGTATCCAGCAGCTTTTCAATTTCTGCCTCCACCTGTGCCAGTTCCACTTGATAGGCGGTCAGCTTCGGATTGACTTTTTCCTCCCTGCCGTGGAGTATCTGAAAGTCTTTGAACTTCTCCTGCATGGCCGAGAAAATGAATTGCTCAAATTCTTCTTTACGGATTTTCCCGCAGCCCGGACAGCCTTTGTTTTCCGTCCGTTTGGTACAGCGGAAATATCCGGTACTGTTTGGTACATGTGTGGCTTTCAGCGCATACCCACAATGCCCGCATTTGATTTTTCCGGCCAACCAAGTGTTCTTCGGTTTCCGTCCCTGCTGGAAGGTGGTATTTGCCATAAGTTTTTTCCGGCATTTCAGCCATGTGTCAGAGGAAATGAGTGCTTCGTGGGGAGCGATAACAAGTATCTGGTCTTTTAAGCACCTGTCCTTGTCCTCCTTCACATCCCGCCCCTGATAGAGATAGCAGCCGTTTGTTCCGGCAAAGTCGGAAGCGTCATTGACAATCGCTGCCCCCTGGCTCTTGAAAAATTCGTACAGCTCCAAGTCGGCCTGTGCATAAACGGGGTTTCGCAAAAGCTGGGAAAGAAAACTCCGAACCATTGACTTCTCGTAAATCTTGATACCCTGTTCCTCGAAGTATCGGGTAATATCTCCGAAGGAGGTTTCCGGTTCAGCGTACATTTCAAACATCAGCCGTACATGGTCGGCGGCTATGGGGTCGGCAACCATTTTCTTTGTGCGGATACCCTCTACCACAGTAGGCTCTAACTGATAACCGTATGGTGCCTGTCCGCTCATGTGGAAGCCTTTCAGACACCGGGAATAGTAGGCGTCTGTGACACGCTTCTGAATTGTCTCACGTTCAAGCTGGGCGAATACAATGCAGATATTCAGCATGGCCCGGCCCATCGGGGTCGAAGTATCAAACTTTTCTGTGGATGATACAAACTCCACATCATACTCTTGAAACAGCTCCATCATCGTTGCAAAGTCCAGAATAGAGCGGCTTATACGGTCCAGTTTGTACACGATGACCCGCCGGACCTTTCCCTTGCGGATCTCGCCCAGCAGCTTTTGAAACTCCGGCCTGTCCGTATTCTTACCGGAATAGCCTTTGTCCTTGAATACCCGGCAGCTCCCACCTTTCAATTCATACTTGCAAAAGTCGATCTGACTTTCAATGCTGATACTGTCCTTGCGGTCTACTGACTGTCTTGCGTAAATACAATCTTCTCTGATAAATTCCATATTGGGCTCCTTTCCTTGTTGGAATGGAGCTACCAACCTTACAACTATATTATACCATCAGCAGCCCCGGACAACAATGTTGCGAATGATTAGGGAAATCTGTCCCCATATTTTCTGAACACCTCATAAAGACAACGCTCAATTTCTTTTTTGCGCTGTGCTTTCTCCTTCGGGGGAAGTACCGGCGTGAGGCTTTCCAGCACAATGATCTTCCCTTGAAATGCGACAGACTTTGTTTCTCGTTCATAAGTGACAGCTTGCGTCATTGAAAACCTCCTTTGCGAAAGTGCGTGTATATGCCTGCCTTTCCCGCTTGTCCTGTGGGGAAATGTCAAAAGACGGCACCCAGCAGGTGCCGCCCTTTGAGCTTTCTCCACTTCGGGTCGATGTGCCCCGAGGTCAGTAAGGACTGGAATGGTACTTTTCTTTGGCGTCCTCCACGCTGTTGAGGTCAAATACTTCATAAAGCTGCCCCACAACACGCCGTATATCCTTCTTTGAAAATCCGCAGTCCTCCATTGCCATAATGACATAGCCGCGGCAGGCGTCATTGCTCCATTCGTCCGTTTCCAAGCCGGGGATCATTCCAAACGCATTTCCCATAAAATGCTCCTTTTTTGAAAAGATGGGGAGCCATGCCGGATCGGTTGGCCTATCATCAGACAGCATTGCCGGGGACTCCCCATAGGTTTTCACTTCATTTCAGACACATCGGACGGACATAGGCTTCATGCCCCATAGTATTTCAACTCTCCCCATTCTGATGGCAAGGCGTTCTCATTGCCTGCGACGGCTCACGGCTTGCAAGGCCGCTTCAACGCTCGGACTGTGACTAAACGCAAGTATCCGGGTTCTGCGCCTGTTCCGGTGGAGCCAGCCTTGCCCCACCTATGGCATGGACCTGTTCGCTCGCTCAGTTATACAAAGACTGTATTCTTTGAAATCTGAGGTCATGGCGGGTCTGTCACACAGCGCGTTCCCCTTCGTATCCGGGTGTCTTTTTATTCAATTTTCAATCTGCATGAGGCTTGTCTGAACCTCGGGCCATTGTGACCCGAAGTGTTTTGCCTCTCATAAGCCATTTCATTTTCCGGCCTAAATCGGTACGCCTTACAAAGAATTTTTCAAAATTTTTTCTAAGCGCCGCAGACCTCGCTCGATTGCGACACGAACTACTTTTTCATGGACGCCCTCTGCCCGGGCAATGTCCTGTTTGGTCATGCCGAGAATGAAATGAGCATAAATCCGTTTTGCCTGTTTGTCCGGCAGACTGGAAATCGCTGCGTGAAGCTCCTGCATGGTCACTTTCCGCTCATACAGTTCATGGGGAGATAAGGCAACAAAGACAGCTTCATGCTCCAGCCCGTCATCCCGATCAAGGGAATAGTAGGCTTTGTGGCGGTATGTACGCAGCCGATAAGCAGCCTCTTTACGATCAAACTCTTTGAACATTTCTGCAACTTCTTCCGATACTTCCATGAAGCAATCTGATGTATAGAATGGGTAATAGTCCCGCAAATTGATAATAGCCATATTGACCTCCGTTTCGGTTGTTGGTTGACGAGTGACCGAAACGAAGGCGGCGGGGAGCGGCACCGGGGAATGACTTCGGGCCAACATGACCCGAAGCGGCCCCATAAGAACGCAAAAGCGCCCGGGCGGCATGAAGCCACACGGACGCATGAAGTTACATATTCATTTATGTGTTGTCTAATTTCACATTCATAACCAGACTGTCCCGGAGGGGGAGCTACGCTTTTTTTAACTGGTGCAGATCATGGATACTGCGAAATAAAAAGAAGGACACGGTAAATCAACCTCCAATCGGCTACCGTGTCCCTGCAAGTCGTCATTGGTTTGTGCAAACGCAAAGAAACGGCGGCTCTGAAAATCAAAGCCACCGTTTCAAATGGGCGTGTCAAATTGTCTGCTCTACGACGGCTTTTTTTCTTTTGCCGTCGTCCGGCAGAGTATTATTCAATATCTAATTCAATGTTTCCAGTGAAATTCTCACATTCAATGCCGATATAATTTCCACCATCAGGAAGTGTAATTGTGTCACTATAAGTTCCGGTTGTTTCAATCAAAGTTACTGCTTCATCAGATCCAGAAATCCAAAATACTTTTGCAGTACCTTCCGTAATCTCCAAGGTGCAATCAATGGACAGCTCTTTACCGGCTTCTCTCTTTATGGAAGTTCCTCCGAACAAATACTCTGTACCTGAAAAGTTCGCATAATCAGCCGTATAAGTCCCTGTATAATCATCAATTCCTTTTTCTTTTTCCCCTTGCAGTGACGCTTTCCCTGTCAGTTCTATGGAACCCGCAGACTGAACAATGTTATTGTAATGATTGAGAATTTCATCTTTTGAACAGCCAGCAAGCATAAAACTTCCCACAAGGACGAATGTTAATGCTAAAACTATTTTCTTCATAAAATCATCACCAGCCTTTCTTTGGTGCTACCTTTTTGGCCTTTTTCTTTGTTTGGGTTGCTTCTCGCTCTTTCATGCACAAAATCAAGATGGCAGAAATAACGACAGCAAGCACAAGACTGCAAGAACAGGTTCCGATATTCCAGTTGACTGCGGCATCATAGCTACGGTAGCCTACCATTCCAAGACTTGCGGTAATCGGATAAAGGTTTGCTAATGTCATATTTCCTGCGGCAAACATCCCTCCATATCCATAGACAAAAGCAATGATTACACCGACTAAAAAGCTGCCTGCCCTCCGACAAGTAAGAGCGATAATCGGCAGAACCGCAAGATATAAAAAGAAATTAACCGCAGTAATCTGCAAGGCTGCTTTTAGAGCTAAGGAAATCTCAAAGCCGGGAAATCCCACAATCATTTCTGCTATGATTGTAAACAGACTGCATATCAGCCCGAAAATAATAGACAATACGCCGCACACAATCAATTTTCCGGTCAACAGTTTCTTAAAAGAGATCGGCACAGTCAGAATATTTTTCAATGTGTCATCCGTCTGCTCACGAGAAATCATATATCCAGCAATTAGGCTGATACACATCGGAAAAATCATGGACATATTGTTTTTGATGACCTGTTCTGTAAGATAGGCAAAATCCCAAACGGAACCATCATTCGCCATAGAGGTAAACAAGGTCAGCAGGACGGATAGCAGCATGAGTGCAACGCCCGCCCAAAGGATATGATACCTTTTCAATTTATAAAATTCTGTTTTTACAATGCGAACCATGTTTATTCCCCCCTCTGCTTATATAATCTGTCAATCAGTAAGAACGAAACGAATGCCATGATCCCAAGAATGAATACAACTTGAAATGTTGAGGGAATTAGCCCTGTCATTTGCTCCAAGTCCATTTTTATTCCATGAGCCGCCATATCTCCCGCACTCCAAAATGTAGTCAGTGGCGTGGGCAGAAGCCATAACATAGTTTTAGGCAGTGTGTCAAACAATGCCGTAGCACTCATGTTCAGAACGCTGTAAAAGACACACAGCAAAATGGAAAAAACATAGGTCTTACTGAAAAAGACAACAAGGACAATCAACGGGAGTGTTCCTGCCGTAATGAAGATCCCCGTTTCAACCGCTAAAAACAATTTATAGCCTATTCCATAAACTTCCAATGTTCCAAATCCGCAAAGAATTGTTGCAATGGTAGAAGCCACACAAAAAACAATTCCAAAGAGAAACAGGACAATAATTTTTGCAAGCACCATTTGCGTGCTGGTTACGGGAATTGTACGCAGATTTTTGAATGTATCGTTGTCGCGTTCCATAAAAAACAGAATAGCGGCAATCACTCCGATAATGCAGGGCAGTAAAAACTGGATACCATATCCCAACACCATGTTAAATAGTCCATCGAAAGCATCTGCCCGATCCGTATATCGCTCCATCATAGAGGGCGTTGTCATCAGATAAGTCAGCGGGATTGGAAACAGGAACGCAGCCAGGATAATCAGCGGAATAAATTTCTTCCGTTTCAATTTCAAAAATTCGCATTTGATTAGTTTAAGCAATTCCTTCGCCCCCTGTCACACGCTTGAAGTAATCTTCAAGACTTTCTTCACAGGTATGTGCTTCTGATACCTCCAATCCGTTTTCTACAAAAGCAGTTACAATTTTCCCCACAGGCAACTCCATATTGTGTAGACGCAGATTGTGGTCGTCTTGTATGGAAAAATGGGTTTCGTGGAAATTGCGTTCCAAAATTCTTGCCGCCTGTGCAGTATCAGAGAGCGTAAACCGGATATGTTTACTGCTTTTTTGCTCCAGCTCAGCAAGGCTTTCTTCTTCCAGCAATGCACCGTGGTCAATAATTCCAATATCGTCAGCCAACAAGGAAATCTCCGAAAGAATGTGACTGGAAATCAAAATGGTTTTTCCTCTTGCGTCGCAAAGCTCCCGAATAAAGGATCGTACTTCTGCAATACCGATGGGATCGAGACCGTTGATCGGCTCATCCAAAATCAAAAGCTCCGGATCGTGCATGACTGCAAGGGCAATCGCCAACCGCTGCTTCATGCCAAGAGAGTATTGCGAAAACAGCTTTTTATCCTTGTAAGGTAGCCCGACTAAATCCAGAGCGTCTTTGATGGCATGATTGTTTGGTACTCCACGCAGGGTAGCAAAGATACGCAGGTTCTCCGTACCGGTCAGATTGGGATAAAAACCAGGGGACTCAATCAAACTGCCAATGCGGGGCAGCAACTTCTTTTCATTTCCTTGCAAAGACTTTCCCCAGATTTTGACCTCACCGGAAGTAGGCTTCGTTAAACCCAACAGCATTTTCATAGTTGTGGTTTTTCCGGCTCCGTTTCTACCCAACAGACCATAAATTCTCCCACGCTTGACATGGATATTTAAGTCAGCCACACTCTTTTGTGAGCCGTATTGCTTTGTCAGATTTTTTGTTTCAATAATATAATTTGAATCCATATTCAAAACCTCCTGTTCTGTAAGGTATTCTATCACGCCAATCTTGCATTAACCTTGCCGCAACCTTGCATTAACCTTGCAATTTGAAATTCGGCTAAAATGACAAGAGTTCCCGCCGTAAGGACGGGAACCCGCTTAAATCTCCAAAGGAAAACGCAACACAAATTCAGTTCCCTTTCCCGGAAAACTTTCAACTGTTATGCTTCCACCCATCTTTTCTACAAGCTGATGGACAATAGAAAGACCAAGTCCGCTGCCTTTTTCAGAGCGTCCTTTATCACACTTATAAAGCCGTTCAAATATGTGTTTCAAATCTTCTTTCTCAATTCCCACTCCATTATCCGCCAGCAACAGCTCCATGCTGTTTTCCTTCTTCGATAGGGAGATTTTAATTTTGTCCGCATGGCTATGAGCGATTACATTTTGAATAAGGTTATTGATGATCCTCATATAGCTATCCATATCCAATCTTACCCGGACAGGCTGTTCAGGAATATCAATGTCATAATCAACCTGTTTATCCTCAAAAATCGGTATCCAGTCGATCAGAATATTTCTTGTCAGCTCTGCGGTCTCAACGCTCTGGATCTCCAAAGCAAACTCGTTGGAATTTAACTTGAACCAGTCAAAGAGTACATCAATGTATTCTTTCAGATCATGGGCTTTCCGTCGGGCGGTTTCAATATAATCATCCCGGTCTTTTCCTGTGACCAGTCCTTTGTGTGTAGCGTCAAGATACCCAAGCAGAGTAGTAAGGGGCGTTCGCACGTCATGGGAAAGGCTTGTCATAAGCTGGCGGTTGGTTTCTTCTGTCTGCCGTACAGTTGAAAGTCTGCTTTCATAGGCCACAACGATCTCATTGATTTCATAGGCAAGAGGTGCTGTCAGTTCATTTGTTGCGGATAGAATACGCCGGTTGCCATTTCCGTTTTTCACATCAACCAGCGCATCGGTCATTTCCGCTATTTGTTTTTTTACGCGCCGAACGAGAACGATGGAGGTCAGCACAGCCAAAACAGCAATCACAATGGACAAGAAAACGATGATTTCCATGCTGGCTACACCTCCTTATTAAACCGGTAGCCAATCCCTTTGACCGTTTGTATATATTTTGGGCTTGAAGGATTGACTTCTAATTTTTTACGAAGCCGACTGATAATCGCCATAATGTTACTGTCATCATAGAAATATTCTTCGCCCCAAACTTCCTCATAAATCTGCTGTTTGGTCAAAATTTTTCCTTGATGCTTTGCACAGTACAGGAGCAGATCAAATTCCTTTGGTGGAAGTTCAAAAGTGCCATTTTCCGTCGTAACAGAACGATTTTCAAGGTCAATTTGCAATCCATCAAAATCCAGTTTTTGCACAGCTCCGGCTTGATGATTAAAACGGGTGTAGCGGCGAATAAGGGACGCAATACGGGCAATCAGTTCGTCCATGTCAAACGGTTTTGTCAGATAATCATCCGCCCCGGCCCGTAAGCCCCGTACTTTAGAAATGCTGTCATTTTTAGATGTGAACATCAAAATCGGTAAGCTGTACTCCTTGCGAATTTCTTCCAGCGTTTCAAAGCCATCCATACCAGGCATCATCACATCCAGCACCACAAGCTGATACTCCTGCTCTTTTAATTTCTGCAAGCCCTTTTTTCCGGTATTACAAAAATCGGCTGCTATATTTTCCGTTTGTACGCTGCGCTTAATTAAGGCACACAGTTCTCTGTCATCATCTATAATCAGGATTTTATTCATGGTGCAACTCCTTCCCTTGTTTTGTCCTTCCGTCAATCGGCTTTTCTGCGTTCTTTGGGATCAGCCAAACACCAGCCATTTTTACAGCACCGGGGATACGCCCTCCGGCACAATAATAATTTACTCTACGAGGTGTCACGCCCCACTTTTCGGCGGCCTCTTTCAATGTCATATAGTCCATTTCGCACCTCCACAGGATATATTATAGTTCTCTACCTCGAATAATACAAGTTAGAGCCTACATGGATGCGAAACAAAATACTACTTAATGTAAAATCTCATTACATTCTCATAATTCAACCAGAAATGTAGAATGATATAGGGTGATATGAGAATGAACCAAGATGAAAGAAGGTTTGACTTTCACGGCCTCGGGGCAGCGCTCAAAAGAGCCAGAGAAGAAAAGGGCTGGACACAAGCCTATGTTGCGGAATTAGTAGACCGTGACTCCCGTACCATTATGAATATTGAGAACAAAGGTCAGTATCCCAGCTTCGACCTTTTTGTTAAACTCATTACCATGTTTGACGTTTCAGTTGACCAGTTTATTCATGCGGACGGAGGGGCAAGGTCAAGCTCTTGCAGAAAGCACATTGATGTACTTCTAAACTCCATGAATGAAAAAGAGCTTGTCGCGATAGAAGCCACAGCCGAAGGCATTAAGAAAGCCAGGGAAACGGAGGTTCCAGAATAAGGGCCTCTGTTTTTTTGCGTCATTTTAAGGGCTGTCGCTAAGTGGCAAGCAATGCCTCTGTGGCCACAAGTGGCACAAAGGCGGCTTGTTGGGGCTCGCCCCAAACCCGTATCTTCGGGCCAACATGGCCCGAAGTGTCAGCGTCGCTTTGCTCCTTATTTTCATAACCTTAACGCTCCTTTTCCTGCTTTCTTCCCGGCTCGGTGTAGCCCATCAGAGTGTCAATGTTCGCCTTGATCGTGACGATCTCCTGCATATCCCGTCGTGCCTTCTGGTATTCTCCATAGAGCTGTTTTTTCTTTGCTGTGAGCTTGCGGCCTTCCTCCTTCAGCACATCCATTTTAGGGAGCTTCGCCCCGCCCAGCAGAGAGCGCATTTCCGCTTGTGCAGCCCGGTACAGTTCAAGGTCGGCCTCATGCTCCGCAAGGAATTTCCGGCTGTACTTCGTCGCCTTATACTGCTCAAAGACTGGGCGGGTTTTGGCATACTGAACCGTTGCGGCCTTTAGCCCGGCATTGGTTTTCATGGCCTGCTCCGTCTGCTTGACCTGTTCGGAAATAACATGGAAACGGTCTGCCGCCTCGGTAGCTTTCTGTGCCAACTGCTCATAATCGGTCAGGCCATTGTCCTGTATATAGGCAAGGGCAGCGGCCATCTGCTTAATGTTAAATACCTTCGCCCAGCGTTCATATCCCGGCCCCTTACCGGCAGCCAGCTTTGCTTGAATATCCACCGCCAGACTGATTTTCCGCTCCGAGCGCCCGGGGCGTTTTTCTTTGCCCTCAATGGCGGACAGAACATCTTGCAAGTCGTAGCCGTCCCCCAGCGTGGAGGCACGCAGACGGGTGAAGCGTTCCTGTCCCTGCCCGGTCAGCCGGAAGCTGATACCGCCGCCCCGAACCGTCTTGACCTCATACCCGGCCCGCTTCATCAGATTGAGAAATTCGTCCAAATCAGCGGGGCGTTCCGCCAACGCAGTATCAACGGCAAGGCGCAGCCTGTCCTGATAGGAAAGCGGCCCTTTCCGGTCTTTCTGCCACTCTCCATAGTTCCGATACTTGCCCTTGCTCCGGGGCTTCGGGTTCTCCACGATGGATAGCCCGTTTTCAAGGCACAGCCTGTCAGAGAACCGCCGAAGGGCGAAGCTGGAGCCCCAAAAATTTCGGAATTTCCGGGTGCAGTCAAGGGTGGTGGAGTTGTAATAAATGTGACAATGGATGTGCTGCTTATCGGTGTGCGTGGTAACGATAAAAGCGTGCCGCCCCTTTGTCCAGCGCATAGCCAGCTCATAGCCGATACGGTTCGCCTCCTTCGGGGTGATCTCGCCCGGATAGAAGGATTGTCGTATCTGATAGCACAGCACATTATTTTCTTTCTTCTGTTCCCGGCCCGTCATAGCGGCATAGCTGGCCTTTGCCAAAAGGAACTCGTCCGCCACGGTGGCCGGATCACATTCATAAGCGGAGATATACTTTCCGCTTTCTGTTTTCTCCGGGTCCTTGCCATAGTCCAGACAATCCCGGATAGCCTCAGCAATCGTTTCGCCTTCGCCCGCATGGCGCTGTAACAAAGTTGTGGTAGCCAAAAATCATTCCTCCTTTCCATGAGAAAGGGGCGGCCCATTCAGACCGCCCCGACTTCGGGCCAGTATGGCCCGAGGCTGCTTAACTTGCCAGAAACCGGTACAGAGCGGATTTGCCTCCGTCCAGCGCCCAAAGAAGGGAGCCCGCCGCCGCTTGCAGTCCATACGGCGAAAGAAGGAAGGCAAGAAACAGAAATACAATCCCGCCTATGGGCGTCGGCGTGAAAAAGAGAGCGACACCCAGCACCGTCAGGATCACAGAGGCAATCGTCAGCAGGACGGCACAAATATCAAATAGGAACACCAGCAGAGCCGCCAGAAGGGACAACGCTAAAGCAAAGGGAGCAGCCAATATTTTCAGCAGTATCTTCATCTTCAAAACCTCCTTTATCTATCCTTCCTACCTCTATTTTATCATGCCTGCCCGGGGACATAAATGTTGCGAAAGATTAGTAAATCCTGTCCTAAAACTTCGGGTCATGCTGGCCCGAAGCTTGATGGTTTTATCTAAAAAGTTATGATATAATGAAATCAATATTTTGGTTAGACGAGGTGATGAACATGGGGAACAGCAGAGACGACTTTACTTCAGCAACAAAGGAATTACTGGCAAATCGGGTTGGTAGAAGATGTAGTAATCCTGCTTGCCGAAAGTTGACTTGTGGGGCAAATACCAATCCTGAAAAAATTACAAATATAGGGGTAGCAGCTCATATCTGTGCAGCGGCTCAAGGCGGTCCACGCTATGACGCTTCTATGACACCCGAAGAAAGAAAGTCGTTTGAAAATGGAATTTGGTTATGCCAGTCTTGTTCTAAATTGATTGATACGGATATTACTCGTTATCCTAAAGAACTGCTACAAAGTTGGAAGCAGCTTGCAGAACAGACAGCAATTTTGGAAGTCGAAACTACTTCTTCCACACCTGCCTTTGAAAAAGATAAAGAGCTTGTCCAATTTTATTTGGAGTGCTTTGATCGTCCAGCCTTTCAAGATGACATTTATCAAGAAGGTCGAATGGAGGATTTTGATAAAGCGATTGAAGATACGCTAATTGCCTTGAATACAGGGGTACTAAGAACTCGTGATGGCTCCATATTAAAACAGGCTGATGGAAAATCTTCTGTCCAAAACTCTTTATGGAGAGAAAAACTCTATACTATCACTGATATGCTAACAGCAATTCGCAGACGATTGAAAATAGCCAAAAAGGAAAAAGCCTATTCGACATATGGCACAGGCGAAGATGTCGCTTATTGTTTCTATGATCGTGAGCTTGCTGAATGGCTTAATTCTACACGAGAAGAAATACTAAAAATTCTATCGTCTATTTGTAAAGAGGCTGGACTTCGGGAATTACATTTTCGGAAACATAGATATAGATGGTAAAAAGAACAAGGCGGCAGGTCCCAACATCGGAACCTGCCGCCCTCGTCTTACTTTGACACCAGCTCGGAAAGCTCCCGCAGCACCTTTGACACCTCGCCCCATAACTTTTCATAGTCCCGCTTCAATCCGTCGATTTCCTCCGGGTACACGCCATAGGTGTGTGCGTGTACGGCAACCTGATTGAGATTGTTGGAACAGCGCCGTTGCAGAGAGATCAGCTCTTTTACGGGCGTAAGGTCGATGTGCAGGATATACCCGTTCAGAGCCATTTTCCGTACATAAGCCCCGGCGTTGGAAATGCCCGCCTCGGTCATCCGCTCATGGATGGCCGCCAGCTCGTCCGGCGTTACCATAACGTGCAGATGGACATTCCGCTTGCGGTTCTCCATCAGCGTTCCAGTTCCCGGCCTTTCCGGCGCTCCTTGGGCTCCTTTACCTTGTCCAGCGGCTTTGCGTCCAGCTCCGGGGGCGTGGGCGGGATGGGCGTATTGTTGGGTACGCCGTCGATCATGTTGCAGTTCTGCTCCGTGGAGAGCTCGGCGGTTTTCAGATAGTTGTCTTTTTCGTGCATAACGATCCTCCTTTATCGTTCCTCATGGTTTTTATGGCTCCGCTTCTGGCCGGGCTCCTTCGGGGGTTTCTGCCCTCTCGTTCCTTCTTTAAGCCGGGCGGTAATGGATGGGCGCACCCGGTCAGGATTGCCCGGTGCTGGTTTCAGCTCATAATCCTCCATCTGCTTTTCGGTCAGCGGCTTTGCGTAGGTCAGTTCGCCCCATGCCATCAGCCTGCCGTCTGCCACAGGACGCCGCCTGTCATCATCGTAGTTGACGATGGAAAGAGGCTGGTTATCCGGCGGCTTCGGGTAAGTTCCTATGTCCACGGGCCGCTGGGTGGAATAATAGCGGTAAACGCCCTCCGGTCCCAGCTCGGTATGCTTGACCGCCGCATGGTAAAACTGCTGATAGTCGTCCATCCGGCGGTCAAAGTCCCTCTGCGCCCACGCCTGACTGGTTCCATAGCGGCCCCAGTAGTAATCCCGATGGCCGTTTTCCCCCTCGGTAAACTGCCAGGTCACAAAGGGGCTCGGCGCTCCCGGATTATGCCCCAGCGCAAAGCCGTGTCCGGTTTCAAAGGTGGCAGCTTTCAAAATCACATATCCTTGTACTGTCTCCAAGAGATACCTCCTTTCTGTGCCTCGGGCTAACATGACCCGAAGTGCTGGATGTTACGAAATAAGAGGGCAGACAGGGGAGAAATGTAATAAGATATTCCCACCCCGGAAACACCCTCAAAAAAGCCCGGAATGCCAAGCCTTTGGAGGCGGCAAATCGTAACAGTCGCCCGGCCTTTTCTCCCGCATTTTCCTCATGCGTTCCCGGCTTTTTCGGCGGTTCCCTTCGGCCTTGCAGGCGTCGGAACAGTAGGCTTGACGCCCCTCGGGCAAAAACGCCTTTCCGCAGACCGCACAGGCCCGCAGCTCCGGGGAGATGCCTTCCGTTGTCAGCGCCGCTTGAAGCTCCGGGTCAAGGGGCAGGACAGCCTCACAGAAGTAACGGCAGTACGCCCCTGTCCAGCACTTGTGCAGCATATAGCAGGCACAGTCCAGAGGAAGGCACAGACCGCTTTCCCGGTCATAGTTGGCACACATCCCCGTGACAAGAGAACGGATTTTCTTCTTCTCGTCACGGGTCAGCTCCCGGGCGTCCATTTAAGACTTCGGGCCACGATGGCCCGAAGGGCGAGGCTCCACGATCAGCGCCCGGAACTTCTTCCGGCACTGTTTTTTCTTTCCTTTGCACTCCTTGTAGTAACGGCATCCCTTACAAGGGTTGTCATTGTCCCAGCCGGGGTGCGGTACTTCCTTCATCATTCGTTCAAAAGGGCTGCTTGTAAAATTCATTCTCATTCCTCCGTATCTTCCTCCCACGGCGGGGTATCTTCGTCCTCGGGTTCCTCTGCGATCTCCTCCAGCTCCCCGTCCTCATATTCGCAGTAATCATCTTCCAAATCCGGGGCCTCATGCTTCGGCTTGTAAATCTTGAAATAGTAACCAATCCCACCGCCGGCCAGCACCACCACGCCGATCAGGAGCATAGAAAGAAGGGGGCTGTCCTTTTTCTCCGGCTCGGGTTCCGGTACTTCCTCCACCGGTTCGGTGGGCTTTGGCTCTGGCTCCGGGGTCACTTCTTTGGGCGGTTCCTTACCCTGTTCAGCAAGAGGCAGAAGGTCGTCTGTGGTAACGGTATTAAGGAAATAGACGTTCTCGCTGGTTTTCTGTTTGTCGATCACCAGATAAAACACGCTCTCGTCTGCTGTGGTGATGGTGTAGAACTCCTTTCCATCCTCGTCGGTGGCGTTGTCCACCACGGTTCCCGTCCCGTCCGGGGTAAAGGGGTTCTGGGTTTCCGGCTCCGCTTCGGTTTCTGCCGGGGAGGGAGCTGTCTCCGGCTGCGGCTCGCTGCTCTGTGCATAAGCCGGGACTGTAAAGATCAGGCAACACAAAAGGCTGGCAGCCATCGCCGCCAGCCTGCGGTATTTAATTTTCTTCATGGGCTGTGTCCTCCTTTTCGGGTGCCTCCGGCTTCGGGTCAGTATGACCCGAAGCGGTAAGGCTGTTTTTGGGGTCATTCAAAAAAGCCATAAGCTGGGCGGGCGTCAGTTTGAGGGAGCGCACCGCCTGCACGATCTGGCTGTTTTCTTCCTCCTGTTTCTGCTTTTCCAGCTCCCGGATTTTGGCCTGCCACTCGGCAGCCTTCTCCCGGGCTTTTTCCAGTTCCTTATCGAGCTTGTCGATCTTGTTCATGCAAGGACTCCTTTCCTCTGGCTCACAAACGCCCGAAGGCATAGAAATGTGTCTGCCAGTAGCTTGAATTGATGTTTGCGTATTGGATGGGCGAACCACAATGGAGCATCATCCCGTCGCCCACATAAATCCCCACATGGGACACAGGGCCGGGGCTGTCATAGGTTCCCGTGAAAAAGATAATGTCGCCGGGCTTTGCCTCGGAGGGAGAAATGATAGCACACTGGTTGTAAATGCCCTGCGCCGTGGTACGGGGCAGGTTGTGGACGCCGCTGGCCGTGTACACCCAGCAGACAAAGCCCGAACAGTCAAAGGAGGTGGACGGGCTGGAGCCGCCCCACACATAGGGCCAGCCGATGTACTTTGTGGCTTCTTCCATGAGCGCCGCAAAAGCCGGGTCATCCAGCGCCTCGCCGGGTATCTCATAGCTGGGGCCGGTATCTTCGCCACCGTTGTAAATCCCTTCCCACAGATAGGGTTTGTTGCCTTTGAGCTGCTGCATAACGGTGTAGATTTCTCGCTGCTGTTCGTTAAGCCTCGGCAGGATCACGGCAGGCAGCGTCTTGTTTGTGAGGGTCACATTGAGAATGTAATACTCATAGGGAACTTCCTCGGTGGTGGTTTCCCCGGTCTCCGGGTCGGTGCTGGTTTCGGTGCGGTAGCGTATCTCGACTTCCTCCGTCAAGGTCAGTTCATACTGTGCCTCGAAGATCTCCCGCAGCTCGTCCTGCACCTGTTCACGGAAATACACATGGTACTTTGCCGAGAGATAGGACGCCAGCTCATAGGGGTTATGGCCGATCTCGTCCACGGAATAGCGGTACTCGTCATAGCCGGGATGGGTGCTTTCGATGTTCGCTACCGTCTGCGCCAGCTCGTTTTCCAGCGCTGTGTAGTCCTCGTCCACCCTCAGCAGGTCCGTATCCTCCGAGGCGTAGGAGGTGCCGGATAACGCATTGGCGAGGCCGCTGCCAAGCGTGGGGAAGATGGAACTTACCGCCGACACAAGAAAACAGAGCAGCAACAGCAGGAGCAGGACCAGCACCGCCACGGGATGACGGGTCACAAACTGCGCCGCCCGACGGGTCGCAGTTCCCGAAGCGGCAGCGGTTTTCCTTGCGGCCTTTGCGCCCTGTTTTGCAGCCGCCTTTGCTTCTTTGGAATACCGGCGTTTCAGTTTCCATTTCTGCTGCACACGGGAAAGCGGATTGCTGGCAAGCTCCGGGTGATCGGAGGCCATCTTTTGAAAATCCACATTGGCCCGGGCTTTTATGTCCTTCCGTTCCCACTTTGCCACCTTCCGGGCCGGGTGTTCCCGGTATCTCCGTTTGGCATACCGGGTCAGTTTCCGGGCTCCGGCCTCGGCCACAAGTTCCGACTTATGGGCTCCTTCCACACCCACATTTTCATGCTCAACTTCGTGGATTTTGTTGTGGAGATAAAACCATGCTTCGGTGCGGGCTCCCCGGACAGCTTTCTTCGCAAGCCCCGGCGGCTTCTTCGCTGCCCGTTTTGCCTCGGTCTTGTCCAGTTTCTCCCGGGCCTTTCCCAGCTTTTCCCCGGCGTGTTCCGCTTTTGCCTGTGCTTTCTGGTACTTATCCTTTTTGCTCCCGGCCTTCTCGGCGGAGCCCTCCGGCTCCTGTGCCTTGCCGGTATCCTGCGGCCCGTCCGCTTCATCTTCCTGCCTCATGCGGTCAGAGGGACGGCTTTTCCGGCTGTCCTCTTGAAACTTGCCGCTTTTGGACTTCGGGCCATCATGGCCCGAAGGACTGTCCTGCCCGGTATCCTCGTCCTTAAACCGCAGGCGTCGGGATGGTGCGGGGGAAGGCCCTTCCCGTTCAGCCGGTCCGGGGCGATTGCTCCCGGTATCCTCCGTCGGCCCCGGCCTTTGAAAATTCCATTTATCCGGTTTCTTTCCGATGATGTATCCCTCCTTTCCAAACCTCGGGCCAGCATGGCCCGAAGTGCGTTATGCCCGGTTCATTTCCTGTTTTTTGTCCTCCGGGCGGGTGGTCATAATGGCGTACAGCTCGGTATTCTGCGGGAAGCGGTCAACAAACGGGATGGTGGTATTCCCGAAGAACAGCAGCCCTTCGCCGGAATTGGTATGGGTCACATAGGAAAGCTGGTGGGGGCTGATCCCAAGCTGTTTGGCTAAAATCTGCCGGTCGCCCTGTGCCTGCGAGAGCAGCACAAGGAAGTCCGAGTTTTCAAAGATATTCTCGATCTCCGGGCTTGCCAGAAAATCCTTCACGTTCTGCGTTAAAGCACTGGGAACGCACCCTTTTTTTCGCAGCATTTTCCAGATCGCCACACAATAGCTTGCCGTCAGACGGTCACGGAGCAGCACATGAAATTCGTCGAAGTAGCACCATGTAGCGATACCGCGCAGGAAATTCATGGACACCTGCGAGTTTACCAAGTCCTGCATAATGAGCATGGCAATCGTCCGAAGCCCGGCACCCAGCTTTTTTAAGTCAAGGCATACCAGACGGCGGTTCAGGTCCACATTGGTTTCATGGTTGAACACGTTAAGGGAACCCGACACATAGATTTCAAGGGCAGTTGCCAGCCGTACCGCCTCGCCCTCCGGCTGGGAACAGAGCAGGTCATACAGGGTTTGGAGGGTCGGCATTTTGCTTGTTTCCGGGTCCTGCAAGTGTTCCCGGTACATCTGGCGCACACAGCGGTCAATGACGGTACGCTCCACCGGCTGCAAGCCGTCCTTGCCGCCGACGATCAGCTCCATCAGCGACAGGATAAAGTCGGCTTTCAGCGCCATCGGGTTTTCCTCGTCGAAGCTCAAATCAATGTCCATCGGATTGATGTGGTGAGGGCTGTCCGGGGCGATCTCGATGACCTGACCGCCCAGCCGCTTGATAAGGGGCGAATATTCGCCCATCGGGTCAACCACAATGATCCGGTCACGGGTGGCAAGGAACACGTTCACAAGCTCCCGCTTTGCGGCAAAGGATTTGCCGGAGCCCGGCACGCCGAGGAACAGGCCGTTGGGGTTTTTGAGCTTTTTCCGGTTTGCCATGATGACGTTATGGGAAAGTGCGTTGAGCCCGTAATAGACGGCTTCGCCATCCATGCGGAGCTCCTGCGTCATAAAGGGAACGAAAATGGCCGTGGAGCTGGTCGTCATGCCGCGCTTGATCTCAATGCCGTTATGGCCCAGCGGAAGGCTGGAAAGAAAACCATCCTCCTGCTGGAAGTCCAGCCGCTTCAAGGTGCAGTTGTATTTCTGGACGATACCCGACACCGTGAACAGGTCATTGTCCAGCTCCCGGCGGGTCGGGGCCATGTTTACCACAAGGAAGGTCAGAAGGAACATTCGCTCATTCCGGCTCTGTAAATCTTCCAAGAGGGTCTTTGCGTCGTTGCTGTACGTTATAAGGTCGGGTGGAAGTATGTCCATGTCGTACCCTGACCGGGCTGCCTTCTTTTGTTCCTCCACCTTCATCTTGTCAATGTCGGAGACTTTGGCCTTGATGGATTTTACGGCGGCGGCCTGATCGACGGTTTGGATATGGAGAGTGATGGTCATTTCCGCATCCATTTCCAAAAGCTCCGCCAGCAGCTTGTCCGAGAGCTCCGAGGCCAAAATCTGCAAGTAGGAGGCGGCACCCCAAGTCGTCCCCACCCGGAACAGACGGCTGAAACGGAAGTCGAAGCTGTCCGGGGCGATAAAGTCTTTGGTGGAAAGCCCGGTTTTGGGGATCATATCCCATGAAAACCGGAAGGGGGAGCCGCTGCCGGGGTGGAGCTGCCCGTAAAGGAGCTCCAGCCGTTCCAGCCCCGAAAGGGAGCGGCACTTGACGCCCAGCTTTTTGAAGTTCCCGCAAATGTCCGCCTCTACACGTTCCAGCCTTGCCCTGGCGGTGGAAAGGTCGTCCACATTCACTCCGAAGGTCAGGAGCTTTGTGCGGACAATGCCGTTGTTGCTTTTGGCGATCTGGTTTTCCAGCATTTCCACATACTCACACCGGACGCTGTTGTAATCATCGTCCTGCATGGGGATGTTCACGCTGTACCGGCTGCCCGGGCGGCTCCGGTGGTTGAGGAAGGAAAGCTGGAACGGAAGGCTGCTGTCAAAGTAGTTGAGGCAGGCGCTCCACCCGTCAAAGATGGCCGCCTGATCTTCGGACTGTGCGAGCTGGTAGTTGATGTCCTCGTATTCAATGGTTTTGGTGTAATAGCGGTCCGCCACCCGGCACACCCCGTCCCGGTACATTTCCCGGTAAGGGAGGGTCTGCTGGGCGGTGGTGGGAATGTTCTTTCCCTTTGTGAACAGGCCGAGAAGGCCCTGCTTTTCAGGCTTTCTGCCTGCGGGCTTTCCGGCCCTTCTGCTGTTTCGCAATCGGCTGCGCCTCCTTTCTGGCGCTAAGCAGCGCATAGAAATTTTCGGTTTTGTAAGACCGCACACGGGGATAGAGGAACCGGGTGCGGATGATGTTTTTCAGCACTTTTTCCAGCGGAAGGCCGTCCCGTTCATACATAGCCAAAAAGAAGAACGGGAGCATGAGGCCGATCATCAGGAACATGGCGGCACTGTTCCCGATACTGCCACGGGAAAACAGGTAAGCCGGGAGGCCCACCGCCGCTGCGCTGGAAAAACAAACAAGCTGGCGCTTCGTTAGGTTGAAGGCCAGCTTTGTCTTGATTTTGGAAAGGTCTTTGGGTACTGGCACATAGGCCATTTCGTTACACCTCCTTTGCCGCTTCGGGCCAACATGGCCCGAAGCTACCTTACGGCCTCTTTGGCCGGGGCTGTGCTGCGGGCGGCTTCGGCGGCCTCCCGTCCGCTCTGCCTTGCCCGCCAGTATTCGGGATTGTATTGCCGGATGGACTGATTGAGGTTTTCTTCAAACCGCTCTTTGTCCTTGATACGGTCGGGGATATTCCAGAGCTTTTTGTCCAGCAGCTCCCGGAGCACCACACTTTCCTGTGCGTCCTCCTCATAGCAGATATAGCCCTTGTCCTTGAAACCGCATTTTTTCGCCGCCGGAGAGAGGACGGCGGCCACCTCGGTTGCAACCATCGTTCCGCCGTGGCTGGCGGTAGATACCAGAAACACCCCCGGACAGAGGGTTTCACAGCTCTGCACCTCGCCCCACGGGGAACTTTTCGGCGCATGGAACATTCCGCCCGTCCGGCTCCGGTCCGCCTGCATGAGCGCCGCCTTTTCTAAGATGGCTTTCAGTTCCGGGGAAAAATAGGCATATTCCCGCAGGACCCGGGCGGCCTCCCCGCCGCAGGCGTTCATCAACAGGGTATAGGCGTCGCTGTCCGCTTTGGTACAGCGGCCCAGCAGTTTTCCGTCGTAATAGCAGGCCGCGTCATAGCCCGTCCGTTTGCGTGGCATGGTTCCCGCCTCCTTTCTGCTTCGGGCCAGCATGGCCCGAGGTCAACGCTCTGCGCTGCGGCTGGGCTTTTCCTTCGGAGGCCGTTCTGCCTTTGCCTGTTCGGCAGCCGCTTTCCCGGCTTTGAGCTGGTCGCTGATGGACGCACGCCCCACAGAGCCGCGCTCCGCCATCTGTTCCAGCTTTGCCTCATAGGCTTGCAGAACAGCGGTATTGAGCTGTTCCCGGAACTCCTTTGTGACAGGGTAGGCCATATCCCGGTAGCCGCCTTTGCCGTCTGGCTGGCTGGGCATCCCAAGAAAGAGCCCCTTGCTGCCCTGTACGATTTTCAGATTTTCCACCACAAAGCAGTTATTGAATTTCACGCTGGCAAAGCCCATGAGGTTTTTCACAGGTTCGATGACCCGCACGCTTACATCCAGCTTTATAGAGGCGGCTGATGTTCCGCCCGCAGTTTTTTCCTGCATGGATTGCTCCTTTCCGCTTCGGGTCATCATGGCCCGAAGTCTCTTAATGGCAGCCGAAGATGGATTTTGCAAGACTGCCTGTTTTGAATAAGGTAAAACACAGCAGCACCGTATATCCCACGCAGCCCCAGATCGCCCCGATGGGGTCGCCGTCGGCGGCGATACTCTGGATCAGCACCGCATAGATGGCAACACAGACTAAGATCAATAGACCTTGAAAGCCCACCGCAAAGAGGGAGCGGAAATAGTTCTGCCCCATGTGTCCGGTTTCCCTGTTGGGGACGGTGGCAAACGGGATAGGCGCTAAACTTGTGAGTAAATAAATTTCAATCATACGGCCATATACGATGACGAAAATCACGATGTTTAAGGCAATCATGGTAAGCTGGATCAGGAAGGACTGGAGCCAGAGTCCGAACAGAGGGCCTAACTCCATCGCCTCAAGCTCTGTCCGCAGACTGTCCAGCACATCCGGCGTGATTTCTGTCCCGTTCTGGATAATGCCCGCTGACTGCTGGATCACATACTGGCTCACATCAAAGACCGCCAGCACGATATTGAAGGTATTCGTCAGGATCATCACAGCCACAAAGGTTTTGAACACCCACTTAAAAAACATCCATGTGTCAACTTCATGGAGGTTGTTGCGTTCTATGAGCATCTGTATCAGTTCATAGGTCATAACAAAAGTGAGGATGACCCCGGCGATTGGCAGAATGGCAGTTTCGGAGATCTGTCGTATCATGGAAAAGACCCCGGCGTTCCAGTCCGCCGGGGTCGTGCCTACCTGTGTGGCGATCTCGCCAACGCTCTGATTGACGTTATCGAAAAGGCCGTCCAGATTTCCCATGATACCATCGACGAGCAGACCTTTCAGCCATTCAACGATTGCGTCGATGATAAAGTCCATACATCAGCTCCTTTTCTGGAAAAAGGGACAACGGGTGACACTTAGCTGAACAGGCCGGACAGCAGAGGGATAAGCTGAAGGCCGATCAGAACGACACCGCCGCCAGCCATCAGCTGCTTAATGCCCTGTGATTTTGCTTATGTGTGATAAAGAAGTAATAGAAGTGTAAAAAATTTTGCCGTTCCTATCCGGCACATGAGGTATGTCGGATAGGTCGGGCGGTTAGGTGTCGGGCAGTTCTACCTTGCCGACAAAAGAATAATAGATTTCGATTTCCTGTCTGCGTAACTTGCCCCGGCGTTTCCCGTCAAGGGCAACGCTTTCATGGACAACGATTTTCTCCACAAACTCCCGCAGCAGAGTAGGGGTAAGTTCTTCAATGGTAGTGTGCCTGCGTACCACATTCATAAACTTTTCAGCGTTTGCGGTGGCTTCCTGCGCTTTGGAAAGTTCTTCCCGCAGTCTGGCGGCACGTTCTTTCAGTTCTTTCTGCTCGGCTTCATAGTCTGCCGACAGCTCTGTGAAACGCTCGTCCGATATGCGCCCGGTTACGCTGTCCTCATACAGCCGCTTGAAGATAGCAGATAACTCGGCTATGCGTTTCTCGGCGGCTTCCAGCTCCTTTTTCTTGGCGGCGTTCCTGCGTCTGTCCCCGTCCTCATTCTGCTCGATTAAAAGCTTCATAAACCGGGCTTCATGCTTTGCCGCATAGCTGGTAACTTTCCGCAGATTGGAGAGTACGCCAGCGGTCAAGAGGTCAGTGCGGATAAAGTGCGCTGTGCAGTCGGCGGTGCGTTTCTTGTAGCTTCCGCAGATATAACAGTCCTGCTTGCGCTTGTCCGTCTGGTATCGCTGCTGGTACATGACGCTGCCGCAGTCGGCACAAAAGAGTATGCCGGAGAACAAGCCCACTTCGTCATAACGGTTGGGGCGTTTGCGCTGCTTGCGTAACTCCTGCACCCGTTCCCACGTTTCCCGGTCAATGATAGGCTCATGGTGGTTCTCAAAAACCGCCTGCTTTTCCGGGGGATTTTCTATGCTGTGTTTCAGCTTGTAGGACGGCTTCTCGGTCTTAAAGTTTACCAGACAGCCCGTATATTCCCGGTTTTCCAGCAGATGAACCACGGTATTGGTCGCCCACTTGCACTCATAGCCGGGGTGGTAGCGGCGGGTGCTGCCCGTCCTGCGGTATTCCAGCGTCCCCGGCGTGGGGATTTGCTGCTCGGTCAGCATACGGGCTATCTTGGTCGGACCGTTCCCGGCAAGGCAAAGGCTGTAAATCTGCCGTACCACCGGGGCGGCTTCCTCGTCAATGATAAAGTTTTCGTCCTCGTCCATGAGGTAGCCATAGACGGGCTTGCTTGTGATGGGCTTTCCGCTCATGCCCTTAGAGCGTTTTACTGCCTTGATTTTCTTGCTCGTATCTCTCACCAGCCATTCGTTAAAAATGTTCCGCAGCGGGGCAAAATCATTTTCCCCCTGTGCGCTGTCCACTCCGTCATTGATAGCGATGAAGCGGACACCTTTCTGTGGGAAAATCATTTCTGTGTACATTCCCACCTGTAAGTAGTTTCGCCCTAACCTCGACATATCCTTGACGATAACTGTCCCGACTTTCCCTGCTTCAATGTCTGCAAGCATGGCTTGAAATCCGGGTCTTTGAAAGTTCGCACCGGAATAACCGTCGTCGGTGTACCAGCGCAGATTAGAAAATCCATTCTGTT
The DNA here is from genome assembly GCF_003480435.1 of Clostridium sp. AM30-24. Taxonomy (GTDB): domain Bacteria; phylum Bacillota; class Clostridia; order Lachnospirales; family Lachnospiraceae; genus Pilosibacter. The sequence goes on along the minus strand of NZ_QUJB01000029.1, from coordinate 2,675 downwards.
TGGCATAGGTTTCCAAAATCCTCTTTTGATTGGAAATGGAATTGCTCTCGCCTTGCAGCTCGTCCTCATGGGACAGTCTTGGGTAAAGGGCGGTAATGAGTTGCTGGGTGGTCTGTCTTAACATAAATTCCTCCGTTTCCGACAGCCAGCCCCACTATTCCGTACCTTGATTGTACCACATGGGGCGGCTGTCTGTATAGCGGCAAAAGCGTCAAATCTGCTTCTTTACGGTCGGTAAAAATGACGGTTTTTCAATCAGGCTTATCACAGGTCAAATATCCGGCGGCGGCTTCTGCTTCCAGCACTTTCATCATCTTGTCAGCGGCGGTGTCGGTCGCCCCCTCCTTGAAAAAGCCAGACACCACAAGGATTGTGTTGCCTATCCTCGTTTCGGTCACGCAGTCCGGGCGGCGGGCAGGGCGTTTGTTTCTCTGGGTGTCGGTCATAGGCAAATCTCCTTTCCGGCAAGCAGCCGTTTCAGCTGTTCCATTTTTCCCTGTGCGGCGGCTTTCCTCAAATTCTCCCCGGTAAAGCAGAGAGGGGAACACATTTCAAGCAGGCGGTCATAAATCCGGGCGTGGGCGGTGTCCTCCGGGTGCTGCAATTCCTCCAGCGTGAGGTTGGTCGTCACAATCAGCGGCTTCCTGCTCCGGTAGCGGCTGTCAATCACATTGTAGACCTGTTCCAGACCGTATTCTGTGCCACGCTCCATTCCAAAATCGTCAATGATGAGCAGGGGGAAGCTGCAAAGGCGGGAAATATATTCGTTCCTGCCCGCAAAGCTGGCGGCAAGGTCGTTTAATATTGCTGCAAAGTTTGTCATGCACACCGGGACTTCCTGCTCCATGAGGGCGTTTGCAATACACCCGGCAAAATAGCTTTTCCCAGTGCCTACCCTGCCCCACAAGAGCAGCCCGTAGTTCCCGTCCTTTATCTGTTCCCAGCGTGCCACATATCCGGCGGCGTTCTTCATCTGCGGGCAGCTGCCGTTATCGTTGGCAAATGTCCAGTCCTGCATGGTCTTGTCTGTAAAGCCCTGCCGTTTCAGCCGTTCCACCGTTTCAAGGTGGCTGCGCCGCTTCTCGGCGGCTTCCCGTTCCTTACGGGCTGCCCGCTGGCAGTCGCACTCTGACGGGTGGCGGTCACGCCCGAAAAAGGTCTTGCCCTCCGGGAAATAGGCTTCTTTGGGTTTCCGGCATTTGCCGCAGTATAAAAGCCCGTCCTCCCCGGTGTAATCCTCCGGCTCGGCTGTGGTGTCGGTCATAGGCAGTATGGTGTTGTGGATTGTATCGGTCATAGGCTTTCTCCCTCCTTGAATGAATAGTCCGGTATGCCTTTCTTTGGCTTCTCTTTGGCAGCGTCCTCCTGCGCCCACTTGTAAATGGTGGCTGCATGGCTCTGGTACTGCTTCCCGGTGGAAGCGATGTGGCAGGAAAGGCGGTCAAGGTAATACTCCCACTTGCCGGGGAAGTCCTGTTCCAGCTCCAAAAGTTCTGTGTCAGAAAGAAATACATTTTTATATCTGCCATAAGCGGCGGGGGGCTGCCCCTCACTCGCTCCTTTTGTTTGGCTCTCTATTAGGTTGTTTATATTAGTTTGGTTAGGGGACGGTTTTCCGACCGTCATAAGGTCAGTTTTCCGGCTGTCAGTTGGTCGGTTTCCCGCCCTTATGAGGGGCGGTTTTCCGTCCGTCAGTTGGTCGGAAAACTGTACCACTGGGATAGGCGGCACTTTCACATACAGACGGTTGGCGGCAGAAAAGCCCGTCCGTCTGCGTTCCAGCAGCCCGGCAGCGTCCAGTTCGTTCAGTGCGCCCTTTATGGTGGTGCAGCCTTTATCCAGCATTTCCGCTATCTCTGCTATGGGGTAGACAATGTATGTCCGTCCCTCGCTGTCCTGCCAGCCGTTCTTCTGCGAAAGGGTGGAACGGTCTAACAGCAGCGCATATAACTCTCTTGCGGTGTGGGATAGGTCTGTTTCCAGCAGGAAACGGGGGTAAGGCAGGTAAGCGGGCAGCTCCGTTCCTGCGGTCATATAATCAGCGATAGGGTTCACCTCCTTGTGGTGTCTGTCTGTGGGTTCTGTTACGCTTTTAGGGGGCGTTTTTAAGGGAAAAGGATAAATGTATCACGCACCCTTTGACACCCTCCAAAAAAGCCTTGATTTATGCGGGTTTGAAATGCCCTAAAGCGTGACATTTCTCCCTTTGTTTCCGCTTCCGTTTGGCGGCGTTTATCCGCTTCATGCGTCCGGCGCAGTCCGGGCAGTATTTCCCCCGGTTGGATTTTGGGAAGAAGAACGCCCCGCAGACAGCGCAGCGTTTCCGGCTTCCCCGGCGCAAGAGGGCGGCTTCCAGTGCTTCATCAAGGGGCAGGACAGCGGCGGTAAACCAGCGGCAGAGCAGCGAATAGCTGATACTCTGTACACACACGCAAGGCTCGCCGTCCTCCAACAGCAGGCAGTTCCCGCTGTCATAGTTGCAGCACTCATGCACAAGGCGGCGGGCTGCCCGGTACTGGCGGTAGTCCATGCGGGGGATATTACCGTTCATGGCTCTGCTCCTTTCTGCGCTGCGGCTCGCTCCGGCGTAAAATCTGGTCGATATTGCCCTTGACAGTCTGCAAGCGGCGGTACTCCTCCCGTTTTGCCCGGTAATCGTTGTAGCCGCTGTTTTT
>NZ_QUJB01000028.1 GCF_003480435.1 Clostridium sp. AM30-24 | reverse complement strand
CATACTGTTCAGTTTTCAAGGAACTTTGTTTTGTTGTTGCTGTATCTCAGCGGCAACTCTGATATCTTATCACAGTGTTTGCTGTTTGTCAACAACTTTTTTCATCTTTTTTGAAGTTCTTTTTCGAAGTCCTTCAAGCAGATGAACGGAGAAAGAGGGATTTGAACCCTCGCGCCGGTTTCCCGACCTACACCCTTAGCAGGGGCGCCTCTTCGGCCTCTTGAGTATTTCTCCTTATTACCGTAGCTAATTATCATTTATTAAGTTTGTCGGGCGAACTCGCCAGACGCAGGATTAATTATACAAGCTATAGTTCTTTTTGTCAACAACTTTTTTCATCTTTTTTTACCATCTTTTTACAGTATGATTTTTCTCTATACTTTTATACCAGAAAAGCGGGGAATCAACTCCTTTTCCGGCTGTCGGTTCTCCGCTTTCTCATCTGATATTATTTCTGATATTCCTTGATTGCCGTCTCATACAGGTTATTTCCCTGAGAATCGATCACCACAACTACCGGAAAGTCTTCTACTTCCAGTTTCCGGATTGCCTCTGTTCCCAGATCATCGTAGGCAACAATCTCTGACTTTTTAATACGTTGGGATAATAATGCCCCTGCACCGCCGATCGCCGCGAAATATACGGAACCGTTTCTTATGATAGCATCGATCACCGCCTGACTTCTCTTGCCTTTTCCGATCATGGCACCCAGTCCGAGATCTAAAAGCTTCGGAGCATATTTATCCATTCGGCTCGCTGTTGTCGGTCCGGCAGATCCGATAGGTCTTCCCTTCCTTGCCGGGGATGGGCCCATATAATAAATAACGTTTCCCTGCATGTCGATAGGCAAAGCTTCCCCAGCATCCAGCGCTTCCTGCATTCTCTTATGCGCTGCGTCTCTCGCCGTGTAGATGGTTCCCGTAAGAGTCACGTAGTCACCGGCCCGGAGAGACACTGCATCTTCTTTCTTAATTGGTACACTGATCTGTCTGTCCATGTTTTCCTCCCGCTCCTCTTATTTTAAATAACACGATGCGCATGGCGGTTTACATGACAGCAGATATTTACTGCCATCGGGAGTCCCGCGATATGCGTCGGATATGTCTCAATATTGACTGCCATAGCGGTCACACGGCCGCCAAGTCCACCCGGTCCGATTCCGAGACCGTTGATCTTTTCAAGCATTTCTTTCTCCAGTTCTTTGACATATGGAACCGGAGATTCCTCGTTCAGATTTCTCGTCAGGGCATGCTTTGCCATCAAGGCGCACTTTTCAAATGTTCCCCCGATACCAACACCTACTACCATCGGAGGACAGGCATTCGGGCCTGCGTCACGGACTGCCTCTAAGATCTTCTCCTTCACTCCCTCAATACCGTCCGCCGGCTTTAGCATGAACACACGGCTCATATTTTCACTTCCGAATCCTTTCGGTGCCACGGTAATATCCACCCGGTCTCCGTCTACGATCTCATAGTGGATGATCGCCGGGGTATTGTCTTTTGTATTCACACGATCGATGGGATCGCGGACAACAGACTTTCTTAAATATCCATCCACATATCCCTGACGGACACCTTCATTGATGGCATCCGTCAGATTTCCTCCTTCGATATGTACTTCCTGTCCGACCTTGATAAAAATGACAGCCATGCCCGTATCCTGACAGATCGGTATCATGTCTCTTCCGGCAATCTCAAGATTTTCCTGAAGCTGGTTTAAAATCTGCTTTCCGAGAGGAGATTCTTCCTTCTCCACGCTCTCATCAAATACTTTTTTCATATCATCCGAAAGGAAATGGTTCGCTTCAATACACATTTCCCGGATATTTTTTGTGATTTCACTCGTCTGAACGGTCCTCATAGACGATTTTCCTCCTGATTATTTTTTTGGATTGATCGCCATCGGACGGATTCCCTCCGGAATCGGCGGAATATATCCCTCTGTGCCGACGCGTCTTCTTAACTCTTTTTTCGCCTCTTCAATGAGTTCCGGTTTCTCCAGCATATCAATGACAGTTCCCGCCATGACTTTTCCGGCAAACTGCATCCCCTTGTGGGCGATGGAAGATTTGCCCTGAGAAACCATCTGCCAGGAATGTCCCGGGGTTCCTGCTGCCTCTGTCACGGCATTGATCTGCGCTGTCGGGCATACCCAGCTCACATCGCCGACGTCTGTTGAACCTTTCATGCACTCTTCCGTATCCATCAGCGGAACGATAAAGTCATTGATCACATCATCCGCATGTGGCGCCAGGAATTTCTCTACGGCCGCCTTTCTGGATTTTTCGTATCTCACGAGAATATCCTGAATATCCACATGGTTTCCTCCAAAGGTCGCGCCGATCTTTCCTGCGAACTCGATCTCCTCCGCTGTATACGGTTCTCTCTCGATCTCCTCAAGATTCTTCTGCATGACCTCTTCCATGACCGTGTTATCTACGAGGTTGGAACATGCCTTTACGAACTGAAGTTCCATCTTTGTTCCCGTCATGAGGGCTGCACCTCTCGCAATATCGTTGACACGCTCATAGATTTCCTTTACCTGACTGTTCTTCGGCGCACGGATCAGGTATAAAACTTCACTGTATGGCTGTACAACATTCGGGGAGTACCCGCCTGTGTTGGTGATCGCGTAGTGGATACGCGCTTCCTGAATGATATGTTCTCTCAGGTACTGGACGCCTGTATTCATAAGTTCCACAGCATCAAGAGCACTTCTTCCGAGCTCCGGGCATGCCGCCGCATGGGATGCCTGACCATAGAAGCGATAGATGATCTGATAGTTTGCCAGAGAACTTCCCACTGAAACCAAATTCTTATCACCCGGATGCCATGTCACTGCAAAGTCCAGCTGATCGAACACGCCATCTCTCGCCATAAAACTCTTTCCGGATCCGCCTTCCTCGCCCGGACAGCCAAAGAATACAACTGTTCCCTCTTTCTGATTCTTCTCCAGATACTCTTTTACCGCAATTGCAGCAGCAACGGAACCTGTTCCGAGAAGGTTGTGTCCACATCCATGTCCCGGCGCGCCGTCTTCCATTGCGATTTTTTTCAGACTCTGAGACTCCTGACTAAGTCCCGACAGCGCATCAAACTCACCGAGAATACCTACTACCGGCTTGCCAAAGCCGTATGTACCTGAAAACGCTGTGGCGATCCCTGCAAGATTTCTCTCTACCTTAAATCCCTCTTTTTCAAGAAGTTCACACAGTATGTCCGTGGAATGGAATTCCTGAAATGCCGTCTCCGGCTGATCCCAGATCTTATCGCTGGCTTCACAAACCGGTCCGCGCTCTCTGTCTACTGCCTTTAGTGCCTCTGACTTTGTAATTCCCATTGCCGCATCCTCCTAAAAATTATTGTATCATGTTACCGCGGCAACCGCTAAAGTCTCATGCAAGGCATAGACTTTCGCTCATTGTCCGCGTAAAAATACAGGAACCCGGTATTCCCAGATTCCTGTATCCAAATCACTCCAGAGCCAGAAATCTTGTTTTATGGATGAAGAACACGCTCAAAGCCACTCTTCATATGCATGTGCATTATTTCTCCGTGGTCTCTTTCTCCTCATCTTCCGGATTTTCCGGAGCTTCCACGTCTTCATTCTCCTCATCCTGACGGTTGCTTTCCCGCACTTTGGCAATGGACGCAACACGGACATTGGAGTCTGCATCAATGCTCATCATTTTTACGCCGGATGTATTTCTGCCGATAATGGAGATATCGTCAACACTCATACGGATCAGAATTCCTTCATTGGTGATCAGCATAATATCTCTTCCGTCATCAAGCAGCTTCATTCCGACAAGATTTCCTGTCTTTTCTGTTACATTATAGCAGAGAAGTCCCTTACCGCCGCGAAGCTGCAGCTTAAATTCAGAGATTCTCGTTCTCTTTCCGTATCCCTTTTCGGAGGCAACGAGCATATACTCGCCCTGACTTGCCATCTGCATTCCGATGACTTCATCGCCCTCATCGAGCTTCATTCCGATCACGCCATAGGAAACACGGCCGGTAATTCTCGCATCCGTCTCTTTGAAGCGGATAGACATACCGAATTTTGTCGCGAGGAAAATATCCTCGGTATTGTCTGTTACTTTTACCTCGATCAGCTCATCGCCTTCGCGGAGCAGGATCGCCTGAAGACCTGTCTTTCTCATGTTGCTGTATTCACACATTCTGGTCTTCTTCACCATTCCGCCCTTTGTAGCCATGAAGAGATACTTGTCATCATCGATCTCACGCATCGGGATCGCCGCTGTAACCTTTTCACCAGCCTGAAGCTGTAAAAGGTTCACAATAGCCGTTCCGCGGGCTGTTCTGCCTGCCTCCGGGATCTCATAAGCCTTGATCCGGTAGCAGCGTCCTGTGTTCGTGAAGAACATAATGTAGTGGTGGTTTGTTGTCATGAGAAGATCCTCGATGAAATCCTCATCGATAGTCTGCATTCCCTTGATTCCCTTTCCGCCGCGGTTCTGGCTCTTGAAATTGTCCACGGACATTCTCTTGATATATCCGAGATTAGTCATGGCAATTACAGTGTCATCATCAGAGATCAGGTCTTCCACGGACATATCATCATCAAAGCCGATCTTTGTCCGTCTGTCATCACCATATTTCTCGGAGATCACGAGGATCTCTTTTCTGATCACACCTAACAGTTTATTCTCATCCGCAAGGATTCCTCTTAATTCCGCAATCTTTGCCTCCAGTTCTTTGTACTCGTTCTCAAGCTTTTCCCTTTCCAGACCTGTCAGAGCACGAAGACGCATATCCACGATGGCCTGTGCCTGCGGATCTGTGAGTTCGAAGCGTTCCATGAGTTCACGTTTCGCCTCTGCGACATTTGCGGAGCCGCGGATGATCCTGATGACCTCATCGATATGATCTAAAGCTTTTAATAAGCCCTCTAAGATATGAGCCCGTTCCTCGGCCTTATTTAAGTCGTACTTCGTTCTTCTCGTCACAACGTCCTTCTGATGGTCCAGATAGTACTCTAACATCTGGAGGATATTGAGGACCTTTGGCTCATTGTTTACCAGTGCAAGCATGATCACACCGAAGGAATCCTGCAGCTGTGTATGCTTTAAGAGCTGGTTTAAGAGGACATTCGCATTCACATCTCTCCTGAGTTCGATGTTGATGCGGATTCCCTCACGGTTGGACTCATCGGTGATTCCGGTGATTCCGTCGATCTTCTTTGTCTTTACGAGTTCCGCGATCTTTTCAATGAGTCTTGCCTTATTTACAAGGTATGGAAGCTCCGTGACAATAATGTGGCTCTTTCCGTTCGGCGCTGTCTCAATATTTGTCACCGCGCGGACTCTGATCTTTCCCCGTCCTGTACGGTACGCTTCTTCGATTCCTCTCGTTCCCAGGATCTCAGCTCCTGTCGGGAAATCCGGTCCTTTGATGATCTGTAAGACCTCTTCCATGGAGGTCTGTCTTCCTTCCTCCACCTGATTGTCGATGATCTTTACGACAGCCGCAATGACCTCGCGGAGGTTATGCGGCGGGATATTTGTGGCCATTCCGACCGCGATACCGGTTCCCCCGTTTACAAGAAGGTTCGGGAACCTGGACGGAAGTACGGTCGGCTCCTTCTCTGTCTCATCAAAGTTTGGAATAAAGTCAACGGTATCTTTGTAAATATCCGCCAGCATTTCTACAGAGATCTTACTGAGTCTCGCCTCCGTATATCGCATGGCAGCAGCACCATCGCCGTCGATGGATCCAAAGTTTCCGTGGCCGTCTACGAGCATATAACGCATAGACCATCTCTGGGCCATATTTACCAAAGCACCGTAGATGGAACTGTCTCCGTGCGGATGATATTTACCCATGGTATCGCCGACGATACGGGCACTTTTTCTGTGCGGCTTATCCGGACCATTGTTCAGTTCCGCCATGGAGTAAAGGACACGTCTCTGTACCGGCTTTAAACCGTCACGGACATCCGGGAGCGCTCGGGATGCGATAACGCTCATGGCGTAGTCGATGTACGACTTCTCCATGGTCTTCTTTAAGTCTATCTCATGAATTTTGTCAAAAATATTCGGTTCCATTCTTTCCTCCAATGCAGCCTGCGCTGCGCCTTAAACCTGCGTAAACTGCGCCGCATGACCATCCAGTAAACTTACCGATTCCCGGATAGCCATGCTGCCGCATTAAATGTCAAGAGTTCCGTACTTTGCGTTCTGCTCGATAAATTCACGCCGCGGTTCTACCTGATCGCCCATGAGTGTCGTGAAGGTAAGGTCGATCTCCGATGTCATCTCCTCGTTCATGGTCACGCGTAAAAGGACTCTGTGCTCCGGATCCATGGTGGTCTCCCAAAGCTGTTCCGCATCCATCTCACCAAGACCTTTGTAACGCTGGATCTTGTTGTTCTGGTCACGTCCGATCTCTTTTAAGATATTGTTTAACTCCTCATCACTGTACGCGTACCATACCCGCTTATTCTTTTCGATTTTATAAAGCGGCGGCTGGGCCAGATAAACATAGCCCTGCTTGATGAGCTCCGGCATAAACCGGTAGATGAATGTCAGAAGCAGTGTGCTGATATGGGCACCATCCACATCGGCATCGGTCATGATGATGATCTTGTGGTAGCGGAGCTTCGAGATATCGAAATCCTCGTGGATTCCCGTTCCAAACGCCGTTATCATGGATTTGATCTCCGCGTTTCCGTAAATACGGTCAAGTCTCGCCTTTTCCACGTTTAAGATTTTTCCTCGAAGCGGCAGGATCGCCTGGGTACTCTTATTTCTCGCATCTTTCGCGGAACCGCCGGCGGAATCTCCCTCTACGATGTAGATCTCGCATTCCTCCGGGTGCTTACTGGAGCAGTCCGCAAGCTTTCCGGGTAAGGATAAGCCGTCAAGGACCGTCTTTCTTCTTGTTAAATCTCTCGCCTTTCTCGCAGCGGCACGCGCTCTCTGGGCAAGAACCGATTTCTCAATGATCGTTTTAGCGACAGACGGATTCTGCTCAAGGAAATAGGTGAGCTGCTCAGAAACAACGCTGTCCACAGCACCTCTCGCCTCACTATTTCCGAGTTTCTGCTTTGTCTGGCCTTCAAACTGTGGTTCCTCGATCTTGACGCTGATGATGGCTGTTAAGCCCTCACGGATATCCTCGCCGGTAAGAGCCGGCTCATTGTCCTTTAAGAGCTTATTCTTTCTTCCGTAATCGTTGAAGGTCTTTGTTAAGGCATTTCTGAAACCCGTGAGGTGCGTTCCGCCTTCCGGTGTATTGATATTATTTACAAAGCTGTAAATATTCTCGGTATAAGAATCATTGTGCTGCATGGCAACCTCAACCAGCACGTTGTCCTTCTTGCCCTCGCAGTAGATCACATTGTCGTAAAGCGGCACGTTGCTGCGATTTAAGTAGGAGACAAACTCCTTGATACCGCCTTCGTAGTGGAATACTTTTTCTTTCTTGTCCTCGCGTTCATCTCTGAGAATGATCTTTAAATTCTTTGTAAGGAATGCCGTCTCACGGAGACGGATCTTTAAAGTATCGTAATCATAGATAGTCTCCTCAAAGATGGTCTTGTCCGGAAGGAACGTTACTTTTGTACCATGTTTGTCTGTTGGGCAGTCACCCACGATCTTTAACGGATACATGGTCTTTCCGCGCTCATAGCGCTGCTTGTAGACCTTTCCTCCGTGGTAGACTTCGACCTCCAGCCACTCTGATAAGGCATTTACAACAGAAGCTCCTACACCGTGCAGGCCGCCGGATACCTTGTATCCCCCACCGCCGAACTTACCGCCGGCATGAAGGATCGTAAAGACCACTTCGACTGCAGGAAGTCCCGCTTTTTTCTGGATATCGACCGGAATTCCCCGTCCGTCATCGACAACGGTGATGGAATTGTCGGAATTGATCTGTACATCGATGGTATCGCAGTATCCTGCAAGAGCCTCGTCCACCGCATTGTCTACGATCTCATATACCAGATGGTGAAGTCCCCTCGAAGACGTACTTCCAATGTACATTCCCGGTCTTTTTCTTACAGCCTCAAGTCCTTCCAGAATCTGGATTTGATCTGCATTATATTCTGCGCTCATGAAGTTCCTCCTTTAGTCTTCGCTCTCTACCGTTCCTTCAACAATCTTAAAAATCTTGTCCATCCGGAATTTGCTGTTTACAAACTCATCCAGCCCCGTACATGTGATCAAGGTCTGAATGTGGGTAATTTCTGAAAGTAAATGTTCCTGTCTCTTGCTGTCAAGTTCAGAAAGGACATCATCAAGAAGAAGTACAGGATAATCCTTTACGATCTTTTTTACCAGCTCGATCTCCGCAAGTTTCAGAGAAAGCGCTGCCGTTCTCTGCTGTCCCTGTGATCCGAACCGTCTGATATCCGCTCCGTTTATGATGAAATTCAAGTCATCGCGGTGCGGACCTGTCAGAGTCTGACGCTGCCTGATCTCTTGAAACTGATTTGCAGCAAGCCGGTCCCTGAAATTTTCCGCCGTAACATTCGGCTCATAGGCAACGGAAAGTGTTTCTTTTCCGCCTGAAAGTCCCGCGTGGATGCCCGCAATCAGTGGGTTCAGCTCTTTTATAAACTCAGAACGCATAATTATAAGTTCTGTGCCGTACTTTAAGAGCTGCTCGTCCCACATGGGTAGTGTGTCTTTTAAGGACGCATCGTGATCTATGTCTTTTAATAGTCTGTTTCGTTGTATAACTGTTTTGTTATACTGTACCAGATTGTAGACATACAGCTTATTTAATTGGCAAAGCTCCAGATCAACAAAGCGTCTCCGCTCGGCGGGACCATTCTTGATAATATTCAGATCTTCCGGTGAAAAGAAGATCACGTTGACGATTCCGAAAAGTTCGCTTGCTTTTTTGATCGGAACTCCGTTGACAGCGACCCCTTTTGCTTTATTTTTCTTCAGATGCATGTCGATCCGATAAGGAATTTCATCCCGGCGGACCATCATTTTGATATGTGCTTCATCCGCGCCGAACCGGATTATTTCTTTATCCTTGCTCCCACGATGCGATTTTGTTGTGCTGCATACGTAAACGGATTCCAGAATATTTGTCTTTCCCTGGGCATTATCTCCATAAAGAACATTCGTACCTTTATGAAAATCGATATGTAAATGACTGTAATTTCTGTAATCTGACAGCTCGATGGATTCTATAAACATAAAAAATCTCTAATTTTCTACCTTAAATGTCTTTCCGTTATAGGAAACTGTGTCTCCTGGGTAAAGTTTTTTGCCGCGCTGGGTCTCAACTTCCCCATTTACTTTTACAAGTCCGTCCTGGATCACAAATTTCGCATCCACTCCGGAACCGACTAAACCGGCAAGCTTTAATGCCTGGCCTAACTTGATAAATTCGTCTTTTAAATGAATCGTTTCCATTTTTCTCCTTTTTTATTCCTCCGGTCATGAAAAAAACCAGCCCGAAATCCCTTTTTTTCCGGGATTTCGGGAATATTTCGCCTTATTTTAGATTGCAGCGGAGTTAAAGTTTACCGGCAGGATCAGATAAATGTAACTTTCTTCCTCATCCTTGATGAAACACGGAGATTTTGCGTTCATCATATAGAGGGTCACTTCCTCATCATCGATGATACGCAGCGCATCACTTAAGAATTTCGGGTTAAATCCGATCATCAGATCCTGTCCTGTTTTGTGGATCAGGATCTCAGCATTCATGGTACCAAAGCTGGAGTTTAATTTCAGACTCATTTTTGAGTCTTCGATGTTCAAAATGATCGGTTTTTTGTCATTTTCACGGATCAAAATAATCGCTCTCTCGATGCTGTCCAGAAAATCTTTCTTATTCAGGGAGACTTTTGTGGCATAATCGCTGGAAAGCATCTGATCTACTTTGAAATATTCGCCTTCGATCAGACGGGAAACTACAATCGTATCGTCAAATTCGAAGAGGATATGGTTCGCTCCGAAGAAGATCTGGACCTCTTTTTCGTTGTCTCCGGTGAGAATTTTACTGATTTCATTTAAAGTTTTTCCCGGAACAATGACTTTTGTGCTTTCATACTGATCTTTTAATACAATCTTGCGAATTGCCATACGATGTCCGTCGAGAGAAACAACTCGGAGTGTATCACCGTTTATCTCAAACAGTTCACCTGTCATCATCTTATTGCTGTCATTCGCTGAAATAGAAAAGATCGTCTGGCGGATCACTTCTTTTAAAGAAAACTGGGAGAGTGTGATGCTTTTATTTCTCTCAATATATGGAAGATAGGAGAATTCCTCGCCATCTTTGCCCTGAATTTTGAATACAGAGTTCTCACAAGTGATCACAGTATTGAATTTTTCATCAGATTCGATTGTTACAAGGGAATCTGCATCGGATAATTTTCTTGCAATTTCAGAAAAAAGCTTTGCATCCAGTGCAATTTTACCTTTTTCAAGGATATCACCTTCAACTTTTGTCTCAATGCCGAGCTCCATATCGTTGGCAGTCAGCTTGATCTCATCAGTAGAAGCGTCGATCAGAATGCACTCTAAAATAGGCATCGTAGTTTTTGATGGAACTGCCTTGAGAACAATATTGATACCGTTTAAGAGAGCGGTTTTCTGGAATGTCAGTTTCATGGTTGTTGATAACTTCCTTTCTTAAGAAACGTTCACAAATAAAGAAATATATAAAAGATATTAGTCTTAACAGTAGTAGGGGGTGTTAATTTGTTTATAAGGGGTAAAACCTCAGTGAAATCCTGAAAAAACCCCTGTGAAAACCATTGTGGGTAACTTGAAAAATCCAAAAGGACAACCCGAAAGTTTTCCACAGGTAAAGACCGCGAAAAATTCACCTCATGTTATCCACAAATTTTCAACGGGATTTCCACGAAAAAATCCACAGACTACTGCGGGTTGATCTTTTTCTTTAAAATATCGATGGTATTTTTCAAATTCTCGTCAGTCTTTAATTCACTGGCAATCTTTTTTGTTCCGTGAATGATAGTGGTATGATCACGGCCACCCAATGCTTTTCCTATGTTCTGGAGGGACTCACTTGTCATATCACCGCAGAGATACATGACGATCTGGCGAGGAAATACGAGCTCTTTGCTTCGTTTCTGGCCGATCAGATCTAACGGAGTGATTCCAAAATGTTCGGAAACTACATTAATAATGAGCTGCGGGGTCACTTCACGGGCAGCGTTCGGGGAGATCAGATCTTTCAATGCTTCTTCGGCAAGTTCGAGATTGATTTCCTTATTATTTAATTTGCTGGAAGCGACGATCTTTGTGAGCGCACCTTCCAGTTCACGGATGTTGGATTTTACATTGGTGGCAATATATTTGATGATCTCGTTGTCAATGTTGTATCCTTCCAGTTCTTCTTTTTTCCGCAGGATCGCCATTCGGGTCTCATAATCCGGTGGCTGGATATCTACGGTGAGCCCCCATTCAAAACGGGAACGGAGACGGTCTTCCAAAGTTTCAATTTCTCTCGGAGGACGGTCGGAGGAAATAATGATCTGTTTTTTTGCCTCGTAAAGGGCATTAAACGTATGGAAAAATTCTTCCTGTGTACTTTCTTTTCCGATGATAAACTGGATATCATCGATTAGAAGCACGTCATTATTTCGGTATTTTTCACGGAATTCCGTGGTGGAAACATTGTTTTTGTTTCGGATCGCGTCGATCAGCTCGTTTGTAAATTTCTCGGAAGTCACGTACAGGATCTTTGCGCTCGGGTTATTTTTTAAGATAAAATGGGCAACGGAATGCATCAGGTGCGTTTTTCCGAGTCCCACACCTCCATAAATAAATAACGGGTTATAAATTTCGCCCGGAGATTCCGCTACTGCCAAGGATGCGGCATGGGCAAGGTTGTTGTTTTTCCCGACGACGAAGGTATCGAACGTGTAACGAGGATTTAAGTTTGCATTCTGGAGAGCAAGCTGGCTGACCGTATTGTTGTTTACGTTGATCAGGCGGTTTTCTTTTTCCGGCTCCTTCACATCAGATTTTAACTTGAACTCTAATTTGCACTGAAATCCTGTGATTTCTTCGATGGTAATTGTCAACAGGAACTCATATTTCTTTTTCACATAGCTGATGAAGGCAGAATCCGGCACCAGGATCGTGAGGATATCTTTATCCACAGAATCCGGGATCAGCGGCAGCAGCCATGTTCGGTAGGACACCTCTGAAATATCATGCTCTTCCTTTATATTTAAAAGGATTTCGTCCCATTTCTCTTTGATTTCTTCCAGCATATTCATACTCCTAAACATGTGTATAACGATGTGCATAGCTGTGGAAAAGGTGGGGGCCTGTCCACAAATGCATATAAACCCACTCTGAGTTTATTCTAACGTAAAACAGAATAATTTTCAATGTCAAATGTGAAAATCCACAACTTTTCCAGCAAGTTATCCACAACTTATCCACGATTTGGGGATAAGTTGATAATTATAGGTGGAAAACATGTGAATACCCACGCAACAAGATGTACGCTCGGAACGGACAGAGCAAATACAATCCGTTGTGTCCGTGAAAGAAAGACACGGAAATTCAGAAGGGAAAAACGGTGATAATTTAACGGGACAGTTTACAGGTGAAGGCAGAGACCGGAAAAGTAGGAAATTGAAAAAAGGTCGCAGGAGAGTGATGAGGCCGGAAGTGGTATGATAAGAAAAATTAAAAGAAAAATTTAAGAAAGAATTTGACTGCATCAGGTTGACACTGTATAATGCAAGACGTGACTATATTGCATTGTATCTCGCAAGAGAACAGTAGCAGGAGGAATTGAAAAATGAAAATTGAAAAGAAAGTTCTGGACATGTCCCTCGCCGGGATTTTTACTGCGATCATCATTGCCATGTCGGTCGTACCGTTTCTCGGTTATATTCCGTTAGGCTTTATGAACGCAACGATCATCCACGTCCCGGTCATCATCGGAGCGATCATCCTTGGACCGAAGTACGGCGCTTACTTAGGACTGGTATTTGGTGTGACCAGCCTTGTAAAAGCGACCATTGCCCCGGGAGTGACCTCCTTCGTATTCAGCCCGTTCGTTACGATCGGCGGATACAGCGGAAACATGTGGAGCGCCGTGATCGCCATCGTGCCGCGTGTATGCATCGGCATCGTTGCTTATTTTGTATATAAGCTGATCATGAAAGCAGCTCACGGAATCAAAGGCAGCCAGACCGTTGCCCTCTGGGTGGCTGGTATCGCAGGAGCTATGACAAACACACTGCTTGTCATGAACGGAATCTATATCTTCTTCGGACAGAGCTACGCGGCTGCGTCCAACAAGGCAGTGGAGCACATCTACGATGTGATTTTAGGAATCATTCTGGGATTTGGTATCCCGGAGGCGATCGTTGCAGGTGTTCTTACGACGGCGATCACGAAGGTTCTGTTTAAAATCATGAAAGATAACGGCTGATTGGAAAGAGCCGGTTATATATGAATACCTTTCAGAAGCGTGGTGTGGCAGCTTCTATAATATAATGAAGAGATACTAAATATAGTGACATAAAATCAATACATACATTTTATGGGGGATAGCGAAACGCTGTTCCCCTTTTTTAGTACTGAAAGACCGAAAAGTAACGTTCCATGCAAAAAGCAGAATGTGGATATACAGCGAAAAAAAGGAAAAATCATATGGGAGAAATCCCCATGTTTTAAGGATTTTTTTGAAATTTAGTCTTGACGAAGGGCGGCAATTTTTATATAATCGATACGATGCTTCAATATGTCTTAGTTTATATGTACATGAGAAGGTACTTGAATTTAGAGTAAGAGGAGGTGCCGGGTTTATGAAGATGACATTTCAGCCGAAGAACACTCAGAGAAAAAGAGTTCATGGTTTCAGAGCGAGAATGGCAACAGCAGGCGGTAGAAAAGTTTTAGCTGCCAGAAGAGCAAAAGGTAGAGCTAGATTATCTGCTTAATGAACCAAGAGAGTATCCGGAAGTTTAGGAAAACTTTTGGATGCTCTTTTTTGTTATGCGGGATTTTTACGGCTTTATCGACTTAGTTTTGCAGAGGTATTGAATGAAAAGGTTCAATTCGTTAAAGAAAAATCAGGATTTCCAGACGGTTTACCGGGGAGGGAAGTCCTACGCAAACAAATATCTGGTCATGTACGTGATGGATTCGGGACGGGAGGACACGAGAATCGGAATTTCCGCCAGCAAAAAGGTCGGAAACAGCGTTGTAAGGCATCGGTTCGCGAGACTTGTCCGCGAAAGCTTCCGGTTAAATAAGGACATATTAGAAGAAGGAAAAGACATCATTGTTGTCGCACGTGCTGCGGCAAAAGACAAAAATTTCGACAAGATTGAGAGTGCTTTTCTGCACTTATGCGGGCTTCATAACATTTTAAAAGAATCGAAGTGAGTGGTTTATGAAATGGGTTCTGATTGGTCTGATTAAGATTTACAGGAAGTTTATCTCTCCCTGTATCGGCCCTCACTGTATTTATACGCCTACCTGCTCCCAGTACGCCATGGAAGCAATCAGAAAATACGGCGCTATAAAAGGTACTTATCTTGCGTGCAGGCGGATTTTGAGATGTCACCCGTTTGCAAAAGGCGGTTATGATCCAGTCCCGTAAAAAACCCAGGAGGTAAGATATGGTTTTGACGAAGGCTGGTTCCATTCTGGGACCGATCGCGACTGTCCTTGGCTATGTCATGGACATCCTCTTCAGATTTACGAGCAGCTTCGGCGTGTTCAACGTAGGTCTGTGCATCATTCTGTTTACGATCGTAATGAAAACACTGATGATACCGCTGACGATCAAACAGCAGAAAACCACAAAACTCATGTCTGTCATGAATCCGGAGATCCAGGCGATCCAGAAGAAGTATAAAGGAAAGTCGGATCAGGAGTCCATGCAGCGTCAGAATGTGGAGATCCAGGCTGTTTACGAGAAGTACGGCACAAGCATGACGGGCGGATGCCTTCCGCTGCTGATCCAGATGCCGATCCTTCTTGCACTGTACCGTGTCATCTACAATATCCCGGCATACGTTCCGTCTGTACGCGTTTATTTCGACAACGTTGTAACCCCGTTAATGGGACAGGCTGACTATGCTCAGAAGTTACAGGAAATCACAAATATCGCAACCGCCTGCGGCGGAAAATTAGACAAGTTTGATTTCACAAATGCAAACCGTCTTGTAGACATGCTCTATAAATTCTCCACATCCCAGTGGGGAGAGCTTCAGTCACTGTTCCCGGCAATCTCTGATGTGATCGGACAGAATGCTGCTGTTGTCGAGAGAATGAACACGTTCCTCGGTTTAAATATGGCAGAGGCACCGGGCTGGGTACCGTCCTTCGCATGGATCATCCCGGTTCTTGCGGCAGTGTCCCAGTGGTTCAGCACAAAGCTCATGAGCGGAAATCAGCCGTCCACATCCGCAGATGCAGAGAATCCGATGGCCCAGTCCATGAAGACTATGACAACGACAATGCCGTTATTCTCCGCGTTCATCTGTATCACGATGCCGGCAGGTCTTGGTATCTACTGGATCGCGACCAGCGTTGTTACAATTATCCAGCAGCTCATCGTTAACGCGTACATGGATAAGGTAAACATCGACGATATGATCGCAAAGAACCTGGAAAAGGTAAATAAGAAACGTGCAAAACAGGGACTTCCGCCGGCTAAGGTAACTCAGAACGCTACCGCATCCTTAAAGGCTATCAAGGCTGAGGAGGAGAAGGAAAAAGCTGCTGAGGAAGTTAAGAAGGAAAAGATCGCGAAACAGATCGAGGAGTCCAGCAAGTACTACAACACCAACGCGAAACCGGGAAGTCTCGCTTCCAAGGCAGCGATGGTTCAGAAGTACAATGAGGCACATGACAAGCGAAAATAATAAGGGGGTTCTGTTATGGAAATGATTACAGTGACTGCGAAAACTGTGGAAGATGCAATCACACAGGCATCCCTGCAGCTCGGTGTGAGCAGTGATCGGATTCAGTACGAGGTCGTGGAAAAAGGAAGTGCCGGAGTTCTTGGCGGACTCTTTGGTTCCAAGCCGGCAGTGATCCGCGCGAAGAAGATCGAGACCGTTGACGATAAGGCCGTAGATTTCCTGAATTCCGTTTTCGACGCAATGGGCCTTGCTGTTGACGTGGAAGTGAAAATGAATGAAGAGGAAAAGGAGATGGATGTCAATCTGACCGGCGAGGAGATGGGACTTCTCATCGGTAAGAGAGGACAGACACTCGATTCCCTTCAGTATCTTGTAAGCCTTGTTGTAAATAAGGAATCTGAGGACTACTTAAGAGTCAAGCTGGATACCAAAAATTACAGAGAGAGAAGAAAAGAAACACTGGAGACTCTCGCAAAGAATATTGCTTACAAAGTAAAACGGACAAGACGTCCGGTTTCCTTAGAGCCGATGAACCCGTACGAAAGACGGATCATTCACTCTGCACTTCAGAACGATAAATACGTATTCACAAAGAGCGAAGGTGAGGATCCGTTCCGTCATGTTGTGATCGCATTAAAGAAGGAAGAGCGCAGGGAGAGAAGACCGAGATACGAGAGACGCGAAAGAACAGCCGGTTCTGAGAGCAGCTATCGTAACAGTCAGGAATAAGAATGAACCATTCAGCCATGCTCCGCATTGTGCGGGAACGCATGGCTGAATTACTGTAAACAAAGCAGATATCGCAATAAGAGGGGTTGCCTATGGCAGCCCCTTTGTGCTATGATAGGGTGACTAATTATGTGAATATCCGCGGGTTTGCAGGACTTTGCGGAGACAGAGAATAGAAGATCATTCCGCCGGGGTATCCAAGGATACGGGGGCGGGTGACAGGATGGAGATTATGGAATATACAGATACGATTGCAGCGATCGCCACGGCGATGGGAAATTCGGGAATCGGGATCGTGAGAATCAGCGGTGAGAACGCGGTCGAGGTTGCGGAGAAGGTATTCCGCACGCCGGGAAAGAAAAAACTTTCGGAATCAGAGAGCCACACGATCCATTACGGATACGTTTATGACGGGGATGAGGCTGTGGATGAGGTTCTTTTGATGCTTATGAGGGGACCGAGAAGCTACACGGCGGAAGATACCGTGGAGATCGATTGTCACGGCGGAATGCTGGTCACAAGACGGATCCTTGAGACGGTTTTAAAGGCGGGAGCAAGACTGGCGGAACCGGGAGAATTTACGAAACGCGCGTTTTTAAACGGCAGGATCGATCTTTCCCAAGCAGAGGCAGTCATTGATGTCATCAACGCGAAAAATGAATATGCCCTGCAGTCTTCCGTGAGCCAGCTTCGCGGCAGTGTATCGAAGGAGATCCATGAAATCCGCGACAGGATCCTCTACGAGATCGCATTTATTGAGTCGGCGTTAGATGATCCGGAACATATTTCCCTGGATGGATATGGGGAAAAATTATTTGGAGTCGTTCTTTCTGTGAAGAAGAAGCTTGAGAAACTGATTAGGTCTTCCTCCAATGGACGGGTAGTTTCTGAGGGTATAAAGACTGTCATTTTAGGAAAACCGAATGCCGGAAAATCGTCGTTGATGAATGTCCTTGTGGGTGAGGATCGCGCCATTGTTACGGATGTGGCAGGAACTACAAGAGATATTCTTGAGGAACATATCTATCTTCAGGGAATCAGCCTGAATGTTGTTGATACCGCGGGAATCCGGGATACGGAGGACGTGGTGGAGAAAATTGGCGTTTCCCGTGCCATGGAAGAGGCAAAAAAGGCAGATCTCATTATCTACGTTGTGGATGGTTCAAGGCAGTTGGATGAGAATGATTATCAGATTATGGACTTTATCAAAGACCGGAAGGCTGTGGTACTCTTAAATAAGAGTGATCTGGAACCGGTGGTGTCTGCGGATGAGGTTGAACAGCGGTCCGGACATAAGGTAATTGGAATCTCCGCGAAGGAGGAGACAGGGATCGACCTTCTGGAAGAGGAAATCAAGGCGTTATTTTATGAGGGTGAGATAGACTTCAATGATCAGGTCATGATCACGAATGTGCGCCATGTGAAGGCTTTAAAAGATGCTTTTCAGAGTATGTCCATGGTGGAGAGCAGTATTGAGAATGGCATGCCGGAGGATTTTTATTCGATCGATCTTATGGATGCGTATGAGAAGCTGGGACTGATCGTTGGGGAGTCTGTGGAGGACGATCTGGTGAATGAGATCTTCAGTAAGTTCTGTATGGGAAAATAGGGCAGAAATATGTATTGGACAGAAAATGTCAGCCGAGAGCAGTATGAGGAACTGGCGCTGACCTGTGAAGTGACAGTAAAGAATTGACAAGAAAAGAGGAAATAAAATGCCGGTAGTAGAGGAGACATATGATATTGTAGTTGTCGGTGCGGGCCATGCGGGATGTGAGGCGGCGCTTGCGGCAGCGAGACTTGGGTTTGAGACGATCATGTTTACGGTCAGCGTGGACAGCATTGCTCTGATGCCATGCAACCCGAACGTCGGAGGAAGTTCCAAGGGACATCTTGTCCGTGAGCTGGATGCCCTCGGCGGTGAGATGGGCAAAAATATTGATAAAACGTTTATCCAGTCAAAGATGTTGAATGAATCCAAGGGACCGGCGGTCCATTCTCTGCGCGCACAGGCGGATAAGCAGGAGTATACAAGATCTATGCGTCGTGTACTGGAGAATACGGATCATCTTACAATCCGTCAGGCAGAAGTTGCTGAGATCCTCACAGAGGAGATTCCGGGAGAATACGGAACTTTTCAGGAAGAACATGAGGGGCATCAGGAGAGTGATTATCCGGTGAAGAAACGGATCGTGGGCGTAAAAACTTACTCCGGCGCTGTCTATAAGTGCCGTGCGGTGGTTCTTGCAACGGGCGTATATCTTCGTGCGAGATGTATCTACGGCAACGTGAGTAACCCAACGGGACCGAATGGGCTGCAGGCGGCAAACCATCTCACGGATTCCTTAAAGGCAAACGGAATCGAGATGTACCGCTTTAAGACAGGTACACCGGCGAGAGCAGATAAGAGAAGCATCGATTTTTCCAAGATGGAAGAGCAGTTTGGAGATAAAAGAGTTGTTCCGTTCTCCTTTTCAACGGATCCGGAGTCGGTACAGAAGGAACAGATCTCCTGCTGGCTGACTTACACGAATGAGAAGACCCATGAGATCATCAGGAATAATCTGGATCGTTCCCCACTATTTTCCGGTGCTATCGAGGGAACAGGTCCGAGATATTGCCCATCCATCGAGGACAAGGTCGTGAAATTCCCAGATAAGGGAAGACATCAGGTATTTGTGGAGCCGGAGGGACTTTATACGAATGAGATGTATCTCGGTGGTATGTCCAGTTCCCTGCCAGAGGATGTTCAGTATGCAATGTATCGGACAGTTCCGGGACTGGAAAATGTCAAAATTGTTCGAAATGCATATGCAATTGAATATGATTGTATCAATCCAAGACAGTTAAAAGCGTCTCTGGAGTTTAAAAATATCGATGGACTGTTTTCCGGAGGTCAGTTTAACGGAAGCTCCGGATATGAGGAAGCGGCTGTTCAGGGATTTATGGCGGGCGTGAATGCGGCAAGAAAGTTACAGGAGAAGAGTGCAGTAGTTCTTGACCGTTCTCAGGCTTATATCGGCGTTCTTATCGATGACCTTGTGACAAAAGAAAACCATGAGCCGTACCGTATGATGACATCAAGAGCAGAATATCGCCTGCTTTTAAGACAGGATAACGCAGATCTCAGACTTCGGGGAATCGGACATGAGATCGGGCTTGTATCGGAAGAGCAGTATGAGTATGTGCTCTGGAAAGAAAAAGCGATTGAGGAAGAAATCAAACGCCTTGAAAAAGCGACGGTCGGTGCAAATGAGAAGGTGCAGGAATTTCTGGAGAAACATGGAAGCACGTCATTAAAATCCGGAAGTACGCTGGCAGAGCTTATCAAGAGACCTGAATTAAATTATGAGATGCTTGCGGAACTGGACGAAAAAAGACCGGAGCTTCCGGCCGATGTGCGGGAACAGGTTGACATAAATCTGAAATATGACGGGTATATCCGCAGACAGAAGCAGCAGGTGGCTCAGTTCAAGAAACTTGAGGGAAGAAAAATCCCGGCGGATCTTGACTATACAACCGTCGGAAGCCTGAGGAGAGAGGCAGTCCAGAAGCTGAACCTCTATAAGCCGGAGAATATTGGTCAGGCATCCAGAATTTCCGGTGTTTCACCGGCAGATATCTCTGTTCTGATGGTACATTTGGAGCAGATGGGAAGGAAATAATTCGATGACAGATGAATTTGTAAAATTATTTGATCAGGGCTGCGCGAATCTTGGAATCGAACTTTCAAAGCAGCAGAAAGAGCAGTTTTTTAAATATTATGAAATGCTGATCGAGAAAAATAAGGTGATGAACCTGACTGCAATTACGGAGCTTTCTGATGTGATCACGAAGCACTTTATAGACAGCCTGCTATTAGTCCTGGCTGCACCGGAACTTGGATTAAAACTCGATACCTCTGCAAAATACAGATGCATCGATGTAGGAACCGGAGCTGGATTTCCGGGAATCCCGTTAAAAATCGCATTTCCAGGGCTAAAGATCACACTTCTTGATTCTTTAAATAAGAGAGTGGGATTTTTAAACGAGGTGATCGAGACACTGGGCCTCACAGATATCAATGCTGTCCATGGACGCGCTGAGGATTACGGCCGTGATCCTAAATATCGTGAGCAGTATGATCTCTGCGTATCACGGGCAGTGGCCAATATGTCCACACTTTCTGAGTATTGTATTCCGTTCGTAAAAAAAGGCGGGTATTTTATTCCGTATAAATCCGGAAAAGCCGATGAGGAAATCGCGCAGGCGAGATCAGCGGTAAAGAAACTCGGCGGAGAGATGCAGGATATTATTGTAAAATTCCTTCCGGAGACAGACGTAGAACGCACATTTGTCCCGGTGAAAAAGCTGGCGGCCACGGCAAAACAGTATCCAAGAAAAGCGGGACTTCCGGGGAAGGAACCGTTAAAGTAAGAAAAACAGAATAGTAAGAAAAGGAAAGAACTTCAGGATCTTGTGAGTATGGATCGTGAGGTCCTTTTTTTACACATTTGAAGAGTGAGCAGAAAAGTCAGGGAATGTTTCACGTGAAACATCTGAACTGAAGAATTCCCGAAATTGTTACAATTAAGTCATGACATCTTTTAGTTTTCATATTTGTAAAGACAAGAAGCATGATGATTCACTATATGCTGATTTGGACGAAAAAAGCACTTTATAATAAGCAGGCTTCCGACAAACTTTTTTATCCAAGACAGAATGTGACTGAAAACTTTAAACTAAAATTAACAAGAGTCCTGTAACGCGTAAATAAATCAGAGCTGATGGAAGATTTATGACTATTCGGGAGATATGTGCAATTGATGCACTGAATCATCGTAATGAATAAAGATTTATCATGCACAGCAGGAGTGCCGCATAATGTACTTGATGTACCGTCCGTCGTAAATGATAGACCTGAAGATAAAATATTGATCGATGTTCTATATCTCGGTCGAGAAGACGCCAACATCTTTTGAAGTTAAGAAGAATTTCTGAAAATTAACTCTTGATAAAAGTTACTTGTAACTGTTCAGTCCCCTCACAGTTAAGCGCAAATTCCATTCCAGAGCAGCTCCGTGGATGGATTCTTGTGTTTTCAGGTCTATACTTTCTTAGTTTACGGTCCGCGCGGCAAGTGAGCAGATCTACAGAACAGGTACTAAAAAATCAAAAAAGATGCCGCTACTGTTTAGCAAGTAGTGGCATCTTTGCAAACACCGAAGAAATGTTTCACGTGAAACATTTTAACAGATCTGATTTGAAGCGTTAGTTGAAGAACATCTGGACCGTGGAACTGACTTCTTTAGGTTTCTCAATTTGAGGAAGATGTTTGGTGTTTGGAATTGTACTGGACTCAATGGCCGGGTTACATTTTGTATATTCCTTTATGATCAGATCGATATCCTGCTCAACTTCGCCGCCGAGGATGTAGATACTGTTGTCAATTTTTTCCAGAGTCTTTGTAATATTACATTTTGTATAATTACACTGGACACTGGCGTAGACGGATTTCGGGGAGTCACCAAGGTGGGCAGACTCGTGATATTTGTCGATGTAATGCGGGTTAACATCATAAGGATTATAGAAGTAGCTTTCAGAGAAGGTTCTGGAGATAATACTTCTTGCGGACGCAAAGTTGTAGAGCAGTGTACCAATGATCGGAAGATCAAGGATAAACTTATAATACCTTGCGGATTTTCCTGGTATGTGGCTGCAGGAGAGCAGAGAATCCGGATTGATAAACATCATCTGCTCAAAAAGATCCGGATTGTATCCGCAAGCCATTGTCACGATGGGAGCGGACGCACCGGTAGCAAGAATGTTTGTGCGGCGTCCAATCTCGGATTTTACAAAATCGTTTAACAACTGCACATAGAGAAAATTTGTGTAAGTTAAATTTGGCTTCTCTGAACGTCCGCAACCTAAAAGATCTATGGTGTAGACAGTATAGTGCTCTTTTAAAAGTGGAATAAGAGAATCCCACTCACAGCTGCTGGACGCGTGAGTCAGGTCATGTACGAGAAGAAGTGGTTTACCAGTGCCGGTTTTTGTATAGTAGATATTGCCAAGTCTCCAACGATAGCAGCGCGGTTCCGGCTGAGCAAGAAGATTTCTTGAAATGGCAGACATCTTGATATATTTGTTAATCAGTGCTGTTCCGACTGCGGCACCGGCTGAGAGGAGAATAGCAGTGATGATTTTATTTTTAGCTTTCATAGTTCACCTCGGGTTTAGATGATGATGTTATAGAAATACAGTTTCAAGGGATTGAGAGAGGAGAATAGTGGTTTCATGACTATATTCCTATTTGACAACTCCTTATTATATTATAATATAATTGGTAATGAGATACAACAGGCGAAAATGTGAAATGTTTCTGAAGATAAATGTTTCACGTGAAACATAAAATGATGCTTGTATGATTTGCAAAAATGTTTCACGTGAAACATTTTTAATTTTATAAGGTAAAGCAATAGGAAAATAAGAAAAATTGTGTTATACTAAGTTTCGCTAATGATCTGATGGTAAGAATATAAAAATTAAAATGATAGAGAAAATCAGTAAAACTGGTTAAAATAGGTTAACCAGACTGATATGTGAAATGATTATACGATAATAAAAATAGAGCTGACCTGCGGAAAGGATAGAGGTATGGGACGTATTATTGCAATTACAAATCAAAAGGGTGGTGTCGGAAAGACGACAACTGCAATCAATTTATCCGCCTGCCTGGCTGAAGCAGGACAGAGGGTGTTGACTGTGGACTTTGATCCACAGGGAAATACAACAAGTGGACTTGGATTGGAAAAAGGAAATATTGACAATACTGTATACGAACTGCTGATGGGAGAATGCACCGTGGATGAGTGTATCAATCCAAGTGTGCAGGAACGTCTGGACGTGATGCCGTCGGATGTGGACCTTGCCGGAGCAGAGATTGAGCTTCTTGATATGGAAGAAAAGGAGAGCATTCTCAAGAAAAATATGGAACTGTTAGACGGAAAGTATGATTTTATTATCATTGACTGTCCTCCGTCCCTGAACCTTCTCACGATTAACGCACTGACTGCGGCCAATACAGTTCTTGTCCCGATCCAGTGTGAATACTATGCCCTGGAGGGATTAAGTCAGGTATTAAAAACGGTAAATCTTGTTCAGAAAAAGCTGAATCCATCTTTGGAAGTAGAGGGCGTTGTTTTTACAATGTATGATTCCAGAACAAATCTGTCTCTGGAAGTTGTAGAGAACGTAAAAGAACACTTGAATGAAAATATTTATAAGACAATTATTCCGCGAAATGTCAGACTGGCTGAGGCACCGAGCTACGGCATGCCGATCAATCTTTATGACAGCCGATCATCAGGAGCGGAGAGCTACAGACTTTTAGCAGCGGAAGTCATCAGCAGAGGAGAAGAAATATAATGGCGAAGCGTGGATTAGGTAAAGGTTTAGGCGCGTTCTTCGGGGAAGAAGTCACAACTACGAAAGAGAACGCTGCAGAAAAAGTGAGCAGAAGTGAGAGAAAAGAGCACCTGATGGTAAATCAGGGCACCACGAAAAATACGGAAAAAGATGGAACGGGGAAAAAGACGGACAGCAGTCAACCAGCAAAGACGGGCACGAATGCTGAAACGATCGTAGTCGAAAAGATCGTCGAGAAACCGGTGGAAAAAATTGTTGAGAAGATCGTCGAGAAGCCGGTCGAGAAAATTGTCGAGAAAATCGTAGAAAAACCGGTCGAAAAGATCGTGGAAAAGCCGATAGAGCAGACATTGAAGCTCAACCTGATCGAACCGAACAGCGAGCAGCCGAGAAAAAAATTTGATGAGGAAAGCCTTCAGGAGCTGGCGGATTCTATCAAACAATATGGAATCTTACAGCCACTGATTGTCCAAAAAAAGGGAAATCATTATGAGATCATAGCCGGTGAGCGTCGTTGGCGCGCGGCAAAACTTGCCGGAGTCACAGATGTTCCTGTATTGATCCGTGAGTATGATAAGCAGCAGACTATGGAGATCGCGTTGATTGAGAATGTACAGCGTGCTGATTTAAATCCGATCGAAGAAGCACAGGCATTCCAGCAACTGATTCAGGAGTTTCATCTCACGCAGGAGGAGATTGCAAATCGTGTATCCAAGAATCGTGCGACGATTACAAACAGCATGCGCCTTCTGAAACTTGATATTCGTGTGCAGGATATGCTGGCAGAGGGAAAGATTTCCAGCGGGCACGCGAGAGCACTCCTGGGACTTGAAGAAGGTGAACGCCAGTATCAGGTAGCTGCAAAAATCATCGAGGAAAAATTAAGCGTACGTGACGTGGAAAAACTTGTCAAGATGATGAACCGTCCGCCGAAAGAAAAGAAACCGGAAAAGGGACCGGATATCGATCTCATCTACCGGCAGGTGGAAGACAAATTAAAGTCTATCATGGGTACGAAGGTCGTTATCAACCAGAAGGATAAAAATAAGGGTAGGATCGAGATCGAGTACTATTCCCAGGAAGAGTTAGAACGTCTGATCGAACTTATGGAGTCTTTAAGAGTGTAATAAATCAAACGAAAAGCACAGACACAAACGGAAGGACAGAAAACAGAAAATGGAAAACAGTATGTTATACAGTATCCCCATCGATCCAATGGTACTGATCGTCGGATTTTCAATCCTGTCATTGGTGTTATTGATCGTGGTGATCATTTGTATTGTAAAGCTCAATAAACTGTACCGAAGATATGATATCTTCATGCGAGGAAAAGACGCAGAGACACTGGAAGATACGATCATGGATATCATGGATGAGATGGAGGAGCTGCAGGAAAAAGATCGCTCCAGCAAGGATGCGATGAAACAGCTTTCCAGGCAGATCAAGTCCTCATTCCAGAAATTCGGATATGTTAAGTACAATGCATTCAAGGGCATGGGCGGCAATCTAAGCTTTGTTATCGCAATGTTAGACAACAACAACAGTGGTTTCATACTGGACGTTGTACACAGCCGTGAGGGCTGTTATATCTACTTAAAAGAGGTAGAGGAAGGTGCGACAGAGGTTCTCCTTGGCGGTGAAGAGCAGGAAGCGCTGGAGCAGGCGCTGGGATATGTAAAACGTCCGACGATGGATGAGCGCCTCGCAATGAAGGAAAAGGCCGCAAACAGCAAGAAGAAAGAGTTAAAAAGCGGCTCGGGAGAGCAGGATATCGAGGTTCCGAGCAGTGAGCGCAAAAAGAGCGAGCGCATGAAGGAATTGAGAAAACGTCAGGCAGAGCGCCGTGAGAATGAGGAAGAACGTGTAAAAAAGTATGCTGACGCATACGATGTAGAAGAAGTTGAGATTGAGACAGATACCATCGAGAATTTTGATGCTCTGCCAGATGATCCCGACGGTGAGGATAATAAAGGAGATTATTGATCCATATGCATAAATTTTTACGTGCAGCTGGTTTCAGCATGTATACAAAGAAAAAAGATATTGAAAAACTGCTGGATTTGCTGGAACGGCAGCCGTCAATGACGCGATGTGTTCAGGTCGACGAGGAGAGCAATGTCTGCGAAATGCGTACAGAAGTTGCTCCGGGCCTCGGAATTTCAATTATCGGAGAACTGAACGAAGAGGGAAATTTCGAGCGGGAGTTTTACTTCCCGTATCAGGAGAGCCATATAATCGGATCCACGGAAGAGTGTTCCGTTCAGAGACATACGGAGAAAGAGACTTACTCCGGCATGGTGGATGAGAATAAGGTCGGTATCACATTGATCTTCTACATCCAGAATTTTATGGAATTCAGAGAAAGAATGTTGGATAAAGAGCATCATTCCAAGATCAGTTCCGTCTGCTTTTCCGGGATGTCCGTCGGTGGAAAGGTCCTTCTTCCGATCAAGAAGAGCCAGAAACAGATCCAAAAGGCAAAGGTTGCTGCGAAAAACCGCAACAGTCTGATTGAGGCCGCAAAAAATGGGGATGAGGACGCCATGGAGAGTTTGACCATCGAGGATATCGATCTTTACTCCCAGATTTCCAGAAGAGCCATGAAGGAGGATCTCTACTCTATTATAGACTCCTGTTTCATGCCTTGTGGAGTGGAATGTGATCAGTATTCTGTCATCGGAGAAATTGAAGAAGTTGAAAAAATCCGAAATATTTACACAAAAGAGGAAATTTATCGTATGAAGATTGAGAGCCACGATCTGGAGTTTGTGGTCTGCATCAACAGTAAGGACCTCTTAGGTGAACCACAGCCGGGCCGTCGTTTTAAAGGACAGATCTGGATGCAAGGGACTCTGAAGCTGGAAGACATTATAAGAAAACAGGGAATAAAATAGGTTATAAAATAAAAGCCATCAGGGCACAGAATCTCAGATTACGGACTGTGCGCGATGGCTTTTAGCTTTTCAGTACAGCTTTTCGTGTGAAGTGAAGCTTTGATGTCTTGACTTTCAGGGTGTTGTTTGTTAAGATATATAGCGTAGCTTTTTTTAGTTGCGAGTTTCTGTGGATTCGCCAGACGAAAGTGGATGAGTTCATAAAGTTGGTCGCCGTGACCGAAAAGGCTGAAAAGCCCGAAAATACAGAATTTGTTCCCATAGTTAAATGGATATAACAAGCGCCTCCTAAGGTAGAACCATGGCGGAACCCTTTTGAAGAAAAAGGGTAGCGTTTGAGGGTCACTTAAGGAAGCGAAATCTGAAAAATCAGAAGAGATAAGAAAGAGATAATTCATCACGAAAGTGTTAGAGTTATAAATGATGGCAGCCGGAGCCAAAGGGTCGAAAAAGCCCGGAAATACGGCATTTGTCTCCTTAGTTAAATGGATATAACGGGGTCCTCCTAAGACTCTATTGTAGGTTCGATTCCTATAGGAGACGTTCATTTTAAGCAGTAATGATTTGAAAAAGTCATTGCTGCTTTTTTTGTATCTTGGGTGGAAATTTCCACCCGGAATTGAAAAAACAGAAGGATTTCATCCACCCAAAATAAGATTTTGCCACCCATTTGAAAATTATTATTTTCCACCCGGATGTGTGGTATATGGTGTAAGAAAGAAAAAGGGTTGTCAATGGATGCAAATTTGGTTTTCTTGTCTGTATGATTCAGACCTGAGAAAGATAAATGCTCAGATTAGGTGTAACAAGTCTAGTCTGGGCATTTTTTCGTCCAGAAGAAAAGGAGGATTACATGGAAGAACGAAAAGAAGATCAAAGAGATCCAGATGAGAAAGTCGTTGAGATAGAGATTGAACGGCTCAGAGACTTTAAAAATCATCCATTCAAGGTACAGGCAGACAGTCAGATGAAAGAGTTACAGGAATCCATCAAGAAATATGGGATTCTTAATCCGCTAATTGTGAGACCGAGACCGGAAGGATTTTATGAAATTATTTCTGGTCATAGAAGAAAGTATGCAGCACAGCAACTGAAATATACGAAGGTTCCGGTCATTATCAGATACATGCTTGAAGAGGATGCCATTATTTCAATGGTAGATGCCAATTTACAGAGGGAGCGGATCTCTCCGAGCGAAAAAGCATTTGCTTATAAGATGAAATATGATGTGCTCAAGAGAAAGGCCGGCAGAAGAAAATGTAGCCAGGTTGACTATCTGACCGGAAAAAAGAGTGTGGAGGTTATAAGCGAAGAATGTGGTGACAGTCCCAAGCAGGTACAGAGATATTTAAAGCTTACCAGACTGATTCCAGAGCTGCTTGAAAAAGTGGATGACGAAACAATGGGATTTACGATAGCTGTGGAACTGGCATCATTAACTGAAAAAAATCAGAGGACTGTGCTGGATGCAATGGAAAGCACATTGGGTACACCAAATCTGTCCCAGGCAATTCGGATCAAAAAATTGCAGGAAGATGGAAGATTCAGCCAGGAAAAAATAGAGGAGCTTTTAAGTGAAATCAAGCAGAAAGATATTGATCGGGTGGTTTTCAAGAATGAGCAGTTATATAGGTATTTCCCATCATATTACACGGCAGAACAGATGAAAAGAGAAATACTGACACTATTAAAAATCAATATGACATTTGAATAATGGGAGGAAAAACATATGTGTAGAGTAATTGCAGTATCTAATCAAAAAGGCGGAGTTGGTAAAACTGTATCATGTGTGAATCTGGGAATAGGGCTGGCACAGGAAGGAAAAAAGGTGTTGCTGATTGATGCTGATCCACAGGGAAGCCTTACTATCAGCTTAGGATATGAGGAGCCGGATGAGATGGAGTATTCGCTGGCTACATTGATGCTGAACGTTGTGAATGATGAAAAACTGAATATGGAAAAAACAATTCTTCATCATAGAGAGGGAGTGGATCTGATCCCGGCCAACATTGAATTATCAGCTATCGAGGTATCTTTGGTAAATGCTATGAGCAGGGAACTGATTCTCAGATCACTGGTTGATAAGCTGCGAGAGTTTTATGATTTCATCCTTATAGACTGTATGCCGTCTCTGGGAATGATGACAATCAACGCATTGGCATGTGCAGATTCAGTGCTGATTCCGGTACAGGCAGCGTATCTTCCAGTCAAAGGATTACAGCAGCTGATCAAGACTATTGGTAGGGTGAAGAAACAGCTGAATCCAAAGCTCAAGATAGAGGGAATTTTGCTGACAATGGTAGATTACAGGACAAATTATGCAAGGGATATTTCAATGATGGTGTACGATACATATTCTGCATCCATCAAGGTATTTGGTTCGGAAATTCCGATGTCAGTCAGAGCTGCGGAAGTCAGCGTGGAAGGAAAAAGTATCTATTCCTATGATCCAAAGGGAAAAGTAGCATGTGCATATAAGGGATTAACCGAAGAAGTTTTGAAGGAGGCATAGATGATGGCAAACAGAGTTGCAGGAAAAATTAAGTTGCAGTCAGTAGATCAATTATTGGGAGTGCCAGAGATCTCCGGTACTCAGGAAATAGACATTGTGAGAATCCATGCGTTTCCGAATCATCCATTTAAGGTTCTGGATGATGAAAGAATGGATATGCTGGTAGACAGCATCCGGGAGAATGGCATTCTGAATCCAGTGATTGTAAGACCTGATCAGAATGGTGATTATGAAATGATTTCCGGACACCGTAGATTACATGCAGCTGGAATTGTAGGACTTCAAAAGATACCTGCTATTGTAAAGGAAATGTCTGATGATGAAGCCATTATAAAAATGGTGGATGCCAATATTCAGAGGGAAGAAATTCTTCCAAGCGAGAGAGCATTTAGTTTTAAGATGAAAATGGAAGCTATGAGTAGGCAGGGAAGTCGAGTTGATTTAACTTGTGGAACTGAGTTCCACAAGTTGGATGCCATAAATAAAAAGACAAGAGAAACTATTGGTGATGAAGCAGGAATGACAGGGAGACAGGTAACAAAATATATACGTCTTACAGAACTTATTTCATCAATACTTGATTTGGTGGATAGTAAGAAAATTACATTAACAATGGGAGTTGACATCTCTTATCTCGATGAGCAGGTTCAGAAATGGGTCTATGAATATTACCGTGACAATGGATTTTTAAAGCCGGTGCAGGTGGAAGCATTACGGAATCAGCAGAACTTATCTAATGCATCTCAGTATAGTATTATTTCAATAATGAACGATGCACTACCAAAGAAGAACACGGCAGCCAAAGTATCATTTTCAGAAAAGAAGCTGAATAAATATTTTCCATCTCACTATTCGGCAAAGGAAAGGGAAACCGTGATCATACAATTATTGGAACAGTGGAGTGAAGCACAGAAAGCAATTCAATAAAGAGAACAGGATTCCAGAAGTGTAAAAATAGCACTTCTGGAACAGGAGGAAAGATAAATGGAAGACAGAATAAAGCTCTCTTATTTTTATGGAAGGGAAGCGGATCAATATTCGTTTTATAGAATACCAAAATTGCTATTTACTGAAGAATATTTCAAGAAGATATCCGTGGAGGCAAAAGTGTTATATGGTCTTATGCTGGATCGTATGTCATTATCCATGAAAAATCAGTGGTTTGACACAGAAGGACGTGCCTACATATATTATTCGCTGGAGGATATCATGGATGCTATGGGATGTAGTAATAAAAAAGCCATTTCCATAATGAAAGAACTGGATATAGAATCTGGAATTGGACTCATTGAAAAGAAGCGCCAGGGACAGGGAAAACCAACCATGATCTATCTGAAACAGTTTATGATCCAGGAGGCTCAGAAGTGTAATAATTACATTTTTGGAGAAAAATCAGCAATTTCAGAAGTGAAGAATTTACATGTCTTGAAGTGTAAAAATGTCATGTCCAGAAGTGAAGAAATTACACATCCAGAAGTGAAAAAATTACACACTAATAAGAATAATATAAATAATACTGAGTTAAGTAATACTGAATCTAATCATATCATATCGGGAAATGATGGGATGGGATTCGATGTGGAAGCATACACGGAAATAATCAAAGAGAATATTGAACTGGACATTCTCTTAGAGCGGTACCATTATGACAGGGAACTGCTGACAGGTATCTTTGATCTGATTCTGGAAACTGTTCTTTGTAAGAATAAGTCTATCATTGTTGCATCTAGCGAATATCCGGCGGAACTGGTCAGAAGCAAATTTTTGAAATTGAATATGTTCCACGTGGAATATGCGATGGACTGTATGAGAAAGAATACCTCAAAAATACATAATATCAAAAAATATCTGCTGGCGGCATTGTTTAATGCACCGAGTACCATCAGCGGCTATTATCAGGCAGAAGTAAACCATGATCTGCCGCAGTATGCCGCAAATGATAAATAATAATTGGCTGTTCGATCAGCATCTGGGAAATAAGTCAGAAAAGAGGAGGACGCATAAAATGTTAAAAATATTTGCAAAATTGATTGTATTGCCAGTGATGGTGATTTTGATTGCTTTATCTTTTACAGTCAGTATCTTATCGAAAATACATTATCTGGCAGCGGTTCTGGTTAAGCAATTTTCATAATGTGCGCAGTGATTGCTTTGTTATTGCAACAGTGGAAAAATTTTGGAATAGCGGTGTTTGTTCTTGCTGTAAGCTGTATGATATTGAAATTGTGGGATATCATCGAATATGCCATTGGAGTAATATGTGGTCATTTATTTGAAATATTATCGGTGTAGATGCTTACGCTGGTTTAAGTATAAATTTATGTATCATGAAAAAGAAAAGGCAGCCACAGGGTTAGAACCTGTGACTGCGAGACCGTTTCAAGTTTTGTGTAAACGTTAAAAACTGATAT
>NZ_QUJB01000027.1:539-34236 GCF_003480435.1 Clostridium sp. AM30-24 | reverse complement strand
ACCTTCCGGACAGTGGTTGAAAACTTAAAAATTGGAGAAACGGCATCCCAGTTGTCCTTCCAGCGTTTCATGGAATTCGGATATTTCGGACTCCATTTTTCTGTCACACGGTCTAAAGCAGCCAGAGCCTTCTGCTCATCAGCAGCCTGATAGATGGTTTTTAAATCTGTAGCGAAAGCTTTCCTGTCTTTATCCGGAACGTATTTCAGCGTATTTCTTACCTGATGGACAATACACCTCTGATATTCTGTCTTTGGAAATGCCACCGAAATCGCTTCTTTAATGCCTGTAAGGCCGTCTGCACAGATAATCAGGATATCTTTAACCCCTCGATTTTTTAGTTCATTTAAGACAGAAAGCCAGTATTTCGCACTTTCATTGTCACCAATCGTGATGGTCAATACTTCCTTTTTGCCCTCTGTGTTAATGCCCAGAATTATATAGGCTGCAAGTTTACGAATCACTCCGTTGTCCCGCACAGAATAGTGGATAGCATCAATGTAAAGAATCGGATACACGTCGTCTAACGGTCGATTCTGCCAGTCTTCAATCTGCGGAAGTATCTTATCTGTTACATCAGAAATAAAACTCTCAGATGTTTCAAAGCCATAGATATCTTCAATCGTTTCCGAAATTTGGCGTGTAGTCATTCCTTTGGCATACATGGAGATAATCTTCTGGTCAATGTCAGAAATATCCTTCTGACGCTTTTTGACAACCTGTGGTTCAAAGGTGGACTTTCGATCTTGTGGTACTTCGATTTCCATAGAACCATACCGACTGTTTACCTGCTTGCGTTTATAGCCGTTTCGATAATCGTCGTTGTCAGAACGCTCGGATTTCTCATATCCGAGATGGTCATCCATTTCTGCCTCCATCATTTCCTTGAGGGTGCCGCCAAGGAGATCTTTAAGAGCATCCTGGATATCTTCAGCAGTCTCAATATCGTATTCTTCGAGAAGCTGACGAATGATATTTCTTTTTCCATCGGTCATTTGTACTCTATGTACAGGTTTCTTTTGTCTTGCCATAATAAAAGGCCCTCCTAATGATATTTATTTTATCATAGAAGGACCTTATGATGGTTATTTTACAGAAAAAGTTTCACAGGTGATCCTCGTATCAAACCATACAGACTCACTCCGATCATAACCACTGCAAGTCCAACAAACACCGAATAAACCACCTTGCTCCCTCTGGATTCCGTATTTCTAATGCAAAACACAAGATAACAGATCCAGACAATATAAGCGACAAACAACAGGCCGCTCCAATAAAAAAGCATCGCCAAAAAGAACAGAGTATTAACCACCTTCATGCCATTCTCAGAAAAAAGGATCTCTTTTATTTTCCTCATAGCCCTCACCTCCATAAATTTTGCCGATGTATCCTCTCTTTACCAAAGTTTCATTCAATAATCGATAAAACCGCTCCAGTTCAAGATCCATCTATAATCAACCGTGTTCTGGACTTTCGACAGTTAAAATGTGCGTTGTTAGACTCATAAACAATAATCAAAGTGCTGTCATTAACTTTTGATCATTTATCTAATATCCCACTTCTATACTTAAAATTAAATGGGAAATAATATATCTCAGTCGTGTTTTTTCCTCCTATTGAGTTCCATATATAAATTTTGTATGTGAAACTGGAATAGACAATAGTCCCGCCATCCTCAAATACTTGTTTACTCCATGGAAAAAATAAAAACCAGGAAACAATAAGAGTTATTACTACCGTCCATAGTATACAATGTTTTTTCATTTTGTCCCCCCATTTTTGTTGTATGTACATCAAAGTGTTTCCACTCTCTGGTTATGCAATATTCAGAATTTCTTATACTCTCAGATTAGCGTCCAGGTCTGTGCTCAAAAGCAAACAGGATACTTAGGAAATGATCCATCACCCGCCGGAATATGTATTGCATAACAGTCAAACCAGTCATATTCTGATCCAGGACAATAATATACAGAATTCCCTCCAATATCTTTTTTAGTGAATATGTTCGGATTGCTTTCTATTACAGCGTTCAGCTGTTCTTCCCGTTGTCTGAATTGCATGTCGCCAGCTTTACCTGGAGCTTATTACTGTCTATCTCGCATTCATATGTTACTGCTAAATAACTCTTTGCCACGGAAGCTTTTTTATCCAAAGCGCTGAATGATTCATTACCTGAATTACTTTCCTTATTAGGATCAAGCACAAAGACAGGCGTGCTGTTGTTTGCAAAAAAATCCACTATGGAATCATACTCCGTGTTTTCTATGGATTCTGTGATATTCTCATCTTCACCACTTTGAAGTGTTTCGGATGGCTCCTGTACATTGCGTGCTCCGCAGCCTGTTAATGTTAAGCCTGCTGCCAGGATAAAGATAATAACGGCTTCTATTATGCACCATTTATCTTTATAGACAGCTGTTTTAGTTTCAGGATATAGGCGATGTAAACGGTATAAACGAACAATCCCCGCCACAAACCAAATCACAGCAACTAAGACAATGCTATTCGATAAAAGATTTCCTCTAATTACCCGAAAATAAGTTAAAGCTCTTCTTAAATATATACCTGCTAAAATACAGCCCAGTCCGAAGAGAAAAACTCGCCATGTTTTTACTGATTTATTTGTCATAAAAACTCCTATTCTCCCAGGGGCATTATCTCAACAATGCACTGCTAATTATATTTTCCCTCCGTCTCATTCAATGATCGATAAAATTGATCTAACACAGAATCCATCGATTCATCCATGACATATTTTTGTCTGTTCACCGTAACATTTCCCCCTGAAAAAACGATGTCATATTGGTGTGTTTTTGTTGATATAATAGCTCTTTTACTCCAGCCATTTGAATGGGCGATCGATAATACATATCGCTTTTTTCTGCACGCAGATCATTGAGTTTCGTTATTTTCCCTATGAAAATCAATGCACATATGATCACCAGCAGGAAAATGCTATCTCTTATTTTAATTTTCTTTTTGCTCATCCTGCCTCCTATCCAGGTGACTGAATAAACATATGGCTGTCAGGAAACCTATAACTGAAAATACAAAAATATATCGAGCATATATTATTAAAACAACATACACAATTGTTGAAACAAGCGAATCTGGTAAAAATGGATGCCATTGATGTACAAGTATCGCTGCTGTTGCAAGTACATACACTCCTGTGACAGTAACAATCAAGGCCAACAACATTTGCTGTACATTTTTATTAAGAATTATTTTACTTTTTACAAGTATAAAATAACTCAGGAAATATCCTCCCATAAAATAAGCGATAGGAAAAAAATAGAACCACCAAAATACAATTTTCTTAAAAGAAAAAGTAAATCCCACATCCTCATGGATCTGCTTGTAGAACGGTAAAAGGAACAGATCAATCACAAACAGTGCCAACATAATTTTCTCACGTCTTTTCATAGAGGTCCTCTTCTCTCGGTACAGGCTGTCAGTCGATCTTCTCTTATTTAAATTATATTGCAATTCATGTTTTTTTCAATATACTTCCATTTATCTTTATAATTCGTAATATATTATTTATATTTTAGTTAATTGTCTGTAAGTTATTCTTTGCTACATCTACAAAAGCCTTTCTTTTCAATCTCCCACCCGGTCCTCTTTTGCAAAAAGCTTCCTCTCTTCCTCCAGCAGGCATCCTTCCGGCGCATACATCCCAAACAGCCAGTCCTCCAGCGCATTCAGGTTATCATCGGAGTGCTCGATCTCCCTCGCGTACCGCCAGGAGAGCTCCTCCACATCCTGCATGGACAGCTTCTTCCCATTTTCCAGCCACCGGACGATCAGAAATTCCTGAATCCACCGGACAGAGAACAGCGCCAGCTCCATCTTGGAACAGACCATATCGTCATAGACTGCCCCGCAGAAATATGTATAGACAAAGAACATTAAAAGCTGTTCGCCCAGATTTTCCCACTCTTCTTTATGGCTGCTCATCGCCCCATACATCCGGTGAAATTCCTCACAGATCTTAAAATATTCCTCTTTGCTTCCCTGATACAGCCGCTTTTCCGCTCC
The DNA here is from genome assembly GCF_003480435.1 of Clostridium sp. AM30-24. GTDB lineage: Bacteria > Bacillota > Clostridia > Lachnospirales > Lachnospiraceae > Pilosibacter. Next base: position 30,195 of record NZ_QUJB01000027.1, on the reverse strand, counting down.
GTCAAGCACCTGATCCCACTCCGGACGCAGACGTTCCAGGCCATAAAGCACCTGAAGTTCTTCCTTCTGCCACTCCCACTGATGAAAAGATGCCGCATCCACGCCCTTTTCTGAGAGACTTTCCGATATAAACTCCCGCAAGGTTCCCTCCCTGTGATGGCGTTCGCATTCCTGAAGCAGATCATCGATCTCAAACTCTCTTCCTTCCTCCATACAGATCTGGTATCTCTCCGCCAGCTGCTCGCACGCTGCCATACGCAGTGTCAGCGGCAGATTTCGATCCTGTAAAACAGAGAAAAGAACATCTCTGGTGTCTTCCAGCCTCGAAAACATCATAAAATCAAACTCGTCAAAATCATCCTCCTCGTCCGTCTCCTCCTCAAGAAACCGGACCGGCTCCTTGCAGGAAAGAATGATCTTCGCCGCCTCCGGGCAGGAAAGGGACAGGGATAATTCCCTAAGTCCCTCAAATTCCTCCGTGTGTCTCGGATAAAGGCGGCAGGTATCGCAGAGCGCGTCCGGTCCCAGTGCCTTATAGAGATCACACAGATTCTCATCATTCAAAAATGCGCACCGCCGTTCATTCTGACAGAAGCACTCCTCTTCCCAGTTGATCGAATTATGCAGGCGTTTTCCAAACTCCCCCTGCACGTTTTTATACTTCTCCAGAGAAGCATCATCAATCATGATCTGCCATCCCGCACAGCAGGTATCCGGGCAGTCTCCGGCCGTACAGACAAATTTATCGTAAAAATGTGGTTTTAAATATCGCATCGTTTATTTTCCTTTCTGAATCACATAACTCTCCAACTGCAGTTTTTCTTCCGTCGCATATCTGCGTCTGCCGTTAATGATATTCCCTGTAATAATCATCCGGATCTCCGTACTGTAAAACAGCTTCCTGCTGCTCCTCATCACTCAGGCTCCTCATAAACAGCCAGTTTTCCTCATACATATAATGCGGATACCGGAATCTCGTTCTCACAAATGTATTCGTTACATACAGGGCAATGTGTTCATCATACTGCTCCACTTTCTGCTCAGATCCAAGACTGTAAAGAAACCAGTTCCATGCCAAAAACAGGAACAGAAATACCGCCGCCACGATCACCGGTACCCTGATAATCATTCTCATCCAGCCGTCGAATTTCTTTCTGATCCACGCCAGAAAAAAACATGTCCCCGCTGTCAGCACGATCTGCCAGAACACGCAGAACCCAAGTGCAATGGCGATCGCCCTGTCAGGGATATAATACCAGCCATCACGCAGCCATTTTTCGCCTGAAAAAAAGAGAATTGTGACCACACCGAACACACCTGCTGCAGTCAGCAGTATATAGAGCCATTTTTTCTGTATCTTCATGCCGCACCTCAACGCAATCTAGATTCTTCCGCTACCATAATATCATAAAAAACAGGTGTAATGCAAAATTTTCACATTTCTACACTACACCCGTCATTTCGTATGTTACTGCATATTTTGTTCACAGCTCAGAAGACGAAACCATACACGCGAACATACAGCACTTCTCAACTACAGCGCCGTCCCTTTCTTCGGCACAAACATCCCGGACATGTCCGTCTGTTCCAGTTTCAAAAGCCCGATCTTCTTCTCAATTCCGCCCGCATACCCGGTGAGACTACCGTTCGTTCCGACCACCCGGTGGCATGGAATCAGGATCGAGATCGGATTGTGGCCGACTGCGCCTCCGACAGCCTGGGCTGACATATTCTTCTTTCCTGTCATCTCAGCAATTTTTCTGCCGATTTCTCCGTAAGTCATCGTCTTCCCGTATGGGATCGTAAGCAGGAGCTTCCAGACCTCTTTCCGGAATTCTGATCCGTCCGGCGCCAGCGGTGGAAGAAACTCCGGATCTTTCCCTGCGAAATAAAGATCCAGCCACTCTCTCGTCCTCTTCAAGACAGGAGTTTCCTTCTCCTCTGTCCCGTTCTCTTTTAACCCGGAAGCAAAATACTTCTGCCCCTCGAACCAGACTCCCTTTAATCCATCTTTATCTGCCGCCATATAGATCATTCCAAGCGGTGAATCATAGTGCGATACAAAGATCATATTCTGTTTCTCCTTAAATTTATCATATCCGCCAGCTATTTTGTGTCTTCTTTATCATGCTCTCTTTCCAAGCCACACAGCCACCCCGAAATGCACCAGGCAGACCGCTGCTCCCAATACAAACACCCACTCCGGACCGACAAACTTCCAGACAGCGCCTAAAAGCCCGGAGACCGTCACTGCCAGCACATGATCCACACTCAGGCCGAAGGACAGGTTCTCCATCACGTCCGCCGGAGAGTCGCTGAGTTTTTTCATTAACATCACATGAACCGCGTTAAAATGATCTGCGATCATAATAAAAATATATGCCGTGAACGCAAAGATCTGCTCCACTCTCCCCGTAAACACACCTGACGTGATCCCATGGACTGCCCAGGCCGCATACAGAAAGATCGCCCCGATCGTCACACTCTCCAGAACAAGTCCCTTTTTCACACCATACCGGTCAAGAAATTTTCCGATCTGCGGAGCAATCATACTGCTGCCAAAATGCGCCGCGATTCCAAGAAGCGCCACCGTATCTGCCCCCATCGCAAGGAGCTCGATAATGATCCACGGTGCAAACACCAGACGCATCCGTTTCTGGAAACCATAAACTCCTGTAACGATATAATAAGGAATGTATTTCTTCTTAAGCGGCAGTCCTTTTTTCTTCTCATCATGCTTCCGCACATCAAGGGCTGGAACCTCTCTTCTCAGTCTCCACAGGAAGAATAACGCCGCCGCAACGACTACAAGTGACACGCAGAACGACGGAACGATCGATCTGTCCGCCCGGAACCAGAACGCCCCGTACCGGAACCCGATAAATACAAGCAATGATGCCGCCATGGACCCCATCGTCGCATATCCCCGGTATTTTCCGAGAAATGTTCCCGTCTTCCCCTCATCCGCGAGATCCATCGCGATCGCATCCCGGACCGGCATGACAATATGATCCCCGAGAGAATAGGTAAACACAAACAGCTGCATTAAGAGATATCCCGGAGATAAAAGACCAAGGACAAACATTCCCACCGCGTACAGGCAGAAACTGATCATCGCCAACGTCAGATTCCCACATCCCGACAGTGCCGCGATCACAAACACTCCCACAACTCCCGGCAGCTCCCTCGGAATCTCCAAAAGCCCCCTCTGCACCGAGTCCACCTGATACACGCCCTTAAAATAGTTCGAGATAATACTGCCGCCAAATCCGTTCGCAAACGTAAATAACACGAAAGCAATCAAAAACAGCCGCCTTGCCCGCTCCTTCTTCATCTGTTCTGTCATAACCTTCCTCCCATTCAATCTCGTCAATATCCAGCACAAGACTGCCGCTGGACGCGGATGCCTGATTTTCAAAAACCGAAACAGTACAGTTTCCTCCATCCAGGTATCTCTTTCTTCCTCGTAAAACGTTATCTAATCCCAATTATAATACATATCTTTCATATGAACAAGCGTTCTTTCCCACAGTAACAACCAGATCATACATCCTCCAGGTCTATCCTTACGCCTTCAATCCCCAGCGCAGGTCAGCCTCCGGAACCGGGTGCCTGATTCAAACCAACAAAAATACCGGAACAGCAGTCTCCCCGCCATCCCGGTATTTCTCAATTCCTATAAGATTTCCCCAAGGAACCTACTCCCCGAGGTCCACCATCACATCAGAAACCTCAACCTTCTGATCGATCAGTCCACTCTCAAGCATCCAGTCGATGTTCTCCTGCCAGCACTCCTCCGTCTGTGTCAGGAACGGAACCTCCTCCGTCTCCATAAGCGGCAGCAGAGTCTCACAGGACTTCTCCTCAACACTCTGTGTCAGCGGGAAATTCTCCTCGTTCTGGTTGTTCATGAGGATCGCGAGGCAGCCGTCCGGATCATTCTTGAAATCCTCAAAGCCCTTTGCGGAAGCCCGAAGGAAGCCCTTTAAGATCTCCGGCTCACTCTCGATCAGATCATTGTTCGCGAGGAACACTTCCTCATAATAATTCGGAATGCCATACCCGTTTGCCATAAAATAGTTGACATCAAAGCCCTCTTCCTCCAGCTGCGGAACCTCATGGTTCACAAGACAGCCGATGGTGGCATCCACGTTGCCTGTAGTCATGGAGCTCATCAGGTCAAATCCAACGTCGATCAGATTTACATCTGACGCGTCCGCGCCCACATACTCCATCATGGTCTTCACAATGGACTCACTGAGAGCTGTTCCGCCGTATCCAACTGTCTTTCCGACAAGATCGGACGGACTTGTAATGTTCTTATCCTTTAAAGAAAGTACAATGCTCAACGGAGACTGCACGATCGCGCCGATGGACTTGATCTTCGTTCCCTGATTTGCAACTGCCTGGATCACATCCTGCTGATAATACATTCCGATCTCCGCCTTGCCGGCAGCGACAAGTGCCAGCGCGTCATTCGCATTCGCAGGGAAGCGGACCTTCACATCAAGTCCCTCTTCCGCATAATATCCGCGCTCGATGGCGGTGTAGATAAAGGTGTGGATCGCGTTCGGATACCAGTCCAATACCACGTTGACCTCACGGAGATCCTTTTTCTCACCGGAAGCTGCTGTTGTCTCCACCGCGCTGCTGTTGTCCGCTGAAGCCGCTGCCGTCGTCTCCGCTGTCTTTGTCTCGCTCTTACCGCATCCTGCAAGTACTGTCATACTGAAAGCCGCAGCCATCACCGCTGCAGCGATTCTCATTCCTTTTTTCATGTCATTTCCTTTCGTTATCAAACTCCTGATATTGTTTCTCGCTCTGCCTGCCGGATTCAGAACTGGCTCTGACATCCATTCTCTCAGGCAGTTTTTCTGCGTTTTATTCATTTCTCCAGTGAATGATCCGTTTTTCAAGCAGTGTGACCACCCAGACAGCCGCCATCGCCGCCACCGATAACAATAAGATCGGTGCGAACACTCCGGCTCCATCAAGCTGTGTCATCATTCTCCTGCTGAAGTATCCAAGTCCACTTTGAGCTCCCAGCCATTCACCGATGGCCGCTCCGATGATCGATAACGGGACTGCCATCTTGATCGCTGAGAAAAAGCAGGGCAGGACAGCCGGAACCTTTAACTTCATAAAAATCTGGCGTTTATCCGCGCCAAAGGTAAACAAGAGCTCTTCCATCTCCGTCTTCACCGACTTAAATCCGTCGAATACCGTGATCGCGATCGGGAAAAATGTGATCAGCACCGTCACAAGCACCTTGCTCCAGATCGTATATCCGAACCAGAGTACAAAAAGCGGTGCCAGAGCTGTCGTCGGGATCGTCTGGGACGCGATGATAAGCGGATAAAGTGCCTTTTCCGCTGTCTCGCTGGCATCCATCAGAACGGCCAGACCAAGGCCAAGAATAATGGAGATCAGAAGTCCGATCCCCACCACCGACATCGTTGCCGGAAGGTGTGCCTTAAATAACGGACCTCTAAGCTCCCAGAGCCGTACCACCACCTGGGTCGGTGACGGCAGGATATACGCCGCGTCGATTCCCATAGCCGCCGCCTGCCAGAAGATCAGCAGAGCTGCCACCAGAATCGCCGCCGGAAGATTCGTACTCAAAAAATTATGGGTCTGTCCGCGCGAAGCCCCGGAAGGAACCCGCGCATGATCCTTCTTCATCTTCTTACTCATGACGTCTCCTTCCTCAGCATACCGATCAGCTCCTCCTTCAGGGACAGTATCTCCGGTTTCCGAAGCTCGTCCCTGGATCTCGGATATTCTGCCGGAACATCAATGGACCGTAGATGGGTGATCGGTGATTCCTCTACAACCAGGATCCGGCTGGACAAAAAGACCGCTTCCTCCACATCGTGCGTGATAAAAAGGACTGTCTTTTTCTCCCTCTCCCACTGCTCTAAAAGCCATTCCCGCATGGAGATCCTCGTCAGATAATCGAGGGCTGAAAATGGCTCATCGAGGAGCAGAAGGTCGGAACCCGTGAGCACCGTTCTCGCAAACGCCGCTCTCTGGCGCATGCCGCCGGAAAGCTCCTTCGGCATCTTGTCACCCCAGTCCTTAAGACCAACAGATTCGAGCGCCGCGTCCGCTTTCTCTCTCATCTCCGTTTTCGAATATCCGCCCCGGATCTCCATCGGCAGCAGGAGATTCTCCCTCACGGTCCGCCATGGAAATAAAAGATCCTGCTGCGGCATGTATCCACAGTAGTTTCTCTTCCTCTCAATGGACTCTCCGTCCACCAGGATCTCGCCGGAAGCCGGCAGAAGAAGCTTGTTCACAAGCCGGAAGATCGTACTCTTACCACAGCCGGAAGCGCCGATGACGGACACGAATTCCCCGTCCTGTACATCGAAGGAAAGGTGGTCAATGATGGAGAAATCTTCCACATCATATTGAAAGCTTACATTGTCAAATTTCAGCATCCTACTGCCTCATTTCCCATGCCATATCCCAGAATGCCGCCTCGTAGCGGGAGCATGCTGTAAAGATGTCCACGAGATGCTGTTTCCGCTTCTCGGAATAGTCCTCCGTCAGGCGGTTCATCAGGTCTGCCAGCACCTCATTGTCCTCGTGGTAGGAATCGGACGCATATCCGCTGACCCATTCCCCATAGAACTCATGCTTATCTGCAGCCGGATACTCCGCAAGGATCTTCTTCGCGATAAACTCATAGCTCAACGCGCAGGAAAGGATCGCCGCCATGACCTCCGCCTCTCCTTCCTCGTAAGCGACACGAAGCATATAAGAGGTATAGGACAGATTATCAAGAGCGACCGGTGTCTGCTCCGCCTCCTCCTTCGCGATTCCGAGTCTCGTCATGTACGCGCGGTGGATATCCATCTCACCGTCCAGGATCGAATGGGTATAACCCGCGAACAGGCGCATAGCGTCGAGGTTTTTCGCCTTCGCCGTTCCGATGGAAAATACCTTTGTATAGTCAAGAAGATACAGATAATCCTGTATCATATAATATTTGAATTTTTCATGATCCAGACTGCCGTCCGCGATTCCCTTTACAAAAGGCGTCTCGTTATAGCCGTCCCAGATCTCCTTTGTTGCCTCTAAAAGGCGTTCTGTCATCGTCATGCCTGTTCCTCCGCAAATCCTTTTCCGCGAAAATCAAATCCGTGATCCATCGGTCCGGATCCATGTCCGAGATCCAGCATGGCTGCCAGCGCTCCGGAGATGTAAGCCTTTGCGCGTTCCACCGCCGTATCGAGGTCATAACCCTTCGCCAGATTGGAGGCGATGGCGCTCGATAAGGTGCAGCCGGTTCCGTGGGTGTTCGGGTTGTCGATACGCTTACCGTTGAACCAGCGGTAGCTGCCGTCGCGGTATAACAGGTCGTTGGCATCATTTAACTGATGACCGCCCTTGCAGAGGACTGCACAGTGATAGGTCTCACTGATCTGTTTTGCCGCCGCGATCATGTCCTCGGCGGACTTTACTTCCATCCCCGATAAAACCTCTGTCTCCGGGATATTCGGGGTCAGGACTGCTGCCATCGGAAACAGGTATTCTTTTAATGTGCCGATGGCATCATCGCTGATCAGCTTTGATCCGCTTGTCGCCACCATGACCGGGTCCACAACGATATTTTCTGCTTTGTGTTCATGAAGCTTCTTTGCGATGGACTTGATCAGTCCCGCGGAAGAAACCATTCCGATCTTTACCGCGTCCGGACGGATGTCCATAAATACGCTGTCGATCTCCTGTTCCAGGAATTCCGGTGTTACCTCGAAAATCCCCTGGACGCCGGTCGTGTTCTGGGCCGTCAGTGCTGTGATCGCGCTCATTCCGTATACTCCGTTTGCGATCATCGTCTTTAAATCGGCCTGGATGCCGGCGCCTCCGCTGGAATCGCTTCCAGCGATCGTTAATGCTGTCTTCATCATAAAAACTCCTTTCAGGCATCAATAACTTTTTATTAGGCGACGCAAGGTGGTGCCCCCAATGTGCCGCCGCGGAAATGTTTTCCGCTTGATTTATTCCAAAACCCAGAGGGAAAATTGCTGCTCTGTGAATTTAGAATTCATATTTTCGGGCAAGTAGTATTTTTCTTCTGGCTTATTGGCTTGTTTGAATGTAGTGTTTAAAAAATTATATTATAAGATTTCTCTTACCGCCTCTTTCAGTTCTCGTGTCGCCTTCTCAACATCCTCTGCCGCAAAGATCGCGCTGACGACTGCGACGCCATCCACACCGGTTCCCTTAAGGGGCTCCAGGCGGTCCTTATTGATCCCGCCGATGGCGACTACCGGGATATCCACCGCCTGACAGATCGCAGAAAGCGCCTCCGGTGTCACCGCTGTGGCGTCCTTTTTTGTTCCTGTCGGATACATCGCTCCGACACCGAGGTAATCTGCCCCGTGCTTTTTCGCGAGAAGTGCCTGCTCCACATTCTTACAGGAAACACCGATGATCTTATCCGGTCCCAGCTTTTCTCTCACTTTTCCAGCTTCCATATCGCTCTGTCCCACATGAACGCCGTCCGCGTCTATCTTAAGAGCGATATCCACGTTGTCGTTAATCACAAAGGGAACATGATATTCGGCACAGAGCTTTTTGATCTTCTTCGCCTCTTCTAAAAACAGTTCCTCATCCAGCTCTTTTTCCCTCAGCTGAACGAATGTTGCTCCTCCCTTTAAAGCCTTTTCCACCTGGCTCTCCAGAGTCTCACCATTTAACCACGCGCGGTCCGTCACCGCGTAGAGCAGCATATCTTCCGGTCTGCAGTTCATATCTTCTACCTCCTACAATACATGAAACGCACCTCGCACATTCCCGCTCCTCGCGCGGCCGCTTGCGACGATCTACATCTTCGCACGAGTGCACAGCATTGGCACGTCAGTACCTTTTGTGTAATAGGGAATTCCCCGGAATTCCTGTTATAACAAGTGAAAACACGCTTCGCGAGTTTCCCCTTGTTATCGCGACAGTCGCCAAGGTCTCGCGCAAGCGCGGACTTTGGCTCGTTGTTCGCGTAAAAAAAGGAGACACCCGCAGGTATCTCCACTTCTACTCTTTCTCTTCAGCAGCTTCCTACGTTGGCATGATCCAAATCAGGTATACGGGTCTTAGCGATACAGCCAACTCTCAGCCTGATCCGTCAGGCTCCCCGGTCTGTTTATTTTCTTTTTTGACAAGATTTACTATATACTTTCTGCGCGGAAAAGTCAAGTTTGCACCTGGTTTCGTACATGATTTCGAGACTGCGGATTTTGCATGGATCCATCGATATTTTTCATGTATTCCGTGCAGCCTGCTTACAGCCTTGTGTTCCCCGCCCATCGCTTTTTCCCGGCGGCCTTTCAGAAATTTCCTCTCTTGCCTTTTTCCATCTCCTGTGCTACAATCCAAATCGGTTAACGGAATGCAGTATGAGGGGGAGCGCCCTGATGCTGCGGTCAATTCAATTACTTGATGACGAAGACCAGATTGCGAGGGAGTCCGTGTTCCGGGCTGAGAGGATCCCAGAAAGGATCGACCGTCCCATGCCGCGGATCCATGTCCGCGGCTTGTCAGCATTCTGCCTGAAAGTCATTTTTACGGCATGCTGCAGAAAGCATGCCTTTTTCTTTATCCGCCTGTTTCTTCCGGATTCATGGCAGCTGAACGCGTTCTATTTCTTATTCGGAACGATCACGCTCTCACAGTGTCCTGACCATTGGCGGATATTGAAATTATTTCACCGTATTTCCCGGTGTCCCATTCTTTCAGCAGAAAATATATTCTGCCCTGACGGGCTATGGAGGTATTATATTATGAGAAAATTTGTTGTACCGGCTCTCTCCCTGGCACTCTGCCTCGGACTCACTGTAGGATGTTCTTCCAAAACGGACGCACCGGCTGCTTCCACAGGGGAGACCACAGCTGCCGCTTCTGCGGAAAGCACTTCTGAAGCAGCCGCTTCCGCAGAGACAAAATCCATCGATTCCTTAAAGATCGCTTTCTCCCCGTATGCGGACGCAGATACGATCACGACAGCAACAGAGCCGTTAGAGAACCTTTTAAAAGAGACACTGCTTGAAAAAGGCTACGATGTCAAAGACATCGACATGACCGTCGGAACAAGTTACACCGCTGTCGGTGAGGCACTGAGCGCAGGAAGCGCTGATATCGGATTTATCTCCGGAGGAAACTATGTCCTGTTCTCCGATGACTGCGACGTTCTCCTCACGGCTCTCCGCTACGCCATCAATAAGGACTCCGAAGATCCGAAGGACTGGAACGACGGCACCATCGAGGAAAACACAGACAAAATGAGCACATATTACCGCTCCATCATTCTCGCAGGGCCGAGTGAAAAAGGTCAGGAGCTCTTGGCAAAGGTCAACAACGGCGAGGAACTTACCTGGGATGACTTAAACAGCGCCACCTGGGCAGTCATGGGACCGACCTCCGCGTCCGGCTACATTTATCCGTCCTTATGGTTAAACGAGCGCTACGGAAAAACCATCGCTGACCTCGCAAATGCGGTCCAGTCTGATTCCTACACCACCTCCCTTGCCCGCCTCGCCTCCGGACAGGCAGACCTCATGGTCTCCTACGGCCATATCCGCACAAAATATGCGCCGGACTGGAAAGAGAAATTCGGCGGCACCGATGATATGATAAAGCAGACAGGCATCATCGGCGTCACAGAGGGAATCTACAACGATATGATCGCATACAGCAAAACTTCCGACCTTATGCAGGACGCTGACTTCCGTCAGGCTCTCGGTGATTCCTTCATCGAGATCGCAGGAACTGATGAAGGCAAAGACATCATCAAAGTCTTCAGTCAGGTCGGCTACGAGTGGGGCGATGACGCGAACTATGACGGGGAACGCGCCGCACAGGAAATGTTAAAGTCTATGAACTAAACAGGTTCCAGTTTTTTACTGATTCATTATTTGTAAGGCAGGTATCTTCATGGAAATCGTTCTTCAGAACATTGGAAAACAATTTAAAAACGGGACACGCGCCCTGGACCATGTAACCTTTACCATCCCTCAGGGCGAGTTCGTCTCCGTGATCGGTCCGTCCGGAGCTGGAAAAACCACCCTGTTCCGGATCTTAAACGGCATGGAGACGCCGGGGGACGGGGCTGTCCTTTTTGATGGCAGCGACATATCGTCCATGTCCGGAACTGCCAGGAAGAATGTAAAGAGATCCATCGGCACCATCTACCAGGATTTCTGTCTCGTGGAAAATTCCACCTGCCTTGCAAATGTGCTCACTGCCTGTCTGCCGGATATGGGATTTTTCCCCGCTGTGTTCGGAATCTACGGAAAAAAGCGCCGGGCAGAAGCACTGAAATTTCTTGACCGCGTGGGACTCTTGGAAAAATCAGAAGAACCGGTAAAAAATCTCTCCGGTGGTCAGAAACAGCGCGCCGCCATCGCGAGAGCCCTCATGCGTCATCCAAAAATCCTGCTGGCTGATGAGCCCGCCGCCTCCTTGGATCCGGTCACCGGGCGGCAGATCCTGACACTCTTAAAGGAGATTCAGGAAAAGGATGGCGTCACGATTCTTATGAACAGCCATAACCTTGAATTTTCTCAGGAGTTTTCCGACCGGATCATTGGGCTGAAGGACGGAAATGTGGTTTTTGATGGAACGCCATCGGAAATGAATGAGGAAATCTTGAGAAACATTTATCTCAGTCTCGAAGACTCCCACCTGTCTTAGGTTATGAATAATAGGACTCTGCTATTTATGCATTTATCCATCCCAACGGATCCTTGCAGAGAAGCATTTCAGAGGAGGAAGCAATCCATGTACAGAAATCGAAAAAATTATATAAAACCTGCCGGCTGGATCCTCTTCCTTCTCTGCTTTTACGCCGCCGCGTCCTTCACCGGATGTGATCCGGCTCTTTTTGTTTCAAGGAGCTCCCATCTTTCAGATCTGGCGGCCGACATGATGCGGCCGGATCTCTCTTATTTTCCAAAGATCCTGCTGCCGCTCTTTTACACGATTCAGATGTCCGTTACTGGTACCGTAACAGGATCCGCTCTGGCACTGATCGTTTCCCCTTTCGGCGCTGTGTCCCTGCATTTTCCGTCCTGGGCAAGGCGTTTGCTGCGTCTCCTGATCCAGATACTCCGGTCTTTTCCGGCGCTGATCCTGGCGCTCGCCGCGACCTTTCTCTTCGGACTCGGAACCTTTGCGGGAACCTTCGCGATCACTCTCTACACCTTTGCGATCATGACTAAGCTCACCTACGAGGATGCGGAACATACGGACACAGCCCCCTATCAGGCCCTTATCTCTATGGGCTGCGCCCGTTTCCCGGCATTTATCCATGCCGTCCTGCCGGAGATTTTGCCCGCGTTTCTGACAAACGCCCTGTACCTCTTTGAAACGAATGTGCGGCACAGCTCTATCCTCGGATACGTAGGGGCAGGCGGGATCGGCCTGATCCTAAACGAAAAGATCTCCTGGCGGGAATTCCACAAGGTCGGAACGATCCTGCTGCTGCTCTTTCTCACCGTCTGTGTCATCGAGTACGCAAACCGGTATTTTACAGCTGTGATCCACAGCGGACAGATTACAGAACTTTTTTCAGGCAGCAAAGCCTTGTCTAAAAAAGCCTGTGTCTCTGTACGGATGATCCTTTTCGTTTTCACTGCCCTCTTCCTCTTCTGCCTTGCGGCCCAGACTCCGCCGGATTTTTCAAGGACAAGTGCCGCTGCCTTAAAAAGTATGGCAGCCGGACTCACGCATCCGGACTGGAGCTTCTTTTTCTCCACAGAGAAAGACGGGCTCGGCTATCTGCTTCTTGAGACCATCTGCATTGCCATTGTCGGAACAGCCATCGGTGCTTTCCTTGCCGCACCCCTTGCCTTTCTCAACACAAGACGCTTTGTCCCTGCTCCGACCGCTTTTTTCTTTAACCTGATCATCATGGCGATCCGGTCGATCCCGTTTCTGATCTATGGTCTGATCTTTATCCGGGTCTCCGGTCCCGGCGCCTTCACAGGTGTCCTGACGTTAGCTGTCTGCAGCATCGGACTTCTCACAAAGCGCTTCACCGAATGTCTGGAGGCCATCGATCCCGGCCCGTACCGGGCGCTCCTCGCCATGGATGTCCACCCGGTTCCAGCCGTCTTCCACAGCGTTCTCCCGCAGATCGCTCCGGCGTTCTGCTCCGCCGTCCTCTACCGCTTTGACGTCAATATCCGTGAGGCGTCCGTTCTCGGACTCGTGGGCGCAGGCGGGATCGGCGCACCGCTTATCTTCGCGATGAACCAGTACGACTGGAATAAGGCTGGAGCGATCCTTTTGGGACTGATTCTGCTTGTGTGGGGCGTGGATATTCTGTCTTCACGCAGATAAAATAAATCCCTGCTCTTTCATCTCTTTTTAGGACTGTTTGCAGAAATTCCATCCTGCCCAGAAATATGCTTTCTACAACTGACGTCCAACATGAACTACATAGATTTTATAAATAGTAAAAAGACCTTTTGACACAAAATAATCAACGATGTCAAAAGGTCTTTTATTCATTTTTTGACCCGGACACACAGGTCATCAGCCGCCTGTGCTCAGGTTTCACCTTCTACCGGATAGTTAGCCATATATATTGTCTTAGCTCGTCGGTTTCCTCCATTCTGTCGCGCCTGTCGACGCAGCAACAGGTTTCAGTCCCTGTTTTTCTACAAATTGATGGAGCATCTCCGCAGTCTCAGCGCGGGTAACCGTGCCCTTCAGATCAAGAAGATCGCTGCCGGCTGCCATGCCACTCTGCGTGGTATCATAACCCTTGACCTGTGCGTAGCGATAAAAGATCGATGCAAGCTGTTCACGCGTAACAGGATCATCTGGACCAAATTTCTTGCCGTCAGAGTCTCCCATAATACCGTTTTGCTGTGCCCAGGTTACCGCATCGTAAACCCCTACGGTACCGGGACCGTACTCAACATCCGTAAAGTGGTTCTTTCCCTCAACGGCAGGGCTGCCCGCCATACGGTAGAAGATCACCGCGATCTGGGCACGGGTGATATTGGTGTTCGGTGCAAAGGTCGTTGCGCTGATTCCGGACATCAATCCCTTCTCATAGACAAACATCACATCCTTATAAAACCGATCATTTCCATACACGTCCGTAAATGGATTCGCCCATGTATCTGAATTGCTCTTTATCCACCCGGCGTAAACTGTCCTGTTTCCGATCATCCTGAGTTCCGTGATCCTCTGTGTCAATGCCTGGTCGGAATACCAGCCGGTAAAATCATAGCCCTCACGGGTCGGAATATAATCGGAAAGGCTGACCGTCTTACCGTAGGTTCCCCAAATTGCACTTATGCCGCCGCCACCGTTCGCATGGAAGTTCAGCGTATAGCTGGAGGTATCGCCGCTGCTTCCGGAACTGCTGCTGTCCTTTTTCGGTGTCGTCGGGGCCGTTGGAATCGTCGGGGTTGTCGGGATTGTCGGTGTCGTCGGTGTCGTCGGATTCGTCGGTGTCGTCGGGTTCGTCGGTGTCGTCGGTGTCGTCGGGTTCGTCGGTGTCGTCGGTGTCGTCGGGTTCGTCGGTGTCGTCGGTGTCGTAGGATCCTTCGGGATAGCCTGTCCTGCCGCAATTCTGATACCACAGCCCTTACAATAGGTGTCCCCCGTATAGCCATCTGCGCTGGCGGTGGCCTCAACTCTGCCACGCACCTCAGTGCCGCCCGTGTGGTGATCTGGATTCAGCTCCCCATAAGCCGCGCCGCAGACAGAACACACCGCCTGATCTTTGCAGGTGGCTGTTCCGCCGGAGTGATCTTCCCTGATGTCACTTGCCTCACAGTGGATGCATTTCTTCCAATGTTGATCGGCATCGCTCTGCCATTCGCCCCATGCGTGAATACACACATCTGGATTTTCGGGCTCCGGTATCACGATCACAAGTCTCCAGCTGGCATAAAACACCACATTCTCCGTAACAGGAAAAATATCTCCCGGGCAGCCCGCTTTCTCTCCATCAGGATTATCCAGCGCCCAGTAATCAAGGATCGCTGATTGATATGAAAAACCAGACTCCGGAAGAACGTAATCCCCGGATATGCCTTCCACTGACTCCATATACCCGGGTGCTCCGTCTCCATTAAAAGAGACTGTGTAAGTTTCGCCCTTTACTTTCCAATTTTTCCATTCAGCTGCAAATATTTCTTTATACGCGTCAGGAACATATATCGTCAGATTCTCCGGCCATGATTCATTGGGCAGATAAAATGCAAATGACAAGACTGCTTCATCCGGATCTTTCCAATGGGTGTGAACTTGCCCAAGTTGCGGGCATTTATGAAACGCGAAGGGCATCACAGATTTGACACTACCGGGAATATCAATCTGCCTGAGGGTGTTACAGTCATAAAAAGCGGAACTCCCTATTGTTTTGACTGTTTTTGGAATTTGCACCTCACTGAGTCTTATGCATTTACTAAATGCATTTTGTCCAATCGTTGTCACTCCTTCCTCTATGATCACCTTGTCAATCTTAGACTTTTTGTCCTCCCAGGGACACCTTTTACCGGAACTAGTATTGTCGAAATCAGGCATTTCCCCTTTACCGGATATCGTAATGGTCTTATTGTCTCTGCTGATCGTCCATTTAATATCTGTGCCGAGGATAGGATTCTGGATGTCAGGAAACGGTCCATACAGCACCGCGGCAACCTTCAGATAGCGAGCGATATCAAGTACGACCGAGTCCTCAACGGAAAGCTGTATCATTGCGTCCTCAACAGCCTTAAACTGAAGCCTTACCTCCTCGATGTTATCGTTATTGATATCCGTTACGTCCGGCAAAGCATTGATCATTTCCTGTGCGCGATCGATAGAAGAGACTTTCCGCGCATTGGACCGGGTGGCGATCGCTTTATTTTTCATAAGCGCTTTTGCTGTTATTGGAGTGCTTTCGCTGTCATATTGACAATTTAATTCTTTTGTGATGCAGCCGCTTTCCTCACTGCATACATGGCGGCACTCGGTGGCCTCCACCGCGTCAGATGAGGTGGCTGCAGATCCCGTTATCTCCTTCTGCGGATAACATTCCGGCGTATGCTCATGGACACATTTTTCCATCCACGTATAACACTCCCGGGTATGTTCATGGCTGCCCGCTCCTTTTCTCATTTCTGCTGCCAATACAGGCACAGAAACTAAAGAAAGCATCGTACAGATGCAGAGCAGTGCCGCATAGATCCGTTCTCTTTGTTTCTTTTGTTTTTCTGGCTTTCTCATTGCTTTTCCCCCATTTCTATGGTATCTGTTTCCTTTTTCTGAACTTGATATATAAAGCAGTGAGCACAACTGCCGCGGTAAAGGAAATGACCGCTTCCAGCACATATCCGCCCACACCCTCATGCAGCAGGATCGCCCCGTACATTCCCACGGCATCCATCGGCTGGCTCTGCACCGTCCCTACCGTTCCCAGAAGAGACAAAAACAGCAGAGCGCACAGTGCCGACAGACTGCGAATGCTTCGCCGCGCCTGTCGGCGGCGAGATTTCGCTATCCGCTCCTTTGCCAGTGCAACACGCTTTTGTGTATCGTACATGCACGCCAAACCTCCTTTCTGAACACTCAGCTTAAAGGCCTTTCACTTATATAGGTACAAAAATCCAGAAAAACTCTCACCCCAAAAGCAGATTTTTCAAAAAAAATGAGAGCTGCTTAAAAACAGCTCCCAAAAATCACAAAATAAAGTTATATTACGATGTCAGACGGCGGGCAATCAGCTTTCCCGCTGCCAAGATCATTACAGGCAGAACATAGGCAGCATACTGCACTGCTCCGCCGTAAGCGATCAGCAGATTATAGATCGCGTGAAACGTGATGGCTGCTCCCAGCAGACCGCAGGTTCCGGCAATCTTCAGCCAGGTCCGCTGCCACACATACGCAAGGCCTCCGCCTACAATGGCTCCGCAGATCACGTGCATCGCTCCTGTTCCGATCCCCCGGAAAAAAATAAAGGAAAAATGTCCGGCTCCATTTTGAATCAGGTAGCAGATATTTTCAAAGGTGGCAAAGGAAAGAGCTGTGATCACAGCAGAGATTTTGATCTGTTCCGTCTTTGGCTCAAATATCAGAAGATAAAAGAGCAGAGGCAGAAGCTTCATGACTTCCTCCACCACCGGGGCGATCTCCGCAGTGGCGGCAAAGGTATCCGCACCATAAAGTGCGGCGAAAAAGGTATTGATATAAGCGGAAAGAAGACACGCCCCCATTCCTGCAAGGCAGAACAGAAAGAATTTTGTCTGCCGTTTTCCCATGCACAGGGCGGCGATCAGTAACGGCGATGCCATACAGATAAAAACATTTTCAATATACGTCATTCCTGCACCGCCTTTCCCATTGCCGGCAGCAAAGCGAGCAAGCAGCCAGCCAGCAGAAGATCAAACCAGCAGTATGGGCTGAAAATGGAATCTCCCGGCCAGAAGCAGCCAGAAGTCCAGAGGGCATATTCTAATGTTGCATAGCACAGTACCCAGGCATGAAAATATTTCATATTATGTGCAGTTCCCCTCTGCCTTCTGGCATAGGCAAGTCCCCGGATAGAAAAACAGGAAACAATGATCATCATACCGCACCAGAGCAGATTGGAGAGGATGTCTCCAAATGTGCAGTAAAACATGCACAGCGGAACACCGATCAGGACGGCACTCAGGGCCTTTCTGCACGGAAATCTCCTTTCTTCTGCCGAAGAAAGCGCGTATTGCAGCATGGAAAGGAAAATGACACTTGCTACCCAGCCGAACTCTGACACATAAAAGACCTGCGGCGTTTTGGAAAATAAGAGCAGATACAGCGTCCAGTAGAAGGATCCAAGGAAGAAACAGCCATAAAAGCAGGTCAGCAGGAAATACTCCTGTTTCCGGCTTTTCAGATACCGGATACCGCCCAGAAAAAAGCCTAACAGGGTAACCGCGGCTTGCAAGAGGTTACTGATGACTTCCATCTGTATTTTCCCCCTTTTGCTCCCCTGTCTGTTCTTCTTCGTTCAGTCTGCGGATGCGGAAACATAGCACCGTCACGCACACGCCGAGAACAAAAGCAAGCAGTCCGACCACGATATATCCAAGTGCGGTGCTGCCGCCCAACATCGTCGCCGCTGTTTCAAAGCCAGAGGAAGTTCCCATCTCAATCCGGCTGACAGTATCAGGCATGGAAAGGGAAACACCTGCGATCACCGCAAGACATGCGGCCACGCAGCAAACTGCTGCAGCCCATTCTCTCCGCAGTCTTTTTTTGTATTCTTTTTCCGCAATACGACGTTTTACTTCCGCGATCCGTTCCTCATTACTTCGCATTGGTAATTCCCTCCCGCTCCAGCAATCCACGCAGACGCGCTTTTCCCCGGTATACCATATTGGTGATCTGCTTCTCACTTTTTCCCATGATCTCAGCGGCCTGCTGGTAGCTCATACCCTCAAAATAGGTCAGATAAAGAGCTTCCCGGTAATCCGCCTTCAGCTCATCCATACAGATATGCAGGATCTGATCCCGTTCCTTTGTCCGAATGACCTCTTCCACCAACGTCTTTCCATCTGGCTCTTCCGTCAAGTCATCGAGGCTGAAGAAAAGCCGATGTCTGCTTTTATGGCGCAGAGCCATGTGCCGCGCTGCTTTATACAGGTAAGCCTTAAGACCGCCGTCCCGGATGCGTGGCTTTTTTGTGAACAGATAGGAAAAGACTTCGATCATCAGGTCCTCCGCTTCGTGGACATCATGCAGATAGCCATTGATGTATAGGGTCAGCGGGTTACCGTATTTTCTCATTAAAGCCTCAAGTCCTGCTTCATCGCCGCGCAGATACTGTCTGTAAAGTTCTTCATCAATGACCATGCTGTTCATTTCCTTCTGTCTGAAATACTATACACAGTATATGTGGGCATCGGCATAATTTCAAGTCCTATTTTACTTCAAACTTCGCCCCGCCCTTCAACGCATCCCCATCCATATGATAGATCGCGTCAATAATATAATTCCGGTACGTTGCATTCCCATCCTGCGGTGTCAGCCGTTCATGGGCGATCTCCCCCGCGAGTCCCATGGCGCAGACTGCAGCTGCTGCCGCCTCAAGCGGGTGCTCCTGATTTGCAGTCACAAATGCTGCTGTAAGAGCAGAAAGCTGGCAACCGGTTCCCGTGATGGAGGACATCATCGGATGGCCATTGTAGATGCAGTACGCTTTTTTTGCGTCCGCCACGAGATCAATAGCGCCTGTGACCGCGATCACAGCCCCTGTCCTCCCCGCAAATCTTTTCACGAATGCCACCGCCTCATCAAGGTTATCTTCGGTTACACGGTCTGCGATATCCGCATCCACGCCCTTTGTGGTCCCTGTTCCCACTGCAAGCGTCTTGATCTCAGAGATATTTCCGCGGATCACGGTAAATTTTACCGTTTTTAAGAGTTCGTTTGCCGTCGATGTCCGGAATGTCGATGCCCCAACGCCCACCGGATCCAGCACTGCCGGGTGTCCCAGCTCATTGGCCCGCATTCCCGCGATCTTCATAGACTCGATGGTACGGCTGTTCAGCGTACCGATATTGATATTGAGGCCTGCGCAGATCGTCTGGATCTCCGCGACCTCCTCCTTGTCGTCCGCCATGATCGGGGAAGCCCCGCAGGCCAGAACCATGTTCGCGCAGTCATTGACCGTCACATAGTTCGTAATATTGTGGATCAGCGGGCTCTTCTCCCGCACCTGATCAAACATCTGTTTTAACATGCTTCTCTCTCCTCTACTGTCCCATTGCTTCCTGCATACCTGCAAGGATATTGGCTTTCTTTAAGCTGTAGATCAGCACACCGCTGATCACTGCACCTCCGGCAGTTGAAATAAGGAACGGGATCACATATGCGTAAAATGCCAGACCTGCCGCACTCTTTCCCATAAGGAAGACCGCTACCGGATAGGCTGTGAGTCCGCCAAGAACAGAGGTTCCAAATACCTCACCGATCAGTGTCGCCGGAATATTCTGTGTCTTCTGATACACAAGTCCGCAGATCAGCGCGCCGAACATACTGCCCGGGAATGCCATCAGGCTTCCAAGTCCCAGAAGATTCCGGATCAGCGCCGCTGCGAATGCCGCGCCCAGTCCGTACCCCGGTCCTAAGAGGACTGCACAGAGAATATTCACCATATGCTGTACCGGGGAACACTTACTCCCGAATACCGGGAATGAAAATAAGCTTCCTGCCACTGCGACAGCACAGAAAACGGCTGCCACCGCTAATTTTTTCGTATTTGTCTGTTTCATGTTTTATTCCGCGTGACCGGTCCTTCCTTCGGACCGTCACACATTCCTCCTTTGAAAATTTTCCGCAGCCGCAAAGCTTCCCTGTGCAGCCGCATTTTTAGGAAACGTCTGTACGACAACAGCGCTTCCACAGGCGAAGTACCATGTACTCCACATAAAAATGTACAGTTCCCCTCTCCGGATCACTGTATGGAAGGCGGTCGATGCTTACTGGCATCCTCTCACGCCGGAACACGGCTTCCCATCGCTGATCTCATACATAGCCCAGGGCGCTCCCCCTTGGCCCGCCGCCTGCTGGCGGATCCCGTTTCCTCCTTTCTCAAAGTATGGTTTTTGTTACTTTTTTCTGCCACCTGTTTCGGAAACACAATGATCCCGAACTTTTTAAGTCAGATGACATAAAAACAGGAGACACCCATCGCGGCATGTCCCCTGTAAAAATTCACATCATGACTTCCTACGGCGGCATTATCCGCATCAGGTTAAAGGGTCGAAGTTCGATCACTTCCTCTCAGCCCGCCAACGAGCTCCCCTGTTTTTTGTAAGACTTATTATAGCGCATCTTTGAAAATTTGCAAGTAAAGAATTTCTTATTTTTCTTTTTCCTTCTTTATCCGTACATCCTGATCCATCTGAGCTTTCGCCTTTCTCGCAACCTTCCCGGCCGTGCTCATCGTACTGCCCCGAACGATCATTCCATTTCCAAAACGCCTGCGGATATCGTCGAACGCCTCATCTGCTTTCTTCTGTTTTTCCCGCTCATCAGGATTCTCAAACAGGGAGATCTGTCTGAAATCATCCGTTGTAAGATCCGTCAGCGCCATTCCAATCAGCCGCAGAGGCTCACACTTCCAACATTCATATAACAGTTTTTTCACCTGCGCAAAGATCTCATCCGTCACATCCGTGGGATCCTCAAAAGCTCTCTGATGTGACCTTGTCTTAAAATCCAGTGTCCGATAGGTCACCGCCACACAGCTGCACTTTTTCCCGTCTCTGCGCATCCTTGCAGCCACCACATCACACTGGGCAAGCAGAAGCGCCAGTGCCTGCTCATACGTCACAAGATCCTCTTCCACGGTCGTCTCCGCGCTGTAGCCCTTCGCTTCCTCCCGCTCCGCACGCACCGGGGAATCGTCGATGCCATTGGCATACCGGTAAAGCTGATGCCCGGCCTTTTCTCCCAGGATCCGCTTAAGCTCAACTTCCCCGCTCCGCGCCATATCTCCGATGGTCTTAATTCCTTCCTGTAAAAGTCTCTGCTCCGATGCCTTTCCAAGGAACAGAAGATCCCGCACCGGAAGCGGCCACATTTTTTCCGGGATCTCGGACGGAAACAGCGTATGTACCTTATCCGGCTTTTCAAAATCCGATGCCATTTTCGCCAAAAGCTTATTCGTTCCGATCCCGACATTCACCGTAAATCCCAACTCATCCCGGATCTTATCCTTGATCTCGTGGGCCACCGCCACCGGATCCGGATAGATCAGATGGGTACCGGTCATGTCGAGAAACACCTCGTCAATGGAAAAGGATTCCATCGCAGGCGCATAGGACGCGCAGATTTCCTTAAACGCCCGGGAACATCTCTGGTACAGCGCAAAATCACCCGGTACGCATACGAGATCCGGACATTTCCGCAACGCCAGAGCCACAGGTTCCCCTGTCGTCACCCCATACTTTTTCGCCGGGATCGATTTCGCCACAACGATGCTGCGCCTTAGCTTCGGATCCCCGCCGATACAGGACGGGATCTCCCGAAGATCGGGCAGCCCCTCCTTTACGCGCTTCGCCGCCTCCCAGGAGAGGAAGGCGCTGTTCACATCCACATGAAATATCAACCGTTCCATACTGTTTTCCTCATACCAGAACTTTCCAAGACTTCCGTCACCTCATTCGGTCAGGCAATGCAAAGGAAACCTTTCTATTATCATGCCTCAGATCATCCTGCCGCACTGCCTGTTCACACGCTTTTTTCTCTCATGATCCAGAAAAACGTGCATGTAAATATAATTCCCTTTACGATCGACGTGGACGTAAGCGCCCACCAGATTCCATCAAGCCCCATGATACCGCTAAGAACGATGGCAAGCGGGATTCTGGCACCCGTGAGCACAATACTGATCACACTGCAGAGTCTCGTTCTTCCGAGTCCCGACAGCGCTCCGATCGTCGTCAGCTCCACACACATAAATGCCTCACTGAAACCGATGATCACGAGATAGCCCACGGCTGTCGCAACCGCCTTCGGCTCATGGAAGAAGATATCCGCGATCGCATTTGGGAAACAGATAAATACGGCGGAGACCAGCACTCCCCAGATTCCGACCGTCCACAGGGATACCTGATATCCTTTCCGGACGCGTTCTCTCTCCCCTGCCCCATAGTTCTGGGCCACAAACGCGTTTAACGCCGCCGCGAAGCCATCAGCCGTATTCCAGGAGATCGATTCGATCTGACCGCCAACTCTCTGCGTTGCCACTGCCTCCGCACCATATCCGGACACCATTCGCGTCAGGATCATGGAAATTCCGCAGTACGCCATTCCCTGAATCGCGGTTGGAATTCCGATCCTGCAGATCCCCCTTAAAAATTCAGCAGGGATCTTCGCAAAGAGCCGGGTTCCTTTTAACACATTCTCCTTCTTCCGCGCAATGATCCCAAGGATCATGATACTCATCACGATCGCCTGGGCCGTCACCGTAGCGATCGCCGCCCCGGTTACACCCAGTCTCGGAAATGGCCCCGGTCCGAGGATCAGGACCGGATCCAGGATCATGTTTGTCATGAGTCCGATCAGATTTGCCATAAACGGCGTTTTTGAGTCTCCCTGTGCCGTATAGAGTCCAGTGAGTGTCAATGTCAAAAATGAAAATACGATCAGTCCGCAGGCGATCTTTGTGTAAGCCAGTGCTGCCGCCTGGGCCTCCACATCCTCAAGTCTGAAAAATCCCACCATCTGATTGACAAATATGAGACAGAGGACCGCATACGCGATTCCCATTGCCGCTGAAAGCTGCACTGCAGCCTGGGCAAATCCGTGGGCTTTTTCCCGGTCCCCGCGCCCGATACATTGTGCCACCTGAACCTGTCCGCCCATTCTCGCCATGGACGCCAGCCCCTGCGAAAGCCAGGTAAACATTCCCCCGACACCGACTCCCGCTACTGCCTTTGATCCCAGAAGGCCGATCCACGCCATGTCCGTAATGTTGTAAAGCGTCCCCAGAAATGCCGATGCCATGATTGGGACAGCAAGCTTCACCAGCGTCTTCATGATCGGCCCCTTTGTTAAATTTCCTTCCATTCCCCAAATTCCCTCATATATTTTATTTTCGATTGTCCAGTATTTCCATTATATCTGTTTTCTTCTACGATGCAAATATATCTTTTCCATGTTTACATTGTACTGCCTATTCTTTTTCGGCACAAACTTTTGTTCGTTCTTCTATAAAAAATATTTTTATTATTGAATCTCTAAAGTCTCTTCCATATACTTTCTGAAAGAATTATCACCGTTCCAAAAGCCGAGACGAATTCCATCGATTCCTCTTGTTAACAAAACATAATATTGATTCAAAATATACAAAGTAAACTCAAATTGGTTAGCAGGATCCTGCATTTCCTCATTTGAGAACTTGTTATTAGTATTATTGTGATTATCCGGAACAGCCTCTAATACACCATCTTCATTTACCCTAATATCAGGTCCAATCATAACACCAACTTTATTCAAGTCAATTCCCTGCACAGCAAATACTGAACCAATCTGGTCCTCAGCATCTTCATCACCAATATTAATCCAATTCTCCTGAGTCGAATTCCATCTTCTATGTAACCCATCTTCGTGAAAATGTGTGATTGATTGGTCTTTTCCGTGAGCGATACTCCATTTATCCGCTGTAGCGCAACAGAACATACCTGATAACACTCTATTAATATGTTCCGGATTAAAATTTCTATCTTCCTCAATCCAATCAAATAATTGATGCATTGGTTTTCCAAGGACATATCCAAAATAGGCATCTTCAGATTTATCCCTGAATACATCTCTATTAAAGTTTGGATCAAAGTTGGTCAGTTTTGAATCAAGTAAACCTGTATCCTTGAAAAGCAAATACTTTATACCATTCACATAATCATCAGAGGTATAATTCTTTCCTTTAGGGGCTTGAATTCTGAACTGAGTATGTAAAATTTTTTTCTCATAACCAGCTGTTAAATGCTTAAACATCTCTCTTGTAACATTTGCTGGTCTGATAGCCTGCAATACATCATACATAAGAATAATCTGACGCCCCATCCTCTGAAGAATTTCAAGATGAGAGTTGCAATCCTCAAACCCCGGAATTTTATATACCTGACCAAATGAAGGATGTTGTTTTCCATATTTTCTGGAAAGTTTATGAGATTCATCTACAATAATGACATCATATTTTCCATTCTCGGCAATAATTTTCGTTGTAGTTGTTACAGAAAGATAACTACTATTCATTCCATACACCTTAAAAATATTTGCACCAGTTTTTTCCCAGTTTGGTTGAACTACCACTCCAATCTTTGTCCCAGGTCTGTCTTTAAGGATACTTGCTGCAAGATGTGTTAATAACACGGTCTTTCCTGTTCCCGCATCACCATTAATAACATAGTTCTTATTTGGATTATTAATGATTTCTGTTATTATCTGTCCCTGCTCTGCTGTTAACTGTTTGATCGGACTATACTTAACTAATTCCTTTGCTCTTAATTCATCTAATGTAGGAGTGCTAACCCAACCTCTTGGGTAAAGTTCCTTTTCCCAAACAGGAAGAATTACATCAGATGCAACATCTTCTCTTCCAACATATTCATTTACACTGTTTCCGCCAGTTCTGTTAACTACATCATCATTATCAAATGATACTGCTCCAGCCTTCTTAGAATTATCTGCCGTAAAATATGTAATGAACTGACTTTCCACATCATCCAGGGCAGAACGATTGAAATACACTGAAAAGATTACTAAAACCTTATCAAATCCAGCTGTATTAAACTTTTCTTCTGTTCCGTTATAATGTTGCTTATGTCTATCAATAAAATGGATTGTCTGACCAATATATACTTTCTTAGACCTTGTTCCCCTATAAATATATATGGCATTATTCAGTTCCAATGCCTTTCTCTCGTTATTTGATAAGTAATCCAATCCTAATAACTTTCTATTTCTTATATTTAGCTCTACAATGGAGTATTTTGCCATTCTTTCACCTATCTCTCCAACAAGCAAACCTCTTTAAAGTGTTGCTTTGTTTCTTCATCCTTAAACCAGATGCCAAGACCTTTTTTTGCTCTTGTAAGCATTACTCGATAAATGTTCAATAACAAATCCAGTTTGTTTGTATTCGCATTAATTGAGCCTCTTAACTGACTATCAAATTTAGTAACTAGTTGTATATTCTCTTCCCAATGATCCTTTCTCCACACAAGGTCATCCGACCAAATAAACCCAACATAATCAAACCCTAACCCTTGTGCTGTATATATACAACCAACCTTATCAATAGAATCTAAATACCACCTATACTGATCATCCCAGGGATTCCATTGCTTTTGAAATACGGGATTGATTTCTGGTATCTTTATATCTAATTCTGTCGGATTTCTTCGGCTTTTCCACGCCCAACAGTATGAAGCATAATATTTTGCGCTTGAAGTAGAATTATGGCAATCATTCATCCATCTTTCTAAATCTTGAATATCGTCATAAACTTTTACATCAATTCCCAAGCCTATATCCTTTTGATATTCATCCCCATAAAGAAGCTTATCTAATCTATCAACGTAACTTTCCAATCCAGATCGCTTTTGATAATCTAATGGAAATTCAGTAAACCTGTATCCTTTCTTAACAGCAAAGTTCTTAAAATTAGCTTTTGTACCTATTTCATTACCTCTTACTCGTTGTCTATCATCTTGAAGAACAATAACGATTTGAGCCGAGCTAATGGCATTACTAAATTCCGTTATTCTATGTGCTTCATCAATTACTAATAAATCATGTTGTCCCCTAACAGAATCCAGGAATACAGCACGGATACCAGCCTCATCATTACATAGCCCATCCAACACTTGTCTTATCGTACGGCTTTGTGGCAAAGTATACTTGCATCTATAATCGTTCTTTGAATTAGGATGTAATCTCCAATACTTTGCTAAAATACGAAATCCTACAATAGTCTTTCCTGTTCCAGCTGCACCAGCAATAAGAATCATATGTTTCGATGTTAATTTCCCCTCTGCCTGTCTTTTAAGCAAAGGCATAATATAATCCAATATCTTTGATTGGTCATGCCATAAGGGTATATTATCTGGAGATTCCGTAATCTTATTGATTATTTCCATATCCATTTCAGTAGTAACATACTCACCCTCAACAAAAAGAGATTTGGCCTCTTCATTATCAGCCGTGGAAGAAAACATAGATTTTAAATAATCAGCAAATGCTCCTTCTTCTCCCATTACAAACATATTAGAAATATCCACATCCGAATAATCATCCTGGACAAAAAAGGATTTTTCACCAGGTTCGAAATTGTGTAAATACTGGCATCCTAAAACGTCAAGCTTACCATTAACAACATTGCTGTGATTACTAACTAATGCGTCTGTATATTCTTTTGTCTGATTAACTGGGTGTCTTGACAGATATGGATTTGCAGCATTTACCTTTATAGCTGGAAAACCATTATTGGGATAATACTCAACTCCACCCCTGCTCCATTGTTTAAGTTCAATAACAAGAGCATGATGATTACCATTTTCGTCATCACCGATAAGTGTAGCATCAATCCTGCCACCTGCAGGCAATTCATATTCTGTAGCAAGGTACAAATTACCAAGTCCTGCACGCTGAACTACTTCTATTAATTTAGGCAAAGATACTCTCCATGAATTCTTCTCCGCATCTGAATTTTCATCATAAAACATCTCCATCCTTCGAACTATTTCTTCGCCTGATAGCCCATAAAGATTAGAAACCAGCTCATTAAAAATCACCTTGCTGCACTCCACGCTTTCTTATTATAGGCAAATATCTTTTTTTCTGTGGTATTTAAAAAGGCGTATGGATTTAAAACTCTTCCATACGGCTTCTGTCAGGACAAAAGGACAACCGTCTCGACATGTCCAGTCATCGGAAACTGGTCAACCGCCCATGCCTTCTCCGCCTTATAACCTTTCTTCTTAAAATACGCCAGATCTCTCGCCAGCGTCTCCGGATTGCAGGACACATAGACCACACGGTCTGGATTCAAGATTGCTACAGCATCCATGAATTCTTCGGTGCTGCCGCTTCTCGGCGGGTCCATGAAGACTACATCGGCGTGGGCGTTCTGGGAGGCCATTTGGACCATAAATTTTCCGGCATCGTTGTTGTAGAAGCGGATGTTTTTCTCGCCGTTTACCTTCGCATTTGTGACGGCATCCCGGACGGCATCTCTGTTTAACTCGACGCCGATGACTTCCTTCGCGGCGGCCGCTGCAACGATTCCGATGGTTCCGATTCCGCAGTAGGCATCAACAACGGTCTCTTTTCCGGTGAGTCCTGCTGCCTCGATCGCCAGGTTGTAGAGCTTCTCCGTCTGGACCGGGTTGATCTGGTAGAAGGATTTTGAG
Source organism: Clostridium sp. AM30-24 (assembly GCF_003480435.1). Classification (GTDB taxonomy): domain Bacteria; phylum Bacillota; class Clostridia; order Lachnospirales; family Lachnospiraceae; genus Pilosibacter. The sequence goes on along the minus strand of NZ_QUJB01000027.1, from coordinate 2,287 downwards.
GAGATCCGGAATTTCTTTCCGCAGAGGACATCCACGATGAAGCCCGGGCCATAGAGAACATGTTCCTTCTCTCCGAGGACCATACTGGTGTCACGTCCATTTACGTTCTGCACCACCGTCGTGATCTCAGGGTGAACTTTTCGGAGTGCTTTCACGAAGTTGTTCTTCGACGGAAATACCGGGGACGCAGTGATCAGAACCACCATGATCTCCCCTGTAGCATGGGCGGTACGCACCAGGACATGGCGCAGGAAACCGTATCCGGTATCCTCATCAAACACCTTCATTTTGAAGGATGGAAGAAGTTCACGAATCGTTCCGATGATCTCGTCCGCCTTTTTGTTCTCGATCAGGCATGTCTCTACAGGTAGAACCGTGTGGGTTCCCTCCTTGTATACACCGGAGATGATACGTCCTTTCCGGTCGCGGGCCATGACCGCATGAACCTTGTTCCGGTAATGGAACGGGTCGTCCATGCCGATGATCCCCTCGACCTTGCAGAATGGACGGAGAAGTTCAGAAACTTCTTTCTTTTTGTGCTCTAACTGTTTCTCGTAGGGCATATCCAGATACTGACAGCCGCCGCAGGTCTTGAAATGCGGACAGAGGGATTTCTTCTGGTCTGTTTTTGTTTCTGCCTGCACAGATACATTTTTCCCCTGAACATGTGTTGTTTTGCGGTCATTCTGGCGTTTCGCTGCGGATACCGCCTTCTTTTTATCACCAGTGTTCACATTTCTCTCTCCGGCACGCTTAAACTTCTTTTCCCTGTATTCCATAATAAATATTTCTCCATTCTTATCTGAAACATTCCGCTTGATTCCCGGAATGTGGATGATTATAATAACACATAAAGTATAGCGTTTTTTCCCGGAATATTCCACTGAAACTTTTTATCCGGGACAATTCCGGCTGCTATACACTGTTGAGCATTTTCTGAGCTGAAAATACCGCATGATGCATGCAGATTTTGCCGACTCAAAATGCAAAACATCAGTAAAATCAGTTGTAACTGTGAAGGCACTGAACAGTTACAATCAGTTACACTTCCTCACATTTTCAAGAAAGGATGCAGCATCTGGACACTCCAGCCACTGCCGGAAAACAAATCATGAATAACGAAACCAATACCCCTGTTGCCGAATCCGGACGCCCGAAGGACGTCACCGGACGAATCGAGGCCGAGATCCGCACCTACGATCTTCTGGACTCCTTAAATATCCCCTACATGCGCTTTGACCATGAAGCCGCATTCACCATCGACGCATGCAACGGTGCAAACGAAGTCCTGGGGATCCATATCTGCAAGAACCTCTTCCTCTGCAACGCCCAGAAGACGAAGTTCTACCTCCTCCTGATGCCGGGGCATAAGAAATTCAAGACAAAAGTTCTCTCCAAACAGATCGGCTCCGCGAGACTTTCCTTTGCGGATGATGACCATATGAAGGAATATCTCGGCCTGACTCCCGGATCTGTCAGCATCATGGGACTCATGAATGACCCGGAGAACCATGTAAAGCTTCTGATCGATTCTGATGTCTTAAAGGACGAATATTTCGGCTGCCATCCGTGTATCAACACCACAAGCATGAAGCTCAAAACATCCGATATCATGGAGAAATTTCTCCCGGCTGTTCATCACGAGCCGACGATCGTAGATCTTCCATGGGAGGAATAAAAACAGAATTTCACTTGTAGAATCCATTAGCAGGAATTTTATGTGACATACTCCCTCCACTTAGCTAACA
>NZ_QUJB01000027.1:0-529 GCF_003480435.1 Clostridium sp. AM30-24 | reverse complement strand
GTGACATACTCCCTCCACTTAGCTAACACTTGAAGTGGGGGCTTCTCGTTCGATTGCCCTATTGGGCAAAGCATAGGCGAGCTATCCCCGTGTGTCCCACGGTTCTGTTATTACGAGCGGGACTGTTTCGTATCTACGCAGTCCCGAACAAAATCTACGTTTTGGGCGGAAATCAGGAAATTTTTCTTTCTGTGTCAAGTTCAACTCCCGATATTCTCAAGCCTTCCCTGCAAATATTGATAGCTGCATTCTCATCACGGTTCATCTGATTTCCGCAGGTGCAGCTATAGATACGGTCTTCCAGTTTCAGTTCCTTTTTGAGTTTTCCGCAACAGCTGCAGATTTTTGAGCTGGGATACCACTTATCGATACGAACCAGTTTCTTACCGGCACGTTCTAATTTGTAGGAAAGAAACTCAGTAAACATTCCCCATCCATTATCACGAACACTCGTTCCAAACCTTGAATCCTGGCTCATTTCTTTCATATTCAAAGATTCTATGCACACAAGATCGTAAAAATTGGTTAT
>NZ_QUJB01000026.1 GCF_003480435.1 Clostridium sp. AM30-24 | reverse complement strand
CTAAAGAGGATGGGAGAATTCTTGCAAAGTGTTGTTAAAAAGGTCAGTTCAAATTTTCTTTCCATTTCCTTCATTATAACCGCCTCACTCTATCGCTATCAGTAGGATTACACGAAATCAGTTTTCCCGTATGATATTTCGTGTGATACTTTCCCCGGAAATATGCACTTTTACCCTCTTATTCGAAAGGATAAGCTTATTCCAAAAATCCCGCAAACCCGCATAAAATAAGGGAATCCTTAATTTCTAAGGATTCCCTGAAGGAAGCAGATAACGGGAATCGAACCCGCCTTTCCAGCTTGGGAAGCTAGCGTTCTACCGATGAACCATATCTGCGCATGAATTTTTCCGACACTCGTATCATAGCACATTTCTGTGGATTCTACAAGGATTTTTCTGGTAAATCCGAGAAAATCGTTCTCCTTTTTCCGACAACCGTTCCCCCATATCCATATCTGTCTCTTAACTTTTGATCGCGTTTCATTCACCGTATCCGTTAATCCTCACTTCTCCGTCCCGCGATAGCCTGCTCCTGAATTCATGGTGACAGGATCGGCAGGTATCTCCTGTCACCATGTCCGGCAACATATCACTTTCTATCCATATTTCATTTACGATAATTCCGCAATCCTTGTAATCCCCACATATATGTGGGAAATCTTATACCATGTAGCAAAATCTACCACTCCGGTCTGGGGAAGTCCAAAAATCGACTGGAATTTCCGGACAGCTTCCGCGGTAGCCGGACCATAGATCCCATCAGGGGAAATATCCGGAATTGCGGTATACACGCTGGAGATTGCATCTAACTGCTCCTGCAGCTGCCGCACCTTATCACCGGTGGCACCAATCTTCAGATCATATCCCGGCCACGATGCCGGGATGCCGGAGATCTGTTCTGCCGTATTGATATACATATCATCTCCATAAAAATCCCGCAGGATCTCGATGGGACTATACCCCGCTTCTCCGAGCTCACAGCTGCCCCATTGCGTTAACCACCCCGGACACCGAACCTTCCGCCCGTCGCAGTATTGTGTCAGGATCGGCTGTTTCACTCCCGGGCGCGAAAGATAATTATCAAAAATATCATCCACCACGACAGAGATGGACTCAAAAATATTCCGCCCATAAATCCATTTATGATCATACGCGGTTGATGATGTGATCGTAAAATCATATCCCTGATTGCGATACCATTCCGTATAAACACGGTTTAACGTGAAGGACATGATCGCCAGCACATTCGCGACGATCGTAGAGCGGGGCCAGGTCGCGTATATCTCACTGGAGGCTACGTTTTTGATATAATCCCGATATGGGACATAATAGTTGGCTGCGGACGCGTTCGTTGGAACCCCGTCATGTACCACGACCGTCTGTGGGACGACCACTCTGGATAGAACGATCTCTCCTGTCTCTATAACCGGCTTGATCTCGCTCTCCGCGATTTTTGGAAGATAATCACCATAAAGTGTGTGATCCGGAATCGTCACGATCTCTGTCTGCTCTCCGGCCTGGACATTCGAAAGAGGCCGCAAACGAACCCCCTGGATCGACGTCACGTCCGCCAGAACCTCCGTTCCTGAAACGACAAATGGCTCAAATCCCGGTGCTGTGATTCGGATCGTGTATTCTGCATATGGACGCTCCGTCTCCTCCGGTAACAATGAAAGCTCTAACGGTGGTGCATCTAATGGAAGATTCTCCGTCTGTCCGGAACTGTTCGTTCTCGTCTCCTCAATAATTTCATCTGGTTCCTCCGTCCTTGCAATCACAATATCCGCATCCTGTATCGGAAAACTGTTCGCATCCGACACAACATCCACCTGCAAATATCCCTGTGCCATAATTTCCTCGCTCGATTGAATATCGTTCTATTTTATGCAGCGGATGCACACCTGATGCATTCCTACACTTATTTTTGATTTTTAAACACAGAGTTTAAAACCAGCAAAGTTTTTCAGAAGATCTTCCTCCGGATATCCAATGCCAGCATCACGGCATCCTGTAATATCCCGGACGTCAATATCGTTATTGTCCCGGCCGATGGCTCATCTGCTGAATAAATTTTGTTTTCTTATACCAAAACAGGCATCCGGAAACTTAGATAAGCTTCCAAATGCCTGTCTCTTTTTCTTATTTTCTATCCTTCCATCAGCTTCCTGATCTCCTCCGCAAGAAGCTTCACATTCCTGATCAGGCCATCAAATGCCCCATATCCGTAAAACCGGATAAACAGGATGCCGACCGGTACAGCGATGATCATTCCCGCAATACCGCGGAACTTGAAACCAAGATAGAGGAAGAATAGTGTTGCAAGCGGCGGAAGTCCCATGCTGTCACCGACGATCTTCGGCTGGATCACCTGACGGATGCCCTGTGTTAAAACATAGAGAATGACAAGGCTGAGCGCATAACCGTACTCCCCGGTAAAGAGTCTCACCACTGCCCAGGGAATCAATGCCGTTCCTGTGCCGAACATCGGCAGAAAATCCAGAATCGCGATCGCGATCCCAAGAAAAATTCCATATGGAACCCTGAGGAATAACATTCCGATCACCAACACCACTGCGACCACGAACATGATCTTAAACTGCGCCAGAAAATACCCGCCGATCAACGTCCGGATATCGTTCTTCATCATCCGTCCATACTTGATCACAGGCTCCGGCATAACCTTCCGTACCGTCTCCACAAGCTTATCATGATCTGCCAGAAACAGATAAGAAGAAAGAAATACGATGATCGTATTCACAAAGACCTCCGGCAGCGTCCGCACTACGCGGCTGCCTGCGGAAGCCGCGATCTTCTGAACAAAATCACCGATATATCCACCCACATTCTCCAGCTCGGAAACGATCGTCATCTCCGTGTCTGCAGGAAGATACTTCAAAAGTCCCCCGATCCGCTCGCAGGCCAGATCGACCTCCTCCCGGATCGACGCATAAATTCCGGGCAGTGCCTGCCCAAACTCCGTCGTTTCCCGGAACACCCAGGAAAACAGCGCATAGATGCCAAAGATCACCAGTGCCAGCACACCTGCGATCAGAACCATCGAGCCGTGCCTGCGGACGATCTTCAGCCGCTTTTCAAAAAAGCGCACCACCGGATTCGCGATCGCTGCCACGATCCATCCGATCACAAACGGAAGAAAAAACACCGCCAGCCTCAGTCCCCAGACACAGACGAGATAAACTGTGAGCAAAGGAACCAGAATATTTAAAATAATCCCTGCATACTTTCTGAAATTCATTCCATGGACCTCCTAATCCTGTAAAAATCCTGCTGCATTCCATCCGCAGTATTTTACTCAGTCGATCCCCCTTTTTCAGTACTCCACATGATCTCATACGGCTTTATATGCTTTCAAACAAAGTCCGGCTAATGATCTGTACTCCTTTCACCGGTTTTCCCGCCATCACTACTTACAAAGCCCGTACTCCTCTGCAATCTTCTTAAATGCCGGCAGAGACCTCTCGATCTGCTCATAGGACACACAGTAAGCCAGTCTCACGTACCCCGGACAAGCAAACGAACTGCCCGGAACTACCAGCACGTGATGTTTCTTCGCCACCTCGCAAAATTCCTTCTCGTTCTCCACCGGAGACTTCACAAACAAGTAAAACGCTCCGTCCGGCTTCGCACAAGTAAATCCATACTCCGTCAGCGCGCCATAGATCAGATTCCTGTTTTTCTCATAAGTCTCCAGATCCACCGTAACCTCATGCTCAATGCAATACTTGATCACCTTCTGAACCAGTGACGGCGCATTCACGCACCCAATCACCCTGTTCGCGATCGTAGCCGCCCCGATCAGGGCCGCAGAATCATCCACCTCATCCGGAATCACAACATATCCGATACGCTCGCCCGGAACAGAAAGAGACTTACTGTAAGAGTATCCCACAACCGCATTGTGATAATACTTCGTCACAAACGGAACCTCAACCCCGCCGTAAGCCAGCTCACGGTACGGCTCATCAGAGATCAGCACGATCGATGTGCCAAACTCCTTCTCTTTCTTCTCCAGGATCGCAGCCATAGCCTTGATCGTCGCCTCATCATACACAACACCCGTCGGGTTGTTCGGGTTGTTGATGATAACAGCCTTCGTCTTAGCAGTGATCTTCGCCTCAAACTCATCAAGCTTCGGCATAAACGTCTCAGTATCCGGAGAAATGATCACAACATTTCCGTCATAGTTTCTCACATACGCATTATATTCCACAAAATACGGTGCAAACACGATAACCTCATCGCCCGGATTTAAAATGCTCTTTAAAATGATATTTAATCCGCTCGCCGCACCCACTGTCATGATCAGGTTCTTAAAGGAAAAATTCGTTCCGAACCGTTTATTTAAGGACTCTGCGATGGTCTGACGGACATCTTCATAGCCTGCATTGCTCATATATCCATGGAGTGTCATGAAATCCTCATTCTTCACCACGTCGAGGATCGCCTCTGTCACCTGCGGAACCGGAACATTCGGGTTTCCAAGGCTGAAGTCATATACATTCTCCCTGCCGTAAACAGCAGCCATTCTTTTCCCTTCCTCGAACATTGCGCGGATCGCGGAATTATTTGCCATAAATGGTTTCATTTTTTCTGATATCATAGCTGTCTCCTCCGTCTGTTGTATTTAATCTCTAAAAAAATTCCAAAGGCACCGGTCACCACAAAGTAAAACCAGGTCGTAGGATTGGAATACCAGGTTGTAAAAAACGAGAGCATAAAATAGAGCGCTCCCTGAGAATAGAATAGGTACCACGCCGGATTTCTTCCCGGGTATGTCCTTGCAGAAAGCCATGCGGCAGCCGCTCCCAATACTGATGAAAACAGAAACACACCGGCAATTCCAAAATCATAATACGCGTCATAGAAGAGTGTAACCGTAGTCAGCTCCTCCTTATTCACGTAGATCGGCCAGTCCACTAATGCAGGCTTTATAAACTTAAGCCCCGATAATGCCCAGAGCGGAAACATTCCCTTTAGTCCCATAGAATGGGCCGGAGACTCCCGTACCAGACAGTCAAAATTGTCGTAATTGTTTGCAATATACATGTAAGGCTGCGTGATAAAGATCGGCGTAGCCGCATTCTTCATCTCAAAGATTCCATTCAGATACGTCACATCATGGCTTCTGGCAATCGTTAAGATCACATAGAGTGGAACAAGTCCCGCCGCTGCCATGAAAAGATACCTGATTTTCCTGTGTCCGCTGACGATCATAAATGTCAACACTGCGAGAATCACCGCAAAGATCAGCTGAAATCTCGATACACAAAGCACCGGAATCAAGAGCGCGATCCCTGCCATAATGAGGGACACGGCTTTTTTCGCATTCCCCATGTTCCTGTCGTAAAACCACAGCAGAACTTCCATGGACGGGACCAGTACACATGACACCGTCACATAATGGACCCCGGAAATATGGAAATATGAGTAGGCATGCGGCACTCCCCGAAGGAGAAACGGCACATATCCCAACCGGAATGCCTCAAACAGAAAGGCAGTCAGGGACAGGATTGTCAGCCCGGTAAGTGCAATGAAAATTCTTGTCCCGTATCTCTCTGCAGCCTTCTCTGTAAACTTCTGAGAAAAACCAGCTACAGTCTTTTTTTCTTCCCCATATCCAAATTTCTTTTCTGCCAGTGCGTACACATTCCAGAATGCCGCAAAAGCTACAAAAAAGCACGCCCAGGTCTCTAAACTCCAGTCCTTCTGAAGGTTTGACAGCTTCAGGCAGGAGATTCCTTCTCCTCCCACATAAAACAAGGAAAACAGTCCGCGGAGATGAAGCGGATTGCCGCTTTTCCCATATTCCCACAGATAAAGATATAGTGCTGCAAACATCAGTGACATTCCTGATAAGGTAAAATGGGCGCTGAATGCAAAAAGCATGGCAGCGCCGTAACAGATCACATAAACCAGCATATCAGCCTACTCTCCGAGACCGCCATTGATCAGTTCCGTGATTGCATCCAGAGCTTCCTTTTCGTCCACTCCCTCACAGATCAGCTCGATCTCATCTCCGCACTTTACGCATGCCCCCAGCACACTCAGTACACTTTTCGCATTTGCTGTCGTGTTTTCATATTCAAATTTGATTGAACTCTGGAACCGCAATGCCTCCTTGCACAGAAGCCCTGCCGGCCTTAAGTGGAGACCGGTGGGGTTTTCAATCGTAACTTTTTGCTTTACCATAAGTGATTTTTACTCCTAATTTCGAAATAACGTCTGAAGACCGGTCGCCTGATGGGCTTCCGTTGTCTCCGGCGGGATGATCACAGCATGCCTCGTCTGTGACACGCTTGAGTCTTCTTCTGTTTCCGTCTCTTTGCTGCTCTCCGGCACAGTTTCCGGCGCCTTTGTTGTCTCCTCTGCAGTCGTCTCAGGCTCTGCCTCTGTGCCGGTTTCCTGTTTCCTTGAAATATTTACCGTACAGCTTGAGATTCCTAAAAGATCATATGCGGAATCCAGTTCTCTGCTGAGTTCCGGCTGAACCTGATGGCTTCCCTCACCCATTCCGGAAACATTTAATCTCAGATCCGAAGCGGCAAGATGCAGACTGTCGAGTTCTTCCTGAAGGGCGCGGATCCGCACTGTAACGGTCGATGGATCTGACTGATAACTGTAAGCACTGTTCGCACCCGCATAGCAGTCTGAATCGACCCGTACCGTGTACTCCCGCTCTTTCAGTTGTTCCACAGTAAGTGTCACAGTAATCTCCGAACTACTCATTCCGGCAAGGGAAACTCCATCCGGCAGATAATCATTCAGGTCGATGGTCCTCACGATATTCGCTTTCGCTCCGGAGACATCAAGTTCATCCTTCGGGATCGTGATCGTATTCAAAGATGCCAGAGCACTCTTTAATCCGACCACCGGAACGCTCTTGAGCTCGCACTCCACACCAGTGTAACGATATCCGCTCGCCACTTCCCCTGTGACGTCGAAATCCAGATTCAGGTTCTTCACCTTCAGGATCTCCATCGTATAATCAACACTCTTGCAATTACTGATCAGACGATCACTGATCGTAATGCTATTGTTGTTTGCATCATAAAATTTCGGTTCCTCAGAATCACTCCAGTCAGCGTTCTTTCCATCCAGACTGATCTCGATTCCGACACTGCTGATCTGTCCGATCAGGGATTCCGGACCTTCTACAGTAAGTGTCTCCGGTGACAACGTCACCTTACCGGTCTGGTAACCATCCTCAAGCATTCCGGTTGTCGTGACACCGATCGTAAATGTCTTTCTCTGTAACGGTTCCGTCTCGATCTTGATCGTTCCCGTCCGGCTTACCGGTGTGGAAACCAGATACTCCGAATGGTTTAAAACTTCAATCTTGATCGGGATTGCTCCCGTCACAGACCACATGTCCGTCATATCCGCATACGCCCGGAAATCCGAAGAACGGATCCTGTACGCGTCCGTTGTCTTTATCTCATATTGGACCGTCGTTGTCGATTTTCCGACGACTTCATAGGTCAGGTTATTCTTCGTGAGGACGTCGCTGTTGATGATCTCCACCGGCACCTCCACAGTATCCGTCATGACCGGATCCGCCACATTGACGACTCCAAGCCAGACTAAAAAGGCACACAGGAAGGAAATCAGCAAAAGTCCCCATCGTTTATTCTGCTTTTCTTTCATTTTTATGCCATCCCTTCAAGAGTTTGAACGGGCCGGATACCGTCTCCTCCTCCGGCTTTGCGGCGATTGCGAGCTTTAACTCCTCCGGACTGTTGATCCTTCTGAGGGTTCCGCCCTCCGCCAGAGACACCCGTCCTGTCTCCTCGGAGACTACCACGGTCAGGCTGTCCGTACTCTCACTGATTCCGAGAGCTGCACGGTGCCTGGTTCCCAGGTCTTTGCTGATGCTTAAATTGTCTGAAAGCGGCAGGTAACAGGTCGCAGAGGTTACGCGGTTTCCACGGATAATGATCGCGCCATCGTGAAGAGGCGTGTTGTGTTCAAAAATATTGATCAAAAGCTGGCTTGTAACAATTCCGTCTACCGGAATACCCGTGCGCTCGATCTCCGGAAGCGGAGTATCGCGCTCAATCACGATCAGGGCGCCTGTCTTTACCTTTCCCATCTCAAAGGCTGCGCGGGTGATCTCGTTTACGGTCTTTTCCGTATAGCCCTCCTGACGTCCGGAATTTTCGGAAACAAAAAAATCCGCGATGAGATTTTTACTTCCGAGCTGTTCGAGCGCTTTCCGCAGCTCCGGCTGGAAGATGATAATGAGAGCCGTCAACACGAGCTGGCCCATATGGTTGATGATCCATGTGATCGTATTCAGGTGGAGCGCAGCCGCCAGAAGATAAAAGCCGACTATGATCAAGCCTCCCCGCAGAAGCACTCCCGCTCTCGTCGACTTTACCCATAAAAGGACTTCATAGATCAGAACCGTGAGGATCAGAATTTCAAAAAGATTCGACAATGTGATCTTCGGAATAAATGTAAACCAGGAATACATATTCCCAAGAAATTCTGTCATTTTATTACCTCCGTACAATTATTCACAAGTTTCATTCTTCTCATGTCTCACATTTTTTCTCGAATAGATCCGCTGTACCTTCACATCCGGTGCAGACACCGTGAGCTTCGGGACAGCCTTCACATAATAATAGTAGTCATCGTCTTCATACTGCAGATACTCCGTTCTCGTGTAATCGACCGCAAACACAAAGAACTGGTAAATCAGGGCGATCACCACCGACGCGATGATCCCAAAGATCATGGAACCGGCGGAAACCGGGAGATTGAAATTAAAATCCCCAATAAAGATCACTGCAAGCTGTGTGATCACTCCCGCAACGATGGCGATGGACCAGGAGTAGTCTACTGAAAGATTTTTAAGAATGAAGACCACAAGGATCGCAGCGGCAAATGCAGCCACCATGACCCACATCAGCTCATTTCCAAATACATTCTTTACGATCTGGATAAACCGGTCTGCCATCTCCGCCATCGAACTTCCCGTCAGTGTTCCCGCATTTTGCTTTAAATACATCAGAATATAGTAGATGCAGACACCGCTGCACACAGGAACGATGGACACAAGGCTTCCGGAAAGTCCTACCACAAGCGGCACCACATACGGAATCCGCAGGAAAAACAGTAACGGTGTCAGGAGAAGCAGATATCCGTCACCCGGTCGGAAGCCGTAGTAAAGAACGGTCACCGCCAACATGAACACAAAGATGACCAGAGCGATCTCCAGAGACACCTGAGCAACATGGATCAGGATAAAAACACCGGCCAGAAACGCTGTCACTCCATATGGAATAAAGGAGGCAATCAGTCCCATCACCACCGGGATCAGTGGATTCTTAAGCTTCGTCATAAATCCCACATTCGCGTTGATCAGCCAGAAGGCAAGGAATCCCACCAGGAATTTTACGACCGGCACGATGTAAATATTATATTTTCCATAAAATTGTTTCAGTTTTTCCTTGAATACTAAAAGTCCGATCACTTACTCTTTTCCTCCCCGTTTTCCTTTGCAGGCTGCTGGTCATATTTTTTTTCAAGGCGCCGCAGTTTTGCCTGATAGATCTTCAGTCTTCCGGCAGCCTCATCGTAACGTCTCGAATAGACCTTCCAGGTCACAACAAGATACGCGAGAAGTCCCGCAGCATAATAGAATACAAGGCGTACCCCCAGCGAGATCAGATCATCCACTGCCATTGCGTTGATCAGATCATCAAAACGGTAAAGAACCCAAAGCAGCAGACACAGACATACGGTCAGCGAGTATGCGATGAACGACCGGATCAGATGGCTTCCGACATAGTCGCTCTTGAAATACCGGTTTGCCGGGATGGATTCCTTCATCATTTTTTTTTCAAACATGGAGATCCCCGTCATTAACCGGATCTTTTCCTCATTTAACATGTCAGTCTCCTTCTTTGCTGTCCGGCATACGTACCGTCTGCCGGAAGCCGGTTCCCTTCATTTCACAGTCCGGAATCTTTCTGATTCTGTGAAACAATTACCAATATAACACAATTTCCAGAAATTGGCGAGACACAGTCTTCACAATTATGAAAATGTTAAGGAAAATGTAACTGTTCCGTACCTTCACAGTCCCACACAAAAATTCATTCCGGATCGGCTGAGCTGATAAAATTTTTCCTCCAGATTAATTTAATGTGTCAATAAACCTTCCAAATGCCTCACGTCCCGCGTCGGTGCGTTTGTAGACACCTGCATCTTCCAGGACATTCGCGAATACGTGACCGACCTCATCCTGCAGGATCTCCATCACATTGTCCTTTGTGATCTTCCCATATTTCGGAAGGAATTCTTCAACCCAGTCTGCATGTTTCTCGATGGACTCCTCGCTGCGGATATCTTTTCCTTCCACGATATAGTCTGCCAGTGTGGCAAGCTCGTCCTTTAACCTCGAGGGGAGGACAGCCAGACCCATAACTTCGATAAGACCGATATTTTCCTTCTTGATATGATGAAGCTTCGGGTTCGGGTGGAACAGGCCGAGTGGTCGTTCCTCTGTGGTGCGGTTGTTTCTGAGTACCAGATCCAATTCGAACTTTGCATCGCGGAATCTTGCGATCGGAGTGATCGTATTGTGCGGTTCTCCGTCTGTCTTTGCGTAGATATCAGCGGCCTCGTCTGTATATCCGCGCCATGCGGTCAGGATCTTATCTGCAAGATCCACAAGGCGGTCTTTCTTTTCGCTGCGGATCCGGATCACGGACATCGGCCATTTTACGATGCCTGCTTCCACATCCTCATAGCCATTGACCGTAAAGCACTTCTCCACCGGAGCTTTCGCCATTGCGAAGGTGTATCTTCCACCCTGAAAGTGATCGTGGGTCAGGATCGATCCGCCGACGATTGGAAGATCCGCGTTGGATCCCAGAAAATAGTGCGGGAACATCGTCACAAAATCAAACAGTTTTTTGAATGTGTTCCGGTCGATCTTCATCGGGGTATGGTTTCCATTGAAGACGATGCAGTGTTCATTATAGTAGACATATGGGGAGTACTGGAAGCCCCAGGATTCGCCGTTTAAGGTCAGCGGAATGATCCGGTGATTGTTTCTTGCCGGATGATTGACGCGGCCCGCGTAGCCGACATTTTCCATACAGAGAAGGCACTTCGGGTAACCGCTCTGCTTCATGGTCTTTGCGGCAGCGATGGCCTTCGGGTCTTTCTCTGGTTTTGAGAGGTTTACCGTGATATCAAGGTCACCGTACTCTGTCTTTGTGATCCACTTCAGATCTTTACAGACACGGTAGCGCCGGATATAGTTTGAATCCTGGCTCAGCTTATAGAAATAGCCGGTCGCGTCCTCCGGGGACTTTTCATATTCCCCGTGGAATTTCTTTACGACCTCGCTTGGGCGCGGCATCAGGCAGTTCATAAGTCTCGTGTCAAAAAGATCCCGGTATACGATGCTGTTATTTTCAAGGATCCCGTGCTCCGCCGCGTAATCAGTGAGCGCGTTTAAGGTATCTTCCAGACTGATCGCATCTGTAATATCCCCTGGCTCCTCGTATTCGGACATGTTCAGTACTTCCATGATCTGGTTTCTGGCGTAGATCTCGTCTTCGGCTTCGATAAGGCCTGTTGTCCTTCCGTACTGTACCAGTTTCTTTATTGACATTTCAATCATGATCGTTTTCCTCCGTTTTTTACAACCTGTTACCATTCATTATAATAAAAACCACCAACTAATACAATCGCTATTTTATTTTTTTATCCCCCGCATTGCGCACAGAAGCCGCCCGGTGATAAGTCCCCCGACGATTCCGATAAGTGTCCCTGCAATGCATCCCGCCGCGATCAGAAACGGCAGATAATAAAACACCCCTGAGGTCTGAACAATGACAGCCGCAAATGTGATCTGTCCGATATTGTGGGCGATGCCGCCAAGGACACTGATGCTGATCTGGGAGAATCTTCCGGTCTTTTTGAATATGGCCATCACCAGAAGACTTAAAAAGCTTCCTGAAAGTCCATAGATCATGCTGTAGGGATTTCCGAAGGAAAATCCGACAAGAACGATGCGGACCAGAGTCACTGCGATTGTTCCGGGAATCCCGATCAGATAGAGTCCCACAACCGTCACAAGGTTCGCGAGTCCAAGTTTTACACCCGGGATCGGGATCGGGATGGGAATCAGGGTCTCAACAAAACTTAACACCAGGGCCAGAGCGGTCAGAAGTCCGTACAATGCCACGGTTATTGCTTTTTTTTCTCGATACATCAGATATGTTCTCCTCTTCTTGACTTTCAAAAGTCCATTTGTTAGAATAAATCGGATCATGGACTTATCACATTTATCTCACAGGAAGTATATGACTTATGAATAAAAAAACGATATTTGGTCTCTGCGCGGCGGGTCTCCTGCTCGTTTCCGGCATGACGCTGAGCGGATGCGCAGACAGCAGCGGGCCGGGACTCCTGACTCCTGAGACCCCTCTCAGCCGTTCTGATTTTCTGCTCAACACCTTCGTCACGATCACGCTCTACGATTCCGACGACTCCTCTATCTTAGACGATTCAATGGCACTTTGTAAAGAGTATGAATCCATTTTCAGTAAGACACTGGAGACCAGCGAGCTTTACCGGATCAATCACCGGACCTCTGACACGGTCACGGTTTCCGACGATATGGCGGCGCTTCTGGCAAAAGGACTGGAATACTGCGAAAAATCGGACGGTGCTTTTGATATCACGATCGAACCTTTAAGCTCCCTCTGGAACTTCACGAGCGGCGAAGCAGTGATCCCGGATGAGACGGCCATCGAAGCAGACATTCCGAAAGTGGACTACCACAACCTCGTTCTCTCCGGAAACACTCTGACGTTTCTCTCCCCGGATACCACGATTGACCTCGGAGCCATCGCGAAAGGATACATTGCTGACCGGATCAAGGATCAGCTTCTGAACGCCGGTGTAAAGAGCGCTATCATCAATCTCGGCGGAAACGTCCTCTGCGTGGGTGAAAAACCGGACGGAAGCAAGTTCCATATCGGACTTCAGAAACCGTTTGCGGACCGCGACGAAACTTTTGAGGTGCTCGGAATCAATGATCTCTCCGTTGTGACATCCGGTGTCTATGAGCGTCATTTTGAGATCGACGGAAAAAATTACCATCACATTTTAAATCCGAAAACGGGATATCCTTACGATAACGGACTGATCTCCGTGACGATCCTCTCAGAAGAATCTGTAGACGGTGACGGTCTCTCCACCACCTGCTTCTCCCTTGGACTGGAAAAAGGTCTGGAGCTTGCAAATTCTCTGGACGGGATCTACGCATGCTTTATCGATGAGGATTACAATGTCTATTATTCAGATGGAATGGAAAACTTTATTGTAAAGCAGTAAAGCCAGGACCGGTCACCCATTTGGGGAAATGTGAAATAACAGGAAATAAAGATATGAAACAGAAACTTTTAAAAAAACAGGATCTGATCCTGATCGCCGTAATCCTCGGGGCTGCGATTCTTCTTTTTCTCGGAACAAAGCTCATGCATAATACTCCCGCAAAGATCGTTGAAATTTCCGTAGACGGAAAAATAGCGGAAACTCTTGATCTGGCAAATGATCAGGAACTCACCATAAACGGAGTATCCGGCGGCACAAACCACCTGATCATTAAGGACGGTGAGGTCTGGGTCTCAGAAGCCACCTGCCCTGATAAGATCTGTGTGCATCAGGGAAAGATCCATCTCGACGGTGAGATCATCGTGTGCCTGCCGAATAAGATGACAGCACAGATCAAAAGTTTGAAATAGAGACCCTCAGCTTAAACGGCTGACAGCGAAATGAAGCGAAAAAGCATTTCAGAAAAACCTGAGAAGTCCAGATGTGACTCCTCAGGTTTTTTCCTGTAATTCCCTTACTCCGCCAGACCCATCTTTTTCATCTCTTCCGCGACAGGATCCTCACAAGATCTCATGGCGAGGATCGTCATTTCCATCAGCTTCGGCAGATCCCAGCCGAGATTCTCCGCGCCTTTTATGATGACATCTCTGGAACATCCGGCAGCAAATTTTTTATCTTTGAATTTCTTCTTTAAACTGGATACTTCCATATCCTTCGTGCTCTTTGACGGGCGCATCTTTGCCGCCGCCCAGATCAGACCGGTCAGCTCGTCTGCCGCAAAGAGAACTTTCTCCATCTCATGCTCCGGCTTTGCGTCGATCCACTCGTGGATACCGTATCCGTGACTGCACACTGCATGAATCACTTCATCTTCTGCTCCGCCTTCTTTTAACAGACGCGGTGCGACCAGGCAGTGTTCTTCCGGGTATTCCTCAAAATCAATATCATGAAGGATTCCGCAGATCTCCCAGAACCCGGCTTCATCCCCGTATCCAAGCTCATTCGCGTACCATTTTAAAACTCCTCCGACGGTAAGTCCGTGGAGAATGTGGAACGGTTCTTTGTTGTGTTTTCTAAGGAGCTCAATGGCATCCTCTCTTGTAAGTTTTGTCTGCATGCTTTTATGCCTCCGTACTGATAGATTTTCAGTAACTGTCCGGTACCCTTGCAGTTACAATTTTCTTTTCTATCAGTATAACAGGATTTTCCTATAATTCAAGTATGTATGATAATAGGATTCCCATCACATGTTACAGCCAGAACTTCATCATCACGATCCTCTCCGCATACCCGAGATCCCACTGGTCAACCTTACCAGCCGTCACCACCGGATCACTGTCCAGAATGATCCCATCGATCATATAATCTCTCTGCCCCACCGGCGTGCCCTCCTGCACCGGTGCAGCCACAGCCTTTGCAATCTTCGTTCTCACCCGGATTTTTTCATCTTTCCCCAGCAGGACACGGAGTGTTTTCTCATCTGCACTCCCATTTTCGATCCGAATCTTCACCTCCGGCTCAACACCGTTTTCCACTGAAATCACCGCAGATTTCCCAAGTCCCTGTTTTTCGACCTCCCGGTATTCAAAATTTTCCTCCCCGTATTCCACAAGCTTCCTCATATCCTGCCACTTGTATGTCTTATGGGGCGGCCATCCGCAGCCTAAAAGTGCTGCAATCAATAATCTCTCTCCTCTTTTTACCGCCCCTACATAGCAGTACCCGGCTTTTCCCGTAAATCCGGTCTTTCCGCAGACCGCGCCCGCCATGGATGTCAGAAGCGCATTGTGGTTCATACAGGAAAAGCTTCTTGCGCCGGAGAGGTCTGAAAACGTATGAGACGGCGCTCTTGTGATGGCAAGAAATTCTTCCTTCGCCGGAGAGAGCAGGATCCCGTATCTGAGAATCCGCGCCAGATCTTCCGCCGTTGTGGAATGGATCTTTCCGCTCTCCCTCTCCGTTGCGTCCAGTCCGTTGGGCGTCAGAAAATATGTATCCTCACACCCGAGTTCCACCGCTTTCCGGTTCATCATATCCGCGAAATTCTCCACACTGCCTCCAACGGCCTCAGCGATTGCTGCGGCGGAATCATTATGGGATTCCAGCATCATGGAGTACAGAAGATCTCTCAGGCAGTATCTTTCCCCTTTTCTCACATGCAGCTTTACCTCCGGCATCGATGCTGCGCGGTCTGAGATCAGAACTTCAGTGTCCGGTCCGGCATTTTCCAGTGCCAGAATACAGGTCATGATCTTCGTGGTACTGGCCATCGGAAGGACTTCCGTCTCGTTTTTTCCGTATAGAATGCGCCCCGTATCGCCATCCAGCAAAACAGCGGCACGGGAGTTCAGAAGGAGCGGATCCGTCTCCGGCTGCGCTGCCGCCGATTCCAGCGCGGTCTGACCAGCCTGACGTCCGCTGTGTTCCGCATATAGATAATTTCCGGGAACTGCAGCCGCAAAAAACAGGAATGCCCCCAGACACAGCTGCAAAATTGGCGACGCTTCATGTTTTCTCTCCACCTTTTCTGCCGGTCTGGTCCATTCTCCGGCCCACGACCGTGCCTTTTTAGCGATATTTTGATTCTTCCACATGTTTCAGAACTTCCGCTGTATATTTATCACAACATATGCGTCTGCTTTCTGAGACTTGCCGCGCAATTTTTCCTGTGGTACAATGAGATCTGCTGACTGCCCGTATTTTATCAAAAAAGGATATTCCATGAATGTAATTTTAACCTACAAAATCACCGAATCAGAAAGTGGCCGGTCCATCGCTGCATTTCTTCTGGATTCCGGCTATTCATCCCGCCTTGTGGTCCATCTGCGGAACACAGGGGGAAGTTTCCTCCTAAATGGGAAAATCGTCTATTCCAATACAATCCTCCAGCCGGGTGACTGCCTGAATGTCTATGTTACAGAGAAAAAAGCTTCTGAACAGATCGTTCCGGTTCCTGCGGATCTCTCTGTCGTCTATGAAGACGAACATGTCCTCGTAATCGACAAACCTGCCGGAATGCCGGTCCACCCGTCTCAGGGACATTACGAGAACACGCTGGCAAACGCGATCGCCTGGTATTACAGGAATGAGGAGACACCGTTCGTATTCCGCGCCGTGAACCGTCTGGACCGGGATACCTCCGGGCTTATACTTCTGGCAAAAAATCCCTACAGCTCCTGTATTCTCTCTGAGGCCGTGAAGGAGCATGCGATCCACAGGGAATACGCCGCCATCGTTTCCGGAAAGACAGACAGATCCGGCACCATTGACCTTCCGATCGCCAGAAAAGACGGCTCTACCATTGAGCGCGTCTGCGATCCGGAGCGGGGTGAGGCTGCCGTGACCCATTATCAGACCATCGCATACAACAAGGACGCCGACCTCTCGTTCATCCGCCTCCTGCTGGAGACTGGAAGAACACACCAGATCCGCGTCCATATGAAAGCCATCGGGCACCCGCTGCCGGGGGATTTTCTCTACTGCCCGGCTTACCGTCTGATCGACCGCCAGCCGCTTCATTCCACCTATCTGAGCTTTTCCCACCCTGCGACCGGGGAGAAGCTTGAATTCTCTGCTCCGCTGCCGCAGGATATGCAGAACCTGTTTCCGGATATCAAAAATCCGGAAGGGCCTGTCTTTTAACGAAACAGGTTCCGTCAGCCTCCCTGAATCCTCAAGCCCTTCGGATAATGGTTCTTGAGCATTCCTCCGGCTGCTTTTGCAAACCCAAGCGACATGCCGCCGGTCGTCACGAGAACCCAGCCTTTTACCGGGATTCCCTGATTTTCAAAATCTTCCTCCCGCAGCGTCTCTCCGCGGAGATATTTCAAGGCAAGAGCCCCAAAACCGACCTCCACCGTCTGCTTCACTTCCTCTTTCTTTAAAAACAGGGCCAGAGCATGGGACGGTTCAAGCCTGCCTTTTTTTGCTGTTCCAAGATGTAACCCCGGTCTTAAGACCCTGAGCCCCTTAAGGTCCGGAATCATCTCCGGAACGAGGTAGAGATTTTCTCCAAACAGCAGAAATTTCTTTCTGTCCTCCAGCTCTTCTGCATCCGTCAGGTTCTCTTTTTCAAACTCACGGAATGCGGAGACTGCCTCAGAAAGGGCGCCATCGTCTTTTCTATTGTCTTTCCTGCTGCCCTTCTTCCGTTTCTCCACGATCTTTGCAGCGTTCTGACTGTCTGCCTCCGTCACAGTGTCCCCGGAACTCTCCCCTTTCACAAGCAGTGCCAGAAAATGACCTTCCCCATCCGCCAGATGCGGCCAGATCCTGACTGTCTTTTCCAGTTCTTCGTTCCCGTCTGCCCACTCCGGATGTCCTGCAGAGAAGTACTTCGCAAGTTCCGGCTTTTCCACAGAGAATTCCGGATGGCGTGAGAGGAATCTCGCTACACTCTGTTCATTCTCCTCCGGTGAAAATGTACAGGTAGAATACGCGATCCGTCCGCCATCTTTTAACATGGCTGCCGCGCAGTCCAGAATCCCGTCCTGAAGCCCTGCACACTGTTTGACATGGTCCGGGCTCCACTCATTTCTGGCATTCTCATCCTTTCGGAACATTCCTTCTCCGGAACAGGGCGCGTCCACCACGATCCCATCAAAAAACTCCGGAAACGCCGGTGCAAGCTGAAACGGATCCATGTTCGTCACCACCGCATTTCCGATACCGAGGCGCTCGATATTCTGGGACAGGATCTTTGCCCGGGCCGGATGGATCTCATTGCAGATTAAAAGCCCCTGCCCGCCCATTTTTCCCGCAAGATGGGTGGATTTTCCTCCGGGTGCCGCACAGAGATCCAGAATTCGCTCTCCGGGCTTTGGGGCTAATGCCTCCGCTGTGGACATGGCACTTGGTTCCTGAATATAGTATGCCCCCGCCTCATGGAACGGATGACGTCCCGGGCGCATATCTGCCTCGTAGTAGAATCCTTCCTGCGCCCAGGGAACTTTTGCAAGTCCTCCCAGGTATTCTTCCAGAGGCGTTCCCGCCTCTGCCGTCCAGCCATTTTTCTGTTTTAACGGATTGACCCGCAGACCGAATTTCCGCTCCGCGTCATAACTTTCAAAAAACGGTTCCGCGTCACTGCCAAGAAGCTTCTCCATCTTTTTCACGAATGCTTCCGGAAGCTTAATCTTCTTCTCTTTTTCCATAGTCTCCTGATCTCAAAAGCGCCCGTCGGGAAAATCCCGGCGGACGCTCTTTCTTAGTCTCTGTTCTTTTACGGACCGTAATCTCTATCTACAGCAGTCCGTAAATCTGTTTCTTTGAAACTCTGATTACAGTTCGATCTTGTAATCATCCGCGCCGACACCGTTTACTACATAGTAAGCAGCGCTCTCTTCCGGCTTTACATAGATCTCGATAGTCTTGATATCGCCGACTTTATTGCCTTTCTTTGTGTAGGCTTTCTTAACAGCCGCAATGAGATCTTTCTCTGTAACTTCCTTGCCGGCGAACTGTACAACTACGGATGTCTTAATATCCTTTGCTGCTGTTCTCTTTGCCGGAGCTTTCTTTGCAGTCTCCTTCTTCGGCTCCTCTGCTTTCTTTGCTTCTGCCTTCGGAGCTTCCGCCTTTGCTTCTGCCTTAACTTCCTTTATCTCTGTTACCTCTGCTGCCTTTACTTCTGCAGTGTTATTGCTAACCGGTGCAGCTTTCATCTTATTTGCAGCGGCTGCGATCGGATTATTCGGATTGTTCTTCTTTGCCATAATCATTTCCTCCTGAAAATTGTTGACACACAAAACTGTTTCCTGCCATTTTCTGAGTTGCCTTGCTATGTAATCGTCATAGCGAATTATAAGTCTTTGTCAGGAATTTGTCAATAAAATCCCGTGAAACTGGTATTTGTAAGCAAAAAAGATCCGGCAGAACACATATCCGAAAGTGTCCTGCCGAATCAAAATACCAGCTTTATTTTTTGAATTATTCCTGCAGCTTGAATCCCGGGATCACATCGCTCCACTTGTTGATTCCGATGATCTTCTTCGCGAATTCCGTATACTTCAGAGATTTATTTGTATCAATATATTTGAATACGTTGTAAATATTCTTCGGCATAACGGCGATGACCCTGTTCGGGCTTGACATGTCAACTGTCCAGAGACCAAACGAGCAGGACTGCTCTACCTCGATCACCGCATCGACCTGACGGTTTAAGATAAACGCGTCGATATACGGGTTATTATCTACAAGATAATATGCATACGCGAAAGCGGCTGCCTGGATATCATAGACGTCTCCCCGGGTCGCGCTCTTTGAGGTAAAGCCCTCCTCAGAGAGAATGATATGGCGAACATTTCCGCCTGCATCGCGCATGATGTCCTTCTGGAAGTAATCCGTCAGGACGTTGAGGTTTTTAAAGTTTACCACCGGCGAATCTTCTGTATTGTTGACAGCGCCTGTCTGATCATCATCCCAGAACTCCGGCTCTGTCATCGGATGCGGATACGGATGGTAGGCAAGTCCCCACTCGATATTTCCCTCGTCACGGATATCGGCGTTGAAGCGGTCAATAAAATCCTTTGCGCCGTACATCAGGTTGGAGTTCGCCCGCTTCCACTCATAGTCTGTGGAGAAGAAGACTCTCGCGTTCCGGCTCTGGCTCTTGATTGCCGTGTAGGCCACACGGAATACCTTTGAATAGAGCTTTGTATAGGAATCGATGTCCATCGGACCGGTGTAGTTCCAGTTTAAGTTGTTGTTGATCTCATTTCCGACGATCCAGTTGCTGACACGGCCGTAGTCATCGTGGGCACCGGAATAGCGCTCTGCCATAAAGGAGAGCAGCGCACGGGTCGTCTCATATCCCTGCTCCGTGGAGACATTAAAACCGTAGTAGAAAGCTTCCTTTCTCTTCGCAAGCCCGGCTTCGTGAAGCTCCGGGTAGCTGTCGTTCCAGCCATTTAAAAGGATCGCCGTCACAACGATTCCTTTTGCGGAGAACGCACTGATCATCTTATCATAATCCTTGATGAGATCACCGTTGAAGTTGTAGGTCTTTCCGTTGTATTTGTACTTTAAATTGCCGCCCACAAGCTGGTGATACGGGATATTGACCGTCGTGTGCTTTACACCCAGGTTCAGCGCGTCGCCGAGCATATCAAGCTGGATCAGAAGTCCTTTTTTGCTCATCGGCTCCGGGTAATCCTCGCGGAACTTTGCAACGTCGCCCGGATTCGTCACATAGATCGCATTGCTGATCGGGGTGTAGGTGCTGCCGGTCTTTAACGCAACCACAAATCTGGAATAGAGCATCGTATCTGTGGAATCACCGCTGTATTTTAAGGTGAATTTTAACTTGTCGGATTTGTTGCTCCATGCGATGTAGTCCGTTCTGGAGCCTATCTCAGACTCATATGGGTGAAGCTCAAACAGATAGTAATATCCATCATCCGGAGTTTCCCCCTCATTTAAAGCGCCGGTCGTAGCTGTTCCTGTGACGGAAATGCTGTTTCCGTTCTCTACCGAACAAGCCTTCAGCCATGCACTGTCATAAGCAAAGCTCGTGAAGCATCCCACTGCCGCGGTCATCAGAAGTCCCATAAGAAACGCCGCACCACTGCGGAATAATGTTCTTTTTTTCATGTCGTTTTCCCGCCTTTCTTTTTTGCCTAAACTATTTTATCATCTTGATTTTGATGATTCAATTACGATTCCCTTACGATTTTACGGCAATCTGCCGCCTTTTCGCCATCTTTGCGGCATCAAAATCACCGAAACCGACCGATTCTGATACGGAAATATTAGCACATTATTCCGTCATGCTAAAGAACCGTCAGAACAAGTGCCGCCAGGTTTGCCGCGAAATGGAACACCACCGGCGCCTTCACTGTGTTTGTCTTTTCCATAAGAAATGCCAGGACCAGTCCCATGATAAAACTGTAGAATCCCTGCACTATATCCCAGTGAAATACACCGAAAAATGCTGCTGTGAGGAATGCTGCCGCCGGGGCGGATACAAGCTCCTTGCATCTTCCATAGAGAACGCCGCGGAAAAAATATTCCTCAAGAATCGGGGATGCTGCCAGAAGCACCACTGCCTCCAGCCAGAGATTTCCCGTAAACAATGTCTCATCCGCCAGAGATGCTCCAGTGATCTGGAGAGCTCTCACCACAAGTCCAAAAATCAGGGATACTCCCGCGCCGCCAAGCGCTGCCGCCGCCGCAATCTTTCCGCTCCAGTGTTCCTCACCCCGGAACACCTTGTCCTCTTTATAAAGGTGTATCAGCATCGGAACTGCGATGACTGCGCGGAACAAGGTATCCCATAAGATCACGTCGTCCCCGAAAATCGTTGTCTGCGCAAGCGGAAGTTCAATGATGCATGCTACCGCCAGACAGAACAATATTGGAAAAAGAATCCTCCGGATCCTGATCTTCACTTGCCTCTCTCCTTTCATGCCGCCGTATTGTGCTGCCGCAGACCGGCATCCAATACACACACCAACACATCTTACCACATTTTGCGGTGGAATACAAATATCCGGGGCGGTATATATTATAAAAAGTAATTCCATGAGACATCTGCACGTCTCTGGGACCGCAAGAAAAGGATATCATTTCATGAAATTTCCATTTTTCTGTCTTTTAAAAGAATTCCCGCGCGATCATGACCAGGTTTTCGCAGGAAGCCGTCCAGCCGCACTTCTTCTGGCTCTTATTCTTCTCCCACTTTCATACATTCTCGGGACTCTGGCTGCAGCCGTCATCGCGGCGGTCCCGGCATCCGCCGATGGAAACTGGGGACTCTCATTCCAGCAGGAAGGAAAGCCCCCCATTGCCAACGCTACGGCCGATGAATTAAAACAGTATCATGCCTGGTATGCCGATCTTTCCGGAGAAAAGGTTCTTTATCTCACCTTCGATGCCGGATACGAGAACGGTAACACTCCGGCGATCCTTGATGCCCTGAAAAAGCATCACATTCCCGCCGCATTTTTTGTTGTCGGCAACTACCTTGAGACCAGTCCGGACCTCGTAAAGCGTATGGTCTCCGAGGGACATATCGTCGCAAACCATACATACCACCATCCGGATATGTCGAGGATCAGTGATCCGGAAAGCTTCGCAAAAGAGCTCACAGGTCTTGAAACACTCTATACTGAGCTTACCGGGGAAACCATGAAAAAATACTACCGGCCGCCCCAGGGAAAGTACAGCAAAACGAACCTTCAGATGGCAAAAGATCTCGGCTATCAGACCTTCTTCTGGAGTCTTGCCTATGTGGACTGGTATCAGGACAAACAGCCCACTAAGGAGGAAGCATTCAAAAAGCTTCTCGGGCGCATCCATCCCGGTGCCATCGTGCTTCTGCACAGTACTTCCTCCACAAACGCAGCGATCCTCGATGAGTTGCTGACGAAGTGGGAGGAGATGGGATACCGGTTTGGAACGCTGGATGAACTTGTCCGGAAGACTGCCGCCACACAATAATTTCAGCAGGTTTGAAATCCCCTGGTCTGCAGCGTTCACCCGCTTCATACAGCGAAAGCTGACATTTTCACACATACTAAAAGCACCTGCTGCCCTCTAAATCTATAGAGGACACAGCAGGTGTTTTTACCATATCTTATTCAGTTTCCGCTCCGACGCGGCATCCTGTCTTAATCCGGCTCCACGATCCGGTATCCGACGCCGACCTCCGTAAAAATATAATGCGGCTCCGCCGGATTCTTCTCGATCTTTCTCCGGATATTCGCCATATTCACGCGAAGGATCCGGTTATCGTTCTTCATATTCGGTCCCCAGATCTCTTTGATGATATAGTCGTAAGTCATAACCTTTCCGGCATACTTTCCAAGAAGGCTCACGATCTTATATTCATTCTGGGTCAGCCCCGCATCCACACCGTCGATAAACACACGGTGCTTGTCATAATCGATCGTCAGACCACCTGCTTTAAAGACACCTGTCTGTCCACCCTGCTGGTTCGGGATTCCAGATCTTGTGTGACGGATCGCGGTGCGGATCCTTGCAAGAAGCTCGGAAGTACCAAAAGGTTTCGTGATATAATCGTCAGCCCCGAGATCCAGTGCCTCCACTTTATCCCTCTCATGGGTTCTCGCGGACACAACGATCACCGGCATTGAGGACCATTCCCGCACTCCCTGTAAGATCTTCATGCCGTCCATATCCGGGAGACCAAGATCCAGAATCACCACGTCCGGGCACTGGGAGGTCACCATGCTGTATGCCTCCGCGCCAGTCTGGGCTACGATCACATCGTAATTGTTTGCCTCCAGCACGGTCTTGATAAAATTGCTGATCCTCTTGTCATCTTCCACCACCAGCACTCTGTCTTTAATCTCCATATTCCGTGTCCTCTCCTTTCGGCAGCCAGAACATGACTCTGGCTCCGCCCTCTTTTCTATTTTCTGCTTTCATAATTCCCTCGTGGGCTCTCACGATGGTCATACAGACGGAAAGTCCGATTCCCATATTCCGCTTGGAATCGCTCTCTTTTCCTTCCTCTGACTGAAAGCTTCCGTCAAACATTCTCGGAAGGACCGACTCCTTGATCCCGGCTCCGTTATCCTCGATGGAAAACTTCACACAGTCGCCGTCCTCCGTCACGATCAGCCAGATCTTTGTCATGCCGTCCGCATGGAGCACACAGTTTTCCAGAAGATTTACGATCACCTGCTCGATCAGGATCGCATCCATTGGGACAAGAAGGACATCGTCCGGGATCTTTGAGATCACCTCGATATCCGGGAACCGTTTCCGGAATTTCGTGACAGCACCGCTGATGACTTCCTCCACCAGCTCCTCTTCCTTATGGATCCTTGCTGTTCCATCCCCGATCCTCGTGATCGAGAGCAGATTTTCCACCATGCGGACCAGCCACTGTCCTTCGGACTTCATATCTTCCAGAAGTTCCAGAATATTTTCTTTTGAGAGTGCATCATAGTTGTCGATGATTCCTGATGCGGATCCTACAATGGAAGTCAGCGGAGTACGGATATCGTGGGACACCGCCCGCAGAAGATTCGCCCGCATCTTCTCCCTCTCGACCTCCAGCCGCATCTGCTCCTGCTTTTTGATCTGGGTCGTCAGGGCGCTGACGCTGCAGGCTACTGCGAGCATAGCAACAAATGTCAGCGGATATCCCGTGATCGCAAAGTTGAGTTTAAAATACGGGAATGTAAACACGTAGTTGACGCCAAACACCGCGATGATGGACGCTACGATCCCGTAGACATAGCCGTCCGTAAATCTGGATACAAACAATACCGCCAATACGAACAGCAGCGGGACATGCGTATCCGACTCTGAGATCCGCTGGACAAGAAAACAAAATACTGTCGCGATCCCCAGGATTCCAAACGCGATCCCGCTGTTTTTTAACACCGACTTCAGGGTTATTTGCATATCGGAAACCTCCGGTTTTTTTATCATAAACTCACGAACCCTATGCCCGCGCGCTCCATTGCCCGCTGTCTCAAAGCTGTCCGCGCGTTCATAGTCCAAAGAAAAACAAATGGCACCTGCAGTGCCGTTTGTTTTTCCTTTGGACTATTATATCATAGATTCCGCTAAAATCGTGTTAAGATTGCAGATAATTTTCCAGGAAGCCATCCGTTTTTATCTCATTCGATAAGACTCCACCTCATTTAAGTGCAGGTAATCGCAAATTTGTCTCAGTGGTAGTCAGCTCTCCGACTTATCGATATAAAGAATATCCGAATTTCACTTTCCGGTAGATCTTCTGCGCGATCATGACCGGAATATAGCCTGTGATCACGATGGTCGGAATACCACCTACGATTGCGACAAGGATGATGAAAAGGATTGAAAATAAATTAGCCATGATAATTAACCTCCATTCAGGCAGCACCATTTTTTTCTCTGCCTCCAAATTGACACATATATACCATAGAAAATTTATCCCCGCTACCTTTTTCCCCTTTTTTTAGCCGTGGCTTAATCGCTCGTTTTCTCTCCTTAACGCAAATTTTACAAATAGTATGTACAATATATTTCGTCCGGATTTTTGTAACTTTTGTATGCATTTTTATCGTTTTGCAAAATCTTAACAGACTATTTTAAAAATATAATTCAAATTTTGCAGTCTGGAATTCGGACACCTCGAGTGGTCGCAACAAAAAACAGAGCTGCTGGCCAAACTTCGGCCTTACAGCTCTGTTTATGTTTTTCGCAGAAATCTCTGTCCCCGCGTGCTTATTTACTGCTCAAGCACCTTGTCCGCATGGTCAAGTGCTTCCTCAATATTCCTGCAGAAATTTTCTCTTCCCACGAGATCCACGAATCCGGCTTTCTCCATCGCGCGCATCGGCTGCTCGTTGACATGGGACAGGATCAGGGTGACTCCGTTCTTTTTGCAGCGCTCATAGAGGGCTGTCATGGAGTTCATCGCTGTGCTGTCCGCCGCCGGAACCGCCCGCATACGAAGGATCAGACACCTTGTGACTTCGTTCACTTCGATCTGGTTGATGCGGTCAGCCGCGCCGAAGAATAACGGTCCTGTGAGCTCGTATACCGCAAGCTCCATCGGGATCTGGCGAAGCTTGGCCGGGTTGATCTCCTCGGCTGCTGCCTTTAACTGTGCCTCTTCCACGGACATCGTCCTCTTCGCTCCCCTGGAAGCTTCCTCTTCCTCACGTTTCTGCTCCTCAACTTCCTCCACGTGAAGCCAGCTTCTGACTCCCATTTCGTCGCTCATTCGCTTCATGAACAGCAGACAGGAAAGCACCATGCCCACCTCGATCGCTACAACAAGGTCGAAGACAACGGTTAAGAAGAATGTAATGACAAGTACCGCGATATCGCTCTTCGGAGCTGTCTTTGCGAGTCTTGCAAAGGTTCTCCACTGGCACATATTGTAAGCCACCATGAAGAGAATCGCCGCGATCGTCGGCATCGGGATCCAGCTTGCGTACGGCATCAGGATCACAAGGATCAGAAGCAGAACACCTGCGTGAACCATACCTGCCACCGGAGTGCGTCCGCCGTTTTTGATGTTCGCGGCTGTACGGGCGATGGCGCCTGTCGCCGGGATTCCGCCAAATAAAGCAGAAACGATATTTCCTGCGCCCTGCGCAACCAGCTCTGTGTTGGAACGGTGCTTTCCACCGATCATGCCGTCCGCGACAACACAGGAAAGCAGGGATTCAATGGCGGCCAGAATCGCGATCGTAAAGGCATCAGATAAGGATCCCTGAATCACGTCATAGCTGAAGGCCGGCATATGGAAAGCCGGAAGCGCATTGCTGACGCTGTAGAGATCTCCGATGGTGTTGACCTGTAACGGAAGGAATTTCACCATCACGATACCAACGAGAACCGCCACTAAGGATCCCGGGATCTTCTCCGTGATCTTCGGCATTACGATGAGGATCGCCAGGCAGACAAGACCTACGATCACCGCATGGGTGTTCATGGTTCCGAAGCCTGCGGCAAAAGCCCTTAACTTCTGCATGGTCTCGATGGTCTCCATACCTGCCGGATATGTGACACCAAAGAAATCTTTTAACTGTCCGATCACGATGGTCACCGCGATACCGGAGGTGAACCCGGTGGTGATCGTAAACGGGATAAATTTGATCAGGGAACCAAGCTGGCAGAATCCCATGATAACAAGGATGATACCTGCCATGATCGTTGCGACTGCCAGACCTTCCACGCCGCTTCTCGCCACGATGCCGGCTACGATCGTAGCGAAGGCTGCTGTCGGTCCTGCGATCTGTACCTGACTGCCGCCTAAGAATGAGATCACAAAGCCTGCCGCGATGGCCGTGTAGATTCCCTGCTCCGGACCCACGCCGGACGCCAGTGCCAGCGCGATGGATAACGGAAGGGCGATGATCGCCACGATGATACCCGCTACGACGTCAGACATCAGCTGGGCACCGGAATACTTCTTCAATGTTGTAAACAACATTGGACGTATCTTTTCCATACTCACTATTCTCCTTTTTCTTCTCATATGTGTTTCAAGCATCTGTCGGTCTATAAAAAGGCTGTAACTGTTCAGTACCCTCACAGTTACGCGCAAAAATCCATTCCAAATCGGCTGTGCCGATAGGATTTTTGCCTTCTATTCTAAGTTTTCTTACGGTCAGCGCAGTAAATGCGCAGACCTACCGAACAGTTACAAAAGGCCACAAATACCTATTATACAGGAAAATATGAGCCTGTCCAGTTTTTTCGAGATTTTAACAGTTTTCGTTATGTTTTTAACGCAGAGTATCTCAGGCTCCCACGAAATTATGTTTTCATCACACTATGTACCTGAAGAACCTTCTCCGACACGGTAAACTTCACCTCATATCCGGCAAATTCCATGCCGTAGACCCGGTCCGGGTCCTCTTGGTAGGACGGACGTGGGTCCTGGGCTAAGACTACGCGGAGCGGATCCCGCTTTTCCTCCGGCAGGATTCCAAGAAGCTCTTCCGGGATCTCCACCGCAAGCTCGTACTCCTTCGTCTGGTCCGTGAAGCCGCCCTTCGCTTCCGGGTGACTGTCCGCAAAGGGGACGTAGGGCTTGATGTCAAAGACCGGCGTCCCGTCCATCATGTCCGCCCCTGTGACAACTAAGACCGGAGCGCCGTTCCCCAGCTGCTCCACTCGTTTCAGTTTCACGACTGACAGGCCTAACGGATTCGGGCGGAACGGCGATCTCGTGGCAAATACTCCGACCCGTGTGTTTCCACCGAGTCTCGGCGGCCGGACCGTTGCTGACCAGTTCCCCGGCTTTCTCACGTTTTCCGAGAATTCCCAGATCAGCCAGAGGTGGGAGAACTCTTCGATCCCCCGTACTGCCTCCGGGCTGGAAAATTCCGGCTCAAAGACGATCTTCGCCTCCAGATCACCTGTCAGGCCGCTCTGCCTCGGAATTCCGAATTTTGTCGGGAAATCCGTGTGGATATACGCTACCGGGCGGATCCTATGGTCCGCGTTCCGATTTTCTTTTTTTCCTGCTGCCATATCTTTCTCCCCCTTATCAGTGCAGTTTCCACTCTGTCCTCTGTCCATAAGGCAGACCGCGCGCTCCCGTCAGAATTATTTTTCTCTGCTGGCTTCACCATTTCATAACTGTTCCGTCAGCCTTCTGATCCTTCTGATGTTTCCAGCCATTTTCTCAGATCCGCCATCATCTTCTTCGCGTCCATGACACCGATCTGGTATGTCTTTTCGATCTCCTCGGCGCTCTTGCAGATCCTCGGGATCGTAAGAGGAACGCTCGGACGGATCACGAAAACTTCGCCTGCCTTTTCCAGCTTTTCAATATTTCGGATACTCATGTTGTACTCAACAGCCCTGTTCTTAAGCGCCTCTGCGAACTTCGGATATTTATGGTACACAATATCCGCCATCCAGGCATTTTCCGGTTTTTTCCGGTACCCTGAATCTCTCGTGAGGACCACAACATTGCGCTTATATCCCAGTTTCCGGAATGCTTCCACCGGTACACTGTCTGTACATCCGCCGTCAAGCAGTTTTCTGCCGTCAAGCTCCACAAACTTTGACACATATGGAAGCGACGCTGATGCACGGATATAGTCGATATCACGTTTCATATCGTGAAGCTTCGCGTAGACCGGCTTTCCCTTCTCAACATCGCTGCAGACCGCGTAGAAATCGGTGTGTTCTTTATTTTTATTAAACGTGTCATAATCATAAACATCCAGGATCTCTGGAAGTTCGTGATAGCAGAAATCAGTATCCACAAAATTTCCTGTCCTGATCAGATTTTCGGTGCTCATAAACCGCTTGTCCGCACAGTATTTTTTATAATACCGGATGCTTCTTCCCTTCTGTCCCGAAAGGAAACTGCACCCATGAACCGCTCCCGCCGAAACGCCGATCACCCCGTCAAAGGTAAGGCCCTCATCCAGAAATACGTCCAGAACTCCCGCCGTGTATATGCCGCGCATACCGCCCCCTTCCAGCACAAGTCCTGTTTTGTTCTTATTTCTTCCCATCTTCTGATCCATCTTAAAGTTCCTCCTTTCCTGCTCACTGTGACATGTCTTTGCTAGATCTTTCCACGAAAAGACGCGTCAAGTACGTATTTTACAATGAAAGCGGCTTTCCGTCAAGGAAGCCGCTTTCATTTGATAACTCTTTAATCTGTTGCTTTGCATTCTGAACCGGCAAAACAAGCTGCCACGCACTTAGTCCACCAGTTTCTCCAGCTCGCTTACATATTCCGTCCTGTCGCTGGTCACATGACCGGCTTTCGCGGCATATAAGGAGACCGCCGTCTGGGATTTCTTCACCGGCTGCATCGTTCCGGCACCTGCAACGCAGCCGCCCGGGCATGCCATTCCTTCCAGAAGATAGCCGTTGTACTTTCCGGCTTTGGCGAGCTGAAGGAGTTTCTTGCACTCCTTTAAGCCTTCCGCGTTCGCAACCTTGATCTCCTTCTCCGGATACATCTGTGCGATCACGTCCACCACGGATTTCGCGACGCCGCCGGCAACCGCAAAGTTTCGTCCATCCTTCGATGCAGCATTGACTCCGCCTTCATCCTCCTCGATATTTTCGATGTCGACATGGCGCGCATCAAAGATTCCCGCCATCTCCTCGAAGGTCAGGACAAAATCCACCTCACTCCGCACAGTTTTTCTCATAGCTTCCAGTTTTTTCGCCGCGCAGGGTCCGATAAAGACCACCTTCGCCTTCTCATGCTTCTTCTTGATGAGTCGCGCGGTGAGCGTCATCGGCGTCAGCGCCATGGAGATACAGTTCGCGTAGTCCGGGAACAGTTTTTTCGCCATCATGGACCATGCCGGGCAGCAGGATGTCGCCATAAACGGCAGCTGTTCCGGAACTTCCTTCACAAAGTCCTCCGCCTCCTGCACCGCACAGAGATCCGCGCCGATGGCGACCTCAAAGACGTCCGCAAAGCCCAGGGCTTTCATGGCCGCCCTCAGCTTTCCAGGTGTTACCTTCGGGCCAAACTGACCGACAAATGCCGGTGCCACAGCGGCGTACACCCTCTCACCTGTCTGGATCGCGCGGATGACCTGGAAGATCTGGGATTTGTCCGCAATGGCCCCGAACGGGCAATTCACGAGGCACTGTCCGCATGAGACGCATTTGTCGTAGTTGATATCCGCCTTTCCGTTCTCGTCCGAGTGGATAGCATCCATGCCGCAGGCCGCCGCGCAGGGGCGCTCCTGGATGATGATGGCATGGTAGGCACAGACATTCGCGCACTGTCCGCACTTGATGCACTTATCCGGGTCGATCCTGGATCTTCCGTTTGTGCGGTCCAGACTCACTGCGTCCTTCGGACACACCTCCACACATGGGTGGGCAAGGCAGCCCTGACAGCCGTCTGTCACATAGACCCGCTTTTCCGGACACGCGTTACAGGCGAATTTGATCACATTGATGAGCGGCGGCGTGTAGTATGTCTCCGGCTTATCCGCCTCCTCGATCCCCTGGGATACCGGTGCTGGGTCCGATGCCCCGCGGTACGTAAGTCCCATGGCAAGACGGAGCCGCTCGCTCACGATCGCCCTCTCCAAAAAAACATCGTTCCTGAAATTTCCGACTTCTCCCGGAATGATTTTATACGGAAGCTCCTCAATCCGTTTGTCCACCGGCCACTCCGTATGGTACGCCATTCTTGCTACTTCCCGGAAGATCCGGTGACGGATCTCCTGGATCCTTGTCTCTACACCTCTCATAAGCTTTCCTCCAATCATGATCGTCCTCATGGATTTTTCTGTCTTGTTAAAAATATAACACTTATATTATGTTCATTCAAGCATAATTTTCTTTTTCATTCATGAATTTTTCCGCACCCTGCACAGTTTTTTCATAAACCAGCCCTCAGGATACAAAGCATTTGCATTTTATTTTATCTCATTCTATAATGAAAGCAATTTTATCATTGAAAGGAGATTTTTCCATGGCATTCAAAGAAGTTGATATCAAGAGTCTCACCTTTAATCCCTTTACAAAGATCGGTTCCGAGTGGATGCTGATCACTGCCGGCGATCAGTCCGGATACAACACCATGACCGCAAGCTGGGGCGGTCTCGGCGTTCTCTGGGGCAAAAATGTTGCCACCTGCTATATCCGCCCGCAGCGCTACACAAAGAAATTCGTCGACGCGAACGATACCTTTACCCTGTCCTTCTACGGACCGGCGCACAAACAGGCACTCTCCATCTGCGGTTCCAAATCCGGCCGTGACTGCGATAAGGTCAAAGAAGCCGGTCTGACCCCGTACTTTGTTGACGGTACAGCAGCTTTCGAGGAAGCGGACATGGTCTTCGTCTGCAAAAAGCTCTACGAGGATGAGATCCGCCCGGAGAACTTCATCGCAAAAGAAAACGATGAAAAATGGTATCCGGAGAAAGATTACCACACCGTTTATATCGCAGAGATCACAAAAGTTCTTGTGAGAGAATAATCCTGCGTTTCCAGCCGGACGTGCGTGAGACTTGGCGCATAATTCCGGTCGGCACAAGCCGGTAGATTCCGATAATCTATATCAACATAAAAAGACCTGCAGATTTCATACATTTCTGCAGGTCTTTTTCGTTTTATGCATTTATCATATTTTCTTTGATCATCCGATAAAAACGTAATTCTTACCCGTGAAAAAACTGCCATAGCAGCATTCTGCCGACATTCCTTTACTGCTCGCTCATCTTCCTGTCATACGCCTCTTTCAGGCTGCACTTCAGCGTGATCCCCAGATCTTTGAATACCAGATCCAGACCGGCCATCACGGCTCCCACTTTCTCCGGATAGGCGTTTTCGCCCATATGCCCGATGCGGATCACTTTCCCCGAAAACGCGCCGAAGGATCCGGCCAGCATGATGTTGCATTTTTCCTTCATCGCGGTGAGGATTGCGGTGTCCGTGGTCCCTTCCGGGACATTGAATACCGTCACAGTGTTGGAAAATCCTGTCTCCTGGTATAATTCCAGGCCGGCTTCTTTTACTGCCGCCCGGACCGCATTTCCGATCTTTGCATGCCGCTCCAGCATATACGGATCATTTTTAATGTTATCGAATGCCTGTCTCAGTCCGTAGATATCGCTGATCGGCATCGTATACGGGAACCACTTTTTCTCATAATAGCCGTCAAACGCCAGGATGTTCGCATAGAAGGACGCGACCGGTGTTTTCCGCGAATGCATCGCCTTGTAAGCATCCGCACTGATCGTCACAAAACTTAATCCTGGAGGTGCGGAAACCGCTTTCTGGGATCCTCCGCAGAGAAGATCGATCTGGTAGTCGTCCACCCGCATCTCCTCGCCGAACATGGCCGAGACGGAGTCCACCAGGGTCAGGATCCCGTACTTCTTTAACAGCGGGCAGAGCTTTGAGACATCATTTAACATCCCGCTCGGAGTGTCACAGTGTACCAGCGCCGCATATTTAAAGTCATGATCTTTTTCCAGATATTTTTCCAGTTCCGCCACATCAAACGCGTTGCGGTAGTCGGTGGAGTAAAGAACCGGCTCTCCGCCGTACATGGTCACGAACCCGGCAAAGCCTTTTCCGTATTCTCCGTTATCCATTACAAGCACGCGGTCTCCCTTTTCGGTGATCGTCGCACAGGCCGCTTCCAGTCCTAAAATTCCTTCTCCGTCGAGGATCAGCGTCTCATTTTTCGTATGAAGGAGCTCGCTGATCTCCTCACAGGTCTCCTTGTAAAAATCATAGAAATCGGCATCCAGATCCGGATTGGTGTAGGCAAGCGCCCGCGCCTGCCGTACATTTTCCCTCACCTGTGTAGGGCCGGGTGTCATGATATCGTACATAATCTCTTCCTTTCTCTCGCCTGCAGGATCAAATCCCTGCCCGGAGCTTCCTTTTATTTTAAGACAGGGCGCAGGATCTTGCGAAGCGGCTCAATGCAGATCATAACAATCACAGCCGCTGTGCCGATCTGGACCAGATTTCCCGGGATCGAAGCAACCGGGGCAAACACGTTGTGATAAATGATCACTTCTGCGATATAGTATCCTACAACCTTGATCACGCACGCAACCGCGATCGCGATCGCATCTCTCGTTAAGCTGTGGTGTCCTTCTGTGATCGCGCCAACTGCGTAACCCATCGCACCTACGATCACGAACGTAAACGGCGCCCATGCCGTCCAGCCGGATAACAGATCAAACAGTCCCATACCAAAAGCGCCAGCCAGCATGCCGGTGCGTTTTCCAAGCAGGATCGCGCAGATAAATAACGGTACATTTCCGAGATGGATCAGTCCTCCGTTTGCCGCAATCGGGAGTCTCACATTTACAAAGGCTGTAAATACATACGTCAGCGCAATAAACATTGCATCTAAAACGAGTTCTTTTGTGCTGTATCCTTTTTTTGCAGCCACTGCTGCCTGGTTTGTGCTCATATCATCATTCCTCTTTTCCCGATGAATGTACTCTCAGGGCCCTTGGAGAATGACATCAGGCTTTCTTTTTGTATTTGCTGTATCAGCTTAGCCTTATGATATATGATATATGGACTTTTTAAAACAGCCAGTTTTTGTTAATTTGACCAGTCCAGATTACCGTATTTTTCTTGTTCGCCCAAAATACAGCATATCATGGTCGGAAGTCATGAAGAACTCTACAGAGCAATGGAAACAGACCGGATCGACCTCGTACTGAATGACCAGAGACGTGCATTTTCTGACCGCTACAACAATGAAATCCTGGCCGTCGATGTGATCGGCGATCCTGTATGGTCGGATTCCACCATTGACCGGATTCCTCTCGTCAGAAACGGGGATCCTGTCCGGAAGACATACTGCGCCTTCTGGCGAAAGGATAATTCCGGGTATTACATTGAGGATTTTTCGGATATGTTAAAAGAAGCTTTTGCATGAGAATTTTATTACATAAACTGAAAGTTTTCTCACATCAACAGTTTGTCTAGTTCGCAAAGAAG
>NZ_QUJB01000025.1 GCF_003480435.1 Clostridium sp. AM30-24 | reverse complement strand
TTTATTCTATCATACCGTTTCCGGTTTGTCAAGAACTTTTTTAACTTTTTTTGAAGAAGTTTTTCTTCACAAGTTAAAGCGCAGAAGGAGGGATTTGAACCCTCGCGCCGCTACTAACGACCTACTCCCTTTCCAGGGGAGCCCCTTCAACCACTTGGGTACTTCTGCATTGGTTGACTCACATCTTGCTTTTTGCAAGATCGATATTCAGTTCTGCACCAGGAACTCATCTCTCTGGCTCCGCAGTACAGTCAGCGGAGAGAGTGGGATTCGAACCCACGCGCCCTTGCGGACAAACGGTTTTCAAGACCGCCTCGTTATGACCACTTCGATATCTCTCCAAAGCGCTCTCTCAAACGTGCTCATTAATAATACCCCACAATACCATTTTTGTCAAGCGTTTTTCCAAGTTTTTTTCGTTTTTTTATTCTTTTCTAATTGTATACAAAATATGCCATCCCAATGCATTGCAATCATCAACATCTGGTATTCTCATGTCATATATCCAATAAACTCATTTCTCCTTTTGAAAAGAATTTTTTCAGAATTTTTCTAAAAGTCTAATATAGAAAGAATCTATTGTACCCTATGAGCACAAAGAGCCTCCGCGATGATCATATCCTCCGGAGTTGTCACTTTGATGTTGGAATAACTTCCCTCGATAAACTTCACCTTTGTGTCCGTCATCAGTTCCACTACCATTGCATCATCCGTAATACGGCTGCGGTCTGTTCCGGGTGCAAACACCTTCTCGTAAGCGCGGTAGATCAGACCGAAGCGGAATGCCTGAGGTGTCTGGATCTGCCATAAGGTGCTGCGGTCCGGCGTGCTCGCAGAAAATCCCTCCGCATCTGCTGCCTTGATCGTATCCTTCACCGGCATCGATGCCACACAGGCAGAATACTCCCGGGCACCATCCACAGCTCTCGCAATGATCTCCCCGTTTACAAGCGGTCTTGCACCATCATGGATCAGAACGATACCGTCCTCTGTGAATCCTGCGGCCTTTAATGTGCAAAGTCCATTCCGGACAGAATCATACCGTTCTTTTCCTCCGGCCACGACCTGTCTCACTCTGGTAAATCCATACTGCTCCACAATATTCCTTTTACAGAATTCCACTTCGTCTGCTCCGGCCACCAGAATAATCTCATCCATCCCTGCCTTCTCAAAGGCCCGCAGGGCATGAACAACCACCGGTTCCCCCTTTAAGAGAAGATACTGCTTTGCCACCTTGCTGTGCATCCGCTTTCCATGTCCTGCTGCCAGAACAATGGCCGCTGTCTTCACGTTTTTCATTATCGTTCTCCCAGTTTCAGGTTCGGTACCGCGTTGAGATCCCAGCCGGCACGGACACCGTTGATATACTCATAATATCCCGCAGCACCGATCATAGCCGCGTTGTCGGTACAGAAGATCGGTGACGGATAGTAAAATTCGATCCCGGCTTTCTCACACGCCACCTTCATACCTGCGCGCAAGGCAGAGTTCGACGCTACGCCGCCGGCAATCGCAAGTTTCTTATAGCCAAACTCCTTTGTTGCCGCGATGGCGCGGCTCACGAGGACATCCACCACCGCGTTCTGAAAGGACGCGCAGAGATCCGGTACACGGATCGTCTCTCCTTTCATTTCTGCCTGATTAATATAATTTAATACAGCAGATTTCATGCCGCTGAAGCTGAAGTCATAGGGAGAGCCTCCAACTTTTGCGCGCGGGAATTCCATTGCATGGGGATTTCCCTCTTTTGCAGCCTTGTCAACCTTCGGTCCGCCCGGATATCCAAGTCCTACCGCGCGGGCTACTTTATCGAATGCCTCTCCTGCCGCGTCATCCATCGTGCGGCCGATGATCTCAAATTCACCATAGTCCTTCACGATAACAAGATGAGTGTGGCCGCCGGATACGATCTCACAGACAAACGGCGGTTCCAGATCCGGGTGCTCGATAAAGTTTGCGGATACATGTCCCTCGATATGATGAACCGGCACCAGCGGCTTCTTTGCGGCGTAAGCGATAGCCTTTGCCGCCGCAACGCCCACGAGAAGCGCGCCCACAAGACCAGGTCCGTAGGTCACAGCGATGGCTGTGATCTCATCTAATGTCATGTGTGCTTCGTCTAAGGCAGCCTGAACCACCTGATTTACCTTCTCAATATGTTTCCTTGACGCGATCTCCGGCACAACACCGCCATAAAGTGTGTGGAGCGCGATCTGGGATGAGATCACGTTAGAAAGCACCTCACGGCCGTTTTTTACAACAGCGGCCGCTGTCTCATCACAGGAACTCTCGATTGCAAGTATATATACATCTTCTTCAACACTGTGTATCTTCATTTCTTAATCCTCATCAAATCCAAGTTCAGCAGACCAGCCGTCGCGGGCAGTCTTAATTTTCGGGAAGATTTCCCGGATCTCGTTTAAATATTCCTCCGGATGCATTAAAGACGGGCTGTAATGGGTCAGCCACATCTCCCTCGGGTTCGCCTCTTTGCCGAGCTTTGCCGCCTCCTGAAACATCATATGTTTATTCTCCCGGGCATTGGCGATCTTCTCTTTTTCGCCGTACATGCCCTCGCAGATAAAGAGGTCATTGGCCGCGGCATATTCCGCAATCGCCGGGACCGGACGCGTGTCGGTCGTGTAGGTGACTGAAATTCCGCGACGTTTTTCTCCAAGCACCATATCCGGTACCAGGATCCTGCCCTCGTGCTCGATCGTTTCCCCCTTCTGGAGTCTGCTCCAGAATTTCTGCGGGATCTCCTGAGCTCTCGCCCGCTCTACATCAAATTTACCGTTTCTCGGGATCGTGATCCGGTAGCCATAGCAGGTTACACGATGATTTACGCGGAATGCGTCGATCACATACGGCCCCGCCTGAAATTCTTCTCTCGGCTCCGTGAGCTCCTTAAACACAAGTGGGAACGGAAGCTCCGGCGCGATCATGCGCAGTGCGCCCACTACGCGTTCCAGACCCTTGGGGCCGACGAGAAGTACCGGTTCCGTGCGCTCCGCGTTTCCCATGGTCAGGAGAAATCCCGGAAGCCCACTGATATGGTCCGCATGATAATGGGTAAAGCAGATCACGTCCAC
Organism: Clostridium sp. AM30-24; assembly: GCF_003480435.1. Taxonomy (GTDB): domain Bacteria; phylum Bacillota; class Clostridia; order Lachnospirales; family Lachnospiraceae; genus Pilosibacter. The sequence goes on along the minus strand of NZ_QUJB01000025.1, from coordinate 32,554 downwards.
AGGCTTCGGGCTCCATCCCTTTTCTTTTAATGCGATCTGAGTTCCCTCACCACAGTCGATCAACAGGTTGCTTCCGTCGCAGCGCGCCATCATGGATGTAAGCCAGCGGTACGGCAGCGGCTGCATGCCGCCGGTCCCCAGTAAACAGATATCTAACATGTATTTTCCTCTGCATTCTATGAAAAATCTAAATTCATTGTAACTGTTCAGCAGTTCTATACCTATCACAGCACTGAATCGTTACTATCTTTCAGTCTGCTCGTATCATACCATAAAGCGGCCGCTATATGCAAGTGATGGTGACTGATTCCCGGATATGCCCCCACTCTTGCTGTGAAGTCTTACCTGATTTTATCAGCACTCCGGTTCTTCCGCCACATGCCGTCCGATTTTTCAAAGCAGCTCGATCTCATCCTCCACATCCACCGGGATTCGGAACTCCGCTGTCATTTCGTCATAGCAATCCTCGCACAGGTCAAAATGGTGGACCTCCCCGTCTTTTTCCGAAAAGAAGTCCCATCTGTGATCTGATGTAAACACACCTTCCCGCACGATCCCATGTTTCACCGCCAGTTTTTTCCCACAGCGGTTGCAGATCACACAATCCAGCCTGCCATCTTTTCCGTATTTTCTCATCGTTTCTTTTCCTCCGCCTTCTTTATCTCCGGCTCTTCCGGAGTCCCCTACAGTATAGCGGATATTTTCATGATTTTAAGTGGGAATCGATGGAACGGAACGTCTCCACATGATGAGGGCATCCTCCACCGGATTCTGATAGTAATTTTTCCGCACAGCCTCCGCCTGAAAACCATAGGATTTATAAAGGTTTATGGCAGGTGTGTTTCCGGCGCGCACCTCCAGAGTCAGGTCTGGTGCTTCCTTTTCCTTTGCAGAGATTTCCAGACGGTCCATGAGTTTCTTTGACTCCCCACAGCCCCTGTGTTCCGGGAGCACTGCGATCCTCATGAGCTCGCCTTCGCCGGCGAGGAAGCGGAAATTCGCGTATCCGATCTTGGTGCCGTCTGTATCTGTCAGCACCCAGGCCTCGTCCCACTCACTCTCAAGCAGGTCAGAGAGGAGCTTTTCAGACCAGGCATCCGAAAAGCAGGTCTGTTCGATCTGCTTCACAGCGGAAATATCATCCACAGTCATCGCGCGAAGCACAGCGCCTGCCTGTTCCACGGATTTTTCACCGCTGTTTTCGTTATTTATGTATTTATTGCGATTGTTGGAATTTTCATGAATAATGTCTTTTTTCACTATATTCTCCTTTTCGACCGCATTCCACAGGCTTTCACACCATGCACGACGGACCTGCCGGATCATTGCCGGAATTTTCGTTTATGTGAACAGACTGCCGGGAAATAAATTCCCGGCAGAGTCTTATCACAATATTCGATTCCATATATGACTTTACAGCCAAGTCCTATCTCTTTTTCTCCGGCGTAAAGTCCTCCTCGATGACCTTCCAGGCTGCCTCAACGCTGAAGTATTCTCGGATATACTTCTGGGTCTCCTCGCACATTCTGCGGCATTCTGTCGGATCCTCATACATCTTCACTACCTCGTCGGCGAATGCCTCCGGTCCGTCGGCAACCTTCATGACACGCTCTGCCTCCGGAATTCCCTCAGAGCCGATGGATGTGGTGACGATGGCAGATCCGTTGTAGACGGCCTCAACGACCTTGCCCTTGACACCGGCGCCGTATCGCAGCGGAACCACAATGATGCGGGATGTGGAATAAAGAGACGCAAGCTCTTCCTCTGTGACAAAGCCTTTGACGATGATACCGCTTCCCGGCTGCTCAAGCGCCTTGATCTCATCCGTCACCTTGGATCCGACAACATAGAAGTTCACATCAAGCTTCTGTCTGATCAGCGGGAAAATCTCCTTTGCGAACCAGAGAACCGCGTCAGCATTCGGCGGATGCGCGAATCCACCGACAAACAGCAGTCCTTCCCTCTTTTCGAAGTCCTTGTCGATATTCTCCAGGAACTTCTCGTAGACATAGGCAGTGATCGCACGGATCTTGTACTCCGGATGGATCGCATGGATTGCTTCTTCCTCCACGTAAGACGGATAGTAGGATACCGCTGCCTTCTCCATCAGGGAGAACTCGATGGATTTCCAGTAATCGGACTCCCGCTTTTTCTGGATATCGCCGGTGAGCTCATACTCCCGGTATTCTCTTAAGAAATGCAGGTCATGTCCGTAGTAGATCACCTTGATATTGGTGTTCTTCTTGATAAAGTCAATATATTTGATCGCGATATGCGGACGGTTCAGGTACGCAAAATCGATCTCGTCCTTATTCTTTGTCAGCCAGTCCCAGATTCCCGCCTGGTATCCCGGTCCGTATAAGATCTCCACGCCCATCTGCTGGAGTGTCGTCGAGTACGGCTCCTCGTGAAGGAAGTTGTCTCCGAGGAATTTCACGGAGTATCCCATCTTAACAAACATTTTCAGATACTGATAGGTCGTCTTGGATCCCGCATCCTTATCAAATGTCGGAACATAGTGGTCCACAACAAGGATCACCGGCTTCTTCTGGCTTCTCTCACGGGCACGGAATGGGTTCGGATTGCCTGTATTCACAGACTGCTTCTTAAATTCCTCCGCCCACTTTTCTTTTAATTTCCTACTGTTTTCCACCTGATAGCGCTTCAGACCGGTTCCGTTTACATCGGTACCGTTGGAGACGCCCTCAAAGTGGATGACCTTCGATAACGGCTGGTAGACCACGCGGTATCCGGCTTTTCTCACCTCAAATGCAAGATCGGAGTCCTCACAGTATGCCGGTGCAAACAGCTCATCAAAGCCACCGATCTGCTTCCAGAGATCCGTCGAGAGCAGGATCGCCGCGCCGGAGATGTAGTCCACATCCTTCACGTAGTTGTACTCCGGCTTCTCCGGATCATCGAGACGGCCATAATTCCAGCCGGAACCATCGCTCCAGATAATTCCTCCAGCTTCCTGAAGGCGTCCGTCCGGGTACACGAGCTTGGAACCGACCATTCCGATCGTCGGATCCGACTCGATCAGGTTCACAAGGGAGGAAAGCCAGCCCGGTGTTACCTGGGTGTCATTGTTTAAGAACATGACATACTTGCCGCGGGCCGCCTTCGCAGCCTGGTTGCAGTTTCTTAAAAATCCCTGGTTTGTCTTGTTTCTGCAGATCACGAGATTCTCCGCGTACAGGGAGAGTTCCTTTGTTGCATCCGTGGACACGTCATCCGCAATGATGATCTCGTAAGTCACATCCTTCGTGTTCTCCAGGATCGAGAGCAGGCAGGCATATGTGTAGTGGATCTGGTTGTAGACCGGGATCACGATGGAAACGGTCGGATGCTCCACATAGTCAAAGTGCAGCTTTCCGTGTTCCAGGTAACCGGCGCCGATCTTGAAATCTCCACGGATCCTGTTTCGTCCGTCCTTCGTGAAATACAGCTTTCCGTATTTTCCCGGATGGAAGACGGTATTCTTGAAATATCCTGCGATCTTTCTCTTTCTCGTGCCCTTCGGCATGACTTTATCCACAGCGTGATGGCATTTCCGGAGAATTTTCCACATGATCGCCTCATGTTTCGACAGATACTGCAGGTCTCCCGCCATTCTCGCATTCTCGCTTCTGAGACTTGTGATGATGTTCTCAAGATTCGTCACATGATTGTTGGTGAGGCGCTGGACCTCCTGCTGTTTCATGATCGTGACATCTTTCTCGGAGATTTCCTGCTTTAAATTCTCACACCAGTCTTTTACCTTGTAGAGCTCGCTCTCACGGTCTAAAAGGAACTCGACCGTCTTTGTCGGCTGCTCATACTGCTTCATGTAACCGAAGGAACCGGCATCATGGACATAGGACTGGAACGCCTTTTCCATTCCGTCAAAAACAGCCTGCTCTTCCGCCGTAATCCCAAAATGCGCGTAGAGTTCCTCTTCTTTAACGTTCAGCACCTTCTCATAACGTCTGTAGAAATATAAGAGATTGCGGTATTTTAAGAATTTCTCCGGGATCGGGAAGTCAAATACCCACTCGTAGTCGATCCCGTAGATACAGTTCTCATTTTCCGGGACCATAAGGTTCTCGAAGAGTCCGTCCACGTTGGACACGGAAACTGCCTGATCGCTGATCTCCGGAACTTTCCCGAATACCGCCTCAAATTCCGGCGTTGCCTCAAATTTCTTCTCGTCAGGGTCTTCCGGGAACAGGACGTTCATCACCTTCTCAAGTTCCTGATACGGAACTTCCCCCATGACGATCGCCTCGCCCAGGGCGTCCCCTACGGTCTTACCGTTTAAGTACTGGAAAGAAACCGTCTTCTGATCCTTTTTCCACTCCGGTTTTAAAAAGCGGACGGCCGGATTCAGATCGCGGATCTTCTCATATTTTTCCCCGAATGAGCGGATATGCGCCTCGCCGGCTTTCGTGAGAGCTGTCTTCTCGACAGTGAGAACTCCGTCCTCCCTCACGATCTCCGTCTTCAGCTGGAACTGCTCCGCTCTGGTCCGGTTGTATTTTACAAATAAAATCTGTCTCATGCCTTCCCCTTTTCCCACATGCCAAGGAATGAGTTCGTGAACTTCGCGAAATCTCCATTTCTGCATGCATTCGCCATGGCTTTCTCCTCGTTTCCGAACCAGAGTCCCGGTCCGTCAAGACGGGCGGAAATGTTCGTCACATCTCCGGTCTGCGGGAGATAGTCGTCGGAGTAGATAGTCGCCGGGTAACGGTAGTCCGGAACCGGATAGTAGAGCATTGCGGTTCCGCCAAATTTTTCTTTTAAGTCCTCAAACAGGCCGCGGAACTCCACCTCCAGGAAGGAGTGCTCAAATGGTTCCGCTCCCATGAAATAGCGGACGCCGGACTCATTCTCTGCCGCTGCTAAGAGTTTTCCTCCCGGTCTCACAAGGGCTGCCGCTCTTTCGAGCAGATCCGCTGCCCCGCTTTTTTCTGTCGCGGAAAGCATGGACGGCAGGATCACGTAGTCGAATCCAGCTTTATAGAGCGCATCCAGCTCCTCTGCTGCACGTTCTTTTCCCTTGTACTCTTTCCACCCAAGAGACTCTGCATCTGCCCTCGGAAGTCCCCCGCGGATCAGGCAGAGATTTTCCTTTTCCCCGTGTCTTCTCCGGTTCACCTCCAGATTCTCATCCCGCTGATCCAGAACGACCACCTCACCGGCGCGCTCCGAAAAGAGCCCGGTACAGGAACCGTAGTCGGATCCGACCTGGAGAACCCGGTCATTTTTTTTCATTTCCAGCCACTCGAAAAGATTTTCCCTTAACGGAGAAAATGCGTAGAGACACCACGGGCTTGTTTCTCCCCGCAGTGCCGCCTCCGCATCTCCTTTATACTTTTCGAGCAGGTCAAGAAGTTCATAACTGTAATCCTTCATCTTTTTCTCCCGCTATGTGTCACAGACATTTTCCCCGGATCCTGCCTGTCTTTTCAGACAGATCCCGCTGTCAAAATGCCATGTTCTGGTCTTATGCTTTTGTCAGCGATGTCTCCACTTCCGATTCCATGTCATACACACCGACCGTATTCTTATTGGAGATCACCGTAATGTTTGCAATATTGTACAGGCGGTGGTAGACCACATGTTCCTCGCCTTCGAAGCCGGTACAGCTCATGGAGAGAAGATACTCGCCGCCCTGCAGTGTCATCTTCTGAGTAAAGGAAACATCGTAGACATCGCCGTCTCCCACCGGTTTGATGTCACAGCCCTCATACATGGTGTTCGTTCCGGTGAGATCCGTTCCCTTCTTGTCACGGATCGTATAGGTAAAGATCGGACACTTGATCGGCGCATGGAAGCGGATCCGCTCTTTGATCGTGAACATTTCTCCCTTTAACAGGAGATTTGTCAGATTTCCTCTCGCGTCAAAAAGTCCCAGATCGAAGATCTCCGCCCGGCCGTCACCGTACTCGGTCCGGTCCGTGTTGATCGTGATCTTATCCTTCATGAGGGATCCGTCGGAATGGGATTCCTCCACTTTTGCCTTTTTCTCATCACCAAGCATACCGCCGGAATAGTCACTCTCCAGCTCTTCCTTTAAGGAATCCAGCTGATTTGCCAGGATCTTCTTATAGAGATCCACCATATGGCCCGGCTCACCTTCCGCGATGAACTCACCCTTATTTAATAGAACAACCTTGTCACAGTATTTGATGATGCTGCCCATATCATGGGTTACCATGAGGATCGTGGTTCCTCTCTTTTTGATCTCCTCCATTTTCCGGTAACACTTTGCCTGAAAGAATACGTCTCCGACGGACAGTGCCTCATCGACGATCAGGATCTCCGGCTCCACGTTAATGTTTAAGGCAAACGCGAGACGGACGAACATACCGCTGGAGTAGGTCTTTACCGGCTGATAGACAAAATCGCCGATATCCGCAAAATCCAGAATATCCTGCAGCTTTTCATCCATCTCTTTCCGGGAATACCCCATCATGGTGCCGTTCATATAGATATTTTCAATTCCGGTGTAGTCCATATTAAACCCGGCTCCAAGTTCCAGAAGCGCAGAGATCTTTCCCTCCACGTCCACCTGGCCTGTGGTCGGTGTGAGGACACCGGTAATGATCTTTAAGATCGTTGATTTTCCGGAACCATTCGTTCCGATAATACCCACGGTCTGACCTTTTTCGACATTGAAGGAGAGACCATTTAAGGCATAGAAATCCTTGTGATAGCTTTTATGTGTCAGGCTTAAGGACTCTTTCAGGCGATCGATCGGCTTGTCGTAGAGTCTGTACACCTTCGTCACGTCTTTTACTGTAATCGCATTGGCAGACATGGTTTCCTCCTACAATACATCTGAGAAATGCGGACGGAGCCGCTTGAATACTTTGAGTCCCACTAACATGGTGATCAGGGTCACTGCCCAGAAATACACGGTCAGTGTCGGACGCATGAAAAACCAGTCTCCCGTCAGCATGCTGTCACGGTATCCCGCCGCAATATAGTAAAACGGGTTCAGCTTCAGGATCATCGGAGCCATCGTCAGACCTTTGTCAAGGAATAACTGCTCGCTGTACATGATCGGTGTCAGCCACATGCCGAACTGCAGGCAGATGCTGACGATCTGCGCCATATCCTTAAAAAATACCTGGATCGCACTCGTAAGGTACGTGAGCGCCAGAGCGTACATGGATGTGGCAAAGGAGTAATAAATGATCTGGATCCAGGAGAGTTCCGGTTTTTTTCCGCTGATCAGGAACACAAAGAACATGATCAGGATGAAAAACACATGCACAAACAGGCAGGAGATCAGCTTGATCACCGGCAGGATCTCCACTTTGAATACTACTTTTTTTACCAGATAATTGTACTCCTGAAGGCATCCCGTTCCGCAGTTCAAGGCTTCAGAGAAGAAGAACCACGGGGCGATGCCCGGAATCAGCCACTGGACGTATGAGGCGTTCGGCACCGGCGGCGCGCTCTTAAATCCGATTGGACCGAAGATGAGCCAGTAGATCAGGACGGTGACGATCGGCTGGATGAACATCCAGACAACGCCAAAATAGGAGCCGACAAAACGTTTTCTGAAATCCGCCTTGGAAAGCTCCCAGATCAGTTTTCTTTTTGCCACCAGCTCCTTCAGTAATGAAGTCAAATAATTCACGCTTTTACAACCTTTCTATTGGTGCAGTTCCTGGCATTCGCCCTATGTCGCTAAATGCGGAAAGATGCTTACGCAAACAAGTTTGCGACACATCTTGCCGCATTTGGCGCCGCACTGCTAATTACTAACGATCAAACTTGAAGATCTCTTTAAATCCTGGCCATTTCTGATCTTTCTCAGAGATGATGAGCTGCATATCCGGCGTGATCGGCCACTTTACGCCGATTGTCTCATCGTTCCATGCAAGTCCGCCCTCGTCACCCGGATGGTAGAAATCGGTACACTTGTAAGCAAACTCTGCTTCATCGGAAAGAACGACAAAGCCGTGGGCAAAGCCTTCCGGAATATAGAATTGTTTCTTATTCTCCGCAGAAAGCTCAACGCCGAACCACTTGCCGTATGTCTTGGAGTGTGTTCTTAAGTCAACCGCTACATCGAACACGGTTCCGCGTACCGCACGGACAAGCTTGCCCTGCGGGAACTGTTTCTGGAAGTGAAGGCCGCGGAGTACACCCTTTACGGACATCGACTGGTTATCCTGTACGAAAACCATATTGAGTCCTGCCTCTTTAAAGTCATTCTGGTTGTATGTCTCCATAAAATACCCGCGCTCGTCGTTGAATACGGTCGGCTCGATCACATGAAGGCCTTCAATTACCATTCCATCTGTTTCACAGGAAGAAACTTTGATCTTTCCCATAGTCTTTTACCTCACCTTTTTATAAATTTACGGCTGTGCTTGTTTTCTCTTTCGGCATATGTCCGTTTCATTTCCGGAGTAAACACACATGCTTTTTCGGATCAGCCGCTGTATTTCCGCCATTTTTCGGCATTTCCGCACTACATCATACCACCCGGAGTGCAGAATGACAATATTTTTCTTCTCTAACCTGCCACACAGCCATTTATATAGAGGAATGTGCAGCAAATCAGTTTACATAATTGTAACTATTCAGTACCTTCATAGTTACACGCAAAAATCCATTCCAGATCAGCTTCGCTGATGGGATTTTTGCCTCCTATCCTATGTTTTCTTACGGTCAGCGCAGCAAGTGCGCAGACCTACTGAACAGTTACACATAATTTTCAACTCTATTTCCAGTAATTCCGGTTCATAGATAACTTAACTACCAATGCCTTCGGCAGCTTTTGATACCGCTTCCCGGCGAGATATCCCATATATTTAAATCCGCTGTCCACCACAAGCTTCGGCACGAGGTATGCATGCCCTGTTTTTACCAGCCAGCGCACGGTATCCTTCACCATGCGGATCCCCTCGCCCTCAGACCGGATCCCGGAGAATACATCGGGATGATCCGCCTGGGAAACCGCAAGATCGAAATTTCTGTGGAACTGTTCCACCGCCGTGTAGTTGTGGGAGTGGATCACTCTTGCGTCTGCCGCATAGCAGACCGCATATCCGTTCTTCATGGCCTTCGCTGCGAAAATCATGTCCTCATTGAAGATCGTCTTCCGGATAAATCCCCCCAGCTCCATATAGATCTCCCGCTTATATGCCGCACAGACATTGGAACAGAAGTACGTCTTAATTCCAAGCGTGTCGAGATCCGAGAGCCTCTTTATCCGGCTTTTGTCCGGATAGTTGAACTCTCTCGTGTGGCGCTCGATGATATTGCAGTCCTTTGCGGGAAGCTGTCTCGCATATGCCACGGCGATATCCTTCTCTGCAAAAAGCGCGTCCGTCAGGGCTTTTAAGAGACCCGTGTCCGCCGGAAGCGCGTCGTGAGTCATGCAGACACAGACATCCGCGTCGGAATGTTCGATCCCTGCATTTCTCGTGGCACCATGATCAAACGTTTCCTTTGTCACATGATACACGGTAAGATTTTCCGGTAGTCTTCCCGGTTCCAGAGTCCCTGTCCACTTGTCCCACAGGGACTTCTCCGTATTCATGACGATCAGCCGGTCTACCGGTACGGTCTGGTGTCCCAGCCGGTCAAATAATTCCAACAATCTGTTTCCCGGACCGTAGACCGGGATGATCACATCAACCTTCATTATGTTTTTGTGCTCTCTCTTTCTGTTTCATAAAGCCTGCCGAAAAGATTCCGAAAAATACCATCAGTGCCGCCATCAAAAGCATGTATACAAAGGAACCGCCCTGAATCCCGCCCGTCCGGACAAACCAGCCGGAGGAAAGGACCGCCAGCACACTGACGAAAGCATATCCAAGAATGATGAACTTCTGTTTCTGCATAATTATGAGCGAATAATAAAACAGGTTCATGAACGCATTCAGTGCTCCTCCGATGATGATGAGTGCCAGTGCCACGCGGCAGGTGGAAAGCCCCTCCCGCAGGTTTGGGTACAGCAGGCTGATCACCGGAATTCCCAATAACCACGCACCGCCCACCGCGAGAACGGTCAGGGCCGCAATGATCAGGGCAAGGTTCCTGATGATCTTCCGGAATGCTTTTAAGTGGCCTGTCTCCCAGTCCACCGCGAGCTTTGTAAGGTACGGGCGGATCACGAAGCCGGCAACCAGATTGATCACGCTGGTCGGCATAAAGATCGCGCCGTAGACTGCGAGATCACGGTCTGCCATATGGGCCTCGATGGCGTATTTTGATGCAGAAAAGATATAGAAGTCCAGAACCACCGAGAAAAATAACAGAACATTGTCCCGGAAGAGCTGGAATTTCTTTCCTTGCACCGACTTCCATGTCACATTCGGGAGTTCCCGGATCACGAGGAAGTCAAACAGGAAAAATCCCACGGTCTGCGCGCCCACTGCCCAGATACTGGCGGTCAGAAGCTCTCCCGTCACCGCGAGACTTCCGAGAAAACAGGTCACGGAGAGGATCGTCCGGAACGCATTGGATTTTCCCGTCAGGTACAGTCTTCCCCCCCGCTGGAATTCCGCCTCGTATGTATCCGCCAGGGCATCGATGACCTTGTAGACCACCATCAGGAAGACAATGACCGCTTTCTCAAAGGTATAGTCGCTGACCATCACATAGCCAAAGCCCACAAGGATCGCGAGGCCGCAGGTGATGAGACGCAGCCCGAGATAGTCACCGAAGGTGTACTTCTCCCCGGTATCCGTGATCTGGAACGGACGGATCCCGAAGTACGCCGCCATGAACATGTGCTGTCCGAAGGTCGTAAAGGCGAAGGTAAACACCCCGCCCGCGTCCTCGCCAGCAAGCTGGACCACCGCGATGGAGAGCACCATGGACGCAAAGGCGTAGAGGAAGCTTCCGATCATATTCCAGATAATGTTCTTCTGCTCCGACACCGCGGATCCGTCACCGATAATGAGGCGAGCAAATCCATGAGGCATTTTCGAACTGTTACTCATTTCCGAATTCCTTCTTTACGCAGGAAAATGCGGATTCGATGACCTTATCCATATCATAGTAACGGTATTCCGCGAGTCTTCCTCCGAAGATCACATTCTCCTCTTTTCCGGCGAGTTCTGCGTACTTCTTATATAATTCCTGATTTTTCTCGTCATTGACCGGATAATACGGCTCCATGCCCTCGGTCCACTCCGCCGGATACTCTCTCGTGATGACCGTCTTCTCCTGTGTTCCGAACTCAAAATGCTTGTGTTCAATGATCCTCGTGTACGGAGTCTCGCGGTCGGTGTAATTGATGACCGCATTGCCCTGGTAGTTGTCGTAGTCTAAGACTTCCGTCTCGAACCGCAGGCTGCGGTACTGGAGTTTTCCGAAGCAGTAGTCAAAATAGCTGTCAATGGTTCCTGTATACACGACCTTGTCCGCAAGCGCATCATATTTCGCTTTATCCGCCAGATAGTCGGTTCCAAGGCGGATCTCACAGCCCTCAAAGAGCTTTTCTGTGATCTTATTATAGCCGCCGATCGGGATCCCCTGATAGAGATCGTTAAAGTAGTTGTTGTCATAGGTGTAGCGCACCGGAAGACGTTTGATGATGAAAGCCGGGAGCTCCCTGCAGTCTCTGCCCCACTGTTTCTCCGTGTAACCCTTTACAAGCTTCTGGTAGATGTGGGTTCCCACAAGGCTGATGGCCTGCTCTTCCAGGTTCTTCGGCTCGCCCTTGATGACCTTTCTCTGCTCATTGATGATCTTTTTTGCCTCCTCCGGAGTGGAGATTCCCCACATGCGGCTGAAGGTGTTCATATTGAACGGCATGTTGTACATCTCGCCCTTGTAGTTCGCAACCGGGCTGTTTGTATAACGGTTGAACTCCACGAGACTGTTCACAAAGTTCCATACTTCCCTGTTGCTGGTATGGAAGATATGGGCACCATAGCGGTGTACATTGATGCCCTCGATATTTTCACAGTAAATGTTTCCGCCTGCGTGTTCTCTCTTTTCAAGAACCAGGCAGGTCTTTCCCGCTTTTTTTGCATGGTACGCAAAGACTCCGGCGAAAAGTCCGCTGCCCACCAACAGGTAATCGTATTGTTTCTTCATAAGACGGTTCTCCTCATTCATCTCGGTTTTTCCGATGTGTTTTTTCATCAGTTCTGCTTCCTGAATTACTCTTCTTCCTTAAGAAAGATTTTTTCTTTCGAAAGAATTCCGCGGATCTCCTCAACGAGCTGGACAGCCGCAAACAGGGCAGATCCGGCAAAAATAAAAATGTCACCCAGATTGAAGACAACTTTTTTCAGCTGCTTCCACTGGATACTGAAATAATCCACTACATATCCACGCCGGATCCGGTCATAAAGGTTGCTTGCACCACCCGCTAAAACGAGGGTCAGTGCCGTCTTTTCCAGCACGCGCCCTTTCTTTCCGATCACATACGCCCATACGCCGGCAACCGCCGACAACGTACAGACCGGGATCAGCTCCACGAGCTTCGGATATTCCTTCATAAAGCCAAAGGAAAAACCCGGATTATGGTTTTTGTAGAGGCGGATCAGACCGCCTGATTCTTTTACGGTTTTCGGGAATTCTTCATCTGGTCTGGCTTCGATCTCTTTTTTTACAGCCAGATCTGTAAGCGCAAGCGTCGTTCCGAATGTCAAAAATCCAAACATCGCGATTCCCCTTTCTTTCCTAAACTGATATGATGCCGGGTCCAGATACAGAAATCCCTCTGCAGGCAGCCCTGCGTCGGATTTTTGATCTTCTATCCCTTGTATCATCTTACAACATTTTAAAGAGTCCGTCCATATCTTTCTTGGATCCGGGTCTTATCTGCATTCTGGATACATATACAGTATAAACCATTTTTCTGCGGAGTATCAGCCATGGCATGTAGAAATTCTGTCGCATCGGAAGAGTTTGCAGATTTTATCGCGCCCTATTTTACCTCTCCCGAGAACTTTATGCGATCACAGGGGACAGACTGCATTGATTTCGTGAATTCCACGCTGGCGGTCGTCTATATCCCGTTCTCCACGATAACATCCTTTTCCTATACCTCCTATACATATTCGGCAATTCCGAAACTATATAGTCTTTTAGATGTCACAAGTATGGATGCTGCTGGGATCACAGCGGCAGGTGAGCTTCCGGTGCTGAACAATCAGGGGGAAGGAGTTCTTATTGGATTTGTGGATACCGGGATCCATTATATGGATCCTCTGTTTCGGAGCGCGGATGGGAGTACCAGAATCATTGGGATATGGGACCAGACACTCCCGCCGTCTTCTGAAACCTCATCCTTCTTCCCGGTCCTTTACGGCTGCCAATATACTGCTGCCCAGATCAATCTGGCCCTGAATTCCGATGATCCTGCCTCCATCGTTCCAACCCGGGACGAAAACGGGCATGGAACCTTCCTCGCCTCCATCGCCGCCGGAAACCGGGACGAACGCGCCGGATTTTCCGGGGCAGCTCCGCGGGCATCCATCGCCATGGTGAAGTTAAAACCAGCAAAACAGTATCTCCGGGATTTTTACCTGATCCGGGACGGGGCTGACGCATATCAGGAAAATGATATCCTGATGGGCGTCTCCTATCTCTACGCTCTCGCGCGGGAATACTCCATGCCTCTTGTCGTCTGTATCGCCCTCGGCACCAATATGGGAAGCCACATGGGAACGAGCCGACTCGGACAGTATTTAAATCAGGTCAGCCTTTCAAATGGTTCCGCCGTCATCACCGCCGCAGGAAATGAAACAGGAGCGAGACACCACTTTCAGGCAGTCATGAATGCCGATACGGATGAGATCACAGCGGAACTTCGTGTGGGGGAACAGGAAACGGGATTTTCCATGGAATTGTGGGCAAATGAGGTTGGTGTCTACACGGTGGGTTTTATCTCGCCCACCGGGGAGATTGCAAAAGAGATTCCCGTTTCGCTCCGGGGCGAGAACACGTTGTCCTTTCTTCTGGAGCAGACTCAGATCACTGTCTACACCCAGATCGCCGACGTGAGCGCCGGGAGCCAGTTTATCTTCATGCGCTTTGAAAGACCGATGTCCGGGATCTGGCGGATCCGGATCCGGAACTCTCTGGACATCCGGGAAACCTTTCATCTCTGGCTTCCGGTACGGGGTTTCATCTCGGATGAGACTTATTTTCTCCGCCCGGATCCCGACACGACCATCACAGATCCCGGAAATGCCCAGTATCCCATCACCGTCACAGCCTATGACCACACGCGGAACAGTATCTACATCCATGCCAGCCGCGGTTACAGCCGTTCCGGGCAAATCAAGCCGGATCTCGCTGCTCCGGGCGTCAATATTTTAGGGGCATCCGCCTCGGGAATACGCCTCACGAGAATGTCCGGCACCTCCGTCGCCGCCGCCCATCTCGCCGGAGCCGCGGCAATCCTGCTGCACTGGGGTCTCCTTGACGGAAGTTATCCGTACCTCAACACTCCGGTATTAAAATCCATCTTCGTCCGCGGAGCACAAAGAAATCCAGCGCTCACATACCCGAACCGTGAATACGGATATGGAACACTGGATCTTCATGAAGCTTTCTTACATTTACGAAACCTTTAATTTATTCAACCTGCGGAGCGCCTTCCTGTACTGCCGCTTCCACTGGTCCGGGCAGAGCTTCCTTCTTCTCCGGTGCGGAATACTCCCGCATCTCGATCCGCGGGCCACCGTGTTTTTCCAGATACGCACGGGTGATCGTCACGGAACCGATCTCCGGATCCTTCGGGATCTCGAACATGATATCAAGCATGAACTCCTCGATGATCGCCCGGAGTGCTCTGGCTCCGGTATCTTTCTTTAACGCCTGCTCTGCAATCCATTCCAGAGCGTCATCGTCAAAGTCCAGATTTACCTCGTCCATGGCGAGAAGCTTCTTATACTGCTTCAGGATCGCGTTCTTCGGCTCTTTTAAGATCCGCACGAGGAAGTCTTTTGTCAATCCCTGAAGTGTCACAGTCACTGGAAGTCTTCCAAGGAACTCCGGGATCATGCCAAACTCCCTGAGATCCTGATTGGTAACTCTGGAAAGAAGGTTCGGATCCTTATCATACTTGTCTTTCGGATCGGAGCCGAAGCCGATGGACGTCGTATTGGTGAGACGCTCCTTGATAATATTCTCAAGATCCGGGAAGGCGCCGCCGCAGATAAAGAGGATATTATCTGTGTTGATCATCTCCATCGGGGTCATGGCGTTCTTCTGTCCTGTTCCGACCGGGACCTCCACATCCGCACCCTCTAAAAGCTTTAAGAGTTCCTGCTGCACGGACTCGCCGCTGACATCGCGGGTGTTCGTGGATTTCTTCTTTGCGATCTTATCGATCTCGTCGATGAACACGATGCCCATCTCCGCTTTCTGCACATCACCGCCCGCCGCTGCGAGGAGCTTTGTGAGAACGCTCTCGATATCGTCACCGATATAACCTGCTTCTGTTAAGGATGTGGCATCCGCGATCGCAAGCGGCACATCGAGGAGCTTCGCCAGAGTCTTTACGAGATACGTCTTACCGCTTCCGGTAGGTCCGATCATCAGGATATTTGACTTTTCGATGTCGATATCGGTTCCGTACTTCCCGGCATCCGGGGATGTCTTGGAAAATACACGCTTATAGTGGTTGTAGACTGCGACAGCGATCACCTTCTTCGCCTGCTCCTGTCCGATCACATACTCGTCGAGCTGTGCCTTGATCGCATGGGGGGCCGGGATCTCGCTGAGCTTAAACAGCTCCTTTTTTACTTTTTTCTTCTTTTTCCTGCGCTTATGGCCCTGGCCCATGAGGGCGCCGAGGTCGATCTGCCCCACCGGGATTCCGAAAATATTTCCCAGTGGAATTCCCTCTGATCCGTCACCGTCCTCCTCGAAATCGTCGCCGTCCTCAGCCTCATCAGCATCCACAACGGTCTGCTCTGCATCCTCATCCGTGTCTGCTTCAGTCGGATTATCCACAGAATTCTGTTTTTCCGCTTCGCTCACGTCATCTTTCTTACCCGCAGCAGTTCCGGTATTCTCCGGTTTCTGCGCTCCATCTCCGCTTCCCATCGGATTCAGATACATATTTTTCAACAGCTCCGGCGTGATCCCGGACATCTTTGTCCAGTCCATACCGCTTCCCATCATCATATCAAACGATCTCTGCATACAGTCCCGGCACACCTGCAATCCGCCCGGCAGCGTGATCATTTTTCCTGCCTGACTCTCCGTCCGTCTGCACATGCAGCAGATCTTCTCATATCCGTTATTTTTGTTGTCTTCCAAATTTTTTCTCCCTGAACCTTCTATCGTTTCTCATGGATACAGGCCGCGGCCTGTCCACGCATTTTCTGCCTGTTTTTACAGAATTATAACCTATTATAATGCAAATTGAGTCTTCCCGCAACCGAAAAACCATGTGTAAATTTTCTGACAGAATCATCTTTCCTCTTAACAGTATCTGAACTCTTCCCCCTGTATTTTTTTGATGTTTTTTGTAGTTTGAATTTAACATGGAATTGTAGCAACTAAGTAACTGTTTGGCAGGTCAGCGCATTCCCTGCACCGACCGTAAGTAACACAGGCTTGACCGCGGCTGTGAATTCACTGAACCGTTACCTGGTGAACAACTATATAAGAGGGGGTAAATCTTATGATCACTTTACAGCTCGACATGTACCAGGCCTGCGCCCTCGGCGCTCTCGTCTATTGTCTCGGACGGCTTATGGTCAACAAACTTTCATTTTTAAGCAAGTACTGCATCCCGGCACCGGTTGCCGGCGGTATCGTATTCGCCTTTGCTCATCTGGCGTTATACGCAGCAGGAATTCTGGAACTCTCCTTTGACACAACATTACAGAGTGTCTTCATGACGATCTTCTTCTGCAGCGTCGGATTCACAGCCTGCTTCCGTCTGTTGAAAAAAGGCGGCATACAGGTATTTATGTTCCTGGGTCTGGCGATCGCCATCTGTATCGTTCAGGACGCAGTCGGCAGCGGTCTTGCAGCAGCATTTGGATTGGATCCACTTCTGGGATTATGTATGGGTTCCATGCCGTTAGTAGGCGGACACGGAACATCCGGTTCCTTCGGACCGCTTCTTGAGACAGATTACGCCGTTGTAGGCGCTACAACAGTTGCTCTTGCGGCAGCTACCTACGGACTCGTATCCGGAAGCATGATGGGCGGACCGATCGCCCGTGCCCGTGTTGAAAAGCTTCACTTAAAATCCACAGCAGCTGCTGAGGGAAATGAAACAGCAGAGGTTATGCCGGCCGTTGACGGTCAGAAATTCACAACATCTGCTATGTTTTTAGCAGTTGCCATCGGTCTCGGTACTCTTATTTTTACATTCTTTAAAGACGTATGCCACTTAACATTCCCGACCTACATCGGCGCCATGCTGGCAGCAGCAGCGATCCGTAACATCTGGGATGTTCAGCATAAAGATCTTCCGATGGTTGAGATCGATGCCCTCGGCGGACTTTCCTTAAATCTGTTCCTTTCCATGGCGATGATGAGCTTAAAGCTCTGGCAGTTAGCAGCCCTTGCTCTTCCGATGATCGTCATCCTGCTTGTGCAGACCGTTGTTATGTTCCTGTTCGCGAACTTCGTTGTATTCAACGTTATGGGACGTGACTATGAGGCCGCTGCCATGACAACTGCATTCTGCGGTTTCGGTATGGGAGCTACCCCGAACGCGATGGCAAACATGAGAGCACTCGTTGAGCGCTACGGTGCTGCTCCGAGAGCGTTCTTCATCGTACCGTTAGTCGGAAGCTTATTTGTTGACTTCTTTAACTCCATGGTACTGACCACATTTATGAATTTCCTGTAATCCTTCGATAAAACCTTTATACCTTACAAAACAAGACCGCCTCTTCCGGATCACTCCGGAGAGGCGGTCTTACTGTCGATTTTGATTTATTTGCCGATCCTTGACTGGCTCTGCGCCGGTTTCTGATCCTGTGCCTGACTCTGACTCTGGCTGTTTCCGTTATCTGCCTCAGCCGGACGATCTTTTAAGGTTACCTGAACCTCTCTCTCCTGATAGCTGCCGTCTACGAGGGACTGGACGGTCAGTGTTACCGTATCACCGGATTTATAGTAAGTCAAAAGCTTTGTGAGATCCGCGTAGTTGGATATCTTCTCGCCGTCCAGCTTTGTGATGATGTCTTTCTCGTGAAGGTCGGAGCCCGCTGCGGCAGAATCCTCCATGATCTTATAAACATAGACACCCTGCGGCATTCCGTACATCTTTGCCATGGACTCGTCAATATTCTGTAACTGGATTCCGAGATAACCCTGTTCGGATTCAGAAACTGCGATCTTTGTAGTTCTTGTCATAAGATCATCAATGATGTCTTTTGCTTTTGAGATCGGGATCGCATAGCCGACACCCTCAACGCTTGTATCCGCGTATTTTGCTTCGTTGATTCCGATGACCTCACCTTTGGAGTTTAAAAGTGCTCCGCCGCTGTTGCCCGGGTTGATGGCTGCATCAGTCTGGATCACGGTCTTTGTCATATCATCGACTTGAATCTCTCTGTTCAATGCGCTTACATGTCCGACTGTTACGCTCTGGCCAAGTCCGAGCGCGTTGCCGATGGCGATAACGCCCTGACCCATCTTCAATGCGTCCGAATCCCCAAGAGTCGCTGCTTTGATCTTGCTCTTTGTGTCAGCGGAGATCTTGTCAAGCGGTACGGCGATCACCGCCAGATCTGCCTCGGAATCGGTACCCTTGATGGCTGCGTCCGCAGTGCTCTCATCCGCGAATGTAACCGTAAGTCCCTCGGAATCACTGACTACGTGGTTGTTTGTGACGATCAGGAGCTCAGAGTCATTCTGTCCGACGATGATACCGGAACCGCTGCTCGGAACCTCGTAAGTCTGGGACTGGCCAAACCAGCTGTTGCTCTGGTAGACCTGAGTATTCGTGATGGATACAACTGACGGAAGAGTTGCGTCCACGATTGCGGATACGTCCTCAATGACAATGCCGTTGCCGGAGGTTGTTGAAATATTGGCTGCCGGAACCTGCGCGGTCTGTCCGATCGTCTCGGAGGAAGCACCTGCCTGTGTGCTCTGATACGGGAACAGGGTGTTTGCCGCGCGGTTCACTCCGTACATCGTTCCGCCGGATACAACACCGAAGAGAAGAGCTGCCGCTGTGACAAGCGCTGCTGTCTTCATGTGTGGATTCTTCTTTGGGGCGTGATGGCTGTTATCGTTTCCATTCGGGTTCTGTCCATGTCCCTGATAATAATCGTACTGCTGATACGGGTTCGTGTACTGGTTCTGGTTGCCGTAGTACTGCTGATGCTGCTGTCCGCCGTAGTAGGAACCATTCTGGCTCTGCCCATTCGGATTTCCGTTATACGGCTGACCATTCTGCGTGCCGGAACCAAGTCTTCCGTAGACCTGTCTTCCCGTATGCTCTCCCTGAGGCTGCTGTGCTCCATTCTGGGTGTTCTGGCTGTCCTGCGCGTTTACCGGCTGTTCCGTATGTTTCATCTCATTTTCATGATTTCCTTCATTCCATTTATTTTCATCATACATAATAGGTATCTCCTTTCTGTGTTGAAATTTTCGATGTTTCTTTATGTACTTAAGGACGTTCTCTTATTTTCTCTTTTTTCTTCTCCTTAACTACATGACATAGTGTACCAGTGAATTGTGATGAAAATGTGATGAAACATGTATGGTTCTGTGAAATAAAAATTCCAGAAATATCTGTACATTTGATCAGATTTTTCTGGAATTCTTTTTAATTGCAATATTTTAAACAACCAGGTATTCTGGATGAAGTACACCGTTGATCAGGGCATCCGCCTCCCCGATCCTGTCCCAGTCATTGATGATCTCTGCCCGCTCCTTCATTTTTTGATAAGCTGCATCATGGATCGTTTCACACAGAAATACTTTCATTGACGTTTCCTCTTATTTTGCAAGAATCGAAGTTAATCCAAAGTAGATCAGAACGATCACACCGAGGACGATGCGATAATATCCGAAGAACTTAAAGTCATGTTTCTTGACATATCCGAGTAAGAACTGGATCGAATACATGGAAACAACGAACGCGATCACCATGGCGGCTGCCATGAAGAAGAGCTCCATCGCGGAGAATGCCAGACCGTAGTGAAGGATCTTTAAGAGGCTGGCACCGAACATGACCGGAATTCCAAGGAAGAAGGTGAACTCCGATGCTGCGGTTCTGGAACAGCCGAGCATCATCGCGCCGAGAATCGTCGCGCCGGATCTTGATGTACCGGGGATCAGAGCCAAAAGCTGGAAGAGACCGATGTAGAACGCGGTCCGGTAGCTGATCTGGGACACTTTCTTTATGCGGAACTCCACGTGCTGGTTGTAGTTCTCAAAGGCGATGAAGATGACACCGTAGATGATGAGCATCGCTGCTACAACATATGGATTGTAGAGATACTTATCAAGGACTGTATCAAGCAGGATCCCAAGCACTGCTGCCGGTATGCAGGCGATCACGATCTTAAACCATAAGTGCCAGGTCGCGCGCTTCTGTGCCGGTTTCTTTCCCGAGTCAAATGGATTCAGCCGCCTGAAATACAGGACGAGAACCGCGAGAATTGCGCCTAACTGGATCACGACGCGGAACACATTCATAAATTCTTCTGAGACATTCAGGTGGACGATATTCTCCACCAGGATCAGGTGTCCGGTGCTGCTGATTGGAAGCCATTCGGTGAATCCTTCTACAACACCAAATACAACGATCTTTAGAAATTCAATAAAATTGTTCATATTCACTCCTAATTCTTTATTATTTAGTCGTGCTGGTTGATATTTTCGATCTGCCAGTCGATCGGCTCGATCCCGTTCTCTTTTAAATACTTATTTGTCTTACTGAACGGTCTGCTGCCGAAAAATCCACGGTAGGCGGACAACGGGCTCGGGTGCGGTGACTCGAGGATCAGATGCTTCGGGTTCGTCAGCATTGGCTTTTTCATCTGCGCCGGGCGTCCCCAGAGGATGAACACCATCGGGCGGTCCTGCTCATTTAAGACGCGGATCGCGGCGTCCGTGAATTCCTCCCATCCAATATTCTTGTGGGAGTTTGCCGCATGGGCACGAACGGTCAGGACTGTGTTTAAGAGCATCACACCCTGATCTGCCCACTTCTTTAAATATCCATTGTTCGGGATATAGCAGCCACAATCCTCGTGAAGTTCCTTATAAATATTGACAAGAGACGGCGGGATCTCCACCGACGGCTTTACGGAGAAGCTCAGTCCATGCGCCTGCCCCGGCTCGTGGTACGGGTCCTGTCCAAGGATCACCACTTTTACTTTTGAGAGCGGTGTAAACGCAAAAGCGTTGAAGATATCATCCGGTGCCGGGTAGACTTCCTTCGTCTCATACTCATTCTTTACGGTCTCGTATAATTTCCTGTAATACGGCTTTTTGAATTCCCCGCTCATAGGGACCAACCAGTCATTTGCGATCGCAGCCATATTTCCTCCTTGTTGTATTTATTCGTGACGCTTCAGTACCTTCATAATTTTATGTTTTCTTACCGTCAACACAGCAAGTGCACAAGCCTCCTGAACAGTTATACTCTTTCTAAGAAATCATCCACTAATTTAAACGATACCTCCGCCACCGGACATGATTTCCCAGAAAGCTCTTCCGGCACCTGAGAAAAGATCTTATGAACCCGGAACAGATACGCCTTATTGTTTAACATTGCTGTCTTCTCAAAGGGCCAGCGGATCAGGGACGGATCTTTATAGTTTTCCCCCAACTCCAGGAGCACCGTATTCCGGTTCAGGGTGCAGGAAAGCCATAAGGTATAATGCTTCCACGCTTCTTCCGTAAAGGATACGCTATGGGGAACTGCCATATGACCGGCAGAAAAGCCCAGCCGGTCCGCATCCTCACCGGACAGTGAAGTTATGATATAATAATCTTTTCCATCCAGAAAATTTTTTAACTTTTCGGCGGCATGAAGGACCTCTTCCTCCTCCGTGCCTTCTTTTTTCTTCCACTCAGAGCCGATCCCCACAAGGATCTTCTCTGCGGTTTCCAGTTTTTCCTTCAGAATTTTTTCTGCTTCTGTCTTTTCCAAGCTTTTCCTCCAGTATTCAGCATAATTCGTTTTCGAACGTTAACATCATAACATAAATAGGGGCTGGATTCAACTGATCCCTCTTTTCCTTTGCTTTTCATTTTCTTAAGTTTTTCTGTCTGCGGCAGAATACGTTCCACCGCCCTTGAATTCTTATGGCATGTCAGTGACATTCCAGAAGTGCCATGCATAATTTTCCCCTGTATCTCTCATACTTTTTTTGCAGATGAATATCAGACAGATCCATGGCTGTTGTTTTTATCAGCTGTCTGAAGAAACTGCATGGCAATTATTATGGAAAGGATGGATCAATGATGGAAGAGCACTCAGTCAATCTTCTCCGCGAATGTGACTCCGGCTGCAAAATGGCGGCGGAAAGCCTGGGGCAGATCCGGGATATGGTGTCGGATCAGGAGCTCTGGAAAGATATCACGGAAAGCTATGAAAAGCATCAGGAGCTGGATGCAAAGATCAAAAAGACCTTAAGCGCCATGGAGGAGGAGGGAAAAGAGCCGGGGAAAATGGCCTCCGCCTGGTCCTGGATGTCCACAGAAATGCGCATGATGGCAAAAGGCGGTGACAAAGAAGCCGCCAGTATTGTCACTGACGGCTGTAATATGGGGATCAAGACCATATGCGGTTATAAAAATCAGTAT
The DNA here is from genome assembly GCF_003480435.1 of Clostridium sp. AM30-24. GTDB lineage: Bacteria > Bacillota > Clostridia > Lachnospirales > Lachnospiraceae > Pilosibacter. The sequence continues at coordinate 9,835 of NZ_QUJB01000025.1, read as the reverse complement.
TCCGGTGCGTCAAAGGCTGTCATGGAGATCGCCGATGAGCTCACCGGGATGGAAGAAAATCTCCGGGACTGTATGAAGAAATTTCTATAACGGTTCAGCAGATCTCTTCCGCTTTCCTATCTTCCGGCCGGTGCCCCGCCACCGCCGGAAACGAAGATGCGCGGCAACCGCCGCGACTTACGGGATCCGGGTCCGCTTTGACGTTCCCAAAGAGTCCGTCTTCATATACGCCGCATGGGGACCGGGAGCGGCTATCCTCCCCCCGGTCAGTCTGCCTGATGCTCTACCTCATAGGCATGTTCTTCCTTGATCTTTTTTAATGTCTCCGGCTCGCGGATCAGATCGAGGGCTGTGAACGCAAGAACCTTTGCGCCAAGAAGGATCGAATCGAGTCCTTTCTGTGAGCATGCTGCCGCAACCATCTCTTTGCTGTGGCCCTTGATCGGCTCGTCGCTGATATTGATGGTCGGCTGGATCGCCGGAACGACCTGGGAAACATTTCCGATATCTGTCGACCCCATAAGGCGCTCTCCTGCCGGATCTGCTGTCTCCCCAAACAACTTCAGATTCTTCTCATAAACCGCATCAAAGGATGGTGTCGGAACCATGTTCTCTACCCAGTTCTGATACGGCTTCATGCTGCCCTTTGCACCCATTGCCATCGCAGAGGCTTCCACGATCCGCTCTACCTTTGCGTAAACATCTTTTAAAGTGCTGGATGCGGCTGCTCTTAAGTAAAACTTTGCCGCTGCGTAATCCGGTACCGTGTTCGGTGCCTGTCCGCCGTTTACGATGATCCCGTGGATCCGCACATCATCACTCAGATGCTGGCGAAGAGCATTGATGGAGTTATAGGTCTGGATCAGCGCGTCTAAAGCGTTGATTCCCTGCTCCGGTGCCGCAGCCGCGTGGGACGCCTTGCCCCAGAATTCGATATCGATCGGAACACATCCAAGGGTTTTTTCTGTAAGGCGATGTCCCACACCCGGATGTGCGGAAAGAGCCGCATCGACGTCCTTAAAATATCCCTCACGGACGAAGCTTCCCTTCGCGCTTCCGTTCTCTCCGCCTTCCTCTCCAGGTGTTCCGTAGAGGCGGACCTCTCCGCCGACCTCATCGATCACGCTTTTTAACGCAGCCGCCGCAAGAGAGGACGTCGCACCGAACAGGTTGTGTCCGCATCCATGTCCAAGTCCCACAAGAGCGTCATACTCTGCGAGGAACACCATGACCGGGCCCGGCTTTCCGGACTTATAGCTCGCCGCAAATCCCGTTCTGTGACCGGCCGCCGGCATCTCCACCTCGAACCCGACACTCTTAATCTGATCCGCAAGGCGTTTGGAAGCGAAGAACTCATAATTGCTGACCTCCGGCTTCTCATGGATCTCCAAAGCGATCTGTTGATATGTCTTGCCGTTTGCCTCTACATAATCCACAATTTTTTTCTGTAATTCATCCATTATCCACAATCTCCTTTTCATTTATCTTCTAAGTTGTTCACAAATAACCACATCGTTTTTCTTTAAGAAAAAGACCCGACAAAAACCTACTTGTCAGGTCTCTTAATGAGCATTATAGTTCTTTTTTTGCAGTTTTTCAATATCAGCCGAACAGGATTACTTTCCTTCTCTCACCGCCAGTCACAGTACACAGGCACTTCATGCCCGTGCACTGTAACTGGATTTTGCCGATGCTTCGCATTCCGAATCGGCAAAATCCGCAGCCACTACTGTACTGTACGGAATTTTCAGTTCAGAAAATTCCTACCCACGAAAAGTAACTATCTCATCAAATTCATCCTGGATCTCCTTCGACGGCTCCCCAGTTGCAAGGCTGACCGCGATCAGAACGACCATGGCAACGATAAACGCCGGAAGAAGCTCATACACATTCCATGCACCGCCTAACGGACGAACGCAGTATTTCCATACAAATACCACGACTCCGCCTGCGATCATGCCGGCAAGAGCGCCGTTCCTGTTGGAGCGTTTCCAGAACAGTGCCGCAAGGACAACCGGTCCGAAGACTGCACCGAATCCGGCCCACGCAAAGGACACGATTCCAAATACGGAGCTGTCCGGATTTCCCGCTAAAAATACTGCGATCACTGCGATAAAGAGAACCGTCGCTCTCGCAACATGGATCGTTCTCTTCTCCGTAAGGCTCACGCCAAACATTCCCTTTAACAGGTTCTCAGAAACTGCGGAGGAAGCCGCAAGAAGCTGGGAATCCGCAGTGGACATCGTGCAGGCTAAAATTCCGGCGAGTGTGATGCCGGCTCCGATGATCGCGAGGAATCCATGCTGGCATAAAAGCGTTGCAACCTGGATGATGATCGTCTCGGAGGAAGAACCCTTTAATTTCACCATGACTCCGTTCTTTGTGAGGCTGTGTCCGACAATACCGATAAAGATCGCCACTGCCATCGAGATCACAACCCATACCGTCGCGATCCGTCTGGACATTGCGATATTGTCCTCATGCTCCGTCGCCATAAAGCGGAGAAGAACATGCGGCACGCCGAAATATCCGAGTCCCCAGGCAAGTGTGGAAATTGTTGTAATTGTTCCATAATTAGATGCAGTTCCTGATGCACTGTCATATGTCGCTGTCAGGGATAAAAATCCCGGAAGTTCCTTTGCATTCGCGAGAACGACATCAAGACCGCCGCTCATGGATACGCCGAAGCATACGACAAGGACCAGGGCGATCGTCATAACGATACTCTGGATCAGATCCGTAAAGCTCGCTGCCATGAAGCCGCCGAGCGCCGTATAGCCGACGATGACAACCGCGCTGATCAGCATCGCTGCCGTATACGGGATCCCGAACAGCGTGGAGAACAGCTTTCCGCATGCTGCGAAGCCGGACGCCGTATATGGGACAAAGAAGATGATGATAAAGATTGCTGAGATTCCAAGCAGCAGCTTCGAATCATCGCGGTACCGATTCGAAAAGAAATCCGGCATCGTGATCGAATTTGTCTTCGCACTGTATCTTCTGAGTCTCTTTGCGACGATCAGCCAGTTTAAATAGGTACCGATCGCCAGTCCGATCGCCGTCCATGCTGCGTCGCAGGTACCGCTTAAATACGCGACACCCGGCAGTCCCATGAGCAGCCAGCTGCTCATATCCGACGCCTCCGCACTCATTGCCGTCACAAACGGTCCTAATTTTCTGCCGCCAAGATAGAAATCACTGGAGTCATTATTTCCCTTAGAATAAAAGAAACCAGTTGCCAGCATCATCACCAGATAGGCAATGATCACAAGAAAAACACCGATGATCGCTCCATTCATTTTTCATACTTCCTCTCATTTCAGTCTGCCATGTTAGTTTAATAAAGCGTTAATGTAGTTTAGTATAGCAGAAAATGGCCGGATTGCAAGTGGTTTCCGAGGATTTGCGTCTGAAAAAAGGCCGGCACATTCCCGTGCCGACCTTTTCCTGTCTTTGTTCAGTTTTCATGGGATCCTGATCTCGGTATCCTTACCGCTTCTCATCCCAGCTTCCGTCCTCCCGGACAAACCAGCCGTCCGGTGTCATGCGGTTCGCGAACATGATTCCTCTTGTTCCGTCGGAAACCGGATTGAAGTAATACCACTTTCCGTTGATCTGGACCCAACCGGTCTTCATTCCGGTGTTGACGTCCACGTAGAACCAGTTTCTGTAAACCGGATCAAAGATCCATCCGGTAACCAGATAGCCATCTGTATCAAATGCCCACCAGTTTCCTCGTAGTCGTCATCGTCACTCTCCGGATAGCGTGCTGTCAGAACACCATTCTTCCATGTGATCGCATAGTTCTTTGCAGAAAGTCCGGACGGAACGATCTCATAAGCAGACTCACGGCTTTCCTCTGTGTAATCGCAGGTTACAACCAGAGTTCCGGTAAGAACCGCTTCCGTCTCGCCGTTTACAAAGCCATCATAAACAACTGTATACTCCGGCGCTTTTGCTCCGAATACAACGTTCTTATCCTCTGCAGTGATCACAAGCGGAGCCTGTGTGATCGCAAAGTCGTAGGAAACACTTCCCTCCGTGTAATTCTTTCCTTCCGAAACACTGTAAACCACACGGTACTCTCCCGCATCGACCGGATCAGACGTTAAGACCTCATTCGTCTCCCTGTTCGTGATCACGCGGCTCAGCTTGCCGTCCCCGTCCGTTGCCGGAGTCAGATCTACAGCTTTTCCGTCATAGACACGAGTTGTATACAGATTTGCAGAATCGGTGAATACCGGGGTTCTCCTTTCAACCGTCATCGTTCCGGATTCTGTTGTTACCTTATAGTTTTTGAGGCCTGTAACCTCCGGATTGATCGGATACGAACCGACGGCAGTTCCCTTCTGATAGGAACAATCAAAGCGAACGGTTCCTCCGGCACTTTCCAGGTTCTCGCCGTTTACAAAGCCATCATAATCTGCCGTATATTCCGGAATCTCATCCAGATACGAAAGTTTCTGATCTGCCGCCGTAATTTTTAACGGAGCCGGTGTAATATCAAAATCATAAGCTACACTTCCGGCACTGTAATTCTTTCCGGCAGCAAAACTGTAAACAACATGGTATTTCCCGACATCAACCGGATCAGACGTTAAGACTTCGTTCGTCTCCTTATTCGTGATCTCACAGCTCATCTTGCCATCGCCGTCTGTCGTCGGAGCCAGATCTACTGCCTTTCCGTCATAGACACGAGTTGTATAGAAATTTTGGGAATCCACAAATTCCGGGGTTCTCGGCAGAACGCTGAGTGTTCCCTTATTTGCAGTCACCTCGTAGTTTGCAAGACCGGTAACCTCCGGCTGAATCTCATAATCGCCAGCCGGACTTCCGTTCTCATACTCACAACGGAATTTGATCGTTCCGCCAACGTTTTCTAATTTTTCTCCATTGACAAATCCATCATAAACTGCCGTAAACTCCGGTGCGCCCTCTTTATAAGTTACTTGCTTATTCTCAGCGCTATCTGCTGCTCACGAATTCGATCTCCGAAATATTGAACAGGATGCACCCGCAATGCCCCGGAAAAGTCGGAAAGCATGTGACCTTCAGATTCGCATCGATTTCCGGGCTGTAGTCGATGAGCTCCAGTTTTTCCCCGTAAAGGACGGCCCGCTCATAGCTTCGAAGCCATTTGGAATCCATATTGCTGAAAAGACTTCCGAATGAATTTCCGATCAGCCGGTCTAACGGCAGTTTTTCCAGCCTCGCAAGTTCCGGATTTCCATAGCGGAAGATCCAGTCAACTGCTCGTTTCTCCTCATCAAATACCATCTCGATATCCGTAAATGCGAATGGGAGCTGATCGAAACTGCGGTAATAGTCATGGTACTCATCGTCCGTCATCGGTACTCCATGATTCTGAAATCCCCGGATCACGTCCTGCTGGGCATTCCGGAGTGTTTTCAGGATCTCCCCTTTCTTACGGGCCGTATACCCCAGGGATTCCCCATTGCTGAGATTGATGGTATCCGTGACGTTATGGATCGCCATGACTGCTACAAGACAGCCGCGATGCACCCGCAAAAATCCGTCCCCGATCTTCTCCTCGATCTCCCCAAGAGTCATCGTCGTCCGATACACCTGATCTCCCAGCACATGGATATTTGCGTATTTTCCATTCATCAAAACATATAAGATCGTACTCACTCTTAAAGCGATCGTTTTCCTCTCCGAAACGATCGTTATGTATCTTTCTTCTGGCATGAAGCAGTTCCTCCGTAAGATTTTATATTTTATTGAAGCTTTTATATCTGAAATTATAAGTGGATTTCACAGCAGAATCAATTCTTCCTGCACAAGATATCGAAATTTGGATTTTTGAGATTCAGGAGCATAGATTTTCCATATTTTACAGAAAGTGCATGTTGTTGAAAAACGTCATGTCCAGATAAGGCAATTTTCTGTGCAATCCATTCGCAATATGTCAAAATTCAGTTGATATATTGCGAACTGTACCATATAATAAAATTAGGTTTAACCGTAATATTTCAGCCTGAAAGGAGGCAGCCTTTTGAAAAATGTCAAACAGACCGCTGCAGAATGGGGGATTTCCGAGCGTATGGTCAGCCACATGTGCAAGACGCAACAAATTTCGGGTGCAGTAAAAATGAATGGAATCTGGCAGATTCCGGACGACGCGCAGAAACCGGCTGACCGTCGGATCGTATCCGGAAAATACAGAAAAGAGCATAGGAAAAAAGCTCTTCCCGTCGGTGTCTCCGATTACATCCGTGCACAGGCCGATTACTACTATGTTGATAAAACGCTGCTGATCCGGGATTTCCTTGATCAAAGACCTTTAGTTTCCCTGTTTACAAGGCCCAGACGATTTGGAAAGACCTTAAATATGGATATGCTCCGCGTCTTTTTCGAAATATCCGATCAGGACACCAGCATCTATTTTAAGGATAAGGCTATCTGGAAATGCGGAGAAGAGTATCGTAAACAGCAGGGTCGATATCCGGTTATCTTTCTCACCTTTAAAGACGTAAAATTTTCTTCATGGGCCTCAACAATGGATAAGATCCGGGAACTTCTTCAGACGGAATTCCATCGTCACATCAATTTGCTTGACAGTTCAAAGATTGCTGATTATGACAAAAAATATTTCAGGAAAATTCTCAATAGTGACCATGTGACAGAAGTTGATCTTGCTTCCGCACTGGAACGTCTGTCTCGGATGCTGAAAGAACATTATGGAATTGCACCGATCATCATGATCGATGAGTATGACACTCCAATTCAGGAAGGTTATTCGAGAAAATTCTACGATGATATCATTGGTTTTATGCGGAACTTTTTTTCCGGGGCATTCAAGGATAATAAAAACCTGTCCTATGGATTTCTGACTGGAATTCTCCGTATTGCACATGAAAGCATTTTCAGTGGACTCAATAATCTCACCGTATATTCCATCATGGATGATGAATATGCTTCTTATTTTGGTTTCACGACCGATGAAGTTCACCTGATGTTAGAATATTACTCAGCTGAAGACAAAGAAAACGAACTTAAAGACTGGTATGACGGCTATCAATTCGGCAGTACGGAATTTTTCAATCCCTGGTCTGTGATCAATTACATTTCCAAAGGATGTACCCCACAGGCCTATTGGGTGAATACCGGAAAGAACGAAGTGTTGGAAGATATTTTAAAAATTGCAACCGGCAATATTATAGAAAAGCTTTATTCTCTGCTTCAGGGATCCCGAACAATTGCAAGAATTGACCAGAATGTAGTTTACCGCTCTCTGATCGATGAGCCTGAAAACGTATATAGTCTCCTGCTGACCGCCGGATACTTAAAGGCACCTGTAAAGCAGCTTCAGGCTGATGGAACCTACCTTTGTGAAGTCGCGATTCCTAATAAGGAGATCGCTTCTGTTTACAAAAATGAGATTCTGTCACATTTAATGCAGATTGGTGCTATTTCCAGAACTACTTCCAATAAAATTGCAGAAAGCATCTATGCAAATAACTGGCAGCAATTACAGTCCGCAATTGAAGAATACCTGAATCAGTCTATCAGCTACTATGATTCCGGAACAGAGTCCTTTTATCATGGACTGATGCTTGGTTTGATCGCATTAATGGATAATCAGTACAAAATCCGATCCAATCGTGAATCTGGTGATGGGCGCTACGATATCTGCATGATTCCAATTGATACCACACATCCTGGAATTATCATGGAATTGAAAGCAAAAGCCGGACTTAGCTTAAACGAATTGGATGCCTTGTCCTCAAAGGCATTGGAACAGATTTCTATAAAACGATATAATTCTGAAATGCAAAATGATGGTATTACGAACATTCTGAGTTTCGGAATTGCATTTTCCGGGAAGAAGATGTGTATAAAGACGGAACAAAATGGATTCCACTAATCTGGTAACTTCGGTTAATGCGATAATTTCGCCCAAGAAAAGTCAGCCAGCAATTTCCTTTTTGGGAAATCAATGGCTGATTTTCATGTTTATTCGTTTTTATTCAACCACGCGCCCGTTGAAATTTTGTAGATCATCGAACATAGCTGGCTATATTTTTATTCTTTCATTTTTGACATTTTATATATTGTCAATGCGCTGAAACCAACAATAAAAATTATCCCCATAGTCCCAATAGCAAAATATAGCGCTGATCTATTCTGTAACCAGTTATAAATCTCGGTTGTAATATTTTCACTTTTCGCATAATAAGCCCAACACGAAAACATCAATACTGCAATCAAGACAAGATTGCACCACCATATCAGTGGATACTTTTGAACCAGGTTTGCATTCACATCCGATGTCGATTTTATATTAAGCCCAGTCATTTTGGCAATAAAAAACATGAATACAAAGACTAAGTTCATAATACAAAAGCTCCAGATAGTGCCGACTATCATTAATTTTGTAACCGGAATATCTTTAGCCCCTGCAAAAATATTATCTAACGAACTAATTCCTCCAAACAATATAAACGAAAGTGCCGTAAAAATAGAAACAAGTGAAATTAGCTGTCCATTCATTTCTTTAGATAATCGACCTTCGGCACTCTGCATTTTTTCATCCACAACTTTTGTGTAATCAGCATCTTGTAGTTTGAATAAAGCCATTTGCCTCTTTGCAAGATTCATATGATCCCACAGTTTCAATGCCGTTCGCTTCGTCCGTTCATATGGATTTCGCTGATTTTTATATTCTGGCTTCCAGACATGTTCCGACCGGAATCGATCGCTATACATATAATTAATAACATGATCTAGATTTGTCTGCATGATGCCAAATGTTTCTTCGTTATCCAGCGAAAATATGTAATTTGTTATATTGGTATATAATAACCTGTCCTCTTGTTGAATGTAATCATGCAGCGTATCAAAAAATAGCTTAGCATCGAAATCCTTAGAATCTTTCGTCAAACGATCGCACAAATCATCCACTTCATTTTCCATCTTTCGAATATAATCAGATGTGGAATTCGATTTTGTGTTTGTGCTTTTATTCCATTCTATCATATTTAACCTTTTTCGAAATACTGTTTAATAGCCTCTTTTTCAATCACATTATTGCAATGTCTTTCATACGCATTAAGCCACGGATCCTGATTATGCGTAATTTCTACTAACGTTGAAGCTGAGTAAACTCCACACTGATCAACCATGTCATTAATCATGGTCTTATCTTTTTTTAAAATTGCTTCATCTGCATTCATGCATACAGACTTCGGAATATCAGCACTTCCGAATATTTTAAACTCATGATACACTTCCGGTACGACCGGACCAAAGTCCCAGGCCTCTATCTCTTCCGCAAAGCAGGGAATTCCAACACTTACAAGAAATTCTGCCTGCACAAAATACAAAATTTTCTGCAGCTTCAGATTGCTAATGGAAAACCCCTTCTTTTTGCAGTACCATATAATATATCTTGCAACATCCAATACGTTATACATAATGACATTCCTCCTATCAAAAAAAGGAAAAGCCCGAATATAATAAAAGTTACACCCAGACTATTCTTTTATCAATAGCTTTCTACACATAAGTATATGCTATTATTTCTAATCCTACAATCGACATTTTATACAGAATCCATGCAGAACATTTGTTTGTTTTCTTCAAATAGATCTTTACTCCATATTAAAAAGTTAGCTAAATTCACAAGCAGGCTTTTCCTATCTTTGAGCGAACGAAATGTTAGCCCATCGACGATCAGAGCGGAGCCAAGACTTCGAACCGTTCGAACCCGGCAGGGCTCGAACGTACAAAAAAAAGACATCCATCGGATGTCTCCTCTTTTTCACATCTTATTGAGAGCACGAGACGGGATTCGAACCCGCGACCCTCGCCT
>NZ_QUJB01000024.1 GCF_003480435.1 Clostridium sp. AM30-24 | reverse complement strand
TCACTCGGACACTTGGATGAGTCTGGGTGGGACGAGAACAATACTATTCAAACTCTACAAAGACTAACGCTTTTTGTTTAGGAATTATTCTCTGTAATGTTTCTCGTTCTTTTGATTATTTGATATATCCATATTATCCTGCCTATACGAGCTAATGTTATCATTTTGTTATCGGCATTGATAACACCTACTCGATAACTGTGGATAATAACTATATGTAGCATGTCAAATTATAAGCTATTTTGCTTAGAGATTCAACACAAAACTGAAATTTTACTTTTCCTTATATTCATCTGGTATTGCTATTTGAAATGTTTCACACAACAGCATCACATCATGCACATCATTTTTATCGTGTTCATATCCCAAATGAAGCATTACCTGACTCAATGGTTCAATACAAGAAACAGTTATATCTCCAACTTTTCCAATACCGGAAAAAGTTTTTGATGGAAATATATCTCCCTCATAAACAATTCCGTCATCTGTAAATTCAAAACAATGTAAATCAATGATTCTTTGTTTATCATCTTTCCAGACAGTATGACCATCCGTTGTATAATCAGTATTTACTTCCTCAAATCCATGCTGCTTAATCACATAAATATAATCATGATAATGTTTCAGTTCAACAAACAAATCAATATCATTGTGTATTCTTGATTCTCTTTTAAGAAGTGCATCAACACCCCATCCGCCATCTAAATATACTTTAATTTCGTTTTGCAAAGCATATTTTATAATTTCACATGCATCTTCTGTACGTACCATAATCTATCCTCCAAATTCAAATCTTTGTATGCTTTCCAACTCACTAAAAGCCTGAAATTTGTCAGTCTTTCATCCTTTTTGTTATCAATCACCAATTAGCTGTAATCCATTAGGATTTAGCTGATATATTTTATCGCACACCTCTTCAATATACTTTCTATCGTGAGAAATGCTAATGACAGCCCCCGGAAATTCTCGGAGCATTTTTCTTATTACCGGACCGGACAATGGTGAAAAATTTCTTGTCGGTTCATCCAGAATAAGAACATTTGCACCACTTAAGCTCATCCTCAAGAGAAGCACTTTCGCCTTTTGTCCGCCTGATAACTCCCGAATCGGATGCTCCATTTCATCTGGTGTGTATTTAAGTGAACCAAGGTATGTTCTAATTCTTGTACGCTCTTCTTTATCTCCTGTTTTATCAAGGTAATCAACCGGTGTAACATCCAAATCCAGCAGGTCTTCATAAGTTTGAGGCATATATTCTGCTTTAATGTCATTCCGATTTAGGAGTTCTTCCGCTATCTTTTTTAGAAGAGTCGTTTTTCCTGCCCCGTTGGCTCCTATCATACAGATTTTTTCTGAACCTTTTATTTTTAAATGAATTCCTTCTGCTAAAATTCTTTTGCCATCCGGAGTCACAAGCTTTGAAAGTTCATATTCTATGACCGTTTTTCCTGCGGGAATGTGTGAGTTTTCATCCCCTAATTTGACAAAGATTGCTTCTTCCTGTTCCGGCATCTGAGTCATATTTTCATCTTCTTTTTCAAATCTTCGTTCCATTGCCTTAACCGTATGCATTTTGTCCTTTAAGTTTTTGGCAACAGACGGTGCTTGTCTGGTACAACTTCTTAATGCACCTTGTACACTCTGCATAACTCTTTGATATTTTTCATCGCGAATCTTTTTCTCCCTACGGTCACTCAGTGCCCGCTGTTTTTGGATTTCAAATTTATGAAGCCGTTCTTCCACATAGCGTCTATAGGGAAGCTTTGCCACGGTATATCTCGCCTTTGTTTTTCGTATAATCTGCTCGATATGTATCACCATGTTGGCAGTACGCTCTATCAGCGTTTCATCGTGTGAAATAAAAAGCACAATGTGCTTCCAGTCATTTATGATTTTTTCCAGTAATGTAAGCGTCGCAATGTCGATGTCATTGGAAGGTTCGTCCAACAACAGCACAGAAACATCGCGAATGAAAAGCCTCATAAGTTGTGTCTTGACTTTTTCGCCTCCTGAAAGACTACCCATTGTCTGGTTACTGTAGAAAAAATCATTTTTCATTCCAAATTTTCCCGCAATAACAGACAATTCTTTAGGCGTTTTCTCCCAGAATATTTCCTCTTCAGAAAAATATTCGTATATTGTTTTTTCCTTATCTTCATCGAGCATCTCCTGCGGAAGATAACCAAGACGTTCGTGTCCCATTATCCTTTCCCCATCTGCTTCTATATAGTTTTCTACAAGCGACGGATTGTATATCCACTTCATTAATGTCGATTTCCCATTTCCCTCTTCTCCAATAATAACTGCCTTATCTCCATCATTTAGCACAAGGTTGAAATCATTAAGAATTATTCTCAGGTCTTTTTTATGTGTTAAATTTAATTTTTTTATCTGCAACATTAAAGTTTCTCCTTTTCGAAGTCTGAGCCAATTATTATTTTGAACACACAAAAACGAGTCTTTTTTGCATACGCAAAAATAGACTCGCTAAATAGACCCTTATTTCTTTTCCAAAAGGAAAACAAAGGAAATGCCTCTTGCGATAATCCAACTTAAGCGTACACAAAACAAACCTATTCTCTACAGGCTCAATAACTATATGTGTCTTACTTAAATCAAATTATCTATTAATCATTTCCTCACCTTACACAAAATGTGCCTTTCTTTCTTCTAATGGCAATACTATCATACTGTATTTTTTGTGTCAATACATTTCACCTTATGGAAGTGCAAATTAAAATTTTCACTTCCTAATTATACATCCAACCATTACGAAATTCAATCTTTCACAACCTCTTTACAACCACAACCACAGCACTCCAGCAAACGCAGGAGCACCATACCGTAAAACGCTTATGTGTAAATCAACTCCGTTCCTACAACTTCCCTCACACAAGCCTGAATATTATTCATTCTTCCAATCCATTCGTAGGGATTATCTTTCTTTAATTGTTCCGTCACATCTTGTCTGTCGGCATATTCCTTTACCAGTCGAAGAAACATATCCTCTGCTTGCTTATCGACTTCTGCAAGATAACTATGCAGCTTTCCGCTTGTCAGCAGGTTCATATATAACACTTTATAGTGTTCCTTTAAATGCCTTGCATGTCGTTTCCCCCATAAACCAATCGGCTCTATTTCTTCTTCGGCTGGTACTGTGATGTTCGGCAATAAATAATCACCCACCTGTCTATAAGTTCCGCCCATTTCTTCAAAAATTGTCTTTGTCATTTTCCTTTTCCTCCTGTGATTTTTGTCTATCGTGATCGTGTATTATCACGCTTGCGACCTTTAACTGTTCTTGCCTGCTCCAACAAATCATCTATCTGTTTGCGACCAAAAACCTTACGGAGCAGGCTGTAATCTTTATTTTCTGCTTTTAGGATTTTGTTTTCTTCGGTCAATCTTTCATTGACTTTCTCCAAACGCTGATTGGTGCGGTATAACTGTGCATTCGCTGTATTCAGCCTATGATAGTTGTCCCACCCCTCAAAGCAGCGGGCAAGCACCGTTTTGACAAGTTGCTTCAATTTCCTTACAACCGGCTCTGCCATTTTGGTTTTATATGCCTTTGCAGTCATAAATTTCTCTGGTTCTGGCAACTGATATTTCGGTGCAGTATCAAGCTCTATTTCAAGATTTGACAGCTCGTCTTTTGCCTTATCATAGTTCAATACTCGTTCCGACAACACATCAAATTCAATCTGTTTCTGCTCGATTTTCGCACCTAATGCCGCCACTTCTTTTTCTCTTTCCTGCTTTTTATAATCCAAAACAGAAAGATGTTTTTCGTGTGTGCCTAAATGTTCCCACTCAATCCCATAACGTTCCATCACCGCCGCAAGCTGTTCTTTTTCGGACTGTATCCATTGCGACCACTCCGTATCGCCACGACTGCCGCCCTTAAAACCTTGCGTTGCAAGAGCCTGCTTTAGTGACACTCTTGTATCAAGTCCACGCTTGCTGCCTGTGGTAAAAGGTACAAAATCTATGTGCAGATGTGGTGTAGCTTCATCCATATGCAGATGAGCCGAGAACACCCGAAGCTGTGGATTTCGCTCCTGAAAACCCTGATAGTATTCATCTAAAATCTGCTTTGCCAGTTCTCCGTTTTCCGTATCGGCGTTCATATTTCCCTTACCGCCCACCTGTAAAATGATTTCGTGGAACGGTTTTTCCTGCTTGGAACTTCGGATTTTTTCATAATAATCTTTTATCTTTCGGTCTGACCTTATCTGCTTGGCATTGTATCTTTCCAATGCTTCATCAAACAATTCGTGATAAACTGTCTTTATATTTTCATTGCAGTAGTCGATATTGAGATGAGTACGAGTTCCGTCTACATTTTCTGCTCGGAACTTTCGGCTATTGTGATTGACCGAGCCTTTACCGACCATTGCACTTATCGTTCTCTGCATTTTTTCATCTCCCATCTGTAAATTTCAACATTCTCAGGTTTTGTTACTTTTGTCAAAAGTAACGCAAAAGCACTTTTGACGGGTACACCCATCAAAAATGCGACCTGTAAACAGGTTTTGCGTTCTCCGAAGGCTCTCCGAGGGGTGAGCGTGTGCCGGTGGCACACACGCCTGCGAACCGACCGAGCCAGCAGGCGAGACCAAAGAGCCGCCTTTGAAAAGGCACTCTCTGCACACTCCCCTAAACTTTATCCGGTGTCAAAGTGTGACGATGGTGACAATGTTTTTCACAGCGTGCTGCTCTCAAAAACATTGACACCTTTGACACCGTTTGTCACGCCGTCTGCTCGGTTTCTTTCCAAAGTGAAACCTTTCTTCCGTCGTGTGTGCGGCTGTTCTGATAACGGATACCGTAATCACGAAACAGCCTGCTTGCGTTGATACTGAGCCTTAAAGAAAGTACATTCGGCTTTATATCCACCGCAAGCCTTTCGCAAAGTTCCGAAGCAGTTCCTTCCCATCTGTCACTTTCCGAAAAGAGCGTATCCGCTATCTTCTCAAGCAGAGGTTCGGGCGGTTCTTTCCACATCTCCGTTTCCGATTTTGCAAAGTTCCACACCAATCGCTCGCTGTCCCTTACAAGATGGATTTTCATATCCTGCTGGTCTCTGCCAGCAACATCAAGTGTGGCATTGTTGGAAGTACGCTTGTCCTTACTGAGAACAAATGCACCGTCTGCCGCACCCATCAGACCATTCGTGCCTGAAATCATATCGAATATATCTTCCGATTTTTGTTTGCGTGTATGATGAACAATAAGCATTGAAACCTTGTAACTGTCTGCCAACGCTTTCAGCCTTGCCACAACATCATAATCACTTGCGTAGCTGTAATCTGCTCCGCCTGCTTCACGCACACGCTTTAAGGTGTCTATGATAATCAAGCCTGTGTCTGGGTGTTCCCTCATAAACCCTCTTATCTGTTCTTCCAGTCCGCCATTGACCGTTTTACATTCCGTTGCGAAATACAGATTGCCTGTCTCCTTTGCACCGAACATCTGAAACAATCGCTTCTGCAAACGTGGGTAATCATCTTCAAGGGCAAAATAAAGCACCGTTGCCTTACGCACCTTATACTCCCAAAGCGGTGTGCCTGTGCTGATATGATAGGCAAGCTGTGCCATCATAAAGCTCTTTCCCACTTTCGGGGAACCTACGAAAAGGTAAGTTCCCCTTTGGAGCAGACCGTCGATAAGTGGTGTCTGAACCTCAAACACCGTATCATACAGCGTTGTCATTGATACTGTTTTCAGATAGGAAGGGTCTAACTGTCTGAGTATTTCCCTTTGCATTTCTTCAAAAGATTGCTCGTACCCCTTGAAATCCGTATCCTGATTGACTATACTATTGTCAGTACATTTGGAAAGTGACTGTTCCGCATCTGTTGCCGCAGATACATTTGGAATAGTCATTTCTTTTTTATTCTCCATTCGCATCCTCTCCTTTCAAACCGCCGAGAATAATGGAAATCAGTTCTATTACACTCAGCAGTTCATCATCCACACCTTTTCCTGCTTCAATCCTTTTCAGTTCCGCAAGGACTGTGGCAAATTCCGTTTTCAACGCCTTATACACTCTCGGATTGCCCTGTACCACCACATCCTGATTTAAGCAACGGCGGTAACAATACTCCTGTTTTGGCAATCCTGATAGAGCTACAGCTCTGTTAATGAGTTCGTTTTCTTCGGGCGATACTCGAAACCCTACTGTGATATTCCTCCAACGATTTTTGTTATCTCTGTTCTTAGCTGACATTTTCAAAATCTCCTTTCCCTAAATCATCTAATTTTTCTGCCATCTCAATCTGCTTTGACGGAAAGAGGTGTGCGTACTGATAAGTAATATCAATACTTTCGTGACCAACTCGGTCAGCAATCGCCACCGCAGAAAAGCCCATATCAATCAAGAGTGAAATGTGGCTGTGACGGAGATCGTGAATGCGGATACGCTTCACGCCTGCCGCCTTTGCCCCTCTGTCCATCTCGTGATGAAGATAGCTTTTCGTCACCGTAAAGATACGGTCTTTCTTCTTCAATCCGTAAAGCATACCGAGATATTCTTTCATTTCCTCACACAGAAACTTCGGCATTTTAATCGTGCGGTTGCTCTTTTTCGTTTTCGGAGAAGTAATCACATCCTGCCCTTTCAAACGCTGATAGGATTTATTGATTGTGACTGTTTCCTTATCAAAGTTGAAATCTGCCGGAGTCAAAGCTAACAGCTCGCCCTCTCGGATACCGCACCAGTAAAGCATTTCAAACGCATAAAAGGAAACAGGCTTGTCCATCATCTCAAAAGAGAATTTCTTGTATTCTTCCTTTGTCCAGAACAGCATTTCCTTGTGTTCCTCACGTCCCATATTTCCCACCTTTGCCGCAGGATTGGAACGCAGTTCATAGTAGCGGACAGCGTGATTGAAAATGGCGGACAACTGATTGTGCAGCGTTTTCAGATACGTCTGTGAATAAGGCTTTTTCTTCTCATCACGATAGGCAAGCATTTCATTCTGCCAAGTAATAATCTCCTTTGTGGAAATCTCGCTGATTTTCAGTTTCCCGAAATACGGAAGTATCTTTGTGCGTATGATATGCTCTTTGGTAAGCCACGTGTTTTCCTTCAAACGGTTCTTCACATCATTGATATAAAGCTCCGTAAAGGCTTCAAAACTCATATCAAGGTCTGAAGAAGTCTGCAATTTGAACATTCTTTCCCATTCCTGTGCTTCTCGTTTGGTAGCAAAGCCACGCTTGCATTTCTGCTTGCGTTCCCCTTTCCAGTTCACATACCTTGCCATCACATACCAAGTACCGTTATCTTCATTCTTAAATACCGGCATTTACATTTCCCCCTTTCCTGCTCCGTAGAGCCTTTCGTAAAAATACTGGCGATTTACACGCCCTGCAATCGTAATAAAGCCCTTTGCTTTCAATTCCTCATTTAATTGTCTGATGAGTTTATATGCATAAGGTTTTGATACGTTTAGTTCCTGAGCCACATCTTCGGCTCGGATAAATCTGTTTTCCATATCCTTTTTCTTCCTTTCTTAAAATAATTTTTTGCTTGCCGCTTTCTCCGTGTTAAAGTTCCAACAGGCACTCCTGCTTGTCGGCAGGCGCTGTGCTGTCCCAATGCACCGCAGTACATCAGGCGCTCGCTCGTATAGGGGTTCCCGAAAAGTCGGAGACTTTTGGGGAAGAGGAGGAGCAGTGCAGCGAATGAGCTTTTGTGCTTGCACACAAGCGAACGATACGGAACTTGCTCCGACGAGGTCTTGGCGGTTTGGCTTTTCGGACGGTCATTCAGTTGTCGCATTAAGCATATTTGTTTAATTCGTAATTTATTTTACTAAACATATTTGCTATTGTCAAGTGGTTGCAAAGAAAATATTAAACATTTTTGTTTCGGTTTTTCTTGACTTCCACTAAACATTTCTGCTATACTTATTTCACTAAATATAAAAGGAGCGTATCATTATGGCTATCAGCGAAAGAATACATTTTTTCAGACTAATGCGTGGTATGACACAAAAGTATCTCGGTACAGCAATCGGTTTTCCAGAAAAGAGTGCTGATGTGCGTTTGGCACAGTACGAAACTGGTACACGCAAACCGAAAGCAGACCTTACAAATGCATTGGCACAGGTGCTTGATGTTTCTCCACAGGCTCTTGATGTTCCTGACATAGACAGCTATATCGGTCTTATGCACACTCTGTTTACCCTTGAAGATATTTACGGTCTTACTGTCAGTGAAGCAGACGGAGAGGTATGCTTAAAGGTCAACAAGGACAAAGGCAGAGAAGCATATGAACTCCTCAAAATGCTGTATGCTTGGAAAGAACAGGCAGACAAGCTATCTTCCGAAGAAATCAACAGAGAAGAATACGATAACTGGCGTTACCATTATCCAGAGTTCGACACCACACAGCGTTGGGCAAAAGTTCCATCACAGGAATTAAGTGACGCTCTCGTGGAAGCATTCAAAGACCACTTGAAAGATAAATAAGCACCTACAGGACCTGCCACTGGCAGCTCCCTACAGATGCTTTGGCAACGACAAAAAAGCCCTTAACTATGGTTATTAACCACAGCTAAGGGCTTAGTTTATAATATGGAATTTGTTCAGAGCCAAGCTCCGAACTTTAGTCTGCAAGCCACCTGTTAATTGTTCCGTTACCCATAAACCACTGGATAACAAGAATAATGGCACTTGCTATGACTGTTATCAATTTGTTATCAAAAGACTAATCGAAATCGCTGAAACCCGCATAAACACTGGCTTTTTTAAGCAACTCGATTTATTCAAACTCAATCGTAGCCGGCGGCTTCCCTGTGCAGTCATAGAGTACGCGGTTAACATGCGGTACTTCGTTTACGATACGGCTGGCAACGGTTCCGAGAACTTCCCACGGAATCTCAGCGGCCTCGGCAGTCATAAAGTCGATGGTGTTTACAGCTCGCAGGGCAATCGCGTAGTCGTAGGTTCTCTCATCACCCATAACGCCTACGGAGCGCATATTAGTCAGTGCTGCAAAGTACTGACCGATGCTGCGGTCGAGACCGGCTTTGGCGATCTCTTCGCGGTAGATTGCGTCAGCTTCCTGTACCATCTTTACTTTCTCCGGTGTTACGGCGCCGATAATACGGATACCAAGTCCCGGACCCGGGAACGGCTGGCGGTATACGAGCTTTTCCGGAATTCCGAGCTCAAGACCGGCCTTACGGACCTCGTCTTTGAAGAGGTCGCGGAGCGGCTCAATGATCTCTTTGAAATCAACATAATCCGGAAGGCCTCCGACATTGTGGTGGGATTTGATCACTGCAGATTCTCCGCCGAGACCACTCTCTACAACGTCCGGATAAATCGTTCCCTGTACAAGGAAATCAACAGCACCGATCTTCTTTGCTTCTTCCTCGAATACACGGATAAACTCCTCACCGATGATCTTTCTCTTTCTCTCCGGCTCCTCAACGCCTGCTAATTTATCGTAGAAACGCTGCTGTGCGTTTACGCGGATAAAGTGCAGATCGTACGGGCCATTCGGTCCAAATACTTCCTCGACCTCGTCGCCTTCATTCTTACGGAGAAGACCGTGATCAACGAATACACAGGTGAGCTGGTCGCCAACTGCCTTTGCGAGCATAACGGCTGCAACAGAAGAGTCAACTCCACCGGATAACGCGCAGAGAACTTTTCCATTTCCAACTTTCTCGCGGATCGCTTTGATGCTGTTTTCAACAAATGCGTCCATCTTCCATGTTCCGGCACATCCACAGACTTCATAGATGAAGTTATGGAGCATCTTTGTACCTTCCTGAGTATGAAGAACTTCCGGATGGAACTGGATCGCATATAATTTCTTCTCCTCGCACTCAGCGGCTGCAACCGGACAGTCCGGAGTATGTGCGACGATTCTGAATCCAGGTGCTTCTTTCTCGATGTAGTCATTGTGGCTCATCCAGCAGATCGTCTTCTCGGATACATCTCCGAAAAGCTTGCTTGTCTTATCCACAGTCACTTCGATCTTGCCGTACTCACGAACCGGTGCCTTGCATACATGTCCGCCGAGAACGTGGGACATCAGCTGCGCGCCGTAGCAGAGTCCGAGTACCGGAACGCCCATCTCAAACAGTTCCTTGCTGCATGTAGCAGCACCTTCCTCATAAACGCTGTTCGGACCTCCGGTTAAGATGATTCCTTTCGGATTCATTGCCTTGATCTGTTCGATCGGAGTCCGGTAGGAGTAGATCTCACAGTATACATGGCATTCACGGACACGACGGGCAACCAGCTGATTGTACTGGCCGCCGAAGTCGATAACAATAATTTTTTCCTGATTCATCGGGTGCCTCCTGAAATATGTGCATGTACTTCTTGATAACTGCCCGGCAATCCGCATCGATTTGTGCCGGAATGCCGGACAGATATAAATTTTCCTATTTGGAACTAATTATAAGGGATTCATAGAAACTTGGCAAGTGCTTTCCCTCAAAACCTGTACTTTAATAAGTATGAAGGTTACTGTACTCGGGTAGGAATTTTCTGAACTGAAAATTCCGTACAATACAGTGGTGGTAGTGGATTTTGCCGATTCGGAATGCGAAGCATCGGCAAAATCCTGTTACAGTGCGCGGGCATGGAGTGCCCGTGTACTGTAACGTATGAAGGTTCCTGTACATAGTCATGCACATTTGCACCTCGTGCAGGCAGCAACATTATTTCTCATACGTTCCCTTTTTAAGGATTTTCCCGTCTCTCATCATAGGCACGCCCATAGCGATCACCGTATCAAGAGAGAGATCTTCATTCATGATCAGGATATCCGCATCACTTTCTTCCTTCACAGCACCCTTTTTCGGATATAATTCCAGAGCCATCGCCGGATTCTTAGTTCCGAGAGCCAGAAGTTCCTCCAAATCCATATTTTCTTCTTTTACCATGTAGACGATCTGACGGTAGATCGTATCCACATCGGAAACACCGATCTCCACAAGTTTTCCTTCTGCATCATAGTTAGACCAGCTTCCCTGTCCGTCGGAGCTCATGGTCACCTTCTCCATTGGAACTCCTTCTTTTTTCGCTTTCTTGACAGCATCTGCAACAGAGTGGAACTTGCTTTCAGATTCCCCACAGGTGAGGTCGATCGTTCCGCCCATCTTCGCGAACTTAAACGCATCCTCTAAGAGGTTCGCGTTGCGTCCCACGTGAGTCGGCTGAAATGTTTTCGGCGGGATCGAGGTGCGCTCTAATGCCTCAAATACCGGTTTCAATGCTCTCTTGTCTCCGCCCATATGAAGGCAGATAAATCCAGGTTTTCCACTCAGCATTCCTGCGGTGCGGACATCACTGGCCAGACGGATCAGTTCCTCTGTCGTGATATTCGGCGCACGGTGATCGGAGATCGCAAGCTTCACTCCAAGGATCTCATCGATAAACATGATGTCCTTGCTGACACTTCCGGTCACGGTCGTACTCGGATAACCATAGGCTCCGCAGATCGCATAGGCGGAAATTCCCTCTTCTTTTAACGCTTTTACCTTTGCTAAAAGATTCTCCACACTTCTGCTGATTCCGTCAGTTCCCAAAAGTCCAAGTACAGTTGTCACACCACCCTTGATCAGGCTGGATAGCTGGACCTGCGGTGCCTGAGTGTGGAAGCTTCCCTCTCCACCGCCTCCGGTCACATGGACGTGGCGGTCGATAATACCCGGAGTCACGATCTTTCCGGTTCCGTCGATTACTTCACATCCCTCATATTCCGGCAGATGATCCGCAATTCTTTCGATCCTTCCTCCGGCGATCAGGATATCCTTCACTCCGAGATATTCCGGTGCGTAAACTTTTGCGTTTTTTACTAACAGCATGGGCTTATTCCTCCTGTGTGATCCCTGTTTTACATAACTGCCCGGCAGCGGAAAATTAGTTACAGGTCAGCCAAACCAGAGCATGGATGAACTGTAATGGAAATTACTGTCGGGCATTTATGTTTTTCTTATTGTTTCAGTATAGCATACTGCCGGAAGTATTCCAAGTGATGATTCGAAACTTTCATTTTTTTACTCGTCTAAACCGGTATCTCCGTTCTCAAGATACCTCTTGACATACTGCCCCGTATAGGACTCCGGAACCTTCACGATCTCCTCCGGCGTTCCCTTCGCGATCACGGTACCGCCGCGGTCTCCGCCTTCCGGTCCCATATCGATAATATAATCCGCGGTCTTGATCACATCCAGATTGTGCTCGATCACAACCACCGTATTTCCACCTTCGGAAAGCTTTCTTAAGATCTCCACCAGCTTATGGACATCCGCGAAGTGGAGTCCTGTCGTCGGCTCATCGAGGATATAGATTGTTTTTCCGGTTCCGCGTCTGGAAAGCTCTGTGGCGAGTTTGATCCGCTGCGCCTCTCCGCCGGAAAGCTCCGTCGAGGGCTGTCCGAGACGGATATAGGAAAGTCCCACATCGTTCAATGTCGCAATCTTTCTCGCGATAGACGGCACGTTCTCAAAGAACTTTAACGCCTCCTCCACGGTCATGTTCAGAACATCGTAAATGCTCTTTCCCTTATACTTCACTTCCAGAGTCTCACGGTTGTACCGCTTTCCGCCGCAGACCTCACAGGGCACATAGACGTCCGGCAGGAAATGCATTTCGATCTTGATGATTCCGTCACCGCTGCAGGCCTCGCATCGGCCGCCCTTTACATTGAAGCTGAACCGTCCCTTTGAGTATCCCTTCGCCTTCGCGTCGGTGGTCGCTGCGAATAGATCACGGATCAGGTCAAACACACCGGTGTAGGTCGCCGGATTCGATCGCGGAGTTCTTCCGATCGGAGACTGGTCGATAGCGATGATCTTATCCAGCTGTTCCACGCCGTCGATTCCGTCGTGGTCTCCCGGGATCGTCCGGGCGCGGTTCAGTTTTTTCGCCAGCGCCTTATAGAGGATCTCGTTGATCAGGGAGCTCTTTCCCGATCCTGACACACCGGTCACGCAGGTCATAATTCCAAGCGGCACATCCACATCGATATTTTTCAGGTTATTCTCCCTCGCGCCACGGATTTTGATCCAGCCTGTGGGGTTTCTTCTCTCCTTCGGCACCGGAATTTTGATCCGGCCGCTCAAATACGCACCGGTGATCGATTCTTTACACTTCATGATCTGGGCTGCCGTTCCCACAGCGACCACATTTCCGCCGTGTTCCCCGGCCCCCGGACCGATATCCACGATACAGTCCGCCGCCCGCATCGTATCCTCATCGTGTTCCACGACGATCACACTGTTTCCGAGATCCCGAAGATGTTCCAGCGTTTTCAACAGCTTATCGTTATCTCTCTGGTGCAGTCCGATACTCGGCTCATCAAGGATATAGGCAACCCCCACAAGTCCGGAGCCGATCTGGGTCGCCAGACGGATTCGCTGTGCCTCGCCGCCGGAAAGGGTACCCGTCGCCCGGGATAAGGACAGATAATCCAGTCCCACATCGATCAGGAAGCTGATCCTCGCCCGGATTTCCTTCAAAATCTGTTCACCGATCATCTTCTGCATCTCAGATAGCTTCAGATCATCGATAAACTCCCTGAATTTTACGATGGACATATTCGTAGCCTCGTAAATATTCAGCCCACCTACCGTCACCGCCAGAGAAGACTGCTTTAAACGCTGTCCATGACAGGTGGTACACGGTGTGATCCGCATAAAGCTCTCGTACTCTGCCTTGCTGGCCTGGGAGAATGTCTCCCGGTAACGGCGGTTTACGTTCTCGATCAGACCCTCAAAGGCCACGTCATAAACACCGGTTCCCCTCTGTCCTGTATAGTGGACCTTTACTTCCTTTCCGCCGGTTCCGTAGATCAGGATATCATGGATCTCCTTCGGATAATCTTTGAACGGAGTATCAAGATCAAAGTGATACTCTGCCGCCAGGGCATCTAAGATCGCCCTTGAAAAGCTTCCCGGCTTCGCGCAGGACTGCCAGCCGAGAACGACGATTGCTCCCTCATTGATACTCAAGGACTTATCCGGGATCATCAGATCTTCATCAAATTCCATCTTATATCCCAGACCGAAACAGTCCGGGCAGGCGCCGAACGGGTTATTGAAGGAGAAGCTTCGCGGCTCCACCTCCTCGATGCTGATCCCGCAGTCCGGGCAGGAAAAGCTCTGGCTGAAGTTGATCGGCTCGCCGCCCGTCACGTCCACGATCATCAGACCATCAGACAGCTTCATCACAGTCTCGATGGAGTCCGTCAGACGTTTCTCGATCCCAGACTTCACAACGAGACGGTCCACAACGATCTCGATATTGTGCTTGATATTCTTCTCCAGCGTGATTTCTTCTGACAGCTCATGTAGATTTCCGTCGATCATCACACGGACGTAACCGCTGCGTTTCGCCTGTTCCAGAACCTTCTCATGACGTCCTTTTCTTCCGCGGACCATTGGCGCTAAAAGCTGGATTTTCGTCCGCTCCGGCAGTGTCATGATCTGGTCCACCATCTGGTCCACGGTCTGTTTCCGGATCTCCCTGCCGCACTTCGGGCAGTGGGGGATACCGATCCTCGCGTACAGAAGACGCATATAGTCGTAGATCTCCGTCACAGTTCCCACGGTGGAACGCGGGTTGCGGTTCGTGGATTTCTGGTCGATGGAGATCGCCGGGGAAAGTCCCTCGATGCTCTCAACATCCGGCTTTTCCATCTGGCCTAAGAACTGACGCGCATAGGAGGACAGAGACTCCATATAGCGTCTCTGTCCCTCCGCGTAGATCGTATCAAATGCCAGGGAGGATTTTCCCGATCCGGAAAGTCCGGTCAGGACCACCAGCTCATTTCTTGGGATATCCAGGGAAATATTTTTTAAGTTGTGCTCATTGGCACCTCGTATTTTTATATATTGCTTCGGCATTGTGTTTCTCCTCTTTGCCATGTCTGCTTTTGCTTTATCATTCTCACAGAGTTCCGGGACTATACGTTTTCCATGGATTCCGGTTACTGTCCCGTGTTACGGTCAGTATACCACAATTCCATTTTATATGCAAACATTTGTTCGTTTCATATTTTACCACTTTTCATCTGCGCAGACCGTTTCAATCGGCATATCCATCTGTCTTTTCCCCGAAAAACGCGAAAGACCCCGGCAGCTGCCCGCCGGGGTCTCTCTTTATGGGTTTCTATGAAATTTTACATCATAAGCTCCTCAAGCTTTTTGTATCCATTCCTACCAGGAAACTTCCACATGATATCCGCCGTTCGGATCCTTCGTGATCTTATATTTCACGCCGTCTGCATCTGTCACGGTTCCGCTGGTCTTAACCTTACCGGATTCATTGACTACATATGTCTTTCCGTCAACAGTGACTTTCTCGTACTTCATTCCTTCTTCCGCACTCACAAGTCGTCCGTTCTCGTAGAGACTTCCGTCCTTCACACCCGTGAATCCGTCGCCTCTCTTTCCGATACTGCCTGAAGTCGTAAAGTAGAATACTTCGTTGTCATGGTTATCGTCGTTGACCACAATCCGTCCGGTCTTCATCTTTCCGTCGCTGTCAAAGTAGAACTTTCTGCCGTCGCTCAGCTCCACAAGACCTGTCTTCATGCGGCCCTTCTTATCGAAGCAGTAGGTCTCTCCCTTGATCTTCGCTATTCCGTATCCGCAGGCCTCCGTTGTTTTATAGGATGTGGAGTATGCGCGGCCATCTTTAAAGTAGTACCAGTTTTCCTCAGCGTCATCCGGGGATGCCATATATCTCCAGCCGTTCATCTGCTGTCCGCCGCTGCGGAAGTAGCGAAGGGCATTGACATCGCTGTTGGAGAGGTCGTCACGTCCTGTAGATGTGTAATCAGACTCATTTACCCAGCCAGTCAGCATTCTTCCGCTGTGGTCAAAGATATAGGTCTCACCGGAGATCTTCAGCTCACCATCATAGATCAGCTTTCCACTGGAATTAAAGTAGTACCAGTACTCACCCCAGTCATCCTCTCTGTCCGCCAGTTTTCTCCAGCCCGTCGTCATAGCTCCGGAATCTTCTAAATGATAGATCTTACCATCGATCTCCACCCAGCCGATATCCAAAACGGAATCCGTAAAGTGGTACCACACGTCATTGATCTGTTTCCAGCCGTTTGTGTACGCCTTTCCGTTTGCTCCGAAATATCTCCATCCGCTTTCGTTCCAGCGGCTGTTGTTGATGTACTTCCATGTGTTTGTGATCATGACGCCATTCTCGTTTACATAATAGGTATCATCGATCAGGCTGTTTGTCTGCATCACTCCATTGTAATCCATATAATACCATGCATCCTTGGAGCATACCCAGTCATTCCGAACGAGGCGTCCGTTGTTGTCATTGTAGTAATACCATTTTCCATTCTGCTGCGACCAGTCCGCAAAAGAGGTCGTCGCCATTCCTGCGGTTAAAATCATCGCCGCAACTGCTGCACCTGCAAAATATCTCTTCTTCATAGAAACCCTCCTCTTCTAAATATTTCCGTTTCCGGAATATACTTTTTCACTTTCCCACCGGCTTCCTTTTCATCGTTCCCACGGTGGCTATTTGTTTTCGATATCTCCGTTCGATGTCTTTCGTTTTTTGTTTGTACTTGTATTATACAGAAAACTTCCTAAAAACTCTTCTCTTTTTCCTTACATTTCATTAAAAATATGACGCAAAAATGCGGCAAAAACAGGATTGCATTCCCATTTCTGCCGCATTTAAAATTTTCTTATGATTTGCCGCCGGACACTGCAGTTTCTCCCTATGTCTTACCGCAGCACTGAACGTATATCCGACATTTTTATTTTACTCTGCATCTCCAAACAGACGGTTAACTGCACTGAAGATACCTCTTAAGGATGCTCTCGTGATGTTGGAGCTGATGCCAACACCGTATGTCACCTTGCCGGTCTTCTGATCCATCAGGTGGATATAGGAAGCCGCCTGTGCCCCGGAACCGGATGTCAGCGCATGCTCGCTGTAATCGAGAACCTTGATCGAGATACCAAGCTCCTCCTCCAGTCCGCGTTTCACAGCATCGATCGGGCCGTTTCCGACACCTTCAAACTGTTTTGTCTCGCCGTGGTTAGAGTAGGTAACAACAGCAACGGTTGTGAACTGGTCTCCGGACTCGAAATCTGTGATCTTGCACTTGCGGAAGTGGTACGGTTCCTTGCGGTCGAGATACTCGATGCGGAACTCTTCCATGATCTGCTCCGGTGCGACCTCACCCTGCTTCTCTGCGATCTTCTGGATCACATCCGCGAACTCCTTGTGCATGCCGCGTGGAAGCTTGAATCCAAAGAAGCTGTCCATAACGAAAGCAACACCGCCCTTTCCGGACTGGCTGTTGATACGGACCACCGGCTCGTACTCTCTTCCGATATCGGACGGATCGATCGGCAGATACGGAACCTGCCAGATCTCGCTCTTTCTTTCCATAAGCGCATGCATTCCCTTGTTGATAGCATCCTGATGGGAACCGGAGAATGCAGTAAATACCAGCTTTCCAGCGTACGGATGACGCGGATCGATATGCATCTTTGTGCAGCGCTCGTAAACCTCCGCGATCTTCTTGATATCGCCGATCTCAAGCTCCGGATCGATTCCCTGAGAGAACATATTGTAGGCGATGGTCAGGATATCCACGTTTCCGGTACGCTCACCATTTCCGAACAGGGTTCCCTCAACGCGGTCAGCGCCTGCAAGCATTGCAAGTTCTGCAGCAGCGACACCTGTTCCGCGGTCATTATGCGGATGAACGCTTAAAATGATGCTCTCGCGGTTCTCCAGATGTTTGCTCATCCACTCGATCTGGTCTGCAAATACGTTCGGCGTCGTCATCTCGACCGTGGACGGAAGGTTGATGATCATCTTATTGTCCGGTGTCGGACCCCACGCTCTCTGCACCGCGTTGCAGATATCAAGCGCATAGTCCATCTCTGTTCCGGTAAAGCTCTCCGGGGAATACTCCAGGATCACTTTTCCGTCATAATCTTTCATGTACTTCTTTACCATATCGACACCGTCGATTGCGATCTGCTTGATCTCCTCGCGGTCCATATGGAATACAACGTCACGCTGTAAGGTGGATGTAGAATTGTAAATATGCACAACTGCCTTCGGAATTCCCTGGATGGACTCGAAGGTTCTCTTTAACAGGTGGTCACGACACTGGGTCAGAACCTGGACCGTTACATCGTCCGGGATCAGCCTGCGCTCAACAAGCTGCCTTAAAAAGTCAAATTCGATCTGGGAGGCGGCCGGGAAACCGATCTCGATCTCCTTAAAGCCCATCTGCACCAGCATATTGAACATTTCGATCTTCTCTTCAACGACCATCGGCTCTACAAGTGCCTGATTGCCGTCGCGCAGATCCACACTGCACCAGATCGGCGCTTTCTCAATCTCTTTATTCGGCCACTCCCTCTCCGGGTAATTCATGACCGGTACTCTCTGATATCTCTTATAATTCATCATAGTTTCTTTCCTCCGCTTTTCTGATAAAAGTTATTTTCATTCCTGCATTTCATGAATTTCTGTAATCATGCAGTCTTTCCAGGCACTGCAGTTTCCCTCCAGCTTCATAGTCGCAGGCCACGGAGTCGGTAAACCACGCTGTACTTCTCAATTATAAACAATGTTACGCTTTTAGGTCTAACCCCATTTTCATCAGTCCTTTTTTTGTGAAATTCAATCGACGGTCGCGCTTTTGACCGTCCTTTTCCGTTTTTTCATTATATCACTGTGAAAATGGAATCGCAAGAATCTATGCCATAACATTTAGATATAGGAGATATGAAGTGTTACAGTACACGGGCACTCCATGCCCGCGCACTGTAACAGGATTTTGCCGATGCTTCGCATTCCGAATCGGCAAAATCCACTACCACCATATATAAAATGAGGCAGCGAATTTTCTTCACTGCCTCATCCTTCATATTTTATATTTCAAACGATCAGCTTTCTGTCACATGACCTTTTTTCTTCAATACATCGATCACCTGATCCACATACTTCTCGCAGATCTCCGGTGTCTCCGCCTCGACCATAACGCGGATCAGCGGCTCTGTTCCGCTCTGACGGAGGAGAAGTCTTCCGTCATTTCCAAGTGCCTCATCAACAGCCTTTCCTGCTGCCTGTACATCCGGATCGTTCAGCGCAGCCGCTTTATCTGCCACCCGGACATTCTTTAAAAGCTGCGGAAGAATTGTTACCTCCGAGGCAAGTGTTCCGAGTGTTTCTTTTTTCTCCAGCATAACCTCCATGATCTTTAAGGACGTCAGGATTCCGTCACCGGTAGTCGCATATTTGCTGAAAATAATATGTCCTGACTGCTCACCTCCGAGGCAGTTTCCGGTCTTGGACATGTTCTCGTATACATATTTGTCGCCGACAGCCGTCTTCTCGTAACCGATTCCCTCACGGTCAAGTGCCTTGTAGAGACCGAGGTTTGACATAACTGTGGTAACGATCTTATTGTTGCGCAGAAGTCCCTGCTCCTTCATGTACTTTCCACAAATGTAGAGGATCAGGTCGCCGTCCACGACGTTTCCGTTCTCATCCACAGCCAGGCAGCGGTCCGCGTCACCATCATAGGCAAAGCCCACATCGAGACCTTTCTCCTTCACGAATTTCTGAAGGTTTTCAATATGGGTGGAACCGCAGCCGCGGTTGATGTTCAGTCCGTCCGGCTTGTCATTGATGACGTATGTGTCAGCGCCGAGGGCATCAAATACGCTCTTCGCAACGGAGGAAGCACTTCCGTTGGAGCAGTCGAGGCCGACCTTTTTGCCCTTAAAAGATCTTGTCGCGATGGAAATCAGGTAGCCGATATAACGATTTCTTCCTGCCGCGAAATCCTGGGTTCTTCCGATATTTTCTCTCTTAGCGAGCGGAATTTCTTCCATCTCACCGTCTAAGTACTTCTCGATCTCCTCGATGACGCTCTCCTCGAGCTTTTCACCGTTTCCGTTCATGACCTTGATGCCGTTGTCATAGTACGGGTTATGGCTGGCAGAGATCATGATCCCGCAGTCGAAATCTTCCGTGCGGATCACATGGGACACACTCGGAGTTGTCGTCACATGTAAGAGATAAGTGTCCGCTCCAGATGCTGTGAGTCCCGCTGCCAGGGAATACTCAAACATATAGCTGGAACGTCTTGTATCTTTTCCGATCACGACTCTGCAGCGGTCTCCCTTTGCCTGTTTTCCGTAATACCATCCAAGAAATCTTCCGACTTTATATGCATGCTCCACGGTCAGATCGACGTTTGCCTCGCCGCGGAAGCCGTCGGTACCAAAATATTTTCCCATTCCTCAATTTCCTCCATATACCGCGAACCTTATAGAGAATCGGACATTTCCATAAAACGATATCCTCATTCTCTATAGAGTCCGCGGTCTTCTGTCTCTTCATAGATTATGCGCATCTGCACCAAACTGTCCGGCATTGATACGCTGCTGACAGGACTTCGAAGATCCTGTTTTCTCTGATAAAACAGGCTGCCGGAGAACATGTCTTCACCGACAGCCGTATGTCTTTTCATAAGCAGGACCGGTCCTTCATCGCCAAATCCTGATCTTTATCCCAGTCCGGTAAGACTCCACTCCTTTCAGGCAGTGAATCCTTCTACCAGGTGATCTCTTTCAGATATCTCGCAACCGCGTCCTTCCACTCCGGAAGACGCTCGAAGCCGTTCTCTGTAAGCTTTTCCTTGCTCATCCGGCTGTTCATCGGGCGTTTTGCCTTTGCTGCCGGATACTCATCGGAATGCACCGGTGTCACCTTGACATCCATGCCGGCTGCGCGGAAGATCTCGCACGCGAACTCATACCAGGAGCAGAGTCCCTCGTTTGTCGCATGGTATCTGCCGTATTTATCGGTCTGGATCATATCCACAAGGAGTCTTGCGAGATCGTAGGTGTAGGTCGGGGATCCGATCTGGTCATCAACGACAGATGCAGCTCCACGCTCCTTTCCGATCCGAAGCATGGTCTTAATGAAGTTCTTGCCGTTTACGCCGAATACCCAGGCAATGCGGACGGTAAAGAATTTCTCCACCAGCTCCTCAACTGCAAGCTCACCTTCATATTTGGACTGTCCATAGACATTCAGTGGATGTCTCTCGTCATCCGGCTCCCACGGGCGGGTTCCCTGTCCGTCGAACACATAGTCTGTGCTGATATACATCATCTTGATGCCAAGCTTTTTGCAGACTTCCGCGATATTTCTTGTCCCGCCTGCGTTGACCTTCATGCAAACATCCACATTGTCCTCCGCTGCGTCAACCGCTGTATAAGCGGCACAGTGGATGACCGCCTCGACATTTGCCTCCGTGATCACACGGTCGCATGCCTCTTTATCGGTAATATCCATCTCCGCAAGATCGACTCCGATCGGAGTCAGACCGCGTTTTTCCATCTCATTTACAACGTCATGACCAAGCTGGCCTTTTACGCCTGTTACTAAAACTCTCATGTTCGCGTTATTCCTTTCACCTGAAAGTGCCTTACTTTAAATCCTTACCGAGGCGGTCGCCGTACATATTATCGAAGTAATTGCTGTACTCACCGCTTAAGATGTGCTTCCACCAGTCCTCGTTATCCAGATACCACTGGATCGTCTGCTGGATACCGGTATCAAAGTTGTACTTCGGCTTCCAGCCAAGCTCTGTCTCAAGCTTTGTCGGGTCAATAGCGTAACGTCTGTCGTGGCCCGGACGGTCTGTTACGAATTTAATAAGGCTCTCCGGCTTATTTAATGCCTTTAAGATCGTCTTAACGACCTCAAGGTTTGTTCTCTCATTGTGTCCGCCGACGTTATAAACCTCACCGACACGTCCGTTGTGGATGATCAGGTCGATGGCCTCACAGTGGTCGGAAACATGGAGCCAGTCACGGACATTCTCTCCTGTTCCGTATACCGGAAGTGCCTCATCAGCGAGGGCACGGCTAATCATCAGCGGGATCAGCTTCTCCGGGAAGTGGTACGGGCCGTAGTTGTTGGAGCAGCGGGAGATCGTCACCGGGAGTCCGTAGGTTCTGTGGTAAGCGAGAACGAAAAGGTCAGCGCTTGCCTTGGAGGAAGAGTACGGGCTGGAGGTGTGGAGCGGTGTCTCCTCTGTGAAGAAGAGATCCGGGCGGTCCAACGGAAGATCTCCGTAGACCTCATCGGTGGAAACCTGATGGTAACGCTTGATCCCGTAAGTACGGCACGCGTCAAGCAGCGTTGTGGTTCCCATTACGTTTGTGCGGACAAAGCTCTCCGGATCTACAACGGAACGGTCAACATGGCTCTCTGCCGCGAAGTTTACGACGATGTCCGGTTTCTCTTTCTCGAAGAGGTCGAATACGAATTTGCGGTCTGCGATATCACCCTTTACGAACTTGTAGTTCGGCTTGTTCTCGACCGGTTTTAATGTCTCAAGGTTTCCGGCGTATGTTAAGAGATCGAGGTTTACGATCTGGTACTCCGGGTATTTGTTTACCATATGGTGGATGAAGTTGCCGCCGATAAATCCGGCGCCGCCTGTTACGATGATTTTCATGTGTTTATTTCTCCTTCATGAACATGATCCTGACTGCAAAATTTCCCTACAGGAATACACTCAGCTCATGTTCCATCCTTTCCTGTATCAGTTCAGAAGCTTCCACTCAAACGCTTTGTGTTTGGGCGTGAGTGCGCTGAAAGCCTGCTGTTTTTTCTCTTTACTTATCTGCGTGTCCCGGCAGTTTGTCGATATATTTTCCGTCGATGACATCCTTTAAGTACTGGCCATACTGGTTCTTCTTGTAGATCTCGTATGCGGCCATAACCTCTTCCTTGGAGATCCAGCCGTTTGTGTAGGCGATCTCTTCCAGGCACGCGATCTTTCTGTGCTGGTGGGTCTCGATGGTCTTGACGAAGTTTGTGGCCTCAACTAAGGACTCGTGGGTACCGGTATCCAGCCATGTGAAGCCCTGACCTAAGAGTGTTACATCAAGCTCACCGTTCTCAAGATAGATCCGGTTCAGGTCTGTGATCTCAAGCTCGCCTCTTGCGGATGGTTTTAAGTTCTTTGCGTACTCCACAACGCGGTTGTCGTAGAAATAAAGACCGGTTACGCAGTAGTTGGACTTCGGCTTCTCCGGCTTCTCTTCGATAGAGATCGCCTTTCCTGTCTCGTCGAACTCAACGATACCGAAACGCTCCGGATCATCTACATAGTAGCCGAATACAGTGGCGCCTTTCTCCTTCTCTGCGGCTGCGCGGAGACGCTTCTTTAAGCCCTGTCCGTGGAAGATATTATCTCCTAAGATCATCGCAACAGAGTCACCATTGATGAATTTTTCACCGATGATGAACGCCTGGGCAAGTCCGTCCGGGCTCGGCTGTACCGCGTAGGATAAGTTCACACCGAACTGCTTTCCGTCACCTAACAGTGCCTCAAATCTCGGGGTATCATCCGGTGTGGAGATGATGAGGATATCTCTGATCCCCGCGTTCATCAGGACGGATAACGGATAATAGATCATTGGTTTATCATAAATTGGTAAAAGCTGTTTGGAAGTTACCTTAGTGAGCGGATACAGTCTTGTGCCGCTTCCGCCGGCAAGTATGATTCCTTTCATATGCTCTCCTTTTCTCATCTGTTTTTGGGCACACTACGCCCTATACTGAGATCATTATAGCATAAATGCCTTTTCTTTTAAAGGTACTTCCTCTTATAATTCTCTTAAAAAACATGAAGATTTTTGTGGATTTTTTATAATTTCCCCCATATTTCACATCATACCTATAATGTTCGCTGTCCGTTTTCCTCTGCAGACATCTGTTTTTCCTTCTGACTCCTTTCTTAACTGTCCCTGCACCTTCTTCGACATTCATTTCCCTTTGCAGTTCTATTCTTAAATATTCTTATAGACTATCTCTTTGTTTAAGAAAATTCGCTGAAATCATACCACAGGACCATACTTAAAAACCGTAACTTTTCCCAATTGCAAATCTTATAAAAATATGTTAGAACCTATATTATATTTTTTCTGGAGGATATATCTACATATGAATAATCGTCTTTTCAGCCGGAACGACCTGGTGCGCCTGATCATCCCCCTGATCGTGGATCAGTTTTTACAGGTCGCCGTCGGTCTTTCCGACTCTATTATGGTCGCCCGGGTCGGGGAAGCCGCCGTCTCCGGTGTTTCTCTGGTCGACACGGTCATGCTTCTCATCATCAATATCTTCACAGCTCTCGCCACCGGCGGCGCGGTGATCGCCGGGCAGTATCTTGGAAGAAAAGATCCAAAGACCGGCTGCGAGGCGACCGCCCAGCTTTTTAACTTCACATTCCTGTTCTCGATCTTTATTATGATCCTCGGCTACCTCGGACAGAACGTGATCCTGTACCATGTATTCGGAAAGATCGAGCCGGAAGTCATGAAGGACAGTCGTACCTACCTGCTGATCGTCCTGTCTTCCATCCCAATGATCGCCATGTACAATGCGGGAGCCGCGATCTTCCGTGCTATGGGAAATTCCAATGTCGCCATGAAGACCTCACTACTCATGAACTCCATCAATGTATTCGGAAACGCACTTTTAATCTTCGGATTCCACTGCGGTGTCGAGGGCGTTGCGATCCCGACGGTCGTGTCCCGAGGTGTTGCCTGCGTGGTGATTCTTATTTTGTTAAACAACCAGGAACATGAACTTCACATTTTGCACCCATACCCGTTTAAGATCAAGTGGAATGTACTGAAAAAGATCCTCTATATCGGAATCCCGAACGGCCTGGAGAACAGTATGTTCCAGCTTGGAAAGATCGCCGTTTTAAGTCTCGTCTCCGGTCTCGGAACCGCATCCCTGGCAGCGAACGCGGTCGGCAATAATATCGCGAACTTTGCGATCCTGCCCGGCATGTCCTTCGGCTTTGCACTTCTCACGGTCTGTGCCCAGTGCGTCGGCGCGGGAGATTTCGAGCAGGTAAAATATTACACAAAGCACATGATGCGCGTGGAGTATCTCTGCCTGATCGCATCAAACCTCATCGTGATCCTGGCGCTGCCGTTTATCCTGTCGGTCTATAATCTCTCCGACGAGGCCGCCCGGTATGCGAATGATATTATTTTATACCATGCAGCCTGTGTTGTGACGATCTGGCCGCTGTCCTTTACACTGCCGAATACGCTGCGCGCCGCGGCGGATGTGAAGATCACCATGGTGCTCTCCATCATCTCCATGTGGGTGTTCCGTTTTGGTTTCAGCTACCTGCTGACCATGGTGTTCCATATGGGAATCTTCGGTGTCTGGGTGGCTATGACCATCGACTGGCTTGTCCGCGGGATCTTCTTTGTCTGCAGGTATAAGAGTGGACGATGGCAGAAGGTTATTTTCTCGTAAGCGCCACAGGTCCCACATCGGTCGGGTACATTGTTGTCGAAATTTGTCTACCAATCAAAAAGGCCTTCAAGATCAGATTGCTAAATTTCTAATTCTCTGTCTTAACCAGCAATTAGAGAGTTTATCTTCTGAATCTTGAAGGTCTTTTATGTTGTTCAAATCTTTTTATTTGCAGTGTTCAAGCCGAACAATCCTAAATTAGTTCGTAACTATTCAGTACCTTCATAGTTACGTGCAAAAATCCATTCCTGATCAGCTTCGCTGATGGGATTTTTGCCTTCCAGCCTATGTTTTCTTACGGTCAGCGCAACAAGTGCGCAGACCTACTGAACAGTTACATTAGTTCTCATTCATCTTCGCAAGCTTCGCCGCCTGGTCTGCTGCGATCAGGCTGTCGATCAGTTCCTGAATATCGCCGTCCATGATGGCATCGATCTTATAGAGTGTCAGCTTGATCCTGTGGTCTGTCACACGTCCCTGCGGGAAGTTGTAGGTACGGATCTTCTCGGAGCGGTCGCCGGTACCGATCTGGCTGCGACGCTCTGCCGCTTCCTCATTCTGACGTCTCTCAAGCTCCATATCATATAACTTGGAGCGCAGTAAACGGAACGCTTTTTCCTTATTCTGAAGCTGGGACTTCTCAGTCTGGCTGTAGATCACGATTCCTGTCGGGATATGCGTTAAACGCACCGCGGAGTCTGTGGTGTTGACACACTGTCCACCGTTACCGGACGCACGCATAACATCAATACGGATATCCTTATCATCGATCACAACGTCGAATTCCTCAGCCTCCGGCATGATGGCAACGGTCGCTGTGGAGGTGTGGATCCTTCCGCCGGACTCTGTCTCCGGAACACGCTGTACACGGTGGACGCCGCTCTCGTATTTTAACTTGGAGTAAGCGCCGTGTCCGGTGATCATAAACTCGACTTCTTTCATTCCACCGATTCCACTCTCACTGACGTTGATCATCTCTGTCTTCCAGTGCTGGCTCTCCGCGTAGTGCACATACATGCGGTATAACTCGGAAGCAAATAACGCTGCCTCGTCTCCGCCCGCGCCGGCACGGATCTCGACGATTACGTTCTTCTCATCGTTCGGGTCTTTCGGGAGAAGCAGGATCTTTAACTCCTGTTCCAGCTCCTCGATCCTCTTCTTTGCGTCGGCAAGTTCTTCCTTCGCGAGTTCCTTCATCTCCTCGTCGCTCTCCTCATCGAGAAGTGCAAGGCTGTCCTCCACGTCCTGTTTCGCCTGCTTGTACTGCTTGTACGCGTCAACGATCGGCGCCAGGTCTGCCTGCTCCTTCATCAGCTTGCGGAACTTTCTCTGATCTTCCGCTACCGACGGGTTATTTAATTCCAGCATTAACTCTTCGTAATGCCGAAGCATATCATCCAAACGGTCAAACATCTATAAAACCTCCTCATACGCCTGCGGTCTGCCAGGTTCCGCACACGACGCGGTCCTTTCCTGTCAGATCCTGAATCACTCTTGTATCCTTAAAACCATGGATATCCAGCAGTTCCTTCACCGCTGCTCCCTGGTCATATCCGATCTCAAAATACACATGTCCTCCCGGCGTCAGATGTTTGGCACATTCTTCTGCCAGAATTCTGTAAAAATAAAGCCCGTCCGCGGTCCCGTCAAGGGCTCCCCGGGGCTCATGGTCCCGTACTTCCGGTTCCAGCTCCTCGATAACAGCGCTGGGGATGTAGGGTGGGTTGGAGACAATCACATTGAATCGTTCTGTCTCCGAAAAAGCGCTGAACATGTCACTGTGGCGGAATATTACACCTGTCTGCGGCACCGTGCGGACTTCAGAAACCATGCGTTCTTCAGAATTATCCTGTTTATTCTGATTATTTGTCAGATTCGTGCAATTCTGTATTTGTTCTGTCCTGCTGCTGACTGCATCGTTGTTTACATCGCTGTTTTCAAGAATCTCTTCTGAATTTCTTTTCGCAACTTTTAACGCCTCTTCCGAGATATCCGCGCCTTCCACGCTGGCATATCCGCCAAGCTTCTTTAAACTCACGGCAATACATCCGGATCCAGTGCACATGTCAAGAATCGAAACATGCTTATCTTTCTGCTCATTTAACACAAGCTCCACAAGTGTCTCTGTGTCCTGTCTCGGGATCAGCACATGCTCATTCACGAAAAATGTGAGTCCCATGAACTCCTGCTGTCCTAAGATCTGCTGGAGCGGGATGCGGGACGCGCGTTTTTCCAATGTGTTCTCATACGCTGACATTTTCTCTTTCAGCCACAGTTCTACACAGTCCAGCGCGTTTTTGCTCTCCAAAGAATTACCAGTCTGCTCTTGAGCAGCCATTTTCTGTGCCGTGCTTCCGGCAATGTTCTCCCTTGCGCAAAGAAAATACTGCGCTCTGGAAATCCCAAAGATCTGCCCAAACAGGTACCAGGCGTCGAGATCCGCCTCCACGATCCTCGCATTCTTTAGGATCTTTTTTCCGTAGTTTAGGACATCTGCCCAGATCTTAAATTCACGCACGCTATTTTCCACGCATAGATCATCTCCGGACCGGTCCATTCCAGCCCCGACAGCACTCTTCATTTCGCTCATGCCGTTATCTCCTGCACGTTCTTCCCTGTCTGATCTTTTCTCTCAAAATATCCTGCCGGATACAGCTCCGGGAAATTCTCTTCCAGATACTTTTTCCAGTCAAACACGGCCTCTACCGCGACGATCGCTACTTCGATCATCGAGTCATCCGGCTCCTTTGTCGTAAGTCCCTGCATCCACATGCCCGGACGGCTGACGATGTCCATGATCTTCGAATTGCTGGTTCCTGCAAGGCGGAGCACCTCATAGGAGACACCCGCAATCACCGGGATCAGGACGATCCGGCTGACGATCCGAAGCCAGATCGTATCTACACGGACCACCATGAAGAACAGGATGCTGATCACCATAACGATCAGAAGAAAGCTCGTTCCGCAGCGCTTATGTTCTTTGGAGCTTTTTCTTACATTCTCCACGTTGAGCACAAGACCATGCTCTAAGCAGTTGATGCATTTATGTTCCGATCCGTGGTACATGAACGTCCGCTTGATGTCCTCCATCCGTGAGATCACCTTAATGTAGGTGATGAAAATCGCAATTCGGATACAGCCTTCAAGAATCGCCATCACAGTCTCAGAGTGGATAAATTTCCGGAAGATTCCCGCGATCAAAAGCGGGAATACCATAAAGATCGCAATCGCCATAAAGATGGAGAATACCATCACCGCCGACATAACGACATTATCTACTTTTTCACCAAATGTATCGATCAAAAATTTCTCGAACTTTCCCGGCTCCTCGTCCTCCTCATCGTCCTCAAAGAAGCTTGCCGACCATGTCAGGGAACGCATTCCCAGGATCATGGAGTCCGCGAAACTAAAGATTCCTCT
This sequence comes from Clostridium sp. AM30-24, assembly GCF_003480435.1. GTDB lineage: Bacteria > Bacillota > Clostridia > Lachnospirales > Lachnospiraceae > Pilosibacter. The sequence continues at coordinate 10,549 of NZ_QUJB01000024.1, read as the reverse complement.
CACAAACGGCAGGGAGAAAAACTTTACTTTTTCTGTCATGCTCACATAGGTATCTTTCTTGACAACGATCTCGCCGTCCGGCTTTCTGACAGCCGTGGCGTAATTGTCCTTGTTCTTCATCATGATACCCTCTAATACTGCCTGTCCCCCGATACCGGAATATTTCAAGATTTTACCTCCATATATGTCTCATAGTCTCATACCAGAATCGCTCCGCACTTCGTGCTCCCGCGATTCTCCACAAGCATTCACAATCCGCTCATTTTTCTTACGAAAAATGGCTGCTTGTTCATGTTTGTGCGGGAATCAAAGAGAAAAAATCCCCTGCAAGCAAGCTTGCGTTGATTTTTTCTCCTTGATTCCCTGTATGACAAAAAAGGCTGAGTTTTCAGAGTTATCCAAAAGCTCAACCTTTCACTAATCAAACCTTATTTGTCTGTTTTCATACCATACTTACGGTTGAACATCTCGATACGTCCGCGAGCGGAAGCAGCCTTCTGCTGACCAGTATAGAATGAATGGCATTTGGAACAGATTTCTACGTGAATGTCTTTCTTGGTAGAACCAGTTACAAATTCATTACCGCAGTTGCAAACGACCTTGGCCTGATAGTAATTTGGGTGGATTCCCTGTTTCATGATTTTCACCTCTTTAAAATTTTTGGTACATGACTGACAGTCACGTTACGTTAATAAAAAATAATACAGCTTTACAGCCATATGTCCTGTTCCGCCAGAACAGCTTAATAATTATAGCATATCCATATTGCTAATGCAAGTGGATTTTCCTTGATTTTTTGTGATTTTAGTGGATTATCCACAATTATTCTCACGCCGTTCTGCTTTTTCCCCATTATCTCCCCGTAAAACAGGTTAAGGCCAACCGCGAGCGAATTATTCCACCGGCAGCCGGCCTTTGCTTCCTATAAAATCACTGCGTCATAAACCTCTTCCGGCTTTGCATCAAGAAGACGTTTTGCCATATCCCGCTTCATCTGTGCCAGGATCACCTCTTCTTCCCCGGTGCGGTTTGGTTTTCTTGCCATCTCAATAAAATCCTGACGTACAAAGCCCGGGCGAATGGTGACAACCACCGTCTTTCCTCTGTAGCTGAACCGGAAATAATATCTTCCATGGGGGCTTTCCAGAATGCCTGCTGCCTCCGGCAGATCTTTGTCCACATGGATCCGTCCGTCAGTAACGCAGCGGGTCACCATCTCGAAAGCATCCCGTCCTCCAGGACCTGGAAATGCGGTGACGAGCTCGATCTCCCTGCGCTCCAGAAGTTTTCCGTCATCAAGCAGCGGAAACGCTCTCTGCATGACCTGAAACGCGTGTGCTACACCGCCCGGATATCCTACTCCGTGATACTTTAACAGGTCCTCAAAGCTGAATTCAAGTTTCTGTCCCTTTTCAAGCACTGTAATCTTTTCCATTTTTATTTCTCCTTTTTCTTAAGATTCCTCATGTATTATTCCTGTCTGTTGTCCAGGATTTCAGAGACCTGTTCATCTGTCAACTCGTACTGATAAACAAGCTCGAAGAATTCCTTCACTTCCTCTTTCATGTCCATATCAGCGAAAATATCCGGGTACTGGATCTTTGCAGCCCACTTGACCATGAGCGGTGTCTCCACACCTGCCGGATCCCAACGGTAAGCGCCGATCGGGATTTTATAGACCTGATGATTCTTCACTGCATTGATAACGGACCAGTCTCTTCCGGTCTGTTTGTTTTCCAAAAGATCCGATGGCATCAGATCTGAATGGTTTCCAATATAGATGATATCCGGATTCCATAAAAGCATCTGCTCCATATCCACCTCTGCCATTTTTCCCGTCAGATCTTCCGCCGGATTTTTCGCTCCGCTCGGGATCATCCAGTGGTCATACTGTTTTACGGACACATTCATATCACTGTAAAGCTCAACGACTGTCGGTTTGTCCTCTTCTGACACATCAGCAAGGCGTGAGGTAACCTCCTCGATTCCCTCGTCAATATACTGCACCAGCTGCTCTCCGCGCTCTTCTTTCTGGCAAACAGCTGCAATGATCTGAAGATTTTCTTTTACACTGTCCAATTCCGCACTTCGAAGTGCCACAACTTTAAGTCCCGCGTTTTCCATCTTCTCGATTTCCTTGTCATTCGTCGAATAGATGAATACAACATCCGGACGCAGTTTCAGGAGTTCCTCAACATTTACGGTGGAATCCTTTGTGCACCAGTCTGTCTCTGCATTTTCCAGCTGCGGGTACATGTCCTTCAGCACGCTTTCATTGTACGCTGTGATGGAAGATGGGTTGCAGCCGACGATATTGTCCGTTGCGCCCTCGATCGCATAGTAGATGGACGGGAACGGCTTGCCGACTGTGGCAACACGCTCCGGAACCACATCAAATTCGATCTCCTTTCCGCGCACATCTGTGACTGTATAGCTTCCGCTCTCCGTCTCAGCTGCCGCTTCTGTCTGCGTCCCAGGAACTGTTGTCGCAGCCGCTTCTGTACTCTGACTGGCATTGTTTCCGCTGCAGGCAGTCAGCGCAAATGCAGCAGCTCCTGCTAAAACTAAGCCCATCATTTTTCTCATGTCTTTATTCCTCCGTTTGTTTTCTAAATTTATAATGCTATATGAATATTTAAACGCTTAAAGGATAAACCTCCATCAGATCTGCCGCCTCTTCCCGCAGGATATACGGTCTCTGGCGCAATCCTTTTCCAGTGTCGATCCGCTCTTTAAGAGAAGTACCTCTGATTCTCTCTTTCAGACATGTCTGCACTTTTTTCAGTTCCGCCTCACTGTAAGGCGCTTCTTCCAGAACAGATAATGCCTCATCGATCTGTTCCTTTGAATTAAAGGTTCCCAGAACGGAATGTACCCATGGGATCGACAGTACATAGCTGTAAGCCGCCTGCACGAGACTCTGATCTTCCCGGATCCGTATCGCGTCAAAAATATGGGAATATTTCAGAATATCTCCCGTTGCCAGCGGATTCATGGCTATGGTTCCCGCCCCGCTTTCCCATGTTGCTTTCAGTCCGTCCGCCCGGTACGCGCTGTTGACCACATTGAACCCCTGCACACTATAGTCAAAGGGATACTCTTTTACGATCGGTTCGAGTTCCTGATTTTTCATATGCGCGGAGATTGCGATATGTTTTATCAATCCCTCTTCTCTGGCCCTCTCCATCTCTTTGAGTGCTCCATATGCCTTCGCGCCGCTCCATTCTACGCCGCTTTTAACGCCCCAGAGGCAGGTAAACGCATCGATGCTGTCCACGCCAAGCCGTTTCAGGGAATTTTCCAGATCCCGTCTAAATGTTTCATGATCTCCTGCATGTGTCTTTGACATTATGAAGAACGGGCGGCCTTCCTTTTTCATTTCTTTTACCGCCTCTCCCAGGATCAGTTCCGAATATCCTTCCCCGTAGGTGACGGATGTCTCAAAAAAATTGATTCCTTTTTTATAGGCATATAAGAAGTTTTGAACATGTTTGTCCATATCTGCCGGATCGTTCAGATGATGGGTCCCCATGGAAATTCTGGACACGGAAATTCCTGAACGTCCTAAAACTGTATACTTCATTTTTCTCTCCTCTCTTCCTCATCTTCCCGGTCATTGTCAGTGATCCGGTAAGGTGCGATCGTTCGGTAGGTTCTTCCTTCCGCTGAAAAATCCAGAATTCTGGCATGCGTCTGGAAAAATTCTTCCACATTGTTTTCGGTAATGATCTCCGCCGTGTCTCCAAACTTCTGCCGATAATTTTGTCCCAGCAGCAATGTCTTATCTGACAGCTGCAGCGCATGGGCCGGGAAATGTGTGTTGATGATGCAGGCCGTATTCTTTTCCTGATTGATATACGAGATCGCGTCCAAAACCCGCAGCTGGTTCTTCATGTCCAGATTTGACTCCGGCTCATCTAAGATCAGAAGTTTCGGTCCTGAGACCAATGCCCGCGCAAGCATTACCATCTGCAGCTCGCCGCCGGACAGTTCGTTGCAGTACCTCCCAGCAAGTTTTCCGACACCCAGTTCCTTTAGCATCTCATTAGCCCGGTCAAAATGATCTTTTTTCGGGGTATAGAAGAAACTGTTCTCTTTGTCGAGCCCCATGACGACCATTTCCAGAACTCCATAGGAGAATGCGCTCCGTTTTGCCTGCGGCACATAGCTGATCTGTTTCCAGAGTTCTTTATCGGAATATGCGTTTAAATTCTTCTCAAGGATCCGCGCCTCTCCCCTGTTCCATGGCAGAAAACCCATGATGCATTTTAGAAGAGTCGTTTTTCCCACACCGTTCGGACCTAAGATCGTCATGATCTTCTGCTCCTCCAGGCAGAATGAGATATTCCTCAAGATTTCCCTTTGTCCATAAGAAAAACTGCCATTTTTTACTTCCAGTATCATTCCCTGCCTCCTGACGTTTTTCTGAGGATCACGGCAAAAAACGGAGCGCCGACCATCGCTGTCAGAATGGATAGCGGAACCTCTCCCGCTGTTGCCGCCCTGGCTGCCGTATCGATCAACAGCAGGTAGATCGAACCCATAAGAGCACTTGCCGGAATCAGTGTCCGGTGGTCATTTCCGATCAGAAGTCGCGCAATATGGGGAATCACCAGCCCGATCCATCCGATGATGCCGCAGACGGACACGGTGACCGCAGTCATGATCGTCGCGATCAGGATCACGGCGAGACGAAGCTTTTTGACGTTGATTCCTAAAGATCTGGCTTCCTCCTGTTCCAGTGAAAGCAGGTTCATCTTCCAGCGAAGGATCATGGCCACTGCCAGACACGGAATCTCAATTGCTGCGCAGAGCAGGACATCCCTGTATGAGACATTTGCCAGACTTCCCATCAGCCACATAGTGATCGTCGGAAGCTTGTCCTCCGGATCCGCGATGTACTTGATAAAAGAAACCAGCGCATCAAACATGGACTTCACAATAACGCCCGACAGCACCAGCACGAACAGTTCGCTGCGCCTCTTGATGCGTGACAGGTTCAGAACGACCACCACTGCCAGAAGGCCGCAGCCGAGCGCGGTCACCTGTGTGGCAGCCATGCCGCACGATAACAGGATCGCTAATGCCGCGCCAAATCCAGCTCCCGAAGAAACTCCGAGAATATCCGGGCTTACGAGCGGATTTCCGAAAACGGCCTGATAAATCGCGCCGGAAACAGAAAGCCCGGCTCCCACCAGAATTCCCATAAGGATTCTCGGAAGACGGATACTCAGTATCACGCTTGACTCGTATACATCCATTCCATCGGTCTTTCCGACGAACGATCTCCCTATAATTTCGAATGCCCGAAACGGACTGATCGGATAGCGTCCTACACAGATCAGCACCAGAAACAGGGCGATCAGAGCGATGATCATGATGAACATCGCCGGTCTTTTTTTATTTTCCAGAATTCCTCGATCCATTGTTGTCTCCTTACACATGGCTCATTGGTTAGCTATAGCTAATTAGATGTGACTAACTATACATCATTTTCTGAATTTTGTAAAATAAATTAAATTGTTCATTTATAAATAAAAGCTATGATAAATTAAAAATGAGCCCCGACACATTCTCACGCCGAGCGTGGTCGCTTGCGACAATCTACATCTTTGTGCGAGTGCGCATCAAAAAAGACGGCCCGCTATCGGACCGCCCCGTAAAATTTCATGATCTCTTTTATAAACTGCTGCACTTCTTCCTGCTTCCAGCTGTCTTTTGTCCAGGCAATGCAGATTGGAACAGGCTTATCGCCTTCCAGCTGTTTTCCAACGATTCCATCATTCTGACGGATTGCCTCCGCCGGAAAGTACCCTGTCGCCATATTTGCGGCGATCATCTGAAGCGCCGTGCTCTGCTGATCGTATCTCCATAAGACCTGCGGCCCCTCCTCATAACCTGCCTGTAAGAACAGCTGCCGTAATGCCTCTGTCTTGTGATGATCGTGTTTTGTGGATACCATCTTCTCTTTCGCAATCATCGGTACTGTGATCCGCTCTTCGTGTGCCAGCGCATGGTTTTTCGAGACACAGTACAGCATTTCTGTAGTCTTAAGTTCCGCCCATTCCAAATCATTTTCCATTGGATCTCCACCGTGATTCAGGACCAGAACGGCATCCAGCTTCTTGTCCCGCAGTTTCTCGATCAGTTCTGATGTAGAATCCACGGTCACTTTTATCTCCACATTCTGATATTTTTCGTCCTCATTTGAAAAATACTCCATGTAGACGGCAGAACCCGCAGATTTTGTCAGTCCGATCCGCAGATTTCTCGTAAGTTTTACCATACTATGTACTTGGTCATCGAATTCCTTCGCGTGATCCAGCATCTGGGACGCATATTGGTAAAATCCTTCCCCCGCCTTCGTGAGTCGGATACTTTTTCCTTCCTTATCCACCAGGCGGACCGCATATTCCTTCTCCAGTTCACGGATCGCAGCCGTGACCGCGGGCTGCGTCACGAAAGATTTTTTTGCGGCCTGCGTAATGCTGTGGCATTCGCAGACCATGCAGTAGTATTTCAGTTGTTGTAATGTCATTTTTTCACCATGTATTGATTGATTAGAACTATAAATGTTTAAGCTATGTGGTTAGCTTTTGCTAACTGCATGTATTATACTACATGGCTTTTGGAGTTGCAAGTCTCTGGTCTACTCTCACAGTTTATCGATTCTATTCCGCCGTTCACATTCCTTTGATTTTCTCAATTTTATTTTTTTGCAACATGCGTATTATAAAACTCCTCAAACACGTCCGCCGCCAGACAGACTGTCTCCAAACAGCGCACATCGTCCTTCTTATAGACTTTCACCAGCTCTGAGCAATCTGTATTTCCAAGCTTATTGCGGAATGCCTCCACGAGATCCGCGCATGTATCCTTAAAACCTTCGGTTGCATGGGCACGGGTCTTCACCGTCAGCCGTCCCAGCGCTGCCATCGCACCGCATAATGCGCCGCAGGATGATCCGCATCCCATTCCGCCGCCAAACGCACTGACCAGCTTGAAATCATCTTCCGTAAGACCGATCCCGTATTCCTCGTCAATACATCTTAAGATCGTCTCCGCACAATTGTAATCCTGTTCCAGATAGTATTTTTTTACGTTATCTCTCAGCATATCCTCTTCCTCCGGTTCTTTTTTCTGACTAAGTCCCAATTCTCTCTTAAAGTATTTTAATGATGAAAAATGATATCGACGTTCAAATTCTCTTTCATGAAGCTTTTTTATTCCTTTTATATGTTCGACATAATCATCAACAAATTTTATCACAGAATCTACTATCTTTTCAATATTATATATAACTTCTTTGTATTCGTCCTGATCAACAACAGTGATATCCTCGTTTATAAATTCTTGATTGGTGACAATTACCACTTTTGTAAAATCCAGTCCCGAATGATGCTTTCTCGATCTTTCTGATGCTTGGAAATGATACGCATATTTATGACGTATTTCAGTCCGAAACGGTACACATATCAAGTATCCATGTTGTTTAACAAGAAGACATGAATATGGTCTATCCTCTTTACTTAGAATTTCCTCATACATTTTAGATGGATACCTCTGATAAAATTTTTTGCTTAATTTCTTTATATAAAATTCAATTGATGTATTCATGGTAAGAATCCCCTAAGAAAAATAGACTGGTATAGAAAAGGGAGGATTTCTCCTCCCTCAAAGATTCTTCGCTCGGTCACTTTTTATTTTACCGACGAGTCGGAACCGTCACTCGTCTCATCGCTCGGTCACTTTTTATTTTACCGACGAGTCAGAACCGTCACTCGTCTCATCTGCGAAGGAAAGATTAACTCTTTCACTGATAGTATAGTGGATTTCTTATCGAAATACTATTAGCATTTTTTACAAAAAAGATCGTTTGAATTTTACGTGCTGCTGTTCATGCGGTACGCAGACAGTAACGGATTTTCTGCAGTTCTTATTCCCCCTATCCTTCCAGTTTTCTCCCTCCGGACAATACTCTCCACACCCCCGGCAGGACGCGTACGAGGAATTTTGCGAGAATGTAAGAGGCAATAACTGCGATTGCCGGAAGCAGGAAATAGACGACCAGGGAGATTCCGGCAGCTGTTGTCGTGCCTGCAAGACTTCTCGTCACGACGGCTGTTCCTTTGTTTACGAATCGTACGACGATGAAGTGAATCGCATAGAGGAACATACTCTGGCGCATCCATGGACGGATCTTCGGAAGGCGCACTCCACAGGCAAAGGCCCAACAGGTCATCGGCACAGCCATACGGTAAAAGCAGGTCCAGAGGACGGCCGCTTCGGGTGCGATCATCCTCCTGTAACAGAATACAGAGATCATGACTCCCGCCAGACCTTCTGCAAAACAGCGCCTTCTCACATGAGCCGGGATGACACTGGCTGCATTTCCATCTTTGTCCTCTGGGGCAGCTTTCTTTTCTTTCGTTCCATGATCTGCCTTCCATCTGGCTGCCTCTTCCTCCATGCTTCTCTCCACCAGCCCTCGGCGATGAACCGCAAAGTATGCGGCAACCGAATAGTAAAGCAGGGCGTCCGTATTCGGATGGCGCATATCCAGGTGGAGATGCACCGCAAACACAAGTCCCACGATCCAGAAAAGACCGATCGCCCGATTCTTAACAAGTGCGTAGATCAGCGGTGACACGATGATCAGGAAGATCAGCTGATAAAGATACCAGAAGATTGGCGCATACGCATACTGTGAGACCGCCCGCCAGATCTCCTGCACGGAAAATGGAATGATGTCACGTCCGACCACGGATCGTATGGCGAGAAACCGGGATGCTGCCATATAACCCAGATAGTAGATGAGATTCCAGACTACATAAGGGATCAGGACGCTGAATACCCGGCTCTTCCATTTTCTTAAAAGCTTGTCCCAGGAAAAATTCCGGAAAAACAGGTAGGATGACAGCAGGAAAAAGCCCGGAACGGCGATCTGTCCCAGTCCCACCGACACGAAATTTTCGATCCGGTCCGCAAGGCTCCATACCCCATCCTGCGCCCCGCCGGAAAACAGATCCACATTATAAGAGTGGACCCATATCACAAATATGCTGAATAGAAACATCAGCCATGATATCTGATCATGAAACCGTCTTTCTCCGCTGCCTGTCACCATACGCACTCCCCGCAGTTTTCTTTTATCTTATCATATAAAATAGGACATTTCCAGACAGACTATCAAAGAATCCAAAATCAAGGCGAACGTCCGTGAGGCTTGGCGTGTGATTCTGTCCGGTTCCTGCACATAACTATCTTTCGTGTCCGGAATCCTTGTTTGACAGATCTCTCATTTCGCATTAATATTTGTGATGTCAGGGGTAAAAGGTCCGAAGCCCGACACAAGCCTGCCTGCAGGAGGATTTTTAACCCTGATCCCCGCTCAAACATGTGTAAGCAGCCGTTTTTCAAAGAGAAACGGACAAATTACAGATATTTTCAGGATACGATCCTTTTGAAAGAAGGTCCTTATATGTACATTTTTCTCCAGTCCATCCTGCGCATGACCGCATGGCCGATGACACCCCCGGTGCCTTATTCTGCCTTCCATATTCTACTGACCCTCTTTGGGGCAGGATTTGCGGTCTCTTTTGCACGGGTTTTCGGCAAAAAAATACGGTCCATGGCATCGCCTGAACCGTATTTCCGCCATATTCTCTTTTCCTGTGGAGTACTTCTCGCACTCATGGAACTCTATAAGCAGGCATTTTTATATGTCATCGAGTTTCAAGGGCATTTCGACTGGTGGTATTTTCCGTTCCAGCTCTGCAGTGTCCCCATGTACATCTGTCTTGCTGCACCACTCCTTCACTCCGAAAAAACACTTCGCCGCGCCGCCACCTTCCTTCAGGATTTCGGGCTGCTGGGCGGGATCATGGCCCTGGCTGTGCCGCCAGGACTCATGCATCCGTACTGGACGATGACACTGCATGGATTTATCTGGCATTTTATTCTGCTCTTCCTTGGACTTTTATCCTGTAGGACAGGCATCGCCGGACATGAACGGCGGGATTATATGGATATTCTTCCGCTCTTTTTTCTATGCTGTGTAATTGCCTGTGTGATCAACATCGCAACAGGTCCCACCGCTGACGCTGACATGTTCTACATATCCCCATTCCATCCGTCCTCGCAGCCGGTTTTCCACGAAATCGCATGTACGGCTGGTATCTTCTGGGGAAATCTGCTGTATGTCACCGCAATGGCAATCGGAGGATTTACCCTTCACTCTATTCTGCCTGTCCTCTATCCGTACGACCGCTGAAGATCAAAATTCCAGATAAGCTCCTTTCATCGGGCTTGCCGCATGCTCGCTGAACATGCGGAGCACACCGCTCTTGTAGCGGAGCTCTCTCGGCTTCCAGTTTTTCTTTCTCTCGGCAAGGACCGCGTCGATCTCCTCCGGAGTCTTTCTCTCGCCCTTGATACCGATGATGTTTAACTTTCTCTCCATCACATCGATCTCGATGAGATCGCCTTCCTCAACGAGCGCGATCGGACCGCCGTCTGCCGCCTCCGGGCTGCAGTGTCCGATAACCGG
>NZ_QUJB01000023.1:16489-43430 GCF_003480435.1 Clostridium sp. AM30-24 | reverse complement strand
CACTTCAAATTTCTTCAAAATTAAGTGGTGGGTAATTCACTCGAGATAATCTGAAATCACACCCCAGGCACCTTTCAATTTCTCCAGCGTCCACGCCGCGTTCGCCGGGCTCGTGGATGGAAGGGAGACTGCCGGGATCCCGGTCACGGTCTCCTGATATTTTTTATAATAGTTCCAGGAAGTTTTCCCATTGCAGAAGATCGCCTGAATATCGGCGGCAGACAGGATCCGGGAGAGGTCGTTGGGCACGACATTGCGGATGGAGCTGTCGCTGGAACCTTCGATCGAGCAGGATGCGATCACGTCCCAGAGGGCGATATGATGGGAGAGGAGAAATTCTTTTTTCTCATCAATGGAGATGGGGACAGGGCTCTTGAGGACGCCGGCCAGAGTCTTCCAGAACCGGTTCTGCGGATGATGATAGAAAAAATGACCTTCTCTGGACTTGACAGATGGGAAGGAGCCAAGGATCAGGATCCGGGAGCCGGAGTCAAAAACAGGTGGGATCGGGTGTGTGACGGTATTCATGGTGATAAACCTTTCAATATATCCTGTATTATGGTGGAAAAAGGTGGGAGGTTTCTCGACAGAGATAAAACAAACTTCCACTACTGTATTGTAGCTTTTCTGAAATTTTTTGTAAACATATAAATTTCATACTTTTTTTATTGCCTTATGGGGAAACTCAACTTATAATGATTAGGTATCACAAAATCATGGGGCAGTATGCCCCAATGTGATATATGCGCAAAAGAAGTGGAGAAAATCAATGGACAACAACAATCAGAACAGAAATGGCAGAAAGCGGCCGAGCGGGCAGAATATTGGGGTGCTTGCCCTGATTCTTGTGATCACGCTGATCGCTGTGACCGTCATGAACAACATGGTCCGCAAAAACCAGACACAGGAACTGGGGTATGAGGAATTTGTGGAGTACCTGAAAGAGGGAGAGATCGATACGGCGAAGCTTTCCGGCAACCGGATCTATTTAACGCCGAAGACTTCTTCCACGAAGCTTTCCCGCTTTATCCAATATTATACAGTGAGAATTCCGGATTCCGATCTGGCAGAGAGACTTTTAGATTCCAACGGAGTCCATGTTGTGGCGGAAGATACGAGCACGAGCGCGAATATTTTGAATTTTCTGATGGGCTGGGTTCTCCCGTCAGCGCTTATGATCGGACTTCTTTATATGATGTACAGCCGGATGGGCGGCGGAGGAATGATGGGCGTCGGAAAGAGCAACGCCAAGGTTTACGTCCAGAAGGAGACAGGAGTTACGTTTGCGGATGTGGCAGGCGAGGATGAGGCGAAGGAATCCCTTGTGGAGATCGTCGATTTCCTTCATAATCCCCAGAAATATTCAAAGATCGGTGCAAAACTGCCGAAAGGAGCTCTCCTTGTGGGACCTCCGGGAACCGGTAAGACACTGCTCGCGAAGGCAGTAGCCGGTGAGGCCCATGTTCCGTTCTATTCGCTTTCCGGTTCCGACTTTGTGGAGATGTTCGTCGGCGTGGGCGCGTCCCGTGTCCGCGACCTCTTCAAGCAGGCACAGCAGTCCGCACCGTGTATCATCTTCATCGATGAGATCGATGCTATCGGACGCAGTCGTGACAGCCGGTTAGGCGGAAACGATGAGAGAGAGCAGACCTTAAACCAGCTGCTTTCCGAGATGGATGGATTTGATTCCTCCAAGGGACTTCTTGTTCTTGGCGCGACGAACCGTCCGGAGATTCTGGATCCGGCACTTTTGAGACCGGGTCGTTTCGACAGACGTGTCATCGTTGATAAGCCGGACCTGAAAGGCCGTGTGAATATCTTAAAAGTACATTCCAAGGATGTGCGTCTGGATGAGACCGTCGATTTCGAGGAGATTGCCCTTGCGACGTCCGGCGCCGTGGGTGCGGATCTCGCGAATATGATGAACGAGGCAGCCATCAATGCGGTCAAGAACGGACGTCAGGCTGTTTCCCAGAAAGATCTTTTTGAGGCAGTGGAGCTTGTTCTTGTCGGAAAAGAGAAGAAAGACAGGATCTTAAGCAAGGAAGAGCGCCGGATCGTCTCCTATCACGAGGTTGGACATGCGCTTGTCACCGCTCTTCAGAAAGACGCTGAACCGGTTCAGAAGATCACGATCGTGCCGCGTACTATGGGTGCGCTGGGTTACGTGATGCAGGTTCCGGAGGAGGAGAAATACTTAAATACGAAGAAAGAGCTTCAGGCAATGCTTGTTGTTTCTCTTGCAGGCCGTGCGGCTGAGGAACTTGTATTTGATACGGTAACGACAGGCGCGGCAAACGATATCGAGCAGGCGACAAGGATCGCGAGAGCGATGGTTACCCAGTACGGTATGTCTGAGAAGTTCGGCCTTATGGGATTAGAGACTCAGGAGAACCAGTATCTGACAGGACGCACTGTCTTAAACTGTGGTGACGCGACAGCCGCTGAGATCGATACGGAAGTCATGAAGATGTTGAAAGAGGCGTATGCTGAGGCAAAGCGTCTTCTCTCCGAAAACCGTGATGCGATGGATCAGATCGCGGCGTTCCTGATCGAGAAAGAGACGATCACCGGCAAGGAGTTTATGAAGATCTTCCGTGAGGTAAAGGGAATCCCGGAGCCGGAGGAAGGGAAGAAAGAAGAGAAAAACCGGATGGGCGGCGAGTTCGATGGGAACGCAGAGAGCCAGCCTGTACAGGCTGCTGAGGCTTTGGAGGCCCCGGCGGAGCAGGATCCGGGCAATCCTCAGAATGAAATAGGTTAAATTGTGAGCAGGATGATAGAAATGTCATCCTGCTTATTTTGTAACAGGGAATTCCCTGTTACAAAAAGGCACGAATGTGCAGAGACTCACGGACGTTCGACTTGAATATAAGGATTGCAGTTATGGCAGATCCCTGCATATAAAAATCCGGAATCTGACGATGGGATGTGTGAGACGTGGGAAACTTTCCCATGTTAAAAAATTAAAAGAAATAATTCATAAAAATGACAAGAATATCTGGTAAAATTAAAAAATAGATCTAAACACAGACCAGCAAACAACGGAAGAGAATTGCGAATGTCCGCTTTGGAGGGCTGGAAATGGAGAGAGAAAAGAGAATTTTTATGGCTCAGAATGATTATGGAAAAAGAAAAGCGGTCTGCAGACGTGCGGCCGGATTTATGGCGGCGGTGATACTCGCGGCAGCGGGACAGCCGTTTATGGCGTATGCGTCTGAAAAGCTTCAGATAAATGACCCGTCCGCATCGGAGCAGTGGGCATTCTTCAACGATGGATCGTTCACGTCGGAAGAGATTACGAAGTATCCGGTCTACTCGGATCCGTTCGGGCAGCCGTCGGAGAACGCAGAGCTTCTTGGAACTCTCGTGGAGGTAAAGAAGAGACAGGCAGTTTCCGGCGTGGATATCAACCTGAAACAGGCCTGGGAGACATATGGGAACGGAAGTCATGATACCATCGTTGCGATGATCGATACGGGAATTGATGATACTCATGAAGATCTGAAAGACACTTTATGGGTCAATACCGATGAGATCCCGGGAAATGGCATCGACGATGACGGAAACGGCTACGTGGATGATCGGTATGGGTGGAATTTCTACAATAATAACAATCAGATCTTCACCGGGAATGAGGACAGCCACGGAACCCACGGGGCCGGGACGATCAGTGCCGGGACTGGAAACGGGATCGGAATCTCGGGAATCGTGCCGGGAAACCGCGTCCGGGTGATGGCGTTAAAGGCTCTTGGGGGAAATGACGGTGGAGGAAGTACGGCGGCTGTCATCAAAGCGATCAAATATGCGGAGGATAACGGTGCGGTGATCTGCAACCTGAGCCTGACGTCAACGACAGATGATAAGGCATTATATGAGGCGATGAAGAATTCAGGTATGCTGTTTGTAGTGGCAGCAGGAAACGGAAATCCGAAGACGGGAAAAGGCGTTGATACGGATATGATCCCATTTTATCCGGCTGCGTATGATCTGGACAATATTATTTCCGTCGCGAATCTGAGCTTTGATGGGGCCTTGTCCGCAAGCTCCAACTATGGAAAAACGACCGTGGATCTTGCGGCGCCGGGAAGTTATATTTTAAGTACGACCCCTGGAAACACCTATGGATACATGAGCGGAACATCCATGGCGGCGCCGATGGTGTCCGGTGCGGCTGCAATGATTTATTCGTATTTTGACGGGATCGGGGTTGCGGATGTGAAGGAGATCCTGATGTCCACGGTGACACCGATGGAGAGTCTCAAGGACGTGACGGTGTCCGGCGGCAGGCTGAATGTGGGCGCAGCACTTTCCTATGATATCAGCAGTTTATCAAGAAGGGGATTTCAGAACGGTGGAACGAGACCGGCGAACGGAACGGCTCCATATCTGGAGATGCAGACCTCGAACCGGAATGGTGGAATGTATCTGACGGTCCGCGTCCTCGATATTGATGGGGATCTTGATAAGCTTTTCTATGCAAAGGGAGAACACACGGCAGGGGAGTTTGCGAGCGAGACTGTGGAAGGAACGGCGTTTACGGTGAATGAGAAGGATATGGCGGCGTTCCAGATCACGGAAAAAGGAACGTATACGTTCTATGCCGTGGATAAGAATGGAAATGGAGCGGTGAAGATCGCGAAATTCGTGTCGGAGAGCGACGGACCGGGGGCATTTCAGTAGGATCCTGATAGGAGAAATGCCGGAGGCAATAGATGATCGGAGGGGAATATATGAGGACAAGAAGATTAGGAAAAACAGATCTCATGGTGAGTGAGATCGGATTTGGCGGGGAATGGCTGGAACGGCATACGGAAACTGAGGGCATTGAGCTGATCCGGTATGCATCAGAGAAAGGGATCAATATTCTGGACTGCTGGATGGCGGATCCGAAATCGAGAAATATCATCGGTGAGGGAATTAAAGAGAACCGGGATCAGTGGTTTATTCAGGGACACATCGGGTCTACCTGGAAGGACGGACAGTATTTCCGCACTCGGGAGATGAAATATGTGCGTCCGGCCTTTGAGGACCTTTTAAAGAGACTGCAGACCGACTATATCGATCTCGGAATGATCCACTATGTGGATTCTGAGGAAGAGTGGGAGAAGATCCAGCACTCTGATTATCTGGATTATGTGATGGAGCTGAAAGAAAAAGGCGTGATTCGGCACATCGGCATGAGCTCCCACAATCCAAAGGTAGCTATGAAGGCGGTTGAATCCGGATATATAGAGATGATCCTTTTCAGTATCAACCCGGCGTTTGATATGCTGCCGGCGAGTGAGGATATCGATACGATGTTTGCGGAGGAGTTCGACGCGGGACTTAAGGGGATCGATCCGGACCGGGCGCTGCTCTATAAAGCCTGTGAGGAGAACGATGTGGGGATCACGGTCATGAAGGGATTTGCGGGCGGAAGACTTTTCGACGCGAAGAGATCCCCGTTCGGTGTCTGTCTTACCCCGGTCCAGTGTATCCATTATGCGCTGACGAGACCGGCTGTCTGTTCCATCATGTGTGGATATGATACAAAGGAGCAGGTGGATGCGGCAGTGGGATATGAGAGCTCCTCAGAGACAGAGAAAGATTATGCATCTGTGATCGCGAATGCACCGTTCCATTCTTATCGGGGCGAATGTACATACTGCGGACATTGCAAGCCGTGTGCCGCAAATCTGGATATTGCCATGATCAACAAGTTTTATGATCTGGCAACCATGCAGCCGAAGATCCCGGCGACAGTGCAGTCTCACTATGAGCTTCTGGAACATAAGGCGTCGGAGTGCATCGGATGTCATTTGTGCGAAGCACGGTGCCCGTTTGGAGTTCCGATCGCGGAGAGGATGGAGAAGACTGCGAAGTTATTTGGATGCTGATATTACGGAGATCGAAAATCCAGTCAGCGAATTATCAACAAAGGAGAAATAGGATCATGTCACTTGAAAAAAGCCGTCCTGATCCTGACGGAAGGGACGGCAAAGGTCGATAACCACAAATATAAAGATACATTTCATGTAAAGGCGAAGATGATCCCGTTTGATCAGGTAGAAGCGCGGATCGGCCATGCACCGGGTGGTGTATGCCCCTTTGGGATCAACGAGGGGATCGAGGTCTATCTGGACGACAGCCTGAAATAGTTCACAACGGTGTACCCGGCTGCGGGAAATGACCACAGTGCGGTAAAGCTCACGATCCCGGAGCTCGAGCTGGCGGCAGGAGCAAAAGGATGGGTGGATGTTACATCGAGATCCACCCAAACGCGTTTGCCACAGAACTGATCAGTATGATCGCCGCAAAGATCGGGCAGAGATACTGGATCATAAACTGGAAGATCACTTTTCTGCGGAACGGATGGCCGCCGTTTGTGACCTCCTGTTCGATCTTTGCAACTCCGATGACTCTCGATACGAGAAGGCAGGTCGCGATCGCCGCGATCGGCATCATGACAGAGTTTGTCAGGAAATCGAAGAAGTCAAGAAACTGCATTCCGATCACGGTCACACCGGCCAGCGGACCATAGCCGAGACAGGAGAGCGTTCCGAGCAGGAGCATTATGACAGCCATAAATACCGTCGCCTTTTTCCGGCTCCAGTGCAGCTCATCCTCAAAGGTGGAGACGGCACTCTCGGTCAGGGCGATGGAACTTGTGATAGCCGCGAACAGGACCAGAACGAAAAACAGGATGCCGACTGCGGCTCCGAGTCCCATGCTTGCGAACACCTTCGGGATCGTGATGAACATCAGCGCAGGACCGGCCTGCAGGGTATCCGGGTCACCGCTGGAGAAAGCGAAGACGGCCGGGATGATCATGAGACCAGCCATGATCGCGATTGCGGTATCGAAGATCTCAACATTCTGGGTGGAATCTTCGATCGAAGTGTCTTTTTTCATGTAGGAACCGAAGGTGATAAGGATTCCCATGGCGATGGACAGGGAGTAGAACATCTGTCCCATAGCGGATACCACCGTCATCCATGAGAAGTTCTCAAGGTTTGGTACCAGCAGATATTTCACACCACTCATAGCCCCCGGTCTCGATACGGAATAGCCCGCGATGAGCAGGGAAAGGACCACGAGGATCGGCATCATAAACTTCGATACACGCTCGATCCCGTTGCGGACACCTGCGTAAATGATAACAACTGTAAACAGGGTGAAAAGAATAAAGCAGATCTCCGTGGAAAAACCGTTGGAAATAAACGCGGAGAAGTATTCGTCCGTGGCAAGGGCCTGTCCATGTCCAAGAAGGTATTCAGCCAGATATTTGATGACCCAGCCGCCGATCACAGAATAGTACGGGACGATCAGGATCGGGATCACAGCATTGATCCAGCCGCCGAAGGACAGCCATTTTGACTTTCCAAAGGATTCATAGGCACCCACCGGACTCTTTTTTGTCATGCGGCCGAGAGCAGTTTCCGCCACGATCATCGTGTAGCCAAAGGTCAGTGCCAGAATGATATAGACGAGTAGAAAGATTCCCCCGCCATACTTTGCTGCGAGATAGGGGAAACGCCAGATGTTTCCAAGTCCTACGGACGCGCCCGCCGCCGACAGGACGAAACCGAGCTTTCCGGAGAACGAACTTCGTTTACGATTCATAATTAATTTCTCCTCATGTTTTTATCACAAATACATTTGTGCGTGTAAGGGATAGTCTATCATAGAATATGAAAAAAGGCAATTTGAACTGTCGGGGAGACTAAAATTGGAATAGAACCGATGGAAGGTATAATCAGAACGCAGAAGAATGTATAAAAAAAGGAACAACCGGAGAATCTTATAATTTGATGGCGAAATTATCGGTTTTGCGTTATAATACACTTATTCCTACCAGATAAATACAGTTTATATTTGGATACAGACGCAGGAATGGTGTCGATGTACAGGGGCTTTTATCCGACAGGGTCTGAGCCCATTGATAGATACAGAGAGGTGAAATTGTGTTAAAAGCAGAAAACTTGGTCCTCAATGTGGAGGACAATGGATCAAAGAAATGTCTTCTGGATCATATTTCTTTCCAGGTGGACGATGGGGAGATGCTGGTGATCACGGGACCAAACGGTGGTGGAAAGTCCACACTGGCGAAGGTCCTGATCGGAATTGAGAAGGCGGAGAGCGGAAAGATCTTTTTAAACGGGGAAGATATCACGGATTTTGATATCAACCACCGCGCCAACGCCGGGATCGGCTATGCGTTCCAGCAGCCGCCGAGATTTAAGGGAATGACGGTGCAGAGACTTCTTGCTCTGGCAGCAGGAAGAGAGCTGGAAGATCAGGAGTGCTGCAGGCTTCTGTCCGATGTGGGACTCTGCGCGGAGGAATATTTAGGCCGTCAGATCGACGGAACGCTTTCCGGAGGCGAGATGAAGCGGATCGAGATCGCGACGGTTCTTGCGAAGGAACATACCTTATGTATTTTTGATGAGCCGGAAGCCGGGATCGATCTCTGGAGTTTTTCCATGCTGATCCGGAAATTCGAGGAGATCCACAAAGAGAAAAAACAGAGTCTGATCGTCATCTCCCATCAGGAGAAGATCATCAGCATGGCAGACCGGATCATGGTGATCGATGACGGGAAGATCAAGGCGGAAGGACGGAAGGAAGATGTCCTGCCGTGTTTAGAAGGTCTTGATAAATGTCATGCATGTGCAGGAAATGCGGGGGTGAGAGCGTAATGGTAGAGCTGGATCATGTAGTAGAAGAGGTACTGAAAGTCATCAATGACAACGGATTTTCCCAGAAGGGCGCTTTCAATCTGCGCCAGAACGGAACATCCATCTGCCACGGTGACAGTGAGCATATTAAGATCAAGAAGAAGACGGACAAGCCGGGGATCGATATCTATATTGATGGCGATACAAAGGGCGAGAAAGTTTACATCCCGGTGGTCGTCAGCGTTTCCGGCATGACAGACCTTGTATACAATGATTTCTATATCGCAGACGGCGCGGACGTTACGATCGTTGCGGGCTGCGGGATCCACAACAGCGGATGCAATGAGAGCAGACATGACGGGATCCACACCTTCCATGTCGGAAAGAATGCGAACGTCTGTTATCAGGAAAAGCATTATGGAGAGGGAAATGGAACCGGCGGTCGTGTGCTGAATCCGGTGACGAATATCTATGTGGGAGAAAATTCTGTATTTACGCTGGATACGGCACAGATCAAGGGCGTTGACTCCACAGTCCGCGAGACGCTTGTGGAGATGGATAAAAACTCCAGATTGTATGTGACGGAGCGCCTCATGACCGAGGGAGACCAGACGGCGGAGTCCAACATCGAGGTACGCTTAAACGGTGAGGACAGCTCAGCCCAGATCATCTCAAGATCTGTCGGAAAAGGCAATTCCGTCCAGACCTTCCACCCGAAGGCGGTCGGAAACAACAAATGTCAGGCCCATATCCAGTGTGACTCCATCATCATGGACCACGCCGAGATCGGATCCATTCCGGAGATCCGCGCGCGCGACTTAAACGCGGCGATCATCCATGAGGCGGCGATCGGAAGGATCAACGATGAGCAGCTATTAAAGCTCCGGACTCTGGGGCTTACCGAGGAAGAAGCGGAGAACGTGATCATCGAGAATTTCCTGAATTAAACGGGAAGCAGAAGACAGGAATTTTATAAAGAAAGATTTCTTATAAATCTACATTGAACCAAACAGGTCCGCAGGTGAAGATCACCAGTGCGGACCTGTTTGGTTTATCGGGAAACTAGAAGTACGTCCGTCTCTTCGGCGTATTCCAGCTTCCGACAACGCGCTTTACATTGGAGATCGTGACAAACGCGTTTGGATCTTTCGACTGGACATAGTCCATAAACTGACCATATTCCTTCTTTGTGAGGATCGCCAGGATCTCGCTCTTCTGGGCATCGCTGTAGCCGCCGGTGGCCGTGTAGACAGTGATGCCGCGCTGGAGATTCTCGATCACATAGCGGCGGAATTCATCGTTGTGTTCGGAGATCACGCACACCCGGATCTTTCCGGTGAACTCATCGATAAAGTAGTCCAGCACGAGACCGCTGAAGTAGGTCGCCAGAGCACCGATGATCACGGTCTGAAGATCGTAGGCGAAATAGGAGCTCGCGACCGTCACCATGCCGGCGATGATGATCGACTGGCCGAGATCCAGATGGAGATATTTGTTCATGATCTTCGCGATAATATCGAGACCGCCGGATGCCGCGTTGGCGTTGAAGAGGATCGCCTGTCCGAAACAGATCACAACGATCATACCAACTACATCCAGGGCGATGTTCCCCGTCGGAGATCCCGGATCCGGGAAGGCGGTTTCAAATACGAAGAGAAGTACCGGGAGCAGGATGGAGATAAAGATGATCTTTGTCCCGAAAGTCTTATCGATAAAGAGAAACGCCAGGATGATGCAGATGATGTTTAAGATCAGCGTCATGACGGAGAGCGACAGCGGAATGAAATTTACGAGGACTACTGCAAGTCCGGTGATGCTCCCGCTGATAATGTGGTTCGGATTCATGAAAAAATAGACTCCCACGGCGATGATGAAAGTACCGAAGAAGATCGTGGAGAAATATTTTAGTTTTTCGAACATACTGTACGTCCTTTTTCTGTCAGATTTTTGCAGAGTTTCCAAAAACAGGAGACATTGTCTGCGTGTAAATCATAGAGAAAAAAGAGCGGATTGTCAAACAGGCGCTTTGCAGTGTGAGCACTTGTATGCGGCAAAGTGCGGGATCATCCTATTTCAGTTTCCCGTACTCCTCATCAGAAACAGCCTCACACCATTCGTTGGAGTTCTCCTCGCCCGGAACTTCGATGGCTTCTTTGCCTTCCTCCTGATAGTAGCCGCGTCCGGCCACGCATACAAGGATCTGTCCGCCGCCGCTCTTTGTGTGGTGGATATGCCAGTTGTTGCGGCAGCCGGTTTTTACCTTAAGTTGCCGTGCAATTTATTAGAATGGAATTTTTGAAAGAGCCAGCACCTTGAATGGGCTGACTCTTTCAATGTCACTTGTAATTGACAAACTGGAATTTATTTTGGCAAATCATCTCCCGCTTTAAAATTCACATTACTGTCATCGATCGAGATTGTGATCGTGTAGTTATAGATTATACCATCTTCTGTTTCCAGCTTAAATGTTACCGCACCACCTCCGAGATACTGAAAATCAGGTTCGTCAGACATTCTTGCATATGTGCCATACTGTTGAAAGTATCCGTCTGCATCAAAGAACGCAACATTGCTTGTTTGCTCCTTATCGTTCCGGAAGAGTACTGCACCAACACGGTCACTAGCATGATCTGGAATTAAAACACAGTCTATGTATTCCCAATCTGTTTCTTGCACAAGAGAGAACATCGACACAATATCTTGTTCAGACCAGATTTTTCCTCCATTCAGATTACTGATATCTGTATTCTGAACCGGATTGCTGGCAGAATCTGATGTTTCTGGCATGGCGTCTTTGCTGCTGCAGGCGGACATTCCTAATACACAAACCGTCATGAAAATAAAAAGCAATGCTCTCTTCATATGAACACCTCCTCAAATTAGAATTTTCAAATTAGTCTTTGCAAATAACCTTTGAATCTTCACCATCAATTACAATTCCCTGACGGTTGTTAATTGGGCATAGATTCAAATCCGAAAACTCAGTCATTATTTTCTCGGTAACTTTCTTAAATGGTGCTGTAAGATAATGCGGAAGAACATAGAAATCAATCAAATCAATCCCTGCATCATCTTCTTGTGAGTAGTCCTCCGGCTTTTCATCCATTTGCTCGATATATTGGATGCTTGGAGCGCATATAATTGCGCCTGCCGACTCGCCGATCATCAATTTTCCATTTGCCAATTCCTTTTTCAGCAGTCCATCAGTTCCCGTTTTACGGAGCTGGTCCATAAGAAAGAAAGAATTTCCGCCGGTAAAATATATCACATCTGCTTCTTCAAAAACAGACTGTATCGTTGAATAAGTCTCCGTTGAAATATCAATTTCAGTTACGATCGCTCCCAACTTTTTGAATAATTTTCGAGCCGAGCCGACATAACCGGTGTAGCCTTCACGCAGTGAAGCTGTTGGAATAAATGCGACTTTCTTATTTTCAATTTCTTCCTTTATCAGATTTCCTACACTTGAAAAGTGCGAACATAAAAATAATTTCATCAATATTCTCCTTTATAAATTTCGATTTGTATAACAGTAGTCTAACACACGTTGTTTAAAAATACTACAGCCAAGCCAATGTCTGTAATTTGCCCTAAAATTTCATTTTATGGAATTTGGACTACTTGATTTTCTAATTGCATACGCAATTCGTGAAATGTATCATTATACTGTTGATACATCAGACACACAAATGTAAATAGGGACTTAGATAATGTTCAGTTCAAAAAGGAAAAGGGATCAGACCGCACTGCAATTCGCAAAAAGTGTGCATTGCAGTGGACTGATCCCCTTTTTGTTTAACTGAAAATGACAGCTCTAGGCGAGAAAAGGTGTCTCAGCACATTCTTTAAAAGATGCGAATCGCGTATTCAGTGTCACAGTGACAGAATAAATGTGCAGACTTTTTATAATGACCGGGATTCAGGGCTTTTCGGCATTTCCTTTCTGAGTTTTCTGTGAAACATCAGGAAATACCCAATACAGAGAATGATCTGCACGAGGGAAGAAGCCGGTGTTGCGAGACCGATCTGAAATAAGGTCACGCCGGCCTGACGGCTCATGAAAAAGGCGACCGGGATCCTGACACCGAATGAGCCGATGATCCCCTGCAGCATGACAAAGAGCGTGCGGCTGTTTCCATTGAAGAATCCGACGAAGCAGAACAGGAACGAGGTCAGGATGCAGTCGATGGCGTATGCTTTTAAATAAGTGGCTGCCGCGAGAATGACGTCAGGATCTCTCGCGAACAGGGAGGCCATCAGGTCTCCGTGAAAGAAGGAGAAGTACCCAAGGCAGCATCCGGCAAGGATCGAGGTGGCAATTCCGCAGAACAGAGCCTTTTCTGCACGAAACGTCTTTCCGGCACCGATGTTCTGTGCGACAAAGGCGGACATGGACTGCATGTAGGCGGAAGGCACCAGCATGACGAAGACACAGAGTTTTTCCGCGACTCCGACGCCTGCGGAGGCGATGACGCCCATGCGGTTCACGATCGCGATGATCACGAGGAAGGAGATGCTGACCAGGAAATCCTGGAGTGCGATCGGACATCCGAGTTTTAAGATCTTCCCGATGACCGGGAGATTAAAGCGGAGATCCGTGCGCTTCATCGTAAAAGGGAGCGCGCGTTTCCTTATGATCAGGAAGGAAAGCAGCACGCTGACAGCCTGGGCGAGCACGGTCGCTGCCGCAGCGCCGGCTGCACCCCAGTGAAATCCGGCGACAAACAGGAGATCTCCGGCGATATTGATGACGCAGGCAATCGCTACTGTGATCAGAGGCATTTTGGAATCCCCGATCCCACGGAAAATACTGCCGAGCACATTGTAGGCGATGATGAAGACTGCTCCGGCCGAGCAGATCCTGATGTAGGCGGTCGTCTCGGAGAATGCCTCCTCCGGTGCCTGCATAAGGGCAGAGAGCGAGGATGCACCGCATGTCATAAGAATCGTGAGGATGATCGCGATCACGGCGAACATGGCGATCCCGCTCCCGATGATCATTCCTGCTTCATGAGGATGTTTTTCCCCGATCTTCTGACCGACGAGGACGGTGATCCCCATCGCGATCCCGGTGATCACGGTCGTGACGCTCTGCAGGATCTGACTTCCTGTCGATACTGCGGAAACGGCTGCTGCTGATGAAAACTGACCGACAACGAGAAGATCCACGGCTCCGTACATTGCCTGTAAAAATAAGGCCAGAAGGACCGGGAAAGCGAAGCCAATCAGCTTGGGAAGGATTTTTCCTTCGGTGAAATCGTTTGTCTTTTCCATAGCAATCTCTCCTTAAATGATCCATGAAAAATTTTCGCGTGGGCAAAAGGTATCCGCGGAATAACAAAAAAAGCCGGATAAAATACCGAACGATCCTCCGGCATCTTATCCAGCTTTGTAAATGCGTTTACAAGCCCTCCGATGAGCAGGGACAGTATAGCAGAAAACGTGGAAGTTGTCAAATCAAAAAATGTCCCGGCTGAGTCCCGGCCCCGGATTTACGGTATGCGTGACAGATCTATCGGACAGAACTTGTTGGCAGAGTTTCTGCTAAAAAAACTGGCGGCGCCGCCCACAGGGGAGCAGTACCGCCAGTTTTGACTTTATTTGATAAATGATTCGATCCCAGAGCAATTACTTGGTCTCTTTGTCATCTGCAGCTGCTGTGCCAGGAGCTGTTGTCACTTCAGTAGCCGGAACAACGTTGTGAACCGGGATGACGGAGAGTACAACTGCCTCCGGATCAGTCTTTAAGTCGATGTCTTTGTTCTTTGCGATCTCGAGATCTTTCACGCGGACAGTATCGCCGACCTTCAGGCCAGCGGCATCCAGAGTCGTTGTCTCAACAAGAGCGGACGGGAATGCCTTATAAGCAACCTCGCTTAAGTCTTCCTGAAGAACACCGCCGATAACGGCTTCACGGTTCAGGATCACGATCTCAGCAGTAGAAGAAACTTTCTCATCACTTACCAGTGCCTGGAAATCGATCTCATCAATCTTTCTGGTCATGGAATTGTAATCAACTTCCTTGATCAGGACATCGTAAACCTGACCTTCGACATCAAGATTGATCTGACCGCCTTTATGCTCTGTCTTTAAAAGACGATCAACATCCATTGCATTCATCTTTACCGGGATAGAACCTTCGATGGCATGTCCGAAAACATTGCCTGTAACAAATCCTTCTCTTCTTAATCTCTTTGCCTTAACATCCATGCTTCTTTTTTCAGCTTTTAAAGTAGTCATTTATCTTTTCCTCCAAAAATCTGATTGCCGGCAAACAACTTCTTTTGTTCTGCCGGATTCGCTTAGCAGCCCTCAGCTTTGAAAAGGGGGTTTTGTTAAGTTTGGTTTCAGCGGCTGTCTGGATTTTCTTTTGAACATCTGCTGTTCTCTTTGTTACAGTTATAGTATAGCAGTATTTTGCAAAACAGATCAACCAAAAATGACAAAAATTTTTGACAAAAATCTTAAAAAATGCACAAAAAGCGAAAGTGGGGAGGCTGTGGATGGTCAAGCGGAGGAAAATGTGGTAAGATGGACGAAAGATCGAAAATCCAGTAACAGTGGAGAATGGTGAAAAAGCAGGCTCCATAGATAGGAAGGCCATGTTGATAATGCGCCAACAGAGCGGACTCCCTGAAAGAAGCGATGGGAGAATTGCGGCAGGAGATTCAGCGATACGGAAGCGCTGGCAGGCAGAGTGATATAGAAGAACAGAAAAAACGGTGAGGTGACAGAAAAATGAGTACAGACAATCGCCCGATTGGCGTTTTGGATTCCGGACTTGGCGGGATCAGCGTGTTAAGAGAGCTGGTCAAACTGATGCCGGGAGAAGATTTTATTTATTATGGAGATTCAGCGAATGCCCCATACGGAACAAGAACGCCGGAGGAGGTCATCGACCTGACAAAAAAAGATGTGGAATTTCTGCTGGAACGGGGCGCGAAAGCAATCGTCGTGGCCTGCAATACAGCGACAAGTGTGGCGATCAAAGAACTTCGAGCCGCATATGAGGAGGTTCTCCCGGTGATCGGGATCGAACCGGCGTTAAAACCTGCGGTCAAGGCAAAAGAACACTCTAAAGTCGTCGTCATGGCAACCCCGATGACGCTGTCACAGACGAAATTTAATTCGATGATGCATATTTATGAGGACGATGCGAACATCATCAAGATGCCGTGTCCGGGACTTGTGGAATATATTGAAAGCGGCGTGCTCAATGGACCGGTTCTCGATGCTTATCTGGAAAAACAGTTTGCACCGTACGACAAAGCAGAGATCGATGCGGTCGTTCTCGGATGTACGCATTACCCGCTGATCCGTGAAGTGATCCAGAAACATCTGCCGGGAGTTTTCGTTTACGACGGCGGATTCGGGACCGCAAAGCAGACGAAAAGGCGTCTTGAGGAGCGCGGACTTCTCTCGGACCGGGAATCCGGCGGAAAAGTTGAGATCTTCAACAGCAGGAACACGGAGGAGATCCTGGAGCTGTCGAGACGGCTGTTGAATATGTGACAGCCAAAGGAAAATCTGTGATAAAGACGGTCTGAAATGTGTGCAGAAACAGTGAAATTGCTTTTGGCTTCATGATAAGCGTAAAAGCTGGATCAATATAGCAGAATCAGGTGCATGGGTAAAACATAAACAGGGAGATCAGCTATGAAAAAGTTATTATTCATCGATGCCTGCGTCAACCGCGGCATCTCAAGGACGGAACAGCTCGCACAGGCGTTGTTAAAGGAAATGAATCAGAACGGGGAGTATGAGATCGAGACTTTAAATCTTGAGGATGAAGATCTGAAACTCTTCACGGGTAAGGAGAGCGCGCTCCGGGAATCGCTCACAAGAGCAGGAAATTTTGAGGGACCGCTTTTCACTTACGCGAAGCAGTTCGCGGCTGCGGATCGGATCGTTGTTGCAGCTCCGTACTGGGATTTCTCATTCCCGGCGCGGATGAAATGTTATCTGGAGCAGATCTGCGTGACGGGTCTGACGTTTACGTTCTCATCCAAGGGCATTCCGGGCGGTCTGTGCCATGCGGACAGTCTCCATTATGTGACGACCAGCGGCGGATCCATCGGGGAGTTGAACCTCGGATATGAGTATCTGGAGAAGCTCTGCAAGGTCTATTACGGGATCAATGAGACCGTATGCTATACCGCTGAGGGACTCGACATCGAGGGCAACTCGGTGGAGGAGATCATGAAAGAGGCGGAAGAAAAGGCGGTTCAGAAGTACAGGAAGTTTACAAGCGGGAGCAAACTGTGACGAATCATATTCAGGAAAACGAAAAGCAGAAAGTCAGGAAGTTTACGCTTGATGGCAAGCTGTGACGGAGAGAACATGAGTCTGGCATGTACGAGGTTTCTGAAAGAGAATGATCGTTCTGTATGGGGCAGGATCGCGGATCGGATGTGCATGCGTGTTAAACTAAATAAACGGATCATGATACAGGACAGTGCATCGACAGAAATGTGGAGCACTGTCCTGTTTTGTCTGACAGGAAATTCCGATGAAACTTCCTGATAAATAAGAAGGTACGATGTATCAATGATGCGTACTTGTGCGAAGGTACGGATTGCTGCAGACAACTTAGCGTTAAGACTGAATGTGACGAAGCCAATTTTTTTGTCTTTTTTATATAAATTATTAGAAAAAATGAACTTTCCTCAGGGTTCCTGTCTCTATAAGACAGATGCATCAAAAAAGAGAGGAGGCAGGGCATGGATGAAGAGAATATCGTGAGACGGATGATCGATGGCGACATGGAGGCATTCGGAACATTGATGGAGCAATATGAGAAGCCGGCGCTCAGAGCCGCATGGCTGATATCCGGAAATGCGGCGGACAGTGAGGACATTGTCCAGGAGACATTTACCGCCTGCTATTTAAACAGAAAGAAGCTCAGAGAGCCGGCGGCCTTTAAGACATGGTTTTACCGGATCCTCACGAGGTCGGCATGGAAGATCTGCAAAAAGACAGGGCGGGAGCGTCCGGAGGAGGAACCGGCATCCGGGCAGGAGGACACAAAACGGTCGGTCCTGGAAACCTGCATCATGAAGGAGGAGGAACGGATCCTTTTTGAGGCGGTGGAGAAGCTGCCGCCGAAACAGAAGACGGTTCTGATCCTTTACTATTATAATGACATGCCGATCCGCGAGATCGCGAAGGTCTGCGGAGTGTTCGAGGGCACGGTGAAATCAAGACTGTACCATGCGAAGGAGCAGTTAAAGAAGGTCCTCACGCAGGAGGAAGGAGGAAAAACATGGACGATCCTATCTTAGAAGAAAGACTGAAAAAAATGTTTGAGAGCCGCGCAGGCGAACTTCCGGATGAATCCCTGCGGGAGGTGCGGATCAGAAAACACGTATATGAACAGATAGAAAGAGAGGAAACTCATATGAAGAGAGGATTTATGAAAAAGGCAGTGATCGCGGTGGCAGCGATCTGTGTATTTGGCAGCATGACAGCATTTGCAATCGGGAACATTGCGGGAGTGGCATCGCACAGTGACCGGAGAGATGAGGTGCATACTTATGAACAGGCGTTAAAGCTTCAGGAGGAACATGGCCCGAAGGTAAATTTCCCGGAACAGTTTTCCAATGGATATACGTTTGAGAGTGCTGTCCCGGTGAACTATGAGACGAGTGACAAGGATGGAAATAAGCTGGGCAAGGGGATCCATCTCGACATTACTTATGGAAAAGAGGGGATGGAACCGATCACATTTTCTGCGGAAGTCGGGCTGGACGGCGGGAGCGCTCCGACGGATGTAAAGACGTGCGGGGATGGCACGGAACTTCGATTCTATAAGACGGTCAACAAATTTGTGCCGGCCAATTATGAACTCACCGAGGAGGACAAAAAGGCCCAGGAAGCGGGCAACTTTGACCTTGCTTACGGCAGTGATGAGATCGAGATCACAACCTCCTGTATGGTCGAGTGGGACATGGACGGCCAGGGGTACAGCCTGTTCAAGTTTGGCGAGGAGCTGAGCGCGGAGGAGATGTTCGCGATGGCGGAGGAGATCATCGATGCACAGTAAAGCGGTATATTTACAAATAAGGAGCGATTCGGGCAGCTTTTCATGGATAGGAATGTTCTGAACGGAAAATGAGGTATTGAGGAAAATAAAAGAATCAGATCAACAAGTGAAAACACGCTTCGCGAGTTTCCCCTTGTTATCGCGACAGTCGCCAAGGTCTCGCGCAAGCGCGGACTTTGGCTCGTTGTTCGCGTAAATGAAAAAGCCGGTGAAATCGGGTGGAGCTACCCTGATTTCATCGGCTTTTTGTGAAATCCGGCATATCCGGGATGCAGGATCAAAAACTTGCAGACTGTCTTATTTGGAGAAAAAATCACGTTTGATCTGCTCCACCGGCATCTCTTTTCCGGTCCAGAGGCGGAAAGCCTCGGCGCCCTGGTAGAGGAGCATGTAGGAACCGTTGAAGAACGGGTTCCCCTGATGTTTTGCCATGGAGAGGAGTCTTGTCTCGCGCGGATTGTAGATGATGTCGGATACGATGAGACCGTCCGGGAAGACGAGATCTTCCGGGACCGGGCAGGTATCCTCGTGCGGAGCCATGCCGACGGAGGTTCCGTTTGTGAGGATTGCGCTGTCTGCGAGTTCCTGTTTTAAGAGTTCAGCGTCGGAAAAATCGCAGATTTTGATCTTGCAGTCGGTGATCTTTGTGAGCTCGTCCACAGTATGTACCAGGCGGTCATAGAATCGGCTGGTCGGTCTTACGAAGACAGAGATTTCTTTTAAGCCGTCGAGTGCCGCCTGGACCAGGATCGCGGTCGCGGCGCCGCCGGCTCCGAGAAGAGTCATTTTTTTGCCGATGATGTCATAACCGGCATCTTTTACGGACTGCATGTAGCCGATGCCGTCCGTGTTGTGTCCGATGAGCCGACCGTTTTCATTTACGACCGTGTTGACAGCGCCGATGATCCGCGCTGCGGTCGAGAGGTCGTCACAGAGGGAGACCATGAGGTTCTTGTCCGGCATTGTCAGGTTGAAACCACGGGCACCGAGGACTTTTAAGCCGGCGACAGCGGTTGGAAGTGTTGTTTCATTTACGTCAAAGGCGAGATAGCGGTAGTCGAGGCCGAGTGCTTCAAAGGATGCGTTGTGCATCATCGGGGAGATGCTGTGGGCGCAGGGACTGCCGAGAAGGCAGATAAGACCGGTGTGTCCGGTGATCGGTGAAGCTGCAGGTGTGGTGTTTTCCATTTTATGTGTACCTCCGGGGAGTGATTTTTCTTGCCTTATTATAACAGTGCAGGAAAGAAAATGCAAAAGAAAATTTATGATTTTAAAGTGTGAAAATGTGAAAACAGAAGTTCCACAGGCTTTGATTGCAGAGCAGGTTAAAATCTGGTATACTTGCACTAAATGACACTTAAAAGTGGAAAAGTGTTTTGGATGTAAGAGAAAACTGTTAGAGATTTTGAGAGACTATTCGTGCGAAAAAGGAGAAGTTATACGATGGCGGGATTGAAGGAACATATTTTTTTGATCGGATTTATGGGCTGCGGGAAGAGTACAAACGCAGCGTGCCTGGCGGAGATGACTGGTGCGAAGCAGGTGGAGATGGATCAGATGATCGTGGAGAATGAGGGGATGGCGATCGCGGATATCTTTAATGAAAAGGGAGAACCGTATTTCAGAAAGCTGGAGACGGAGTTGATCAAAAGCTTTGCAGGAGTGAAACCGGCGGTGATTTCCTGTGGAGGCGGTGCAGTCCTGAAGGAGGAGAATGTGCGGTTTATGAAGGAGTGTGGAAAAATCGTGCTGCTTACAGCGGAGCCGGAGACGATCTACGAGCGTGTGAAAGACAGTACGGACAGGCCAATACTGAATGGGAATATGAATGTTGGGTATATTGAAGAGCTGATGGAGAAGCGCAGACCGAAGTATGAGGAGGCGGCTGATGTGACTATAGCTACGGATGGGAAGACATCCAAAGAGATATGTGAGGAAATCCTTGCTATTTGTGGAAAATAGATTGGATAGAGGTACGTGCCGGTGAGTTGGTGGTTTGAAAGAAAAGGGACTGAAGACAGGGTAGAAAAAGCGTCCGCATATGGTCGAAAGGTGATCATGTGCGGACGCTTTTTTATGGAATTTCGGGATTTTTTCCCAGTCGTACTGCCTCTAAATACTTCTGTGTCTCCTCATCCGCATGCGCGAACAGATAATTTTTTGCATTGCCGGTGTGCTTTCCCTTTTCCTCGGAGATCAGCTTTCCGACACGCTCGATCTCTTCACGGAAATCCCTCGCGGACCAGAGGATACAGCCCTGACTTCGGATAATGAGCTGGATCACGCCGTCGGAGGTAGCGACTGTGGTGCGGTAGCGTCTGCCGATGCGGATCGCGACTTTTTCGATGTACTGGTCGGCGGTCTCCGCCTCTTTTGTATACACGACGTTGATGTTGTGGTATTTCTGGACCTTCTCTACACCGCCGGGGACCTTGTAGGCGTCGAAGACGACGATGACACATATTTTCCGGAATCCCTGATAGTTGCTTAGGATGTCCATGAGCTTATAGCGGGCGGCATCGATGCTGACGGCCGCCAGATCGCTCAGCTCCTCCCAGGCAAAGATAATATTGTAGCCGTCAACGAGAAGGTATTCGTCCTCCGGCTCCTCTTTTTCCTTCACCGGCTTCACCGGGCTGGCGTTCTTCGCACGGATCACGGTGCGGGAGTCGTAGTCGGAGACGAGCTTCCGTTTTGGCTCGCCGTATGTACGGGTGAAAATCGCCTGAAGCTCTTTGTCGTCATAGAAGGAGAGCGAAGAACCTCCATTTCCGCGGCTGCCGGAAGAAGAATCGGCGGTGCCATTCGCGGAAGTTTTTGCTCCAGAGCCAATACCGTCATCGGAGCCAGTCCCAGAGCCGGTTCCCGAACCAGCAGAGCCGTCTGAACCGGATTTATAACCGCCAGCTGCGCCGCTCGGAATCTTCCCGGCGGCTACATCCGCCGCCATCGCTTTCAGCCGTTCATCCGCTTCCCTAAGCTCTCGTTCCTGCTGTTCCTTCGCAAGCTGTTTTGCCAGCGGACTCTCCACATGCATATACTGCTTCACCTCATTCCACGGCACCACGAAGCCTGCCCCGTGGGAGCAGAAGACGGATCCGGCAGGATCCTGAAGGTCGGAATCGAAATCATAGCCGGAGGCCGCAATGACTTCCTCGGCAATATGGCATGGCTCATAGCCGGAAAGACTCAAGGTCAGGCGTCCACGGCCTTTCGTGTAGGAGATCACGTCGCGCTGGTAATTTCTCATGGTGGAAACCGGGGCGGTTCCCGTAAGAAGAGCAATGGAGCCATCCTGTTCCGGTGCGGAAAATTCACCCTGCATCCGGTCAAGATCCGCCATGGCGCGCCCAAGGTTTTCCGATGGGACTTCCAGACGGAACGCGTAGTAGGGTTCTAAGAGCACACACCCCGCCTCGCAGAGTCCCTGACGGACAGCGCGGTAGGTTGCCTGACGGAAATCGCCGCCCTCCGTGTGCTTTTGGTGGGCACGTCCGGCAATCAGAGTGATCTTCATATCGGTGATCTCGGAACCGGTGAGGATTCCCCGGAAACGCTTTTCTTCCAGATGTGTCAGGATCAGCCTCTGCCAGTTCCGATCCAGCATATCCTCGCTGCAGTCTGCTTCAAAGACAAGTCCGCTTCCCGGCTCTCCGGGTTCCATTAAAAGATGGACTTCCGCGTAGTGGCGCAGCGGTTCGAAATGTCCGACGCCCTCGACGGTCTTAGCGATCGTTTCCTTATATACAATATTTCCTTCCCCGAAACCGATCTCCACGCCGAAACGTTCCTGCACCTGACTTTTTAAGATCTCCATCTGTACGTCGCCCATGACCTGAGCCTGGATCTCGCCAAGCGCCTCGTTCCAGACGATATGGAGCTGCGGGTCTTCCTCCTCGAGCATGCGCATGTTTTTGAGCATGGTGTGGGAGTCTGTTCCAAAGGGCAGCAGGATCCGGTAGGTGAGGACCGGTTCCAGAAGTGGAAGAACGCTGTCGGAGGCCGATCCAAAGACCTGTCCCGGTTTTGTGTCAGAAATCCCTGTGACAGCGACCACCATGCCGGGTTCCGCCTCCTTTAACATCTCAAATTTCGAGCCGGAGTAGAGGCGGATCTGGTTGATCTTTTCCTCGGAATCAGGAGAAAGGGAATCGCGGATCTTTAAAGTTCCTCCTGTGATCTTCAGGTGCGTCATCCGGACACCTGTCTCATCGCGGGAGATCTTAAACACCTTTGCACCGAAGTCCTTCGTATAGTCCGGACATGATGCAAACTCCCCAAGGGAAGTCAGAAACTCCCGGACACCGGTGAGCTTTAACGCGGAGCCGAAAAAGCAGGGGAAGAGCTTCCGGTCCTGGATCGCGTTCCGAACGTCCGCCGTCTTTAAGCTGCCATCCGCGAGATATGCTTCCAGAAGCGCTTCGTCGCAGGTGGCGATCTCCTCTGCAGTTTCATCCGAAGTTCCAAGAATCTCACAGTTTCCGGACACCCCGCTGAAGTCCACGACTCCATGATCCAGCCGCTCCTTCAGTGACGCCAGCACCGCCTCCTGATCCGTTCCCTTCTGATCCATCTTATTCACAAAGAGAAATACCGGGATCCGATACCGTTTTAAAAGTCTCCACAGTGTCTCCGTATGTCCCTGAACCCCATCAGCTCCGCTGACGATCAATACCGCATAGTCAAGGACCTGCAGTGTCCGCTCCATCTCCGCCGAAAAGTCCACATGACCCGGCGTGTCGAGGAGTGTCACAAAAGTATCGCCCAACGGAAAGACCGCCTGCTTCGAAAAGATCGTGATGCCCCGGGCGCGTTCAAGCGCGAAGGTATCAAGAAAGGCGTCACGGTTGTCCACACGCCCCATTTTCTTTAGTTTTCCTGTCTCGTATAAAATTGCCTCGGACATCGTTGTCTTTCCGGCATCGACATGCGCGAGGATTCCGATCACAAATCGTTTCATATAGTAAGTCCGCTTTCTAAAAATTTCCATAACGGTCCACCTGACCAGTATTTAGACACAGTATATCAGAAAAAAGAACCCCATGCAACGATACAGTGGCGTATCATAGGACTGACCTGAGAGAAGGCCGTTATGCCGATATTTCTATGATTTCCCGGTAAAACCCTTGATTTTTCTGGCTTTCTATGCTATGATGCTAATTGATAACATAAGTAACTGGTCAAAAGAGTGGACGAAAAAGTCCACTCTTTCGTTTTGCATAACCGGAATATTCCGGCAGAAAGGCGGTGGAAACCCATGGCAAGAAGAGATGAATATGAATCCAGGGTCGAGAAATTTTTGATTCCGATCATGGAAGAGAATAATTTTGAACTGGTGGACGTGGAGTACGTAAAGGAAGCGGGTACCTGGTATCTGAGAGCCTATATCGACAAAGAGGGCGGCTTTACAGTGGATGACTGTGAGATGGTATCGAGACGCTTAAGCGACTGGCTCGATAAAGAGGACTTTATCGATGACAGCTATATTCTTGAAGTAAGCTCCCCGGGACTCGGCAGACCGTTAAAGAAAGAGAAGGACTTCAAGAGAAGTCTTGGCGAAGCAGTTGATATCAAGCTGTACCGCGCCATCGAGAGACAGAAAGATTTCTCCGGAATTCTCACGGCATATGACGCTGACACCGTAACGATCCGCTACGAGGACGGTTCCGAGAGCACATTTAATAGAAAAGACATTGCCTTAATCCGTCTGGCATTCGATTTTTAATAAGGAGGATAAAAAATGAACAAGGAACTGATGGAATCGATGAATATACTCGAAAAAGAGTACAACATCAGTAAGGACACATTGCTGGAGGCCATTGAGAATTCACTTCTCACAGCCTGCAAGAACCATTTCGGCAAAGCCGACAATGTGAAAGTCATCATTGATCCGGATGGCTGCGACTATTCTGTATATATGGAAAAAGAGGTCGTTGAGACTGTGGAGGACCCGATCACACAGATCAGCCTCGCCGATGCAAGAATGATCGCTCCGCGACATGTCCTTGGTGATATCGTCCAGATCCCCATTGATTCCCATGATTTCGGCAGAATCGCGACGCAGAACGCAAAGAACGTGATCTTACAGAAGATCCGCGAGGAGAGCCGTAAGTCCCAGTTGAGCGAGTGGCAGTGCAAGGAGAAAGAGGTCGTTACGGGTATTGTCCAGCGTTATATCGGCCGCAATGTCAGCGTAGATCTCGGAAAGATCGATGCGATCCTTCCGGAAGCTGAGCAGGTAAAGGGCGAGGTATTCCAGAGAACTGAGCGCATCAAGGTTTATATCTTAGAAGTTAAGGACAGCCCGAAGGGACCGAGGATCTCCGTATCCAGAACACATCCGGACCTCGTAAGACGTCTGTTTGAGGCTGAGATCGCAGAGGTCCGCGACGGTACTGTTGAGATCCGCGCGATCGCCCGTGAGGCAGGCTCCAGAACAAAGATCGCCGTAAGCTCCACAGATCCGAATGTTGATCCGGTAGGTGCATGTGTCGGCTTAAACGGAGCGAGAGTCAACGCGATCGTAAATGAGCTCCGCGGCGAGAAGATCGACATCATCAACTGGGACGACAACCCGGCGTTCTTAATTGAAAACGCGTTGAGTCCGGCAAAAGTGATCTCCGTAGTTGCGGATGAGGACGAGAAAGAGGCACAGGTCATCGTTCCGGATTACCAGTTATCCTTAGCAATCGGTAAAGAAGGACAGAACGCGAGACTGGCTGCGAGACTGACTACCTACAAGATCGATATCAAGAGCGAGACACAGGCGAGAGAGCTTGGACTCTTCGATGATATGGACTTTGGTGAGGAAGGCTTTGAGGGCGAGTACGAGAAAGATGTAGAGCCGGCAGAGGATGGAACTCCGGCAGAGGAAGCTTCCGAAGCACAGGCTGAGACAGAAGAATAGGAGAGAAGGGAACGACGACAGTGAGTACAGTAAAGAAGGTTCCGCAGAGACAGTGCATCGGCTGCGGTGAAATGAAAAACAAACGGGAGCTGATCCGTGTCTTAAAAGGTACTGACGACGTAATTTCCATCGACGCGACTGGAAGAAAAAACGGACGCGGCGCATATATCTGCCCATCCATGGCATGCTTTGAAAAGGCAGTGAAGAACCGGGGACTGGAACGCTCCTTTAAAATGGCGATTCCAAAAGAAGTTTACGAAAGTCTGAAAAAGGAGATGGAACAGATCGATGAACAGAAATAAGGTCCTTGGACTTTTAGGACTCGCGGAGAAGGCCGGCAAGGTCAGAAGCGGTGAGTTCTCCACAGAGAAGGCAGTAAAGTCCGGAAAAGCCGGACTGGTGATCGTATCGGAAGAATCTTCGGACAATACAAAGAAAATGTTCCGGAATATGTGTACTTACTATAAGGTCCCGTACTTTGAGTTCGGAAGCAAGGAAGAACTCGGACACATTCTGGGAAAGCAGATGAGAGCGTCCCTGGCTGTGATCGACGAGAACTTTTCCAATGCGTTGTTGAAGCATTTTACTGCAGAACTACCAGACAGGCATGAGTAAGCAGAACGAGAAGTCGGATTGCGGATGTTTGTGACAGCTGCAGGAGCAGCTGGCGATGGTTTGCAGGAACTATTTTGGAGGTAGCGAGCGTGAGTGAGTTTGAAAAGGATTTAGGAAAGAAAAAAGAGGGAACAGATACATTGAATCAGAATCAGGAGAATTCCACAAAGCCGGCAGTTCCGGCTGAGGGAGAAAATAATGCGCCGGCAGCACCGGCAAAGAAGCGTATTGCGGCAGTTTACCGCCCGCAGAACAGCACACAGAAACGTCCGGCAGGAAACCGCCAGCAGGGCGGTCAGAGACCGGCAAGACCGAACGGCAGTTCCGGCATGCAGGTAAGACCGACAACAAATGCTGCACCGGCAGCGCCGGCAAAGGCAGCTGAGACTGCAGCTGCACCGGCACAGGAGAAAAAGGCGGAGACAGTTAAGGCTGAGGCACCGGCACAGGAAATTCGTGAGAATGTACGTCCGCTTCCGAGCCAGAACCGTCCGGAAGGACGTCAGGGCTTCCAGTCCAGAGAGAGCCGTCCGTTCCCGGGACGCGACGGAAACCGTGAAGGCGGAAGAGATAACCGCCAGGGCGGCTATCAGGGAAACAGAGATGGAAACCGTCAGGGTGGCTATCAGGGAAGCCGTGACGGAAACCGTCAGGGCGGCTATCAGGGAAGCAGAGATGGAAACCGTCAGGGCGGCTATCAGGGAAACAGAGATGGAA
>NZ_QUJB01000023.1:0-16479 GCF_003480435.1 Clostridium sp. AM30-24 | reverse complement strand
GGCTATCAGGGAAACAGAGATGGAAACCGTCAGGGCGGCTATCAGGGAAACAGAGATGGAAACCGTCAGGGCGGTTATCAGGGCAACAGAGACAATAACCGTCAGGGTGGCTATCAGGGAAACCGTGACGGAAACCGTCAGGGCGGTTATCAGGGAAGCAGAGATGGAAACCGTCAGGGCGGCTATCAGGGAAACCGTGACGGAAGAAATGACAACCGTCAGGGCGGCTACCAGGGAAGAAATGACAGCCGTCAGGGTGGAAACAGAAGCGGCATGGGCATTCCGAAGCCGTCTTTCGATACACCGCTTGCACAGAAGCAGCAGAATACGAAGCAGAGCAAGAATGCTTACAAGAAAGAGCATGACGCAAAGAAAGACCGCGATATCGAGATGAAAGGCAAGGCAGGAAAGGGCCAGAAGGGCGTAAAAGCTCCGGTTATGCCGCCGCAGCCGAAGAAGGAGGAGGCGAAGGTCGAGGAGATCAAGACCATCGTAATCCCGGAGGTCATCACGATCAAGGAACTCGCGGACAAGATGAAATTACAGCCGTCCGCGATCGTTAAGAAGCTCTTTTTACAGGGTACGGTCGTTACGATCAACCAGGAGATCGACTTCGAGAAAGCCGAAGAGATCGCAATGGAGTATGATGTTCTCTGCGAGAAGGAGAAGAAGGTCAACGTCATCGAGGAACTCTTAAAAGAGGAAGAAGAGGACGAGAAGGACATGGTTCCGAGACCGCCGGTCATCTGCGTAATGGGTCATGTTGACCACGGTAAAACTTCCCTTCTTGACGCAATCCGCCAGACAAATGTAACCTCCAGAGAGGCAGGCGGTATCACACAGCACATCGGTGCCTATGTTGTTGAGTACAATGGACAGAAGATCACATTCCTCGATACACCGGGTCATGAGGCGTTCACGGCAATGCGTATGCGTGGTGCCCAGGCGACAGATATCGCGATCCTTGTAGTCGCAGCGGATGACGGTGTTATGCCGCAGACCGTTGAGGCGATCAACCACGCGAAAGCCGCAGGCGTTGAGATCATCGTTGCTGTCAACAAGATCGATAAGCCGAGTGCAAACGTAGAACGTGTAAAACAGGAGTTATCCGAGTATGAACTGATTCCTGAGGACTGGGGCGGAAGCACCGTGTTCGTACCGGTTTCCGCACATACAAAAGAGGGAATTCCGGAACTTCTCGAGATGATCCTCTTAACAGCAGAGGTAAAAGAGTTAAAGGCAAACCCAAACCGCCGCGCAAGAGGTCTCGTGATCGAGGCGCAGCTTGATAAGGGAAGAGGACCGGTGGCAACGGTACTTGTACAGAAAGGTACCTTAAAGGTCGGTGACGCTATCGCCGCTGGCTGCTGCTACGGTAAAGTCCGCGCCATGATGGACGATAAGGGCAACCGTGTCAAAGAGGCTGGCCCGTCCACTCCAGTTGAGATCCTTGGACTCAACGATGTTCCGAACGCAGGTGAGGTATTCATCGCGCACCAGAACGAGAAAGAGGCAAGAAGCTTCGCAGAGACATTCATCGCAGAGAGCAAGAATAAGCTTATCGAAGATACAAAGGCAAAACTCTCCTTAGACGACCTGTTCTCACAGATCAAGGCCGGAAATGTCAAGGAACTTCCGATCATCGTAAAGGCCGATGTACAGGGTTCTGTAGAGGCTGTAAAACAGAGTCTCGTAAAACTTTCCAACGAGGAAGTTGTTGTCAAAGTCATCCACGGCGGCGTTGGCGCGATCAACGAGTCCGACGTGACACTTGCATCCGCTTCCAATGCGATCATTATCGGTTTCAACGTTCGTCCGGACGCACAGGCGAAGTCCATCGCGGACCGCGAGAAAGTCGACATGCGTCTGTACCGCGTCATCTACCAGGCGATCGAGGATGTAGAGGCTGCCATGAAGGGTATGCTGGATCCGGTATACGAGGAGCAGGTAACCGGTCATGCAGTTGTCCGCCAGACCTTCAAGGCATCCGGAGTCGGCACCATCGCCGGTTCCTATGTGCTTGACGGTAAGATCACCCGCGGAAGCAAGGCCCGCATCACGAGAGACGGAGAGCAGATCTTCGAGGGACCGCTTGCATCCTTAAAGCGTTTCAAGGACGACGTGAAGGAAGTCAACGCAGGTTACGAGTGCGGTCTTGTATTCGAGGGCTTCAACGATCTTCAGGAAGACGATATGATCGAAGTTTATATCATGGTAGAGGTGCCGAGATAGTTGTCTGTCAGGTCTGTGCATAGCCGCGGAGAGTTTAGTTTCGCGGCTATGTCCGGGATAGTCGTAAAAAAAGAGGTAATATCATGAGAAAAAACAGTGTAAAAAATATCCGGATCAACGGCGAAGTCCAGAAAGCCCTGAGTGAAATTATCCGCTCTGAGCTCAAGGATCCGCGCGTTCATCCGATGACAAGCGTGGTCCAGGTCTCGGTCACACCGGACCTTAAGATCTGCAAGGCCTACATCAGCGTCCTTGCGGATGAGGAGCAGGCGAAAGATACGATCCGCGGCTTAAAGAGCGCGGAGGGCTTTATCAGAACCCAGCTGGCAAAAAAAGTAAATCTTCGGAACACTCCGCAGATCTTCTTTGTGCTGGACCAGTCTATCGAGTACGGTGTCCGTATGTCAAAACTCATCGATGAGGTGACAAAGGATATGCCGGAGGAAGAGGAAAACGACGGTACTGAGGGCGAAAATTAAACGAATGGAACGTTCTGCGGGGGAAAACCGGCAGAATGGGACACGATGAAATCATATGGAGGAATCCGGCCGGACGCGCGCAACGCGGATTCAGCCGGATTTTTCCGGCTTTCGGATCACACACATTAAAGGAGGCGGAACTTTTGGGAATTCTTGATGAGATGCTGGAAGGAAAGAAGACCATCGTGATCCTTGGGCATGTAAACCCGGACGGGGACTGTATCGGTTCCTGTCTGGGACTTTATAATTATCTGAAGGAAAATTATGAGGGGCTTGAGGTTTCGGTGTATCTGGAAAAAATGGGAGTGAAATTCTCTTATCTTTCCGGTTACGGGGATGTACAAACAGAATACGATGACACAAAAAAATTTGACCTTTGCATCACATCGGATGCCAGCGACGTTCCCCGTCTGGGAGCCTTTGCCCCGTACCGGGAGACCGCAAAGGATACGTTCTGCATAGACCATCACATTACGAATCAGGGAATGTGCAGAGTCAATGTGATCGAGAGCTGGGCAAGCTCCGCGAGCGAGGTACTGTTCCGTCTTCTCGATAGGGAAAAGATCAGCAAAGCGGTCGCAGAGTGCCTGTACACGGGAATCGCTCATGACACCGGTATCTTCAAGTTCTCAAATACTTCCCGGCAGACCATGGAGATCGCCGGTTTCTTAATGGAAAAGGGTATCAACTTCCCGAAGATCATCGATGACAGCTTCTTTGCGAAAACATACGGTCAGGCAAAGCTTCACGGCCGGGCTGTTCTCGACAGCGTCCGGATCCTGGATAACCGCTGTGTATACACGGTTGTCACGACGGATGAGTTAAAGGAATATGGCTGCACCGTAAAGGCCACAGACGGGATCGTGGATCAGCTTCGGATCATTGAAGGCATTGAGATCGCGTTTCTGCTCTATCAGACGGGAAATCCGGATGAGTATAAGGTTAGCCTCAGAACGAACTCGAAGGTGGATGTGAGCCGCATCGCCCAGAGCTTCGGCGGTGGCGGACATGTGAAAGCCGCAGGCTGCACGATGACAGGAAAGCCTGAGGAGATCGTAGAGAAGATCAGCGGAAAGATCCGAGAACAGTGGAAAGAGTTTGAGTAACGAACACCGGAGGAAAGAATGTACGACGGAATTATTAACGTATATAAAGAAAAAGGATTCACCTCCCACGATGTCGTGGCGAAGATGAGAGGGATTCTGGGTCAGAGAAAGATCGGTCATACGGGGACGCTGGATCCGGAAGCGGAAGGTGTTCTTCCGGTGTGTGCCGGAAAAGGCACAAAGCTCTGCGATATGCTGACAGATCATGATAAGACATACAGGGCGGTTCTTCTTCTGGGAACTGAGACGGATACAGAGGATACAACAGGCGCCGTTCTTGAGACGAAGGATACCTCCGGGCTTACGGAAAACGAGGTCCGGGATGCTGTCTGCTCCTTTATCGGAGATTATGACCAGATTCCGCCGATGTACTCAGCGCTCAAGGTCGATGGAAAGAAGCTCTACGAGCTCGCGCGGGAGGGAAAAACCGTGGAGCGGAAAGCGCGTCCGGTAAAGATCTTTGATATCCGGATTGAAAAAATGGAGCTTCCGGAGGTCACGATGACCGTGTCCTGCTCGAAGGGGACTTATATCCGTACCCTGTGCCATGATATCGGCAGGAAGCTCTCTGTTGGCGGCTGCATGAAGAAACTGCTCCGGACAAAGGTGGGGCGGTTTGAGATCGTGGACAGCCTGACACTCACGGATCTTCAGAAATTAAAGGAAGAGGATCGTCTCGCGGAGGCGGTGCTCCCGGTGGAAGAAGTATTTAAGGAGCTTTTGGAGATCCGGTCAGATACGGAAGAGATGGACAAGCTTTTAAAGAACGGAAACCCGTTCCGCAGCCGTGCAGTGAAGGATGTGAAAAACGGGGATAAGTTCCGTGTTTATCATTCGGATGGAACCTTTATCGGGGTGTTTAAGTACGACGAAGAGAAACACATATACTATCCGGAAAAAATCTTTCTGGGAGGAAACTAATATGCAGTACATCGCGGAAACCAGAGAGTTTCAGATCAAAGAGAAAACAGTCGTCAGCATCGGCAAATTTGACGGTCTCCACAGGGGACACCAGAAGCTGATGCATGAGATGTTAAAATGGAAGGAACAAGGCTTTAAGATCGCCGTGTTCACCTTTGCAACCCCTCCGGGAACACTTGTAAAGGGAAAAATGCAGACGATGATCATGACAAATCCGGAGCGTGAGATGCTTTTGGAAAGAGCTGGCGTGGATTATCTCGTGGAATATCCGTTTGATGAGGAAGTCTGCCATATGGCGCCGGAAACCTTCGTCTCCGATATCCTTGTGGGCCGCATGAATGCCGGGGTTATCGTTTCAGGACCGGACTGCCACTTTGGATACAAGGCGGCCGGTGACTGCGCGATGTTGGCGCAGCTTTCGGAAAAATATGAATACCGCTATTTTATCGTGGATAAGGAGCGGGATGAGGAAGGAAAGATCATCAGCAGCACCTATATCCGTGAGATGCTGGCGGATGGAAATATCATCAAGGCCAACGATCTTTTAGGATATTATTATTTTGTTACAGGGACAGTGCAGCATGGAAATGCCATCGGTCATAAAAAATTATATCCGACGGCAAATCTGGTCCCTCCGGCAGTGAAGCACCTGCCGAAGTTTGGTGTTTATGTGACAAGAGTAACTGTGGAAGGAAACGTCTACGGGGGTCTTACAAATGTGGGAGCGAAGCCTAC
Source organism: Clostridium sp. AM30-24 (assembly GCF_003480435.1). GTDB lineage: Bacteria > Bacillota > Clostridia > Lachnospirales > Lachnospiraceae > Pilosibacter. The sequence goes on along the minus strand of NZ_QUJB01000023.1, from coordinate 11,006 downwards.
GATATCCGGGGAGAACCCGGTGGGAGTGGAGACATACCTCTATGATTTCGAGGGGGATCTCTACGGAAAAGAGCTGAAAGTGGAGCTGCTTGATTTTGTGAGACCGGAGATGAAGTTCGAATCGATCGACGCGTTAAAGGCGCAGCTGGATCATGATATCAAAGAGTGCCAGAGAAGGTATCTGGAATTCATGTAACGGAAGGAAACGCGGCGCGGGCAGCCGAAATGTTTGATGGTTATAAGTGGAGAAGAAGACGTGGAGTTGGAAAATAAGCCGGATGGCGGGGAAAAAGAGAAAGAAATGCTGGAACAGAAGCCAGCGATGACGTATGCGGAATTCAAGGCACGTAAAGGGAGAAAACGGGGGAAAAACCGTGGGGCTGGAATGAATAAGGACCTGGCGGTGAAGATCGCGGCTGTGTGCGGCGGCGTGGTCGTTCTCGTGGGCGCCGTTGGCGGAGGCCTTTACTGGCATGAATCCTTAAAATATCAGACATGTTTTTTACCGGGAACCATCGTTGATGGTATGGATGTGACGGGAAAGACGGCATCGGAAGTGGAAGACGCGATCACGGAGCAGCTGAAAGGCTACACGCTGACCATTAACGGGCGCGAGGAGCTTTCCGAATCGATCACCGGTGAGAGTGTGGGACTCTATGCGGAGTTCGATGATACACTGGAGAAGGCGGTAGCCGCCCAGAAACCGATGAACTGGGGAAAATACCGGTTTGGAAAAGCGGTGAATGAAGTGAACACGGATGCCCTGCTCCATTACAGCAGTGAAATGCTGGATGAGGCGGTGGCGGGTCTTTCCTGCATGGACAAAGAAAATATGAGAGAGCCTCAGGACGCAAGGATTTCCGATTATGATTCTGCGACCGGATCCTACATGATCATAAAAGAGGATGAAGGAACAGAACTTCTGGAAGACAAGGTGAAGGAGGCGGTGGCCACTGCGATCATGTCCCTGGCGGAGAGCGTGGACCTCGAGGAGCAGGGATGTTATCTGGCTCCTTCGGTGACCTCCGAGGACGAGGCACTTAAGACGGCCTGCGAGACTATGAACAAGTATGTGGGGGCGAAGATCACATATAAGTTTGGAGATAAAGCGGAGACGCTGAACGGAAATGAGATCCATAACTGGCTCACGGTCAACGGAACGAGCGTCAGTGTCAGTGAGGCGAAGGCTGCGGAGTATGTCAAAAATCTGGCATCTGCCTACAATACCGCATATAAGCCAAAGACCCTAAAGACCTCCTATGGAAAGAATGTGACCATCACCACCGGAAGCTATGGATGGAAGATCGATCAGACGAAGGAGACGGCAGCGCTCGTGAGCCTCATCAAAAACGGGGAGCAGACGTCCAGAGAGCCGGAATATTCCCAGAAGGCTGCAAGCCGATCCGGCAACGACTATGGAAACACATATGTGGAGATCAATCTGACGGCTCAGCATCTGTATTTCTATGTGGATGGAAAACTTCTTGTCCAGTCAGATTTTGTGTCCGGAAACGCGGCGAAAGGCTGGAGTACCCCGGCGGGTGCCTATGCCCTTACATATAAGCAGAGAAACGCGACGTTAAAAGGTCAGGGATACGCGACTCCTGTTTCCTACTGGATGCCTTTCAACGGTGGGATCGGTCTTCACGACGCGAACTGGAGAAAGACCTTCGGGGGAACGATTTATAAGAATAAGGGCTCCCATGGATGTATCAACCTGCCGCCGGCAGTGGCAAAGACCATTTACGAGAATATTTCCGCAGGCGATCCGGTCCTATGCTATCATCTGGACGGCACAGAGAGCAGTTCCACAAGCGGAACGAAAAAGGATGGGGAGGCGGAGATAACGGCACCGGCAACGACAGCGCCTACGACCGCAGCACCGACAACCGCAGCACCGACAACCGCGGCGCCGACAACCGCAGCGCCGGAAACCACTGCGGCCGGCCCGTCAGTCCCTGAGACTGCTGCGGCAGAGACAACGCCTGCAGTAACGGCAGGCGGAGACAAGGAGAGCTTCGGTCCTGGATTTTTGCAGGAGCCGGAAGGCACGACGGAACAGGAGATCGGTCCGGGATTCTAAAAAGTAAAAAAACATATTTACTTTTAATGACAGGTATGTTATACTGTCGGAGTATGTAAAGGCGCCGACGCTCGGTCAGCGGATAACTCCAACCTTGACCTGGTGATCGGTAAGTTTAAAGAATTTTAAGGAGGAAATCACAATGATTTCAAAGGAAAAGAAAGCAGCTATTATCGCTGAGTACGGCAGAAAACCGGGCGACACAGGTTCACCGGAAGTTCAGATCGCAATTCTTACAGAGAGAATCGCAGAGCTCACAGAGCATTTAAAAGTTAACCCGAAAGATCATCATTCCAGACGTGGTCTTCTTATGATGGTAGGTCAGAGACGTGGTCTTCTTGCATACCTTAAGAAATCTGATCTTGAAGGATACCGTGCTCTTATTGAGAAGTTAGGCATCAGAAAGTAATAGCAGATTTATGGGTGGAGCGCATGATTTCGTGTACTCCACCTTTGTATTATCAAATGACAACAAATGACGGAAGAAACTTCCGAGACCGCTAAAGTAGGCATGAGCGATCCGGAGCTTACGGGTTCGCGTGTTAACCAATGCGTGGATCATGTTTAGTTTAGTAGTTTCGGCTTCTTCTGTCGCAACATTTAAGAAAAGGAGACGAAGCCATGTTTAAGAGTTTTTCCATGGAGCTTGCGGGACGTACCCTTACCGTTGAGGTAGGCCGTGTTGCAAAGCAGGCAAATGGTGCAGCATTCATGCACTACGGCGATACAGTTGTTCTTTCTACCGCAACTGCATCTGACAAGCCGAGAGACGGGATCGATTTTTTCCCGTTAAGCGTAGAATATGAAGAGAAATTATACTCTGTAGGAAAGATCCCAGGCGGATTCACAAAGAGAGAGGGAAAGGCATCCGAGAACGCGACCCTTACTTCCCGTGTTATCGACCGTCCGATGCGTCCGTTATTCCCGAAAGATTACAGAAACGACGTAACACTTGACAATATTGTTATGTCCGTTGACCCGGAGTGCAGCCCGGAGCTCACTGCTATGCTCGGTTCCGCGATCGCTACATGCATTTCCGATATCCCGTTCGACGGTCCGTGTGCAATGACTCAGGTAGGTCTTATTGACGGCGAGTTCATTATCAACCCGACCGCTGCTCAGAAGAAAGTTTCTGACCTTGCTCTTACCGTTGCATCCACAAGAGAGAAAGTTATCATGATCGAGGCCGGCGCAAAGGAAGTTCCGGAGCAGACCATGATCGACGCGATCTTCAAGGCACACGAAGTAAACCAGGAGATCATTAAATTTATCGACCGCATCGTTGCTGAGTGCGGTAAAGAAAAGCACACTTACGAGAGCTGCGCAATTCCGGATGAGCTGTTCGCTGCGATCAAAGAGATCGTTCCGCCGGCTGAGATGGAAGAGGCAGTATTTACAGACGAGAAGCAGAAACGTGAGGAGAACATCCGCCAGATCACAGAGCGTCTCGAAGAGGCTTTCGCTGAAAACGAAGAGTGGCTTCCGCTTATCGGACAGGCTGTTTACCAGTATCAGAAGAAGACAGTAAGAAAGATGATCTTAAAAGACCACAAGCGTCCGGATGGCCGCCGCATCGACGAGATCCGTCCGTTAGCAGCTGAGATCGATATCCTCCCGCGTGTACATGGTTCAGGTATGTTCACCCGCGGACAGACCCAGATCTTAAATGCCTGCACACTTGCTCCGCTTTCCGAGGCACAGCGTCTTGATGGTCTTGATGAGAATGAGACAACAAAGAGATATATGCACCACTACAACTTCCCGTCCTTCTCCGTAGGCGAGACAAAGCCGTCCAGAGGACCGGGACGCCGTGAGATCGGTCATGGCGCTCTTGCTGAGCGTGCCCTTGTACCGGTACTTCCGAGCGAGGAAGAGTTCCCGTACGCGATCCGTACTGTATCTGAGACAATGGAGTCCAACGGTTCCACATCCCAGGCCAGCATCTGTGCATCTACCCTGTCCCTTATGGCAGCAGGTGTTCCGATCAAGACAATGGTAGCCGGTATCTCCTGCGGTCTTGTAACAGGCGAGACAGACGACGATTATATCGTTCTTACCGATATCCAGGGTCTTGAGGACTTCTTCGGAGACATGGACTTCAAGGTAGGCGGTACTCACGAAGGTATCACAGCGATCCAGATGGATATCAAGATCCACGGTTTAACACGCCCGATCATCGAGGAGGCGATCAGACGCTGCCGTGAAGCAAGACTTTACATCATGGATAACATTATGGCTCCGGTTATCAGCGAGCCGAGAAAGACTCTGTCCAAGTACGCTCCGAAGATCACACAGATCACCATCGATCCGGCTAAGATCGGCGATGTAGTCGGCAAGCAGGGTAAAGTGATCAATAAGATCATCGAGGAGACAGGAGTTAAGATCGACATCACAGACGACGGTGCTGTAAATGTATGCGGCACTGATCAGGAGATGATCGATAAGGCCATCGCTACCATCAGAAACATCGTGACAGATGTCGAGCCGGGTATGATCTACACAGGTAAAGTTGTCCGTATCATGGAATTCGGCGCATTCGTTGAGCTTGCTCCGAACAAGGATGGCATGGTTCATATTTCCAAGCTCTCTGACAAGCGTGTAGCAAAAGTTGAAGATGTCGTAAACATTGGCGATGAGGTTACCGTCAGAGTCGTTGAGGTAGACCGCATGGGCAGAATCAACCTGACCATGAGACCGGAAGATATGACAGCAGACCTTGAGAAGCTGACACGTCCGGAAAGACGCGAGAGAAGCGACCGCCCGGAGAGACGTGACGACAGAAGAGGAGGACGCCGCGACGACAGACGCGAGCGTTCTGAAAAGAAAGAAGATAACGAGTAAGACATGTCAGAGTTCGGTTATGTGCCAGTTTTGGTTACTGCATGACTGAACGGTGCTGCTTACGATAAATACATGGGCCGCAGCCTGCAGCGATTTTGCTTTGCAGCCTGCGGCTTATGCTGCTTTAGGAAAGAGATCGGAGAGGAGAACATCATGACATTTACATATCCTGCCGTATTTACAAAGAAGGAAGAGGGAGATGGTTACCACGCATTTTTCCCGGATCTGGAGATGTGCGAGGCAGACGGTGCTGACCTGGAGGATGCTATCGAGAATGCCAGGGATGCAGCCCAGAACTGGATCAGTGTGGAGCTGGAGGAATTTGAGGGTGACCTGCCCTTTGCGACCCATATGGATGATATTGAATTGGCGGAGAATCAGGTTGCAAAGCAGATCATGGTAAAGATCAAGTTTTTACCGGACAGCGACTGACCGGAGGAACCTGTTTCAGGCAGCGATTCCGCTGCCGGTATTCATGACAAAAGACATATAAATAAGATCCCCGGAATAGGATTGTAACAAAATCCATGACGGGGATCTTATTTTATGTTCAGACGTTTGCCAAGGCGCGCGAGAAAGGTGCTTACGGTGTTGGGAGTCCTGACGGTGATCTTAGGCGGGATTGCGGCATTTACCGGATGTCAGTCCGGAAATTCAGAGGAAACACAGGGGGAGGATCTGGAGTTCACAGTCACAGGGGAGGCGGATATTCCGGCGGCACTTAAGGAGCTGATCGACAAAAAGCGGGAAAAACCATTCAAGCTGACATACGCGGACGGGCAGGAGATGTATATCGTCATCGGTGAGGGCCCCCAGAAAGGCGGTGGCTACAGTGTGGCGGTGAAGGCGCTCTGCGAGACTGACAATTCCATCGTGATCCGCACGGAACTTATGGGACCGGAAGCCGGGGAGGCGAAAGGAACGGAAAATTCCTATCCGGTGCTGATCGTGAAAACGGAATACCGGGATAAGCCGGTAGTTTTCCGGTAACGTAATATAAAAAATGGACCAATGTAATACTTTAACACTTTACTTTAATAATAGTTTCTGTTAGAATACTTGTAATTGACGGGAAGAGATTACATCGGGATGACAGGAGGAGAGGAAAACATGTTGTTAAAAGATATATGGCTTGATGTGAAGGCAGTTCAGGAGAGGGATCCGGCGGCGAGAAGTGCTCTGGAGGTACTGCTTTTATATCAGGGCGTCCATGCCCTGATCTGGCACCGGATCGCCCACTGGTTCTGGATTCACAATATGCGATTCCTCGGGCGTCTGATCTCCCAGATCGCCAGATTTTTTACCTTGATCGAGATCCATCCGGGGGCTATTCTGGGACATGGGATCCTCATTGACCATGGCTGCGGCATCGTTATCGGTGAGACTACAGTGGTGGGCGACAACTGCACGATCTATCAGGGCGTGACACTGGGCGGTGTCGGAACAAAGAAGGGAAAACGTCATCCGACGATCGGAAACAATGTGCTGATCGGTGCAGGTGCGAAGATCCTTGGCGCCTTTGAGGTGGGCGACAACTGTCAGATCGCGGCGAATGCGGTTCTCTTAAAACCTCTCGAAGAGAACAGCACGGCGGTCGGGATCCCGGCGAGACAGGTCAAAAAGGACGGTGTGCCGGTGAAGGACCCGGCGAAGAAAGTCAACATGGAACATATCTGCAGGATGCAGGAGACCATCGACGAACTGGAACGCCGGGTGAAGGAGCTGGAGAAAGAGCTGGAAGAGGCGAAGGAGGAGCTGTAGCAGAATGGATTCAGGCTGCCAGACTGAAAGTAACAACGGGCGTAACTGTTCAGTAGGTCTGCGCACTTGCTGCGCTGACCGTAAGAAAACATAGGCTGGAGGGCAAAAATCCCATCAGCGAAGCTGATCTGGAATGGATTTTTGCGTGTAACTATGAAGGTACTGAATAGTTACCAACGGGCATAAAATAATAACTGCCATCATACTATTTTTTAAAGTATAGCTTTGGAAAGGTATGGTGGCGTTTTTATGATGGAACTATTGAAGAAACATATCCACATGAACCGTCGCAGGGGGAACGTCACGTCCCAGATGACCCTGGACGACGATTTTAATGTGCCGGATTCCATGGACGATGTGGAAGAGCTGATCCTGGAAAACGGGGAGATAAAGATCGAGGCGGTGAAAAATCCCGGGGAGAAGGCGGAGATCAGCGGAAAACTGGAATTCCGGATCCTGTACCGGAGACCCGGTGGGGAACTTACTGCTCTCGCTGGCAGCATCCCGTTTACAGAGACCGTACATATGCCCGGCCTTGCGGAGAATGACTATGTGCAGGCAGAATGGGAACTGGATGATCTGAACGTGAGCCTCATCAATTCGAGAAAGTTAAACGTCAAGGCTCTCGTGACCCTGAAGCTCAAGGCGGATGAGATCCGGGACATGGAGACGGCATCCGACGTGAAGTTTGACGGCGAAGTTGAGGTGTTGAAAAAGACGCTGACTGTGGCGGCCATCGCAGTCCGGAGACGGGACACGTTCCGGGTGCGGGAAATCCTTACGATCCCTGGAAACGACCCGGACGCGGAGACGCTTTTGTGGCAGGATATGCGGCTTCAGGATGTGGAGACGAAGCCCCTCGACGGGAAGATCCACATAAGTGGTGATCTTCTGGTATTTGCGGTCTACTCCGCGGGCGGCGGGCAGGTGCCGGTTCAGTGTTTTGAGGAGACTGTGCCATTTTCCGGGAATGTGGAGCTCACAGAGTCAGCGGAGGACATGATCCCGTTTATTACGGTGAAGCTGATACACAGGGATCTGGAACTGCAGCCGGATTCCGACGGGGAGATGCGGGAGATCGCAGTGGATGCTGTCCTGGAGCTGGACATCAGGCTCTACGAGGAAGAGCAGGTGGAGCTTCTCGGGGACCTCTATGCCCTGGACCGGGAGGCGGTTCCGGAGACAGGGACGGTGTGCTTTGATACGCTGGCAGTGCGGAATCAGGTGAAGACAAAAATTCAGGAAAAAGTCCGGCTTACCGGAAAACAGAGGATCCTGCAGGTCTGCCACAGTGACGGGACCGTGAAGATCGACGAGGTGCAGATTAAGGATGATGGGATCCATATGGACGGAGTTTTAGAGATCCGGCTTTTGTATCTGACAGCGGATGATCAGGCACCGGTCGGAGCGGCGTCGGAGGTGCTGCCGTTTCAGCTGCTGGCGGCTGCGGAGGGACTGACGCAGGATGTGGTCTACGAGATCGAACCCGGGATCTCGGGGCTTGGCACTGTGATGGCAGGCGGGGATACTGTCGATGTGAAGGCGCAGATCACGGCGGATGTGCTGGTTTTAAAACCTGTATGCGAACAGACCGTCTTAAGTGTGGAGGAGAAGCCGTTGGATATGGAGCAGCTGAAGAAGATGCCGGGGATCATCGGATATGTGGTGAAACCCGGGGACAGTCTCTGGAAGATCGCCAGGATGTTCCACACAAGCGTAGAACGGATCATGGAGCTAAACCACCTGTCAGACAGCATGATCCGGCCGGGCGACAGGCTGATTTTGGTGAAAACGGTGCAGGGATAGAGCTGGTTCCGCGTGTGACTGTTGTCCGGTGCTGCTTTTTATTAAAAAACAAGTGTAAAATGCGGCAATGTTTGATTTTCCCCGAATGTCTGGTTGCAATTCGGGGAAAATTTTATATAATGGTATGAGTGGGATTTTCTGCCGCAGCAAAAATGACATCGGCGGGAATGACCGGATGCCGTGGAATATGGCAGGATCAGGAATAGAAGAGTGATCCTGTAACGTTCCGGAAACTGCGGCATAACATAATAGTATCACAGCAGTTCACAGTTAAGGCATCCCGATGCTTTCATATAGATTCCGCAAGCTCTGCTTTCGGAGGACGGCGATGGATTCCATGGTCCCATTGCCGTTTACATAATCTGTAATGGGTCCGGATTCGGGAATGCCGTGGCAGGCTGCAGGCAGGTGCCGGTACAGCAGCGAAATGGAGAATGAGAGATGAACTACACATATCTTCTGGAATGTTCGGACGGGACGCTCTACTGCGGCTGGACGAATGATCTGGAAAAACGGGTGAAAGCGCACAATTCCGGGCGGGGAGCGAAGTACACGAAGCCCAGACGGCCGGTGCGGCTGGTGTGGTATGAAACGTTTGAGACGAAGGAAGAGGCGATGAGCCGGGAAGTGAAGGTGAAACAGCTTTCCCGGAAGCAGAAGTATGAACTGGTGGCTCATGGACCGGTTGAGAAGCCGATTTTCTGAAAAGCCCCGTAAGCGTGCGGCAGAGTATTGTTTATTGCGCTGGCCTCAGGAAAACATCATATATAAGGCAGAAATGCATCGATTTTTGAAATGGATTTTTGCTAGTATCTGTGAGAAAAACGAACAGATACGGAATACAAGGAGAAAATATTTATGATTCGTACTTTAAAAAAGAAACTGGCAAAGGTACTCTGCGGAGTACTGGTATTTGCCCAGTTGGGAACGATACAGGCTTTTGCAAGGCCTGACTGGCCGTCTGACACGGGAATCGCGGCGGAGGCGGGGGCTGTCATGGATGTGGATACCGGAACGATGCTTTTCGGACAGAACAGCCATGTGGAATATTATCCGGCGAGTATCACAAAGATCCTCACAGCGCTCGTTGTTCTGGAACATGCGGATCTTTCCGATACCGTTACTTATTCGGACAAGGCGATGAACTCCGTAGAGGCGGACAGCGGAAATAAACTGAGCCTCGTTGCAGGCGATACGATGACCGTTGAGGATTGTCTCTACGCGCTGCTTCTGGCTTCCGTAAATCAGGCGGCCAATGCTCTGGCAGAACATGTGGCAGGCAGTATGTCTGATTTTGTGGATATGATGAATGCAAAGATCGCGGAACTGGGATGTACGGAGAGCCATTTTGCGAATCCGTCGGGGCTGAACAGCGATGATCAGGTGGTCACTGCGTATGATATGACGAAGATCGCGGCTGCTGCTTACAGCAATCCGAAGCTTCTTGAGATCAGCTCCGCGAAATCCCGGAAGGTCGGACCGACGACGAACAACCCGGACGGGGTGAACGTGAGAAATGAGCATCGTCTTGTGATCACGGAGGATACCTCCAGTGAGTTTTACTGTCCGGAGGCGGTTGCAGGCAAGACCGGATATCTCTTAAAGGCCGGAAATACCCTTGTTACCTACGGGGAGAAGGATGGAAGACGTGTTGTCTCTGTTATCTTAAAGGGAAGTCCGAGGCAGTATTTTGTGGACGGAAAGTCACTGTTACAGTTTGGTCTGAACCGGTTCCAGAATGTGGATATCGCGGAAAATGAGACGAGATATGTCACAGGAGAGGACCAGGTGGATGTAAACGGGACAAGCTATGCGCCGTCCGACTTGGCGATCCAGACAGGAAAGAAGATCACACTTCCGAAGGATGCCACATTCGCGGACGCGGAATTAAGTCTCGGCGCAGTTCCGGACGGAGCGCCAGAGGGAACGGTCGGAGTGCTCAACTACATTTACAATGAGAGAAAGATCGGTTCCGCGTACCTGATGACGAAGGCGGGGGCGGAAGCACTTGCGGCTGCTGAGGCAGCAGGAGGGGCCGAGACCACTGCAGCGGAAGAAACGTCCGAGGAGAGCACAGACGCTGCGGATCCGTCAGCAGATGACGAGAGCACTGAGGCTGAGACGGAGACCATGGGCGAGGCAGATGTGACCACGGCGGCAGGTGACGCGGACAACGCATCGAATCAGGTGGGCAGCAATGATGTGAAGACCGGATTCCCTGCGAAGATCCTCCTTATCGTGATCGGAGTTCTTGCGGTGGCTGCCCTGATTGGCGGCGGTATCTGGTTTACGATCCGGAATAATAAAAAAGAGGCGAAGGCGGAAGCGCTTCGCCGTGAAAAGAGAAGACAGCGTCTCATGGCAGAAGGAGGCGACGCGGAGGCCGAGTTTAACCGACTGCTCGAAGAGAAGCGGAAGAGAGACGAGGAGAGACGGAAGAGATAGAAGAATTCAGAAAAAAGCGGTTGGACCGATTTGAACTGCACCCCATTTGTTAGACAGTATGGTATACTAT
>NZ_QUJB01000022.1:45883-46144 GCF_003480435.1 Clostridium sp. AM30-24 | reverse complement strand
AACGTAGTATACCGGTTTCGGATCTATCCCAATAAAATACAACAGGAACTGTTTGCAAAAACATTTGGATGTGTCAGGTTTGTATATAACCGGATGCTGGCAGAAAAGAAGGAATGCTATGAAAAGACCGGAAAAAACCTGAAGGTCACTCCGGCAAAATATAAGGCAGAGTTTCCATGGCTAAAAGAAGTGGACAGCCTTGCTCTGTGCAATGCCCAGCTGCACCTACAGACTGCTTAAAAAAACTTTTTCCGGGATCCA
>NZ_QUJB01000022.1:0-45873 GCF_003480435.1 Clostridium sp. AM30-24 | reverse complement strand
CAGAAAAGAAGGAATGCTATGAAAAGACCGGAAAAAACCTGAAGGTCACTCCGGCAAAATATAAGGCAGAGTTTCCATGGCTAAAAGAAGTGGACAGCCTTGCTCTGTGCAATGCCCAGCTGCACCTACAGACTGCTTAAAAAAACTTTTTCCGGGATCCATCGTTTGGATTTCCCAAATTCAAGTCAAAAAAGAATCCTGTTAAAAGCTATACCACAAACAGTGTCAATGGAAATATCCTGTTAAAAGATGGGAAGCTGAAGCTCCCAAAGGCAGGCTGGATCCGGATCCGGCAGCATCGTAAGATCCGAAAAGATGCCTGCCTGAAAGGTGCATCCGTCTGTCTGGAAGCTGATGGGCGGTATTATGTTTCTCTTCTGTATTTTTGTGAAGAAAAGCCAGTGGAAATAAGGAACATAAGGCAGGCCGTCGGACTCGATTTTTCCATGAAAGAACTATATGTAGATTCCAATGGAAAACATGCAGGTTATCCGCACTATTTCAGAAACAGCGAGGAAAAACTGGCGAAAGCGCAGAGAAAACTGAGTCATTGCCGGAAGGGGAGCAATCGTTACAAAAAACAACAGAAAAAAGTGGCGCGGATCCATACGCATATCGCTCACCAGAGAAAAGATTATTTGCATAAAGAATCAAGAAAGATAACCAATTTCTATGATATCGTATGCATCGAAGATCTGGATCTGAAGACGATGAGCGGGGAACATCATTTTGGAAAAAGTGTCCATGATAACGGCTGGAGAATGTTCACAGATTTTTTGCAGTATAAACTGGAACGGGAAGGGAAGAAACTTGTCCGCATCGACCGCTGGTATCCAAGTTCCAGAGCATGCAGCTGTTGTGGAAAAATAAAACATGATCTGAAACTGGAAGAGCGGGTATATCTTTGCAGCTGCGGAAACCGGATGGACCGTGATGAAAATGTGGCGATTAATATCTGCCGGGAAGGCCTGAGAATATCCGGGATCATATTGGAAAAGAGCGAAAAAGCATCATAAAAAGATATCAGTCCAAAAGAACCGTGGGACACACGGGGATCGCTCGTGAATGCTTTGCCCAACGGGGCAATCGAACGAGAAGCCCCCACTTCAAGCGTGAACTAAGTGGTGGGAGTATGTCACAAGAATATATTGGAGAGTGTTACGAGATAGCAGAGTCATCAGAAAAAATATATATTGGAAAAGAATTCCCTGATGAATTTGCAAACGCAAAAGATGCTCGTGGTTTAAAGGGGGCAAATGCAAAGGCAAAAGCTAACGCGGCATAGGCAATTAAGGAATTAATACAAATAGCAGAGAATAAATCAGAATTTCCAGATTATGGAGATAGACATGGAAATAGAGCTAAAAATGGTTGGTATCGTTATGATGTACGATTTGGTCTGCCTGTTTACGAAGAAAATGGCACCTTGATTCGCTATAATATTTTCTCAGCAAGAATGCTTGTGCGGCACGATGCAGATGGAAAAATGTATCTTTATGATATTTTGCGCACAAAAAAAGAAGCGAGCAACCCGCTTGAGTAATAATACTGTACGGTCGCAAAACCCGCTTCTTTTTTGTCATTCTAACATTGAATAAAAAAAATGTCAAGGATTTATACATCTTGAGTTTCCGTCCTAAAGCCAGTGGGATTGCGGTAGCCCTATTTCAAAAAATACCAAAACATAAGGAAGACGGAAGCTGGGGCGGCACGGACAGACGGCGCGAGCAATAAGGGAACAGCCGAAAAAGATGACTGGCAAGTCTCTGTTGGTAAGAGAGTAAGAGAACTTTGGCGCAATAAGATCATGTAAAAATAAAAACAGTTCCGGCGATATGGACAGAAGTGTCTGTATGCCGGGACTGTTTTTATGTAACAGGAAATTAAGATAAAAGAAATCTTGCATGGCATTATTCCCGTATGATATCAAGCAGGGTGTCATCTCTGGTTTCAAACCATTTCATAAAAGCATACCATTTTTTGCCATAAGACGTATGCTTACGAACAAAAAATGCATAGATGATCATGATTACCGCTATCTCGGTCATTCCGAACACAAGTCCAAACGCGAATATATCGGTAATTTTGTTGAATTCATCATTAGAAATCACGCCTTTTAGCTGGTTTTGGTCGTCTAATAATAAGGTTACTGCTCTCTGATGCGGAAAATCTGTATCAAGATCCAATCCAAGCTTGGAGACATCATATTGATAGGAGCTGCCTTCTGTATACAGTACCGTGGTTGGACTGGTTCGTACTCCTCCTTTAAAAGCTGTTGCATTATAAGCTGTCAGCAATTCATTTGTCTTCAGATTCTGGATGTGATGACTTAACAGTACAGTGCCACAACAGATGATTATGGATATAAAGATCCAGAGAAGGCAATGGAATACCATTTTCTTAAAGGCGTTCGTTACCTTTGCATAGGTTGCATGATCTAGAGTTCTTTGCCCATAATCTAAAGCATTTGCAACGTCGTCAAAATTAATAGAAGTATGTAGAAATAAGCCTGCATTACTCATCGGTTATCATTCCCTTCCGCATACAGGTAAACAGGTATGCCATAAATGCTTCCTTTGTCTCTTTTTTCTTTCGTCGGCTGCAGAAAAGGCAGGAACCGTTTTTCAGACGGACAGAGCCATCCTCCTCCACAGAGATCACCTGTGAAAAATTGAGGAGGAGACTGCGGCCGCTCATATAAAAACGTCCGCCCCTTGGCAGCAGCGCCATTAGATCCGAAAAAGAGAGGCGCGTGGCAACGTCCCCTTTTAACGTGTGGATGATCAGGCGGTGATTCTGCGTTTCCGCGTATAAAAAATCATCCAGAAGAATCCGCTGGCAGGATGACTGCCCCTGTCCAAGGACAGCCTGAATCTCAATGTAAGCCGGTTCGGAAAGAAAGGTGCGGATCTCATTGAGGCACCAGTCCAGAGCGTCTGCATCCACCGGCTTTAAGAGATAGTCAAGCGGATGTACCCGGTATCCCTCAAGGGAATAATCCCGCTCATTGCTCACAAAGATAAGAGGGATCCGTGCGGCAACAGCTCGAAGCTTTTCGGCTGTTTCAATCCCGTTCAGACCGTTTTTTGCAAGCATAATATCCATAAATACAGCGTTGAAAAGACCGGGGCGGAAAGCCTCTAAAAATGCTTCACCGCTCTCATAGCAGGTAAAATCAGCCATTTCTCCATGTCCCTCGAAATTCTTCTGTATTAAATCGATCAGATGCTTCTGATCGAAAACGAAATCTTCCACAATAGCAATATGCATCATAATTGCAGCACTCCCTTCACCACGATGCTTCTGAACCAAATAGGTCGAGGTTTGACCATTTGCGTCGAGGTGGTTTTCAGAAAAACACGTAATTGATATACTATTAGTATAGAAGATTATGCGAAAAATGTAAATATTGCGGGAACTTGATGTTTATCTCAGTCGAGAAGACTCCCGCCTCTTGCGGGTGGTGAGTAATAGCAAATTTGTCTCAGTGGGAGGAAAATGGTATGAGAAAAAAATCGAAACGAATTTTAGCAGCTGCATTGTCAGCTATATTAATATGGAATACATGTGAATGGCAGCCGCAGGCGTTGGCGGCTGGTTCGCTGCAGCGGATAGGGGCTGAAACGGAGGCAGATGATACTGCGGAAACAGCAGAAAAAGAAGCTGCATTAAAAAAATCTGCATTAAAAGCCTCTCCGTCGAATGCGGAAGTAAAAGATAACCGCGGCGAGGCAGGTGCAAGCGGAGCACCAAACGGCACAGCAACAGGAGCAGAGACAAAAGCAGAGATAGAGGCGTTTCTGGAGCTGGATGAGGTCATTGCGGTGCAGAAACTCTCTCTGGGTGCCAAAGAAAGCGATATCATCCTTCCGGATACTCTGGAGGTTCGGATGAAGCAGGAAACTTTAGAGGATACTCCAAAAGCCGAAAGGGAACTGCAGATAGATGCGGAAGCTGACGCCGAAAAAGAAAGCTTGGAGACGGATGCAGATGAGGATATCAGCAGGATTTCCGGCGTGACCTGGAAGCTGGATATCAATGAGAGCGACTATCCGGAATTTCACGGCGGGATCTCCCCACAGGATTATTTTGAAGAATTTGACGAGGACGGAGAACCCATCGAAACCTCCGATAAGACTTGGAATGGCTATTATGAGGCGAATCAGGACTACAACGGCTGTGCCTATGTCTACACGCCGGTTCTGCCGGAGGAATATCCGGTGGGAGAGGAGGCAGAGCTGCCGGAAATCTTCGTTCTCGTAGGAGAGATGCAGCTGATGACTCTGGCAGGCGGAGAACATGATCTGAATAATCAGCCGCTGCTCATTAATAGCGCTAACCAAAATGACTTTAATGGAAAAACCATAACCGGCAACTATTGTCCTACCAACCGACCAGAGTTGACTTATACAGACATCAAGGGCGGTATCATAATTGATAATGTTACGGTCGATCTGACCATTAAAGATGTAACGATCAAATCTGATGGAGCCAGTGGATGGAATCTGGCCGGTATTTACCTGAAAGGCAATGCCCAGCTGAATCTGACCTTAGAAGGAAAAAATACTCTTTTGGGACTGGATGATGGAGCCGGAATTGAGGTGGAAAAAGGGGCAAAACTGGTTATTACGGAGAATAGTACCGGAAGTCTGAGGGCAGTGGGAGGTGCCTATGGTGCCGCCGGTATCGGAGGAAAAGCCGGATCAACAGGTTACGAAGGTGCAAATGAGGAATACGGGACAGGAAAAATTATAATTAAGGGTGGAACCATTGAAGCTGAAGGGGGAACTTATTGGGTTTCCCACACGTTGAGGCATCATGGAGGAGCCGGAATCGGAACCGGTCTGTATGGAATCGGCGGAACCATTGAAATACTGGGCGGAACGATAACTGCAAAAGGAGGAGAGGAGACAGGAGCCGGAATCGGAGGCGGAGCTAGTGGAGGTGTAGACCGGATCGTGATCGGCGGGACGAATAGCGGAGCTCCCAATATAACCGTATCTTCTTATAATAATGGAGAATCAGGATATCTGGGAGCTGCCATCGGCAGCGGATGGAATGGAGTGAGTGATTTAAAATTATCCTGTGGCGATATCCGGATATTAAGTGGATCTGTTACGGTAAAGGGCGGAAATATTGGTTATGGAGTGTTAAAGGTTGTTGGTGGAAATAGCATGGAAGGCGGCAGTGTCACTATTTCCGAGGAGGTGAAGCTGGAGCTGCCGCTTGAAAGCAAGATTGAGCCCCGAGGAGAATGTACCTACGGGAAAAAAACATTCCGGATCACCGCTTATGATAACCAGCTATTAGATGGAACCTATCAGGCTGACATATCCCTGTATCGGGAGAACGATACAGAAAGAACAACCCCGGTTTATCAAACCAATGAAGAAATGACCGTCTCCAAATTCAGGGGAACGATACCGGATATAACCCAGTGGATGGGCTATTTCGGAAATATGCAGATGGTTGTAGAGCTGAAGCCCTCCGGTGGCGGGGAAGGTAAGACGATGGAGGGAAAGGTTGTTCTAAATCAAGGAATGGATGAAACCATCTCCGTCACGCTTGGAGAAACTGCCTACCAGAAGACAATGGATCTGACTATCCATGATGGCCGTTTGAAGAATGATAAGAATTATACACTGACGGCTCGGTTGGGGGAAGAAGCAAGTGAAGGCGGTACTGCACCGGATGTGGTAACCTATTCATCTAAAAAAGCTTCCGGTTATCAGATAAAGACCGGTAAAGTCAGCTGGTATACGCCCCTGTCCGGAGCAGTTCCGGTATCAGTTCAGGTACAGGAAGAAGGAGGGGAAGGAGAAAATAATAGCTTTACAGTAACAGGATCCCTCACGATGAAGTCAGAGGAGGAAATGGATCTTTCCCTCACCATCGGTGAACCTCTGTACCCTGTCCGGTTCCACTTCTATTCATCAAAGGTGCAGGCGGTAGAAAATGTATCCCTGACAGCCGGACGGCTGGCTGGAGCTGCTTCAGAAACTCCGGTGGAATTAAAGCAGGAAGAAGGCCAGTTTGCCTTTGACGGGAAACTGACAATCGATGCAGCAGCAGGCAATCATGCATATGCTCTGGCATATCTTCCGGCCGGAAATTACCGGTTTGTGATAAATACAGGCATCACAGAATTAGGCAGCTCCGGCGGAAGCTTTACTCTGGACAGTGAAACGGTAAAGGCAGAGGCTGCCGGAACGGATATTACCATATTAAATGAGGCAGAGGCGCTGGAGGGAGAGCTGGATCTTTCCCTTGGAAATATATCTTTTTCCGAGGCAGATGGTAAGCTGACAATTTTATATTCTAAAACAGATGGTTCCGGTCAAGTGGTTACAGCTAAGTTAATAGACCAGTCCTATGATAAATGCTATCGGATCACTTCATCTGAGCTGGTAAAGAATTATCATCTCTCTGTGAATACCCCAGCTTCCGAGGAATTAAAGCTCGTATTAAAGAACCTTACGATTACACCGGCAGAGGCTACCGCACCAATTCAGATAAACGGAGAATCCCATGTGACCACCTATCTGGAAGGGGAAAACAAGATTTCGATTAATAAATCAGCATCTTCATCAAGGTTCACTGTTTCACCTGCCGGCATCAGTGTGGCGAAGGATGCAAAGCTTACGATTGACAGTGAGCCGGGACAGCCGGGCTCCATAGAGGTGCTCAATAATACAACGGTAGACAAGACTGGTGCAGCAATTGGAGGAAATGGAGAGCAGGATGCAGGAATTATTCACATCAAGGGGGGAACTGTAACTGCAACTTCCGCTTCTGGTTCTGACGGAGCTGCTATCGGTGCTTCGTCAGAAAAAAATGTAAAAGAAATACGGATCAGCGGAGGAGTTGTAACTGCAAAAAGTAGTGAGGGTGCCGGAATCGGAACAGGAAGTGCTACGAAGGATAGAACCGGTAAAATCGTGATAGAAGGCGGAACGGTGAATGCAAGCTCGTGGAAGGGTGCCGGAATTGGAAGCGGTTCTGGATATGCCGCTGGAAGCCCAGCGATAATTGCTGAGATTGAGATTCATGGCGGAATGATTACAGCCTATTCTTATTCTGGAGCCTGCATCGGAAGTGGTAGAGACAGTTCATCGAGAGTGCTGATTGACGGCGGCACAATATGCTTAGATAATAAAGACGCATGGAGTAGGAACGCTGCTCATATTGGAAAGGGGGAAGAGAACTCTACATGGGCACCAACCGATGTGAAGATTACGGGTGGAACGATCCATCTGATCAATGCGGGTGCATATATAAAAAGCCCTATGATTTATGGCTGGGAACAGGCTGCAGATGGAACATGGCAGAAGAATACACCAAAAGATGGGAAGGGTAACCCGGTTTATTACACCACAGCGGATCTGACCGGTATCTATGAGAATAACGCACTGGTTGAAAAAGCAGATATTGAAGGAAGCTCCTACGGCTTTCAGGATGTACGGACAGATTCCAGCGGAAAGCTCTATATGTACCTTCCGGCTTCGGAGGCAGTGAAAGCCTCCTTTGGCGGTGTGGAATTTACCGGAACAGTAAAGGCAGGCGAGGATGAGAATGTATTAGAGCGTGAACAGACCTCCATTGATTATCAAAGGGAAGTCCTGAAAAATACGGCTCTGTATGATCTCGAATATGCGGAAACTCAGGATGCCGAAACTTGGATAGCGATCCCGGCAGGCGGCGAGGCGCCTCTGACGGAAATTCTGGATAAAAAGTCGGAGAGTGTGACCGAGATTACTCTGTATGTGCGCAAGGCAGCCGCAGGTTCCGAAGCAGCCGCAACCGAGATAAAGATTCCGGCAAGACCGAAAAAACCGGATCCGATAACAGATGTAACGAAAGGCAGCTACACTATCAAGGTAAATGGACAGCCCGTTTCCGGTTGTGAGTACGGAATTTCAGAATCTGCGGATGGTGAGCTTCAGTGGCAGACGGGGAAGACGTTTACGTCGCCGAAGCCAGCTCACACCTATTATATAACCCTTCGTGTGAAAGCAACGGAAAACAGTTTTGCATCGAAGCCAGCTGATCGTTTGGAGGTGACAACACCGGATGCATTACTAATCGACGGTCCCGCCGGCAAAGTATCCTTTGAAACGACGGGAACCTATGGACAGACACTTGATCAGATTCCGGTACAGCTGGCAGAGGGATTTCAGGTTGTTAATTATAGTAGATCACCGGTTTCTGGAACATGGAGCTTCAGTAAGGTTCAGGAAGGAACGTCCGCTTCCTCCATTTATCCGGAGGTAAAGGGAACCACTGCATATCAGGTAGAATTTATACCGACAGAAACATCAGAAGGGCAGTATGGAAAACCTTTGACCCAAAGTGTGATTCCAGAGATATCTCCGAAAGAGTTGACTGCAGTTCTTTCGACACCTATTGAAAAAGACTATGACGGAAGTACCGGTATCGCATTAGAGGCGACGGTGGAGATAGAAACTCCGGGTCAGAGCTCGGGTCAGAGCTATACCATCAGCGGCCTGAAAGGAAGCTTTGAAGATGCCAATGCCGGAACCGGTAAGACGGTAACCATTGATTCCTCAGAGGCAAGGGTTGAGACGGGTGAGAGTGCAGTGAATCTGCAGAATTACCTTATCACATATCCAGCCCAGACCGGAACGATCCATCGGAGACAGGGTTCGGTTTCCATCGATACGGAAGCATGGATTGGAGAAAAAACCTATGGAGACGACAGCTTTCCACTGACAGGTGTGAAGAAAGAGGGAGATGGAGTTCTGAACTATACAAGCTCTGATGAAAAGGTTCTCACCGTGGATGCACAGGGTCAGGTGACCATCAAAGGTGTCGGTTCCGCCGATGTAAGCATCACCATGGCAGACGGAACGAATTACCTTGGCACAAGCACACCGGCAAAGAGAACGATCACCATTGAAAAAGGAACACTCACCCTTGCCTTAACGGCTGTGAACCGGAGTACCGGAGCGCAGCAGCCGGAAGGGATTCTCGGAACCTACGAGGATGATTTTGATATCATTGCAAGTATTCAGGGAGCGTATGGTGACAAGCTGCAGGGTAAGATCCGCTTCTATGACAATGGAAATCAGGTTCCGGATACGATTCCTGTAGGGGAAGCTGAAACTGCGGTTCTCAACCTGCCAAAGCCGGGAGTCGCATCCGTAGGAACGCACCGGATGACAGCCGAGTTTGATTTTGACACTCATCAGGAGTGGGCGGCCAAATACAACACGCCTGCTCCGGCTGCGTATACCTTCGCGATCGGAAAGGTGGCTGCACCGCAGATCACCTGGCCGACGGCAGCGTCGGTGAAGGCGGGAAGTCCTCTGAGTGACTCTGCCTTATCAGGAGGAAGCACCGAATACGGAAGCTTTGCCTGGAAGAATCCGGCCCAGACGGCACAGGCGGGCACCCATAGTTACGAGGTGGTATTTACACCGAATGAATGGGCATCCGCTCGTTATGAGATCGCAGCGATGACCGGTACGGCAGAAGTGACAGCAACGGAAGAAAAGCCGGGAGAAACAGGCAAGCCGGGCGAAGCAGAAAAGCCGGGAGAAACAGGCAAGCCGGGAGAAACGGAAAAGCCGGGTGAAACGGAAAAGCCGGGCGAAACAGAAAAGCCGGGTGAAACGGAAAAGCCGGGCGAAACAGGCAAGCTGAACGAATCGAACAGAACGGATGATTCCGATGCTTCGGATGAGCCGGAAATACCGAGTCGCAACAACCCGTCCTCCGGTAAGGATAAAACCTCCGGCAGCGGTGCGGTCAGCCATGATTCAGTCAAAGGAACGATCGACAGTATAACAGGAATTATCACAGGAGAAACAAACAGCTTTGTCAATGACGGAAAGAGCCATTGGATGATGGATGAGCATGGCTGGTGGTTACGCTTTGCAGATAATACCTATCCGAAGGGAAGCGTGCGTGATTCCGGTGGTGTTTCGCATTGCTGGGAGCAGATCAACGGAAAATGGTGGGCCTTTGATGAAACGGGTTATGCCAAGACAGGCTGGTTAAGAGAAGAGGATTACGGCGGCTGGTTCTATATGGATCTGGAACACGGCATGCAAACCGGCTGGGTGCTTCTCGATGGAGCATGGTACTATTTTAACCCGATTTCCGATGGAAAGAGAGGGATTATGTACGCCGGACAAAGAACACCGGACGGATACTATGTAGATAAAAACGGTGTCTGGGACGGAAGAAGCAAGCAGTAAAGCGAGTTTCAAGCCGAACCTCCGTGAGACTTGGCGCGTGTACTAACTATAAAATAATCCGGAAGGGATTCGCAGGCTTTGGGAATCCTTCCGGATTTCTATTTTATTTACTTATTTCTATTTACTTATTTTTCGCAGGAAGAAATCCGCTAAAATTAAGCTTGTCAAGCGTTTCGGCGAACGCTATAATAAAAAAGCATTAATCGGCATCGGAAACAGGACTACACTGTTCTCGCTGTCATGACTGCGTGTCAGGCGAAAGCCTGTGAGTTGAAAAATATTGTTATATATTTATAAAAAGGCAATCGAATTGAAATGATTCGATTGCTTTTTTATATTTAGTTAGTAGCTTTATTCCGTAATGAATTTATATTATTATAAATTTATATAATACATTGACTTTTTGAGATAAAGGGACTATGATGAAATTACAGTAAATAAGAAGCAGATAAACGGAGAGAGGCAAAATGAAAAGTGCGAAGATCAAGCTTTCTGAGCAGCAGAATCAGTTGCGGGATCAAAATCCGGCTTATCAAAAGCTGGCACATGTGGATCATAAATCCCAAAGATGCCAGTCCATGCAGGAGCATTCGGGGAATGTGGCTTGCATTTCCTCTCGGATATGTGAGCTTCCGGAGCTGAAAAGTATTGTAGAGCTGGCAGGATTCCTTCACGATGCGGGAAAGCTCGGTACGGAAAATCAGGCGGATTTTAGAAATATCCTTGCGCGAGGGGACGAGGCTCATCAGTATGGATTGGATCATTCCACCGCCGGAGGAAGGATTGCGTTAGAGCTATTAAGGAAAAACCCGGCTTCGGAATTTATCAGCACGTTGATCTACTTCCATCATGGGCTGGAGGATTGTATTAATTTAGAAAATGGCCAGATGCTGCAGGAACGGCGCTTGAAAAAAGAGATCGAGTATTCCTGTATCAAAGAAAATTTTTTTAAGCTTTATGACAGAGAACTGCTGGAGAAGGTCGGAGAGGAGGCAGATCAGTCATACCGGATCATGCTTCAAAAGATAGGGGATTTTGTTAAGAATTGTGATTCCACAGGAAAAAAATACGGGAGCAGATATTTTTATCTGGGAATGTATCTGAGGGTCGCATTATCGCTGCTGATCGATGGGGATTGGACAGATACGGGCTGTTTTTTTCAGGATATCTCTATTGAGAAAAGACTTTCGCAGGAAGAAACGCAGAGAATATGGAAGGAATGTATCTGCAATTTTGAGCAGTATATGGAAAATGAAGTTCGGAAAAATCCGGATCAGGGAAATCAGCTCAATGATGTTCGACAGGAGATATCGGATTCCTGCAGAGCGGCTGCAGAATCAGAGGAAAAACGATATCGTTTGACTGTACCGACTGCTGCCGGAAAAACCTTGAGCAGTCTTCGTTTTGCTCTATATCATGCCGAAAAACAGAAGAAGCAGAGGATTATTTATATAGCGCCCTACAATTCCATACTGGAACAGAATGCGGAAGAAATAAGAAGTGCGGTAGGAATTCCCTCGGTTGTTTTGGAGCATCATTGCAACGTGATCTGCGAGGATAGTGAGGAAGAACGATATCGCGATCTCACGGAAACCTGGGACACACCGATCATCGTAACAACAGCAGTACAGATCCTGAATACATTGTTTTCCGATCGCAAGTCCTGCATTCGCAGAATGCATAATTTATGCAATAGTATTATCATATTTGATGAGGTGCAGGCATTTCCGGTAAAATGTACGGAGCTTTTTAATCTGGCGGTAAATTTCCTTACGCAGTTTGGCGGTTCAACGGTTGTATTATGTTCTGCGACACAGCCGACGCTGGCTCCTCTTAAGGAAAATAATATATGTGAATGCAGGGAAATGTCATGGGAAACTGAAAAATATGCAGAGGTTTTTAAACGGGCAGAGATCATCGATGAAACAGAACGTTATCCGGGCGGGATGAAAACCGAAGATCTGAAGGAGTTTATACTTGAGAAAATCGAAGAATACCGGAGTACTTTAGCGATCGTAAATACTACCGCATGTGCATTTCAGGTATTCCGAAGGCTGGAGGAGAGCTGTTCGGATGAATATGAAATCTTTCATCTCAGCAATAATATGTGTCCGCAGCACAAGCTGGATACGCTGAAGGAAATAAAGCGTGCATTGAAAAAAAGAGAAAAAAAGATCATTTGTGTCAGTACACAGGTGGTGGAAGCGGGTGTTAATTTTTCCTTTGGCTGTGTGATTCGGTCAAAGGCGGGATTAGATAACGTAATTCAGGCTGCCGGAAGATGCAATCGTCATAAGGAGCTTGGAAAAATGGGAGCGGTCTATATTGTTCAGATGTCTGATGATGCGGAGCATCTGGAGCACTTGCGGGAAATCAGAGATGCACAGGCAGCCCTGCAGAAGGTCTTGCATAGTTTTGATCTTGATGAGGGCGCCCTCGATTCGGAGGCGGCCATAAAATTCTATTATTCTGCTTATTACTCACAATTACGAGAGCTGGAAACGAAATATCCGGTCGAGGTGAGCGGAGTGACGATGACCTTGACTGATCTGCTTGGGAAAAATCAGACAGGACAAAACCAATATTATCGGAAATATGAAAGAAAGATCCATACAAAGCTTCCACAGGCATTTTTAACGGCCGGACGTGAGTTTGAGGTCATCACTAATACCCATAAAATCAGTGTCGTAGTTCCCTATGGAAATGAACCGAAGCGGCTGCTTGAGGAGCTGTCTCAAACACAGACGGAAGCAGAAAAGAAAAAAATATTGAGAAAATTACAGAGATATACCGTTGGCATCTCAGAAAACAGGAAAAATAAACTGGGGAATGCCATATACGAAAATGAGGAAGGGATTCTGGTATTATGTGATGGATATTATGACAAGAAAGCGGGTGTTGTGGATGAGCCTGAAATGGAATTTTGTGAAATTTAAAGGAGGTGAGAGCAGTGAAAAAATACAGAAATACGATTGAATTTGAAGTATATGGTCTGTATGCGCTTTTTTCAGATCCTGTACTTCGTGTCGGCGGCGAGAAAACCAGTTATCATATCCCAACGTATGAGGCGCTGCGAGGGATCGTGGAAAGCATTTTCTGGAAGCCAACCATCTTGTGGATCATCGATGCCGTCAGAGTGATGAATCCGATCCAGACAGAAACGAAAGGGATCCGCCCGATCGCATATAATGGCGGCAATGAGCTTGCATATTATACCTACTTAAAAGATGTACGATATCAGGTGCGGGCACATTTCGAGATGAATTATAATCATCCGGAGCTGGCGGAGGACAGAAATGAGAACAAGTACCACAATATGGCGAAGCGAATGGTAAATCGAGGCGGGCGCAGGGATATTTTCCTTGGAACAAGGGAGTGTCAGGCTTTCGAGGAGCCGTGTGTATTTGGTGAGGGAGAGAGCTATTATGATACCATGACCGGAGAAGTGGACTATGGTTTCATGTATCATGGGATCACCTACGCAGAGGAAGCGGTCTTAGACGAAGATAAAGGAAAGATGACGGTACGCTTCTGGAAACCGGTAATGAAGAAAGGCGGGATCATTGAATTTTTAAGACCCGAGGAGTGTACCCAGAAAAGACACATCAGGGAAATGCAGCGCAAGGTCTTCGGAAAAGGCAATTTTACCGGACTAGAAGAATTTGCCGGTGAGGAGGTGGAGGAGTGAGCTGGGTAAATGAACTGATCGATCTGTATGAAACAAACAGTGATAAAGTAGGGATCATTGAATATCGGGGAGATATGCCTTATGTTCTTCTGCCACCGTTCCATACGACAGTAACCGCACAGATCGAGGTAACCATCGACCGGAATGGAAACTTTAAGGAGGCAAAGCTTGTAAGTCCGGAGGACAAGCTGACTGTGATACCGGTCACAGAAAAATCCGGAAGCCGTACAGCGGGAAAGGAGCCCCATCCTTTGTGCGATAATCTGAGGTATCTTGCGGGAGATTACACGAAGTATTATAAGGATGACGGGGTCTGTTACCAATTATATATTTCCCAGCTGAAGGAATGGGCGGAATCAGAATTCAGCCATGAGAAGGTTTTGGCCGTTTATCAGTACCTGAAAAAGAACAGCCTGATCCGGGATCTTTCGGATCAGAAGATCATCAAGCTGAATGAACAGGGAAAGATCGATGATAAGGAAAAGCTTCAGGGGATCGAGCAGGCAAAGGCATTTGTGCGTTTTATTATCCGGCCGGAAAGCTCAGGCGTGTTTGAAACGTGCCCGGATGAGTGCTGGAAAGACAGAAGCTTGCAGGAGCGTTATATAAGCTATGTTCGTTCAAGGGAAAAAGAACAGGGACTTTGTTATCTTACCGGAAATACAGAGGCTATTTCATATCTCCACTCAAGAAAGATCCGCAATGAAGGGGATGGCGCAAAGCTGATCTCTGCAAATGACAGCCAAAATTTTACTTATCGGGGACGCTTTGTCAGTAAAGAGGAAGCCTTTGCAGTAGGAAATGAAACATCCCAGAAGATACATAATGCCCTGAAGTGGATTATCCGTAAGCAGGGAACCTTTTTCGATACGCTGGTCATCGTAACATGGGAATCCAATCGATCAAGCATGCCGAGATGGAATGCGGATACGGAAGATATCGCATCTGAGTATGACGAAGAACAGGATGACTGGGATGACGAGGAAAATGATGAGAGTGCAGTATCCGATGGGAATGCGATCACCGCAGAAAAATTCTATAAGGCGATCAGGGGATATGGGCAGAAAATCGAGAATACGTCATCGATGATCCTGCTCAGCTTTGATGCAGCAACTCCGGGAAGATTGTCGATGGTGGAGGAGGCAACTCTGGATTCTGCAAAATATCTGGAGAATATAAAAAAGTGGCATGAAAGCTGTGGCTGGATCCACACGAAATGGAAAGACAAAAAAAGAGTACAGTTTTACGGTATGGTTGGAGTTAAGGATATCGCAGATATTTTATTTGGTATCGAAAGTAAAGGAACACTTACGATCGTGGACGCAAACGGAAAAAGAATGTATGCGGAGGTTGCGAAAAGACTGCTTCCTTGTATCTGGAGCGGACACAGGATTCCTTACGATTATGTGAACCGCGCGGTACAGAAGGCCTCAACGCCGCTGGCCTATAAGGATCGAAATAACTGGGAACGGGTTTTGACTTTGGCCTGTTCGCTGGTAAAAAAATGGAAAAAAGAAAATGAACAGGAGGAATGGACTGTGGCATTAGATAAGGAAGAAACGAACAGAAGTTATTTATACGGACGCTTGCTGGCAGTTGCGGACAGGATCGAATACCGCACGTATGATGAGAAGGATAAGGCGAGAGTGACGAATGCAAAGAGATATATGAGCACTTTTTCGCAGAGACCCTTTGAAACATGGAAAATGATCGAGGAAAATATCCAGCCCTATGTGAATAAACTGGAATTTCCGGAGCGACGTTTTTATGAAAACCTGCTGCATGAGATCAATGGCTTATTCGACGTGGACAGCTTTGGTGATAACAGCAAGCTGGGTGGATTATATTTGTTAGGCTTTCATCATCAGGCCTATGAGCTGACATCCAAAAAGACAAAGTTTAATGAAAAAGAGGAGGAATAATGATGAGCGAGTTAAAGGGAAAAATCGATTTTACGTTATTTGTGAGTGTTGACAATGCCAATCCCAATGGTGATCCGTTAAACGGAAACCGTCCGAGGATTAGCATGGATGGCTATGGTGAAATATCAGATGTCTGCATCAAAAGGAAAATAAGAAATCGATTCCAGGATCTCGGGCAGAAAATATTTGTGCAGTCCGATGACCGGGCGGACGATTCCTACAGTAGCTTGAAAGACCGTGCCGATGGATGTGCGGAGCTGAAGGCCCAGATCGCTGACCCAAAGAAAGCCAATCGTGATGTCTGTGCAGCAATCGCCTGCAAGGAATGGCTGGATGTAAGAGCTTTTGGACAGGTGTTTGCATTTAAAGGGATTCCTGTGTCCTTTGGAGTAAGGGGCCCTGTTTCCATCCATCAGGCAATCAGCCTTTCCCCCATCGATATTATCAGCATGCAGATCACAAAGAGCGTGAACAGTGAATCCGGAAAAGAGAGTAAGGCTTCCGATACTATGGGAACAAAACACAGAGTGGGTTTTGCAG
The DNA here is from genome assembly GCF_003480435.1 of Clostridium sp. AM30-24. GTDB lineage: Bacteria > Bacillota > Clostridia > Lachnospirales > Lachnospiraceae > Pilosibacter. The sequence goes on along the minus strand of NZ_QUJB01000022.1, from coordinate 29,503 downwards.
TATATAAAGTGATGGGAAGCGTCAATGTTCAGCTTGCGGAAAAGACGGGATTCAGTCAGGAGGACGCAGAAGTGCTGAAGGAGGCATTGAAAACCTTATTTGAAAACGACGCTTCTTCTGCGAGACCGGAAGGAAGTGTGGAGGTCTGCAGGATGTACTGGTGGCAGCATGATGCTAAGACACCGGAAATCTCCAGCGGCAGGATTCAGAGAGGCTTTGACATTAAGGCCAAAAAGGAGCGTCCGAAAGAGTTTTCAGATTATGAGATCACATGGCATGTAGACGGATGTAAAGAACCGGAGGTATTTTAGCTTTGTTTCAGGAGGAGGATTTCCTCCAGCTATCCGGAATCCAGCACTTTGAGTTCTGCAGAAGACAGTGGGCACTGGCATATATAGAGATGCAGTGGCAGGAAAACGTCAGAACAGTAGAAGGGAAAATCCTTCACGAAAAAGCACACGATGCAGGGATGAAAGAAAAACGAGGTGATCTTTTGGTCGTGCGCGCATTGCCGATTCACTCCCGGGAAATGGGAGTGAGCGGCGAGTGTGATGTGGTGGAATTTCATAAGGTCAATGATGGAATCCATCTGGCAGGCAAGGAGGGATCTTATCAGGCGATTCCGGTAGAATACAAAAGAGGAAAGCCCAAAACAGATGATCCGGATATTCTTCAGCTGGCGGCACAGGCAATGTGTCTGGAGGAAATGCTATGTTGTACGATATCCTATGGATATATTTTTTACGGTGAGATAAGGCATCGCATGAAGGTGGAATTTACAGATGAAATCAGAGATAAGGTTCGGAGGATATTTGAGGAGATGCATAAATACTATGAGCAGCGTTACACGCCAAAGGTAAAAACAGGCACCCGATGCAATGCCTGTTCTCTGAAGGATATCTGTCTTCCGGTTCTGAACAAGAAGAAATCTGTTTCCGGATATATTGATAGGATCATTGCAGATGAGGAACAAGAATGAAAAGATTGTTAAATACATTGTATGTAACCACCGGCAACAGATATCTGTCACTGGATGGTGAAAATGTGGTCGTTCTGGAAGACCAAAAGGAAATCGGAAGAATTCCTTTGCATAATCTGCAGGCAATCGTTACATTTGGATATACCGGGGCCAGTCCGGCACTTATGGGAGCATGTGCACAGAGAAATATAAGCCTTTCTTTTATGTCCGGGAACGGAAGATTTCTTGCCAGAGTTACGGGTGAAGTAAAGGGAAATGTAACACTGAGAAAACAGCAATACCGAATCAGTGATAATAAAGATAAGAGCGTACATATTGCAAGAAATTTTATCCTCGGAAAAGTACATAATTCAAGATGGATCTTGGAACGGGCTGTGCGGGATCACTCCATACGTCTGGATGCGGCAAACATAAAAAATAAGTCAATGTTTCTGGCACAGAGTATGGGAAAAATAAGAGTTTGTGAACATGCGGATGAGCTATTAGGTCTGGAGGGAGAAGCGGCTTCTGTATATTTTTCTGTCTTCGATGATCTGATCCTGCAGCAAAAGGATGTGTTTTATTTTCACGGAAGAAATAAGAGACCTCCTCTGGATTATGTTAATGCAATGTTGTCTTTTGGATATTCGCTGCTTGCCGGCATGTGCGGAGCGGCACTGGAAGCGGTTGGTCTGGATCCGTATGTAGGATTTTTTCATACAGACAGACCCGGCCGTATGTCTCTGGCACTGGATCTTATGGAAGAATTTCGCAGTGTCATGGTTGACCGATTTGTTTTAACATTGATCAACAAAAAGATCATGAAGGAAAAATATTTTATCAAAAAAGAAAACGAAGCAGTCATTATGACAGAGGAGGGAAGAAAAGCATTTTTATCTGCCTGGCAGGCTAAAAAACAGGAAACTATAAAACACCCGTTTCTGGACGAAAAAATCGAATGGGGAATGGCTCCCTATGTTCAGAGCATGCTGCTGGCGAGATATTTAAGAGGGGATCTGGATGAATATCCGCCGTTTTTCTGGAAGTAGGTGAATAAATGCTGGTCTTGATTACTTATGATGTGAATACACAGACGGCAGCAGGAAGAAAACGTTTGCGTCAGGTAGCAAAGGAATGCACCAACTATGGGCAGAGAGTGCAGAATTCTGTATTTGAATGTCAGATGGATGCAGCAAAATGCAGACAGGTGAAAAACATACTTGAAAATCTCATCGACAAAGACGTAGACAGTCTGAGATTCTATTATCTGGGTGAGAAATACAAAAATAAGGTTGAACATATTGGCGCTAAGCCGGGATTTGATGTTACGGAAACGCTGCTATTATAGTGCGAGAAGTATGTATACAGAAAAACCTCGGGACATTCGCACCGAAAAAACAGGGAAATCTTAGCCTAAAGGCCATGGAAATCCTGAAAGTGCGAGGGGAAATTAGTAGAAATATGTGAAATAAATACAAAAAACAATTTTGGTCAGGCAATATTTTTGGCTAAAATTGCTGTCAGCCCCCTTGCGGGGCTGTGAGTTGAAATACAACCACAAGAATATCCGTATGGGTATGATCAGTCAGTCCCCTTGCGGGGCTGTGAGTTGAAATATCATCTGGGAAATGCAATCGGTATGCAGCTTCGTCAGTCCCCTTGCGGGGCTGTGAGTTGAAATACCGTGGACGGAGTGGAATATGACGTAAATGTCGTCAGTCCCCTTGCGGGGCTGTGAGTTGAAATATCCGCCGCCAGTCATTGACTGCCCATGGGATCTTAGTCAGTCCCCTTGCGGGGCTGTGAGTTGAAATGTGCTGCACGCGGGGCAGATTGTCAACAACTGGTCAGTCCCCTTGCGGGGCTGTGAGTTGAAATATCCGCGTTTTCCACTCTGTCTAAAGTGAGGTGATGTCAGCCCCCTTGCGGGGCTGTGAGTTGAAATGCTCGGTACGTTGCCTTTAAGCTCGGGCTGCCAGTCAGCCCCCTTGCGGGGCTGTGAGTTGAAATGGCTGCTGCTCGGTGCCGTTGTAAGTGAGCGGGTGTCAGCCCCCTTGCGGGGCTGTGAGTTGAAATGGAAAGAACCAGATGGGAAAATGGATGACTCTGGTCAGCCCCCTTGCGGTAAAATATTTTTTACTTGACAGTTCCCGTGTTTTTCATGTATGATAAAAATAGTGTGAAGAGACATTTATCGTTTTCATGCAAATGTATGTAATGACCACTCCCGCAGAACAGACTACGGAAGTTAAGCCCATCGGACAGGCGGGTCAAGCGCCGCGTGGGGTTAAGCCCACATTATTGATTGAGTTAAAAGCTCAAATTTATAAGTTGATTACTTTATAATCAGTGTTTGAAAAACACATCATCTTGTGAATCGGTCAATAAGTGCAGGGACAATATATTTGCGATTGCAGACTTGGAAGAAAAAACGATAAAGCTCAGAGGAAGACGGGAGCGGAGTGACGCGCCCCAGACCCAATGGAATAGAATCGTTTTGAGCAGATGATGGTTTTGGCGTCATCTGCTTTTTTTAGTATTCAGATGATGCGCAATCAATAAAATGCATGAGGAACAAAACCATGGACAGAGAGAGACAAAAGAAAGCCCCGATCTATGAAGCGCTCGAGGCATTTAAAAAGAAGAGAGTTGTCCCGTTTGACGTGCCGGGACATAAGAGAGGACGCGGAAATCCGGAACTTGTACAGCTTTTAGGAGAGAAATGTGTATCTTTGGACGTAAACTCGATGAAGCCGCTTGACAACCTCTGTCATCCGGTCTCCGTAATCCGTGAGGCGGAAGAGCTTGCGGCGGAGGCATTCGGAGCGGCCAGCGCCTATCTGATGGTGGGCGGAACGACATCTGCGGTCCAGAGCATGATCCTCTCGGTGGTAAAAGCCGGAGATAAGATCATCCTGCCGCGAAACGTACATAAGAGCGTCATCAACGCGCTGGTGCTCTGCGGCGGAATCCCGATCTACGTAAATCCGGAGATGAACCAGAGACTCGGTATTTCACTGGGAATGCAGGTCGAAAAAGTAAAACAGGCCATCGAGGACAATCCGGACGCGGTTGCGGTGTTCGTCAACAACCCGACCTATTACGGCATCTGCTCTGATATAAAAACGATCGTACAGCTTGCCCATGCGAGAGGCATGAAGGTTCTCGCGGACGAGGCCCATGGAACCCACCTGTATTTTGGAAAGAACCTTCCGATCTCCGCAATGGCAGCGGGAGCTGATATGGCGGCGGTATCTATGCACAAGTCCGGCGGAAGCCTGACCCAGAGTTCGCTTCTTCTTTTAAATAAGGGTGTGAACACCGATTATGTGCGCCAGATCATCAACCTGACCCAGACTACAAGCGCCTCCTACCTGCTTCTCTCCAGCCTTGATATCTCAAGACGAAATCTGGCTCTCCGCGGTGAGGAATCCTTCGCGAAGGTCGTTGAGATGGCAGAGTACGCGAGACGGGAGATCAACTCCATCGGCGGTTATTATGCCTACGGAAAAGAACTTGTAAACGGCGACAGCATCTTCGATTACGATGTGACGAAGCTCTCCGTGTATACAAGAGATATCGGACTTGCAGGAATCGAGGTCTATGACCTCCTGCGCGACGAGTATGATATCCAGATCGAATTCGGTGACATCAGCAACATTCTGGCTTACATCTCCATCGGAGACCGGATTCAGGACATCGAGCGTCTTGTGGGGGCTCTCGATGATGTGGAACGTCTCTACAAAAAGGACAGCGCGGGACTTCTCTCCGGTGAGTATATCTCCCCGAAGGTCGTGATGTCCCCGCAGAAAGCGTTCTACTCCGAGAAGGTCTCTGTTCCGGTGGAAGCGTCTTCCGGAAGAGTCTGTGCGGAGTTCGTGATGTGTTATCCGCCGGGAATCCCGATCCTGGCGCCGGGGGAGATGATCACGGACGACGTGGTCCAGTATATCCTGTATGCGAAGAAAAAGGGATGCTCCATGCAGGGAACAGAAGATCCGGCGGTGGATCATCTGATGGTGCTGGCAAACATATAGGCTTTGGCCAATACGATACAAGGAGTCACGAGATATGGAATTCTGGTTTTCAGAACTGCACACCGGAAACGTAAAGCTGTCCATCAAGATCGAAAAGCAGCTGTTTTCCGGGGAGAGTGAATATCAGCGGATCGATGTGTTCGATTCCGAGGAATTTGGAAAATTTATCTCTCTGGACGGGGAGATCGTATTCTCCGAGAAGGACGAGTTTATTTATGACGAGATGGTGACCCATGTGCCGATGGCGGTCCATCCGTGTGTGAAGGACGTACTGATCATCGGCGGCGGCGACGGCGGTGTCGCGAAAGAGCTTTTGCAGTATGACTGCGTGGAACATATCGATGTCGTGGAGACGGATGAGATGTTTGTGGAGGTTTCAAGAAAATTTTTCCCGGAGGTAGCCTGTGCCTTAGATGATCCGCGTGTCGAGGTCCACTATGATGACGGTCTGAGATTTTTAAGAAACAAGAAGGCAAAGTATGACCTTATCATCAACGATTCCACAGACCCCTTCGGCCATACTGAGGGACTGTTCACGAAGGAATTTTACGGTAGCTGTTACAGCGCCTTAAAGGAGGATGGGATCATGGTCTACCAGCATGGAAGCCCATTCTATGATGAGGACGAGCTGGCCTGCCGCAGCATGCACCGCAAGGCGTTCCGCTCCTTCCCGATCAGCCGTGTGTATCAGGCACATATTCCAACCTGTCCGTCCGGATACTGGCTTTTCGGCTTCGCTTCAAAGAAATATCATCCCATCAAGGATTTCAAGCCCCGGGAATGGGATGCATTAAATATCGAAACCTGGTATTATACGACACATCTTCACATGGGAGCATTCATGCTGCCGAAGTATGTTGAGGATCTTTTAAAAGAGGAGGAAAAATAAACATGAGCAGATTAATGATCATCGGCTGCGGAGGTGTTGCGTCCGTAGCGATCCACAAGTGCTGTCAGAACAGTGATGTATTCACAGAAATCATGATCGCAAGCCGTACCGTATCCAAGTGCGATGCCTTAAAGGAGAAACTTCAGGGAACGACAAAGACGAAGATCACGACCGCGAAAGTGGATGCTGACAACGTGGACGAGCTGGTGGCTTTAATGGAAAGCTACAAGCCGGATGCAGTGTTAAACGTTGCACTCCCGTATCAGGACCTGACGATCATGGACGCATGCTTAAAGGCCGGCGTGAACTATATCGATACCGCAAACTACGAGCCGGAGGACACCGACGATCCGACCTGGCGCGCGATCTATGAGAAACGCTGCAAGGAAGAGGGCTTCACCGCATACTTCGATTATTCCTGGCAGTGGGCATATCAGGAGAAATTCAAAGAGGCTGGACTTATGGCACTCTTAGGAACAGGTTTTGACCCGGGCGTCACAAGCGTCTTCTCCGCGTATGCGTTAAAGCACTATTTCGATGAGATCCACACCATCGACATCTTAGACTGCAACGGCGGTGACCATGGTTATCCGTTCGCTACAAACTTCAACCCGGAGATCAACCTCCGTGAGGTATCCGCAAACGGCTCCTACTGGGAGAACGGCCACTGGGTAGAGACAAAGCCGATGGAGATCAAGCGTGAGTACAACTTCCCGCAGGTCGGCGAGAAGGACATGTACCTTTTACATCATGAGGAGATCGAGTCTCTCGCAAAGAACATTCCGGGCGTAAAGCGCATCCGCTTCTTCATGACCTTCGGACAGAGCTACCTGACCCACATGAAATGCTTAGAGAACGTTGGAATGCTTTCCACTTCCCCGGTAAACTTTAACGGACAGGAGATCGTTCCGATCCAGTTCTTAAAGGCTCTTCTTCCGGATCCGGCATCCTTAGGTCCGAGAACCGTCGGAAAGACAAACATCGGCTGTATCTTTACCGGTGTGAAGGACGGAAAAGAGAAGACGATCTATATTTATAACGTATGTGACCATCAGGAGTGTTACAAGGAAGTCGGCTCCCAGGCCATCTCCTACACGACAGGCGTACCGGCTATGATCGGTTCCATGATGGTAGTCGACGGAACCTGGAAGGGCGCAGGCGTATTCAACGTCGAGGAGTTCGATCCGGATCCGTATATGGAAGCGCTGAACAAGTGGGGACTTCCGTGGGTTGTGGATGAGAACCCGGAGATTGTGAAATAAAAATTTGAATAATTTTAAGTACAGAAAACACCTCTGGCAGGAACGAGTCAGTAATTGGAGAACAAGATGAAAATTAATGAATTACCCACTCCATGCTATGTAATTGATGAAAAAAAGCTTCGGAAAAATCTGGAAATCTTAAAGAAAGTAAAGGACGACACCGGCTGCAAGATCCTCCTTGCCCAGAAGGCGTTCTCAAACTTCTTCGAGTACCCGCTGATCGGGCAGTATCTGGACGGAACCACAGCCAGCGGTCTTTTCGAGGCAAAGCTTGGATATGAAAAAATGGGAAAAGAAAATCACGTATTCGCTCCGGCCTTCAAGGAATCGGAGATCGGGGAACTCACCGATATCTGCGAACATCTGGTGTTCAATTCATTTTCCCAGCTTGAAAAATACGCGGACTTCTGTAAGGAAAAAGGTGTCAGCATCGGCATCCGCGTAAACCCGGAGTGCTCCACTCAGGGCGACCACGCGATCTACGATCCCTGTGCGCCGGGCTCCAGACTCGGCGTGACCCTGGCCAATTTCCGGGAAGCTCTTGTGGAAAAGCTTGACGGGATCCACTTCCATACCCTCTGTGAGCAGAACTCGGATGATCTGGAGACGACTCTGAAGGCGGTGGAGGAAAAATTCGGAAAGTACCTGAAGCTTCCGAATATCAAATGGCTCAACATGGGCGGCGGACACCATATCACGAGAAACGATTACGACATCGACCGTTTAGAACGCTGCATCCGCCATATGCAGGAGACATATGACGTCACTGTCTATGTGGAACCTGGGGAAGCCGTGGCGTTAAATGCGGGATATCTTGTGACGGAAGTCATGGACATTGTGGATAACGGCATCAGGACACTGATCTTGGACGCTTCCGCCGCCTGCCATATGCCGGACGTGCTGGAAATGCCCTACCGTCCGCCGTTAAAAGACTCCGGAGAAGCGGACGAAAAGCAGTACACCTACCGTCTCTCATCAATGACCTGCCTTGCGGGTGACGTGATCGGCGACTATTCCTTCGACCACGAGATTCAGATCGGCGATAAACTCTATTTCGAGGACATGGCGATCTACTCCATGGTAAAAAACAACACCTTCAACGGCATGTGCCTGCCGTCCATCGCGCGAATGGATGAGAATGGGGAGTGCAGTGTGGTGAAAACCTTTGGGTATGAGGAATTTGTGAGAAGACTGGGATAAAATAGAAACATGATTATAGAAAACGGGGCTGCCGCTTGCCAAAATTGGTGCGGCAGCCCCTTCTCATTATTTTCGTTTTACAACGGCTGTTTTTCCACGAAAAGCAATCCCGATTTTTATGATAGGCCGGGGAGGACAATTCTGAGTAAAAAAGCCGAATGAACGTTAAATTCATTCGGCAGTGAAGCTTTACGCATCTTTTGTTTCTGTATTTTGTCTGTACAGGATCATCAGTCCGCGGAGCAGAAGATCCGGGTCATAGGTGATCTTATGCGTACAAAGCGGGGTGATAAATCTTGCCATGCCGCCGGTTGCGATCAGTGTGGCTTCTTCGCCGAGTTCTGCGGTCATGCGGTCGATAAGACCGTCAAGCATTGCGGCATTGCCGAGCATGATACCGTTTCTCATACATTCGATGGTGTTCTTTCCGATTGCGCGTTTCGGAACATCGAAGCTGATCCTCGGAAGCTGGGCTGTATTGGAAACGAGGGAGTTTAAGGCAACCTTTACACCGGGGAGAATCACACCGCCGATGTAATTTCCATCGTGGTCCACCACATCGAGTGTTGTCGCGGTTCCCATGTCCGCGATGATGATCGGTCCTTTGTATTTGGCATTTGCAGCGACAGCGGCCACGATCCGGTCACCGCCGACGGTCTTAGGGTTATCCATCTTGATGTTTAAGCCTGTCTTCATTCCGGAACCGACAAGAAGCGGTTTCTTTCCGGTGATCTTCTTTACGGCGGAAGAGATCGGCGCGTTCAGTGGCGGGACAACGGACGCCATAATGGAACCTTCGATATCATTTTTCTTTACTTTATGAATCTCCAGAATATTCTTTAAAAGGATCGCGTATTCGAGACTCGTTTTCCGGTCATCGGTGGTGATGCGCTCCTCAAAATATGTTTTATTGTCGTCAAGACCTCCGACAACGATATTACTGTTTCCCATGTCGATCGCTAAAATCATTGAGAAAACTCCTTCCACAAATCTAAGTAACGTGCTATACTGTTTTTACGTGTGCAGTTGATCAAAGGTTCCGTATTTGCGGGACTTGTCAACCTTCACCGTGAATATGAGAAACGTGTGAGACAGGTTCCTCATAATTTTAAAGTTCGAATTATCTTACCATAAATTGACTAAAATTACAACGGAGGATTCCAAATGTTAGCAGGAAAAACCGTACTTTTATGCGTGAGCGGCAGTATCGCCGCCTATAAAATCGCATATCTCGCCAGCGCACTGAAAAAACTGAAGGCAGATGTCCATGTGCTTATGACCCGGAATGCGACAAATTTCATTAACCCGATTACATTCGAGACACTGACCGGAAATAAATGCCTGGTGGATACGTTTGACCGGAACTTTGAATTTTCCGTTGAACATGTTTCCCTTGCGAAGGCGGCGGACGTTGTCCTCGTTGCCCCGGCTTCCGCAAATGTGATTGCGAAGCTGGCCCATGGCCTTGCGGACGATATGTTGACGACCACGGTTCTCGCATGTATCTGCAAGAAGATCATCAGCCCGGCGATGAATACGAGAATGTTCGAGAATCCGATCACACAGGACAACTTAAAGATCTGCGAACACTACGGAATGGAAGTGATCAGCCCGGCAAGCGGGTATCTCGCCTGCGGCGATACCGGAGCCGGAAAGATGCCGGAGCCGGAGGTGCTGCTCCAGTATATCTTAAAGGAAGTCCAGTACGAGAAAGACTTAAAAGGAAAGAAGATCCTCGTGACCGCAGGCCCGACGAGAGAGGCCATCGACCCGGTCCGCTATATTACAAACCACAGTACCGGAAAGATGGGATATGCCATCGCGAAGACGGCAGCTCTCCGCGGCGCTGACGTGACTCTTGTTTCAGGACCGGCAGAGGTGGAGCCGCCGATGTTCGTAAATTTTGTTCCGGTGGTTACCGCCAAAGATATGTTTGAGGCCGTGACAGGCCGCAGTGACGAGATGGACGCGGTGATCAAGGCCGCGGCTGTCGCTGACTACCGCCCGAAGTTCGTGAATACCGAGAAGACAAAGAAGAAAGACGGAGATATGGCGATCGAACTGGAGCGCACCGATGATATCTTAAAATGGCTCGGAGAACATAAAAAAGACAGCCAGTTCCTTTGCGGATTTTCTATGGAGACGGAACATATGCTGGAGAATTCCAGGGCAAAATTAAAGAAGAAGAACCTCGATATGATCGTTGCCAACAATCTGAAGGTTGCCGGTGCCGGTTTCGGAACGGACACGAATGTAGTGACGATGATCCGCGAGAATAAGGAGACGGAGCTTCCGATCATGTCGAAGGAAGAGGTTGCAGGGGCGATCTTAGACGAGATCTTTGGGATCGAGCGATAGATTGCTATAAATATAACGAATTTTAGGGCTTTCTTCTTGACGAAAGCCTTAAATACTGGTAAAAATTTAAGTGGAAAAATATAGATTTTTAAGATAGATTTGGAGGAAAATTTTTTGGCTTCATTAAATGATGAAATAAAGAGACGACGGACATTCGCGATCATTTCCCACCCGGATGCCGGTAAAACGACACTGACTGAGAAATTCCTGTTATACGGAGGCGCGATCAATCTTGCCGGAACCGTAAAGGGACGCAAAGCGACAAAGCACGCAGTCTCCGACTGGATGGAGATCGAGAAGGAGAGAGGTATTTCTGTAACATCTTCCGTACTCCAGTTCAATTATGAGGGATACTGCATCAACATCCTTGATACCCCCGGACACCAGGATTTCTCCGAGGATACCTACCGTACCTTAATGGCAGCGGACTCCGCTGTCATGGTCATCGACGGATCAAAGGGTGTCGAGGCGCAGACCATCAAACTGTTCAAGGTCTGTGTAATGCGCCATATCCCGATCTTTACCTTCGTAAACAAGATGGACCGCGAGGCGAGAGACCCGTTTGAACTCATGAGCGAGATCGAGGACGTTCTCGGAATCCATACATGTCCGATCAACTGGCCGATCGGCTGCGGAAAGAGCTTCAAGGGCGTTTATGACCGCCAGACAAAGAAGATCACGACCTTCACGGCTGCCATGGGCGGACAGAAGGAAGTTGCCACAGAGACTTTCGACGTGGAGGGAACAGACGTGGATTCCGTCATCGGTTCCGATTTCCACGCTCAGTTAAGGGACGATATTGAGCTTCTCGACGGGGCAAGTGATGAGTTTGATCAGGAGCTTGTAAGTGCCGGAAAGCTTTCACCGGTGTTCTTCGGATCCGCTCTCACAAACTTTGGCGTGGAGACGTTTCTGGAGCATTTCTTAAATATGACGACTTCTCCGCTTCCGCGAAGAACGACAGACGGTGTGATCGATCCGTTCAGACCTGATTTCTCCGCCTTCGTATTTAAGATTCAGGCGAATATGAATAAGGCGCACCGTGACCGTATCGCTTTCATGCGCATCTGTTCCGGTAAGTTTGAAGCCGGAATGGAAGTAAACCATGTTCAGGGCGGCAAGAAGATCCGTCTGACCCAGCCGCAGCAGCTGATGGCTGAGAGCCGTAAGATCATTGACGAGGCTTATGCCGGAGATATCATCGGCGTTTTTGATCCGGGTATTTTCTCCATCGGTGACACGCTCTGTACGTCCAACGAGAAGTTCCAGTTTGAGGGTATCCCGACCTTCGCTCCGGAGCATTTCGCGAGAGTCCGCCAGATCGATACCATGAAGAGAAAACAGTTCTTAAAGGGTGTCAACCAGATCGCTCAGGAAGGCGCGATCCAGATCTTCCAGGAGTTCAATACCGGTATGGAGGAGATCATCGTCGGCGTTGTCGGTGTCCTGCAGTTTGAGGTCCTGACCTACCGCTTAAAGAATGAGTATAATGTAGACGTAAGACTGGAACAGCTTCCGTTTGAGTACATCCGCTGGGTTGAGAATCCGGAGGAAGTGGATGTGGCGAAGATCCAGGGCACATCCGATATGAAACGCATCTGTGACCTCAAGGGCAATCCGTTATTGTTATTCATCAACAGCTGGAGTGTCGGCATGGTCGAGGAGAGAAATCCGAACTTAAAACTCAGTGAGTTCGGAAAGAACTAATCAAGTTTACAAAATATATCATCACAGGAACATGCGGAACCAGTTGTTTCGACTGGGAATACCGCATAGACAGGAGGAATATAAGATGAGTAAGATCGATGTTGTAAGAGCAGCTATGGTCGAGGCGATGAAAGCAAAAGATAAAGAGAGAAAAGATTCCCTTTCCATGCTTCTCTCTGCGTTAAAGAACGCGCAGATCGACAAGCGTGAAGCTCCGCTCACAGAGGATGAGGAGAACGCGATCGTAAAGAAAGAGATCAAGCAGGTCAAGGAGACCATCGAGACAGCACCGGCAGACCGCACCGATATCATCGATGAGGCAAAGAAGAGACTTGCCGTATATCAGGAGTTCGCTCCGGCTGATATGACTGAAGACCAGATCAGGGAGACGATCGCAAAGGTTCTTGCAGAGCTTGGGATCGAAGCCCCGACAGCAAAGGACAAAGGAAAGATCATGAAATCCCTGATGCCGCTCGTAAAGGGGAAGGCAGACGGCAAGATCGTAAATGAGATCTTAGCTGGATTCATGAAATAAGGTAAACGAACGAAACGCCTGCGAAGCAGACAATAAAGCGCGTAAGTGCGGGTTTGTGATCAGGCATGCAGCCAATAACTGGCGCACAGAATAAGTATGGTATAAGCGGGGCTGGCTTTACGATCTCGGAAATGCCCGGGATGAGACGGTCCCGCCTGTCTGTAAAATGGGTTATAACAAAAGAAATATGGAGGCGGAAATTTATGTATAAAGAGAAGATCAGCCGGTATATTGACGCGCACAGGAAAGAAATGCTGGAGGACATCGGAGCTCTTTGCCGGATCAACAGTGTGAAGGGGTCTTACCGTATCGGAAAACCGTATGGGGAAGGGTGCTCCGAGGCACTGCGTGCAGCTCTGCATATTGCGGAATGCTACGGTTTTTCCATCAACAACTATGACAACTATGTTGGAACCGTTGACATGAATGACAAAGAGGCACAGCTCGATATTCTGGCACATCTGGACGTTGTTCCGGCCGGAGACGGCTGGACCGTTACAGAACCTTTTGAGCCGGTAGTAAAAGACGGAAAGATCTATGGCCGCGGAACCGCGGACGATAAGGGACCGGCAATTGCTGCCCTCTACGCGATGCGTGCCGTAAATGAACTTGGAATCCCGATGAAAAAGAACGTCCGCCTGATCCTTGGCACTGACGAGGAGTGCGGAAGCTCCGATATCACCCACTACTACAGTGTGGAAAAGGAAGCTCCGATGACCTTCTCACCGGATGCGTCCTTCCCGGTGATCAATATCGAGAAAGGCCGGATCGGAGGTAATTTTACGGCAGAGTTCGAGCCGTCTGACCGTCTTCCGAAGATGGTATCCTTCCACAGCGGAACGAAGACGAATGTGGTTCCGGGCGCGGCAGAGGCATTATTTGAGGGTCTTGACGGAGATGAGACAGAAACTCTCGCAAAAAGCATGGAAGAGGAGCTTGGAATCCGGTTCACGGTATCCTCTGAGGATGGCTGCCTGAAGATCGCTGCAGCTGGCGAAAACGGCCATGCAATGGCACCGTGGAAAGGAAAGAATGCCCTGACAGGACTCTTATCCCTGATCGAGCGTCTTCCGTTGGCGGAATGCGGACAGGTAAAGACAGTCCGCGCGTTAAACCGCCTGATGCCTCACGGTGACTGGTACGGCGAAGCGCTTGGAATCAAGATGAGCGATGAGGAGTCTGGCGAGCTGACACTGGCATTCAGCATGTTGGATATTTCCGAGAAAAGTTTAGAGGGCGAATTTGACAGCCGCTGTCCGATCTGTGCCACAAAGGAAAACACCATCGATGTGATCCGTGAAAAAATGGAAGCAGATGGAATCTCCTTCAATACAGAAGAAATGAAGCCGCCGCACCATGTACCGGCAGATTCTGATTTTGTGAAGACTCTGCTCTCCGCATATGAAAAATATTCCGGAAGAAAGGGCGAGTGTATCGCCATTGGCGGTGGAACCTATGTCCACAATTTAAAGAACGGTGTTGCTTTCGGCGCTGCCCTTCCGGAGACCGAGAACCACATGCATGGCCCGGACGAGTTCGCGGTGGTTGACGAGCTCACAATGAGTGCGAAGATCTTTGCACAGGTGATTGTGGATCTTTGCTGTTAAGAGTTTACGTGATAGAGCGTATGAAAGCGGTCTGGCTTCAGAAATGAGGTCAGGCCGTTTGTAGTTACTTGTATATTGCAAATCGTACAGTCTGCATGGTAAAATGGTGCTGGATCGCAGAGAAATAGATGCTCATAAAGTGCTGTGGGAAGAAGTTCTGACAGCATTTACAAAAAATCAGGAACATGAAGCTGAAAACAGCGCATGGAGGAAAGACAGGATGAACAAAGGATGAATTGCAGGATCATTGACATTCACACCCATATCTATCCGGTTGCCCTGGCGAGACGGGCCATGGAGGTCACCGGGCATGAAAATGATGATTTTAAGAAGCTTCCGATCAGGGAAAATCTGCTGGCGCGGATGCGGGAGGCGGGAGTGGATCTCTCCGTGAACCTGCCGGTGGTATCGAAACCACAGAATCAGGGGGAGGTGAACAGGTTCGCGAAGGAAGCGGCAAGAAAGAATATTATCTCATTCGGCGGCCTTCACCCGGACTGTGAGAATGTGATCGAGGAGCTGGAAAAGCTGAAGGACATGGAGATGGCTGGGATCAAGTTCCATCCGCCGTTTCAGAAGGTCCATCTGGAAGATCCAAAGTACGAGGAGATGTGGAGAAAGATCAATGAGCTGGGATTTCCGGTGCTGATCCATATGGGGACGGCGAGGATCGTGCGCCCTTATGATCTTTACCCGTCGGGAATCCGAAAAATCTTAAAATTTGCCCCGGATATTCCGATCATCATGGCGCATATGGGAAGCTTCTGCATGATGAAAAATCCCGATGAGGATCTTGAAAATCTGCCGGAAAATGTGTTTATCGATACGGCCATGAGCGCGGAGCTGGAGGAAGCCGGTGAGTTTGAGGAGATCATCCGCAGGTTCGGAACAAACCGGGTGCTTTACGGCAGTGATTTTCCCTATGGCACCCAGAAAGCCGCTATTGCGAGGATTAAGGACAGCAGTTTCACGGACAGTGAGAAAGAGGATATGCTGTGGAAAAATGCGGCGAAGATTTTGAAGGCAGTGGGAAAACTGCCGGAGAATATTGAGTTGTAAAGCTTCAGAAAAATTACAATTAAGTGAAAATAATGCTGGATATTTATCTCAGGGACAAGAAATGGAGCATAGACTATAAATAGAGAGTATGACTGGTTGACGGCAGCCTGCGCGAATAACAGGTCTGTGGTTGATGAGATACATAAAATGTTTCGATCCGGGAGATGATGCTATGCGGATGAGCGAATTGAAGAGGCGGGAAGTGATCAACGTCTGTGACTGCAAACGGCTGGGGTTTGTGGGTGATCTGGACGTCGATCCGTGTACAGGCAGGATTCTGGCGATCATTGTGCCGGGACCGGGCTGTGTTTGCGGATTCCTGGGACGGGAAAAAGAATTTGTGATCCCTTTTGGGGATATCTGCCAGATCGGGGACGATATTATTCTGGTCCGGGTTGAGGAGAAGAAGGAAAAGCCGCCGAAGCCCCCGAAGCCGTGTCCACCGCCGCCAAAGCCGCCGTTTTGTCCCTGCCCGCCTCCATGTGAGCCGGGAGGAAGATGTGACTGTCCGCCGCCTTGTAATATGGATTGTGGCTGCCCTCCGCCTTGTGACCAGGAAAAAGGCGGTTATATAAAAAAGTGGCGGTAAAAAACCTGGAAGTGAGAGTTGTTTCCGGGTCGAATAGCGGGAAGATGGACATGAGATAGATTGGTATAATTAGTAGTTAATGAAGATAAGTCAGGAAAGGAACTGTAGAATGAATAAACTTCATACGATACCGGCAGCAGATGGATTCCGCATGCCGGGAGAATTTGAACCTCACAGAGGCTGCATCATGATCTGGCCAAAGCGTCCGGGAAGCTGGAACTACGGCGCGAAAAAAGCGAGAGAGGCATTCAAGCGCGTGGCATGGGCCATCGCGGAGAGCGAGGAGGTCTTTATGCTGGCGGAGCCGGATGTGGAGGAGAATGCCCGCGAGATGTTAGCCGGGAATCCGGGACACGGGATCCACGTGATCCGGATGGAGTCCGACGATGCCTGGGCGCGGGATGTGGCACCGACCTTTGTGGTGAACGGGGAGGGCGCTGTCCGTGGTATCGACTGGGAGTTCAACGCCTGGGGTGGAACCGTGGATGGACTTTACGCCCACTGGGAGAAGGACGATCTTGTGGCGGAAAAAGTCTGTGGGGAGCTTGGCTATGACTGCTACGAGGCCCACCCCTTCGTTCTGGAAGGCGGTTCGATCCATTCTGACGGAGAGGGGACGGTTCTTGTGACAGAGGCGTGTCTTCTGAGCGGAGGAAGAAATCCGGAGCTCACAAAGGACGAGATCGGGAAGAAGCTCTGTGCTTACCTTGGGGCTAAAAAGGTGATCTGGCTGGAACGTGGAATCTACAATGACGAGACGAATGAACATGTGGATAACATCTGCGCGTTCGTGCGCCCGGGCGAAGTGGTTTTAGGCTGGACCGATGATGAGAATGATCCCCAGTATGCCATGTCGAAGAGCTGTCTGGATATTTTAGAAAATGAGACGGATGCTATGGGCAGAAAGATCAAAGTTCACAAGCTTCCAATCCCAAAGACACCGATCTGTGTGACGGAGGAAGACCTCGGTGGTTATGAGTTTGAGGACGGCGAGGACACGAGAGAGGTTGGGGAACGGCTGGCAGCAAGTTATGTAAACTTCTATATTTCAAACGGTGGGGTAGTCGTGCCGCAGTTTGGGGATGAGCATGATAGGACGGCGGTGGAGATTCTTGGAACCGTCTTCCCGGAAAGAAAGATCTGCCCGATCCCGGCCAGGGATATTCTTCTCGGAGGCGGAAATATCCACTGCATCACACAGCAGATCCCGCAGGGAAGATAGAAAAAGAGTACGAGAAAATAGAACCAGAAAACGTGTATTGAACAAGGATAGACAGTGTACCTGGGGAGCAATTCAAAAAATTTAAAAATGAAAGAACAATTTAGAACTGGAATGTAGACAGTACATAGGAACAATAAAACGGATACCCATAGGAGGAAATACAAAATGCGAAAAGTAAAAGTGGCAGCGGTACAGATGCGCTGCACAGAAAATGTAAATGAAAATATCGCGAACGCAGAGAGACTTGTGAGAGAAGCGGCGGTGGACGGCGCACAGATCATCCTGCTCCCGGAGCTCTTTGAGCGCCAGTATTTCTGCCAGGAGCGCCAGTACGAATACTATGAGTTTGCGAAGCCGGTGGAGGAAAACGACGCTGTAAAACACTTCGCAAAGGTCGCGGAGGAGCTCAAGGTCGTTCTTCCGATCAGCTTCTATGAGAAGGACGGAAAGAGACTGTTCAACACCGTCGCGATCCTTGATGCGGACGGAACGAATCTTGGAATCTATAGAAAGACCCATATTCCGGACGACCATTATTATCAGGAGAAATTCTATTTCACACCGGGGGACACCGGATTTAAGGCATTTAAGACCCGATACGGCACGATCGGTGTCGGAATCTGCTGGGATCAGTGGTTCCCGGAGACCGCAAGATTTATGGCAGTAAAGGGAGCGGAACTCTTATTTTATCCGACAGCCATCGGCAGCGAGCCGATCCTCTCTGTAGACAGTATGCCGCACTGGAGGCGCTGCATGCAGGGACATTCCGCGTCGAATCTGATGCCGGTGATCGCGGCAAACCGTGTGGGCCTTGAAGAGGTGACACCGTGTGAGGCAAACGGAAACCAGAAATCTGCCCTGAAGTTTTACGGTTCCTCCTTTATTACGGACGGTGCCGGTGAAGTGATCCGGTCCATGGACCGCGACAGCGAGGGTGTCATCACAGCAGAGTTTGATCTGGACGAGCTGGAGCGCGAGAGATTTTCCTGGGGACTTTTCAGAGACAGAAGACCAGAGATGTATCACGAATAAGAAATCATAAAAATTCAGTGAAGAATAGAGCGCATACCATGAATGGATTATGTACTGGTTGGGGATTATTATATACCGGATTTGAAGATACCGGAGGAAAAACATCCTATCGGAAAGTATGGGCTAATGCACCGAGAGTATTTAAGAGAGAATAATCCAATGTTGTTTAACGACCTGGTGCTGTGTTGTCAACTCTGGACTTATCTTGCAGACATAAACGGGCAGGCGCAGGAGAGATTACAAATCATCATCGGTCAGATGCAAGAAACTGAGTCTATAACTGAGAAAATGAAAGAGGATAATCAGTGGGAATGGATTCGGAGAATGGGAAGCATCTACAATCGTGCAGAAGAAATTATGTTGAATGAGTTAATATATAGATAATAGGATTGATAAAGAGGTATCCGTTTATTACGCTATATGTAACAGATGGATACCTCAAAGAACGATGGGAAGTTGCCGATTTTTTGCAAAAGGAATCTTGACAGTAACCTCAAAAGCTGTATAATAATATTAACAGAACCCACCACGCCTCTGGTTTTCATGCGCAACCCGGTGGGACTTTTTCATTTATGGGGTATTTTATGTATCAATATCCAAAACAAATATTAACAATAGCACAGCAGGTGCAATCATATATTGATGCGGGGATGGTAATTACTTCTCGTGCGGACGTAGAAAAGACATTAAAGTCAGTTGGATTTTATCGTTTGCGTGGATATTCGTTCCATTTATATGATAATACTTCAAAGAAGTATGTTCCGGGAACAAAGTTTGAAGATATTTTAAAGTTGTATCAATTTGATCAGGAATTATCTGCTTTGGTTTTTCCAATGATTTCCAAGATTGAAGTGGCTTTGAGAGTACGATTAGTGGAAGCGTTGCTTATACATGGAGAACCACTTGTTTTGCAAGATTCATCGATTTTTAAAGAGAAAAAACTGTATTGGCAGAATATGTCTACAGTAGCGTCAGAAATTGCTCGCTCTAATGATGTGTTTATCAAACACAATTTTGACAATCATGATGGAGAGGTGCCTGTATGGGCAGCTGTTGAAGTCCTTTCATTTGGTACGCTATCGAAGATAATTAAGAATTTGAAAACAGGTACTGGAAGTTCGTATTCTATATTAGCGGTCAATTACCAATATAAATCAAAAAAAGGAAATTTGGTAAATCCATCGCAGAAAATGCTTGCTTCATGGATACAGGGTGTTTCAGTATTGCGTAATATGTGTGCTCATAATTCCAGAATTTACAATCGCACAATACATACGACACCGGAAATTCTGGATGCAGATAAAGTCACACCGCCGTCGGTACATAATGGTTTGTATCAAATTCTACTGGCGATGAAGTATCTGCGTTCATCCGACGAGGAGTGGACAGTATTTGTAGATGCGTTTGATAAGTTGATTCAAAAGAATATTAGTGTAGTCAGCCTTACAGCAATGAATCTTCCAGCGGATTGGAAAGCACATTTAAGTGTATAAATGCAGAAGAACTGCATAAAATAATAAAGCAGACCTAACCAAGCATTTTTTGCTCAAACCGGTTAGGCTTTTGGCGGAGTGTTACGATAAGCACTTCGCCATTTTTAATTTGATAAAAACATTCATAATAAAGGCATAATGCTTGAAAAACGGCACACCGCATTTTCGTTACTTTAGTGGCGTAAAATCAAGGAAAATCAGGAATTCCAAGGAGTTTTAGATATATGATTAAGGTACTTTTCATCTGTCATGGAATAAACATCGGTTCCGGGGTGATGTGCCTTTTATCATGAAAAGAAGCAGTGAGAGTGAACCACGCTAAAGTATAACTGCGATTTATATAAATAATAGAAAACATGTATGCCAGTAATTCCTCCAATTTATTGAAAATTGAAAGAAATTAGAGTATGATTACAAAGAGAAAATCGGACAGAAAAGGAATTAGTCCGGTACAAATATGAAAAGTAAAAACCCGGAAATATGGAAATGACGGCAGCGTTTCGTGAATTTCCGGGCGGTATATGGAGGAAAAAGGCATGGAATATAGAATCGCAACGATCTCCGGTGATGGGATCGGTCCGGAAATCGTGAGGGAAGCAAAGAAAGTTTTAGATAAAGTCGGTCAGAAATATGGCCATAATTTCAACTATGAGGAGGTCCTCATGGGCGGGATCTCCATTGATACATATGGTGTACCGCTGACAGACGAGGCTCTGGAGACAGCAAAGAAGAGCGATGCGGTCCTTCTCGGCGCAGTCGGCGGAAATGTCGGCAACTCCCGCTGGTACGATGTTGCCCCGAACTTAAGACCGGAGGCAGGACTTCTCGCAATCCGCAAAGGCTTAAATCTGTTCGCGAACATCCGCCCGGCCTATCTCTACAATGACCTTGCAGGGGCATGCCCGTTAAAGCAGGAGATCATCGGTGACGGCTTCGACATGGTCATCGTCCGGGAGCTGACAGGCGGCCTTTACTTTGGTGAACGCCACACAGAGACTGTAAATGGTGTGGAGCAGGCAACGGACACTCTTGTTTACAGTGAGAAGGAGATCCGCCGCGTAGCGATCAAGGCATTCGAGATCGCCATGAAGAGAAAGAAGAAAGTCACAAGCGTCGACAAGGCAAATGTACTTGACTCCTCCAGACTCTGGAGAAAAGTTGTCGCGGAAGTCGCAAAGGACTACCCGGAAGTCACGCTTGAAAATATGTTAGTCGACAACTGCGCGATGCAGCTCGTTATGAACCCGCGTCAGTTCGATGTGATCTTAACGGAGAATATGTTTGGTGACATCTTATCTGACGAGGCAAGCATGATCACCGGATCCATCGGAATGCTGTCCTCCGCAAGCTTAAATGAGAGCAAATTCGGTCTCTACGAGCCGAGCCATGGCTCCGCACCGGATATCGCAGGCAAAGACATTGCAAATCCGATTGCGACGATCCTCTCCGCAGCGATGATGCTTCGCTTCTCCTTCGACCTTGACAAGGAAGCAGATGCCATCGAGGATGCGGTCAGAAAGGTTCTCGCAGAGGGCTACCGCACCGTTGATATTATGGACGAGGGCAAAAAGCAGGTCGGAACCACCGAGATGGGAAATCTGATCTGTGATAGAATCTGATAAAATAAAGCAGAACGAGACTGGCAGAATACATGAGTTCATGTGTTCTGCCTTTTTTATGTAACAGGAAATTCCCTGTTACATAAAAAGGCACTAACGTGTCCAAGATGCACACTCGCGCGAAGATATAGATTGTCGCAAGCGACCGCGCGAGGCGCGAGAATGTGCCAAGGCACATTCTTTTTATAGAAATCCGGAAGAAATTGCCGACGGCAGTCATATATATTGTAAAAAAAATTACCCAAAATGGAAAAAAGATTGCATAATTCGGGGCAAATCAAAAATTTATCATTGATTTGCCCGGGCACTTGTGTTAGGATATATGTCAAATCATCCTAAGGCGTCGCGTTACAATGGTAGAGAAGAGACAGAGTAAAGTGCGGCGCTGGATCGCGAGACAAAGGATGGATGTGTGGTCATTCCTGAAAGGACCGATCATAGAGCAATCAGAGAGAGGGGAATAAAACTATGAGCAGAGTTTACAACTTTTCCGCAGGACCGGCTGTGCTGCCGGAAGAAGTATTGAAAGAGGCAGCAGCTGAGATGCTGGATTATAACGGTACCGGAATGTCCGTTATGGAGATGAGCCACCGCTCAAAAGCGTTCGAGGAGATCATCCAGACAGCAGAGCAGGACATCCGCGATCTTTTAAAGATCCCGGACAACTACAAAGTCCTGTTTTTACAGGGTGGAGCTCACCAGCAGTTTGCGGCAGTCCCGTTAAACCTTTTTAAAAACCGTGTCGGCGACTATATTATCACCGGACAGTGGGCAAAGAAAGCATGGAAGGAAGCAAAGCTTTACGGAACAGCGAATGCCATTGCATCCAGTGAGGATAAGACGTTCAGCTATATTCCGGATTGCTCCGATCTTCCGGTCGATGAGAATGCCGATTACGTTTATATCTGCGAAAATAATACGATCTACGGAACAAAATTCCACACACTCCCGAATACAAAGGGAAAAACACTCGTCTCTGATGTGTCCTCCTGTTTCCTCTCTGAACCGATGGATGTATCAAAATACGGTGTGATCTATGGCGGTGTCCAGAAAAACATCGGACCGGCAGGTGTTGTTATCGTGATCATCCGTGAGGATCTGATCCGCGAGGATGTTCTTCCGGAGACACCGACGATCATGCGCTACGATGTCCAGGCGAAGGCCGGATCCCTCTACAACACTCCGCCGTGTTACGGAATCTATATCTGTGGCAAGGTCTTCAAATGGCTGAAGAAGCAGGGCGGACTGGAAGCTATGAAGGAGAGAAACGAGCGAAAGGCAAAGATCCTTTACGATTATCTGGATCAGAGCAGGCTTTTCCACGGAACTGTCCGCAAAGAGGACCGTTCCATCATGAATGTGCCGTTCGTTACAGGCGATAAGGATCTGGATGCCCTGTTCGTAAAAGAGGCGGAGGCAGCCGGATTCGTGAACTTAAAGGGACACCGTACTGTTGGCGGCATGAGAGCCAGCATCTACAACGCAATGCCGGAGGAGGGTGTTGTGAAGCTTGTAGAATTTATGAAGAAATTTGAGGCGGAACACGCGGACGCGTAAGACTGTCGGATGAAAATATCAGAGGAAAAATCATGAGAAATATTTGTTGTTTAAATCAGATCTCCCACTATGGCACAGACCGCCTCACGGGAGACTATAAACTTGTAGATGATATTAAGGACGCAGAAGGAATCCTGGTCCGCAGCGCGTCTCTTCACGAGACAGAATTCCCGGCTGGACTCGAGGCCATCGCCAGAGCCGGAGCCGGAGTCAACAATATCCCGCTCGACGAGTGTGCGAAGAAGGGCATCGTCGTATTCAACACACCGGGCGCAAATAAGAACGGTGTAAAGGAGCTTGTTCTCGCGGGTCTGTTCCTGACTTCCAGAGATGTTGTCGGAGGTATCGAATGGTGCAGAGAACATGCTGGGGAAGAAGATATCAGCAAGAAGATGGAGAAAAGCAAAAAGGCCTTTGCAGGAAACGAGATCAAGGGCAAGAAGCTCGGCGTCATCGGTCTCGGTGCGATCGGCTGTGAGGTCGCAAACGCTGCCGCGGCTCTCGGAATGGAAGTTTACGGCTATGACCCGTTTATCTCCGTAAATGCGGCGTGGATGCTGTCCCGCTCCGTAAAACATATCATGGATGTGAACACGATCTACAAAGACTGCGATTACATCACTGTCCATGTGCCGCTTCTCGATTCCACGAAGGAAATGATCAACAAAGATGCTTTTGACCAGATGAAGGACGGTGTTGTGATCTTAAACTACGCGAGAGACCTGCTTGTAAATGATGATGATATGGCAGAGGCGTTAAAGAGCGGAAAGGTAAAAAAATACATCACCGATTTCCCGAACGCAAAGACTTCCGCAATGGAAGGCGTGATCGCTACACCGCATCTTGGCGCATCCACGGAGGAATCCGAGGACAACTGCGCGGTGATGGCTGCGGATGAGTTGAAGGATTACTTAGAAAATGGTAATATCAAGAACTCTGTAAACTATCCGGCCTGCGACATGGGAATCTGCCAGGTTGCGGGAAGGATCGGTCTGCTCCATGCGAACATTCCGAACATGATCGGACAGATCACGTCAATCCTGGCTGCTGAGGGAATCAACATCGCCAACATGACAAACAAGAGCCGTGACAAGTACGCGTACACACTTCTTGATCTGGAAGATCCGGCGAAAGCGGAGGCGGTTTCCCATCTTGAAAAGATCAATGGAATGTATAAGGTCCGCGTGATCAAGGGCTAAAAAATATAGTCGAAAAGAGAATAATACGGCTGCATAAGAAGATGGCAGCTGTGAAATGTAATTGTAATTCATCCATGTACGAAAAATCGTCATGGCTGAATTGCGTTTATAGAGAATTGAGTGTAATATAGAGGCAGGATAAAAATAATATGGAGAGGTAACGGGCATGGCAGTAGTGAGACCGTTTTCATGCGTGCGCCCGGCAGCAGAACATGCGGCAGAGATCGCGGCACTTCCGTATGATGTATACAACAGGGAGGAGGCAAAGCGAGAGGTGAAGTCCCATCCGCTTTCCTTCCTCGCCATCGACCGCCCGGAGACGGGATTCCCGGACACGGCGGACATGTACGCGCCGGAGGTCTATGCCCACGCAAAGGATCTTTTCGAACAATGGGTGAAGGACGGAAACTATGTGGAAGATCAGAATGAGACCTACTATCTCTATGAACTCACGATGAATGATCATTCCCAGACAGGAATCGTGGCATGCTCAAGCGTAGATGACTATGTAAACGGCGTGATCAAGAAGCACGAGAACACGAGAGAGGAGAAGGAACTGGACCGGATCCGCCATATCGATGTGATGGACGCCCAGTCCGGACCGATTTTTCTCGCATATCGCCCGGTAAAACGCTTAAAAGAACTGGTTGCACTTGCAAAAGAGGAGAATCCGCTTTATAATTTTATCTCAGAGGATGGAATCAGACACCGGGTATGGAAAATCGGATCCGGTGATATGATAAAAGAGATCCGGGAGGAATTTGAAAAGCTCCCGGCGACATATATCGCAGACGGTCATCACCGCGCGGCTTCTGCCGTGAAGGTTGCCTTAAAGCGCAGGGCGGAACACCCGGACGCGCCGAAGGACGCCCCGTTCAACTACTTCCTCTCCGTACTGTTCGCAGAGGATGAACTGACGATCCTGCCGTATAACCGTGTAGTGTGGGATCTGAACGGACACTCGGAGGAGGAGCTCTTAAAGGAAGCTTCGAAGCTTTTTGAGGTCTCCGGACCTTTAAAGGAAGCTGCGGAGCCGAAGGAACGCGGTGAGGTCGGCATGTACCTCGGAGGAACATGGTATGATCTGAAATTAAAGGCGGGAGTCCGACCGGACGATCCGGTGAAGGGACTTGACGTGTCCGTGCTCCAGGAGAAATTCCTGGCTCCGGTGCTTGGAATCGGAGACCCGAGAACGGATAAGCGCATCGACTTTGTGGGCGGGATCCGCGGCGTGAAAGAACTGGAGCGCCGCTGTGAGGCGGACATGAAGATCGCCTTTTCCATGTATCCGACATCGATGGAAGAACTGTTGTCTGTTGCGGACGCGGGGCTTCTGATGCCGCCGAAATCGACCTGGTTTGAACCGAAACTGCGAAGCGGAATTTTCATCCACCGGCTGTAGCCTGAAACTTGGGGTCAGCCGACAGGATTTCTGGAGATCGAAATGGGACTGAAGTCGTGGAGCCGCCGGTATCACAGAAACCTGACATCACAGGAGAGAAAGGAATATTGTTGTGGGAAAGATTATTTTAACAGGAGACCGCCCGACAGGCCGTCTTCATGTAGGACATTATGTAGGATCTCTTAGAAGAAGAGTAGAGCTTCAGAATTCCGGAGAGTACAGCGATATCTATATCATGATTGCTGACTCCCAGGCGCTCACAGACAATGCGGATAACCCGGAGAAGGTCCGCCAGAATATTCTGGAGGTTGCGCTCGATTACCTGTCTGCAGGTCTTGATCCGGAAAAATCCACGATCTTTATCCAGTCCATGGTGCCGGAGCTTTATGAGATGACCGCCTACTTCATGGACATCGTTACGGTTTCCAGACTGCAGAGAAACCCAACCGTAAAGAGTGAGATCCAGATGAGAAACTTTGAGGCCAGCATCCCGGTTGGCTTCTTTACCTATCCGATCAGCCAGGCAGCAGATATCACAGCCTTCAAGGCAGACGTGGTTCCGGCTGGTGAGGACCAGATGCCCATGGTTGAGCAGACGAGAGAGATCGTTCACAAATTCAATACGGTATACAATACAGATACCCTTGTTATGCCGGATATTCTTCTTCCGAGCAATGACGCGTGCCGCCGTCTTCCGGGTATTGACGGAAAGGCAAAAATGAGTAAATCATTAGGAAACTGCATCTACCTTTCTGATACGGAAGAGGACGTAAAGAAGAAAGTGATGTCCATGTATACAGACCCAAACCACTTAAAGGTAAGTGATCCGGGACAGGTAGAGGGTAACACAGTTTTCACATACCTTGACGCTTTCTGCAAGGACGAGTATTTCGCAGAGTTCTGGCCGGATTACAAGAACCTCGACGAGGTGAAAGAGCACTACAAACGCGGTGGACTTGGCGATGTAAAAGTCAAGAAGTTCTTGAATCGTGTGCTTGAGGAGGAGCTCCGTCCGATCCGTGAGAGAAGAAAAAGATGGGAACAGGATATCCCGGCTGTATACGAGATCTTAAAGAGCGGAAGTGAGAAGGCAGAACGCGTGGCTGCACAGACATTAAAGGAGATGCGTGCGGCTATGAAGATCAACTACTTCGATGACGCAGCGCTGATCGCGGAGCAGAGTGAGAAGTACAATGGTCAGTAACCAGAAAGAGTTTTGACAGGCTTTGACCACTTCCGGAAGCGGATAAAAACAGAATAAGTCAGACCGGATCCCGCATATATTGTATCCATGGTAAAGCGGGGGTGCTGATATGCGGGAACTGGTTCTGGGATTAATGGGGGAATACGGCAATCTTGCTGTGTTCCTCCTTATTTTAGTGGAAAATCTCTTTCCACCGATCCCATCGGAGGTGATCCTGACCTTTGGGGGTGTTATGACAGTCTGCACGGATATGACACCGGGAAGCGTGATCCTGTCTGCGACGGCCGGGTCGCTGGTGGGAGCGGTGATTCTTTACAGTGTGGGAAGATTTCTGCCGGATGAGGTGTTCCGAAAGCTTCTCTGTGGAAGGACCGGACATCTGCTTCATTTTAAGCCGGAGGATGTGGATCTCGCGAAAGGCTGGTTCCGGGATCGTGGAAGATCAGCGGTGTTCTTATGCAGACTGGTTCCTATCGTCCGCAGCCTGATCTCGATCCCGGCAGGGATTGCAGGCATGCAGGCATTGCCGTTTCTTATATTTACCACGGCAGGAAGTCTTTTGTGGAACACGGTTCTCGTTTATGCCGGACGGATCGCGGGTGATTCCTGGGAGAAAGTTTCAGAGGCCTTCGGCACGTATGCAGATCTGTTTCTTATGGTGGCCGGGATCTCCATCGCGTTCGCAGTTTTGTTCCGCGGATGCGGGGAGAGAAGAACGCCGTAGAAGCCATATAGAAGTCATTGCGGATGGGAACAGGCTGGAAAAAGGAGGGTGAAAAGGAGAGAGAATTCCTTTTATAAAATAATATAATTATTTGAATAATTACATACAATAAAACAATAAACTAACAACAATAAAATAAAAAATATTTTTTCTAAAAACATATTGACAAATAAGAAGTTATCGAATATAATAAAAACAACAAAAAGAAAGAGAGAACAAAGCAAAGAAAACGAAAAGGTTCGTACTTAAAAAAATCTAAGTAAAGGAGGTACAGTCCACCGAACACATAAGTCTCGTTCCATTTTTCAAATTTGAAAAATCCGGAACAAAGGAAAAACACAAAACCGGGTAATTGATCGAAAAAAAGATTATTTGAAATCCTTCAAGATATGACGAGAAAGTATCAAAAAGAGAAATACAATAATCGATATGAGAATGAAAGGAAAGATAAGATTTCGGAAAAAGCCGGTGGAGTGAAAAAAGAAAAATTTCATATAGAAAACAAAATCTAATGAAACGAGGTAAGATCCATTGGATAACGCAGAACATTAAGGTGGGTATCGAAACAAGAAAATTGATTCGGTACCCACTTTTCATGTTGCAATTAGATGCCCTCACAGTCAAATGGCGGCGTATATTCTTCTTTTGCGCTGCTTCTCTCCTGCATGAAACCTTCCGTGAGACCGAGGTCGATGGCGGTATCAACGACTTTGTTGTACTCATAGGAGGTGATCCGTCGGTTGATCTCCGGATATTCGGAACTTTTGTAGAACGGCGTATACTGGCTCATTATGCTGATGAGGTATTGATGTTCCGGAAGATTTTCCCTGATCCAGTGAAGAAGACGGATCGAGTCTTCTTTTGCGCCCGGAAGGACCATATGGCGGATGATGACGCCGCGGTCTAACATAGCCGGGTTCTTTTTATTCCAGGAAAGTCCGCCGGTGAGGCGGATCATTTCTTTTATGGCAGTGGAAGCTTTTTCAAAATAGTCCGGTGCGGAGGAGTATTTTTTTGCGAGACTGCTGTCCATGTATTTGAGATCCGGAAGCCAGATATCGACATAATCGACGAGCTCCCGGATCGTCTCGACCTTTTCATATCCCCCACAGTTGAAGACAACAGGAATCTGAAGCTTCGGCTTTGCGAGATCCAGAGCCCGGATGATGGAGGGGGCGAACTGGGTTCCGGTCACGAGATTGATATTTGCGGCGCCTTTTTCCTGAAGTTCCAGGAAGATATCGGAGAGGCGGGAGACGGAGATCGTTTTCCCGTAATTTTCGTGGCTCAGCTGGAAGTTCTGGCAGAAGACACAGCACAGGGTGCAGCCGGAGAAAAAGACGGTTCCGCTTCCTGTGGTGCCGCTGATACATGGCTCTTCCCACATATGTAAAGCGGCTCTGGCGGCGCGAAGCTCATGCCCGGCGCCGCAGAAGCCGGTGGAGATTGTACGGTCGGCGTGACATTCTCTTGGACAGAGAGTGCATGATTTGTAGATGGATTCGGTTAACATAACTTTAAATACTTCTTTCGTGTTGGTTTAGGATTTATGATGGTCGGAATCATCAGCTGCCTGGTTCGGGGAATCCGGCAGGTAGTGGTAGAGATCCTGATAATGTTCTAACTCTGCGTCGGTCTCCGGGAGCGCCGGGATCAGGCCGGTGCAGTCGGTAGCTGAGCAGGACTGGATGTCGATGTCCCAGTCGGTGCTGGAACGCTGTTTCTTTGATGAGTTTTTCATGAAATCACCTCCTGAATGATAGTTTCCATCCAAAAAGGAAAATAAAACAGGAAAGTAATTCATAATTTTTTATCATAAAATCGGCAGAATACCCCCATTCCTCGTAGGT
>NZ_QUJB01000021.1 GCF_003480435.1 Clostridium sp. AM30-24 | reverse complement strand
ATTGGTCACTTAGATAGTCCAAGAAAATGTCCGCACCCTCGTCTCAATTTTCAGAGACTTTACTGCTACCGATGCATCTTCTGCACGTTCTTCTTTATTTGTCTCTGTTTCTTCATGTGCAGAATCTGCAGGGGCAATCGTAGTTATTTCCGGTATCGTCTTCTGAGCAGTCTGGCAGCCGGTCATAAACAAGCAGACAATCCCGAGCATTATAAATCGTTTTTTCATGTTATCACCTCCTGAATCACACGCGCTCAAATGACAGATATCTCGTCCCTTGAAAAGTGAGTTTTCCAATATCTCCTTCCGCCAGCATTCCATATTCTCTTCCTGAAACCTGTAGTTCCATCCGGTCACCGCTCTCTACCTGAAACGTGACATAGTAGCTGGTACTTGAAGTCGAATGAAAGCCATGAGCTCCAGACAGGTCACCCGCATTTGCATGGCTATGATATGTGATATTTTCACGCTTTGCGACGATGGTTGCACTCACCGACAGACGCGGTGACTGATTGTTTTTGTGCCGTGTTCTGATTCCGGTCACAAACTGAAAGATGATCATACCGAAAACGATCACGAAGATAATTGGAAACATATATTCAAACAGCATAAACATATCACTCACCCCTTCTTAATCTTGCGTCTAACGATTCCCCTGAGCACAGCATATACAACAATCACGAAAAGCGAGGCAGCGCTATACAGTAATGCTTCTGTATACCAAGGCGCAGAATTCTGTTCGTATAGTTTCGGAAAGCGCTTGTACTCATAGAAATCCATACTCGTTTTAATCACAATCACATAAAAACTCGCATAGATCATACATTTTAAGAAATCGTAGAGTTTATTCATATCATCACCTCCGCGATACACTGCTCAATTCTTTTGACTTCAACAAACTAGAAGTTGTTTATCCAAAATGAAATGGAATAACCATATCAAGTAAAACTGCAAGAACTATACTAATCGTTCCCATTAGCGCAGAACTCCTCAATGTGTCTCTCCTCAAAACAATAAGTCCAATAATAAAGACTATCACTTCCAAAACAGATTTTGCATTAAAATACCAGCATCCATATACAAAGCACATATTGAACAATACTGCCAAAATCAGCGCCGATAGTATAAGTGCCAGTTTGCTTTTCCCCCTTGCATACCAGCAGGCAAAAGACAATAATGGAGAAGCAGCTGTAAATCCAAACCAAATCACCGCATGACTTCTTGGAAAAAATCCTGCAATATAGTTTGAATACAAATAGTAACTTGCAACCATACCAATAAAGAATGCAAAAACATTAATGCTTGCTCTTATTGCAGAATTGCTATAAATAGAAATACACAGTGCAATCAATACCCAGATTGCAAAACGTCCAAGGAAATTATGAACATCTAATGCTCCATCTATTGCCATAAGCATACTGGGAAGTTCAGCTTGACGAAAATCCAAAAATTTAGAAAAAGTCCCCAAAGCTGTTCCAAGGAACAATACAGCTATAGTATTTATAATTTTTCTATTATTAGATATTGGTTTTTCTGCATTCCTGATATCATTCAAAAACTTTATCATAATTACCCTCACAAATTCCGAGTTGTTAAACTCTTTCTCTGTTCCATCTTCTTGCCCTTCGGACAAGAAGCATCCCTCGCTCTAAAGAGCTCGGTCAATTCCGATTACCTATCTGTACTCAACAATTTCTTCGAAAGGTTTCCTTGGTCTTTTGGCCGGAGCTTCGTCGGCAAAGCCAACCGCAACAATTCCTGTCAACTGGCTGTCTGTTCCGATAAAATCCATCAGCTCATTATAGGCAAAACAAGTATTGGCAATCCATAAAGTGCCCAATCCATATCCCGTTGCTGTCAGAATCATATTTTCAATCGCCGCACCTATGGACAGTGAATCACATATTTCAACAATTCGCTTTTCATTTTCAATGCTTGCAAATGGAGTATGCTGGTTGGTATTAAGCACTGCTATAAGGCATGGGGCCTCCTGCATGATTCTAACGGTATTCTCAGCATCCGGTATGGCAAATGCCCATTCCGGCATAAGTTCATGGGTCATTTTTTCTGAATTTATACCATGACGCATGACATCAACCAGTTTATCTTTTTCTTTCCCCTGATATACAATAAATTTCCAAGGCTGCCTGTTTTTAGCAGATGGTGCAAGGGAAGCACTGTATATGATCTCGTCAATTAACTTCCTTTCGATCTCATCTGGCTTATATTTTCTTGTACTTCTTCTATTCTCAATTTCACGTATCATAGATTTCTCTCTCCTTTAGAACCTTGCCCTCAAGACTCATCTTCTCCTATGAATGGCTGTTCATCACACTCAATCTGAACGCAACAATCAGCATTCTTTCTTATGGCTGTCTTCTTGTTCTTTAGACAAGAAACATCCCTACTTAGATTCCCAATTCATCACATATTCTTTTTCTCCTGTGAATTTGTCCATGCTTTCACTCTGAATAGTAAATCCTTCTCGTTGATAAAAAGACATTGCCCTGACATTCTTCTGATATACCTTTAACTGTAATCTGTCTTTTTTATCCTTGATGTAATCCAACAACATTTTACCTATGCCACGTGACTGTATTTCGTTAGAAACAAAAATACATTCTATGTATTCATCACTTACTCCTATAAAGCCTTGAATCATTTTATCATCTTCATATTCATAGACCTCCGCCTGTGGCAGCAATTCCTTCACAAATTCATAATTACTTGTCCAGTATTGTTCGGAAATAAAAAAATGTGCCTTCAGATTGGTCTTCAACCATATGTCAGCAACTCTGTTTATATCTGCCTTCTGCAACTTTCTAATCATAACGATTATTCTCCATCCACAAACTGGAATTGTTATCTATCTTTCTTTTGATACCGAACGCAATTAACAACAATACAAATTACCCACACAACAGCACTTGCAATATCAAGTACCGGGATAAGTGGACTGATTCTTTCTATTCCATAATTGAAATCAATCAAAATACGGATTATTGAAATGATTAAAGCTATTATAAACGCAATAATTGCGCACAATCTAACTTTCCTGCTCATAGGCACCTCCACAACTTCCGATTTGTTACTCACATAATATCATGTTTTTTCTTCAATTACATCTACATAATTTTAATAAACCGCCATTCGTTTTGCTTCTGTAACCAGCGTCCGGTTAATCTTCTCCTGCATTGTTTCCCTTGCATCTTCGTTGAAATGATAACGGATGACAGAGACTGTCCAACTCATCGATACGCTCTTGGGGAATACAAGGCTGTTCGGATATATCCTCAATGTATTAGATATCATCCGCAAAATGGGATTCCAGTATTACTTCCCGCATCGTACATCCCATCCCGGCGCATTGCATTTGACGATTAAACTGCCGGACGAATAATCCTGCCCTCCGCCCTTAGCATTCTTCTGCAAGCTTAGAGGAACCCTCCCGGAATTCCTCAAGGCCCGCTCCCGGAGGGGTACCGGCGCGTCCCCGCAACAATGAATCAACCCACAGAATCTGCCCTCACATATTCTTCCATATACATAGCTGCAAAAAGCCCTGCCGCACCAGCAATCCACATGCCAGTGCAACAGGGCTTTTAAAATAGAATCCAAGTTATATCTTAAGTCAACATCTAAGTTGAAATTTACGAGGCAAGAGCCATCACTCCAACTCAAACGCCCCAGTATACAACTGATAATACACACCCTTCTGCGCGATCAACGCCTCATGATCTCCACGCTCAATAATGTGCCCGTGATCTAAAACCATGATCGCCTTACTGTTGCGTACCGTAGAAAGTCGGTGGGCGATGACAAAGACGGTACGTCCCATCATCAGGTTATCCATGCCCTCCTGAACCAGCGCCTCCGTTCTCGTATCGATCGAACTCGTCGCCTCGTCAAGGATCATCACAGGAGGATCAGCGACAGCTGCTCTCGCGATGGAAATGAGCTGTCTCTGCCCCTGCGAAAGGCTGGCGCCGTTGCCGGTCAGCATCGTATTATAACCTTCCGGAAGCCGCTGGATAAAATCATCCGCATTCGCAAGCCTTGCAGCCGCCATACATTCTTCATCGGTGGCATCCAGCCGTCCATAACGGATATTCTCCATAACCGTACCCGTAAAGAGATTCACATCCTGAAGAACAACGCCGAGAGACCGCCTGAGATCCGGTTTCCGGATCTTTGTGATATTGATCCCATCGTACCGGATCTTGCCGTCCGGAATATCGTAAAACCGGTTGATCAGGTTCGTGATGGTCGTCTTACCGGCACCTGTGGCGCCGACGAAGGCGATCTTCTGACCGGGCTTCGCGTAGAGTGTGATGTCATGAAGCACAAGCTTTTCCGGCGTGTATCCGAAATCCACATCCTCTAAACGGATATCGCCCTTTAAAGGAGTATAAGTGACGGTTCCGTCCGCCTTGTGTGGGTGCTTCCAGGCCCAGATTCCGCTCTTGTCGTTTGTCTCTTTTAAGACGCCGTCAGCGCCCCATTCCGCGCGTACAAGAGTCACATAACCCTCATCTTCCTCCGGTTCCTCGTCGATCAGCGCGAACACACGGGAAGCGCCCGCAAGACCCATGGCGATCATGGCAACCTGCATGGAGGCCTGACCGATGGTCTGGGAGAGCTGTCTTGCCATACCGAGGAAGGAGACGATCACACCGATGGTGACAACACCGGAGCCGCTGAGACTTAAGTTCGGGGCTTTGAGATATACGAGGAGTCCGCCGACAATGGCGAGGACCACATACATCAGGTTGCCCACGTTATTTAAGATCGGCATCAGGGAGTTGCCATAACGGTTTGCCTGCTCACCGTCGGAGAAAAGCTGCTCGTTCAACTTGTCAAAATCCTTCTTACACTCGTCCTCATGGCAGAAGACCTTGACGACCTTCTGTCCCTGGATCATCTCCTCGATGAAACCTTCCTCCTTCGCGAGGGATCTCTGCTGCGCCATCATGTAGCGGGAGCTTGCGCCGCCGAATTTCTTCGTGACGGTCAGCATGAGAGCGGAGAAGAGGCACACAACGAGAGTCATCCAGACGCTGTAATAGATCATCATGAGGAACATGACGGTGATCGTGAGAGAAGACTGGAAGACCATCGGAAGCGACTGGCCGATCAGCTGGCGGATCGCGTCCGTATCGTTTGTGTAGGTACTCATGATATCGCCGTGGGCGTGGGTGTCAAAATATTTGATCGGCAGGGACTGCATCTTATCGAACATGTCCACACGCAGGTGCTTTAATGTCCCCTGTGTCACGGTCGCCATGAGGTGGGTGTAGGTGAAGGCTGCCGCGACACCAAACACATACAGGGTGACCATCGAGAGGATCGTCTGCATGAACGGCTGCCGGATGCTCTCAAATCCGTTCTCCAGTCCCGGAAGAATGCAGGTATCGATGAGCCGCTGTAAAAATACGGTCTGGACCACGGAGGCAGCTGCGGCGATGATGATGCAGATGATCACGGTGATCATGTACACCCGGTAGTTCTTGTAAATGTAGCGGAGCAGGCGGCCGAAGGTGCCATTTTTCTTATTCTGTTTTTCCATGATCATGCCTCCTTGCTCTTTGTCTGGGAATCATTGACTTCTCTGTAAATACCATTTAAGGCGAGAAGTTCTTCGTGGGTTCCGGATTCCACGATCCGCCCGCCATCCATGACGAGGATGCGGTCTGCGTCCTGAACAGAGGAGACACGCTGGGCGATGATGATCTTTGTGGTGTCCGGAAGCTCATGTTTAAATGCCTGACGGATCAGGGCATCTGTTTTAGTATCCACAGCGGAAGTGGAATCGTCCAGGATCAGGATCTTTGGTTTCTTTAAGATCGCTCTCGCGATACAGAGACGCTGCTTCTGGCCGCCGGAGACGTTCGTTCCGCCCTGTTCGATATAGGTGTCATATCCATCCGGGAATTGTGTGACGAACTCGTCCGCCTGCGCTAATCGGCACGCGTGGATCAGCTCCTCGTCTGTGGCGTTCTTATTGCCCCAGCGGAGGTTTTCCTTGATCGTTCCGGAGAAGAGGACGTTCTTCTGGAGAACGACAGCCACAGCGTCACGAAGGGACTGAAGATCGTACTCACGCACATCGCGTCCACCGACCTTCACCGCGCCCACCGTCACATCGTAGAGACGTGGGATCAGCTGGATCAATGTGGTCTTTGCGGAGCCGGTACCGCCAATGATACCGATGGTGGAACCGGACGGAATCTTAAGATCAATGTCAGTCAGGGCAAATTTTTTGTTCTTTCTGGAATAGCGGAAGGAAACATGGTCGAACTCGACGCTGCCGTCCTTTACGTCCGTTGCTCCGTTTTCCGGGGATCGTAAAACGCTCTCATGATTCAGGACTTCGGCAATACGGTCGCCGGATTCCTGGGCCATGCTGCACATAACGAATACCATGGACAGCATCATCATGGACGTGAGGATCTGAACGCCGTAGCTGATCAGGGAAGAAAGTTCCCCGGTGGAAAGCTCGCTGCCTCCGGTGCCGATGATGAGCTTCGCGCCGAAAAAGCTTACTAAAAGCATTGAAACATAGATGCAGAAGGTCATCACCGGGTTATTTAAGGCGAGGATCTTTTCTGCCATCGTGAAGTCTTTTCGCACCTCCTCGGCAGCGTTTTCGAATTTCTCCTTCTCGTAACCTTCGCGGACGAAGGATTTTACGACACGGATGCCGCCGACGTTCTCCTGTACGGAGTTATTTAAGGCATCGTATTTCTTGAAAATCCGCTTAAAGATCGGGTGGACATAGAAGAAGATGCCAAACAGTGCCGCTGCAAGAACCGGGAGAAGTGCCAGAAAGATGAAGGACATACGGACGTTGATGCTCATGCTCATGATGACGGAAAAGACTGTCATAAGAGGAGCACGGACTGCCATACGGATCAGCATCTGGTAGGCGTTCTGAACGTTCGTGACATCTGTTGTCATCCTCGTCACGAGAGAGGATGAGGAGAACTTATCGATGTCGGCGAAGGCGAAGTCCTGGGTCTTAAAGTAGAGATCTCTTCTTAAGTTTTTTGCGAGTCCGCATCCGGCTGTGGCAGCCGCTCTTGCCGAGAGAACGCCGAAGAGCAGGGAAAGGGTCGCAAGGACCAGTAAGAGGGCGCCGTATTTTAAGATCGGTGCCATGGAAGTTCCGGTCATGTCATCGATAAGCTTAGACATGATGAGAGGAATCGTACATTCCAGAATGACTTCCATGGTGACAAACAACGGTGTCTCGATGGACACGCGTTTGTACTGGCGCACGCTTTTTAAAAGTGTTTTAACCATGAATGATTTACCTCGTTTCCATATAAAATTTGCGATCCCGCAAAAGCTCCTGATGCGGAGAACATGCAGGTTCTGCAGGTGGGACCCGTCCGGATATTCAGGACATATTTCGGATCATCTGGTTGATGACCCTGAAAAACACGGCGAGATCCTGGGGAGATATTCCGGAGGTCAGACGATCTTCGGTTTCTTCCAGGCTCTGGTGGATCAGTTCCTGATACTGCATGGCTTTTTCAGTAGCGACAATGCGTTTTAGGCGGGCATCATAAGGAACTGCCTCCCGGTAGATCAGTCCGTTTTTTTCCATATCCTTTAAGAGCTTTGTGGCGGTCGGTGGTCTGAGACTGTACTCCTCTTCGATATCTTTCTGGAAGACATCACATTCCTGCCCGCGCGCCAGAATAAAATGAAGCGTTTTTCCCTGTGCGCCGCTTAATGTACCATGAAAAGAAAAGGTACTGAAGTGCCTGCGGATCAGGTTGGAGAGCATTCCCACACTGCGTCCAACGGTTTCTTTCATAGATCAAGTTCCCCCTTATACCCACCACCCAAAAGAGGTGGGAGTCTTCTCGACAGAGATAAAAAGCTGTGATTTGATCGTCTGCCGGATACTTAGCAAACTAAATTATTAGCTTGCTAAGTATAATAAGGCTTTTGTGGGGGAATGTCAATGGGAAAATTGTGAAGAAACTGTGATCGATGATGAAAAAGCTGAGGTTTGCGGGAGAAAGTGGGGACAGCTTAAGAATTCCATGGACGTCACGATGGGGGATAGGATGAATGTGAATAATGAAATGATAGAATTGGGCTAAAGTTTTGTGCAAGTATACAAAATTGGTGTTTTGTGGAAAAAAGTACTTACGAAGCGATATAAAAATATTGTATACTGCGTTCACATAGAGATTGAGAACGCAGTGAGATGTACACGAAAAGAGCAGTGGAGTCGCAACGAGTTTTGTTGGCTTCGCTGTTTTTTTCTGTCATATGTCCGGAAGGAATGGTCAGAGACGGTTCTTATGTCCACGGCGTTTTCACAGGAATTTACAGGTTGAAAAAAGGAGAAAATGTATGCCAAGAAATAAGAGAGAAAGTCTGATCTACACAGTATTAATGTGTTTTACCATGGTGCTCTGGATGAGCATCTACAACGTAACACTTCATATGGGAGCGTTAAACCTCACAACGATCCGCGAGGCTTGGATCGGATTCCCGATCGCCTATGTGTTTGCGATGTGCATGGACTGGTTCGTGGTCTCCGGACCGGCGAAGGGATTTGCGTTCCGCTTCCTCGTAAAGCCGGAGAGTCCGGTGCTCCACAAGGTGCTCGCAGTTTCCTGTTCCATGGTGGTTCCGATGGTGATTATCATGTCCCTCTACGGTGCCCTTGAGGGATGTGTAAAGGGTGGAAGTTTCGGTCCTCTGCTGATCATCTGGCTCACGAATATCCCGAAGAACTTCGTGATGGCGCTGCCGTTCCAGCTCATCATTGCAGGACCGCTCGTCCGCAAGGTGTTCCGCGGGGCGTTTCCGGAAGGGACTGTGTTAGCGTAAAGAATTCAGAAAAGAAAGCTGCGGTACAAATTGCAGCGTAGATAAGAAAAAGCCGTCTGGTCTTTCTCTGTGATAGGATTATGAACCTATGGGGGAAAAGCTCAGGCGGCTTTCTTATATAAAAAATTTAAAAGTATTCATTGAAAATTTCCTTTAAAACGGACTGCTTCCTATTTTAAATTGGAGAGCTGCAAGAGTGGGCTGCTTTATGATTCTGCTTAAAATTATGAAGTTTAAATGCGAATTCGTAAAGCAATATGGAAAATTATAAGATAGGAGGAGCAGCATGGATACAGGAAAAGTAATACAGGACCTAAAACGATGTACTGCGTTCGGTGAGGAATGACACAAACCGGAAGTGTTTATCCAGTATATTGCCTATCATGCCGATGACCTTACCCATCGTAAACGCGGCAAGGATCGTTCCGATTCCAAGACCTTTGATATGACCGAGGAAACAGAAAGTCAGTCCCGCAGTCACGGCGAGGCAGGTCACGTCGAAGGTGATCTTGACTCTGGAGTATGGAACATTCAGAATATCGGCCATTTCTCTCGGAAAGAGGTCTGTCGGGATGATCGGAAGTCCGCAGCGGTTGGAGAGGGCAATTCCGAGGCAGATGACGAGATAGCTCACGATAAAATAGACGATCTGGTATCCGATCCCCATCGTGAGGCCCGCGAGGGCGGTCTTATATACATCTAACATCTTACTGAAGGCGAAGCCTACAACGAAGCTGAAGAGGTATGTAGGAACAAACTTTTTCCGTAAGATCATGAGGGCCGCTACGAGAATTCCCTGAAAGATATAAGTCCAGGTTCCGAGTGTCAGAGCCGGGAAGGATTCAGAAAAAGCGTACGGAACGCTGGAAATCGCCGAAATTCCGGCGCCGGAGTCCAGCATTAAGACAACACCGAAACTGTTGATCAAAATCACAATAAGAAGAGCAAGTTCACCGCGCCAGACAGGGCGCTTATCAGTTCGTTCATTCGTATTCATGTCACATCTCCTGTTAGCTTATATTATGTCAAAATCGAACGTTTACCATTGTAGCGCGTTAAATAGAGATGTGCAAGCCCCTTTCTTCATCTAACCAGTATATAGTGCAGAGAAGACTCCAGATATAGACCACATGAATGAAAAGTGTTTGTAATTCCGTTCTTTATCCAGTTAATTCTCAGTATGGAGAAAGCAATTAAGCACAGGACACAAAAGCAGAGAGAGTTAGTAATTTCTTTCTTAATTCAGCCAATACACAGCGCAGGGAGGGCCTGGGGCACGGACCGCCTGGGTGAAGGGAGCTGGCTTCCTCTTGGCTCGCCGGAGAATGCGTTGGAGGACATGTGCCACTTGTCTGAGCGAAGTGAGTTGTGGCACATGTTCTCCGTCCTTAGCATTCTTCGGCAAGCTTAGAGGAACCCTCCCGGAATCCCTCAAGTGTCTGCGCCCCAGGCCCTCCCTGCGCGTACCTTTCAATAGATTACTCGGTGTAGGAGTAAGGTTTTACTGGTGCCTGGTCGGCTGTATGTTCCCCAATGATCTTCTCCATCCAGATCATATCATACCACCGGTTAAACTTATACCCGCAGTTCTCAAAAGTCCCGCAAAGCCGGAACCCAAGATGCTCATGGAACTGGGCACTGTTCTTATTTAAATACTCGTCCTCAACCTTCGGGTATCCGATGCAGGCATAAAGATTCAGAACGCCCATATCTTTGAGGCGATCAGCCAGAGCTTCATAGAGTTTTCTGCCAAGCCCGCATTTCTTCGCGTTGTGATCCAGATAGATCGTGAGCTCACTGGCCCAGTCGTAGGCGGCGCGGCCGACGAAAGCATGGGCGTAGGCGTAGCCTTCGATCCTGCCGTCACGTTCGATGACGAGATAAGGATATTTTTTCAT
This sequence comes from Clostridium sp. AM30-24, assembly GCF_003480435.1. Lineage (GTDB taxonomy): Bacteria > Bacillota > Clostridia > Lachnospirales > Lachnospiraceae > Pilosibacter. The sequence goes on along the minus strand of NZ_QUJB01000021.1, from coordinate 36,850 downwards.
GATATTGATCATGCGGTTCTCAAATTCTTCAAGGGAAGGAACATCGTATTCAAAGGTGATCACGGTGTTTTCTACATAATAGGTGTAGATATCAAGGATTCTCGGAGCGTCGGATAATTTTGCGTTTCTTACTGTGATGCTGGTTTCCATGGTGGGACCTCCTTCGTGAGATGGTATAAATTGGGGTTATTGTACCACTGATAGGGAACGGTGGCAAGAATTTATATCCGGACGCGCAGGCAAATAGGAGATAGATTGGTGAAAGTGAAGAGATTGACAAGATCGGAGGGGAAGCAGTACAATAACGTCAGTTTGTAATAAAGGAGTACGTGATGGATTTTACAAGTTTATTTAATATGCAGGGAATGATGTTCTGCATCCTTGCGCTGGGATGGTACCTCAGGAAGAGCGGGATGATCGATAAGAGCGGGAAGGCGCTGCTCAGCAGTCTCGTGATGAATGTGACGCTTCCCGCGAGCATTGTGAAATCGTTCCAGATGGAGTTCAGCATGAATATTCTGAAGCTGACGCTGGAAGTGATCGTGATCTCGTTTCTGATCCAGATCTTTTCGAATCTTTTAAGCCGTGTGCTGTATCCGGGCTGGAGCGAGGAGAGCAAAAAGGTTTTGCAGTACGCGACGATCGTCTCAAATGCCGGTATCCTCGGAAACGCCATCGCTGAGGGAATCTTCGGAGATCTGGGAATCATGTATGCGGCGGTCTACACGATTCCGACGAGAATCTTTATGTGGTCGGTGGGACTCACTTATTTTACGGAGGCGCCGACAAAGAAAGAGCTTTTAAAGAAGGTCGTGACACATCCGTGTATCATCGGAATTTTTACCGGCATGGTACTTCTGGTATCCCAGTTCCAGCTTCCCGGATTTGTAAACCAGACAGTCCGGACGGTCGCCGGGGCGAACACGTTCTGCGCGATGCTTCTGATCGGATGTACGCTCGCGGAAATCCCGTTTAAAGAGGTGTTCACGAGAGAAGTTTATTACTACACGTTTATCAGGCTGTTCCTGATTCCTGTCATCGTTCTGGCAAGCTGCCGTCTGTTTCACATTGATCAGCTGATCACAGCGGTCTGTGTGATCCTGTCCGCGATGCCGGCAGCGAGCACGAGCGTCGTTCTCGCGGTCAAATATGGAAAAGACGACCGCCTTGCAACGAAGATCGTTGTCTTTTCGACGGTCGTCTCACTGATCACACTTCCGGTCTGGTGCTATATTCTTACGGTGTGACGCAGGAATTTTCTCCGGCAGGACCGGAGAGATAGAACCAGAGGTTCATTCGGATAAATTCATACATGTTGAGCCGGAAATCACGTTTTTTATATGGGATTCCGGCTATTTTCATAGCCTCCAGCATAACCGGATTGGAGTGGCAGCTTCCACATAGACCGGCAGCATGGTATAGGACGGAGAGGAAGACTTCGCTGGCATCATGGGAGCTAAGACCGAGACGGACTTCCATGAGCCTGACAAAGGCATCACGGTGTGCATGGTAGCTTGTTTTGAAGCTTGCAAGGCGGCATGCAGTGACGTGGACCTCGATGATCGTACAGAGGATATCGCTGTAGCGGAGATAGTCGCGGTGCGCGTTCAGGACATCTGCCCAGGCAGCAGCCCATTGATCCGGGGTAAATGGTTTCTCATCGGGAAATGCTGCGAGCAGATCGTCAAAATAGGACTGCATTTTATCGGAGCAGATTTCAAGATAGATCTCTTCCTTCGTCGTTACATATTTATAAAGGTTTGCCCGCGTCCAGGACAGCTTTCCGGCAATGGTGGAGAGGGTGATCTCCTGGTAGGGGACAGAGCAGAAGAGTTCGTCCGCCGCGGCTTTGATTTCTGCCATTCTGGCCTGTTTCTGTTCTTCACTTCGCGCTCGCACGAAATCTGTCATGGAATTCACCTCCTGAAGGTCTGAGTAGTTCCCGCCGATCAATAGGATCCGGTCGGCCGGTAGAAATCTGAAAGTTAGTTTAAACTGACTGCAGATAATATGCTATCATCATTATAATTGATTTTCATTCGCTTGACAAGGGAGTGGGCGTATGCTATCATCAAAATAAGTTACAAGATGTTACTTAACGCAGCGGCGAGCGTTGCCGGACCGTGAAAAGTGGACGACAGATCAGCCGGAGAGAACGCGGGAGTATGATTGGGATGCAGCGGTGAAGACATTCACCGCCCGTGCCGGATCTATTCAGAAAAGGAGAGCAGCATGGATAAGATTAAAAAGAATTTTGGTTTCGGATGTATGCGTTTCCCTATGATTGGGGAGGAGATCGATGAGGCGCAGGTTTCCCAGATGGTGGATTATTTTCTGGATCAGGGATTCAACTACTTTGATACGGCTCACGGCTACATCGGTGAGAGAAGTGAGCTTGCGGTCAAAAACTGCCTGACGAGCCGTTATCCGAGGGAGAGCTACATTCTTACAAATAAGCTGACGGCCGCTTATTTTGGGAAGGAAGAGGACATCCGCCCGTTTTTTGAGTCACAGCTGGAGCGCTGCGGTGTGGACTATTTTGATTTCTATCTGATGCATGCCCAGGGAATGGGAAACTATCCGAAGTTTAAGGAATGTCATGCGTATGAGACGGCTTTAACCTTTAAGGAAGAGGGTAAGATCCGCCACTTTGGAATTTCTTTCCATGACCGCGCGGAGGTCCTTGAGCAGATCTTAACGGAGTATCCGCAGATCGAAGTCGTCCAGATCCAGTTTAACTATGCGGACTTCGACGATCCGGCAGTTCAGGCCGGGAAATGCTATGAGATCTGCAGAAAGCATGGAAAACAGGTGATCGTTATGGAACCGGTCCGCGGCGGAAGTCTTGCGAATCTTCCGGATGATGCGAAGGCAGTCTTTGAGGAGCTTCACGGCGGCAGTCCGGCTACCTACGCGATCCGTTACGCGGCGGGATTTCCGGGTATCATGATGGTCCTTTCCGGAATGAGCAGTCTGGAGCAGATGAAGGAAAATGTGAGTTTCATGAAGGACTTCAGGCCCCTTGACGAGAGGGAGATGAAGGCGGTCGAGAAGGTGCGCGAGATCTTCCGCGGAAAGAACCTGATCCCGTGCACCGGATGCCGCTATTGTGTCGACGGATGTCCGAAGAAGATTTCGATCCCGGATCTGTTTGCGTGCATGAACGCGAAGAAGATCTACCAGAATACGAATTCAAATGTCTATTATGGGGTCCATACACGGAACAACGGAAAAGCGTCGGATTGTATCAAGTGCGGAAAGTGCGAGAAGGTATGTCCGCAGCATCTTGAGATTCGCAAGCTGCTCTGTGATGTTGCGGATGTATTTGATGTGAAGGCGTAAAAAGAAGGAGAATGGGGCAGGATGGGATTTCTAAGACTGGAAGAGAATCTGATCGATCTGGTGAAGGAGCAGCAGGCAAAGCTGGGATTCCGGCCGGAAGTGATACGGCTTTATTATCTGGTGTCCACGCTGAACCACTTTTTCGGGAGTGAAGATACGGCGGAGGAGATGAAGGCGCGGCTGAATGGTCTTGAGGCGCATATGAAGGGGACATTGGGAGAAGTCCGCGTGACGGCGAAGGGAGACCGGTTCTGTTTTCTGATTCCGGAGACCGGAAGTGTCTATGTGCATGAGCAGATGAAAGGGCGGGAATTTATTCAGGATCTGGTGGATCTTGTCGGGACGCATGGATGCAGTCTTGAGAAGATCAGAGAACTCTTCCGTCAGTGGTCCGCAAAGCCGGTGTTTGAAAAGATCGAAGATGGAGATTTCGACTGGGCCTTCCACTTTGCGGATGGGATTCCGGACCGGTATTATTACTGCTTTAAGGATGAGGGCTGTCATCTGATCTACCACCGGTTTTTGCCGGAGGATTACGCGGAATTACAGTAGTTGTAAAAAAAGAATGTCGCGAACAATGAGCCAAAGTCCGCGCTTGCGCGAGACCTTGGCGACTGTCGCGATAACAAGGGGAAACTCGCGAAGCGTGTTTCCCCTTGTTAGGTTAAAAATCTGTCGTTGCCGCGCCCGGCAGATGATATAAGGTTAGCTGATGGCTGCGGAGAGATCAAGCTCTGCAGCTATTTTTTTCAGGGTCTCGGCGGATTCCCGGAGTTTTTCTGCCTCATCCGCATCCAGTGAGATCGGAACGTGGGTCTCGATCCCGTTGAGTCCTACGATCGCCGGCATGCTGAGGGAGATGCCGCTGATCCCGTATTCTCCATGCATCATGGAGGAGATTGGGAGAATGGAGCGTTCGTTTCGGATGATGCATTCGCAGATCCGTTTGACGCTCATGGCGATCCCGTAGTAGGTGGCCTGTTTTTTGGAGATAATGTCGTAGGCGCTGTTTTTTACCTCTTCGGCGATGCGGTCCATGGCTGCATCATGGTTATAGTGGCCGCGCATCTCACAGAAGGTGTTTAGCGGGATTCCGGACACGTTGGTGCTGCTCCACGCGGCGATCTCGCTGTCACCATGTTCACCGATGATGAAGGAGTGGACGCTGCGGCTGTCGACACCTAAATGTTCACTTAAGGCATATTTTAAGCGGGCAGTGTCTAAGACCGTGCCGGAACCGATGACACGGTTTTCAGGGAAGCCGGAGAGCTTCAGGGCCGTGTAGGTCAGGATGTCTACCGGGTTGGAGACGATGAGGAGAATGCCCTGAAAGCCGCGTCTGGAGATCTCCGGAATGATGCTTTTATAGATGGCTACGTTTTTATGGACGAGATCCAATCTTGTTTCGCCTGGTTTCTGATTGGCACCGGCGGTGATGATAATGATGGCGGAGTCGGCGATGTCATCGTAGGTTCCGGCATAGATCTTCATCTGACCGGCGAAGGGGATCCCGTGGGCGATATCCTTTGCCTCGCCGTCGGCTTTCGCTTCGTTGGCGTCTAAAAGGACGAGCTCGGAGAAAAGGCGGCTCTGCATAAGAGTGAAGGCAGTGGCGGAGCCAACGAAGCCGCAGCCGATGATCGCTGCTTTTCTTGGGTTGATGGTCTGAGTCATATGGGGTACCTCCTGTATTTGCAAAATTGTATTGGTTTGGTAACTGTTCAGTAGGTCTGCGCACTCGCTGCGCTGACCGTAATAAAACACAGGCTTGAAGGCAAAAATCCCATCGGCGAAGCCGATTTGGAATGGATTTTTGCATGTAACTGTGAGGCACTGAACAGTTACTTGGTTTGCTATGCGATGGGCTTAGTATAGCATAACCAAAATAAAATGTATGTTGTGGATACAACGAAAATGGAAGAAATTGTTAAAAAAATAACAGAAGGTCAAAGCTTAAAATTTACTCGTTGTAGGAACCGGTCGTGATCGTATATTTGCCAGTGCCCTGCACAAATACAGTTCCGTCTGTGCCGGCAATCGTCACGCTTTTGCCGTCAGCTCCTGTGATGGAACCGTTACAGGTGAGGGAGGTGACGGTGCTGTTTCCGGTTACGGTCCAGGCGGAGAGGGCGTCGATCGTGACATTGCAGGTTCCGTTACTGCCGTCACCGGCGTTTGTCTCGTCCTGAAGGATGGAACCTGTCAAGATGGTGCCGTTTGTGAGCTTCAGATCCAGATTACTGATGCTGTCCCAGAGGATGTCGCCGCTCATTTCCTGGGAATCTGCGGTAAAGGTGCAGTCGGCACCATTATTTCCAGACTGGCCCCAGCCGCGTTTGTTGGCATTTCCTGTGCATTTTAAGAAAAAGTTATTGGACGGGGAGTAGGTGATGTCCACATTCTTAAGATAGAAGGAACTCTCCGTGTTTGTCGTATAAAAGAGGCCGCCGTTTAAGGAGGTCAGGCTGCCACCGTCCATGGAAAATTTGCTTTCGCCGACTTCTGAGTCACCGGACATGCTCTGATAGAGGATGACGGTCCAGTCGCAGTCATTCTGTTCATTTTCCGGAATGTTTCCGGAGAGAGAGCAGTTTGTGAGAGAAAGGGAGTTCAGCCCTTCGATGCAGACAGCCTCGGAGTTTTCAGCAGTGAGCGCCGCGTTGTTGACGGTAATGTCGGCGGTACAGTAGACTGCCGGGGAGCCGGTTCCCCTGGAGGTGTAGGTACCGCCATCGACGGTCATGGTACCGCCGCCGCGGTCGCTCCGGATCGCCGCAGAGGATTCACCGTTTGTCTCAACAGTGAGGTTGGAGGCAGTGAGTGTGCCGCCGCCTGCCACATGGATACCGCCGGAGGTATCTTGTTTTGTGGTGATCGTGGTGTCGGATACGGTGACTTTGCCGTCGCCGTAGCTGAAGACACCTGCACCGCCTTTTGCATCGGTAGTGATGGTGCCGCCGGTCAGTGTCAGACTGCCGTTGGTGGCAAGTGCTGCGGCACCGGTTCCGTAAAAGCTGGAATTATCGCCTCCGGTGCTGTCGGAGGAATTGCGGTCCATCGTGAAATTTTTTAGGGTGACGTTCGCGCCGTCGGTGACGAGAACTGCGCTCTCATCAGCTCCTGTGGAGGTGTAGGTCTTTCCGTCCTCCTCAGTATCGGTGGAGTAGCTTGAGACTGCCGGATAGGATGTCGGAGCAGCGTTCTGTCCGCCCGGGCCTCCGGGACCTCCCGGACCTCCGTTTCCGCCGTCCGGCGGTGCCTGTTTTCCATCCAGGCTTCCCTGAGCCCCATCCGGCGGATTTCCGGGTTTATCGGAGTTTTCTCCCGGAGCGCCGTCCGGTTTGTCAGCCGGAGCGGAGTCGGACGTTTCGGTCACCTGCGCGGTGGCAGCGGTGGAGTCAGCAGCTTTTTGACCGCATCCTCCGACTATAAGAGTACCTGCAAGAACCATGCAGAATAATGCGTGTTTTTTCATGATATCATATCCTTTCTGTTTTTCGTCAACTCCCAGAATGCCACCGCGCTGGCTGCCGCCACATTCAGCGAATCTACCCCATGGGCCATCGGGATCATGACCGTATGATCGCACCCGTCGATGGTTGCGGAGGCGAGGCCGTTCCCTTCGGTTCCTAAGATCACGGCGAGTTTTTCGGCAGCCAGAAGCTTCGGATCATCAATGGAAACGGAATCTTCCTTCAGTGCCATGGCAGCCGTCTGAAATCCTAAAGATCGGAGTGTTTCAAGTCCGCCGCAGGAGAGATCCGCGTTTTTCGGAAAAAAGGTCCACGGGATCTGGAAGACGGTTCCCATGCTGACTCTGGCAGCTCTCCGGTAGAGGGGATCGCTGCAGCCGGAGGTCAGGAGCACCGCGTCCATTCCAAGGGCCGCGGCAGAGCGGAAGATCGCCCCGATATTTGTGGGATTCATGACATTCTCAAGGACAGCGATCCGGTGTTTTTCCTCACAGATCTCCGCCACAGACGGCAGGATCTTTCGCTTCATGGCGCAGAGCAGGCCGCGGGTTAAGGCAAAGCCGGTGAGATTTGTCAGGAGATCGAATTTTGCGGTGTACACAGGAAGCTCCGGGTAAGCAAAAAAGAGCTTCGGGATCAGGTCGTCGGCCTGTTTTTCTTCGATGAGGACAGCGAGCGGTTCATACCCGGCATTGAGGGCGCGCTCGATCACATTTGGGCTTTCTGCGATGAAGATCCCCGGTTTTGGTTCATTGATATGGAAAAGCTGGGACTCGGAATATCTGGAAAAAAGATCGAGTTCCGGCGCTGTGAGATCAGTGATTTTTTTGATCTGCGGCATAAGAAAAGTCTCCTTTGGTTTTCATAAGATCAGGGACCGTTCAGTCACTTGACATCCCTGGTCATACATGATACGATTATTTTAGTTACAATGTGTCACTTAAACGACAAAAGTCCGTACTATGCGGACAATACCTGAAGCATATGAAGGACGAATGGTCTGATACTGAGGGAGGAAATGGCATGGGATTAGTCCGGAAAAGGGCAGGAGCCGGTAGTGGGAAGAAGGATGGGAATCTGACAGAAGGTCCGATCGGACGAGGACTTTTCAGGTTTATGATCCCAATCTTTTTAGGACAGCTTTTACAGCAGCTTTACAATATGGCGGATGCCTGGGTCGTCGGAAATTTCGCGAGCAATGATGCCTTCGCGGCGGTGAGCTTATCATCAAATGTGAATATGTCGGTGATCACGTTTTTTGCCGGGATCGCTGTGGGCGGCGGTGTCGTGATCTCGAAATATTTCGGGGCACAGGATGAGGAAAAATTACGGTGCGCGGTGCACACAAACTTTCTTCTGGGAATCGTGTTCTCGGTTTTCGCGACGCTCATCGGTTTGTTTTTTGTTCCGATCCTTCTCGGCTGGCTCAACACGCCGGACAGCGTGATGGTGGAGGCGAGACTGTACTTCGGAATCTATTTTGCCGGTGTCTCCACCGTCATCATGTACAATATCTGCATGAACATCATGAGGGCAGTGGGGGACAGTGTCCATCCCCTGTATTATCTGATCTTTTCTTCTATAGTGAATATGATCCTGGATCTGATCTTTGTGGCGGGATTTCAGTGGAGTGCCGCAGGCGCTGCTGTTGCCACGGTGATCGCCCAGGGATTGAGTGTTTTATTATGCATGATCCGCATGGTGAAGGATGGAGGGGCTGCGACGATCCATTTTAAGGAGCTTCGCTTCAATGGCTCCATGATCCGTCAGGTGATCACACAGGGACTTCCGACGGGACTTCAGAACTCCGTGATCAGTGTCGGAAATCTTGTGGTCCAGTCAAACATCAATACCTTCGGAGCTTTTGCAATCTCCGGACAGGGGGCCTTCGCGAAGCTTGAGGGGATTGCCTTCCTTCCGATCATGAGCATGTCCATGGCGCTGACAACCTTTGTGAGCCAGAATCTCGGTGCCGGGAAAGCGGACCGCGCGAAGAAAGGTTCCGTGATAGGTGTGGCGTTCGGAATGGCGATGGCGGAGCTTGTAGGGATCTGTCTTTTTATCTGGGTTCCGATCCTACTTCGGATTTTTGTGGATGTGCCGGAAGCAATCGAATTCGGAACGATCCACGGAAGAACGGTTGCCTTGTTTTTCTTTCTGCTGGCGTTCTCCAACTGCGCGACGGGAGTACTCCGCGGCGTGGGAAAATCCATTGTCCCGATGTTTACGATGCTGATCTGCTGGTGCGGTATCCGCGTGCTCTACGTGACGATCGCGATCCGGATCATTCCCGTCTTCCGGACGATCTCCTCAGCGTACCCGCTGACGTGGACGCTGAGTTCGATCATCTTTATCGTGTTCCTGCTTCGGATGGACTGGGACGCGCGGGTTTAGATCTCTTTTCCACGCTCATTGATCACAAGTGCCATGATCTCAAGCGGCTCATCAAAAGGATTTTTGATCGCGTGGCTCTGGCCAACCTCGATGACACAGACATCGCCCGGGTGGATCTCGGTCTCGGTGTGATCGTTGTCCTCAAAGATTCCCTTTCCCTTGAGAACGTAGTACGGCTCGGTGTTTTCCACATGCTGGTGGAATCCGATGCTGGCGTGGGCCGGGATGATCACGTGGGCGTACATGGACGCGTGTCCCATGAGCTCATCCTTGGTTAAGATATGACGGATCTCGATCGTTCCGTCGCCTCCGCGCAGATTTGGAACAAAAGCAGTTTCAGTGTTTCTGACCATCGTGTGAACCTCCATGAATCTTAATAGTCTGCAACCGTCCGGCAGGCCGGCGCATTTTCAGCGCCGACCTGCCGTTTCATTGCGGTGTGATTTAAATATTATACTGCATATTCAGGAAAAGAACAACGATTAACCGAGAGAGTGGAAGAAATCCGCAGCTTTATCGACTTTTTTCATCAGATGGTCGAACATTTCCGGCGTCAGGGACTGGGCACCGTCGCAGAGGGCTTTCTCAGGGTTATTGTGGACCTCGATCATGAGACCATCGGCTCCGGCTGCGATAGCTGCCATGGCAAGCGGCTCCACCATGAAGCGGATGCCTGCCGCATGGCTCGGGTCGACGATGACCGGAAGATGGGTCTTTTTCTTTAACATCGGGATCGCGGAGATATCCAGCGTATTTCTGTAGGAAGTCTCAAAGGTGCGGATGCCGCGTTCGCAGAGGATGACTTTTTCATTTCCACCTGCCATGATGTACTCCGCACTCATCAGAAGCTCGTCTAAGGAGTTTGCAAGACCGCGTTTTAAGAGGATCGGCTTGTCGATCTTTCCAAGGACCTTCAAAAGCTCGAAGTTCTGCATGTTTCTTGCACCGACCTGTATGATGTCAACGTCGTCAAAGAGCGGAAGATGCTCCGCGCTCATGATCTCTGTGACTACCGGGAGACCGGTGGCTTTCTTTGCCTCTAAGAGAAGGTCAAGACCCTGCTCGTGAAGACCCTGAAACGCGTACGGGGAAGTTCTCGGCTTGAAGGCACCGCCGCGGAGGAAGGCTGCGCCGGAACGCTTTACGTCCGAAGCGACCTCTGTGATCTGTTCCTTTGTCTCGATGGAGCAGGGACCTGCGATGACCTGAAAGTTGCCGCCGCCGATCTTTCTGCCGCAGACATCAATGACCGTGTCCTCTGGGTGCATGGAGCGGTTTGCCTTCTTATACGGCTCACGGATCCTGCGGACATCCTCAACGACGTCGTTGGCCTTTAACCAGTCTTCATGGATCTGGCTTGTGTCACCGATGAGACCGATGAGGGAGGCCTCGGTTCCTTCGGAGAGATGGAGCTTAAATCCCTGATTGACAAGCTCTGTCTTTAAGTTCTCTACTTTCTCTTTGTTGGCATTTCTCTTTAAAATAATGATCATAATCTTATTCTCCTTTATATGACAGGTTTAGGTTGGGTTTGCTTTATAAAAACGCTATAGAAAATGGATATTCCTGTATTCGGCTGGTACCGTAGCCGAAAAGCAGGAATTGCTTCATGCATACGTTTGAGGGTATCCGGAAACAAAAAAGCCGGTGTCTGCTGCAATCGCAAACACCGGCTCCGCATTTTCTTTTACGTTTCCGAAGGATCTAAAGACCTTCGGTCGGAGAGGGTTGTTTTTTGCAGCAGAAACAGTCCGCGCAGTAATAATAGCCCGGAAAATAATAAAAAGAATAGGATGCAAAAAGATTCATCATCTGGTTCTTCATATCTGCTGTTCTCCTCTCTGAAGATTACCGCCGGATTCATTCTCTCCGGCTGCTGAAGCTATCATAGCGCTGTCGGGCGGATTTGTCAATAAAAAAATCAATAAGTTGAAGTTTTACGCTTTTATGCGATAAAGAGAATTCCTGCTATTCCAAAGTGACTGAATTCGCAATGATCTCCACACACCGCTCGATTCCGAGCGTACCGCTGTTTAAGCAGAGGTCATAGTTCTTCGGTTTGCCCCACTCATTTCCGCTGTAATACTGGTAGTAATCCCGGCGCTTTGCGTCCACAGCGCGGATGCGGCTTTCAAGCTTTTTAAGATCCTCCGGCTCCTTCTCAAGCCCCTGGATCCGCTCCACACGCTTTTTGAAGCTGGAGCAGATAAAGATGCGGAAAGCGTCCTCGACGATCACATCGGAGCATCTGCCAATGATCACGCAGGGACCGTTTGCGGCAAGCCGCTGGATGATCTTCGACTGGATCACGAAGAGCTGGTCGGAGACCGGGACTTCGTATACAGGTGAGAAAGGATCCACAGTGGCATAATCATCGTAGTTGATCCGTTTCTGACCGGCGATCACTTCATCGTTCGCATGAAAAAGATCTTCCGAGATATTGCTGTCCTCGGCCGCCATGGCGATGAGTTCTTTATCGTAAAAAGGAATGCCGAGTTTTTTTGCGAGACGAAGACCGACCTCGCGGCCTCCGCTGCCGAGCTCGCGGCTGACTGTAATGACTTTGCTCATAATATCTTCCTCCCCTGTACATGATTTTTCTTCTTTTTTCTGCACAGTTTCAGTGCTGTCTGCTAAGAGTATACCATAAAATCCGTCAAAACGTTACATAATTTTCATGGATTCACATATTTGTAAGAAAAAGAATACGGTCCGTGCCAGGCACAGACCGTAACTTCTGATTATTCACTCAAATAAGCCTTCTTAACCTTATCATCATTCATGAGCTGCTTCGCGTCGCCGCTCAAAACGATCTTACCGGTCTCCAGTACATACGCCTGATTTGCGATGGAGAGAGCTTTTTTCGCGTTCTGCTCGACTAAGAGAACCGTCACGCCGTCGCGGTTGATGCTCTGGATGATGTCGAAGACTTCATTTACATAGATCGGGGACAGACCCATGGACGGCTCGTCGAGAACGATGAGCTTCGGATGGCTCATGAGGGCGCGCCCCATGGCGAGCATCTGCTGCTCACCGCCGGAGAGAGTACCGGCTGGCTGGTTCACACGCTCCTTTAAACGCGGGAAACGCTGATAGATCATATTGAGCGTCGCATCCATCTCTGCCCTATCTTTTCTTGTGTAGGCACCGAGCTTCAGATTCTGGAGAACGGTGAGGGTGGAGAAGACACGGCGTCCCTCCGGAACATGGGCGATTCCCATGCTGACGAGCTTGTAGCCGGGGATCTTTGTGATATCGGTTCCTTCGTACATGATATGTCCGGAACGGGCGCTCAAAAGACCCGTCACGGTGTGCAGTGTTGTCGTCTTTCCGGCACCGTTGGCACCGATCAGAGCGACGATCTCTCCCTGATTTACATCGAAGGAGATTCCTTTTAACGCCTGGATCACGCCGTAGTAGACTTCCAGATCTCTTACTTCTAACATTGCCATGATTGTTCTCCTCCTATTCACCGAGATAAGCTTTGATAACTTCCGGATTGCTTAAGACGTCCTGAGTAGGACCTGTGCAGAGGACCTGACCAAAGTTTAAGACGGTAAGACGCTCACAGATACCGCTGACGAGCTTCATGTCGTGCTCGATTAAGAGGATCGTCATTCCGAAATGGTCGCGGACGAAGCGGATCGTCTCCATCAGCTCCGCGGTCTCATTAGGATTCATGCCGGCAGCCGGCTCATCGAGAAGAAGAAGCTTCGGCTTCGTCGCAAGGGCGCGGGCGATCTCGAGCTTTCTCTGTTTTCCGTAAGGAAGGTTGGAGGCCTTGAAATCACATTCTCCGTCAAGTCCGAATACCTTTAAGAGTTCCATGGCCTTCTCGTCCATCTCTTTTTCCACCTTGTAATACCGCGGAAGGCGGAGAATTCCCTCAAGAGTGGAGTAGGTGTGGTGGTTGTGGAGTCCGGCCTTTACGTTGTCGAGAACGGAGAGGTCCTTAAAAAGGCGGATGTTCTGGAACGTACGGGCGATACCGGCTTTGTTGATGTCGGTAGTGGACTTTCCTGTAAGGTTCTGGCCGTCTAAGAGGATCGTTCCTGTATCCGGCTTGTAAACACCTGTCAGAAGGTTGAAGATCGTGGTCTTTCCGGCACCGTTCGGTCCGATGAGACCGTAGAGCTGGCCTTTTTCAATGTTGATGGCAAAATTATTGACAGCCTTTAAGCCTCCGAAGGAGATGCTTAATCCTTTTACACTTAACATGTCTGACATTTTAAGCTTCCTCCTTTCCGGAATGGGCAGCATGCTGCGGTTTTAAGCCGCTGAAGATCCGCTTGCGGAGCGTGATGAACTGCGGCGCAGAGTTGAAGAGCATCGCGAGGATCAGGACGATGGCGTAGATCAGCATACGGTAGTTGTTTAAACCTCTTAAAAGCTCCGGAAGCAGGTAGAGGATGACGGTTGAGATCACAGATCCGCGGATGCTTCCGATTCCGCCGAGAACCACGTATACAAGGATCATGATGGACATGTTGTAGCCGAAGTTCTTCGGGAGAGCAGTAAGTGTCGTAAGGTTGTGGGCATAGAGAACGCCTGCAACGCCTGCCAGAGCAGCGGAGATGCTGAAGGCCAGCAGCTTGTATTTTGTGATGTTGATTCCGATGGACTCAGCGGCGATACGGTTGTCACGGATGGACATGATCGCGCGGCCGGTTCTGGAATTTACAAGGTTCATGACGATGATCAGTGTGATCAGGACAAGAATGATGCCGATCGTGAAGGTGGCTGCCTGCGGAGTTCCTGTGATCCCCTGAGGTCCCTTGATGAGGACTTCGCCGCCGTCCTTTAAGCCTAAGGACATGGAATCCTTGAAGGAGATATGGAAGCCGTCAGCGTCGCGTCCGAGGAATACGGCGTTTACAAGGTTCTTGATGATCTCACCGAAGGCAAGAGTCACGATGGCGAGATAGTCACCACGAAGACGCAGGACCGGGATGCCGATCAGAATGCCGAAAACAGCCGCAACGGCAGCTCCGATAAAGATGGCGATCACAAGACTTACGGTTGGATCGATCGAGCCCTTCATGCACTTGGAGAAGAGGGCGCCGGAGAAGGCACCGACACACATGAAGCCTGCGTGTCCGAGGCTCAGCTCACCGAGGATCCCGACGGTCAGGTTTAAGGAAACCGCCATGATCACGTAGATACAGAAAGGAACGAGGAGTCCCTTTAAAAGGCTGGATATATGTCCGGTGCCCATGAGCACTTCCATGATGATCCAGGCAGCAACGACCATGCCGAGCGTGATCATATTGTTGATAAAGATTTTCTTTTTTGCTGTACTTTTCATGGGAATCACCTACACTTTCTCGTTCAGTTTTTTGCCCAGAATTCCGGTCGGACGTACTAAGAGGACGATGATCAGGACGGAGAATACGATCGCGTCGGAGAGCTGGGAAGAAATATATGCTTTTGACAGGATCTCAATGATTCCCAGAAGGATTCCGCCGATCAACGCGCCGGGGATGGAACCGATCCCGCCAAATACGGCTGCCACGAAGGCCTTGATGCCGGGCATGGATCCTGTGTAAGGAGTCAGGGACGGATAGGCGGAGCAGAGTAAGACACCGGCCACGGCAGCGAGGGCGGAGCCGATCGCGAATGTGAGCGCGATGGTTCCGTTTACGTTTACCCCCATCAGGGTGGCGGCACCGCGGTCTTCCGATACGGCGAGCATGGCCTGTCCGGCCTTCGTCTTGTTGATAAAGGTGGTAAGTCCGATCATGATCACGATACAGGAAATGATCGTCACGAGAGTCTCACCGGTCACTGTGATGGCACCGTCCGCGAACTTCAGAGCCGGGATCGTTACGACAGAGGTAAAGGACTTTGTGTCGGCTCCGAATAAGAGGAGAGCGACGTTCTGTAATAAGTAGCTGACGCCGATAGCCGTGATCAGGACGGACAGCGGAGAAGCGTCACGCAGCGGTTTGTAGGCGACACGCTCAATGACGATACCGAGCACGGTACACACGATGACAGAAAGGAGAACGCTTAAGAAGACCGGCATTCCCATACTGTGTGTCGTGATAAAGACCACGTAGCTTCCGACCATGATGATATCGCCATGGGCGAAGTTTAACATTTTCGCGATTCCATAGACCATGGTGTATCCAAGCGCGATGATCGCGTAGACACTGCCAAGGCTGATTCCATTGATTAAGTAGTTGATAAAACCCGTCATAAATTTTACACCTCGGTATGTTTTCATTAGCTGTGGGCCAGTTTTTCGGGGAACGGTCTGGAAACATCACAACGCAGGACCGTGAAAGAAACAAGAGGATTGCCGAAGCGACAATCCTCTTAACATGATGCCATTCTTAAATGATCGATTACATCGCCTGATATGCGCCGTCTACGACTTTGACAGCCTTCGGTGCCTTGTGCGGTTCGCCATCCTCTGTCCATGTCATGTCTTCACCGGTAAGACCATTGACTTTGATCTTTAACATAGCCTCTTTCATCTTATCGCAGGTATCGCTTACAGATGTCTCCGGTGTGATGTCAGCCTCTTCCATGGCAGCTTTGATCGCGTAGATCGCGTCATATGCGTCAGCAGCGAACTGGATCGGAGTCTCGCCATAGTTCTCTTTGTAAGAAGTTACAAATTTCTGGGTAAGCTCATCCTGAGCGTCAGCAGCAAACGGAGTTAAGAGCATTAAACCTTCAGCAAGCTTTGTATCAAAGTTCTCAACCTGAAGGATACCGTCCATACCGTCGCAGCCGAAGAATTTCGGAGCGTAGCCCATGGTGTCAGCCTGCTTGAGGATCAGGGATGCCTCTGTGTAGTAGATCGGAAGGAATACGAGGTCAGCGCCTGCATCCTTTGCCTTCTGGAGCTGTGTGGAGAAGTCCTTGTTGGAATCTGCTGTGAATGCCTCGGCGTCCACGATCTCAAGACCCTGGTTTGCAGCCTCAGCAGCGAATTTCTCGTAGATACCGCTGGAGTATACATCGGAGCTGTCGTAGATCACTGCGATCTTTTCCGCAAGCTTGTTCTCAGCAATGTAAGTTGCGGATGCAGCACCCTGATCCGGATCGGAGAAGCATACACGGAACACGTTCGGGTTCTGCGCACACTCAACAGAGGAGCCGGACGGTGTGATCTGGAACATATTGTCAGCATTCGTCTTATCTGCAACAGCTACACACGGAGCGGAGGTTACAGTTCCCATGAGGACCTGCATGCCCCAGTCTTTTAATGTGTTGTAGGCATTGACGGATTTCTCGGCGTCGTGCTCGTCATCCTGGAAATTAAACTCGATCTGGTATCCGTTGATACCGCCGTCAGCGTTGATCTCATCAACAGCGATCTGTGCGCCGTTCTTAACTGCGAGACCATATACAGCAGCCGCGCCTGTTACCGGGCCGATACCGCCGATCTTGAATGATGCTTCGCTGGAAGCGCCAGCAGCGGCTGTTGTCGCGTCAGCTGCTGCAGCGGCAGTTGTCTCGGTTGTGGAAGATGAGCTTCCGCAGGCAGTTAAAGAAGCCGCCATTGCAAGTGCAAGGCTTAAACTTAAAACTCTTTTTTTCATAATTGATTCCTCCTCTGGAACTTGTTATCATGATAACCGTTCAACGCTCTGTCGAGTTGCAGTGAAGCGGTTAAAGATTATTTTGAATTATAGGGAGTTTGTTTCAAAATGTCAAGCAAATTTATTTTTTAACGAAAAAATTGTTGCAGTTTGGCTCGGCAGCGCACGGACCGCAACGACCAGAGCCGGTGTGCCTTTGCGGAATGACGGTTCGGATTGACAAAATGACTCACAGTGGATAAAATTTGACATATCAGGAGCCGGGAAGGGAAAACAACAGGCCCGGATCCACCCGAAAGGAGACGTGTTATGACGCTGACGCAGTTAAAGTATGTGATCATCATCGCGGATACCGGTTCCATGAATGAAGCGGCGAAGCTTCTTTTCATATCCCAGCCCAGCCTTTCGTTGGCGCTCAAGGAGCTGGAAAATGAGATTGGGACAGAGCTTTTTAAGAGAAGCAACCGCGGCGTTGTCCTGACACCGGAAGGACAGGAGTTCTTAGGCTACGCGAGGCAGGTAACGGAACAGTATAAGCTGATGGAATCACGGTATATTGAGAAAAAGAACGTGAAGAAGAAATTCGGCGTTTCCATGCAGCATTACACATTCGCGGTAAACGCGTTTATCGAGATGGTAAAGCAGTTCGGTATGGATGAGTACGAGTTCGCGGTCCGGGAGGAGAAGACCTATGAGGTCATTGAGGATGTGAAGACATTCAGGAGTGAGATCGGGATTCTGTATCTGAACAATTTCAACCGGAAAGTGCTCACAAAGCTTTTCGATGAGTCCGACCTGGAATTCTGCCCGCTTATGGACTGCGGGATCTATGTATATCTCTGGAAAGGCCATCCGTTAGCGAACCAGAAGGAGATCACCATCGAGGAGCTTCAGGAGTATCCGTGCCTTTCCTTTGAACAGGGAAATTACAACTCCTTCTATTTTGCGGAGGAGGTGCTGAGCACCTACAGCTATAAACAGCTGATCAAGGCCAATGACCGGGCGACCTTGTTAAATCTGATGGTAGGCCTTAACGGATATACCCTCTGTTCCGGAATCCTCTGTGATAATTTAAACGGTTCCGATTACTGGGCGGTGAAATTAAAGTCCGACGAGGTCATGACCATCGGATACTTAAAGAGAAAAGGGATCGCCCTGAGCCCGTTGGGACAGAAGTATCTGGAGGAGATCCGGAAATTTGAAGGCATGTAGCATGCTGAATGGCAATAAGAAAAAACTATAACCAGACACATGGTGGATATATTGGACGATGGCGGATCAGACGTGATATGCTGATAAAGATCTGTCAGGGAAAGGATATGCGGACAGATCATAGGAAGAGAAATAGTTTAACCTCTGGTTATGGGAAACTTAACTGCCGGTTATACGATCTATTATAATAAGGAAGGAACTCGTTCAAATCATGCAGACGGACAGAAAAGAAGCGCTCCGATATCTGGGGCTTGGAAAACATGAACCGGATCCGGAGACGGAACGGCTTTTGGAGGAATGCATCCGGGAAGCAGAACGCGCAGCGGAGTTCAGACACCTCGTGCGGGAGTATCCGCTCTCTGTGGAAGAGGACGGAACCGTCGATGGCGGCTGCTTCCGGGTAAAGAGCGCAAACTTAAAAAAGAACCTGTCCGGTTGTGATTCCGTGCTTGTGATGGCGGTCACAGTGGGGGCGGAGGTAGACAGACTTCTCGCCCGGTACGGAAAGCTTTCTGTCGCGAAAGCAGTGGTCATGCAGGCCGCTGCTGCCGCAATGGTGGAGGCGTACTGCAATGAACTGAATGCCATGTGGAAAAAGGAGTATCTGGAAAAAGGGCTTTATCTGAGACCAAGATTTTCACCGGGTTACGGAGATTTTCCGCTATCGGCCCAGAAACAGATCCTTGACGGACTGGAGGCAGGAAAACGGATCGGGATCACACTGACAGAGGGTTATCTGATGATGCCGTCGAAGTCGGTGACGGCGGTGATCGGGGTGAGCCGGGCACCGGCAGCCTGTGTGATCGAGGGATGCGAGGCGTGCGGAAAGAAAGACTGCGCGTTCAGAAGATAAGTTGAAGAAGATAGGAGAGAGCCATGGGAATTCTGGAACTGATGAAGGAGAGACGAATTTATTTTGACGGAGGTATGGGAAGCCTTTTGCAGGCCCGGGGTCTGAAGCCCGGCGAACTTCCGGAAACATGGAATCTTTCCAGACCGGAGATCATCACGGAGATCCACAGGGAGTACCTCGATGCGGGATCTGACGTGGTGACGACGAATACCTTCGGCGCCAACCATTTTAAATTTAAAGCGGAGGATGGATATTCCGTAAAAGAGATCGTGACGGCGGCGGTTCGGAATGCAAAAAACGCCATCGCGGCGGCCGGACATGGTTACGCGGCTCTGGACATGGGACCGACGGGAAAACTCTTAAAGCCATACGGTGATCTGGAGTTTGAGGACGCCTATGAGGCATATAAAGAGGTAGTCCTCATCGGAAAAGCGGCTGGCGCGGATCTTGTGATCATCGAGACCATGGGCGACGGATATGAGCTTAAAGCAGCAGTCCTGGCGGCGAAGGAGAACAGTGATCTGCCGGTATTTGCGACTGTCACGCTGGATGAAAAGGGAAAAATGCTGACCGGGGGCAACGTGGAGTCTGTGACGGCACTCTTAGAGGGACTGGGAGCCGATGTGATCGGTTTAAACTGTGGTCTCGGGCCGATCCAGCTGCTGCCGTTTATGAGAGATATGGCGAAGGTGTCCTCCACCCCGATCCTCGTCAACCCAAATGCGGGACTGCCGAGAAGCGAGGGTGGAAAGACCGTTTACGATATCGATGCCGATGAGTTTGCCACGGCGATGCAGGAGATGGCGAGAAACGGGGCGACGGTACTCGGCGGCTGCTGCGGAACGACACCGGAACACATCCATAAGACAAAACTTGCCTGCGATGATATTCCTGTCTGTGAAATTACGGACAAAAACCGCACGGTGATCTCCTCCTACTCCCACGCGGTGACATTCGGCGGCAGACCGATCCTGATCGGGGAGCGAATCAACCCGACGGGAAAGCCGAAATTCAAGCAGGCGTTGAAGGATAAGGATCTGACCTATATTTTATCCATGGGTGTTGCCCAACAGGAGAGCCGCGCCGATGTTCTGGATGTCAATGTGGGACTTCCGGGGATCGATGAACCCCAGATGATGGTGGATGTGGTAAAGGAACTTCAGGGTGTTCTGGATCTGCCTCTTCAGATCGACACCTCCGACCCGGTGGCCATGGAGCGGGCGCTCAGGATCTACAACGGAAAACCGCTGATCAACTCGGTAAACGGAAAGAAAGAGGTCATGGAGCAGATCTTCCCGCTGGTAAAGCATTATGGCGGTGTGGTGGTTGCTCTGGCTCTCGATGAGAGCGGGATTCCGGAGACGGCGGACGGACGACTTGCTGTTGCGAGAAAGATCTACGAGACAGCGGCATCCTACGGGATCCCGAAAAAGGATATTCTCGTGGACTGTCTCTGCATGGCGGTGAGCTCCGATAAGAACGGTGCGGTCACGACGCTGGAGACCGTGAGAAGAGTGCGGGACGAGCTTGGAGGAAAGACAGTCCTCGGTGTCTCCAACGTGTCCTTCGGACTTCCGATGCGTGAGAATATCAACGCCTCCTTCTTCCTTCTCGCAATGCAGAACGGACTTTCTGCGGGGATCGTGAATCCGAATCTGGAAGCCATGATGCAGGCCTATGACAGCTTCCTTGTGCTGTCAGCTCAGGATGAGAACTGCGCGGGATATGTGGGAATCTATGGTCCGAAGGAAGCCGAGAAGAAGAGACAGAAAGAGATCTTAAAGGCGGCGGCGGTGAACCAGGCAGCCGGGGTGAGTGGAGCGGCAGGCGCAGGAAACAGCAATGGAGCCGGAAATACGTCCGGCACAGGCACAGGCGCGGCGGATACCGGATCTGCGTTAAAAAAGAGCATTGTAAAGGGAATGTCTCAGGCGGCAGCCGATGCAGCGAAACTCGCCTTGAAGGACACGGATGCCTTAGAGCTCATCAATACGGATATGATCCCGGCCCTCGACGAGGTAGGAAAAGGCTTTGAAGCCGGAACCGTGTTCCTCCCGCAGCTTTTGATGAGCGCGGAGGCGGCGAAGGCAGCGTTCGCCGTCGTGAAGGAGTCCATGGAGGCCAGCGGTGAGGTCCAGGAGAAGAAGGGAAAAGTGATCCTCGCCACAGTTAAAGGTGATATCCACGATATCGGAAAGAATATCGTGAAGGTCCTTCTGGAGAACTACAGTTTTGACGTGATGGATCTCGGACGTGATGTGCCGCCAGAGACCATCGTGGAAGCGGCAGTGAAGGAGCACGTGCCGGTGGTGGGACTCAGTGCCCTCATGACGACAACGGTTCCGGCAATGGAGGACACCATCAAGGCGCTCCGGAAGGATGCACCATGGGTGAAGGTCATGGTTGGCGGTGCAGTCCTGACGCAGGAGTATGCAGATGCCATCGGGGCGGATACCTATTGTAAGGACGCGATGGCATCAGTGAATTTCGCGACGAGCGTGATCGGGGAAGCGTAAAAGATAAGATGATATTTTCAACTGCCAGGTCTTTCATTGAAACCTGGCAGTTCGCTGTTCCTCCCCAATATGCCTGCCCATGACGTGTTCAGACCATAACCGAAAACAGCTCCTATTTCTTTCTGCACACGGGCAGGAGGTTTCTGGAGTGAAAATGCCGTACAATCCAGTGACAGTCGTGGGTTTTGTCGCGTTGAAATTCGAACTATCGGCAGGATCGGTTCCTGTTTATGTCATGCGTGGGCGATAACAAAAATATCAACAGAACTATGGATTTTTCTACCGCGATACGGTATAATGATAGTTACTGTATAAGTCTGTGTCTGCAATTGCCATGTTTTTGGTATGGTGCGGGAAAATGATGCAGACTGGCACGCTAAAAAAGGAGAAAATCAGATGAAAAAAATTCTGGATATCATCACGGATGAGATGAAAAAAGCTTTTGCGGCGAACGGTTACGATGAGAACTTTGCAAAAGTAACTCTGTCCAACCGCCCGGATCTCTGCGAATACCAGTGCAACGGCGCGATGGCAGCCGCAAAGACATATAAAAAGAAACCGATCGATATCGCGAACGGTGTAGTAGAACAGTTAAAAGACAGCGAAGTATTTGAAGAAGTGAATGCCGTTATGCCGGGATTCATCAACTTGAAATTAAACCCGGCTTTCCTTTCCGGCTACATGAACGGAATGAAGGGTGCAAAGAAGCTCGGAATGGATGAGGTCGAGAAGCCGGAGACGATCGTTATCGACTACGGCGGAGCAAACGTCGCAAAGCCGCTCCACGTCGGACATCTCCGTTCCGCGGTGATCGGTGAGGCGTTAAAGCGTATGGGACGCTTTGTGGGCCACAAGGTCATCGGAGACGTTCATCTCGGTGACTGGGGACTCCAGATGGGCCTTATCATCGAGGAATTAAAGGACAGAAAGCCGGAACTTCCGTACTTTGACGAGAGCTTTACCGGAGAGTATCCGGAGGAAGCGCCGTTTACGATCTCTGAGCTTGAGGAGATCTACCCGGCAGCCAGCGGAAAATCCAAGGTTGACGAGGCATTCAAGGAGCGCGCCCAGGAGGCGACCTTCAAGCTTCAGAGCGGATACGCGCCGTACCGCGCGATCTGGAAGCATATCATGAATGTTTCCTTAAAAGATTTAAAGAGAAACTACGCAAACCTTGACGTGGATTTCGACCTGTGGAAAGGTGAGAGCGACGCGCAGCCGTATATCCCGGGCCTGATCAAAGACCTCCAGGATAAAGGACTTGCATATGAGAGCCAGGGTGCCCTCGTTGTTGATATCGCCGAGCCGACCGATACCAAGGAGCTTCCGCCGTGTATCGTAAGAAAATCTGACGGCGCGGCCCTCTACGCGACTTCCGACCTTGCGACCATCGTTGAGAGAGAAGAAGATTTCAAGCCGGATCACTATATCTACGTAGTGGACAAGCGTCAGGAACTCCACTTTACACAGGTCTTCCGTGTCGCAAAGAAGGCAGGGATCGTTCCAGCAGACCGGAAGATGGATTTTGTCGGCTTCGGTACTATGAATGGAAAGGACGGAAAGCCGTTTAAGACGAGAGAAGGCGGCGTTATGCGTCTTGAGAACCTGATCGCAGATATCGACGAGGCGGCTTACAACCGTATCATGGAGAACCGTACCGTTTCTGAGGATGAGGCGAAAAAAACGGCTGAGATCGTAGGTCTCGCTGCTTTAAAATATGGTGATCTCTCCAATCAAGCGACAAAGGATTATGTCTTCGATATCGACAGATTTACTTCCTTCGAGGGAAATACAGGTCCGTATGTTCTCTACACGATCGCGAGAATCAACTCCATCTTAAAGAAATACAGTGATACCTGTGAAAATACAGAGAACGGCGAGATCCTTCCATCGTCTGCTGAGCCGGAGAAGACCTTGATGCTCGCCCTTTCCCGGTACAGCGATGTGATGCTTACCTGCTTCGAGGAGCTTGCGCCGCATAAGATCTGCGCTTACATTTACGAACTCTCAAATGCGTTAAATCACTTCTATCATGAGACGAAGATCATCGCTGAGGAAGACAAGAAGAAACAGGCGGGGTACATCAGCCTTGTTACGTTAACACGTGATGTGTTAATGACATGCATTAACGTTCTGGGATTCAGCGCACCGGAACGGATGTGATGAAACAGCCTGTCATGCGGCTATGCAGAAGGGCAGGCTTGCCTGCACAGATGCATAGACATATGACAGGCAAAACTTCATGAGCAAGTAAGCAATAAAACAAACCGGGGGGACGGAATGATATGGAAGTAACGGAACTTACTGCCGAGACCTTCTGGAAAGGCGAGACTGAGATCAGGGGAACCGTCATGGACGGGGAAGATGAATACCGTGTCCGTATCCTGCGCAAGGGTAGTCAGAATTTTGACTACTCTTGTTCGCATATCAGTAAGACGGGCAGAAATCTCGGTTTCTGCGGCGTATCCTGCACACAGGGACCTGACGGGATCCCCATGTGTCCGCACGCTCATGCGCTGATCGCGGAATGGCTCCGGCGGGAGAGCAGGGAGTCAAAGCATCCGGTCTCCACATCCCAGAAAGTCCGTTTTATGGTCCGGGAGTACACGAACCGCGAGGTGAGCCGGATCATGGGGGCCTCTGAGGAAGGGCATTACCGTCTGATCCCCATTGTTGCGATCTCAAGAGATCAGGTAAGAGTCCGTTTCACGGTGGGACGGGAAAAACAGTACCCGGTGAAGGACCTGACGGCCTTCGCGAAGGCGATGGAAACCATGAGCCTTGTCCAGTACGGAAAAGGACTGGCGTTCCATCACAGTCTTCAGGCTTTCGACGAGGAGAGCCGGGCGTTGGCGCTTCTCATCATGGAACGCGTCGGCTTTTTCAGGGAACAGTACCGCGGAAGCGGGCGGTTTTCCATGGAAGCGGAGCCGGCGTTAAAAGAACTGATCCTGGGAAAAGCCGGACGAGAGCGCTTTTTTGCCATACTGGAAGGGCAGACCATCGAGTGCGAGGATTACCGGAAGAGAAAGAGGATGTTGACGGTAAAACGGGAGAATCCGGTCTTTACCGCGGTTGTAAAGAAAGAGGGCCGTGACGGGATCAAGGTTACGGTGGATAAGGATATTATGGCTTTTTCCGGTGAAAAGTCCTTATTTATCGCAGATCAGGAAGCAATCTACTGCTGTGATCAGGATTATACAGAGTGCCTGACCGTATTTATGGAATACATGGTCATGGGAATGGATGCGGAGAACGAGGTCTCCGTCAATGACCGTGATATGCCGCTTTTTTATGAGCGTGTTTTAAGAAAACTGGAGTCACTCGGGCTCATCCGCTCCGAGGGGGTCGACCTTGAGAGCTACCGCCCGAAAGAATTAAAGGCGTCCTTTTATTTTGACAGCGACGCAGCGGGAACCGTAACTCTCCGTCCGGAACTTTCCTACGGCGAGTTCTCTTTCCATCCTTTGGCGGATGAGAATGTTCCGAAAGAGATCTGTAGGGATGTTCCGGGAGAGTTTCAGGTGAGTCAGCTGATCACGACCTACTTTAAGTATACAGAGGACGGATCAGGAAATCTTGTCATTAAAAATGACGACGAGGCGGTCTACCGCCTGATCTCCGAAGGCATGAAGAAATTTATGGATGCCGGAGATGTATTTGTGTCCGAGTCCTTCAAAAAGATCCGTGTCCTGCCGCCGGTGAGCACCTCTGTTCAGGTCCGGACTTTAGGAAGATGGTTGGAGTTAGAGGTAGACACCGGGGCTCTTCCGCGAGAGGAACTTGCGGCAGTGCTTGCGGCTTACGGAAAGAAAAAGAGCTTCTACCGGATGAAGAACGGTGATTTCCTGACTCTGGGGGATGGCGGACTTCTCACGGTCGCAAAGATCGCGGAACAGCTCGGTGTCGCGAAGGAACTTGTGGGTTCCGACACGATAAAGCTTCCTGCATACCGCGCTATGTTCCTGGACGCGGCGTTAAAAGAGGATAAGAGCGTTAGCGTGTACCGTGACCAGCTGTTCAAGGCTGTGGTCCGTGGCATGAAGGACGTGGAGGACAGCGATTATGAGATACCGAAACGCCTTGCATCGACGCTTCGAAGCTACCAGAAGGTGGGCTACCGGTGGTTAAAGAGCCTGGATGCCTACGGCTTCGGCGGAATCCTTGCGGATGAGATGGGACTTGGAAAGACGATCCAGGTCATCACCCTTTTGCTGGATGAAAAGGCAGAGAACGGCGGCACGTCTCTCGTGGTGTGTCCGGCATCCCTGGTATACAACTGGGAGAACGAGTTTGCCCAGTTCGCCCCGGAGCTTAAGATCATGACGGCGGCGGGGAACCAGGCAGAGCGCGAGGAGATGTTCGCAGCTTATGAGAAGGAGCGCCCGGATGTGATCATTACGTCCTACGACCTCTTAAAGCGCGATATTCTCTGGTACCATGAAAAGGAATTCCGCTTCGAGATCATTGACGAGGCCCAGTACATCAAGAATTCCTCCACACAGGCAGCGAAATCCGTGAAGGCTGTTCCGGCCAGAACGAGATTCGCCCTGACAGGAACACCGATCGAGAATCACCTTGGAGAACTCTGGAGTATCTTTGACTTCCTGATGCCGGGATTTTTATTCACGTCACAGAAATTTAAGCGGGCGTTCGAGATGCCAATTGTGAGAGATCAGGATCTGAATGCGCTGACCCGGTTAAAGAAGCTTACAGGACCGTTTATTTTAAGACGTTTAAAGAAAGATGTCTTAAAGGAACTTCCGGATAAACTGGAGACGGTCCTCTATTCCAGTATGGAAGGAGAGCAGAAGGACCTCTATACGGCGGCGGCAGCTTCCTTAAAGGAACAGCTCATGGAGGGAACTGACGGAGATTACGGAAAAGAGCGGATGCAGATCCTCGCGGAGCTCATGCGTCTGCGCCAGATCTGCTGCGAGCCGTCTCTATGCTTTGACGGCTACAAAGGTGGATCCGCGAAGCTCGATACCTGTATGGAGCTTCTCTTAAACGGAACATCTGCGGGACATAAGATCCTTCTGTTCTCCCAGTTTACATCGATGCTTGAGATCATCGCGAAGCGCCTGAAAAAGGAGAAGATCCCATTCTATCTGCTCACCGGCTCCACGCCGAAGCGGGACCGCATGCAGATGGCCTCCTCGTTCCAGAAGGACGACGTGATGGTGTTCCTGATCTCCCTGAAGGCCGGCGGAACGGGGCTGAACCTTACGGCTGCGGATGTGGTGATCCACTATGATCCGTGGTGGAACGTGGCAGCCCAGAATCAGGCCACAGACCGCGCCCACAGGATCGGACAGGAGAATCAGGTCTCCGTATTCAAGCTCATCACGAAGCACACCATTGAGGAGAATATTCTGAAGCTTCAGGAGATGAAGAGGGATCTGGCGGACACCGTGGTAACCGAAGGGACCGGTGCGCTCAGCAGTATTACGAGAGAAGATCTTATCCGCATGCTGGACGAAGATTTGTAAGAGCTGTGTCCGACTGTTGCGGACACAGAAATGACATAAGAAAATCGACAGAAAATTGCAAAGCTTTTTCGGTGGATCTATGATAGCATAGAAAAAGAAAAGCGGACGATGCAGGGACCGGCGTGGAAACACAAAGGGAGGCGTCAGAGAAGCTGAACTTAATAAAATATACCGGAAAAAGAGGTCAAAAAAGATGAGAAAAATAAACAGAATGATTCCGATCGCGCTTGCGTGCGCAATTTTCGCGGCACAGCCGGCACAGGCGGCTTTGATTATCCGCGCGGACGGAACCACAACAGATACAAAGAAGGCACAGACAACACAGACGACCGGCACACAGGACGGGAGCGAAGGCGGACCGGGATATGAAACATCGGATTCATCGACCGGCACAAACCAGAAGCAGGTAAGTGACGCGGCAAAAGCCGCCGCGGATGCCATCGCGAAGCCGGAGATCTCATCAGAGGCTGGAGTTCTCTATGATGTGACGAACGGAAGGGTTCTATTTGAGAAGAACGCCGATGAGAAGCTTGCTCCGGCCAGCACCACAAAGCTTATGACAGCGCTTCTCGTTTTGGAAAAAGCAAAGCTGGATGACAAAGTGACGTTTTCAAAAACAGCAGTCACAGATCTGGAGGCCGGCGCTGTGAAGATCGGGCTTGTGGAAGGGGATCAGGTGGCTGTAAAGGACTGCCTCTACGCGCTTCTTTTAAAATCAGCCAACGAAGTCGCCAACGGACTTGCGGAACACGTTTCCGGCAGTATTTCAGGTTTTTCGGAGCTGATGAATGCGAGGGCTCGTGAGCTTGGATGTACAAATACACATTTCGTGAATCCGAATGGATTAAACTCGGATGAACAGTATACCACATGCCGCGACATGGCAAAGATCGCGGCGGCGGCATTTGCGAATCAGACGCTCTGTGAGATCGATTCCACATTGAGTTATCAATTCCCGGCGACAAAGGCAGCCTCCGCGAGAACCATCACTCCGGGTCACAAGATGCTCTACCCGAAGGATTCCAGATACTACGCGGGAATCGTTGGTGGAAAGACCGGTTATACTTCAAAGGCAGGGAACACGCTGGTGACCTGTGTGGAGAAAGACGGTGTCCGCATGGTTGCGGTGGTCTTAAAATCAAGAAGTACCCATTATGCGGATACAAAGCTGATGCTGGACTATGGTTATCAGTATGTAAACACAGAGAAAGCCGGAACCACATCCACAGGGAAGCAGACAACTGCCGGACACTGGGTTCCGGATAACGGCAGTTGGAGATATGAGTTCACTGACGGAACGAAGGCTGTCGGAACGATCTACACGATCGATGCGGCTGACTTTGGTTTTGATACGGAAGGAAAGATGGTAACCGGATGGAAGATGTTCGGTACCGAGTGGTATTATTTTGAGTCCAACGGGACCATGGTAAAGAATGCCTGGAGACAGGATTCCGGCAAGTGGTTTTACCTGGGATCTGACGGTAAGATCGTAAAAAATACGACCATCGGCGGTCAGTATGTCGTAGGCGCGGATGGCGCATGGATCCAGTAGGAAAGAGGATAAGAGCCGTACCTGCATTCCGGTGGATCCGGGATGCGCACGGATGGCGGATCAGTGAAAAACAGAGAAGACAAGGAGAAGGATCATGAAAGAAAGAGTAAAAGTAATGCAGGATATGTACGAGAACCGTACAACAAACAAGAAGGCAGCAGGCTGCACCGTTATTATCAGCGGGGAAATGAAGGAAGCGATGGATAAGATCATCGCAAAGCATCCGGAGTATAAGAGCTATGCGCAGGCTTTCGCAGGTGTTGTTGAGCGCGGAATCCAGGTATTTGAGGAGGAATAATCCGATTTGGGGACAGCAGCGTTTCTGGCGGCAGGTGTCATGGCTTTTGGCGCCGGCTGCCTGGCACGTTCCCAGTATGAGAGGGACTGCCTTGTAACGGAAGAGTACCGGATCGCCTCGGAAAAGATCCATGGCCCGGGAAAGACCATTGTTTTTCTGACGGATCTCCACAATAAGGAATTCGGGAAAGAAAACCGCCGCCTGATGGAAGCTGTGCGGAGGGTAAACCCGGATGCCGTGCTTTTTGGCGGGGACGGGATGGTCGCAAAAAGAGGAAATTCCGATATCAGAATTCCGCTTGCACTTTTAACAGGACTGGCGAAAGAGTTCCCGGTATACTGCGGAAATGGAAATCATGAGTGCCGGCTGCTCTGGAAATCAGATATTTACGGGGACACATATGAAAACTACCGGACAGCCCTCGAAAATGCCGGGATCCGTTATCTTTCCAATGAGGCGGCGGAGCTCGACCGTGACATCAAAATCTACGGTCTTGATCTTCCGAAGAGTGCTTATCTGCCAGGGACCGGAGAGATTCCGGAAGGACTTTTAAAGGACGCTCTGGGCGAGCCGGATCCCGAAAGGTTCTGTCTCCTTCTCGCTCACTCCCCGTTGTTTTTTGAGGAGTATGCGGACTGGGGAGCAGATCTTACACTTTCCGGACATTTTCACGGCGGAACCATCCGGCTTCCCATTGTCGGCGGAGTCATGACGCCCCAGTATCAGTTCTTTTATACGCGCTGTGCGGGGTATTTTGAACTTCCGGAAAGCGGAAAAGAGAAGAGCCGGATGATCGTCGGACGGGGGCTTGGAACCCACTCGATCAATATCCGGTTGAATGACAAGCCGCAGGTGGTTGTTGTGCACCTCTGCGGAATATAAAAAGAGTGTGCGCCTGCACATTCTTTTTTGCGGTTTTATGTCAAATTGTTGGATATGGACTTCCGGAATGGAAGACTGTAACATTATAACTGAGGTGCATATGGAATTATCGTACAAACTGGAAAAGTTTGAAGGTCCTCTGGATCTTCTGCTCCATCTGATCGAAAAAAATAAAGTGAATATCTATGATATCCCGATCGCCGAGATCACGGATCAGTATATGGAGTACGTGCGGCAGATGGATGAAGAAAATCTGGATGTGGTCAGCGAATTTCTGGTGATGGCGGCGACTCTTCTTGATATTAAAGCAAGGATGCTGCTCCCAAAAGAAGTGAATGAGGAGGGCGAGGAGGAAGATCCGAGAGCGGAGCTTGTGATGCGTCTTCTGGAATATAAGAAATACCGGCTGATGTCGGAGGAGTTAAAGGACATGGAGTCCGGGGCAGACCGCGTATTCTATAAAGATCCGACGATACCGGCTGAGGTCCGGGAGTATGTGGAGCCGGTGGATCTCGATAAGCTTCTGGACGGAGTGACCCTCACAAAGCTTCAGAAGATCTTCGAGTCGGTGATGAAACGGCAGCAGGATAAGATCGATCCGGTCCGCAGCACCTTTGGGACGATCAGGAAAGATCCGGTAAGTCTGGAGGACAAGATCACTTCAGTTCTCGGTTATGCGAGAAAACACCGGAAATTCAGCTTCCGGCAGATGCTGGAAAAACAGAAAGATAAGACAGAAGTCGTCGTGACATTCCTGGCGCTTTTAGAACTCATGAAGGTGGGGAAGATCCATCTGACTCAGGAACATCTCTTTGACGACATGTATATCGAATCACTTGAGCCGGAAGGCGGGGAAGAGGACGAGGATATTGTAGTCACGACTGTCCAGTAGATCAGCGTATGCTTTGCGCTGACAACAGGAAAACATGGGATGACAGGGTGATATGACGGTGGAGGAAATTGAATGAGAGTGGAAAACCTGAAAAAGCAGGAGTCTGTTGTGGAGTCTGTGCTGTTTACCATGGGGCAGTCTGTGGAGATCCGTCAGCTTGCGGCGGCATTGGAATCGGATGAGGAGACGGCCATTCAGGCCGTGGAACGCCTGAAGGAGAACTATGATAAAAGGAAAGCGGGCATGCAGATCGTGCGCCTCGATGACAGCTACCAGATGTGCAGCCGTGTGGATTACTATGAACACCTGATCCGGGTGGCGGCGACACCGAAAAAACAGGTGTTGTCGGATGTGGTGATGGAGACACTGGCGATCATTGCCTACAAGCAGCCGGTGACGAAGGCGGATATCGAGAAGATCCGCGGTGTAAAATCGGATCACGCGGTGAACCGCCTTGTGGAATATGATCTGGTGTACGAGGCTGGGCGTCTCGACGCGCCGGGAAGACCGGCACTTTTTGCCACAACGGAGGAATTCCTGCGCCGTTTCGGTGTCGGATCCACGGAACAGCTTCCGGAGATGAACGTGGAGCAGCGGGAGGAAATCCGGAGCGAGGTCGAGGAGGAGCTGAACCTTAAAATCGATGAGGAAGGTCATCTGCTCGATGAGCCGGAATGTGCCGCAAAGACGGAAGAGAGTGAAAAGGACGCCATGACAGGCGATAAAGAGAGCGATATAGAAAATGAGGATAACAGCGAAGGCTGCGAGGAGGATTCCATATCATGAAATGCAGTGAGATCAAGGTGATCAAAAAAGACGGGACAAAGGAAGAATTTAATGTCCAGAAAGTCCTTGCAGCGGTGAATAAGTCCGCAAACCGCGCAATGATAAACTTCTCAAAGGCTGAGAGTAAATTTATCTGTGAGTTCGTAGAAGAGAAGGCAGAAGATCTTGGACAGGCGGAGGTACCGATCGCCCAGATGCATAATATTGTTGAGGGGGCGTTGGAGCGCGTCAATCCCGCTGTCGCAAAGAGCTACCGCGATTACCGCAACTACAAGCAGGATTTCGTCCAGATGCTGGATGAGGTCTACAAAAAGAGCCAGTCTATTATGTACATCGGTGACAAGGAGAACAGCAACACCGACAGTGCTCTGGTCTCAACAAAGCGGAGCCTGATCTTTAACGAATTAAATAAATCCCTATACCAGAAGTTCTTTATGACCGTCGAGGAGCTTCAGGCGTGCCGCGACGGATATATCTACATCCATGATATGTCCGCAAGACGTGACACGATGAACTGCTGTCTTTTTGATGTCAATGAGGTTTTAAGCGGCGGCTTTGAGATGGGAAACATCTGGTACAACGAGCCGAAAACGCTGGATGTTGCCTTTGATGTCATTGGCGATATCGTCTTAAGCGCCGCGAGCCAGCAGTACGGTGGTTTTACCGTGCCGAGCGTAGAAAATATCCTTGCGCCTTACGCGGAGAAGTCCTACGGAACCTATATCGCAAAGTACATCGACCTCGGTCTCGAGGAGGAGAAAGCAAAAGAAGTGGCATGGAACGACGTTCAGCGCGAGATGGAACAGGGATTCCAGGGATGGGAGTACAAGTTTAACTCTGTTTCCTCCAGCCGCGGTGACTACCCGTTTATCACCATGACAGCGGGAACCGGAACAAGCCGCTTCGCGAAAATGGCCACTATCACGATGCTGAACGTCAGAAAGAAAGGTCAGGGAAAAGAAGGCCACAAGAAGCCGGTACTGTTCCCGAAGCTTGTATTTTTATATGATGAGAACCTCCACGGATCGGGAAAAGAGCTGGAGGACGTCTTCGAGGCAGGAATCGAGTGTTCCTCAAAGACGATGTATCCGGACTGGCTGTCATTGAGCGGTGAGGGATATATCGCCAGCATGTATAAAAAGTATGGAAAGATCATAAGCCCCATGGGATGCCGCGCCTTTCTTTCCCCGTGGTATGAGAGAGGCGGCATGGAACCGGCGGACGAGAATGACGTTCCGGTGTTTGTTGGCCGTTTCAATATCGGTGTTGTGAGCCTGCATCTTCCGATGATCCTCGCGAAGGCGAGACAGGAGAGCAGGGATTTCTATGTGGTCCTCGACTACTACCTGGAGCTGATCCGTAAGATCCATATCCGTACCTACGCGTACCTCGGCGAGATGCGTGCCTCCACGAACCCGCTTGCCTACTGCGAGGGCGGATTCTACGGTGGACATTTGGGGCTTCACGATAAGATCAAGCCACTCTTAAAGACCGCGACGGCATCCTTTGGAATCACGGCGTTCAACGAGCTCCAGAGACTTTATAACGGAAAATCCCTGGTGGAGGACGGCGCCTTTGCCATCGAGGTGTTAAAGCATATCAACGAGAAGGTGGAGCAGTTTAAGCATGAGGACGGAAACCTCTATGCGATCTACGCCACACCGGCGGAGAATCTCTGCGGTCTGCAGGTAAAGCAGTTCAGGAAGAAGTACGGAATCATTGAGAATGTCTCTGACCGCGAGTACGTCAGCAACGGCTTCCACTGCCATGTGACTGAGGACATCACCCCAATCCAGAAGCAGAATCTGGAACACCGGTTCTGGGAGCTCTCCAACGGCGGGAAGATCCAGTATGTGAAATACCCGATCGACTATAACAAAGAAGCGATCCGTTCTCTGGTGCGCCGTGCGATGAAGATGGGATTCTATGAGGGCGTGAATTTGTCCCTGTCCTACTGTGACGACTGCGGTCATGAAGAGTTAAATATGGATGTGTGCCCGGTGTGCGGAAGCAGGAACCTGACGAAGATCGACCGGATGAATGGATATCTGAGCTATTCCCGCGTAAAAGGCGATACGAGACTGAATGATGCGAAGATGGCCGAGATCGCGGAGAGACGTTCGATGTGATGGAAACAGTTAGCAGTGCGTAAATTTTGTCAAACAAACGCGTTGCAAACTTGCTTGCATAAGGGTTTGTTTGGCAAAATTTACATAGGGCGAACGCCCGAGAGATTCTTGTTTTTATGAAATAAAAACAAGAATATGTGCACTGCATCAATAGAAAGAAACCAATAGTTGCAAGCTTGCTTGAATAAGGGTTTGTTTGGCAAAATTTACATAGGGCGAACGCCCGAGAGATTCTTGTTTTTATGAAATAAAAACAAGAATATGTGCACTGCATCAATAGAAAGAAACCAATAGTTGCAAGCTTGCTTGAATAAGGGTTTGTTTGGCAAAATTTACATAGGGCGGACGCCCGAGAGATTCTTGTTTTTATGAAATAAAAACAAGAATATGTGCACTGCGTGAAAATATAAAATAAAAAAGAGGTGATCTCATGCGCTACCACAACATTACAAAAGAGGACATGTTAAACGGCGACGGCCTGCGCACCGTCTTATGGCTTGCTGGTTGCAGCCATGCCTGTCCGGGCTGCCAGAACCCGATGACATGGGATGTGAAAGGCGGACTCCCGTTTGACGAGGAGGCAAAGCAGGAACTTTTCGAGGCGCTGGCGCCATCCTGGATCTCCGGCGTGACATTCTCCGGCGGTGATCCGCTTCACTGGCAGAACCGGAAAGAAGTGGGAAGTCTGATCGAAGAAATCCACGAAAAGTTCCCGGAAAAGACGATCTGGCTGTATACAGGATTTCTGTGGGAAGACATCCTGGATCTTCCGTTTCTGAAAAACGTGGATGTCCTGGTGGACGGACCGTTCATGGAAGCAGAAAAAGATGTGACCCTGCACTGGAAAGGCAGCGCGAACCAGAGAGTCATCGATGTGAAACAGACGTTAAAAAATAAAAATGTAGTGCTCTATCAATCGAAATAGGACAAACGATCAGGGACAACACCTGATTTTACTGAGCCGGAGATAATGCCAGCGCATGTCTTCGGCTTTTTTCTGTTACAGTACACGGTCACTCCATGCCCGCGCACTGTAACAGGATTTTGCCGATGCTTCGCATTCCGAATCGGCAAAATCTGCTACCACAACTGTACACGGCAGGAGAGAGGCAGAAGGAGACAGTGACAGCTGCGTTGGCATGTGATACAATAAGATCATAGAAAACATGAAGACTCATGGGACGGATAGAAGAGAAAATTGCAGAGAACTTTCATGGAAAGGAAGAATGTCTATGCTGGCGAAATATGTATTCTGTATTTTAACGATCGAATGGGCGGTACTCGGAATGCGCCTTTTAAAAGGAAAAGGACGTTCTTATGAGCGGATCCGGAATGATGACCGGATCCGGGAAAAAGAACGGTTTGTCCGTTTCCAAGGAATGAATCTCCTGTATCTTGCACTGGTCGCATTCCTGACTCTGCTCACGACATTTGCAGGTTCCGACCGCCTGACGATCCGCTTTTTTGAGCTCACAGCATTGGCTTTGTTTGGGCGGCTGCTGTATGGAAACTGGAAATACAGTGGGAAGATCTGGATCCGCTGGTGACAATATAACAGAAACCATGCATCCGAAGGAAAGCTCAGTGAGGAGATTCCTGTTGGTGTGAGAAGGTACTGAATCAATGTCACTTAGTTAAGCTTTTTACAAATTAATGGATTTGTGTGCATCTAGCGTAAAAGGATGTGGTAAACAAAAAAGATTAAAACAATCTTCGTTCAAAAAAATCATATAAATATCAGGCACGACTTTAAGACAGACTTTCGTCTGCCTTAAAATTAGTGTATAATAGAATTGTCAGCTACTCTATATTATACAAAACGGTAAGAGAAGCTGAGCGGTTTTTGGACTCTCAATGTCACTTAGTTAAGCTTTTTACAAATTAATGGATTTGTGTGCATCTAGCGTAAAAAGGATGTGGTAAACAAAAAAGATTAAAACAATCTTCGTTCAAAAAAATCATATAAATATCAGGCACTCTATGTTATACAAAACGGTAAGAGAAGCTGAGCGGTTTTTGGACTCTATGCTGGCGGGCATAGTTTCTATCGGGCCTGATAGGTAGGATATACTTACTTATCAGGCTTTCTAGATTTGGTGGTGCGACTCCTCTTAGAAAATCAAAACAGATTTTCATTGCGAGAGAAAAGTTGACTTGGTACTCATATTTGCGATCCATACTTTTTACTGGTACATGTAAAATAATTATGGAACAGAAATTGTACAAAATGAGCTTGCTCCACAGTTCAAATGCAACATACTCTGTTTTTTTAGAGTGTAAATTAGTAGCACCAATGGTATGCTTCAGGTCGCGAAAAGAAGTTTCGATGCCCCAGCGGAGATTGTAACAGTATTTTATATCGTCCGGTGTAAAATCTTCTTTGGAAAGTGTAGTGATGATATTTTCAAAAACACCATCGGACACTTCAACGCAGACGATTCTTAGTTTCAGCAGATATTCATCGGAAATATCATCTGGATCAAGATAGTCGAAAGCTATGTTTTTACAAATATAGCGGTATTGTGATTCTTTTTCGGGATGTTTATGTTTCTTTTTTGATTGTGTTCTGGTCAGAATCAGTTCTATGGTTGTATCCAGTTTGTCAGGAAGAGTCTCGACTCCAAGAAAACGCTGTACATTCAAATCCTTAGCACGAATCAAAAAATCAACATGATTTTCGATTGCATGGGCAAAAACATTGTAACTGGAAAATCCTCTGTCAGCAATGCCTATGGGGGATCCCCCATAGGCATACCGATCCATAAGACTGCAGATAGCCTGAAACTCATTTTTAAGACGCCCAGGCTGAACTTCTAAATCAAGATACCGCTTAGAACATACCTCATATAAAGAGATGGTATGAACCATATTAAAACCGGATAGAGATTTGCCATTAGGCTCGTGGAAGGTGTCGGGATTGTTAGGATTTCTGGCAATGTTAAATTCAGAACCATCACACGCAATAAAATAGTATTTTCCGCGAAATTTTTCTAAGGGGAATTTAAGGTTAAATTCCTTAAGAAGGTGACGGAATGCAGAAACGGAAAGTTTGGAACGTTGTTGATAAAAAGCAGAGCCGGTAGGAACCGAGGAATCATACTCAAAAAATTTGAGAAGTTCATGATTCAGGCTTCCGCTTTCCATGGAAATGATCAGATGCATCATTTTTTTAAAATCAAGTTTGCGTTTGCGGATAAAATCTTTATCTGGATTTTTTACAAAAGAAGAAAGTGAGCGGGACATCTCATCAATAATGTCCCAAAGTGTAGTTTTGACAATTTCAG
Source organism: Clostridium sp. AM30-24 (assembly GCF_003480435.1). GTDB lineage: Bacteria > Bacillota > Clostridia > Lachnospirales > Lachnospiraceae > Pilosibacter. The sequence continues at coordinate 192 of NZ_QUJB01000021.1, read as the reverse complement.
GAAATGTCATAGGTAAACCTCCTTGAATCAGAATGAAATATAGTTCTAATTCAAGGGCCGCTCTCGTTACCTTAGAATTATATCGGCAACGAGAGCGGCCGCACATTTTGATTGATGTGTCAACTATAATTTATAAATTTTTGTTAGAGGTTTACCTCTTAGTGAACCAATAAGCTTAACTAAGTGACATTG
>NZ_QUJB01000020.1:854-50769 GCF_003480435.1 Clostridium sp. AM30-24 | reverse complement strand
TTACTTCAAAATATTGTCTAACTTTTGGGGGTCACTTCACTTCACCTGGCTGTTCTCTTATTTATTATTTTGTCTTTCCGTCCCAGCTGCCATCTTCCGTCACAAAATACTCATCCGGCGTTTTTCTTCCGATAAACATCATTCCTCTTGTTCCATCAGAAACCGGATTGAAGAAATACCACCTTTCATTGATGAGTACCCAGCCAGTCTGCATTCCGGAATTTTCGTCCATATAGAACCAGCCCCTATAACCGGCATCATAGGAAAGTCCAACACGCAGATATCCCTGCTCATCAAATGCATACCAGCTTCCGTTGATCAGTTCCCACTGATGCTCAACCGTCTGCATATTATCGTGCTCTCCCACGATCATCTTTCCTGCCGCATAACTGCCATCGCTGTATCTCAGCCACCAGCCATTCTTATCCTTCATCCAATGGCTGTGTCCATCGTTTACCGCTTTGTTCGCAGCGCCCGGGATAATTCCCTTTACAGGATCAATATATCCTTTTTTACTGTCACGGCTGATATCCGGCTTTCTTTCACTGATCTCCGGTTTGGAAGAGTCTGAACTGGATGAACCAGTTCCACTTTCTGGTCTTGAGCCATTGTTTTCTCCGGAATTTCCACCATCTCCAGGCTTTGTGCCGTTATCTTCTCCAGCATTTCCGCCATCTCCAGGCTTTGTGCCGTTGTCTCCTCCAGTATTCCCGCCATCTCCGGGCTTCTCCGGTCCGTCCACAGGCGGCTTTTCTGCCAGTTTCGGAGTTCTTCCGGAAACCTCCGCCGCAGGTCCCGCATTTTCTGTCTCCGTCTCCTTCAGACGGATCCATCCGTGATACAGGGTACCTGGCTGGCAGTCATCTTTCCGGTTGTTGTCTGACCAGGTGGTACCGTCAAAACTGTACTCTGCGCCCTCAACAGCCCCGATCTCAGCTGTGAATGTTTTTTCATCACCATTCAGCTGGAACGTAATCGTTCCCGCAATCGGATGCTGCTCATTCTTGTCATTCAGAGAGATTACGACCTGAATATCCGGTATCTCATAGTTTTCCGTAAGAACGCCACTGACCCGGATCACTGCTGATGCTCCGATCTGTGATCTGTCATTCTTCTTCAGCGCGAATTTTAACTGCGTCCCCTCTACGGCAATTTTCTCTTCCAGGATGCCGGACTCATCAGATATAATATCGGCATTTCCGCCAGAAATCTCTCCACAGTCTTCCGAGAATCCGGAAAGAACGATCTCCTGCTCTCCGCTTATTCCATAGCTGTACGCCTCAGAGATCTCCGGAACAGAGGGCGCTTCGGCTTTTTTGATTCTCTGTCCATCGAGAATGAACTTTCCTGCTTGATCCAGAACGTAATTCTTTGCATTTTCCGTATCGGATAAGGAAACCTCTACAAAAGCTTTTTTATCTGTTCCCGCATTTGCATCTTCAAATTCTGCTGCTGCAGAATAATCCTTTGACTCCAGAGTATCTCCGTTTGCAAGACCGCCAAAGCTTACTGATCTCACATTCACGTCAGTTCTTCCGTCATAGATTTTTTCCTCCAGTACAATGCCCGCCACAATCACCGTTTTGGGAATAATATTCCAGGAAGAAATATTCTCTCCTTTCTGTGAGTCATCCTCATAAAAAGCTTTTACAAGATAACTTCCCACTGTTTTCGGTGCTTCCGTACTCCATGTATTTCCACCATCCACACTGTACGTGTAAGCCCATGTCTCATCTCCATCCACATTTCCCGCAAATGTTCCCTCCGGAACTGGTGAGCTGCCATATTCCACATCAGGTACCGTCACAGATATCTGCTTATCCACGATCGTTTTGTCTGCCACTGTCACCGTTTTTGTCTCGGAAGTTTCAATATATCTGCCATCAACAGCAGCTGTTTTCGCCGTGATCGTGATGATCGTCCCGACAGCGGTCCCAATAGGGATCTGGATCTCATTTCCTGAAGCAGTCTGCTCAGCTCCATCCCCGATCTGATAAGAAATTCGGATCTCCGGTACATCCTCAAGTGCAGGAGAAAACGCATTTTTCGCTTTTGCCGAAACAGTTATCCGCTTTCCTGCAACCTGCGTCTCCCGGTCAAGCTCCATAGTGAGATCTGGTTTTGCCGCCGAAACAGTAACCGAAACTTCTTTTTCAGTCGCTCCCGTGTAGTTTTTCGTATCCTCCGGGGTAAATACTACTGCGCAGGATGTATCTGGATAAAGTACAGAATCTGGATCCTTAAAGCCCCATTTTCCATCCACAATCATCTTCTTCTGCCCTGATATATAATTTGGATTGATCACCTTTCCTCCAGAGATCACCGCATCTTTCAGGGACTGTCCATACTGAATATTTACCGCAGGATCCTCCTCGACTCTCGGAGTTGCCGGCAAAACTTTAATCTTAATTTTATTGTAGATCGTCTCATATGTATCGCGGTACTCTGGCTTTGGCGTAAAGTGGCACAGAGCTTCATCTGTTCCCACTTCCGGCCATGCGACATCAAAACCAAAGTCTCCAGATATAGCTCCAGATTTTCCGCCCTGCAGTCCGGCATTTGATGCCTGTTGACCATAATGGATCTCCCTTATAGCTTCCGGCCATTTTACAATCTGTGGATTACGTTTTTTTACAGCCACTGAGATCTGTCCACTCTTGACCCGGAATCCGTTTCCGTAATATTCCGCATAGATCTCATGTGTTCCCAGCGGGAGAAGTTCTTTTCCGATCGGAAACGATGTTTTGCCTCCCGTTGATGTGATCGGACTTCCCACCGCGGCTTTATCTACATAAAACCGGATCTGTCCACTCATTCCTTCCGGAACCGTCATCACAGCCGAAACAGAATCTCCAACTTCAATTTCTTCTGAAGTAACCGCAAGACCTGTCTGGATCTGTTTCACTGTTACCTTGGCGGATGCAGTTTTATTATATGACCTTAAGCTCGCTGTCACGCTGAGCGTTTCCGCTTTCTCATCCGCACCCACCGTCAGGATTCCCAGCGAACTGATCTTTGTATCGCTGCTGGTATTTCCGGATACACGCCAGTCCACCGTCGGATCTTTTGCTCCTTTAACAGCTGCGGTAAACTGTTTTGAACTTCCAGGATACATTACCTCCGTCTCCGGCGTCAGTGAGATCGAAGCGGCCTCTCCGCTCTCATCGGCCTGAAAATAAATGACCGCGCAGCGTCCCATCCTTGTGGTCTTCTGATTGATCTCCTGCGCTGTAACATTCTCATCTGCGGAACTCAGTCCGTGCATGATCAGCGCTTTCTCATCAATAAAAAACTCCACATCATCATTTTTTGAGCCTGCCCCGACACCGCTGGTCGTATTTTCGCCATAGCCCCTGTTTCCTCCCTTTCCTTCTGTCCTTCCGCCGGTGATCGTTATCCTGCTCTTCGCCCAGCTATTATATCCGATTCCGATGCCGGCAGAGCCCTGGCCTCCAACAGCCTTTACGGTTCCGCCGGAAATACTGATATTGACATTTCCGCCTGCCTGGTTTGCGCTTCCGATGCCGGCACCTCCCCAGCCGCCGTCAGCTTCCACGGTACCTCCTTCAATTGAGATGGAGAAATTATCATTTGTACTCCTCCCTGCGTCTCCGCCGATTCCTGCCGCTCCATATTCACCTTTAGCGATAACTGTTCCGCCTTTTACAGTAATGGAACCGCCTCTGATTCCGGCATGATTGATCCCGCCAGACTTATTTCCTTCTGCACGCAGTGTTCCCGCAGAGCTTCCATCCCCCTGAATGCTCGTGATCGTGAGATAAGAATTGTCCGACACATACACACAGTTCGATTCTTTGGAACACATGGAGTTTTCCCCATCCAGAATCAACGTCACATTTGCTTCATTCCTGATCCTGAGCGCATAGTCTCCATTCACTTTTACGCTATGGAGCGTAATTACAGGTTTTCCGCCCTGAACCGTGATCTGATTTCCAGTCGTCTCAATGCCCTCTTTCAGGGAGATCTCGTATTTTCCGCTGCCCGTTATGGTCAGTATTTCGTTCTCATATTTATAATCTGTTCCCAGGATTCCACCGCTCACGATGAAGTCACCGGTGAGTCCTTCGCCCTTATACTGGGCTGTAACCACAGCATCTTCTGATCCGATCGTAAATCTTGTCGTGCTGCTGTAGAAGTTTTCAAAGGTTCCTGAGCCAGAATCCAGCGTCCATGACGAAAATTCTGATCCCGCCGGTAGAGATGCCGTGATCTCGATTATATCCCCAGTTCTATAAGCTCCGCTTCCAGTTCCATTATTTACCGTGAGGCTGTGCCCGGAAACATAGACCGCCTTTACGGACAGGCTGCTGTTTACTTTAAGCTGTGCCGTTTTCTGACTGGCCGTTCCGTTTAAGAATTCTCCGTTTCCGTTCGTGATCTCCCAGCGATCGAAACATAATTTTTCCGAGGATCTATCTTTCGCTGTGATCGTGACAGTGCTGCCCGGCGCATAGTTTTCCTGTCCCGGGGTGATGGTTCCGTCAGCAACTGTAACAGAATATCCACCTGTATAGTTCGCCTTGATCTCTGTATCCACATCGGACATCGTAAATGTTGTTCCGGAAGACAAAGGATCCGCGAACGTTCCGCTTCCTTTTTTAACCGTCCATCCTGCAAAATACAAGGTTCCTCCGGCTCCATCCGTGATCTCGGCACTCGCGCTGACCGGCACTTTCTCACCTTCCGCAAATTCGGACTCTGTTGAGCTGATCGTTCCTCCCGTAACAGTAAGCTTATGCGGTGTTCCAAACTTTACACGCATATACTTCTCTGACGCGGGCCCATATTTTCCTTCCCCGCGCAGCCCGAGAGCCGCGCTTCCCGGAGCTGAGTTTCCTGTATACAGTGTCGCTGTTTTTCCATTTTCAGGCGCTATCGTGATAGGACTCTGACAGATTTTTCCTGGGTCCCCGGACACCGTCGCTGTGACATTTCCTCCTGTGATCCGGATATTCGGTTCCGAATCAACATAAACGTCTGTCGATCCAATACAATAACCGCCCCCGCTCTTGATCAGGTTTACATTTCCACCGGAAATGACCAGGTTATCTGCACTCCCCGTACTTCTGCTGCTGGCAGCACCAGCTCCCAGACAGGTTCCCTCTCCATTTGACCACAGGGTCAGATCACCGCCGGAGATCGTAATATTTTTGCCTACCGGCACAGAAGTTACATGGCAGCTGCCACCGATCGCCGCAGACCCGGAGCCGGCTGTGGCATCCAGACTTCCGCTTCCTGTTATCTCCAGCGGAGTCCCATGATTATCGATCGCCGCCGCAAGCTCAGCGCCCTTAAGAATATTTCTGCCTTCCAGCTTTAAGGTCACCTTTTTAAGTCCCGCATCGATATCAATTGCAGGAACCTTCTGTGCATTCGGATAAATATTGAGCTGTTTCAATGTAACGGTACAGCTGCTCTTGATCTTAATAAATTCCCTTGTCGCTGTCCCAGAATCTGCCATTGTAACTGTATATGGACCAGCTCCGGCGATCTCAACTCTTCCGTTTCCAGAATAGGTAACACCTTCTTTTGGAGTAACGGTAAGCTTCCCATTTCGTGTCTGTTCTCCATACTTGATCACCACACGGCTTCCCGGATAGTTGATGGTCTGCTCCTTTCCAATATCGACCGTGTATGTTTTGGTTTGATCAACTCCACGGAATTCTGCCGTTGCTTTTTCTTTTCCACTGGCTTTCAATGTAAAACTATTATTCTTACCATCGACCATCTCTGGACCGATTGCAACAGCATTCACGCTACGGTTATACTCTCCGCCCCGTGCCTCTACATCTCCGCCGGAAATCACAACAGTTCCCGATGTTCCCTTATATCCACCACCGATTCCAGCTCCAACAGATGCTACGGCATAAACAGATCCACCAGCGATTGTAATCACACCACCGCCAATTCCCTTCGAACCAGATCCGATTCCGGCTCCACTGTCCGATTCCGTTCCTTTTTCCGGTCCTTTATCTGTCAGCCTCATTCCAGAACAAGCTGCCACTGTTCCGCTTTCAATCGTGATCTTGCCATGTCCCTCTCCGCTGTTTCCTCCGATTCCAGCTCCATAAGCGCGCGCAAACGAATACAGGACATCCTGATCAGATCCTGCCCGGATCGTCAGGCTGCTTCCTTCCGGCACATGGATCGCCGCGCCGGAGTTGCTGACTGTATACAGGTTATTCTTTCCGGAGAGAACCAGCGTCACATCCGCTCCCTCTTCAAGTTCAATACAGGACATATGAACTGTATTCGCATTTGCGGTTCCAATTGACACACCCTTTAAAGTGATCGTCGCATAAACATTCTTCTTCACCGTGATCACATGATCCATTCCAGTCGTCGTTTCATATGTGCCGCTGATCGTGTAATCGCCGTTCTTATCAATGGTCACTTCCCCATTCTTCAGATCATACTCTGCTTCGGCACTCAATGTCCTGAGAAGCGCATTGGAGTCCGATGCCTTAAGCTTCAATAATTCATCTTTTTTCGCCCTCTGCGGTTTTCTCACCGTGTCTGACTGTGTCGCTTTCTCCTTCACTGCATCACTCGCCGTATATACTTCAAAATCAGTATCCGGTCGAATCATAGCTGATTCCGCATACACTGGTGATATGATCGTGGATCCCACCATCACTGCCGTCAATAATCCTGCCATCCATCTTCTAAAATTATATCTCATGCGATCCGCCTCCCTCTTATCTTCAAGTCTCTGTCGCCAGAATATCATTAGAAAATAAGGCGTGTCAATCGGTTCGACACAAGATGTCAAAATTCTGCACGAAATGCAAAAGAAAAGACCAGGAACATCTCTGCCCCTGGTCCTTCAAAAAATCCTTTATCATTTATCCTGGATCCATATCAGTCATTCTCAAATACCGGCTCAGTCGGCTCGCCGTAATCTTCCGTGGAGCTTGCTGCCTCGTCATTGATATGCGTCAGAATCCCGCTGGAATTAACTTTATATTTGTTTCCATCGCGGTCCTTTACCGTCGTATTCTTGGAGATACGTCCGGAGCTGTTTACCACATACGTCTGATAACTGCCGTTTCCATTCGGAATGCTGATCAGCGCATAACGGCTGGAACTGTCTGCCTGCTGAAGTTTTCCCATATAATAAAGGTATCCGTTCTTCACGCCGTTTGTTCCGCGGCCCGCATAGGTCCCTTCATTGAAATAAAACGTGGTCTTATTTCCATCGCCTTCCTCGACGGTCATTTTTCCTTTTACTGAGGTTCTGGATGACTCATCAAAGTAGTAGGACGTATATTCGCTGGTCGATCCGATCCGTACCTTCTTTAATCCTTTGACCGGATTTCCTTTCTGGTCGAAGAGATACGTCTTTCCATTGATGCGGACAAAATCGCTCGTGGACGCTTTTCCGTCTTCCGGTCCGGTCTTTGGCTCGCCGTTTTTATCAAAATAATACCATACCACCGGCTCATCCACATTGTCCTGAAGCTGTTCCGGCGGGTTTAAGGAAAGCCAGCCGGGGATCGCCGCGCCGACTGTAGCGTTCTGGATCCCGCTCTCCGCGAAATATCTCCAGTCCGCAATCGAACTCTTACTTGAATTTTCCGGATCACCGTCTAAATACACCCAGCCGGTGCGCATCCGTCCGTCTGCGTCAAAGCAATAGTATTTTCCATCGATCTTTGTTACCTTATACTCTCCGCCGTCATCGCTGGTCGACGGGCTCTGCTTCTTTCCGCTTGCGGAAAAATAGAACCAGTACTTTCCATCATCGCTTTCCGGTCCGTAAAGGCTGCTGTCCTCGTCCTTTGGCTCCAGATATCGCCATCCTGTCACCATCGCTCCGCTGGAGCTTAAATAGTAATCCCCATCTTCGGTCCAGCCGGTCTGCATGATTCCGTCAGTGTCAAAGTAATAACTTTTTCCATCGATCTTCTTCCAGGTGTCCTTTGTGACTTTTCCGCTGGAACCGAAGTAAAACCAGTAGGTCTGACTGTCTCTGCTGTACGGAGACGCGATCTGCATCCACTTATCCGCCACCATGATTCCGTTAGCATCCACATAGTAATCGTTGTCGGCCCAGCTGTTGACCGCCATTTCACCGCTGTTGTTTAAATATCTCCAGAGATTGTCCGCGCCCTTTTTCCACTCATTCGTCACGCGGTTTCCATTTTTATCAAGATACGTCCATATATTATTGGAAAGCGCCCAGCCTTCCGCTGCGTAGGCGTTCATCGTCAGACATCCGAAAGTCAGGACCGCCGCTGCTGCCAGTATTCTTAACCCTTTTTTCTTCACTCGCTCCGTCTCCTTCCTGTACCCCAAAAGGCGCATAACTATCGCCAACATCCATTCCGGATCAGCTTCGCCGATGGGATTTCTGCCTTCCGGCCGTATTTTTCATTTCGCAATACATCTGATTTTATTTTACCAGTAACTCCCTGATTATTCAACAGAAAATACCTGTCAATTCTCTTAAGTCCCCACCACAGTTCTGCCGCATTCCCGCCACAGAAAGACACATTTTCCATTCATGTTCCCCATATTTCCGCCAACATCCCGCATTCCATCCCCACTCCTATTTGACAGTATCCCCCGAATCTATTATACTGGTATATCATAGGCATTTTATGCCCCTGATCCGTTTTTACGCAAAAAAAGTCTAAAGAAAGAGATGGAATACAATTATGTGGATAGCAGATGGATGGAAGGACTATGAAGTCATCGACTGTTCCGGCGGTGAAAAGCTGGAGCGTTGGGGAAAATATATTCTGGTCCGTCCGGATCCCCAGGTTATCTGGGATACCGATAAAAAGGCACCACAGTGGAGAAAGATGAACGGCCACTACCACAGAAGCTCAAAAGGCGGCGGCGAGTGGGAATTCTTCAGTCTCCCGGAGCAGTGGAGCATCAACTACAAAGGCCTGACCTTCCAGTTAAAGCCCTTCAGCTTTAAGCATACCGGTCTTTTCCCGGAACAGGCGGCAAACTGGGACTGGTTTGGCGAAAAGATCAAAAACGCGGGACGCCCGGTCAAAGTCTTAAACCTCTTCGCCTACACCGGCGGAGCGACACTGGCAGCCGCGAAAGCCGGAGCTTCCGTGACCCACGTTGACGCCTCCAAGGGCATGGTCGCCTGGGCAAAGGAGAACGCGAAGTCCAGCGGCCTTGAGGACGCGCCGATCCGCTGGATCGTGGATGATTGCGTAAAATTCGTAGAGCGTGAGATCCGCCGTGGAAACCACTACGACGCGATCATCATGGATCCGCCTTCCTATGGAAGAGGCCCGAAGGGCGAGATCTGGAAGATCGAGGACGCAATCTACCCGTTAGTAAAGCTGTGCGCAAAGCTCCTCTCCGACAAGCCGTTATTCTACCTGATCAACTCCTACACAACCGGTCTCGCCCCGGCGGTGCTGACTTATATGCTCGGAACAGCCGTTGTCCCGCAGTTCGGCGGAACCGTGAGATCGGAAGAGATCGGACTTCCCGTTACGGGTTCCGGGCTCGTACTCCCATGCGGCGCTTCCGGACGCTGGGAAGCGTAATTAACTGAAAGGACCGGTAAACATATGAAGATCATCATTGTCGGCTGCGGAAAAGTCGGCGTGAGCCTTGCGGAGCGCTTAAGCGCCGAGGGCCACGATCTCGTTATGGTCGATATGAATCCGCAGAAAGTGGAACATCTTTCCAACCAGTTTGACGCCCTGGGAATCGTTGGAAACGGCGCCAGCTTCAATATCCAGCAGGAGGCTGGAGTGGAAAGCGCAGACCTCTTTATCGCTGTCACCGGCGAGGACGAATTAAACCTCCTCTGCTGCCTGATGGCGAAGAAGACCGGACACTGTGACACCATCGCCCGCGTAAGAAACCCGCTCTATAATAAGGAGATCCGCTTCATTCAGGAAAAACTCGGACTCTCTATGATCATCAACCCGGAGCTGACGGCGGCCAGAGAGATCTTAAAGCTCTTAAAATTCCCGTCCGCCATCAAGATTGACACCTTCGCAAAGGGACGTGTCGAGCTTCTCCGCTTCCGCTTAAAGCCAGAGATCGGGTTCGGCGGAAAAACTGTCATGGATATCATGAGACAGTTAAAATGCGATGTCCTGATCTGTGCCGTTGAGCGCGGATCCGAGGTCGTGATCCCGAACGGAAGCTTTGTCCTTCAGGATACGGATATCCTCTCTATCGTGGGATCTCTTGAAAATACAGCCCAGTTTTTTGAAAAGATCGGTCTCCGCTCAAAATCCGTAAAAAATTCCCTGATCATCGGCGGCGGCACCATCGCCCACTACCTGGCCCAGGACCTCTTAAAGATCGGGTTCCGCGTCCGGATCATCGAGCAGCGGAAAGAGCGCTGTGATTACTTAAGCGAGGTAATCCCAGGCGCTGACATCATAAACGGGGACGGAAGTGATCGGGATCTTCTTCTGGAAGAAGGCCTGACCTACGCTGATTCCCTTGTGGCCCTCACCGGACTTGACGAGGAGAATATCTTCCTCGCCCTCTACGGAAAGCTCCACTCCAATGCAAAGCTCATCGCAAAGGTCAATAAGATCGCCTTCGATGACGTGATCGACAGCTTCGGTATCGACAGCATCATCTACCCGAAGTACCTGACGGCAGATTATATCCTACAGTACGTCCGTGCCCGCCAGAACACCATCGGCTGCAACGTGGAAACGCTGTATAAGATCCTGGATGGCCGTGCAGAAGCACTGGAATTCTCCATCAAAGAGGATTCCGCTGTCACGAATGTGCCGCTCATGGACTTAAACTTAAAGGACAACCTTCTGATCTGCTGCATCAACCGCAACGGTCAGATTCTCACCCCCCGCGGTCAGAATATGATCACGGTCGGGGATACCGTGATTCTCGTGACCACAAACCGCGGTCTCGGTGATATCCGGGATATCTTAAAATCATAAAGGAGCGATTCCATGAATTATTCGATGATCTTTTATATTATCGGCTGGATTCTGGACGTGGAGGCGGCGCTTCTTGTGCCATCCCTGGCAGTCTCCCTGATCTACCATGAAAGCTGCGCGCTGGCATTCTTCATCACGATCGTCCTCTGCCTGATCCCAGGTGTGATCCTTGTCCGCAAGCAGCCGAAAAACAAGGTATTCTACGCAAGGGAAGGTTCCGTGACGGTTGCCTTAAGCTGGATCGTCATGAGTATCATGGGTTCCATCCCGTTCCTCTTAAGCGGATCCATCACAAATCCGGTGGATGCCCTGTTTGAGACTGTGTCTGGATTTACGACGACCGGTGCCAGTATTCTTCCCGCCGTGGAACCGCTTCAGCACGGCATCCTGTTCTGGAGGAGCTTTACACACTGGATCGGCGGTATGGGAGTTCTCGTGTTCCTTCTCTGCCTGCTTCCGCTTACCGGAAGCGGCTATCATATGAACCTCATGAAAGCAGAGAGCCCGGGCCCCTCTGTCACAAAGCTGGTCCCGAAGGTGCAGTCCACCGCAAAGATCCTCTATGGACTCTATCTGTTCCTGACGGTTCTGGAGTTTGTTCTCCTGCTTGTGGGACAGATGCCGGTGTTTGATTCCCTGTGTACCGTTTTCGGCACCGCGGGAACCGGCGGTTTCGGTATCAAGAATGACAGCTTCGGAAGCTATTCCACCTACCTGCAGGGCGTAGTTACCGTGTTTATGATCCTTTTTGGCATCAACTTTAACGTGTACTTCCTCTTCTATATGAAAAAGCCGAAGGAAGCACTGCGCTGCGAGGAGGCGCGATGGTACCTCGGGATCATTGCCGCGTCGATCCTTGTCATCACGTTTTTCGTCCGGGATTTCTTCGACAGCCTGTTCCTCGCGTTCCACCATGTTGCGTTTCAGGTTGCTTCCATCATCACGACCACCGGCTTCGCCACCGTGGATTTTAACCTCTGGCCAACGATCCCGAAAACGATCCTGGTGCTCTTAATGTTTATCGGTGCCTGCGCGGGAAGTACCGGCGGCGGCATTAAGGTGTCCCGTGTCGTGCTGTTATTCCGATCCCTGACAAAAGAGCTCTCCCAGAGTCTCCATCCGAATCAGGTCCGCAAGATCCATTTTGAGGGACGCGCGGTGGATCATGTGGTCCTCCGCTCCGTAAATGTCTTCATGGCGGCATACATCCTGATCTTCGCTATTTCCGTGCTGCTCATCGGCATCGACAACTTCGATCTTGTGACAAACTTTACCGCCGTCGCGGCGACCTTAAACAACATCGGACCGGGATTGGAACTTGTAGGCCCGGCCCAGAACTTCGGGCTCTTCTCCAACTTCTCCAAGCTGGTTCTGACCTTTGATATGCTTGCCGGACGTCTTGAGCTGTTCCCGCTGCTGCTGCTTTTCTATCGGGGTACGTGGAAGAGATTCTAATTATACAAGCATTTCCGATAATAAATGTATTTTGACAATTTGATCGATCTTCGTTGAAAAATTTGATTGCCGGAAACAAGTGAAAACACGCTTCGCGAGTTTCCCCTTGTTATCGTGACAGTCGCCAAGGTCTCGCGCATACGCGGACTTTGGCTCGTTGTTCGCGTAAATAAAAAGTGGATATCCCAGAGTCACATCACTGACTCTGGATATCCACTTTTCTTTTTGTTTTTCTGTCTTTTTCCACCGAACAGCGGGCAGACAGATGACACTCAATCGTCCATATTGTATCACCCAAGTGCCACGTCAAGCATCATCATCAGGGCAAACCCGACTGCAAACCCGATGGTTCCGATATTCGAGTGCTCTCCCTCCGCAGTCTCCGGGATCAGCTCCTCCACGACCACGTACATCATGGCACCTGCAGCGAAGGCGAGAAGATACGGCAGGACCGGAGCGAGGACCCTGTATAGCAGCACGGTCAAAAGCGCCGCGACAGGCTCTACAACGCCGGAAAGCGTTCCATACAAGAATGCCCGGTTGCTGCTCATTCCTTCACCCTTGAGCGGCAGGGAAATGATCGCCCCCTCCGGGAAGTTCTGGATCGCGATCCCGACGGACAAGGCAAACGCACCGGCTAACGTGATCCCGCTGTTTGCCGTAAGAAGTCCCGCGAACATGACACCGACCGCCATTCCTTCCGGAATATTATGAAGAGTCACCGCAAGGACAAGCATCGTATTTTTTTTTAACGTGCAGGACGGACCTTCCGGTTCGTCGCACCCGATGTGAAGATGAGGCACATGTCCGTCAAGGAACAGCAGGAACAGGATGCCGCAAAAGAATCCGGTCACCGCAGGCAGAAACGCCAGACGTCCCAGATCCGCGGAAAGATTCATGGACGGGATCAGAAGTGACCACACGGATGCCGCCACCATGACACCGGACGCAAAGCCCAGAAGGCCTTTTTCCACATTCTGCCGGATCCCATTCCTCATAAAATATACGCACGCAGCCCCAAGCGTCGTCCCCGCAAACGGGATCAGGATCCCAAGAATAATATTTCCGATATTTTCCATCGTTATTTATCTCCTTTGATCCGCGAAGGCCGTCCGGATCCCGGCACGGCTCTCGCAATCTTCCTTCTATAAGCTATGCGTTCTCCAACAGAAAAGATCCAGGCACAAAGCGATGTCCGCCTCTGACCTGGATCTTTTATAGAGTTTCTATGGAATAATGAAGTAATACTGCTAAAATTAAGCTGCTACAGAACGGCGGGATGCCTTCTTCTGGTTCTTATATGGATCCGGACGGAACAGCATGTAGAGGAATCCGAGAAGAACAACAACGGCTGCTGCTGTGCCGATTCCGAAGGAACCGCCTTCCATAAGAAGACCGAACTGATAGAACATCAGTGCTACACAGTAAGCGAATACATTCTGGAAAATGATCGCGAACCAGAACCACTTTCTTGACTGCATCTGCTGGGCCATTGTGGAAATCGCCGCCAGACACGGGGAGTTTAACAGGTTGAATACAAGGAAGGAGAAGGCTGCTGCCATTGTCGGGAACCAGTCTCTGATCGCAGCTGCAACAACATCTGTCTCCTCAGAGAGATCCTCGCTGACATTTGCAAGGACACCCATTGTGGAAACGATACCCTCTTTTGCGGAGAATCCGGAGATCGCAGCTGCAACACACTGCCATTTGCCCCATCCGAGAGGAGTGAAGATCCATGCAAGAGCGCTTCCGAGGATCGCCATGAAGCAGTTTTCTGTATCTTCTACCATACCGAACGCGCCATTCTCGAAACCGAAGGTGGAGAGGATCCACATGATCACGCAGGCAAGGAACAGGATCGTTCCGGCTTTCTTAATGAAGCCCCACAGACGCTCCCAAGTGTGCATGAGAACGGTCTTGGCAGACGGGATGTGGTATGCCGGTAACTCCATAACGAACGGAGCTGCCTCGCCGGAGAACGGCTTTGTCTTCTTTAACATGATCGCTGCGACAAGGACGCAAACGATACCTAACGCGTACATTAAGAATGCTGTATTTCCCGCATCGGAGTAATCTCCGGATGTCCAGCCGACCATGATGCCGCCTAACAGAGCAATAACAGGAAGCTTCGCGCCGCACGGAATAAATGTGGCTGTCATAATGGTAAGACGTCTGTCGTTATCATTTTCGATGGTCTTGGAAGCCATGATACCCGGGATACCGCAGCCGGATGCGATAAGGAGCGGAATGAAGCTCTTACCGGAAAGTCCGAAGTGACGGAATACACGGTCCATGACGAATGCGATACGTACCATGTATCCGCAGTCCTCAAGGATGGAAAGCATTAAGAATAAGAGTGCCATCTGCGGGAGGAATCCGAATACAGCGAAGAGTCCGCCAAGGATACCGTCTACAACAAGGCTCTGGATGAAGTCGCTTGCGCCTGCTGCCGCGAGTGCCGCGCCTGCCCATTCCTGAATGCCGCCGCCGAATGTATCATTCGCCCAGTCTGTACCCATGGTTCCGAGTGTGCTTACACAGATATAGTAAACGAACCACATCACTGCCGCAAAGATCGGGATACCTAAAATACGGTTTGTAACGATCTTATCGATCTTATCGGATGTGGAGAGCTTCTTGCCGGATTTCTTAACGGCCTTGTCGATCACGCTTCCGATGTATGTATAACGCTCGTCTGTGATGATGCTCTCTGTATCGTCATCGGTCTCTTTCTCAAGACGGGTCACCTCTGTGTTGACCGCTGCCATAGCGGATGCCGGAAGATGTAACTGCTCGATGACCTTGCTGTCCTTCTCAAGAAGCTTGATCGCAAACCATCTTTTCTGGTCTGCGTCCACAGCATCACCGACAGCCTCCTCAACCTTCTCAATCGCCTTCTCAACGCTTCCGGAGAAGATGCCGGCCGGGTTCTTCCACTCGTTCTTCTTTGCTGCCTCGATCGCCTTCTCAACAACCTCCTTAAGGCCTGTGCCCTTTAATGCAGAAGTCTCAACGACTTCACAGCCGAAGATCTCGGAAAGCTTCTTCACATCGATCTTATCCCCGCTCTTTGCAAGCAGGTCAGCCATGTTTAACGCGATCACGACCGGAATACCGATCTCGAGGATCTGGGTTGTCAGATATAAGTTTCTCTCAATGTTTGTCGCATCTACCAGATTGATGATCGCCTGCGGTTTCTCGTGAACGAGGTAATCACGGCTTACAACTTCCTCCAGTGTGTACGGAGAAAGGGAGTAAACACCCGGAAGGTCTGTGATGATGATCTCTTCACCGCTCTTGGCAGATTTTAATTTACCTTCTTTTTTCTCTACAGTTACACCCGGCCAGTTTCCGACGTACTGATTCGCGCCTGTGAGGGCATTGAACATGGTCGTCTTACCACAGTTCGGGTTGCCGGCTAATGCGATTTTGATAGCCATTTTTCATCCTCCTATTTTCCTGCACTTGTGTTGCTGCTGTCCACATTCCAGGCGGACAGCAACCAGGTTTTGCCAATGCTTTGCATACACATCAGGCAAAACATTTATCCCGCCATTAAACTGTAACGACTTCGACACTTTCCGCATCGTCTCTTCTCAAAGACAGTTCATATCCACGGACCGTGATCTCGACCGGATCACCGAGCGGCGCTACTTTACGAACGTAGATCTCGCTGTTTTTGGTAATGCCCATGTCCATGATTCTGCGGCGGAATGCGCCCTCTCCGTTGATCTTTACAACTTTAACCGTTGTATGTACCGGAACTTCACGTAATGTCATGTCTTCTCCTTTCTATCCTTGTGGATCGCTCCTGCGGTCCGGATCCATTCCCCCTGCCTTTTGTGAATTTTTTCCAAAAGTTTTCGATTAGCCGATGCTAATTAGTGCATACTAACCATTGGGGAAAAAGCAAAGTGGGAAATCTCCCACTTGAACTTTCATCATCCATAACTGCCCATTCTTCCCAGTCTGCACTTCCTTGCTGGATAATGCAAACTACTGAACAGTTACTGTCCTTTTTCACAGCTACTGCACCATAACGTGCTTTGCCATCTCCTTGTTGATCGCGACTCTGGAATCCTTGATGTTTACGATCAGGTTTCCGTTGAGTTCAGAGATCACTGTCACTGCCGCTCCGTCCACGAAGCCAAGATTCGCGAGGAATCTCTTTGTATCCTCCGCTCCGCCGACACGCTGGATCATACCGGTCTCACCGGCACGTAAAAATGTCATTGGCATCATGTTTCCTCCTCTTTACACTCCCATCCGCTCAGGCTTTGTGAGCTTTCGGAGCTGTATCGTAATGGACACTGCCGCATCCGCTGCACCCGGAGCAGGAACCGCAGCAACCTCCGCAGGAACCGCTCTTCTTCTGTTTCCGGATGCTCTTTATCACACCGATCACGGCCATGGCAACCAGCAACAAAACAATTACATCTGTAAGCATTTCTATCACCTCTCACCAAACCATTTGTGGGAACAGTCGTATTGATAACGAATATCAATTTCAAATGAATTATATGACTTCATACACCACTTGTCAACTGGTATTTAATAATTTTTTAAGATTTTACCGGATGGTTTTACTTGCTTTCCAAAGACTTTCCATTTAGAATGATAGTATATCTGCGCCCATATTTCTGTCTTGTCTGAATTTATTTTTTATATCTTCAAAATTCGCCAACAATTAAGATATATAAAGGCCAGATAATTTTATTTTTCGACCTTTTGTGACTCTTTTAAAAGCCAGTACCTTTCCGGTATTTCACCGTTCTCGTTCTGGCAGATTTCGAAAGCGCCACAGCAATATTATTATCAGGAGGTTTCTAACATGAATAACATAAGAAAGCTTACAGATTCCCTTTTCTGGGTCGGCGTCAATGACCGCCGCATCGCTCTCTTTGAAAATGTTTATCCGGTTCCTACAGGAATGTCCTATAACTCTTACGTTCTTCTTGACGAGAAGACAGCACTCTTCGATACCGTGGACGCGTCCTTCACCCATGATTTTCTCGAAAATGTGACCGCTGCCTTAAAGGGCCGCACTCTGGACTATCTGATCGTAAACCACATGGAACCGGACCACTGTGCGTCCATCGCCGATGTGATCGCCGTTTACCCGGAGGCAAAGATCGTATGCACCGCAAAGGCTGTGGGAATGATGAAACAGTTCTTTGATTTTGATGTGGACAGCCGCGCGATTCTGGTAAAAGAGGGAGATACCATCTCTCTCGGCTCCCATGAGCTTACCTTCGTGATGGCCCCGATGGTGCACTGGCCGGAGGTCATGGTTACCTATGAAAAGACAGAAAAGATCCTGTTCTCCGCTGATGCCTTCGGTTCCTTCGGCGCTGTCGACGGAAATATCTTTGCTGACGAGATCGACGATAAGGTTGCCTGGCTCTCTGAGGCGAGACGTTATTATACAAATATCGTTGGAAAATTCGGCATGTCCGTACAGGGTCTCTTAAAGAAGGCTGCCGGGCTCGAGATCCGGATGATCTGCCCGCTCCACAGCGTGATCTGGAGAGAAGATCTCCCATGGCTCATCGATAAATACCTCAAATGGAGCTCCTATACGCCGGAAGAGAAATCTGTAACGATCGCCTACGGATCTGTTTACGGTCATACGGAAAAAGCTGCCGATATCCTTGCCGGAAAGCTTGCCGACCGCGGCATCCGCCATATTTCCGTCTTTGACGTTTCCAAGACCCATCCGTCCTACATCATTGCAGACGCGTTCCGTACCTCCGCGATTGTCTTTGCATCCATCACCTACAATGGCGGTATCTTCTGCAATATGGACACACTGCTCCACCAGCTTGCAGCTCACGGTCTTACAAACCGTACCGCTGCCCTGATCCAGAACGGAACCTGGGCGGCAACCACCTCAAAACAGATGGGGGAAATCCTCGGTACAATGAAAAATATCCATGTGCTCGAGGCAGATGTAACCATTAAATCTGCCCTGAAAGACAATCAGGAGGCTGAGCTTGACGCACTTGCAGACGCAATTGCCGCATCATTACAGTAAGTGGAGGAAATGCCAATGAAATATGCCATCGTTTATTCCAGTAAGACCGGAAATACTGCAGCACTCGCAGATCGTCTCCATGATATCCTTCCGCATGAGCACTGTGTTTATTTCGGTGATACATCCCATTACTCCCCGGAGCTTGGCGCGGACCTTATCTTCGCCGGTTTCTGGACCGATAAAGGAAGCTGTGATGACAGGACACGGATCTTCTTAAAAAACCTTCAGAATACAAAGATCGCTCTTTTCGGCACAGCCGGATATGCCGCTCCTGATTACATCCACTCGATCTTAAAGCAGGCAGAGGCAAATATTCCCGTAAACAATACTGTTCTTACAGGCTTCGTCTGCCAGGGAAAAATGCAGCCGGCAGTCGCCGATAAATTTGCCGCAATGCTCGAAAAGGACCCTGAGGACGCAAAGGGAAAGCTTCTTCGCGACACGTACAATGAAGGTCTCTCCCATCCGAACGAAGAGGACTTCGCAAACTTTAAAAAGTGGGCAGAAGGCTTTATCCACTAATTGATCGCCATATAAAACACACTGCATGAATTCCGTATGGCGGTTAAATTCAATTCGAAACGTCCGTGAGACTTTACGCATGATTCCGGTCAGCGAAGCTGACATATTCCTATCAAAATCACGAAATGCCGGATGATCGGTCTTCCCGATCACCCGGCATTTTCATACTCAAACCTTGATCCAATCAGTCTTTCACTCTCGGCAGCATTCTTCCGCCGTATCCGATTGCAAAGATCTCACCATTCTCATTTTCAAAAAATCTCACGTAGCCATCCTTATCCGGATTTCTCACAATCCCTAAAAATTCCTGCACCGGCACGAATCGAAGAAGCGTCTCTCCCTCTTTGACTGCCATCATTCCGTCTTTTTCAAAGATCGTGATATTGTTATCTTCATCTGAACGGAAGGTGCCGCACATCGCCTTTCTCTTTTCCGCATCCCACTCCGTCTCCTGATAAACAAATCGGTCCTCGATCGGATTTCTTCCATGATACATCCGCATTGCTGCATCCGCGATCGTGCTAACCGGCACACCCGATGTATTGCACAGTACCATAACGCCCACCCCGGCATCATACGACCAGGATAAATTCGACGAAACTCCCGGCAGGCTTCCGCCATGTTCCATAACCGTCAGATCATCCAGCTTCTTCTGCGCAAGGCCAAAGCAATAATGACTCTCCGGGCGATAATCGATTCTTGGGCGGCACATCGTCCGTACACCCTCCTGGGAGAGGATCCTTGTTCCATCGATCCCCTTTCCGTAATTCAGATACATGCAGATGTATTTTTTCATGTCTGCCAGCGTAGATTTCAGGGAACCGGCCCCTCCGAGAGAAAATGCATTGTCATGGTAATCTCTGCCGGAGGTCATGACACCGTTTTGCATTTTGTAGAGAATTGCCGCATTCGCATCCGCTGCCGGTCTTACATACTCTCCGCTGCTCCGCTCCATATGAAGAGGCTCAAGAATATGTTTTTTCACATATTCCGCAAAGCTGTTCTCCCCGCCGACACGACGCACGATCTCCGACAAAAGTCCAAAGCCATCATTGCAATAGCTCATGTAGTTTCCCGGATCTCCGATCAGACCGCCGTTTTCCTTTGTCTGAGCATCCAGCAGCTCAGCTACTGCTTTTGTTCCTTCCAATGCGATCTTCTCACAGAACGCAAAATCCCCTGTCTCATTTTCATCCAGTCCTGCCTTCTGCGCGATCTCATTGATGATTGTGCGGTGCATCGGATAAAAACCCGCTGTGTGACATAAAAAGTGCCATACCTTTACCGGTTTCTGATTACGGTTTGTAAATTCCGGAATATATTTGCTCACCGGATCATCCAGATCTACTTTTCCAGCTTCGACCAGCTGCATGATCGATAAAGCCACAAAGGATTTCGTGACGGACGCTAATCCGAAGATCGTATCCTCATCGATCGGCAGTTTTCTCTCCTGATCCCGGTATCCAAAAAACTTTTCATACTGTGTATTTCCATTTCGGTCAACGATCGCAACCGCGATTCCCACTGCGTTGGAACGTTCCTGTATTCTGGATACAAGTTCCTCAAAAAGAAATCTTGACGCATTTGTGATTTTGTTCATAGGTACTCCTCTCCTTTACGCTGCGCACACCTGGTGATCTGATTCTCACACAGGTGCGCAGTCTTCATATTGATTATATCGATTCTGATCGATTTATTCAAATATTCTTTTTGAGTTTCCTACTTATGTTTTCTTACGGTCAGCGCAGCAAGTTCGCAGACCTACTGAACAGTTACATTATGATTTCTTCTTTTTATAAAAATCCGGGATCTGCTGTTCATGGAATCTACGGATCTCCGCCTGGAACCCATCACTTGACAAAATATCATATCCTGTCATCGCAAGACCCTTCGCACCTTTCAGACAGATTTCCTGAGCTTCTTCACTTTTTGCAGCATCCGCATACTCTTTCGTATGAGCCCGAATCGTTTTATCGTCAGTGATCGACAGATAATCATGGATCGCCGGAATTTTTATAGAAACATTGCCGATATCTGATGATCCGTACTGTGCCTTCGGATCCGGCCACTTCATCTCAATTCCCAATGTCGCCATGTTATCTTTAAATGCCTGACACATCGGCCGGTTCGGATAACGCTCTGCTGATATCTCACCCCAGCTGATATCCGCTTTTGCTCCGGTCAACTGTTCCGCGTTTCTGACACAGAGTTTTATTACATCGATCAGCCCTTCGATTCTCTTCATGGTATCCGCGCGGATACAGAATTCACAATCTGCTGATGCCGGAATCACATTGGCCGCACTTCCGCCATTCGAAATGATTCCATTGATGTTATCCTGCGGTTCAAAAGTCGGACGCATCAGATCGATCTGCTGGAAAACATGAATGACAGCACTCAGTGCATTGATTCCATTTTTAGGTACGGAAGAATGTGCGCCTTTTCCAGTAAAATGCACTTTTACAGAGCAGGCAGCCCGTCCTCCGCGTCCTACAAGATTTGAACCACCGGATGACGGATGCATCATCAGGGCAAAGTCAACATCATCAAACGCCCCATTTTTCAGAAGCTTTACCTTTCCGGCACCGCCTTCTTCCGCAGGTGTTCCTATGATACATACTTTTCCCGGGAGATCTTCCATCACGGAAGCGAGTCCCAGAAAAGCCCCCGTTGAACACGTTGCGATTAAATTATGGCCGCATCCGTGTCCAACTCCTTTCAACGCATCATACTCTGCCAGAAAGGCTACGGTCGGACCCGGTTTTGATCCTTCTTTTTCAGCCCGGAACGACGTTTCCAGACCTCCGTATCCCTGTTCAACACGGTATCCGTGCTTTTTCAATACATCACTGATATAGCTAAGCGCATGAAATTCTTCAAATCCCAATTCAGGATCATCGTGGATCTTTCTGGATAATTCTTCAAGTTCTTCCCTGTCCCGGTCAATTTCGCTCAGAATTTTACTCTTGCTCTCTTCCATATCCGCTCACCTTCTATCTTCTTTAAAGTCTGATCGTGCCTACGCCGTCTTTAATTTCCATCTCAGTTCCGTAAGGTTTTGAAAGCTCTGCCAGATATGCCAGTACCTTCTCATCACCGGTCAACACCGGAACTCCTTTTTGCGGCCTTTTTTCTGTCATTCCAAGAGAGATCGGATACAGTTTGATTTCTGTCACATGTCCGTCTTCCATGGTCCAGCCTGCCATCACGGATAACCAGATCTCCGGGAGCACTCCGTATCCGGCCGTGCCGTTTTTACTACGGGCATCCATATAAGCACCTACCTTGGTATCCAGCGGCATTTTTTTATTTATGTATGCATCGTAAGGCTGCTTTTCCACAGTTTCTGTCTCAAAAAGGAAATTTCCCAGACTGTAGAAGATAGGCGCTCCGTGATAGATCTCAATTCCACGAAGTTCATGCGGTCCGTGTCCGATTACCGCATCTGCTCCCGCATCCACACATCTTCTTGAAAATGTCTCAAGGAACATGGATGGAACCGTTGTGTCTTCCCCATCCGTCTCATGCCCATGAAAGCTTACAAGAACGATATCTGCCTGTTTTTTTGCCTCAATGATCTCCTTCTCAACACGTTCCATATCAGCCGGGAATGGAACGCTCTCGATCCAGTCTTTTTCATCCAGCACAAATTTGTATGTGCCAAACGGCAGGGTTCCGGAAGCCGGCGGATTCTTATAACCATTTTTAACGGACCGCTCCATTGTTGCGTTGATCTTTGTAAGCGCCGCCAGTTCTTCTGCTTTCTTATAATTCTCTTCCGTGACATGGTAAATCGTTTCATATCGCAGCGGATTTAATCCCGGTCTTCCGACCAATTCCGCGCTCTGTCCACCAGCCATTCCTGACTCATGGAAGCTTGAAGAGACTGCGATCATTGCGACACGTCCGTTTTTCGTCTCCAGATAGCATGGTTTTGATGCCTCGGAAAGATTTTTTCCTGTTCCGGCAAAGATCATGTCTCTCTCTTTAAGATTCCGGATCGTCGCGAGAACTCCTCCATGACTGTAGTCGCAGGAATGATTATTTGCCGTATTAAACAGATTAAAACCAAATGATCTCATATCATCAAGGGTTCTTGGATCTGCCATTGCCCAGGTTCCTCCGGAAAATGCTGCCGGATATCCTTCCTCATTGTGGAATGTCATCTCCAGATTTGAAAATTTTACATCATACTGACTGATCACGTCTCTGACCTGCTCAAATCCTTCATAACCGCCTTCCGGAAATCTTCTTGTGATAAACGCATCTCCTGTAGCAATCAGTGTCATTTTCTTCATAATCTATTTTTCCTCCACAACAGAATTAGTCTCTCCGTCGATTCCTGCTGCCATCATCAATACCATAAATGCCTGCTGAACTGCCTTATATGAGTCGGTGATCGGAAACTTTTCATGAACACTATGATTCATTATATTCTTACTATTTTCATCCGGTGCAAACGCGCGTCCAAGACAGATCGATGGAATTCCTTTCGAAACCGCTACGTTCGCATTTGTGCAGCCGCCTTTATGGAATACCGGTTCAATATCCAGAGACTTCAAACCAAGCCACGCGGATTCTACCAGTGGTGTATGGGAATCCTGAGTTCCGCCCGGAACCTGACTGATCAGGTTTTTATCCCAGGTGATCTCATCTTTTCCCCATTTTTCTGTTTCTTCCCGACATGCTTCTTCGATCGCATCAAAGATTTTTGTGCGAAGCTTTGCAAGCTCCTCCGGTGAATTTGATCTGAAATTAAATTTGATGGTTGCCTGCGATGCGATCGCATGCACTCCGGCCGCAGTTCCACCGTGGAAATTTGAGACACAGAAGCTTGTCTTCGGATCTGATGGAACTGTAAAATCAGCGATCTTCGCAACTGCTCTGGCTGCTGCATGGATCGGCTGTGCCATCTCGCCAAACGCTCCAAACGCATGACCGCCGATACCATAAAAGTTGACCTCGTAGGTCTCTCCGCTTGTCGCCTCGAAGATCAATACACTCATGTCATTGTTATCAATTGTGAGTGAAATATCAATGTCATCATTATCATTCAGGAAATCTTTCATTCCGCCGAGGCCGCCCATACCTTCCTCGCGGGTAGTTGCCACAAATACAATGTCTCCGAATGTCTTGATCTCGTTCTGATTCAATGCTCTTAAAAGTCCCAGCAGCATTGCCAGTGCTCTCGTATCATCACCGATTCCCGGTGCGTAGAGGAATCCGTCTCTCTCCTCTACGCCATGTACCGTTCCAAATGGAAAGACTGTATCCAGATGACCCTCGATCAATACCTTCGGTCCTTTGCCGCTTCCTTTTCGAAGGCCAACAACATTTCCACCGCGGTCAATGTGAACATTTTCAAGACCGAGGGCTTTAAATTTTTCCATCATGACCGCAGCTCGTTTTTCTTCCTCTCTCGTCGGAGCCTCTATGAGAACCAGTTCTTTCTGTTCTTCAATCGTATTCCTCTCATCTTCCTGTATAAATTTCATAGCTTCCTTTACACACGGAATACTCATTGTATATTCAAACTGTTTTTTTACCCGCTCTGATACCTGATACATGCTTCATCCTCCTTTTGTAATCAACAACTACTGGTAACAAAAATGATATAAACACGACAAAAGCGCTCCTTTTTAAGAAGGTCTTTCAGGCCTTCACCATAGCTTCATATGGCTGATTCTTAAAAAGATGCGCTTTCTTTTATAGGTTAATTATATATTAATTATATTTATTGTTCAAATATTATTCATGAATAACTTACATTCTCATTTCGAATAAATTTGGCACAATTTTATTTATTCTTCTTTGATACTATTGAAATATTTTTCCGTGTATTCGCAAAATTTTTCCAATTCTTCTGTCATTTTCAGATCTTTCTGCAGGATCAGATACAGAGATCGTTTGAATTCGTTGTTATCGATCGGCCGGTAACAGACATTTTCAAAATCTGTCTCGCTTCTCAGGTGATCTCTCCAGGAATACCTTGGCCAGATGGCGATTCCTAACCCCTCCTGCACCATGCGCCTCAAAGTATTAACAGTATCACATTCAAATGCAATATCCGGAATAATCCCTTCTTTTTCGAATATTGCGTCTGAAATCGTCCGGATACTTCCTCCACTTCTCAACATAACAAATTTTTCATTTCTGATATCCGACAACCTGACTTTTTCCACATTTCTCAACCACGAATCTTTATGAAACGCGAGACACAATGGCTCTTCCATTAATTTTACTGCATTGCTGAACACATACTGAGGCAGTGTACTTCGAATACAGACATCCCACTTCGTTGCCTCTCTGCGATCTAATACCTGAAAAAAAACATCCGGATTTTCCTCCCGGAATTCGCGAATCAGTTCCGGAACAAGCAGTCCTCCGGTCAAAACATTCAAACGAATCAGTTTCTTCTTCTGTCTATTGTGGAATTCCAACGGAAGCCGTTCTATTTCCTCAAGCAAAGGAACTACCCTTTCCTGCAATAAATATCCATCACGGGTAAGCACACAGGATCTTCCGTTTTTTCGAAGTAACTCTGTTTTTAATTCGCGCTCCAGTGATTGGATCGCCTTACTGATGGAAGGCTGGGATACATTCAATTCCTGCGCCGCCATCGTGATATTTTCATATTTCGCCGCATATACAAAATATCGAAGCTGATATATTTCCATCTTTGTCACTCCCCTGTTTTTAATACATAATAACTATTCAAATATCTTCAAACCACATACTTTACCAAATCAGCGCAACAGGTACAAAAGCCTGCTGCGCTGATACATGATCCGGATCCTACCCCACCATCTGCACTAATATTCCTCCAAGCGTCAGCATCAGCGCTCCGCAGGATCTTGTAACGATCTGCGCAAATGGCAGAAGCTCCATTCTATGCGCACTGCTCAAAACAGCTACATTTCCGGAACCTCCCATATTTGTTGTACACATCCCCGCTGCGATGGCAGATTCCAGTGGGAAAAAGCCAACCAGCTTTCCAAGAACTGACGCCGTAAACGTAATGATCCCCACGATGAGTACCACCGTGATCAGATATAACGGTGTCAGAGTCTTTAAAATTGTATTCAGATCGATCAGCGTAAAACCGATCCCCGCAAGTGCCGCCGCCGTCCAGCTCTTAATGGCAAACTGCCCCCACTCTCTTGCCGCATCCTCCAGCTCTTCGGACATAATTCCGGTTCCCTTCACAAGCACGACCGCGATGATCATCCACGCATACGTCGGGATCACAGAAACAAATCTGTGTAAGATCGCGCCAAGCTGATAAAAGGCGAACGCAATGATCATCCCGGTGCATAAAGACGCAAATGTCGGCTTCAATGGCGGTGTTTTTTTCACCGTTTTTCCATCATTCACCAATACACCGTTTCCGGTCGTCTCCGGGTGTTTTTTCCCGAAGTTGTTCAAAAGACCGCCAAAAATGATCGCCACACAGTTTCCAAGCACTGTGGCCGGTGCCATCTTTGTCAGCACATCCGCTGCTTCCACGCCGAGCGCCTGAGAGTACATGGCCGAAAGAGGAACTGTACCCGCTGTCATTCCGCCGCTGGTCATAGGCACTCCGATATAGAGAATCCCGCCCCAGAAACCTTCCCCAAGGATGATCCCCATAATTCCTGAAAGCAGAATTCCCATAGAAAGAGAGATCACCGCCACCGGCAGAAGCTTCACGGTAGCCCTGAGCAGAAGATTCCGGTCAATATTAAAGAGACTGCCGCAGATCAGCGCCGCGATATAAAAGATCAGGAAGCCACTGTCATTGACAAAATAATCGAGCGTCTCAATCGTCTGCTCAGGAATCAGTCCGCCTGCCGTGAGGACCGCAGAACCGAGAATACAAATCACAGATCCTCCGAGATACGTCTTCACCACCGGTACGTTATTTCCAATCGCATTTAAGCCCTCACCGAATACCATCAACACCAAAAACGCCGGGACCAGACTCTTCGGGACACAGCCCGTAAACATGCATGCCACCGTCAGTGCCAGGATGAGGACATACAATGGCAGCGGAAACCCCGCCACTTTAAAATCCTTCATACTCAACCTCTCTCTGTCTTCTTTAAAAACTCCGGATCGCATCGCTTCCGTCATCCACGGTCTTCTCCAGACGCTTGATGATCACGTCATATCCGGCCCTGTCATTCACCTGCACATGTACCCGGTCGCCGACCTTATGGCCTAAGAGTGCTCTGCCAAGCGGTGATTCGGAGCTGATCAGCCCTTTTAAAGAATTTCCGCGGATCGTCGTCACGATCTTGTAAGTCTCCGTCTCATCGTCATCCTCAAAATATACATCCACCGTATTGTAAAGACCTACTTCGTCATCCTTCGACTCATCCGATACCACCTTCGCCGTCCGGATCATTCTCTCCAGATATCGGATCCGGCTTTCATTCTTGTTTTTATCTTTCTTCGCTGCATAATATTCAAAATTTTCACTTAAGTCGCCCTGGGCTCTCGCCTCTTTTACAGCCTCGATCGCCTCTTTCCGGACCACAAGTTTCCGGTATTCGATCTCCTCTTCCATCTTCTTTATATCATTTTTTGTTAACTCATCATACATGGTTTTTTCCACTTCTTTCCTAAATTCTTTTAACACTATCTTATCTCATTCCCACTCGAAAAACAACCCCGAATGGTTTCATCCAAAGGTTCGGGAAACGTCTGCTGCACCTGCAGGACCTGCCGCTGGCAGCTTCTTACGGATGCATGGCAGCAAAAAGAGATCTCCTGGCAAATTGGTGCAATCTGCCATGGAGATCTCTTTTCAATGAATATTTTAGAAAGGAATTATACGATCCGACCGACACAAGAACCATCACGAAGAAAATTCACAATGTTTTCTCCCGCAATTCTGGATACCGCAGTCGCCGCTTCTCTCGTAGTCGGCGCGTAATGGGGCGTTACAATAACATTCGGAAGCTTAAATAACGGGCTTTCCGGATCAAGCGGCTCTGCCTCTGTCACATCAAGTCCTGCTCCCGCAAGTTTCTCATTGAGAAGTGCGTCGATCAGCGCCGGTTCATCCACAACCGGCCCGCGGGCACAGTTGATCAGGTATGCCGTCGGTTTCATGAGGGCAAGTTCTTTCTTTCCAATGAAGTGGAAAGTTTCATCGGAAAGATAGCAGTGAAGGCTGATAAAATCAGACTCAGAGAGAACACGTTCTTTCTCTGATACAAGTTCGCATCCTTCCGGAACTTCTGTGATATATGGATCATAAACAAGGACACGCATATCAAAACCATTGTGGGCCATCTTTGCCATTCTTCTTCCGATCTTTCCGCATCCAATAATTCCGAGCGTCTTTCCGGTAACTTCCACGCCCTCTTTATAGTTCTTCGCCGCAAATCCGATTCTCTTGTACTCTTCTGATACTGGAACTATATTCTTCGCAAGGCTCATCATCAGCGCGAATGCATGCTCTGCAACAGATCTTCCATTGGCATCCGGAGTTGTCGTCAACGCAATTCCAAGTTCTTTGGCTGCCTCGATGTCAAAATTGTCCACACCGACACCATGTTTGCTGAGGATCTTTAAATTCTTTGCACCTCCCAGGATCTCTCTCGTGATCGGCAGAATTCTGACAAGTGCCGCGTCAACATCCTTGATCTTTTCCTTTAACTCAGACTCTTCGAGTGTCTCCATCTGGATCACCTCGTGGCCTGCGTTTTTAATAACTTCAATTCCGATCGGATTGATCTTTTCTGTGATTAAAACTTTTGCCATAATATCCTCCCCGATTACTTTTCTGTTCTTAATTTCCCAACAGCCTTTGCCATACGATCTACACCTTCCACGATGTTTTCATAGCTGTTTGCAAAGGACATGCGGATATAGCCTTCACCAGATGTGCCGAATACATCTCCCGGAACGAGTGCAATATACGCCTCTTCAAGAAGATAATCCGCAAACTTCGCGCTTGAAATACCAAGGTCTTTGATATTAATGAAAATATAGAATGCACCCTTTGGGCAGCGGCAGGAGAGTCCCGGAATCTCGTTGATCGCCTTTACCGCATAATCTCTTCTCCTTTGATATTCCACTACCATCTTCTCTACTTCGTCCGTCTCATCGCGGAGCGCAGCGATGGAGGCCTTCTGTACAAAGGACGGAGCACAGGTAACGTTGTGCTGATGGATCTTATTCATCGCAAGGATATACTCTTCCGGCGCAGATACGTAACCGAGACGCCAGCCGGTCATGGAATATGCCTTTGACATTCCATTTAATGTGAAAGTACGTTCTTTCATTCCCGGAAGGGAGGCAATGCTCACATGCTTTGTTCCATCATAGAGCAGACGCTCGTAAACTTCGTCAGCAATGATCAGAATATCTTTCTCGACGGCAAGCTTTGCAAGTTCTGTGAGAACTTCCTCAGAAAGGACACTTCCTGTCGGGTTATTCGGAGTTACGATAACAAGCGCTTTTGTCTTATCTGTGATCTTGGATCTCACTTCGTCGAGATCCATCTGGTAGTCGTTCTCCTCACGAAGCCTGTAGCTTACCGGAACTGCACCAAGAAGACGCGGAACATTCACATAATTCATCCATACTGGATCCGGAACCAAAATCTCATCTCCCGCATCTAAGATTGTGCATAAGAGATCAAAGATCGCCTCAGAAAGACCTACCGTGACAAGTACTTCCGTTGCCTTTGTCGGAATCTGATTCTGGGTCGTCAATTTCCAGGCAATCGTCTCACGAAGCTGCATATCGCCATAGTTGGATGTGTAGAAAACTTCACCGCGCTTTAAACTGTCCTCAGCTGCTTTTTTTATGTAATCCGGTGTATCAAAATCCGGACGTCCAATCTCAAAATGAATGACGTTTTTTCCTTCTCTTTCCATTGCAAGCGCTTTTTCATTCACTTTTCTGATTCCTGAAGGAAGAAGTTTATCCATTCTTGATGCAATTCTGTTTTTCATAGTTTTGTTATATCCTTTCTTGAATAAGTGCTCATTCGTAACCCATATGTTTCAGACTCTATACAAACTGGAATCCTGCTCCACCAAGAACACGATCCAGACTTCCGCATGCGGAAAGCGGTACGTATTTGCCGGACACTCCACCTTCAGAGAAGCTGGATACTCGAATTGTGAAATCAATTCCTTTTCCAACGATGTGGATTTCATGAGTATTTGTGTTCACTGACGGATCAGCAACGATTTTTGAATGAGTCTTGTCAAATCCGATTCCTGCCAGCGCAAGAGCCGCATGGACATTGACATTTCTCGGATAAAGCTTCGTAGCCTCTCTTGTCGATCCCTCGTAGAGAACTGTATACTCGGTATCTGTTCTTCCGAGAGCTTTCGGATTCTTTGTTGTGACAACTGAAACCTCTGTAAGTTCAGAACGTCCGTCAAAGATTCCGTCCAGACCAAGAATTGCTCCGTGCGGGAGATATACTCTTGTGCCGTGTGTTAGGCTTGTCTCCCTTGCTTTTTCTCTTAATTCGTCATCGCGAAATGCTGTCATGGAGAACGGCATGAAATCACAATGTTTTAATGCAGTCACGATATTAGCTGCAACAACTTCCGCTGTCGCGCACTCAATGACCAGATCGAGTCCCTCAAACATATCTTCTGTAATATCAGAGACGACCTTCACTCCGCAGATGTCGGTATCCTTTACAAACGGATCGTACACAAAAGCGACCTCCGCTTTCTTTCCCTCCGTCACATGAACAATCATCGTTCTTCCGATTTTTCCACCGCCTAAAAATGCAATTTTTTTCATAATAATGTCTCCTTTCCAGTCTTCGTGTGTCAAATATGAGATTGTGCCTGTGCTTTGCTTCTGAAAACATCATAACTATATTTCACTCAAAATCCAAGTGCGCATCTGTCATGACTCTATTCCAAAAAGGAAATACCCGGTGCGCTCATGCGAACACCGGGTATTTTTTCAGATACTCCATAAAATCTTTCTGCACTTTAGGGAATTTCTCTTCTTTATTATAGTAAACACGGACTTCTCTGCTCATTTTGGGATGATCGATCCGGTAAAAGTTCAGGTTTCCGGAATCTCCCACATAATAAGGAATTCCTGCCCGGATAAACGCAACGCCTTTTCCGGCATCCGCCAGATAATACGCAGTCTGAAGCTGATCCAGCTCCATCAGTATCTTAGGTTCAAACCCCGCGTCATGGCAAATTGCAAGTCCTCTCGTCCAAAGATCATTTCCCTGACGCAGGAACAGAAAATTCTCCTTTTCAAACTTTTTTAATGAAACCGCCGGTGTATCTGGATCCAAATACTTTCCGCTACAGATATCGCTGTATGACAGCGCTGCTTTCTCAAGTCCATGGTTGACCTTCAGCTCCTTTGGAACTGCTAATAGAATATTTTCACGGCATAAGACGAAATAGTCAAGATCTGACGGCATCTCCGTATTGACGGATATTCCAATATCACAGATGCCGGAGTGTAAAAATTCCACTTTTTCCTTATCGTTGCTTTCAATCACCTTGATATTCACTTCCGGGTTTTCCAGATTATAGTCTCCAATAATTCCCGGAAGGACGTATGTACAAAAATAAGAAGCCGCTCCAATGCTTAAGTCACTCTTCTTTCTTCGCCGGATCTCATCACTCAGCTGCTCCATCTCCAGATGTGTATCATACATTTTCCGGAACAATCCCAGAAAATGTTCTCCCGCTGCCGTCAGGCGCACCGGAACACAGCCTCTCGAAAAGAGTTCTACCCCGAGATTACGTTCTGTCTTTCTTATGATTTTGCTGAGCGCCGACTGTGAGATATAGCACCGCTCCGCTGCTCGTGAAAAGCTCTGTTCCTCTGCAACTGCGAGCACACAGATTGCATCTCTTACTTCTAAATATTCCATGTCATGTTCCTCTTTTTATGCAATTTTTATGTCGTCTCTTTTGTGTTTAGTTGTTTTTTATAGAATTTGCACAGTCCATTTTGGAATAAGCTTATTCCCATACGATGTTGGTTTTTTCCCATTCTTTTATTTATAATATGATTGTGCTTATGCTTCTTATATGTGTATTGGAGATTTACATACGGAAAAGGAGATTTTTATGTCTAGTACTTATGTTGTTATTGTCTTATGTATTGTAGTCGCGTTATTAATCCTCATGGTCGGTAAATTAAAATTCCATGCAATACTCGCACTTTTAATTGCCACCATCACTCTCGGTATTCTCGTCGGAACACCTCTTGAAAAGATTCCGTCCACACTGAATTCCGGCTTTGGAAGTACCTGTACCAGCGTTGCTCTGGTCATCTTCCTCGGCTCATTGCTCGGTCTTATTTTAAGTGAAACCGGCGCAATTGTCAAACTCACAACATCACTGGTAGATTTTTGTGGAAAAAAACGTGTACTCTGGGCCATTGGCACCAGTGCCTGCATCCTTGGTATCCCTGTATTCCCGGATACCGTAAGCTTACTTACCATCCCGCTCTGTACAAACCTGGCGCAGCAGACCGGAATATCCATGATGGCATTTGCAGCTGTTATTCAGGTCAGTATCGTAACGAGTTCCCTGGTTCCGCCGACTCCTGGCCCAGTTGCCGGTGCTGCTACTCTCGGTCTTTCTCTCGGTGAGGCGATCCCGTGGGGCATCCTTGTATCCATCCCTGGATTGATTGCAACCGTACTTTATGCATCAACTTTAAAGAATGAACATGTAGAGCTAAATGTCAACTTTTTAAATCAGGAAGATACTAAAGACAAGATCACTATGAGTCTTATAAGGGCGATCCTTCCGATCGTTGTTCCGGTCCTCTTAATCGTAGGTCAGACTGTTACAGGCGTTCTTCTTCCCGGTACCATATTGGCAAGTGTTATGAACTTTATCGGTGCACCGCTCTCTGCCCTGATCATCGGCTGCTTCCTCGCAGTATTCCTTCAGGTGAAAGAATGGTGGAAACGTGAAGATGTCCGCAATGACTGGATCAGCAAAGCAGTTATTGACTGTGCAGGTCCTGTATTTATTACTGCCCTTGGCGGTTCCCTGGCTGCATTTATCAAGAGTGCCGGTGTTGCAGAAACTCTCGCAAACCTCGTAGTAAGTGCCCATATTCCTGGAATTTTCGTTCCGATGCTCATCGGTATCCTGATCCGTATCGTTACCGGTTCCAATACATTGGCTGTTACTACTTCTGCCGCTTTATGCCAGCCGATGCTTGAGACTCTCGGTGTTTCCACCTTAGCAGCTTACCTTGCGATGTGCTCTGGCGGCGTTGCATTCAGCCACGCAAACAGTTCCGGATTCTGGCTTACCTGCTCTCTCAGTAATCTGGACTTCAAACAGGGACTCCGCTCTGTCGGCGGTTCTACTCTCATCGGCGGTCTTGCCTGCTGTGCTATGACTCTCGTTCTCTACTTTACAGGAATTATTTAATATTCCCCTGATTTTCCCCCAAAAGACTGATGATCTGTATATCCATTGATCATCAGTCTTTTCTATTTTCAAATAAAAGAGACCAGTCTTTGATCGACCGGCCTCTTTTATATGGGTAAACAAAAACAGGTAAACCTTATTGAATTTTTTGCATTTAACCCCACAGATGATTCTGCCAGGCAAATTTGATCACAGTGAGGATTACTACGACTAACATCACCGGTTTGATGATCTTCTCGCCCTTCCTGATCGCCAGATTAACGCCGACGAGGTTTCCTGCAATGGCACAGATTGCTGCCGGACAAGCAATCTCGTAAGCGACATTTCCCGTTTTCACATAGCTTACAAGGGCGATGGCATTCGTAAGTACAATGAGGACCTTACCGTTACCGGACGCACATCTCGCATCATAGTGCATGATCATCGTAAATGCGATGATCGCTACGGTACCGATCCCCGGTCCGAAAAGACTGTTGTAAAATCCCATGATCACGCCGACGATCAGGGCCTGAACAACTGTTTTTTTCGAGATCTCGCTTCTCATGATCACGTTTCTCGCATCAGTCTTTCTGAGAACCATGATGAGGGCGATCACCGGAAGTGCCACCGTGATGGCCTTCTGGATGCTCTCCTCCGGAAGGAGAAAGATGATCTTGGTTCCGATCCATGCCCCCGTCATCGCTGTGATAGCTGAGACCAGTGCGATCCTCAGATCGACCATATTGTTTTTAAAATACTTGATTGCTGAGACCAGGTTTCCAAGACCTGCCTGCAGTTTGTTGCAGCCGTAAGCCGAGCGGACCGGCAATCCGATCATTAAGTATGTCGGCAACGCGATCAATCCTCCGCCTCCGCCTATAGAATCAATGATACCCGAAATGAAGAAGATCGGGCAGATGATAAGCAATGTTTTTAAGTAACTCATTTTCTTCTCCCTTTTTGCACAGCCCGCGTTCTTTCATCATCTCCGGGAAACTGTCTCCGCTGTGCTGCTGTTCGTATTTGCTGTTATTTTGATCCGTCAAAAGCTCTCTTCCCGGCACATAAATCCTTTTATTCGTTACTGTTCACGCCTTGCGCAAACAGTAACTGATTTTGCCGATGCTTCGCATTCCGAATCGGCAAAATCCACTACCACCACTGTATTGTACGGAATTTTCAATTCAGAAAATTCCTACCCGTGTACAGGAACTTTTATTCTCTCACATGATCATCTTGAATATACCATGGATCTCATATATAATCAAATTTATAATATTGATATTTTTCATTAATTATATTTATATACAGGAGAACAAAATGTTCCAGTCAAAAGACTACATCTATGAAATTTACCGCTGCGGCAGCTTCTCCGCTGCAGCAAGGAACCTCTATATCACTCAGCCCGCTATCAGCATCGCCGTAAAAAAAGAAGAACAGGAGTTAGGCCAGCCCATCTTTGAGCGTTCTTCCTCCCATCTTCTTTTAACTGACGCAGGCCGCGCCTACATCGATGCCGTAGAGAAACTCCACCGCATCGAAGATGATCTGAAGATCTACTGCAACGACCTTTCCAACCTCAAAACAGGTGCTCTGAGGATCGGTGCCTCCAGTTTTTTTCTCTCCAGCATCGTTCTCCCGGTCGTTGCCGAATACAGCCGCCGCTATCCCGGAATCTCTCTGGACGTTCAGGAAGCGCCATCTCTTGAATTACAAAAGCGTCTCGCGAATGAGGTGCTCGACATCCTTGTGGATCCGGTGGACCAACAGGGTGACGCCTTCGACTCCGTCATCCTCTTCGAGGATCACTTTCTCCTCGCTGTCCCAAGTGATCCGAATTTCTTTGCCTCTATGGGAATAAAAAAAGAGCTTCTTCCTGCGGAATTCACCGCCGACGAGATCCGCCGCGGTGTTCATTTAGATCCGGCTGCGCCTTCCGTCTCCCTCTCTTCCTTCGCAAAGGCTCCGTTCCTGCTGCTTCGCCCGGAGACCATTGCCTACGAGCGCGCCGTGAAGCTCTGTTCCCAAAATGGCTTTGCCCCAAATATCCGCCTGCAGTTAGATCAGCTCGCCACCGCCTACCGCTCCTGCGGTGCCGGTCTCGGCGTCACACTCCTGTCTGACACCGTTGTCCGCATGTCCAACCACGATGAACCTGTCGTTTTTTACAAACTGGACTCCGATGATGTAAGCCGTGACATCGCTGTTATGTGGAAGAAAAAGAGATATGTGTCAAAGGCTATGGAAGAATTTACGAAGCTGGCGGCGGAGATGTTTTCCGGCTAAATACTGATAACGTCCTCAACCGTCCGTATATATTCTTTAAATTCCTTTTCAAACTGCTCGATCAGTTCCTTTTTCTGTGAGTGCAGTTCCCTAAGCTTTAAAAGATAGCAAATTCTTGGAGGTGGTTCCGGAACAATTCTGGAAAGTCTCAGCTCTGTATCATGATAGTTTTTAAAAATGCATGCAGGAATAATACTGAAAGAATTAGGAATCCGTAAAAGTTCCGGTATCAGCTCCGTTGTATCCGTCACCATAAGCGGCAGGTCTAACGGGTTCATCTGCTTCTCATGCCACTCCACAAACCCCGTTCCCCAATCAAAATAGATTTCATTGGAACGCTTTAACTGCTGTGCTTGCACAACCTCAGGGTAATCAGAAACGCTTTTTGAACTAAGCAGAAATAACGGTTCCCTAAAGATCGGCACAGCCTCCACCGCCTTCGAATAAAAGACACGCGGGGTAATTCCGATGTCTGTCTCCCTGTTCTCCAACATCGAAATAATGCGGTCTGTCCAGTGTGTCGCTAATGTGATCGAAAGTTTTCCTTTCCCCAGAAGTTCCCTGTAAAACCCTTTCACATAGTCCGTGAGGCTGATAACAGACGCTACCCGTAACACCTCCGTCACATCTCCCCGGCTCCAATCCTGAATCTGACGGTTCAGTTCCTGATGCCTTTTCGCAAATTCAACAAATTCTTCACCTTTCTGCGTCAGCACGACCCCTTTCTGCCCCGGACTCCGATCAATAAGTTTCACATTCAATTCCTTTTCCAGACTGATCAGCCGGTTGCTCACTGCTGACTGTGAGATAAACATGTTCTCCGCTGTCTTTGTCAGGCTATGTGTCTTTATAATATTTAAATACGTTTCGAGTGCCTCATCATTCATAAATTTCGCCTTCCGAAATATCTGTTTTTCATATATTATATATCTGATTTATCCGTTTTACAATGTGTTCTTTTCATGTTATTGTATAGATACAAAGAGAAAAGCATTTCACACAGTCAATGCAGTCATTCCAATTCTCACACACCAGACTGATTGATAAAAAGGAGAGGTAAACTTATGGATTATTTAGCAGAAAAATTCGCCAGACTTGGCACAGACAACGCCCCTGGACAGGAAGGGCTTCAGAAAGCAGAAGATCTTCCGATGATCGGTAACAAACTTGAAGGACCGGCTGTTGATTTCTCTCACGGTGATGTAAACGCACACCAGCCGATCCCGGGCAGCCTTGAGACATTTGTGAAACACTATTGTGTAGATGGTACCTATCAGGCATACACAGAATACCGCGGAAAAGGCGCGATCCGTGAATATCTTGCCGAAAAACTCGCAGAGTACAGCGGCGCTCCGGTAGACCCGAAGACAGAAATCATCCTTACACCTGGTACACAGGGAGCGCTTTTCTTAGCGATGGGTTCCTTAGTCGGCAGAGGTGACAAGGTCGCTATCGTTGAACCGGATTACTTCGACAACCGTAAACTTGTTGAATTCTTCGAGGGCGAGATGGTTCCGATCCACATGAACTGGAAAGACGCTGCTCCACACACATCCGGTATCGATTTAAAAGAGCTGGAAGAAGCTTTCAAAAACGGGGTAAAGCTGTTCCTCTACTCCAACCCGAACAACCCGACTGGCGCAGTCTTCTCCAAAGAAGAAGTTTCTGAGATTGCCCGCCTCGCAAAGAAATACGACGTTGCAATCCTTGCGGATGAGCTTTACAGCCGCCAGATTCTTGAAAAAGATTTCACTTACACACATATGCGTGCACTCCCGGAGAAACCGGACAAACTGATCACAATCATGGGGCCGTCCAAAACAGAGTCCTTAAGTGGTTTCCGTCTCGGTGTCGGCTATGGTACACCTGAAATCATCACCCGCATGGAAAAACTTCAGGCTGTCGTTTCCTTACGCTGCGCAGGTTATAATCAGGCAGCCTTCTACAGATGGTTCTCTGAGCCGGATGGATGGATGGAGAAACGTATTGCTGATCACAGACAGATCCGCGATGATATTCTTGCCGTCATCAACAGCTGCCCTGGTTGCTGGGCTCGTCCAACAGAAGGCGGAAGCTATATCTTCATGCAGTTGCCGAAATTAAAAGTTGATATTTTCCAGTTTACAAAGCTCTGCCGCGCACAGGCAAGTGTTACTGTAACACCGGGTACAGAATTCGGCAAACAGTACGGTGATTTTATCCGTATGAACTTCTCTCAGGATCACGACAAGGCTGTTGATGCTGTAAAGAGAATCTGCAAGATGGTCGATATCTATCGCGCATGATCTAATCCGGTTGCACCAAAATTAGATTATTCCCTCTTACATGCCCGATACAATTCATACCACTATTGATTACCTCCTTATTTACTTATAATAGAAAAACACTGTTTCGCATTTTTGATTACCCCCTTTATGCAAAACAGTGTTTTTCTATATTTATTGTGAGATAAATTTTCTGTTAAAAAGCTGCTGCACAACTTTCTGGCAGCAGCTTTTCCTTCTTATATCTAATATTTTATACTTCCTACCCCCGCAATGATCGCGATCTCCACCGGAGCTTCTCCCGGAAGAACCGCAACACCGACAGCCGCGCGGCTTCCAACACCAGATTCCCCAAGCTCCTCGCAGAAATACTCAGACGCGAAATCCGCGATTTTCGGCTGCTTTGTAAAATCCGGCTCAGAATTTACATAAACTGTAATCTGCATGATCTGTACGATCTTCTCGCCCTCTTCCAGCTTATTTTTTGCAGCTGTAAGCGCATTCTTTGCGGCCTGTACAACAGCGTCCTTATAATCAGCAATATCATCAGATGCTTTTACTTTTCCTGTCCTGATCAGAACACCATTATTTCTTGGTGTCATACCTGCTGTAAAGATCAGATTACCAAATCTCGTTGCCGGTACATACTTTCCCTGCGGAATCGGATTTGCTTCTTTTGCCATAATAAAATCCCCCTCTGTTTATATAGTTTTCCAAATTCAGTCCTTCATTTGATCATCTGTAAAACTTAAACCCCATTTTCATCCAGTTTTAACACAGTCTGATACAGAACATCCGCTCCCATATCGATATGTTCCGGTTTTGTATATTCGTCTCCCTGATGGCTGATGCCCTTGACACTCGGAACAAAGATCATACCGATCGGAACTCCTTCGTGGGCCATCGCATTTGCGTCATGACCTGCACCACTGGGCATGATGACATGGCTGATTCCCTTTTCCGTGCAGACATCGTCGATCAGTTTGATCAATCTCGGATCACACGGTGTGGAATATTTGGCACTGGTATTTACAAATTCAAACTCACAGTTCGGAATCTCTTTTGCAAGTGCCTGAATATCTGCATAGAACTGATCAGTTACAGCTTTGTCCATATGACGCATCTCAAAGTTCGCCACAGCCTGTCCCGGAATTACATTTTCCTGTCCGGGTGATACAGAGATCTTTCCGACCGTAAATACAAGCGTGTCGTTCAGTTCTCTTGCCCGCTCTTCTGCTGCCACGATCAGCTTTGCCATTCCGACAAGCGCATCTTTTCTGTTAGCCATCATCGTTGTGCCCGCATGGTTGCTCATGCCTTTTGCCGTTACCTTATAGTCGATGATGCTGACAATTCCGCTGACAACGCCCACATCTATTCCCGTATGATCGAGTTTATCGCCCTGTTCGATATGATATTCCAGATAACACTCATACTTGCTGATATCTCTCTTGGCTGCTTTTGCTTTTTCCGGACTACAGCCAAACTTTGCTAATTTTTCCGCATATCCGGGAATGTCCGGATCGAGCATCCCTGTCACGCATCTGCTTCCAAATGTACCGCCAAGGATACTGGACTCTTCCATATTAAAGCCCCAGATCTCCAATGGATGGCGCAGGGTACGTCCTTCATCCTTTAAGCGGGCTGCAACTTCCAGAGCACCGGTCACACCCAGCATTCCATCGTAAACACCGCCCTGCATAACTGTATCCATGTGAGAGCCGATCACGATGGATTTTGCTTCCGGGTCACTCCCCTGCAATACGCCATGAAGATTTCCGACCGGGTCAGTCTCCACCTGCATTCCCAGCTCCTGCATACGTCCTTTTAAAAACTCAAGCGCCTGGAAATATTTTTCTGAAAATCCCAGTCTTGTGATTGAACCATCTTCGTTCCGCCCAATATTGCCCGCCTGTTGGAGCAATTCGTTTAATCTGCTCATTTTTAGTTATCTCCTCCATTAAGTTTTCCACGTGCCGTCCTCAGATTTCTCCTGACGAAACACGAAAGTATCTCTTATCAGCCAATTCCCCCGAGCAGCGCCCCCGCCAGAAGAGCGATAAAAGCCGCCGGAACCAGTACAAATTTCCCCAGAGGGATAAACCAGCCGCCGATCGGTTTTATTGTTCCTTTATTGACCGCAGTGAGCGCAAAGTCCTCTCCGGCGACCCAGAAGAACATGACCGCCGCCAGCATTGCACCAAGCGGGCAAATATAGATTGACACTGCATCCATCCAGCCGGAGACGATTCCCTGGATCATGAGCGCGATCGCGCCTCCGAACACGGCGATCACGATCACGGCATTTCTTCTGTTCAATCCAAAACGCTCCTGCATCATCTCCACCGGTGCCTCATAAAGGTTTACCAGGGAGCTTAAACCGGCAAACAGGACGCAGATATAAAATACCAGCTCCACGATCCGTCCGCCCGGCATTCCGTTAAATACGTTTAAAAGATAGATAAACATGAGTCCCGGTCCGCCGGAAGAGAGCTCTGCCCCACCGGCTGCCATTCCCGGAATGATCACGAGAGCCGCAAGCAGCGCCGCCAGAGTATCGAAAACCGCCACATTTCTCGCGGAACTCACTACATTTTCCTCGTCACTCAGATAGGAGCCGTAGATAACGGTTCCGTTTCCGGCGATGGACAGGGAGAAAAATGCCTGTCCGAAGGCATAGATCCACAATCTCGGATTCAACAGCCCCTGAGGATTCAATGTAAAAATATACCGGTATCCATGTCCGGAACCCGGCAGTGTGAAAATATAGGCGCCAAGTCCCAGAAACAATACAAACAGCAGGGGCATCATGACCTTATTCGCTTTTTCGATTCCGCCTGCGATTCCATAAGCCATGATCACGATCGTCACGATCATAGCGATCACCTGCCAAAGGTTATTTCCGAAGGACGATGCCGTTTCCCCAAAGAGTCCGCCGATTGCGTCCATATCCTGTCCCATCCGGAACAGCCCGCCTGTGATTGCGAGAAACGCGTATTTAAAGATCCAGCCTACGACCACTGTATATCCGATCGCCAGTGCCAGAGAGCCAAGAACCGGAACCACACCGATCATCTCACCCGTCCGCTTATTTCCGGTGCGGATCTCCGTACATTTGCCAAATGCCCTGATTGGTCCGCTCTTTGCCGCGCGGCCCAGTGCCATTTCCTCAATCACGCCGGTAGATGCAATCAAAATTACAAACAGAACATATGGAAGCAAAAATGTCATTCCGCCCCACTCCGATACCATATACGGAAATCTCCATATATTTCCCATGCCGACCGCCGACCCGATACAGGCCAGTACAAAGCCGGTACGGCTCTTAAATCCATCTCTGTTTCCCATTCGTATATCCCTTTCCACTTTTTCCCGGAATTCCCCTGAAGCTTTCCTTTTATCTTTGAATTTTTCTATCGAAATTATCAAGATACAAATTTTTCTCTTATTTTCCGGACAATAAATCCATGATATCATGAGGAAGGGAAATTTACAAGCGCAGGCAGCTGTGCTATGTGATTTTATGTCACAGTTCTGACATCCCTACGAGCTGACTCCAGCCTCCATTCTGATACATCTTGCAAACTAATTTTTGAAATAACGTACCTTCGAGGAGCCTTGACCGGCTCCTCTTTTTCGTCGCCATCCTTTCGGCATTTGCTTCTGCGAAACCGCTATCGCCCCGATGGGCTTCATGGCGTGCAGTCGAAGGCTCGACCAAACAGGAATGTACCTGAAGAATGAGTATTCAGTTTTCAAGGGACATCCGGACTTTCGTCCTTACAAAGTAAGTTTAACAAGAATCCTCCGATTTCGCGTTGGCCTCGTAGGTGCTCTTCGGTTGTCCTTGCAGGACTACATACGGTGCATTTTGGCTTTTTCCTTTGTATGAATGACCATAGGCTTATCATCCACCTTTTTTATTTTCAATGTTCTCACCTTCTTTCTACATCCATTACCCAAAAATGGGTAAAAAATAGCCATCTGGATGATTAGTCCAAATGGCTTATGTAAAAAAGTTATTTTATTATAAAGAACTGTCTCTGCCCCTGTTGATAAATCAATCTTTTTCTTATACAGCAGTGTCCACGAAGCTTGATTTTTTGAATAATCCATCTTTTCTTCCGGGAAAAATGAACGGCAAAAATAATTATCTCCTTCATCATTAGACAAAAACAAGAATAGATTCCTGCTCTCCATGTTGTTTTCCATAAGATAATCTGCCTCAATCATTGAATACATGTTTGCTTTCTTGTTATACTTAAACACAGTATCATTACTGTCAATCATTTGTTCAAGCAATGGCAAGAAATGAACTCTTTGCTCTATCTTATTATAAAAATCTGATGACTTTATTTTTTCAATTGTAATTGTTCCATCTGCTATCTCATCAAATACTCTGCCTCTGTCTCGGCTCAATTCAGGTCTGTCCGCGAGATACTGTAGTCCCATAAGATGAAAGCAATCTTTTTTATCAAATAAGATCTTTAATGTAACTGAAACACCTTTTCTCCCTATCACAAGCTCATATTCGGTTGATAATAGCGGAATAAATGCATTTATGCAATCTAAAACATTCCTCATTACAGTTCTCCACTACATCCTTAGATTAAGAAAGGCTCTGCATAAGCAGAGCCCTTCTAACATTTTCTTTCGAGGATTAACCTCTAGCCAGATTGTGGTAAATGTCAAACCCTTATAAAGCTCATAAGGCACTGCTCTCTGGCACAACACCTTACTTTGCCGCTTGGCAGACACTCAA
Source organism: Clostridium sp. AM30-24 (assembly GCF_003480435.1). GTDB lineage: Bacteria > Bacillota > Clostridia > Lachnospirales > Lachnospiraceae > Pilosibacter. The sequence continues at coordinate 8,149 of NZ_QUJB01000020.1, read as the reverse complement.
GTTGCCTGTCTTTAATATTATATTACCTGTCATATGAAAATATGTCAATCCAAAATTCATGACTTCATAAAGAATTAACCTTTTTCATTTACACGCTTTTTCTGTTCAATTATTTCATGGATATTTGTGTTGTACAGCTTATATAAATCCGTATCCTTACTGATCTGATTATCAAAAGGAATCACCACAGAACCACGCTTTATAAGTCCCATTCCCGATGCTGTATTGGTTACAAATCTAAGCTGTGCTTCTGATACTCCGATAACCTCTGCCATCTTGGAACTATCCATATTTACCTGTTTCAAAAATGCCACAAACTCAGAGTTTGCAAGCATTATTGTCGCTGTGTAGTTCTGTAACAAATCGACAACATTCTGGGTAATACCTGTTCTATGTAACCAATTTTTGACGCAACAAGAGGTTAACAGCGGTCGCTGTTTTCTGGATGTCGATAATCGGATTAATCCCGATATAGCTAAACACCTTGAGGACATTGGTCTTTTGCCGCTTTAGGATATCATCAAACTGAACAATGCAACGGTTGCCGCTCTGACTTTCTTCGGATCAAGCCCCGTATTGATTCCCCAATCCAACAATTTTACCGCGGACTGTACCGCTGTCATAAAGGAACCTGTCGTTCTCACTGTGATATTCGCTTCAATGTTATCCAGAATAGGACGTTTCACTTCTGATGTCGTCTGCTCTGACCGATTCGGAGCTATAGATGGTTCTTATACAGCTAAGCTACAAGCGGTGAGCTGACACATCATCAATAACGTAATAATAAGTGCAATTTTTTCATTAAAATTTTCTCCATTTCATTTGATAACATCAAGCTGTAACGGAAAAGCAACACAAAAATAAGCAGGGAATTTCAGGTCAACTATAAATTCCCGCTTCCGGCCTCCGCGTACAAAATACAAATGCCTTTCTTCCCCTGCGCCTTGGCATCACGGATACACCGATAAAGCATTTACCGCGCTCCGTTGTTCTTTCGTTTTTGTTTTGGTAAAGGCAATTCATCATACATTGTCTCAAACAGCTTCGTAAGAAACGCTTTGCTGTCAACCTCATCCACCAGCAGCATTTCTTTTGCACCCGCATACGGAAGATCGCAGATTTCCGCAGGCATAAGTTCCAAAGCGGAGCTTGTTTTCTTTACAAGCAGCCGGTCGTCATAGATCCCGCCGACGATTTTACCGCGATAATAGAGAATAAATTCCCCCATCATTGACCGGTAAGAAACCGCCTCCAAATCCGATAGCTGTTCTAAAATGAAATGAAGATACTCTTTACTGGATGCCATGATTTTTGCACCTCCTATTCCTCCTGCTCAAAACAACTGTCCCGGCAGCTTCTGCTTTTCTTTTGCCGGGAAGGTGTCATCAAACCTTTCAAACCCATCAGGGTCTTTCTCACAGACAAAATACCCATCGGGATCTTTGTAAGTGCCGGAGACGCCGTCCAGAAATCCGGGATTCAGTTCTTTGATGAGAAAATAGTCTGCCTCCGGGTCGTCGGCATAGCGCACGCCCTTGGTTTTGGCCGGAACAAAGCCGGACTTGCCGTAAAAGTCAATATTGCCGGTAATGGCAAGCGCCCCTGCTCCCATCTCCATAGCTTTTTCCATAGAATAGTCGAGCAGCTGCTTTCCATAGCCCTGCCGCTTGTATGCGGGTGCGATGCCGATGGTGCCGAAGGTCATGATCGGCACCTTTCGTCCATCGTCGCAGTCGATCTCTGATCGCACATAGATAACCTGCCCGATCAGCTCACCGTTAAGTTCCATCACAAAATCCAGCTCCGGCACAAATGCCAGGTCGTCCCGATAACAGTGCAGCACATAGTGCTCCATGCACCCCGGGCGGTAGACATTCCAGAATGACTCGCGGGTCAGGTTTTCGACAGCTCTGTAATCGTCTTTTGTTTCCGGACGAATAATAATATTCTTTTTTGACATAACTTTCCTTCTTCTCTCTTATCAATGATTTTGTATGATCAGCTACAGACATGTTTCGAGATACATTCTCTGATCTAATGATTCAGGAACTGCATCTGTTCCTCCTGTACCATTCAAGAACAGCACTTAAATTTTCCGCCTTGACCCGCTCGCCGCCACACCGCATCATATCCAGCATATCGTTCTCCTCCGGCGTGCGGTCTTTCTTTGCGGCCAGACTTTTACCGGCTGTCTTGACCATGATCTCCATCATGAATCGATAAATACCATGCAGCTTTTTAACATCAAAGTTCCCTTGCAGGGTGAACAGCGGAATATTGGCTGGAATCGCTGACTTTTTCCGCACGCTTTCTGTCTGTGTTCCGGTTTGTCCCATGCCGACGCCGCAGACAGCGCACACCCGATAGCGCTTCGCAGCTTCGGCATAGCCTTTGACCGAGCCTGCCATGATCCAGCCAAGATAGACAACCTCCGCTCTATCAAAGTCCCGTTTCTTTGCTTCTGCAAGGGAACACGCCGGTAGTCCGGTTTTCTGCGCCAACAGCCTGGCATACTGCTCGGTACTTCCTGTGTTGGTGGTGTAAATAATTGCATCCATAGTAGATCCTCCTTTGGCGGTGTAAACAATTGCCTCCATAGTAGCTTTCCTTTCAAAAAAAGGACGCAGCGCACGATCGGCTTTGTGATCAGCACTGCGTCTTGGCACCGCACCACGGGCATAAGACCCAGCGTTTTTCTCCTTCGCCATCTTTCATGTTGTTCATTCCTTCTTTCTGTAATCAGACTCAACCTTGGCAATAAAGTGATCAATATGTGTCGCCAGCAAGGAAGAAACCGATTCTTTTTCCTTGGCACCGTCGTAGACACTGTATAAAAGATACATTGGCCCATAGAATTCCAACGCCAGCTGCATAGCGTCCTCATCAGAATCTGCAAACTTGCGGAAGATGGCCGCCATGTACTCCAGAGGGCCTCCCGCCAGATAGTCGTGGTGGAGCTGTGCAAGCTTGGGATCACGGTATTGCTCCAGCGTCAGCATTTTACGAAAATTGGAGGAAAACGATTCCTTTGTCCAATGATCAAACTGAGCAAGGCTGTATATGCGAATTTTTTGAATTGGTGTATGCAGATATGCTTCCGCAAAGCCATCTGGTTCCGTTTCAGGCATTTCATACGCCTCAGCGCGCTCATAGTCCATCTTGTTCATTCGCTCCACGATCTTATCTAAGATTTCCTGTTTGCCGGCATAGTGCTTATATAAGGCGGCTTTCGTAATTCCCAACTGTCCTGCAATATCATTCATTGATGTCCCCAGATAGCCGTTCTGTGCAAACAGTTCCAGTGCTGTTCTCAAAATCCGTTCCTTTGTACCCTCTGCCATAACTATCTCCTTTATCAAAGTAACCATTCGGTAACTTTATTATAGTTACCGAATGGTTACTTGTCAAGAGCTAATGAATAAAAGATCGAAGTCAAACTGTACTTTCAAACCGTTTCTCCTTCGTTCCGTCAAGAATGCTTTTTTCGTGATCTCAATTCCTCGCCAGTCAAACGTTCTCGCGTATAAAGAACGGCGGCCTTGATTTTTTCAAAGCCGCCGTAGGTGTGTTTATTGCATGGAAATCACCTACTGGACGACGGCTTTTTTCTTTTGCCGTCGTCCGGCAGGTGATTAAAATTATTTGTTTTTCTTCCTATTAACTAACGAATTCTTTAATATATTCATATCCCTGAAAAATAATTGAGCGAACATGGTCATCTTTTAGAACATAGTAAATAGCCTTTCCACTCCTGCGCCAGCGAACCAAACCGTTCATTGTGTACCTCCCCTTTCTGTTTTCGTTTATTTCTGAACTTTAAAGATTTTTCACAAACAGTGCCCGGATAGCGTTGAGGACGGCTATAATCATCACGCCCACATCAGCAAACACAGCCAGCCACATACTTGCCAGACCCAAGGCTACCAAGACGAGGCAGATCAGCTTGATACCAATGGCAAAAACGATGTTCTGGTAGACAATTCCCAGACACTTACGACTGATCTTAATCGCCTTAGAGATCTGCAAGGGGTCATCATCCATCAGGACCACATCAGCAGCCTCAATGGCGGCGTCAGAACCCATGGCTCCCATGGCGATGCCGATGTCTGCCCGGCGAAGCACCGGGGCGTCGTTGATGCCATCTCCCACAAAAGCCAGTTTTTCTTTCTCTGGTTTGTTCTGGATCAACTGCTCCACTTTCTCCACCTTGTCAGCAGGAAGCAGTTCACTGTAAACCTCATCCAACCCCAAAGTGGAGGCCACACTGTCAGCCACCTTCTTGGCGTCACCGGTAAGCATCACAGTCTTGCGAACCCCAGCCGACTTTAATGCCTGGATGGCTTCCTTGGAGTGAGGCTTCACGATGTCGGAAATAACAATGTGCCCGGCATATTTCCCGTCAATCGCCATGTGAATGATGGTGCCTACGCTGTGGCACGGAATAGATTGAACGCCCAGACGATTCATGAGCTTGTCATTACCAGCTGCCACCTGATGACCGTCCACCGTAGCGATGACACCGTTGCCGCTGAGCTCCTGAATATTGGTTACACGGCTGCGGTCGATTTCCATACCGTAGGCTTTCTGTAAACTCTTGCTGATGGGATGGCTTGAAGCGCTCTCTGCCAGAGCGGCGTATTCCACCAGCTTATGTTCATCCATCTCATTGTGATGGATCGCATTCACCTCAAATACGCCCTGAGTCAGTGTGCCGGTCTTGTCAAAGACCACGATCTTAGCCTGTGACAGGGTCTCCAGATAGTTGGACCCCTTCACCAGAACGCCCGCCTTACTGGCTCCGCCAATCCCTGCAAAGAAGGACAGAGGAATGGAGATGACCAGAGCGCAGGGGCAGCTGGCAACGAGGAAAGTCAGCGCACGATAGATCCAGGTCTCCCAGCCTGCATCCATCCCCATGGCAAACATCCGTACCAGCGGCGGCAACACAGCCAGCGCCAACGCGGCATAGCACACTGCAGGGGTGTAGATCTTGGCAAAGCGGGAAATGAAGTCCTCCGACTTGGACTTCCGGGAGGAGGCGTTCTCCACCAGATCCAGAATCTTGGAGACAGTGGACTCGCCAAATTCCTTGGTGGTCTGGATATGGAGCAAACCTGTCATGTTGATACAGCCAGAGATGATCTCATCCCCAGTTTTGACCTCGCGGGGCAGGCTCTCGCCTGTGAGGGCAGCGGTGTTCAGCGTAGATTCACCCTGAACCACCGTACCGTCAATAGGAACTTTCTCGCCGGGCTGTACCACAATAATGGTGCCGATCCCCACTTCGTCCGGGTCCACCTGTTCCAGTTTGCCATCCCGTTCGATATTGGCATAATCAGGACGGATGTCCATCAGATCACTGATATTCCGGCGGCTCTTGCCCACAGCATAAGACTGGAACCATTCGCCCACCTGGTAGAACAGCATCACTGCGATGGCCTCCAGATAGTCACCGTTTTCATATACGGCCAGTGCCAGAGCCCCCAGTGTAGCCACCGCCATCAGAAAGTGCTCATCGAACACCTGACCGTTGCGGATACCTTTTCCGGCTTTTTCCAGAATGTCGTAGCCAATGACCAGATAATCCACCATGAACACAGCCAGACGTATCCAGCGGCCTGCCGCGCCAAACACTTCAAATGCGCCTGCGCCCAGGACCTGCAAAATTAACAGTAGAACCGTAGCAGTCAGAATCCGCCACAACATCACTTTTTGTTTTTTGGTCATACCGGCGGAGGGCCGCATGCCGATGATCTGAAGGATCACGGCCAGCAGAGCCACCACAATCAGCAGACCGTTGATGATATACTCCTGCATTTCGTTTTACCCCTTTCACAATTGCTTATTCGTTTATTTATCTAAGAGAAAAAATGCCCTGCAAGCTGCCGCTCGACAGGGCATTTCGTTTCGCTGTCTTACAGGAAGATCTCGCAATCGGGTTCCACCTTCTTGCAGGCTTTGCGAACCTCCTGCATAACGGCCTTGGGATCCTGACCCTCCTCGAACTCCACATTCATCTTGAGGGTCATAAAGTTCACCGTAGCGCTCTGTACGCCGCTGGTCTTGCGGGCTGCATCCTCCATCAGGTTGGCGCAGTTAGCGCAATCCACATCGATTTTGTAAGTCTTTTTCATTTTGAAAATCTCCTCTCTGAGTATTAACTTTGTACCAAACAATTAAATGCTTATTTAATCGTGTCTTCATCATACGCAGGAAAACCGTCCCCGTCAACGGTTTGAACCCATATCCTGCTATTTGGGAAAAGGGTTCTTCCGTTTGGGTAAAATGCAGCTTTTATCGGCACATTCCAGTGCCTTAATAAGGGCAACCGGAACACTTTCCGCGATTTTCTTTCGTCACTGAGAATGAACTGCCGGGAGACTGTTTCCTCCATGGTGTAAGAAGTCAGGCTAAGAAAACTTCTGAAGAGGTATACATTGCATTCATAAAAAAAAAGTTCTGACATTGAAGCACAGCTCCATGTCAGAACCCTTTTATTTCACAAATTATTTTTTGGGTTGCGTCGCCCGCTGTTTTCCGAGCCACGCACTTCCTCATGGTAAAAGTAATCCACAATGACCGGGTGTCCAGACTCTGCCCGGCCGTAGGGCAGCTCGTTGTCCACGAAGGGACAGCTGTTTTCTTTCGCCAGCCGTTCCGCTTGATCCTCCAAACCACGGAAGTAGCTTCTGTCTCTCTTGTTGTAGATAGCGTCGTACAGCGGAACCAAGTCAGGAAATTTTTTACGTATATAGTCCATGATGTCTTTTTTGAATCCGCCTCGCAGGTTTAGATTTTCCAGCCACACCAGGTCGCACTGATTTCTGACCTGATGGAAGATAGCCTCAAAATCCGTGATACCGGGAAAAACCGGAGCGATAAAGCATACGGTGCGGATACCTGCGTCATAAACCTGCTTCATGGCATCCAGCCGCCGCTTAATGCTGACGGCATTGTCCATATCGTTTTTGAAATCCTCGTCCAGCGTATTGATCGACCAGGAAACCGTGACCTTTCCCAGTTCTTTCAGGAGGTCGATGTCACGGATTACCAAGTCTGACTTGGTACAGATGAGAATTTCTGCCTCACTGCCCCGGAGCTGTTCAAGAAGCTTTCGGGTGTTCTGAAACTGAGCCTCCTGGGGCAGATAGCCATCGGTCACAGAACCGATGACTACGCGCTGCCCTTTGTACTTTTGCGGATTTTTGATTGCTGGCCAATGTTTCACATCCAGGAATGTACCCCAAGGTTCGGTGTGCCCGGTAAATCGCTTCATAAACGAGGCGTAGCAGTAT
>NZ_QUJB01000020.1:0-844 GCF_003480435.1 Clostridium sp. AM30-24 | reverse complement strand
GGTTCGGTGTGCCCGGTAAATCGCTTCATAAACGAGGCGTAGCAGTATTTGCAGCCATGGGTACAGCCCACATAAGGATTGACGGAATAGCCGCCCACCGGCAGGGTGGATTTTGTCATAATATTTTTGGTTTCTACATCCTGAATCAGAATGCTGCTCTCTCTCACTTCTGCCATGTCTTCTGTTCCTCCAATACCCGGTAAAAAGCCGGGGGAAATTCTTGTACCATCTGTGCCTCTCCCATGATAGGAAGCAGATCTTCCTTCATAAATACAGGGATGCCAAGCGCATGGGCCTGATGTGTCAGGTTCCACACCCATTCCGGTTTCGATACGACTTTGCCCTTCCTATGTCCGGTCTCAGTCCCAATGACGATCCACTCAATTCCGGTAAGGTCCACCATACCAACATCATCAAACATAGGTTCAAAGGTCACATGATAGTGTCCGCCATGGATATGCTCCCGCAAAGTCCGGATACGGTTTTTCTCTTTACTGGAGGTAACAGTTACACCAAACCAAGCATTCTCCAGGGTAGTGGAAAACACAATATCCTCCGGTCGCTTGGTCAAAAACAGATATTGGTGCTGCGGATTTTCAGTCATCTTGGCAAATATCTGTTCCCGCCACTCTGGCTTCCAGTGGGAAAAATCGCTCATGCCGGTGAGCAGAAAATTCTGTGGGCGCTTTTTCTCCATCAGCCGCAGCTTATTGGGAAAAAACTCCGGCTTTTCAAAGTCGTCGATCATGTGAAACCGGCGGACATTGTTTCTGGCATAGCAGTAGCTGCAACCAATAGTACAGCCGATCACCAGATTCATGTTCTGAATACAGTCTTTAATACA
>NZ_QUJB01000002.1:59682-246121 GCF_003480435.1 Clostridium sp. AM30-24 | reverse complement strand
CCTACGAGGAATGGGGGTATTCTGCCGATTTTATGATAAATCAGTTAACAAAACAGCCGCCCCGGTCATATCCTGGGCGGCTGTTTTCATATCTGTTTTCTTTTTCCAATACAGTTTCCCGGTTGCGCCTTGTCATTTTCCCGTTCCTGTCGTATGATATGGATAATCTGAATTTACAACCGAGAGGAGATCTATGTACACTTACACCTGGTATCAATGGCTTACATTTTTTTATCTGTACTGTTTCTTTGGCTGGATCTTCGAGTCCACCTATGTTTCCTTAAAACAGAAGCACTTCGTGAACCGCGGTTTCCTGCGGCTGCCGATGCTGCCGTTATACGGAAGCGGCGCAGTCATGATGTTATGGGTATCTCTCCCGTTTCAGGACAGCCTGATCCTCACCTATATCTCCGGCGTTATCGGTGCCACGGCTCTGGAGTATGTGACCGGATATGTGATGGAACGTCTTTTCAAAGTCCGCTACTGGGATTACAGCAACCAGCCCTTTAACCTTCACGGATATATCTGTCTCAGCTCCTCCATCGCCTGGGGATTTCTGACGATCTTTATGACACACCTGATCCATAAGCCCTTCGCGCGGGCTGTCCTCGCGATGCCGCTCTACTGGGATCTGTTTTTCGTATTTTTTGTGACTGTGCTCTTTGTTTACGATTCCATCGTCTGCACGAAGGAAGCACTTGCCTTCGGAAAGTCCCTGGAAGCTATGCAGAAGCTCCGTGCGGAACTTGACAATCTTCAGGTACAGCGCGCTCTTCTCAAGATGAATACCGAAGACCGCTTGCAGGCCGCCAAAGAAGAACTGCTGGATCAGATCGAGGCAAAAAGAATTCAGGCTGCGGCTCTCACCGGAATGAGTATGGAAGAATTCCGGGAAAAAGCCAGTACAAAACTGGGATCCATCAAGGAAAAACCGGCTGCCGGTATGTCCATGCTTCGCGAAAAGGCCGGATCTGCCGCAGATTCCATCCGCGATCTCTCCAATGTCAGTCTTGAGGAATTAAAGGCAAAGGCCGGAGGAAAGCTCGACAGTCTGAAAGACCTTACCGGAATCCATCTGGAAACACTCCGCGGGAAATCTGCGGAACAGCTCGCCGAAATGTTAAAGGAACGGGAATCCCGCCTCGCTGCACTCCGAAAGGAACGCCGCCGCTTCCGCAAAGAAAGGATCCACTCCAACCCGACCGCCGTTTCCCCGAAGTATGCACGGGAATTTGAAGAATTGAAGAAATACTTTGAGGACGAAGGAAGAAACGCATCTCCACAGTAAATCTAAAAATCACAAAGCGTACTTTTGGCGTTCTGCCTGCAGAACCTGCCGTTGACAGTTTTTTCCAGATACGCAATGCAAAAACACCGCCCTGCGCATGATACTCATTGCAGAGCGGTGTTTTTATTTGTAAATTTATGAACTGATCAATTCTCGCTCAGGTAATCCATAATGTACTGTACCATCACAGCCGCAGCTGTCGGGATTCCCCGCTCATCGAAGCGGTTTCCTCCATTGTGCAGACCTACATGGGTAGCCGGATCATCATTTCCTGTTCCCATGCGGAAGAGGATTCCCGGAACCTGCTCAAGGTAGACAGCAAAGTCATCAGATCCCGGAGAAGCATTCGGAAGACGATGTACGTGATCCGGACCGAGAACCTTGTCGGCGCTTACCGCAAGCTTTTCGATCATCTCTACGTTGTTTACAAGCGGCGGCATGCCTTCTTTGAAACTCACCTCTGCCTCTGCTCTCATGGCGCGACAGCAGTCCTCGCTGACGCGCTTGATGGAATCCAGAATTTTCTGTCTCCATTCCGCGTTCAGACACCGCAGAGTTCCCTGTAATTCGACCTCATCCGGAATTACATTGGCGGCAGTACCGCCGCGGATCATTCCGAATGTAAGGACCGCAGACTCGACCATCGGAAGCTCTCTGGAGACAAGCGTCTGGAGCTGGGTAAGAAGATATGCGCTGACAATGATCGGATCTACGCACCGGTAAGGATGTGCACCGTGCCCACCTTTTCCTTTTACCTTGATCACGATGATATCGGAAGATGCATGGGAGGAACCAGGCTTAATGCCTACCATTCCTGCCGGAGTATCCGGCCAGGTGTGAACGCCCAGCATTGCATCCGGCTTCGGATCTTCCAGAGCGCCATGGGCAAGCATTGTCTTGGCACCGTTTCCTTTCTCTTCTGCTGGCTGAAATAACAGACGCACCCGTCCGCTGAACTCGTTCTCCATGTCTTTCAGAGTACGTGCCGCCAACAACACTGCGGCCATATGAAGATCATGTCCGCAGGCGTGGCTCACGCCCTCGTTGCCGGAGGCAAACGGTTCACCGGTCTTTTCCTGGATCGGGAGCGCGTCAATATCGGCGCGCACAGCGATCGTTTTTCCCTCTCCTGGTTTCTTTCCGCAAATATCGGCGATCAGACCAGTCTCAAGTCCGGAATCCTTTACCTTGATCCTGTACTCTTCCAATTCTTTTCTGATCAGAGCTGTTGTTCCATACTCCATGCCACTGAGTTCCGGATTATGATGGATCGTTCTTCTCAACTCAATCGCATGGGGCGTATAAGTATCGATTCGTTCCCGGATATCCATTTCTTATGCCTACTTTCCTGCGATCTTTTTAATCTCTGCGTAACCTTCTTCACCCCAGACTTTAACACCGAGGGTATCACGTACGCTCTGTGTAGCTTCTACAAACTCATCAAGGTTCGGCTCGCATACGATCATGCCTGCGTCAACACAAGTCTGACGATCTTTTTCCATTGCTGTCTCCATGTACTCTGTTGCATACTCGCGGGCCTGTGTGCTTGCATCAAGGATTAGTTTCTGGTTTTCTTCAGATAAACTATTAAAAAAGTCGTTATTGATCATAACGAATGCCGGTTTAACGATATGGTTAGACATTACAAGATATTTGTTAACATTCTGAAAACCGTAAGAAACGATCGTCTCGATCGGGTTCTCCTGTCCGTCAACAACACCCGTCTGCATTGCGGAGTAAACTTCGCCCATATCCATCGGAGTCGGGTTTGTTCCAAGAGCTTTGAATGTCTCAACATAATAGTCACGCTCCGGAACACGGATCTTCATGTTCTTCATATCAGCAAGGCTGTTGATCTCGATGTTGCTGGAGATGATACGCGGGCTTCTCGGAAGTGTGTCGATGATCTTGCAGTTTCTCTCATCAACACTCTTCTGGATGTAACTCTTACCAAGGTCTGTCTCCATGAATTCCGTGTACTGGTCGAGATTGTCAAACAGATACGGAAGGCATAAGTACTCAAGCTCTGCAACACCCGGGTCACCACTGCTCATCATCTGAAGCTGATTCATGGAAACCTGTTCAACCTGCTCGTTTGTGGAACCAGCCTGGTTGGATGGATAAAGGTCTACAACGATCTCGCCGTTGGAACCAGCTTCTACAAGCTCTTTGAATTTCTTCATTCCCTCATAAGCAGCCTCGCCATCACTTGCCCATGTGGAATATTTGATTGTAATGCCGCCCTTCTTTGCTGCCTCTGTCTCCTTGGCATCATCTTTTGCTGCCTCGGAACCGGCTGCTGCCGCTGTTGTTGCTGTTGTGGAAGAAGAATTTCCACATCCCGTCATGAACAGCGCTGCTGCTGTCGTTGCTGCTAATGCAAATGCAAATACATGTTTCATAAGTAACCTCTCCTTTTTCTTTGTGTTTATAACCTCATGCGTTTAGTGCATGAACAGATTCGGTAAGAATAAGCTGATCTGCGGTACGAAAGTGATCAGTAAGATTGAAATTACAAGCGGGATATACAGCGGCAGCATTGCTTTTGTTAACCGCGCAAATCCCATCTTTGTGATACTGTTTACTACAAACAACATACTTCCAACCGGCGGTGTACATCCTCCGAATGTCAGGGTAACTACCATGATCAGTCCGAAGTGGACCGGATCGATACCGATAGCTCTTGCAACCGGAAGAAGGATCGGTGCTAATACGACTAATGCCTGAGATGCCTGCATGAAGAATCCAATAATTAATAAGAGAAGCAGGATCAGGAATGTAAGCACGATCTTATTGTCACTGATGCCAAGCATAAGATTTACCAGCATATCCGGGGCCTTTGACATGGTCAGTACCCAGGAGAAGCAGCTAGCAGCTGCAAGGATCAGCATATTGTTCATACTGTTTACTCCGACCTTTTTCAGTGACTCGAAGAAAGTCAAAAATGTAATGTTCTTATAAACGAAGAATCCGATAATAATACCGTAAAGGACTGCGATCGCCGCACTCTCAGTTGGTGTGAATACACCAGACATTGTGCCGCCGATAATGATGATCGGCATCATCAGGGCGCTGAAGCCTTTCTTTACCGCATGTCCCATCTCCTTCGGAGTTGCCTTTGGGTAGCTCGGATAATCCATCTTGACTGCGTAAAAGTGTGTGTAGACCATCTGGCTGACTGATACAACAACGCCTGGCACGATTCCGGCAATCAGAAGTTTTCCTACGTCAGTACCTGTCAGAATTCCGTATAAAACAAGTGTGATACTTGGCGGAATGATCGGGCCTACACAGGAAGAAGCAACTGTGATCGCTGCGGAGAAGTCAAGATCATATCCCTCTTTTACCATTGCCGGGATCAGAGATGATCCCAATGCCGCTGTATCTGCGGTAGCGGATCCGGATACACCAGCGAAGAACATACTTGCCACGATATTTACCTGGGCAAGTCCGCCCTTCATATGTCCTACTAAAGCTTTCGCAAGTTCAATGATCTTATCCGTAACGCCGCTGATATTCATCAGTTCGCCTGCCATAAAGAAGAACGGGATCGCCAGCATTGTGAAGCTGTTGGCGCCGTTTACCATTCTCTGTACAATCATGGCAAGTGAAGTTCCTGTAGCCAGCATATAACCGGCGGAGGCAATTCCCAGAGAAAATGCTACTGGAATACCAAGAAGCATCATGACTACAAGCGCCAGAAAGAAAATACCTACTAACATCTCTTTGTCCGCCCCCTTTCCTTATTTCTTTGTTTCGTCCACGACTGCACTGCCATCATTCTCCTCTGCCACTTCTGTGTCAGCATCCTTTAAGCAGAACTCTCCGTCGCGGAAGCGTCCAAAATCATAGATCCATCTGGCTAAAGTCATAACAGCCATCACCGCAAGTCCTACTGTTCCAGCCAGACGCCATGTATATCCAGGAATCGGAAGTGCTCCGAGCTGGGTCTTTCCGGCTGCCTTCAGAAGCGGTAAGCTTGAATAGGAACAGACTACGCAGAACACAAAGATCATGATCTGGCGGACTGTATAAAATACAAACTGTACAGGTCTCGGGAATTTCTCAACGATAATGTTGATCGTCATATGGTCATCATCAAAATTTGATACCGCGGATCCCACCATGCACAGCCATACAACCAGGAAGCGAACAAGTTCCTCACTCCACACCAGTGAGCGGTTAAACACGTATCTGCAGATAACCTGCAGACACGTAACCGCGATGATGATAAAGAATACTACACCCACTAGCTGTCGGAGGGGAGCTGCAAAGTCAGTTCTCTTTTTCATAAGCTCTCCTTCCACGCTCCACTAAAAAGCGTTTTTGAGATAATCCATAATTCTGTCTACACAGGCCTCTACGATAGCTTTTCCTTTTTCGATCGTTGCTACTGTAGAGTCTCCGATACTTCCGTTCGGTGTTTTTTCCGTAAAGTGAGAATACTGGAGAACATCCGGATAGTTGTTCGGGATATTCTTTACACATGTGATCTCATCATGGTCAACCAGCTCCGGATACAGATACATCATAACACTGGTACCGCATTCACTTGCATGACCGTGAGCCATCGGCCCCTTGTAGTCGAAGATCTCACCGCAGTTGGACTGTGTGAATCTCCACCAGTCGATCTGACATGCCTTGATGCCATCATCCAGATGTTTCTTAATTATATAGCTTACAGTATCTACGTTTCCTGCATGTCCTGTAATGAAGATAAAGTTCTTTACTCCGTCCTTGATCAGTTTGGAAACCAGGAATTCCAGGTAATCCTCCAGGATCTTTCTCGGCATCGGGAATGTGCACGGGAATGCCTGCAGTGCGCTTGACTCACCTGCTTCGATCGTCGGTGCGATCACAGCTCCTGTCTTGTCTGCGATGATCTCTGCAATCTTCTGTGCTACGAGAAGATCTGTTCCCATCGGAAGCTGCGGACCGTAAACCTCACATGCACCTGTCGGGATGATGACTGTTGGGTTCTCCGCAAGTCTTGCTAAGTACTTCTTTCCGCTCATTTTGCGAATGTAATTTTCCACTATCTTATCCTCCTTGAAGCGTTAAAATATTCACTATTGAAATTATAACATACTTCAGTTAAAATATTAGTGACACAATCTTATACTGTTATGACAAACTATCATATAGATTTTATATTTGCCAAATTTTCTATGTATTTACTGCTTTCTTTTTTATTTTGCGGTGGTTCTCACTCTATTTGGTTATGCTTTTTATGGACAACAGATATAGTTTTTGATCTTTTCACCGATCAGCAGGCAGCAGTTTTTCATTTATATGGGGGGGATCTTTATGACGATAGAAAATCTGCACTGCTTCGTAGCGCTTGCAAAAGAACTGAATTTTACAAAGGCCGCTCAACGGTCACATATCACCCAGGCGGCCATGAGCCGCAAGATCAGTAGCATTGAAGATGAGCTGGGAATCCGGCTTTTAGACCGCAACCATCATACTGTATCCCTGACGCTTGCAGGCCAGTCTCTCTTTGAACAGATCCAACCGATCCTTGAAGACTACGAAAACACGATCTCCAGCGTCCAGAATATTGCCCGCGGTGTCTATGATTCTGTCCAGGTGGGTATCGGAATTTATGAGCACCATCTGTTGGCCCCTGTTATGGAACTCTTTTTAAAGGAGAATCCCATCGCGCAGATCAATTTTGTGCAATATAAATACCGTGAACTCATTGAACAGTTCAACCGCGGAAACCTTGATCTGATCATATCCAGCGACCAGTTTTTTGACCTGATTACCGTGGACAACACTGAAAAATTTCTGATCCACAACCATCCCTGGGACCTGGCTTTAAATAAAAACAATCCGCTCTCCCAGCAAAATCCGATCAGTCTTTCCGATTTGAATACTCAGAACATCATCACAATGTACAAACAATCAGTCAGCGCCCTGACCACAACATTCCGGGGACGGTTCCAGCCGACGTCGGCAGATTATGTAAACTCACATGAGACAAAGCTTCTCCTGATCAATGCCAACCGCGGCGTTGGATTTATCCCGGAGTTTGTGGACGTCCATGCGTATCCAGATATTGTGACCCGCCATCTGGATCCTTACTACAGGCCCCGGTGCTTTTACGCTGTAATAAAAAAAGATTCACCAAATATGTGTGCCCACCGGCTTGCGGAAATGCTCTACGAGTATTACCGCCCGTCACTCTGGATGCGGAATCTCACAGAATAACCACTCGGCTCACCAAGTCAAAAAAAGAGGTCCATCTCCCCATAAGTGGAAATGAACCTCTTTCTTTTCTGTTTTTCAGGTCTTACGCCTCCGGTTTTTCAACCTGAACGATCGCCTGTTTCTGCATCGGGATACGGCAGTTCTTATTGTTGCCAAACTCAACGATAACGGTATCGTCTGTCATATCAATGATCACTCCGTAGAATCCGCTGGATGTCAGCACGCTGTCACCGACTGCGATGCTTGCCATCAGTTCCTGCATTTTTTTCTTTTCCTTCTGCTGCGGTCTGATCGCAATGAAGTACATGAAAGCAAAGATTAAAACAATATATCCAATCCAAAATGCCAGGCTGTTAGTCATATCCGTTGCACCTCCTTTTCTTATACCTTGTCTTTATAGTTCCCTGTTACGCCCTCCAACTTTTTCTCTTTGTACTCGGCGTAGCAGTGGTTCTCGATAGCTTCCCTGATCTCCGTCATCATCGTGTTGTAGAAGTAAAGATTGTGGAGCACGCATAAGCGCATTCCGAGCATCTCTTTTGCCTTCAGGAGATGGCGGATATAGGCCCTGCTGTATGAGCGGCAGGCCGGACACTGGCATCCCTCTTCGATGGGGCGCATATCCTTTGAAAACTGCTCATTAAACAGGTTGATCTTTCCGTGGTTTGTATATACATGACCATGACGGCCATTTCTTGTCGGGTAAACGCAGTCGAAGAAATCGACGCCGCGGTCCACCGCCTCAAGGATGTTCGCCGGGGTTCCGACGCCCATCAGATAAGTCGGTTTCTCTTCCGGGAGATGCGGAACCACCGCATCGAGGATACGGTACATCTCCTCGTGACTCTCACCGACCGCAAGTCCGCCGACCGCGTAGCCGTCGCAGTTCATCTTCGAGATCGTATCCGCATGCGCGATCCGGATATCCTCGAAGGTTCCGCCCTGATTGATGCCGAACAGAAGCTGTTCCTTATTGACGGTATCCGGCAGGGAATTTAATCTCGCCATCTCCGCCTGGCATCTCGCCAGCCACCTTGTAGTTCTCGCGACAGAATTCTCCATGTATTCTCTGGTACACGGATGCGGAGCGCACTCATCGAATGCCATCGCGATGGTGGAGCCAAGGTTTGACTGGATCTGCATGCTCTCCTCCGGTCCCATGAAAATCTTATGACCATCGATATGGGAGTTGAAGTACACGCCTTCTTCTTTGATCTTTCTGAGTCCGGCGAGGGAAAATACCTGGAATCCGCCGGAATCGGTGAGGATCGGGCGATCCCAGTTCATGAACCTGTGAAGTCCGCCGAGCTCTTTGATCAGCTTGTCGCCGGTCCGGACATGAAGATGGTAGGTGTTGGAAAGTTCCACCTGTGTCCCGATCTCGCGAAGGTCATCGGTGGACACAGCGCCCTTGATCGCGGCGACAGTTCCTACATTCATGAATACCGGCGTGTGGATCGTGCCGTGGACTGTCTCTACGTCAGCCCGTTTGGCACGTCCGTCTTTTGCCAGAATCTTATATTTCATATTTTTCTTGCCTTATCGTTATTTTCGTAGCAACGTTCTTCCGGTTATTTTCCGGATTTCTTCGCTTCCTTTGCTGCCTTCTCAGCATCCTTCTTTGCCTGTTTTTCAACCGCATCCTTCTTCTGCTTCTTTGTGGTCATTACATACCACATAGCGCCTGTCAGGCATACGGAAGAGTAGGTACCACAGATGATACCTGCCATTAACGGGAGTGCGAACTCACGGATGGAGGATACGCCCATGATGAACAGAACAAATACCATAACAAAGGTCGTCAGGGATGTATTGATGCTTCGTGTGAAGGTCTGGGTGATACTTGTATTTACAATATCAACGGTGGATGCCTTCGGTCCCATGAGCTTAATGTTCTCACGGATACGGTCGAAGATAACGATCGTCGCGTTGATAGAGTATCCGACGATAGTAAGCAGGCAGGCGATCGCTGTGGAACCAACGGACCACTTTGCGAGGGCATAGCATGCAACTACAACCAATACGTCATGGACAAGGGCTAAAACAGCACTTGCAGCGAAACGGATATCCTTGAATCGTACCCAGATATAGAGAAGCATAAATACGGTAGCGATCGCTGTAGCCATAACCGCGTCGCGCTTCATCTCAGCACTTACTGCACCGGAGATGCTCTCTGCAGTGATCTTTGACTCATCAACACCGAAGTTCTCAACAAGTGCCTCGTCTAATGCCTGACGCTCTTCCACGCTTAAGGTTCTTGTCTTGATGATCACCTCGTTTGTTCCGGCAACCTTCTGTGTCTGCGTATCCGCACTGTTTGTGATGGATTCGACTACCGGAACGACCTCGCTTGAGATTCTATCCAGAGACATGTCCTCATTGAAGGTCACGCTTGTGGAGGTACCGCCCTGGAAGTCAAGGGAGTAATTGAACGCGTTTCCGATGGAAGACTTGTTCATTACCATTCCTGCAACACCTGCGAGGATCATAACAGCTGAGATGATAAAGCAGATATTTCTCTTTCCGAGGAAGTTGAGCGCCTTCTTCTCTTTTCTGATGCCGTAGAACTTCTGATCCTGAAATCCAAGGTTATACAGGGTGTTCAGTGTGAACTTTGTAACGAAAAGTGCTGTGAACATGGAAAGAACGATACCAAGGGCAAGTGTTGTAGCGAATCCCTTAACTGTACCGGAGCCTCTCCAGTAAAGAACAGCCGCTGCGATCAGTGTTGTCACGTTACCATCGACGATGGCGGATAACGCTTTCGCAAAACCTGTCTTGATCGCGGAATGAACTGTCTTTCCGAGACCGATCTCCTCCTTGATACGGGTGAAGATGATGACGTTCGCATCAACTGCCATACCGATGGAAAGGATGATACCGGCAATACCCGGAAGTGTTAATGTAACCTCAAAGGCCGCGAGCAGGATCAGCATCAATGCCACATAGAGGCAGAGTGCAAGGGATGCCGCAAGACCCGGGACGAGGTAAACTACGATCATGAATACGCATACGATTCCGAAACCGATCGCGCCGGCCTTTAAGCTTGTCGTGATCGCTTCCTGACCAAGTTTCGCACCTACCACGTTGGAACGGAGTTCCTCCAGTTCCAGGGAAAGGGAACCGATACGGATCGTGGACGCAAGATTCTCAGCCTCTTCATAGGAAGTCATGCCGGAGATAGAGGCCTGTCCGCCTGTGATCGCCTGCTGTACGGTCGGGTTAGAGTACATCACATTATCGTAAACGATCGCGATCTTCTTGCCGACGTTCGCTGCAGTCACATCTGCGAATTTCTTAGTACCTTCATCGGTAAATGTAAGAGCTACTTCATAGTTATTGTTTCCTGTCTGCTGGTCTTTATAGATCACAGCTTTCGCAGAAGCTACATCGGTTCCTTCCAGTACAACATTCCAGTTCTCATCATAGAACTGTAAGGATCCCGGCTTACCGAGCTCTTCCAGGATCTTGTTCGCGTCTGTGACACCCGGAATATCAACATTGATACGGTTTCCGCCTTCCTGATAAACCTCTGCCTCAGAGCTGTAGTTCTGTACTCTCTGCTGCAGCTTGTACTGGGTATCGGACATATCCTCAGCACTCGGATTCTCTTCCTTCGCCTGGTAGGTAATGCTGACGCCGCCTGCCAGATCCAGACCGAGCTTGATTCCGCCATTCTGGGAAGTTACTCCGTTCTCATCGGTGACCAGCTTACTCTTCTGAAGAGTATCATAGCCGAAAAATCCGAAGATACCGAGCACAACGAGCAGTCCCAGGAGGCCGAGCAGTCCCTTTCCTTTGTTGCTCTTCATGATAAAATCTCCTTCTTGATATGATTTCGAGGTTCAAAAGGCTTTTTGTCCCTCTTGATTCCGGAGTCTGTCGTAATCACCGCCTCCGTCATCCTTACAATAACAATCCGGGGTTTTCTTCCCCTGACCGCTATGATCGATTTAGTTGTTTTCCTCGTCCTCTGCTAAAGCAGCACGGATCATAATCGCGCACTCGATACGTTTTTTCTGCATTTCGCAGCCGATATCGTAGGCATCCGTAATGCTGCCGTGGAAGTTGAAGGAATTTGCCGCGCATCCGCCGCTGCAGTAGAATCTCGCAAAGCAGTTTTTGCATTTTTCTTTCGCATATACGTTGCAGAGCTTGAATTCATCGCGCACCTTCGTGTTGACCACGCCGGTATCCACGTTTCCAAGCAGGAACTCTTCATTTCCAACGAACTGGTGGCACGGATATAAGTCTCCCCACGGAGTTACCGCAAGATACTCGGTTCCTGAACCGCAGCCGGACAGACGTTTCGCAACACACGGTCCCTGACTTAAATCAAGCATGAAGTGGAAGAATTTGAATCCTCTTCCCTCTTTCTGACGCTTTACAAACTCTTTTGCGAGTCTGTCATACTCATCCATGATCTGCGGAAGATCTTCCTCACGGATGGAGTACGGCTCTTCCGGAGCTGCAACTACCGGCTCCATAGAAAGCTTCTCAAAGCCGAGGTCCGCATAGTGGAGGACATCGTTTCCGAAATCCAGGTTGTTTCTTGTGAAGGTTCCGCGGACGAAATAATCCTTCTCGCCGCGTGATTTCGCGAATTTCTGGAATTTCGGAACAATAAGTTCGTAGCTTCCCTTACCATTTCTGAACGGACGCATCCGGTCATTGACCTCCGGACGTCCGTCAAGACTTAAGACCACGTTGCTCATTTCCCTGTTGCAGAACTCCATGATCTCATCGTTTAAGAGTACGCCGTTTGTTGTCAGGGTAAAACGGAATTTCTTATTGTGCTCCTTCTCCTGGGAACGTCCGTATTCTACAAGCTGTTTTACAACGTTCCAGTTCATAAGCGGCTCGCCGCCGAAGAAATCAACCTCAAGGTTGATGCGGTTTCCGGAGTTCGCGATCAGGAAATCCAGTGCCTTCTTTCCGACCTCAAAGCTCATGAGGGCGCGGCGTCCATGGTACTCTCCTTCCTCTGCGAAACAGTACTTACAGGCAAGGTTGCAGTCATGGGCAATATGAAGGCAGAGTGCCTTCACGACCGTCTGACGTTTCTTGAAATCGATCACATAATCTTTGTAAATATCCGCAGCAAACAGCTCCTCCGCGTCGATGAGCTCCTGAATATCGGAGAGCGCATCCTCAATATCTTCTGCAGAGTACTTACAGACCAGTGCTTCTCTCACTGCTTTTTTCTGGTCATCCGTGAGAGGCATCGGTTTTTCCATATCCGGGACGATCTTCGCGAGAACCTCCACGGCATCGTAGAGCAGCGCATCCACGGAATGAACCGATCCACTGTTTACGTCCAAAACAATATGGTATCCATTATTTATATACTGATGTATCAAAGCTAACTTTCTCCTACTGTCTTAATTTTCAGGTGACTGTTCCGTCTCTTCCCGATTACAGTCACGATCTGATGGTCTCCTGACTTCTTTCTTACCTGCCCTTTGTGGTCTGTCAGTGGCGGCTTTCCCGGCATCGCTGTCCGGGAAACCCGTCACCGGCAGATTCTTTGATCAGACAAGAAATAGCCCCTACAATCATACGACCGTAGGGGTCTCTTTAAAAACTTCCGTTTATTCGAAGCCCCGCATTAGCGGTTGCTGTTTTCACAGCTCTGGTTTCCTACTGTGCAGGATGTTTTGCACGCAGACTGGCAGGATGTCTGGCATTCGCCGCAGCCGCCCTTCTTCATGCTGTTCTTTAAAGTGTTGGAACTTAAAGTCTTTACATGCTTCATGGTATCATTTCCTCCTGTTCTCTTATCGTGGGCATAATACCCCGAATTTAAATGAAATTATACCATACGATTTTCTATTATGCAACGGATTTTATTGCCGTGATGCAGGAAAATCCGTTACAGAGATCCACTTTTTTCAGCCAAACAGGCTCACCGCTTACAAGATCAGCCGCGCAATGCATATGCATGACCTTTCCCCACATATCCTGTATAAAGCAAACGCCCACATCATGATGTCCTCTCAGGATCTTTCTGTACCTGATTTTATGAGTTCTGGAAGGACTCCTGGAGTACATCCTTCAAGAAAGGAGTTTTCTCATGCAGACAAACCCGGTATGGCGCATGGTACGCGCCCTGATCGCAACTTATATCCTCTCCGGAATTCTTCTGGCGATACTGTCCTTCGCCCTTTTTAAGTTCCGCCTCCCGGAAAACCAGGTCAATCTCGCTGTCTGCGCAGTCTATATCCTCTCCTGCTTTTTTGGCGGCATGATCGCCGGAAAAACAATGAGGACCAGGCGCTTTTTCTGGGGCCTGGTCCTCGGAACTCTCTATTTTCTGTTTTTATATCTCATGTCCCTCGCCCAGAAGGACGGTGTCACGGAAGACACGAAAAGGCTCCTCTCTGTCCTCGCCATGTGCACGCTGAGCGGAATGGCGGGCGGGATGGTAAGCTAACGGTCTCCCACCTTCGTGAGGAGATAAACAACGAGCGCCAGGATCCCCATCACAACGAAGATTCCAAGCATTCCCTTCCACATGATTCCTAAAGCAAGCATTGTATTTACATTCATAGTCCAGACCTCCTACATAAAGAATCCAAGGATGATTCCGCCGGCAACTGCAGATGCGACCTGACCGGAAACATTCGCTCCGATGGCATGCATCAGAAGATGGTTTGTTCTGTCCTCCGCGATTCCCATCTTCTCAATGACACGGGCAGACATCGGGAATGCGGAGATTCCTGCTGCTCCGACCATCGGGTTCACTTTATTCTTGCTGAACAGATTTAAGAATTTCGCAAACATGACGCCGCCGATGGAGTCAAAAATAAAAGCGAAAAGTCCAAGTCCCATGATCATCAGTGTCTGTAAGCTTACGAACTGGTCCGCTTTCATTGAGAAGGAGATCGTGATTCCGAGAACAAGTGTGATCAGGTTCGCGAGTGTCGTCTGCGCTGTTTCGGAAAGGCTGTTTAAGCAGCCGCATTCACGGATCAGATTTCCGAACATCAGGAATCCTACAAGAGCAACTGACGCCGGAGCGACAAGTCCTGCGACAAATGTTACAATGATCGGAAAAGCGATTCTTGTGAACCGGCTTACTTTTCCCGGCTCATACGGCATGCGGATCATGCGTTCTTTCTTTGTCGTAACCGCTTTGATCGCCATCGGCTGGATGATCGGCACAAGTGCCATATAGGAATATGCCGCCACCGCAATCGCTCCGATGTAGTTTGACTTTAACACCTGGGATACCAGAATCGAAGTCGGACCGTCTGCCGCTCCGATGATTCCGATAGAGGCAGCGTCCTTGATATCAAAGCCGAGAAGTGATGCCATAAAGATCGTAAAAAAGATGCCGAACTGGGATGCTGCACCAAAGAGGAACATCTTCGGGTTCGAAAGCAGCGGTCCAAAGTCGATCATAGCTCCGATACCGATAAAGAGCAGCAGCGGGAAAGCCTCCGATGCCTCAATTCCGGATTCAAAGAGCCACTGGATGATTCCATGAGTCTCACCTGCGCCCTCCATAAACTGGTTTAACACACCGCTGGCCGGGAGATTCACAAGGATCGCACCGAAGCCCATCGGCAGAAGAAGGGCCGGCTCATAATTTTTCTCGATCGCCAGGTAGATCAGTAAAAGTCCTACCACATACATGACGACCTGCTGCCAGGTGATCGATAGTAATCCACTCCATAAAAAGTCCATAAAAACTCCTCCTTGAAAATAGTATGCGCAGGTTTTTCTCTTTCCCTGCCAATGGATTCCATGAAATTTTACAGACCGTCTTTTTTTGCCGCCATATCGGATCGCCCTCGGATCCTCAGAGCAACAAAAAAAGACTTTCTGCAGAAATTTCTCTCTGCAAAAAGTCTCGTTACCATTTTACCGGTATGCACCACCAGACGTTTCCGCCGCGATTGTTGACAGTGCATTTCAACTACTCCCCTTTTGGATAGTTTCATATTAATTGGTTTGAAAAAAATTGTCAAGACCGAAAGCTGTACATTTTTCGCTAATTTTGTCGCGGTTCAGTAACTTCACCGTTCGGGTTTGCTCTCCTGCTCACTTTCTTCACTCTTCTGCGGCGCATCCAGAATATACAGATGCACCTTGTCAATCCGGTTTCTCTCCACCGTATCCACCACAAACCGGAGATTTCCGCTTGTGACTTCCTCCCCCGCTTGCGGGAGATGGTCTAAAAGGCCGATAATATAGCCGCCGACAGAGTCGTAATCTTCTGACTTGAGATCCAGACCAAGCTGGTCGTCGAGATCATCAAGTTTCATAGCGCCCTCGATCACATATTCCTTCGGATTGATCTTCCTGATGCTGTCTTCCTCATCCGCATCGTACTCGTCGCGGATCTCTCCGACGATCTCCTCAAGCATATCCTCCAATGTGATAAGCCCGGCCGTCGCGCCATACTCATCAAGAACGATGGCAACGCTATTCATGGTCTTACGGAGTTCCACCATAAGCTCCGTCGTCTTTTTAAACTCGTAGGTGTAATACGGCTCACGCAGGTAATCCCGCAGCTTAAATTCCTTGTCTTTCGGGATCAGGAACAGGTCCTTGATATTCACGATGCCAATGACATTGTCCGTCGTCTCCTCATAGACCGGATATCTCGTATACTTCTCCTGTCGGAAAATATCCATGATCTCCTGATAGCTGGCATTCACATCGAGGAATGTCATATCGATACGCGGAACCATAATATCCTTCGCGACAGAATCCCCAAAATCGAACACGTTGTAGATCATCTTCTTCTCGTCTGACTCGATCACACCCTCTTCATGGCTGACCTCCACGATCGTGCGGAGCTCATCCTCTGTGATCGCGTCCTGTTTCTTGTTCGGATCCACATGGATCATCTTTAAAACGCCCTTGGAGAGGACATCAACGACCACGATCAGCGGGGTCAGGACCTGCATGATCAAATAGATCGGTTTCGCGAACTTGAGTGACAGGGTCTCGGAATAGATCGTCGCGGAAGTCTTCGGTGTGATCTCACCAAAGATCAGGACTAACAGCGTCAAAACGCCGGTTCCGATACCGACATATTTATTTCCAAGCATGTCTGTGACCAGCACAGTCATCAGAGAAGACGCTGAAATATTGACAATATTGTTTCCTATTAAAATTGCGCTAAGCATTTTGGGCTGATTGCTTAAGATCTTCTCCAGCACAACGGCATGGCTGAGTCCCGCCTCCGCGAGATTCCGCACACGGATCTTATTTACCGTCATCATTGCCGTCTCCGCCGATGAGAAAAACGCGGATAACGCCAGAAGTCCAATTACGATCAGTCCCTGCAGGGCTTGCCCTGAATCCAAAAAAATCAACTCCTAAATCTTTATAAATTTGACGCCGCCCGGTTTCTTCCGGGGCTTCGTCCATGATTTGTCTCCTCGCACGCTCCGCTCTGTGTTCGGACCGGTCGAAGATTTATGAATGATTGTACAATACTCTATATGCAGTGTCAATGGTCTCGGGGTGTTTCCGCGGCATTTCTTTTTTAATGGCACCGTTCGTTCAGGCCTATGATCCGCTGCGATCAGCGTGACAGAGCTTAATCATCCTCATTCTTCTCGATCAGACGCATCCCCGCTGTCTCCGTCACCGGCAGAGAGAAGACGATCGCCCCCGCCTTGCTTCCGATCCCGGCTTCCTTCATGATGCTCTGCATGATGCCGTTTTTATCCTTTGTCTTCGTGACCATAAAGATCATCTCCTTCTCCTGAGCAAGGGAAACGCCTAAAAACTTTTCTGCCTTCTCCATTCCCGTTCCCTTCGCATGGATCACGGTTCCTCCGGTAGCGTTGGCCTTTCGCGCCGCGTCCATGATCACATCCGTATAGCCCTGATTTGCGATCACTACAAGAAGCTCGTAGTCTGTTCCTTTCAAGCTGCTTTCCTCCTCTTTCTCAAATCCACGGTCCTCGGTCAAAAAGCGAAGCTGCCGCTTTCCGCCGATGCTGCTCAGGGGAGTCACAAAGGCGATCCCCGTTCCAGGAATATCGATCTTGATCTCCTGTTCCAGTCCCTTTTTTACCTTTTTCCATTCCGACGCCGTCACTACCGCAAACTGGACGGCCTTTTCCGATGCCTCTAACCCGAAGGCGTCCAACACCTCCGACGCCGCGGTTCCCCGGCCTAACGTCAGGAATGTGACGGAAATCCCATATTCTTTATAGAAGGCGAGGAATCTCCGGCTCTGGTTCCGGTCGCTGATCGTCGCCATCAAGTATAATTCGCTCATAAAACCTCCTACAATTCAATAATCGCGTCATCATCCAGCAGCTCAAACGCCGCGTATACCCCGGACTGTCCATGAGCTGCGGACATTCCTTCCTGCGCTCCGCACTTCGCTCTTATTCTCGAAGCCAGCCCCATGACCTGGATCGTGATAAGCGGTGTCATGGCAACCATCGCGACCACACCGAAGGCATCTGTGACGATGTTTCCTCCAAGAGCGGAGCAGGCTCCCTGTGCCATCGGAAGCAGAAACGCTGCCGTCATCGGTCCCGATGCCACGCCGCCGGAGTCGAAGGCGATCGCTGTATAGATCTTCGGCACAAAAAACGAGATTCCCAACGCGATCGCGTATCCCGGAATGAGAAACCACAGGATCGAGATTCCTGTGAGCACCCGCACCATCGCAAGTCCGAGAGAAACCGCAACACCCAGGGAAAGTCCCATTCCCATGGCCTTCGAGGAGATCGCTCCGTCCGTGATCTCCTCAACCTGTTTATTGAGAACGTATACGGCCGGCTCTGCCTTTACGATGAAGTATCCCATGATCATTGCGATGGGAACAAGGAACAGCGGGTGGGCGGACTTCGCAAGCACCTGTCCGAGATAATTTCCCGCCGGCATGAAGCCCACGTTCACTCCCGTAAGGAAAAGTACCAGTCCCGCGTATGTATAGGCAAGACCGATCGCGATCTTCTTTAATTTTCTTGTTGTTAATTTTAACATGAAAATCTGGAAAATCATAAAAAATAAGATAATAGGCAGTAAGGAGACCGCGATCTCCTTCATGTAGGCCGGAAGTTCCCTTGCAAAGAGCAGGAACAGTTCTTTTGAATCACCGATCTCCGGAATCACCGGCGGTGTGTAGGAGCTACTGTCCGCCTTGAAGATCATGCTTAAGATCATGACTGCGAGGATCGGTCCGATGGAGCAGAGCGCCACGAGACCGAAGCTGTCGTCCGCCGCGTGGCGGTCGCTTCGCGTTGCAGAGATTCCGACACCGAGTGCCATGATAAACGGCACTGTCATCGGTCCCGTCGTAACGCCGCCGGAGTCAAAGGCCACGCTTAAAAAATCCTTCGGCACGAACATCGCCAGTACAAACACCACGCCATAAAAGACAAGCAGCAGCGGCGGAAGTGCCACGGAGAACAGCATTCGCAGCAGTGCCACAACAAGAAATGCGCCGACTCCGCATGCTACGGACAAGATCAGCGTCATGTTCGGCACAGCCGGAACCTGATTCGCCAGAACCTGAAGATCCGGCTCCGAGATCGTAATGATGAAGCCTAAGAGAAAGGACAGCCCGATCACCACCGGAAGCTTCCGGCTCTTCGTCAGGCACGTTCCCACTCGCTCACCCATCGGCGACATGGCAAGCTCCGCGCCAAGTGTAAAAAGCATCATTCCCGCAAGCAAAAGGACTGCTCCCAAAAGGAAACAGAGCAGGATGCTGGAGGAGATGGGCGCGATCACAAAGCAGAGCACCAGCACGATCGCGATGATCGGCAGTACCGCCTGCAGTGCCTCATTCCACTTCTCCCGCAGTTTTTTTGTCATTCCCAATATTCCACTCTCCTGTCTTTTTGAGGCGGACATTCCCATTCTCTCAAAATCCGCCCTGTTACTTGGTTTTTTCCACATTCGTGTTCTCTCCGCCAGGTATTTCACGAACAGGGGATGCCGTTACAGGATATGCGGGCTTTCAGCGCCACGATCCTGTAACCGGCGAATTATGTTTAGTATAACATGGGAATTGTGAGAAAAGTATGTTTTGAGAGGTTAAGATTCCGCTAAAAAAAGGCAGACCTGCTGCCGCATGCACCACATTTAGAGCTGCACGCAGTCGTCATGATCTGCCGTTTTTCAATATCAGCTAATATTACAGGTTTCTCTCAACCAGATTCTTTAAGGTTCCCTCGAACGGTTTGAACGGGATCTCCTTATCGTAATTTAAGAAATCTTTCACATATCCAAGTGCTGCTGCAACACCGTAGATCATGCCGCGCTCATCCACATCGAATTCCGGTGTGTGATGGTTTGCGCCGGTGCCGGCCTCCTCGCTCTGGATACCTGTGAAGGTGATGATACCCGGCCAGAGCTTTAAGCATGCCTGCATGCTCTCAGATGCCATCCACGGCTGTGCAACCGTAACAGCATCCTCACCGATATATTTTCTTACTGCGTTCTTCGCGATCTCGCTGCAGACTGCGTTGTTCTGGCACTCGAACAGCGGATCCGGCATATGAAGGATTTCATATGTACACTGACAGAGCTCGCACTCTTTCTCGACTACGTCCATCAACTGTTTTACGAACGGTGCGCCTGCGCCGTCAACATTGAAGGTACGGATCGTACCGCCGAAGGTCAGCTCGTCCGGAATAATGTTGCGGACGGTTCCGCAGTTTACGAAACCAACGGAGCAGGTCAGGATATCCGTCGGAGCCACATATTTCATGCGGATCATATTGATATGGTTATAGATATTGTTGAAGCAGTCTAAAACACTATGGGCAAGATCCGGACGGGATCCGTGACCAGCCTGGCCGTGAAGCTTGATGATAAATCCGTATGCACCGGAGAATACCGCGCCCGGCTCCGCAGAGATCGTTCCTGTCGGAACATCCCATTTTACATGTGTTGCCATACAGGTATCGATCTTTAATTTCATTGTCTCAACGGCATACGGAAGAAGATTTCTGATATTGCCGCCGGCCTCCTCGCCGCGCTCAAAGAGGAGGACGATATTGCCGTTTAAGTCTTCCTTATTCTCGTTTAAGATCTTTGCCTCAGCGAGAAGCATCGCTGTGTGGGCGTCATGTCCGCAGGCGTGGGAGATTCCATCGTTCTTAGAGATGCAGACCTTTTCCTTTGTGAGGTTTGTCTTGCTCTCCTTGATCGGAAGTGCGTCCATATCGGCACGAAGAAGAACGGTTTTTCCAGGTTTTCCGCCGTGGATCTGTCCGATAATACCACCTTCCGGAACGACTACATACTCGATTCCCAGCGCATCGAGCTCAGAGGCAATATATTTTACTGTCTCATACTCCACACCGCTGTTTTCCGGATACTCGTGCATATGTCTTCTGATCCTTACCATGTAGTCGAAATTTTTCTTCGCTTCGTTTAAAATATCCATATTTTCTCCATTCCGGCGGAACCGCTTCGCCATTTACCGACAGCGCAGTTTGTCCGTCTCTTCAGTTTTGGATTTTCAATAACTGCTGATATCTTCACAATTATGATCTGAAAATATCCGTTTCCAGACGTCTCTATATTAACACGCGCAGGGAACTAAATCCAGTCCCCTGCGCAGCTTATTTTTTTATTTAACTATCACGCGTCTGAAGTTCTTCTTACCGCGCTTTACAACGATTCCTTCACCGGAAAGCTGCTCTTTCGTGTATACAGCCTTAATATCCTTCACGATCTCACCGTCTACGGAAACACCACCCTGCTCTACGTTTCTTCTCGCCTCAGAGCGGGATGCGCAGAGGCCGGATTTCTGTACGATAGAAAGGAGGTCGATCGAACCATCAGAAAGATCTGCGTCGGAAAGCTCTGCTGTCGGCATTTCTGCCGCAGCGCCGCCTGCGAATAATGCACGTGCGCTCTCCTGTGCTTTCTTTGCTTCCTCCTCGCCGTGAACAAGGCTTGTGAGCTCGTATGCGAGGATCTCCTTCGCCTGATTTAACTGGCTGCCTTCCCATTTGTCCATCTCATCGATCTGCTCAAGCGGAAGGAATGTGAGCATCCGCAGGCACTTTAATACGTCTGCGTCGCCGACGTTTCTCCAGTACTGGTAGAACTCAAACGGAGTCGTCTTATTCGGATCCAGCCATACAGCGCCGGACTGGGTCTTACCCATCTTCTTGCCCTCAGAGTTTAAGAGCAGTGTGATCGTCATTGCATGAGCGTCTTTTCCGAGTTTTCTTCTGATAAGTTCTGTACCGCCGAGCATGTTGCTCCACTGGTCATCGCCGCCGAACTGCATGTTGCAGCCATATCTCTGGAACAGCTCGTAGAAATCGTAGCTCTGCATCAGCATGTAGTTGAACTCTAAGAAGCTTAAGCCCTTCTCCATTCTCTGCTTGTAGCACTCTGCACGAAGCATGTTGTTGACGGAAAAGTGCGGTCCGATCTCTCTTAAGAAATCGATGTAGTTTAAGTTCATAAGCCATTCCGCGTTGTTTACCATCATGGCTTTTCCTTCGGAGAAGTCGATGAAACGGCTCATCTGCTTTTTAAAGCAGTCGCAGTTGTGCTGGATCGTCTCAACCGTCATCATGGTTCTCATATCGGAACGTCCGGACGGATCTCCGACCATTCCGGTACCGCCGCCGATCAGCGCGATCGGCTTGTTTCCAGCCATCTGTAAACGTTTCATTAAGCAGAGTGCCATGAAATGTCCAACATGAAGGCTGTCCGCAGTCGGGTCAAAGCCGATGTAGAATACGGCTTTTCCTTCATTGACCATTTTGCGGATCTCTTCTTCGTTTGTGACCTGCGCGATCAAGCCGCGGGCCTGTAACTCTTCGTAAACTCCCATTTTGTTTACTCCTTTTCTGTAATTTTCTGCGGATGTTCGTTTCTTCCGCCTGTGTTGGTCTTTATATGAAGACCTGCTATCCGGACGAAGCGAAAAAAAGCCCCGTCCCTTGTTTCCCAAAAGGACGAGGCATACGCTCGTGTTACCACCTGATGTTCCCGAAACGCTCGCACGCTCCGGCTCATGGAGTCCTCATCATAAAAGACCCCGGCATTTCTAACGGGTACCAGTTCCGTCACAGCCTACTCACATTTTCCGGTTATCTCCGTTCACGCTTTCGGTGTGCAGCTCCGGGATGTATTCAGAAAAAGAAGTCCGCGCGCCTCTCATCTACCGGCAGCTTTCTGTGCGGAGCAGGTCATTTCCCTACTCGTTCCCTTCATCGCTTTTCCATTATATACCGCATGCTTTAACGCGGCTATATGGGTCATTATATGGAGATTCCGGAGCTTTGTCAAGAGCGGAAGCCCTGAAATTCGTTAACTGCATATCCTTTCCTGCGATTTCCCCCTGATTTTTCTGGACAAATAACAAGAATGTGATAGAATAGAAAAAATGCCTGAACCCGTAAATCCATAGGCAGGCACAAATACTAAAAACTACTCATCACCTAAGGAGGTCCCGTATGGAAAGCCATAAGATCATTCAGGTGGATGAAAAGGTTCCCTTTAACCTTTTGATCCCCCTGAGCATTCAGCATATGTTCGCCATGTTCGGCGCATCTGTTCTCGTTCCGTTCTTATTCGGAATTAATCCAGCCATCGTTCTTTTCATGAACGGTGTCGGCACCCTCATGTTTATCTTTATCACAAAGGGAAAAGCTCCCGCCTATCTCGGTTCCAGCTTCGCGTTTCTCGCTCCTGCCGGTATCGTGATCGCAAAATTCGGATATGAATATGCCCTCGGCGGATTCGTTGCCGTCGGTTTCGTCGGATGTATCCTCGCATTCATCATTTACAAGATCGGTTATAAATGGATCGACATCGTTCTTCCACCGGCTGCCATGGGCCCGGTCGTAGCCCTGATTGGTCTGGAGCTCTCCTCCAGCGCAGCAAGCAACGCGGGACTCTTGGACGAGACCATTGATCCGAAGAATCTGATCGTGTTCCTCGTAACACTTGGCTTTGCCGTTTTCGGTTCTGTCCTGTTCCGGGGATTTTTATCTGTTATCCCGATCCTGATCGCCGTGATCGCCGGATATGTCGCTGCCGTTGCATGCGGAATCGTTGATTTCTCTGCAGTGGCCGCTGCCCCGATCTTTGCGGTCCCGAACTTTACCGCTCCAAAATTTAATATGGAAGCGATCATGATCATCATGCCGGTCATCCTTGTCATCACCTCCGAGCATATCGGACATCAGGTCGTTACCAGCAAGATCGTCGGCAGGGACCTTTTAAAGGAGCCGGGGCTTCACCGCAGCATCTTTGGTGACAACTTCTCCACCATGGTATCCGGTCTCATCGGCTCCGTACCGACGACCACCTACGGTGAGAACATCGGCGTTATGGCTGTCACAAAAGTTTACAGTGTTCAGGTCATCGCCGGAGCAGCCGTGATCTCCATCATCTGCTCCTTTATCGGGAAATTATCGACCCTGATCCAGACGATCCCGGGACCGGTCATCGGCGGAATCTCCTTCCTGCTCTACGGTATGATCGGAACCTCCGGTCTCCGTATTCTGGTCGACTCCAAGGTCGACTACGGCAAAAACAGAAACCAGGCCCTGACTGCCGTGATCTTTGTAACCGGCCTCTCCGGGATCAAGGTGAATTTCGGCAATGTGCAGCTCACAGGTATGGTCCTTGCATGTGTTGTCGGCATGATCTTAAGCCTGATCTTCTATATTTTTGATAAGATGAAGCTTACAAATGATCAGTAAAAGTAACCAAGTGTAACCATCTGGAATAAAACGTAAACTTGCAGGTTCTGCTCCGGTATGCGGTTCAGAACCTGCTTTTTATTTTTTCTACAGCCTGTCCCGCACACATTTCCCCGTCCTTTTTATTTTTTACTCCCGGCTCATTCAAACCGATACTTTTTTCCTGCCCTCTTTTTTCTTTTGTTCTCTGACGATATTTCCTATACAAACTATACTTACAGAATTATTAGTTTTCTCTGTTTTATTTACAAATTTTCTTTTTCGCGCTATGATATTTCTATCATATGATATTGGGATCAAAAGGTATTTTGTCTCTGATATCATCATATACAAATCGAAAGGATGGTTCCCACATGAAAGAAGCGATTCAGACACTTATAACGTCCGACAAGATGGCTCATGCCTTCGAATACCTGAAACAGGATGAAGCGCACACCATCGACCAGCAGATCGAGCTTGTTCAGATCTCCTCCTTCAGCCCATTTGAGGAGAAGCGCGCGATCCGGTTTAAAGAGCTTCTGACCGAGGCAGGTCTCGATCCGGTGATGGATGAGGTCCACAACGTATACGCCCATATCCATGGTACCGGTAATGGTCCGACTCTCTATGTCTCCGCTCATCTGGACACTGTATTCCCGCCGGAAACTCCGCTCCCGGTGAAACGCGAAGGAACAAAGATCTACGCACCCGGAATCGGCGATGATACCCGCGGACTGGCTGAGATCCTTACGCTGGCAAGAGCCATCAAAGAATCCGGCTTAAAACCGGTCGGAGATATCATTATCGGCGGCAACGTCGGCGAGGAAGGTCTCGGAGACCTCCGCGGCATGCGCCACTTCTTCTCGAAAAACGCCGACAAGGTTGACGGTTTTATCTCCGTTGACGGTGCAGGCTGCCTGATCTGCCACGGCGGCACCGGAAGCCACCGCTACGAGGTAACCTTCCGCGGACCGGGGGGACATTCCTTCGGCGCCTTCGGTCTTGTAAACCCGATCTTTGCCATGGGCCGCGCCATCTCCTATATCTCTGAGCTCCGCACCCCGAGAGAACCGAAGACTACCTTCTCCGTCGGTGTCGTAAACGGTGGAACCTCCATCAATGCCATCGCGTATGAGTGTTCCATGCTTGTCGATATCCGTTCCAACGGCTTAAAGGAGCTTGAAGAGCTTGATGCAAAGCTTCAGGAGTGCATCAAACGTGCAGTTGAGGATGAAAATAACCGTTGGGAAACCGAGCGTTTCTACGAAGAATCTAAGGACAGCTTCGATCACAACGGACGTATCACAGTGGACGTAAAACAGATCGGAAACCGTCCGGCAGGAAGCCAGCCGAAGGACTGTGAGATCGTGAGCGCCACAGCCTCTGCGTTCCAGGCATGCGGCGAAGATGTAGAATTCGAAAGCGCAGGAAGTACCGATGCAAATATCCCGATCAGCCTCGGAATCCCTGCGATCTGCGTCGGCGGAGGCGGAAAAGGCGGTGCCTGCCATTCCGTTGACGAGTGGTATGACAGCAAAGACGCCTATAAGGGATCTCAGAGAGTCCTTGCGGCGATCTTCGCGCTTGTGGGACTCGATGGAGTAAGTGAGCCGCTGCTTTCCAGGCGGAAAAAATAAGCTCCGCGCCAAAATACCTTTTGTCTCCAACATCATAATATAAAACAGCATGCCGGAAAGCCTCCTGTAAGTCCTGCTTACAAGCGTTCTTCCCGACATGCTGTTTTATTTTCCACTGCGTTTCACAGTTCTATCTTTAGTTTCCATCCACCAGCGACAATCTCACCAGCGCCCGCTTCAAAGCGGCTTCAGCGCGGTCAATATCGGTCTGTGGATTTTTTTCCGCCAGACGTCTCTCTGCGCGGATCCTGGCTTCATTGGCTCTCTTGCCATCGATGTTTTCCGGCCACTCGCAGGATTCCGCGAGGATCGTTACCTTCTCCGGCAGGATCTGTAAAAATCCGGAAAGCAGCGCCGCTTTTTTCACGCCGTCTGCCCCGTGGATCTTAAGAACGCCCGGTGCAACCGCGACGACCATCGGGATATGCTTCGGATAGATTCCGGCTTCCCCGTCTGCCGTGTTGAGCTCCACCATCGAAACCTCTCCGTCGAAAAACGCCTCATCCGGCGTAACGATCTGAAGTCTCATCATTTCCGCCATGTCCACACCCCCTATTTCACGCGGGCGAGAACATCATCAATATTTCCTGCGTTGAGGAACAGATTCTCCGGAATATCGTCATGTTTGCCTTCGAGGATCTCCTTGAAGCCCTGGATCGTCTCGGAAAGCGGAACATAGCGGCCTTCCAGACCGGTAAACTGTCCGGCTACGAAGAACGGCTGGGATAAGAATCTCTGGATCTTTCTCGCACGGGATACGGTAAGCTTATCTTCCTCGGAAAGCTCATCCATACCGAGCATTGCGATAATATCCTGAAGCTCCTTATATCTCTGCAGCACTTCCTGTACGCCGCGGGCAACCTTATAATGCTCCTCACCAACAATACGCGGATCAAGGATACGGGACGTAGACTCAAGCGGATCTACAGCCGGGTAAATACCAAGCTCTACGATGGAACGGCTGAGTACGGTCGTCGCGTCCAGATGGGTAAAGGTATTTGCCGGAGCCGGGTCTGTTAAGTCATCGGCCGGAACGTAAACTGCCTGTACAGATGTAATGGAACCGTTCTTTGTGGAGGTGATCCGCTCCTGGAGGGCACCCATCTCTGTCTGTAAGGTCGGCTGGTAACCTACGGCTGACGGCATACGTCCGAGCAGCGCTGATACCTCGGAACCAGCCTGACTGAAACGGAAGATATTGTCGATGAATAACAGCACATCTTTTCCGCCTTCGTCACGGAAATACTCTGCCATGGTAAGACCGGTAAGTCCCACACGCATACGGGATCCCGGCGGTTCGTTCATCTGGCCGAACACCATGGTCGTCTTATTGATAACGCCCGAATCGGACATCTCATAGTAAAGGTCATTTCCCTCACGGGTACGCTCACCAACGCCTGTAAATACGGAATATCCGCCATGCTCTGTCGCAATATTTCGGATCAGCTCCTGAATCAGGACTGTCTTACCTACACCGGCACCGCCGAACAGACCGATCTTTCCACCTTTCTGGTACGGGCAGAGGAGGTCAACGACCTTGATACCTGTCTCAAGGATCTCTGTCTCTGTGGACTGTTCCTCAAAGCTCGGGGCTTTGCGGTGGATCGGGAGCTTTTTCTCCGTCTTCGGAGCTTCTTTATTGTCGATCGGCTGTCCCAGAACATTGAAAATTCTTCCAAGTGTCTGCTCACCGACCGGCACCATGATCGGTCCGCCGGTCGCTACGGCATCCATGCCGCGGACAAGACCGTCGGTGGGACCGAGAGCGATGCATCTTACCGTATCATCACCGAGATGCTGGGCAACCTCAACCGTGAGGACCCCGCCATCCTTTGTGGTGATCTCAATGGCGTCATTGATCTCAGGCAGCCCGCCCTGGGGAAATTTGATATCCAGAACGGCACTGATGACCTGAGTAATTTTACCAATGTTTTTCTCTGCCATCTCACTTCTCCTTGTCTCTATCATAACTATTCAGCCACTCAGTCCAGCGGTAAAAATCCATTCCAGCACATTATGCTGACTGATTTCTGTCTCCTGTATGCTGTCTTTTACCTCCAGCACCGCAAGTACGCAAGTCTGCCAAATAATTACTCATATTTCTTTTTAACCATCGATGGCATTCGCGCCCGCGATGATCTCTGTCAACTCCTGAGTGATAGATCCCTGACGCGCACGGTTGTACTGCAGCGACAGTTTTCCGATCATCTCTTCCGCGTTGTTCGTCGCCGAATCCATTGCAGTCATTCGCGCGCCGTTCTCACTGGCAACGGCCTCTAAGAATGCCCCGTAGATCAGGCTGCTCACATACTTCGGAATAATTGCATCCAGAACTTCGTCCTCGTCCGGCTCATAGTTCATAATGAGAAGATCCGGCTTTTCTTCTTTTACTTCGCCCTTTGGCCCTGCTGCCGCAAGATCCACCGGAAGAAGCTTTAAGAACGTCGGGATCTGGCTTACGGTATTTTTGAACGCCGTGTATGCCAGATAGATCTCTCCGATCTCATTCTTCTCAAACATGGCTAAAAGCTCTTTTGAGATCTGCTGCGCGTCGGAGTAGAGCGGCTCGTCGATCACATCGGAGTAATCCGCTTTGATCTCATAGCCTTTCCTTGCGAGTCCGTCGCGTCCTTTCCGTCCGATCGCGAAGATGAGGGCATCCTCTTTCGGGATCCCGCTCTCCGTCACGAGACGGATGATGTTGGAGTTATATCCGCCGGCAAGTCCGCGATTGGAAGAAACGACGATAACTGCCTTTTTCTTCGAATCCCCACTCTTTAAATAGCGGTGCCGGATCCCGGTGGATTTCTTCAGCATCTCCTGGATCGTCTGGTACATCAGATTGAAGTACAATCTCGAATTTTCCGCCTTCGTTCTGGATTTCTGGAGTTTTACAGTGGCAACAAGTTTCATGGCTTTGGTAATCTGCTCGGTACTCTCAATACTGGATTTCCTTCGTTTAATATCTCTCATGGTTGCCATGATACATCACCTGCCTTATCTTGCTGCCTTGCACTCTTCAATAGCTTTTTTCAGCAATTCTTCAGTCTCCGGTGTCATCTGCTTCGCCTCGCGGATGCTCGCCGGGATCTCCGGATACTTTGTATCGATAAACTTAAACAGCTCTTTCTCAAAATCAAGAACCTGATTTGTCGGAATATCGAGGAGATATTTCTTTGTCGCCGCATAGATAATGATGACCTGATACTCGACCGGCATCGGCTGATACTGCGGCTGCTTTAAAACTTCACGGATGCGTTCGCCCTGGGCAAGCTGTTCCTTTGTGCTGGCGTCAAGCTCGGAACCGAACTGGGCGAAGGAAGCGAGCTCGCGGTACTGGGCAAGCTCCACACGGATCGGGGCAGCGATCTTCTTCATCGCCTTGATCTGTGCCGCGCCGCCAACTCGGGATACAGAAAGACCCGCGTTGATCGCCGGACGGAAACCGGAGTTGAACATCTCAGTCTCTAAGTAGATCTGTCCGTCTGTGATGGAGATCACGTTTGTCGGAATGTAGGCCGATACGTCACCCGCCTGCGTCTCAATAATTGGAAGTGCGGTAAGGGAACCGCCGCCAAGGTCATCGGAAAGTCTGGACGCGCGCTCCAACAGTCTGGAATGCAGATAGAAAACATCGCCCGGATATGCCTCACGTCCCGGCGGTCTCTTAAGAAGCAGGGACAGGGTACGGTACGCCGCCGCATGCTTACTTAAGTCATCGTAAACGACAAGCACATCCTCGCCGTTCTCCATCCACTCTTCACCGATTGCGCAGCCGGAATACGGGGCAATATACTGTAACGGGGCAAGGTCAGAAGCTGTGGATACGACAAGTGTCGTGTAATCCATCGCGCCAAACTCCTCAAGAGTTTTCACGATTGTCGCAACTGTTGATGCTTTCTGTCCAATTGCAACATAAATGCAGTGAACTCCCTGTCCCTTCTGGTTAATAATCGTATCGATCGCGATCGCCGTCTTACCAGTCTGACGGTCGCCGATAATAAGCTCACGCTGTCCGCGTCCGATCGGAACCATGGCATCGATCGCCTTGATACCTGTCTGAAGCGGGGTATCTACGGATTTTCTCTCGATAACACCGTGGGCAACACGCTCGATCTTTCTGAATTTATCCGTAAGGATCGGACCTTTTCCATCGATAGGCTGTCCTAAGGCATTCACGACACGTCCTGTCAGGGCATCGCCCACAGGAACCTCAACGACACGTCCTGTCGTCTTTACGGTGTCTCCCTCACTGATGCTTGAGGAATCACCGAGCAGAACCGCTCCGACGTTGTCCTCCTCAAGGTTTAACACCATGCCGTAAACCTCTCCCGGAAATTCCAGAAGTTCTCCCTGCATGGCATTCTCAAGACCGTGGATTCGTGTAATGCCGTCCGCTACCTGGATGACAGTACCCACGTCAGAGACTTCCAGCTTCGTCGAATATCTTTCGATCTGCTCTTTGATGACCGAGCTGATCTCTTCTGGTTTTAAATTCATTTGAGGTCTGCACCTTCTTTCTTTTCCATTTCATCACGTAACTGTTCAGTATTATTTCTGCTGCCGGACTGCTGTTTCCGGTCCCGGATCCGCCGGGATCACGCCAGCTGCAGCTTCATCAAGTCTCTCCGGATCTCCCCGAGTCTTGTCCTGATGCTGCTGTCCACCACGCGGTCACCGATCCTGATCACGAGTCCGCCGAGAATCGCAGGATCGACGCTATAGGTAACTTCCAGACTCACAAAAGCTGTGGTCTCCAAAAGCTTCGCCTCCGTATGGGCCTTCTGCTCCGCGGAGAGTTCCACCGCGCTTGTGACAGTTACGATACCGATCTTTTTATATTCCTTTACACGATTCACAAAATAGTCGAGGATCTTCGGGAGCTCCTTCTGCCGTCCCTTTTCGATCACGGTCTCAAGAAATCCCATCAGGTCATTGGAAACTCTTCCTTTA
This sequence comes from Clostridium sp. AM30-24, assembly GCF_003480435.1. Taxonomy (GTDB): domain Bacteria; phylum Bacillota; class Clostridia; order Lachnospirales; family Lachnospiraceae; genus Pilosibacter. The sequence goes on along the minus strand of NZ_QUJB01000002.1, from coordinate 215,384 downwards.
AAGATATTTTCCACGACCTTTAACTTCTCTTCTTTTATGATCTGCGGATGGTTCAAAAATTGTACAAGGTCTGCATTCTCCATGAGGATCGTCTGCAGTGACTGTACTTCCTCATATACGGGCGACAGCATATCCCGCTCCATGGCAGCTTCAAACAGCGCATCGCCGTAGACCTTTGACACTAACTTTGCCATGTGCTCTCACCCATTTCCTTTAAAGTCTCCTCGATCAGGGAATCCTGGATCTTTACATCCATGGAAGCGGCAACCGCCTTCTCTGCCATCAGGGACGCAATGGAAACGATCTCCGTCTTCATGTCCTCAAGCGCTTTCTTCTTCTCCAGCTCGATCTCCCGGTTTGCCCGGTCAACGATGCGGTTTGCTTCCTCTCTCGCTTCTGCTAAGATATCAGCTTCCTGCTTTTTCGCTTTTTTCCTCGCTGCGTCGAGAATTTCCTGCGCCTCTTTGTCGATGGACTTTATTTTATCCTCATACTCTGCTTTCAGCTCGAGCGCGTCTTCGCGGCTCGTCTTTGCCGTTTCCAGATCGCCCGCGATCCGCTTTCTTCTTTTTTCCAGTACCTCACGCGCCGGATTAAAGAGGAAATACGACATTACAAAGAACAGGATAAAAATATTGATTCCCGTGATCACAATGTCGTTGATCCATTGAGGGTCAAAATTTATTAACCGTTCCAAGGTCTCATCTCGCCTCCTTTACAAACTTCCGCGCATACCCGGAAGTTTTTTTCTGTTCCCATATCCGGATCAACCGAACGGCTTAACGAACATAAGGATAATGGCAACAACAAGACCATAAAGACCGGTCGTCTCGGCAACGGCCTGTCCAAGAAGCATGGTCGATGTAATATCAGATTTCGCGCCCGGGTTGCGGCCGACTGCAGATGCGCCGAAACCAGCGGCGATACCCTGTCCAACACCAGGTCCGATACCGGCGATCATCGCGATACCGGCGCCGATTGCTGAGCAAGCATGGATCAAATCCTGTCCTGTAATATTCATAGATAAAACCTCCTGTAAAAAAATTTTATAGCTGTCATTCACAGCTACAGGCAAAATCCTTTCCGATCGACTGCGTCGATGGGGTCCTGCCTTCCCTGTTCCGCCCTGCGTTCCTACAGTTTATCATTTACATAGACCATAGTCAGCATGCAGAATACGTATGTCTGGATGCACCCGGAAAACAGGTCGCAGTACACATGAAGTGCGGCCGGAATACCGATTTTTAATAAGACCGGCATCATTCCGTACCAGAGACCCATGATAATAACTCCGGACAGCATGTTTGCGAACAGACGAAGAGAGATCGAGATCGGATTCGCAAATTCACCGATCAGATTGATCGGGAACAGCACCGGGAGAGGTTGAAACAATCCCGTAAAGTGTCCGACACCATGATTTTTGATTCCCTGGTACTGTACGATCGCAAACGTGACCAGACCAAGAAGGAACGTAACACCAAAGTCGGCAGTCACCGTTCTCAGGCCGAACAGACCGCTCAGGTTGCAGAACAGAATAAACAAAAAAATCGTTCCGATATAGTTCGCAAACCGGTTCGCTGAACTGCCAAGAATCCCTGTGGTCATATTTTCCAGCATTTCCATACCGAATTCGATGATATTCTGGAATGTTCCAGGTACATCCGTCGCATGTTTTAATGCACGGTTCGCGGCTATCACCAGAATCAGTAGAACGATCGTAACGATCGTCATTCCGACCGTTGTTGTCGTCAGCCAGAGTTCATGACCGAAGAGATGGTATTTCACGATCCCGTGGATCATGAAATCAGCACCACTGCCACCACTCATTCTTTTTCCTCCTTTCCTTAAGACTCATGAAAGACTGCTGTCTGTTCCAAAACAGCAGCGTATAAGGCTCTATCCGTTAAGCCTGAAGCTCAGGCCATACGGTCGGTTCGTTTCTGAAGTACCGGATACACATAAGCTCCGGTCTTCAATCCCAGTGCGCCGAAAACGACCGCCAGAAGGTTGATCGTCGTAAATTTCCATAAAAGGCACACCAGTATTACCGCGCACAGGCTGCGGATCAGCGAATGGATCACCATCTTTTTGCTGCTGTACGCCCCATCAGCCGATTCCACACAGAGTTCCGTGGATCTCGCGATACTGATGAGCAGCACCTCCGCCGCCGCGGCTCCGATCAGCACTCCGGTGATCACCGGAACGGTTCGGAAAAAAATAAGGCAGATGAGAAGCAAGATCATATTATGGATCAGAATCCCGATGCTCATTCCCACTACCTGTCTCTTTGTCTTATCACTCACGATTGTTCCACCCTTTCAATCACCCTGCTGAGGCTGTCTTCTGTCGGACAGTTCCCTGCTGCTTCATATTCCGCTTTCGTTTACGGGTACCGTCTTCTTTGCCGTCCCTTCGGCTGTCACCGCCATCTTTTGGGACGGTCAGCACCGTCTCCGGTTCCAAAACGGCTCTCCCACTGCTTTACCTGCTCTTTCTTTTCCCTGTCTTCGTCTTCTTTCTCTCTGTCTACGATATGCTTCGCCATCTTATATGCACTCAGGCCGCCCGAGAGAACACCCAGAATCAGGAAGATCAAAACGGTATGAAGTCCGGTCTTTTTATCGATCCAGCTTCCGAAAAGCACACAGATAAGGACCGGTGTCACAACATTTAGTCCGAGCTGGGTGATCAGCACCAGGTTTTCGAGTCCGTTTTTTTTCTGACGCATTTTCTCCCACCTCACTTGCCGCATAACGCATACCGCCATTATACTAAATATTTGCGGATTTGTCCATTTCTACGCATCAACTTTACAGATATTTCATGAATTCTTTTGTCAATAATTTGCTATATTTGGACACAGTTGTATAATTGTCCAAAAATCGCCGAATGATTTTCCGGGTAAATCCAGATCTGATTTATATTTCTTCTATATTTATATATAGAAAAAAGAGACACAGATACTTCCATGTCCCTTCATTTTTTCTTCAGACTTTATTTTCTTATGTGATGGCTTCACCGACCCGCCCGTGATTTTCAGTAATTCATTCCTGTGACCGCAAGTTCTCCGTCCGCAGTAATGCCGAGGATGATATTCGGAACACCGTCGCCCAGAACGATTCCTGCCATAACCGGTTCAAGGGTATCAACATCCACCTTTCCGATCGCTGCCTCCATCTCATCGGAGAAGATTTCAACCGGATCCAGTTTCATGAAATCTTCCTTTGTATCCACCATTCCGCCGTTTGTCTTCACACAGGAGATAAACGCCGGAAAATCAATATGGTCCGCGAGGCCTTCCATATCCTTATTCTTCACGATCTCGACAAGCTCCTTTGCGTAAGACTTGTAATCCGTTTTTTCAAGCTTTGCAGCCACCTCACTCTGGAGCTTCGCCAGCTCCTCACCAGAGATCTCCTCCACCTGTACACCTTCAGAGCTCTCATCTGTCTCGAACGCTCCCGGACCTTCCGCCATCTTCGGATCCACATTAGAAAGATCCGGTTTTGTCGTGTCCGCCGCTTTCGTTTCCGCATCGGAAGCTTCTGTCGTTGTCTCTGCTGCGGTTTCCTGTGTCTGTGTATGTTTTGATCCGCATGCGGTCGCCATCACTGCTGTCATGCAGAGCGCCGCCGCCAGTAAAACGTGTTTCTTCATGATTAAAAGTTCCTCCTCCGATCTTATATGTGCTCCCAGAATCTTCTTTTATATGTACTCCAAGAATCATCTGCTTTTCCGGTATCTGCCCCGCAGACATCTCCCCGGGTACTCAGGGGATTTTCCGGCGTACAGCCACCTGTTACACTGCATCAGAACTATACCACGGCTTTTTTTCATGACAATAAACAAATTCTAAAGAAATGGTTATTTTTTCGTTAGAAAATCTCCACTTATTTTATTTTCCTTTTAGAGTTTCTCCATACTTCCGTCACATTCTTCCTGTATACTTTGTATCATAAAAGATACCAATCAGTAAAAGACATCACGAAGCGTTTTATAAAAACGAAAGACGAGGCGTGTAGCGCCTGATCAGGTATATATAAAAATGGGGCCGGCAGACAAATGAAATGCGCGCACATTTATGCCGGACTCGACTAAACATAATTCTTGGATCCACGAGGATCCGGAATTGACATATATTCGATACTCATACATCCCCCTTTTTTAGTATTTGTGTGAAAAAACTCCGGTATGCCAGAACCGGAGTTTTTTCATGTCTGAAAATCGATCGACGTGTTCTCTCACCCGGCACAGGTATTTGCAACAATCTGCATCTTCGCGCGAATGCGCATCTTAAGTCACGTTAGTGCCTTTTTATCTGGTCGTTCCATCGTAATCTCCTGTTAAACTAAAAAAGAATGTGCCTTGGCACATTCTCGCGCCTCGCGCGGTCGCTTGCGACAGTCTACATCTTCGCGCGAGTGCGCATCTTTGGCACGTCAGTGCCTTTTTATGTAACAGGAAATTCCTCGGAATTTCCTGTTACATAAAAAACAGAGCAGCCCTTTTATCGGCTGCCCTGTAATCTACTTACCTTCTTTTTATATATTCCGCAAATCTTATTCTATTATTCATCAGTGTGTCATCAGATCCAGAACAAGCTCCGCGCACTTATTGAGGTTCTCGATCTTCAGCGTCTCACCCGTAGTATGTACCTTCGTCATACCGGTAGAGAGAACGATCGGCTTGATTCCGTGAAGGGCCATTACGTTCGCGTCGCTTCCGCCGCCGCCCTTTGCAGTCATCGGTTCGCAGCCGATGCGCTTGCAGGACTCGAACACTCTCTGTACCATCGGATCGTCATTCGCAACATTGAAGCTTACATAGTTTGTCTTTAACTCGATCTCAAGCTTTGCACCCATCTCGTCACAGGCATCCTGTAAGCATTTCTGCATATGGGCAGCCTGCGCGTTTAATTTATCGAGGTTGCGGCTTCTCACCTCTGCCACGAACTCAGCCTTTTCCGGAACGATATTGGTTGCGTACTCTGCCTTTAAGGTACCGATATTGCAGGTCGTCTCCTCATCAATGCGGAGCAGGTTCATCTTTGCGATTCCCTTTGCCGCTACCTGGATCGCGCTGATTCCCTCTTCCGGAGCAAGTCCCGCATGGGAGGAACGTCCGATGATCGTCGCGAAGATCTTGATCTGGCCAGGTCCGCAGGTTAAGATCTTTCCAACATCGCCGCTGGCATCGAATACCATCGCCTCTTTGCCTTTGATCATGGACAGATCCATATTTTTAACGCCGTTCATTCCGCCCTCTTCACCGATGGTGAATAAGATCTCTGTGCTGCGGCACGGAAGATTCTGCTCTTTGATCACCTTGACAGCCTCCATGATCGCCGCGATTCCGGACTTGTCATCACCGGAAAGGATCGTAGATCCGGCTGTATGGATAATTCCGTCATCGATCAACGGTTTGATCCCGTTACCCGGAGTCACGGTATCCATGTGCGCACACATAATAGTCGGCTCACCCGGAATCGTTCCCGGAAGATATGCGCATACGTTAAATCCGTTGGATCCGAACCCCTCTCCGGCCTTATCGGTCTTTACTTCCAGACCGAGTGCCTTCAGATCCTCAACTAACTTTTCCCCCATCGCTTTCTCATTCTTTGTCTCGCTGTCGATCATCGCGTAGCCAATGAATGTGTCGAGCAGTCTCTTTTCGTTAATCATCTGCTAACCCCTCCTGTTTTTTCCTCTGCAAGGACCTCTTTTTTAGTCCCCGCATCGCAAATCTTACTCACTTATCTTAACATGGATCTGCCATCTCCGCAAGAAAATACCTCAGCTTTATCCGGTTTCCTGACCGGATCTCTCCTGATCTGCTTTGTTTTTGTCTTAATTTTCTAATTTATTTGAATTGCATTAATAATATGAGTTGTAAGAACATTTAACTAAACAAAAAAAGGTGTGGACAGCCATTTACAAAAGATATATAATCGTTTTATAAAAAGTTAATATTTTTCATTCTTAGCAAAGAATTAACTTTTTAATTTGTCGGCGAAATTACTGGAAATCTCCCTGTTTTTCAGTCATTTCGTACTTTTACTATTACAGGAGGTTTCTGTATGAGCGAAAACACCAATACTGCAACAAAACAGACCTGGCTCGACAAGGCGTTGACCGTAGTCGAAAACGTATGTAACAAACTTCCCGATCCGGTAATCCTGTTCTGCTGGCTCTTCCTTTTCACAGCGATTATCGGTACGATCGCAACCGTAGCCGGTGTAAGCCTGATCAACCCGGCATCCGGAGAGACCGTTGTTTCCCAGAACTTCTTCTCGGTAGACGGACTGCACTGGTTCATTGAAAACATGGTAAAGAACTTCACAGGTTTCGCACCGCTCGGTCTGGTAATCACCATGACACTCGGTATCGGTATCTGTGAGGAGTCCGGCCTTGTTATGTCCCTCTTAAAGAGCTGGTTAAGCGACGTTCCTCCGGTTCTTGTCCCGTACCTTATCGCATTCGTGGGAACCATCGGAAATATCGCTTCCGATACAGCAAATGTCATCGTTCCTCCGATTGCGGCACTTCTTTACATCGGTGCAGGCAAACATCCGGTCGTTGGTATGATCTGCGGATTTGCCGGCGCAAACGCTGGCTTTACCGCAAACCTTATGGTTGCCGGTACAGATTCCCTGCTTCAGGGTCTTACAAACGACGCGATCAAAGGCTTTTTACCGGACACAACCTTCCAGGTAGATGTTACCTGTAACTGGTTCTTCATGATCGCTTCCACCATTCTCTGCTCGATCGTCATCGGCGCTATCTGTACAAAGGTCGTAGAGCCGCGTTTCGGTAAATATGAGGGCAGCGATGATGAAAAGCTTGAAAAGCTGTCCGGCGAGGAAAACAAAGGTCTCCGCTGGGCCGGTATCACTGCTGTTGTTTATATCGTCCTTCTTGCTATCGGATTCTTCACAGGCCCGCTGGCAGGCGAGAATGGTGCATTCGTCGGTTCCCCGCTCTTAAAGGGACTGATCCCGATCCTGTTCGTATTCTTCGCGCTTTGCGGCACTATGTACGGTTTCGGCTCCGGTAAATTTACAAAATCCGGCGATATCAGTAAAGCAATGAACAAACAGATGGCAGCTATGGGCTCCTACGTTTCCTTCTGCTTCTTCTGTGGACAGTTCCAGGGCTTATTCAACTGGACAAAGCTTGGTACACTCCTTGCGATCGGCGGCGCTGATCTTCTTCAGTCCGCAGGTTTCACAGGTATCCCGTTATTCATCTGCTTTATCTTCGTTGTAACCTGCGTAAACATCTTCATGTCATCCGGTTCCGCAAAATGGGCGATCTTCGCGCCGATCTTCGTTCCGATGTTCATGCTCCTTGGTTACCATCCGGGCTTCACACAGCTGCTTTACAGACTTGGTGATTCCCCGACAAACGCAGTTACACCGATGGGCCCGTATATCTGGATGGTTCTCGCAACCGCACAGACCAAGTACATGAAGGATATCAAGATCGGTACTCTTATTTCCAACCTTCTTCCAATCGCTGTTATCCTTGAAGTGATCTGGGTGATCTTCTTCATCATCTGGTATCTTATCGGTCTTCCGATCGGACCGGGCGTTGGTTCCGCTCTTCCGGTTGGTATCCTTTAAAACTTTCGGCAGTACATAACAGATTTGTCAAAAAACGGGCAGCTCCATTCCGGAACTGCCCGTTTTATTCATCTTCCGTTTTCTTATTTTGCAAGTCCTTTTATAATAGAAGAAACCTTATCGTAATCGTACTGCGCTTCTTTTACTCCCGACTGTTTTTTATACCAGTTCTTCAATTCCTGATACGTTGTGGAGAAAGAACCATATCCGAGATACAGCTCCGGAGTCTGGAAGTTGTCCGCGAATACGACCATCGGCATCACCTTCAGGTTCTGAACTCCGTTTTCTTCCATCACCTTTGCGATCTCCTCCGCGCCTTTTTTCAGCTCCAGAAGCGGATTTTCAAACTCTTCTTTTCTCTTTGCGTCTTCTCGCCGCCACATTGCTCCGTCCGGAGTTCCGTATATCTTAATTCCCCAGCCGTAAGTTCTTACAAGATAAACGCCTCTCTTATCCATAAGAACCGCGTCAAACGTCATTTTTCCTTCCGGCAGATTTAAAGTCGCGTTCTTTAAAACCTCACCGGGCTTTCCGCAGATCTTTTTCAGCCGCGCGGAGACCTTTTCTACAGCCTTTTCATGGTTCCGCTGTTTGTTCATGTGCTTCGCGATCAGCCAGAACACCAGCACACCGGCCAGTATGTAGGCAAAGAACATAAAGTAGTCCTGCGCCGAATGAAGTTTCCATGTCTGAAAGTTTCCACCAAACATATTTTATCCTCCCAGGTATTCAATTAACCGCACATTGGCAATTGCTGCCACCGACAGTCTCTTTTGAATCCATCAGGCAGGATTCCTTTATTATCTGTCATCACGTTTCATGCACGATACTTTATCTTAACACGAAACCACTATAAACGCAATAATCTTCTCATATTCGCCATTTCCTGATTTGTGCATTTTTGCCAAATATTTATCATTCCATTTAGCGAAATCTCCGGCTTTTTTTCCAGTTTTCTAATTTAAAAATAAAAATTATAAACACTTTATAAAAAATATATAGCTTTTTCGAACCATTTATAGTATAATATCTATGTAAGCGGGATCTCGGGGGTTTAGATCCCGTAAATTAAGTTTACAGGAGGTTTTTCAAATGAGTGAAAACACTACCGCTAAGAAAACCGGCGTGGACAAACTGATCGATGGTATCGAAAAAGTTTGTAACAAATTGCCGCCGCCAGCGATTCTGTTCTGCTGGCTTTTCCTTATCACAGCCATCATCGGCTGCATCTTCAGTGTAATGGGCGTTGCCCTTACAAACCCGGCTTCCGGAGAGGTCGTAACATCTGCGAACCTGTTCTCCAAAGACGGCGTTGACTGGATCTTAGGCAACATGGTAAAGAACTTTACCGGTTTCGCTCCGTTAGGTCTGGTTATCACAATGACACTCGGTATCGGTCTCTGTGAGGAGTCCGGAATGCTGATCTCCATGCTGAACAGTTCCTTAAAGAACGTTCCGGCATCTATGATCCCGTATGTAATCGCATTCGTCGGTACAGTCGGAAACATCGCTTCCGATACAGCTATGGTCGTTATCCCGCCGATGGCTGCCATCGTTTACATGGGCGTTGGCAAACACCCGGTAGTTGGTATGATGGTTGGTTACGCAGGTGCTCAGGCCGGTTTCACAGCGAACCTGATGGTTGCCGGTACTGATACTCTGTTACAGGGTCTTACAAACGATGCGATCAAGGCATTCATCCCGGATACAACATTCCAGGTTGACCCGACCTGTAACTGGTTCTTCATGATCTTCTCCACCTTCCTCTGCGCAGCAGTTATCGGATTCTGTTCCGTACATATGATCGAGCCGCGTTTCGGAAAATACGAGGGTGCCGGAGAAGCAAAACTTGAAGAAGTTACTCCGCAGCAGAAGAAAGGTCTTAATGCTGCAGCTCTTACCGCGATCATCTACATCATCATCATTGCAATCGGATTCTTCACCGGTCTTCTTTCCGGCGAGAACGGTGCATTTATCGGATCCCCACTCTTAAAGGGCCTGATCCCGATCCTGTTCGTTCTGTTCTGCCTCTGCGGTCTTGCATACGGCTTCACTGCAGGTACATTCAAGAACGCTGTTGATGTCAACAAGGCAATGTCTAAGCAGATGGCTGCTATGGGTTCCTACGTTCTGTTCTGCTTCTTCTGTGGACAGTTCCAGGGCTTATTCAACTGGACAAAGCTTGGTACACTCCTTGCGATCGCAGGTGCTGATGGTCTCGAGGCTGCAGGTTTCACAGGCATTCCGCTCTGTGTAGCCTTCATCCTTCTCTGCTCCTTCGTCAACATCTTCGTATCCTCCGGTTCCGCGAAGTGGGCTATTTTCGCTCCGATCTTCGTTCCGATGTTCATGCTCCTCGGTTACCATCCGGGCTTCACACAGTTACTTTACAGAATTGGTGATTCCCCGTTCAACTGCTGGACACCGATGTCCGCATATATCTGGATGATCTTAAGTGTTGCTCAGACAAAGTACGTTCCGGATCTCAAGATCGGTACTCTGATCTCCAACATGATTCCGATGTCCATCGTTCTTCAGATCGCATGGATCATCGTAGTTGTTATCTGGATGATGATCGGACTTCCGTTCGGACCGGGCGTAGGCGTTGCTCTTCCGGCTGGAATCCTCTAATTCAGAGTATAGCAGCTTGCAAAGCTTATTGTGTAAAATATAAAGGCAGAATGACCCGTCGCTTTTGCGACGGGTCATTTTTTGTTGCCATAATGATACCTCAGAGATGAGTTCTATTCTTCTCAAGATCGGAAATTCAATTTTATTTCTGTAGTTCTTCCAAGTGTTTCTCCAGAATATCCGCTGCACAGGCTGCAAGCTCTGCGCATGGGCGTTTTTTATAGTAGCTCTCCGTTCTCGCCTCCGGCATCGGATTCGTATCCGTATTGATCCCAGCCAACAGTTCCCGGCAGATATAGCTGCCGTTCTCGTCCTTAAACGCCGTTACAAGCTTCTGAATCCTTTTATAGTGATCCTGCTTCTCCGCTGCCGCTTTCGGGTCTGTATAGCCTTCCAGAGCCCCACAGACCAGTGCCATTCCGCTGACACAGCCACATACCTCCCGAAGTCTTCCGAGACCACCGCCAAATGAGGACGCCAGGCCTGCCGCCATCTCTCTGCTGATCCCCCGCGCCTCCAGCTCGTCCGCAAACGCCAGCGTCACCGCCTGGGAGCAGTTGTAACCTTCCCGGAACAGTTCTCTCGCCAGCTCACCTCTCGATTTTAAACAGACTGATCCGTTTTTTTCTGTGTTTTCCACAACCTTTGCTGTTTTTTCCTCTGTCATTGCTATATTCCTTTCCTGTCAAACCATAGTTACAGTTCTGCCATGCGCTTTCTCATCCAGATCAGCATATGGCAAACCAGATGGCAAGTCGCCAATCCTCTGCTTGTTTTTTTTTCAGTCTTATGATAGAATACTAATGTTATGGCAATGGGCCATCGCCAAGCGGTAAGGCACAGGACTTTGACTCCTGCACTCGAGGGTTCGAATCCCGCTGGCCCAGCGGAAAAAGGCTGAATTTCTATTATAGAAATTCAGCTTTCTTCATTTTCGTTGAGTTCATTTTCTATTTCCTGAATCATCTTCAGAATGCTTTCCCGACAATGTTCCACCGCACCCACGCACACGTCCAGATCTTCCTTCAAATCTAACCTTTCGTAAAATACAAAAAAGCCCCGGGAACTGCTTCCCAGGGAATTACGGGTGGATACAGGGATTCGAACCCTGGGCCTCCAGAGCCACAATCTGGCGCGCTAACCAGCTGCGCTATACCCACCATAATATAAAATTCGAAATCGCACTTGATTTCAAATGAGCCTGAAGGGATTCGAACCCCCGACCCACGGCTTAGAAGGCCGTTGCTCTATCCAACTGAGCTACAGACTCATAATGCTTTTTCGCAAAAGCAAAGCGGGTGATGGGAATCGAACCCACGTATCCAGCTTGGAAGGCTGGTGTTCTACCATTGAACTACACCCGCAGGAAAACTTTTCTTTTTTCGCTGACCAGGAAATTATATCTCAGATCCACTCATTTGTCAACAACTTTTTTATCTTTTTTTCGATAAAAATCGGGGTGACAGGATTCGAACCTGCGACTTCCTGGTCCCAAACCAGGCGCTCTAGCCAAGCTGAGCCACACCCCGGGGATTTCGCAAAGCATTTAAAAACAAAAGTTTACTAAATGCGTTTAAGATTATACCGTAGATTGCAAGGAATGTCAACCACTTTTTCATGTGATTTCTAAATCCGAGTCACAATCCAGCCATGTGCTGACATTCCACCTTATCCTGTCTAATAAAGCCCCGCCGGAATATCCCTGTCCTGATCCACATAACAGATCGTATAATGAGCCTCGCCGTTCCGATCGATCTCCATCAACATATACGACGGCTTTCTTCCGTCCTGTCTCGGATAGGAGAGACTTCCCGGATTTAATACAACAAGACCGTCCTCACAGTACTCCAGATGCGGCTTGTGGGTATGTCCAAACATGACGATATCGACTTTTCTGGCTCTCGCCTCGTCTTTGATCGTCTCCAGCTCAAAAGATACGCCGTACATATGACCATGGGTCAGAAACGCCCGGTATTTTCCGATCGAGATCTCCTTCTCCTTGTCTGTCTGGGAGAAGAAATCATTATTTCCGCGCACCACATGGATCACGCAGTTGTCATTATTTACCCATTCCTTAAAGTTGACCTCGCTGCCCTCGGTATCGCCCAGGTGGATTAGCATATCAAATGGGGACTGTTTCTCGATAATTTCCCTGAGATTTCCATCTCTTCTGTGGGTATCGCTCACGATCAGAATTTTCATACATTATTCTCCGATTTCTTCTGCAAGACGTTTCTTCATCGCCCGAAGCGCTTTTCCGCGGTGGCTGATAGCATTTTTTTCATCCATGGTAATTTCCGCCGATGTCTTTCCGTACTCCGGCAGCATCAGGATCGGGTCATAGCCGAATCCACCTGCGCCGGCCGGTTCATGGGCGATCACGCCTTCCATGGTTCCTTCCGCCGTGATTGTCCTTCCATCCGGCAAAACAGCCGCAATCACGCAGACGAAGCGCGCGGTGCGCTTTTCCTCCGGAACACCATCCAGACGATGGATCAGGTTCCAGTTTTTAATTTCATAGGAAGTTTTTTCTCCCATATAGCGCGCGGAATAAACACCCGGCTCCCCATTCAGTGCGTCGATCACAAGACCGGAGTCATCTGCCAGAACGATCCCGCCTGTCTTCTCCCACACAGCTTTTGCCTTAATTAACGCATTTGCTGCGAATGTATCTCCATCTTCAACAATATCAACGTCAACACCGGCTTCCTTCATGGACAGGATCTCCGCCCCGAGGTCTTTTAAGATCTCACGGATCTCCCGCATCTTTCCGGCATTGGATGTCGCAAAAACAATTTTATGCTCCATGCTTCTCTCACTTTCCTTTTTTTCGGCTGTAGGCTTTCAGGCACACATTGCATCCCTTGGACGTCTCCGTCCGCTCCCACACAGAGCCATCAAAACTAATATACCCCTCGCCGTCGCTTATGTCAACATTTCCGGTACGTCCGCTCCCGGCGTACTCCACCGCCACCGGCTGAGTCATACCCTGCGTGCGGATCCTGACTGTCACAGCAAATATTTCTCCCGCATCCAGTATCCAGGGCTTTTCAAGACTGACCGTATAAAATCCCGTGTCCGTCAGTACCCCGGATGCCAATACTTTTCCACTGTCCGTCTGAAATTTTTCATTGTTTTCCACATGTTCACGGAAGCTGTCCCCTTCAAACACATATACCTCGTATTCTGTATCCGGCGCGGTGGCATAAAAGCCCACTGCCTCCAGAGTCTCATCAGACTTTGCCGTATATACATTGGTCATCCAGGCCTCCGGCTCACCGAAGCCCATCTGCCCGGTCCAGCCACAGAGGTCACTCTGGTAATTCTGGTCATAATTCTCTGCAGATTCGATGCCGCAATATGTGATACCGCTCTCCGCGATGCGGCTGTCCTCGTAGGACACATGGAAAAAGCCGCCGTCCCCAAAGGACTCGCCCCAGCTGTTCACGCAGAGGAATGCGCCGTCCGATTCCGGTGCCGACGAAAATCTCTCTCTGGGATAAGCATCATCCCAGCCGATGATCACCGTATCATGGTTCGGCTCCTCACTGCCTTTGTAGCAGACATTTCCGTCACCGCCGCGGTTTTCTGACGGGAGATAGATGGAGGTCTGGACACCACCATACCGGAGGACCGCCCGCTTTACCGCATCATAATCCTTTCCCGGCAGGATCCGGATCTCCTGAACATGGCAGACTGGTTCCAGTCCGTCCGGCGAGGTGCTGTCCCCATAGGGATCCTCCGTCTCAGGGACAGGACCCTGCCAGGCTAAAAGATACGCCATCGCCATGCTGTAATCGCCGCCGGAGTTCTGGCTGATCCTGAAGCTGTTGTGGATCGACATATGGTCTGCCGAGAGCGGCACCGCCATGGATCCCGGCATGGAAGTCTCCACCGCCTTCAGCGCTGCAAACGCCCAGCAGGTGCCGAGATCTCCCTGATCGGAGACCGTGACGGTACGATGGTCACGGATATCGTAGGACGACGGAAGTTCCGCCGGGTCCTGCTCTGTAACCGGTTCCGTTTCCTGCACTGCTTCTGTTGCCCGCATTGTTTCCAGTACCGGTTCTTTCTGTTTTTGTTCCGCTTTCTGCTCTTCCGGTTCAGAACTTTCTTTCCCTACAAGGCTTTGTTTCTCCCCGCCTGCCAGGTCCATCGGTTTCTGTCTCACTGTATACAGGGCAGCAAGCGCCGCCACTGCCGCTGTCAGGATCACAGCCACCACTGGAAGACGGCTATATCTTCTTTTCTTCCGCCTTCGGCTTCTCATCGATCCTCACGTTTTCTCGGCGGCTTCGGTCCTAAGAACTGGTAGAAGTAGGTCTTCATCATACCATTGTAGATCTTCCGGTTCTTATCTGCCTTGCGGCCGATATACCGCTCGGTATCCTCGTAGGCCGTGATGATATAGGCTGACCAGGAATCCAGTGCTGCAAACCGCTCACCGATGGTCTTATATAATTCCGGCAGGTTCTTCTTCTCCTCGATTCGCTCACCGTACGGCGGGTTCGTGATCAGGAATCCGTACTTTTTCGGGTGGCTCAGCTCGCTGACGGACCTCTGCTGGAAATGGATCAGTTCATCCACTCCCGCCGCCTTTGCGTTTGCCCTCGCTGCGCGGATGATATCGCCGTCGATGTCATAGCCCTGAATATCTGTCTGGACGGAGAGATCCACGAGATCATTCGCCTCGTCCATTGCGTCATACCAGCATTTTCTCGGAATCAGATGTTTCCAGTCCTCAGAAAGGAACTCCCGGTTCATTCCCGGTGCCATATTGGCCGCGATCATCGCCGCCTCGATCGGGAAGGTGCCGCTTCCGCAGAACGGATCCACGAGGATGCGGTCGCTCTTCCACGGAGTCAGCATGATGAGTGCCGCCGCCAGAGTCTCTGTGATCGGCGCTTTACTTGTGAGCGTGCGGTAACCGCGCTTATGCAGGGACTCACCCGTCGTATCAAGAGCCACCGTCACCGTATCCTTGTGAAGGAAGACACGGAGCGGGAAGCTCGCACCGTTCTCCGGGAACCACTCGATCCCGTATGCCTTTTTCATCCGCTCTACCATGGCCTTTTTCATGATAGACTGGATATCCGACGGGCTGAAAAGCTTACTCTTGATAGAGGACGCCTTCGCGACCCAGAATTTCGCGTCCTTCGGAAGGTATTCCTCCCACGGAATCGCCCGGGTTCCCTGAAACAGGTCCTCAAATGTCTCTGCATGGAAGCTGCCGACTTTCAAGAGTACGCGCTCTGTTGTTCTGAGGAAAATATTGGCGCGGCAGATCGCCTCCGCATCGCCGATAAACGTCACACGGCCATCCTCCACCTGACTGACCTCATATCCGAGATCCTGGATCTCCTTTTTCATGACTGCCTCCAGACCGAAATGGCATGGGACGATTAATTCAAATGTATTCAATCTGATTTTCTCCGTTCTGATGTATCGTGTAACTGCCGGTAATCCGCGCAGTTACGATATTGTTTAGTTTCACGCCATCCGGACTTTTTCACCAGATGGCTGTATTCCATTTAATTTTAAGGGTTCGCGCTCTCTCTGTCAATCCCCGCCGGATAGATCCACTGCTTTACGGAAATGTCTGTTACTTTTCATGGGTAGGAATTTTCTGAACTGAAAATTCCGTATGATACCGTTATGACCGCGGATGTCTTACTCTTTACACGTCACATAATATTTTCCTCTATAATAATAAAGGCCTCCAAGCGCATTCACCGTGTCATACCCGCGCCCCGCAAGTTCTCTCGCTGCCAGAAGGCTCTGACCCCCGTAGGCGCAATAGATAACCACAGGGCGGTCTTTTGAGATACAGCTCTCCACTTCGTCCAGCTCTTCATAAGGCAGGTTTACAGCCCCCAGAAGATGTCCCGCCTCATATTCCCGCTGTTCCCGCACATCCAGCAATGTGAATGTCCGCTCCCCGTCCAGAAGATGCTCCAACTGCTGCATCGATATCGTCCGAAACATATACCTTCTCCTGAAACATATCCTTAATGTAAGGTATGCCGGGCGGCCCGGACAGGTTCTATGTACACTGTTATACAAAAAGAAGGTGCCTTTTTATGCAACAGGGAATTCCTCGGAATTTCCTGTTGCATAAAAACAGCGGCAAGTTCTATTCCTGCCGCCGCTTTCATCATATTCTGCGAATGTGTGCTGTCTTCACATCCGCATCTTTTTATCTCTTGCAGTTTCTGCCATTATCCATAGAGTCCCTGGAACTGTTTCTTGTGCGATTCTGGCTGCTGTTTTCAGAACGGTTCTGGCTGTTTCTGCTCTGATTCTTTGTCTTATCGTAGGTCTCAGACTCGCTGCTCTTCATGTTGTCGTCCATATCATAGCTGTTTCTTGCCATTTTTTCGTACCTCCTAGAGTGGTTTTCATGCCGCGGACATTTTCCGCCGCTGCATCCTCTATTATGGTCCGTTCCTTGACGATTATGCAGTTTCCCCAAAAAGAACTTTTAATTTTTTCATGCAGTGGAAAAACGCCGGGATCAGGAAGGCATCCGCGAAGATCCATGCTAACGGGCTCGCAAAGCATGCCGGAAGGAATCCGAAGACCGGAACGAGGCAGAATCCCACGAGAGATCTCGCCGCCATCTCGCAGACACCCGCAAAGATCGCAAATGTAGAAAATCCCATTCCCTGGATCGTAAAGCGCACAACATTTACAAAGGTAAGCGGAATATAGAACATGCTGTTTCCAATGAGGAACATCGCAACGCGCCCAATGATCTCCGTCTGATCCGCGTCCATAAAGAGAAGCGCGATATGCTTTCCGCCAAAGAACAGGATCACAAACGCGATCAGGGAGTAGACGATACCGATCAGGCTTGCCGCCTTCAGTCCCTCTTTCACACGGTCAAGCTTCTTCGCACCCACGTTCTGTCCCGCGTAAGTCGCCATGGTTCCACCCAGAGCATCAAACGGACAGCAGAAGAACATACTGACCTTGCTTCCCGTAGAAACGGCCGCAACCGCCATAGAACCCAGAGAATTTACCGCAGTCTGGAGCACAACGCTGCCGATGGCCGTGATGGAATACTGAAGTCCCATAGGAATCCCCATGCTGCAGAGTGTGCCGAGCATGCGTCCATCCGGCTTCCACTCTTCGTCTTTCATATGAAGGATCGGATAGTGCCGGATCATGTAGATCAGACAGAGCACTGCCGAAATTCCCTGCGAGATTACCGTAGCCAGAGCCGGTCCGCCCACACCCATGCCGAGTCCCAGGATCGTAAAGAAATCAAGACCGATGTTCAGGAGGGACGATAACAGCAGAAAATAGACCGGGGTCTTGCTGTCGCCGAGGCTGCGAATAATTCCCGCCAGCATGTTATAAAGGTAAGTGACCGGAATTCCAAGGAAGATCACAAAAATATAATCATATGCGCCCTGAATAATATCCTCCGGCGTATTCATCCACTGTAAAATATTCATGCAGAGTGCACCTACGACCGTCGTCATGACCACCGCAAACACCGCTGAAAGCCATCCGGCATTCGCCACGAACTTTCTCATTCCCTTGTAATCTCCCGCGCCGAACTTCTGCGCCACCGGAATCGCAAATCCGCTGCAGGCACCGGTACAGAAACTGATGATCATAAAGTTGATCGACCCCGTCGATCCAACCGCCGCCAGAGACGATACTCCCAGACATTTTCCGACAATGATCGTGTCTACCATGTTATAAAACTGCTGAAAAAGAAATCCCAGCAGCATCGGAACCGCGAAGCTTAAGATCAGCTTCATTGGCGATCCGACTGTCAGATCCTTTACCTCACTTTTCTGCATATGTAATTCTCCTGTGTCTCAAATTTGAAATATCCTGCATCAAAATTTCATATTTTGCCAAACTTTGATGTATTATAAATCAGTGATAACAAAATGTATATGCATCAAAGCACCAAAAAAGTGTACGATTTTACTTTTAGATTCGTCAAAAGCGCTTTTAAACATAAAGGATGTTAGACCATACAATGATTTAACATCCTTTATATTATCCACTATTCCGTTTGTACAAAGTTCTCTACTCTTTTTTTAACATCATCATGTTCATCCATAAGTTTCTTTGCCTCTTTTGCATCATGCCGCGCAATTGCGTCTGTGATAAGAAAATGATAATAAATTCCACCAAGAAATCCAAATTTATCATTTCCATATGTCAGCATATTAGGATTTCCCAATATTTGATGTATTATATTTGAAATAATCGGATTTCCATATGCCTCGGCAATCGTTATATGAAATTCCATTTCCTTCTGATTATATAACAAAGAGTTCCCAATTGCGTTATGTTGTTCATAGTTAATCTGACGAAGTTTCTTAACCAGCTCCGGTGTCGCATTTTGAGCTACCGCATATGCAATCTCCGGTTCTATGAGTTTTCTCGCTTGTAGCCAGGTCAGATAATTTTTCATTTCAATTTTTTCTACCGACCCACTTGCATTGAGTATTCGTTGATCCGGAAGATATACCTGATCTAAGCATACAAATGTTCCTTTTCCCCGCTCACTTTTAAGTATTCCCAAAACATTGTATCTTTGAATTGCACTGCGAATACTGGTACGGCTATATCCCAATTCTCTACACAATTCATTTTCCGATGGTATTTTTTCTCCAATCGCCCAACTTCCATCATCAATTTTACTCTTCATGTATTGCATAATATGATCTATCACATTTTCAGGTTTGTCCATATATATAACTCCTTTTAAATGAGTTTTTATGTCTCTATTCTAAATGTATAGATTCTAAAACGCAAGTCCTTACGAAAAAATGCTTATCTTATGCTACCAGCGTTGGAAGAAATGTTGATATTGCCGGAATATATGCCACAAGCATCATTACAATGAAGAAAAGAAGAATCAACGGCCACATTTCTTTTACGAGCTTCGCCAAGGAGATCTGACCAACCGAACTTGCAATAAAGAGAGTCGCACCGACAGGCGGAGTAATTCCACCGAAAATAAATGTCAGAACCATAACCATTCCAAAATGAATCGGGTCAAATCCGAAGCTCGCCGCCAATGGCTGGAAGATTGGTACCATAATGATTGCCGCCGGAGTCGTATCCATAAAGCAGCCGATGATCATCATAGCGAGGATCATTAGGAACATAATAATATAAACGTTTGTTGTAAGTCCAGAAATCCATATGCTTAACTTATTCGGAAGCTGTAAAATCGCAATACAATAGCTGAAAGCACTTGTTGCTGCAAAAATTAGAGAACTCTGTCCAACTGTAAACGCTGTAGATTTAATTGTTTCGATCATATCATGAAAATGAAATTCTCTGTAATAAAATACACCAATAATAACGCCATACAGACCAGCGACAGCACCAGCCTCTGTTGCGGTAAACACACCTGATAATGTACCGCCAATAATAATCACTGGCATAATCATAGCCGGAATGGCATCCTTCGCTGCAACAAGAAGATTATGGGAATTAAACTTTGGCCGATAGTTACCATCGCAGTTCTCCGGATCAGTCTTTGCTTTATAAAGACAATATATCATTTGTGATACGGATACCATAATTCCAGGAATCATTCCAGCCACAAACAATTTACCACAAGAAATCCCCGTAATAGAAGAATAAAGTACCATTAGAATGGACGGAGGGATAATGGAACCAATCGTCGCTGACGCACATGTAATAGCTGTCGAATATGATTTGCTGTATCCTGCCTCCGTCATCCCCCCAATCTCCATGACGCCTAAAGAAGCAACGTCTGCAGAAGTTGAACCCGAAATTCCCGCAAACATAGTTGATGCGAGGACATTTACCAAAGCAAGACCGCCTGGCAAGAATCCTACAATTTCTGAGGCGAATTTAAAAATTCTTCTTGTAATTCCACAGCGGTTCATAATTTCTCCTGCGAAAATATATAACGGAATCGCCATCAAAGTAAAAGAATCAGCGCCAGCAAACATGCGTTGCGGAATTGTGAGGATATCAGTTCCTCTCGTTAGCAGATACAGCATGGAAGAAATTCCCATAACAGCTGCAACCGGAACTCCAATCAGAAGGAGTGCAAAAAAAGATATCAACAATACTGACATATTTACATTTCCTCCTCAATATTTTTCTTATGTTTTTTCAATCCCAAATGAAATTCTATTATGTTAATAGCAGATTCTAATACAATACCCGCACATCCAAATGCCATAATTCCGTATGGAATCGCCATTGGAATTTTCATTGCCGATGAAGAAACCGAAATATTCAGTATTGCCATACGACACGTATATATTGTGGTGATTCCAAAAAACACCACCATTAAAAAACGTCCAAATTGTGCAATTATTTCCTGTATCTTTTCAGGGAACATGCCTGTGAAAAAATCCACATGAATATGACGATCCTCCCTCGTTGTAAAGATTGCTCCCAAGAATATAATCGATACGAAACAATAACGTCCCATTTCCACAGAAAAGACAATCGGGCTATTAAAGAAATAACGCATAATAACATTCAGATTGGTTATTCCAAACATCATCAAAAACAAAAAAATAATTACCCATAACAATAATTCATCTATGACTTTCTTTACCCTCTTCAACACTTCCATCGCGAAATTCCTCCACTGACATCAAACAGAATATCCCTAAAAAAATCAGGTGGGCAGACTTGACACCGCCCACCTGTACATGCGAATCAATATTCACAAGTTTTATCCAAAATCACTTATTCTTCTGTACCAGCTCAAATAATTTCTTTGCCTCGTCGGACTGCATAAAATCATATGCGTTGTAATCAATCATCGCGCGCATGGATTCAACATCAGAATCAACGAATGTCATCTTTTCTTCCAATGCCTTACGGTTTTCAGCATCAGAAGTCTTGGTAGATTCCAAACCATAATGGGAGGCGTCCAGACCCGCCTGCAATAATAAGTTCTTTTCATCATCGTTTAATTTATCGAAAACAGATGCTGACATTGAGAATGTTGTAGGAGCGTTCAGATGGTTTGTCTTATTGAAGTATGGTGCAACCTCAAACCACGACAAATGTAAACAGCCATCCGGAGTATTCTCAACGCCATCTACGACGCCAGTATCTATTGCTGTGTAAATCTCACCAGTTGCTAACGGAGTTGGAGCTGCCCCTAACATACGGAATGTATCTACATACAGGGAAGATTCCGGAACTCTCATCTTGAATCCCTTTAAATCATCAACACTATTGATTGGTTTTGTTGTGTACATATTACGAAATGCCATTACATAATATCCAAGGTTCTGTACTTTCGCAACGTTGCGAAGCTGTTCAGACGCGTATTCGCCCGCCTCGCTTTCAAGCACTTTTTGTACCTGATCATAATCATCATACATATACGGAAGAATCAGTGCGCCTAACTGAGGAATAGAGTTTACATAGAATTCAACTGCAATTACTGCCATATCCAGTGTACCGGCCGTTAATGCCTCCAGATTCTGCGCCTCAGTTCCCAGTGCAGAGCCCTCAAATACATCTACTTTCATCCTTCCATCAGAAAGCTCTTCTACTTTATCAGCAAAATGGTGAGTCACATCTGCCAGTGCGCTTCCGCTAGGTGCTGTTGTTGATAAAGAAAATGTATGTTTTTCAACATTTGATGCATCAAACTGATATGTGTAGTCTTCTCCCTCCGATGTTTTCTTTGTCTCATTGGTTTCTGCTTCTGATGAGATTTCCGCAGTTGCCACAGTTGTCTGGGATGTCGTCGTAGTTGACGCATTGTTTAGACATCCTGTCATGGACATTGCCGCCATTGCCGCTGCTAAAACGATTGCCAATTTTCTTTTCATAACATTCCCTCCATTGAGTTTTTGCATTTATTTGTAATACAAGTTAATAGTACCACGTCTCATGTTGTGTGTCAATATTCCAACGTCGCTCTGCGTATTTTTATGCATATAGTGCACTATTCTCCCATTTTTTTGGACATTATGCACTGTTTTTATCTTTTTTTGTTTTTTGCTTGTCTTTTATTCGAAAATCATTTATAGTGAACTTGTATTACCTATATTGTATTTGACTTCATAAGGAGGAAATATTATGCTTCCAAAAATCCGTTCCGTCCAGGTCATCGAAACTGCTCCCGGCGGTATCAATCTTCTCGTTGTAAAAGTAGAAACAACCGAACAAGGCTTATACGGTCTTGGCTGTGCTACCTTTTCATATCGTACAGCTACTATTAAAAATCTGATTGAACAGTATATTGAACCATTACTGATCGGTCGTGATGTAGACCGTATCTCCGATCTCTGGCAGCTTATGCATCAGAATGCATACTGGAGATCTGGTCCAATTGAAAACAATGCGATCTCCGGTGTTGACATGGCGCTCTGGGACATCAAGGGAAAAATGGCAAATATGCCCGTCTATCAGCTATTGGGCGGGAAACTCCGAGACGGTATCCCGGTGTACCAGCATGCTGACGGTGGAACCATAGAAGAACTGATTGATAATGTTGAAAAGTATCAGGAGATCGGGCTTCGCTACGTGCGATGCCAGAACGGAATCTACGGTGGAACTCCATTCGGCGAGCCTCCGAAGCAGGCAGCAAAAGGCGCTCAGATCGGCATCTACATTGATTCTCCGGAATACATGCAGAACACAATTAAAATGTTCGAAAAACTTCGTTCCCACTTCGGTGATTCTCTGGAGTTCATCCATGATGTCCACGAACGCATCAATCCGATCGAGGCACGACGTTTTTGTAAAGAAATGGATCAGTTCCGACTATTCTTCTTAGAAGATGTCGTTTCACCGGAAAATATCAGCTGGCTGAGAGAGATCCACAACTACTGTACAACGCCTTTAAGCCACGGCGAACTGTATGTGAATAACAATGAATGGCACAATGCCGTGATCGATCGAAGCGTCGATTACCTCCGCGCTCACATTTCCGATATTGGAGGAATCACTCCTGCGCTCCGCATGGCCGCGTTCGCCGCAGAGTTCGGCGTTCGTACCTGCTGGCACTGTCCGCCGGATCTGTCTCCGGTTGCAGCTTCCGCGCTTATCAATATTGATCTTGCGATCCCGAACTTTGGTCTTCAGGAGTGGAGCGGAGTCCGGACATATGACTTCCTTCAGCAGAGTAAAGGCCACGACGCGGATGAAGCGCTGCATGAAGTATTTAAAAACATGCCGGAGTACGGAAATGACGGCTTTGTATACGGAAATGATCTTCCGGGTCTCGGCGTAGAGATCGACGAAGAAGCCGCTAAGAAATACCCGCCGGCACATCCGGTAACCACATGGACACAGACAAGAAACTTTGACGGTTCCCTCCAGACACCGTAGTTTAAGTTTTTAGAGGTGAGAAAAATCCCCATTTCTCACCTCTTTTTCATATCCGCACTCACAGTCTCTCCATTACAATTGTCATTTCTGGTGACTTATCCCATTTTCCCCGCCCCGTCAAAGTTCTTCTTTACAATCTTCCCATTTCATGATACTGTAATGGCATCAGAGCGCCAACCGCCCTGAAAATCAAACAAACATGCAGAGTAGACGTGTGCGCGTCAAGTGCCCGCCAGACAGGGAGTTGCTGGCAGGACGAAGGGAATTTCCCGCGGTGCACATATCGCATCCCGCTGCATCAGAAGATAGCTCCGTATATTATCTCCTGTTGTGGTCCGAGAATCTGCAAAGGAGGTATTTTTTTATGCAAAAAAGCTCAAACGACCTCTTTTCCAGGATCTTTGAATCATCCCGTGAATTTAAGAAGGTCACCACCATCACTACCTGCGCCATGTTCGGCGCACTATCCGTTGTACTTGGATACTACTCTTTTAAGATCACACCAAACTTAAAGATCGGCTTCGGTTCGATCCCAAATATGCTGGTGGATTATCTGTTCGGCCCGGTCGTCGGCGGATTATTCGGCGGCGCTATGGATGTGATCAAGTTTATGTTAAAGCCGGACGGCGGATTTATGCCGGGCTTTACGTTCAACGCGATGCTTGCGGCGTTTATCTACGGCCTGTTCTTCTATAAAAAGAACCTTTCCCTGCCGCGGATCCTCACAGCAAAGCTCGTGGTGATCATTCTCTGCAACATCATCCTCGGAACCTACTGGCTGACGCTTTTAAACGGAAAAGGATTTTTAGCGATCCTGCCGGCCCGCGCCATCAAGAACCTGATCCAGTGGCCTGTGGACTCCCTGATCTTTTTCCTTGTGGCAAAGACGCTGGAACAGGCCGGCGTATTTAAGATTATCCTTCATGCCGGAAACCGCCAGAGAAGATAGTACGCAAAAGTGCCCTCAGCAGCAATCCTCAAAAATCTGCTGCAAAGGGCACTTTTTTAATCCTTTTTATCCTTTATCCAATTTCAGGTTAGTCGCCAAGTACGTTTACGATCCGGACCGGTGTACGGTAGTTCCATCTGGAAACCTTGATTCCGGTCTTCTCTGTGGAGGCATGTACGATCTGTCCATTTCCAATATAAAGAGCAACATGGTTGATTCTCTTTCCGGAACCGTAGCTGATAATATCACCCGGGCGCATCTCGGAGCTGCTTACCACACGACCCATACGGGACTGTCCGCCGGAAGAATGCGGGAGCTCTACGCCTGCTGCGTGACGCATTACATAGGAAGTAAATCCGGAACAGTCAACACCGGTATTCGGATTTGTTCCACCGTATTTGTAACGGTTTCCTACAAACTGAAGTGCATATGTAACAATCTCGGAGCGGAGGTCATCCTCAACATCGACCTCTGCCTCTAATACTTCCTCGTCATCTGCATTTTCCTCATCTGCTTCTTCTGCCTCTGCACTGTCAGCTGCAGTATCGTCTGTGTTTTTCTCTTTGGAAGCTGTATCGGTATTCTCTTCAGAACTCTCTGTCGTTGTCTCTGTCTGCTTGTCCTCTTCTAACGGATTTCCGTTTTCATCGAGGTGGATGATCGTTACTACTTTTTTATTTTCATTCACTGCAGTCTGCTCATCCGCGAAGGAAACGATCGGAAGCGCTGCGGTTAAAGCCATACATAAACAGGTGATCTTTAAAGTTCTGAAAAGTTTATTTGTCATTGAAATCCTCTTATTTTAAAGCTTTCATAGTTTGTAAGGTTTGTTACAAATATGTTACGTTTTGTTACAAACAAATTATATTTCCTGTGGCCTCTTTTGTCAATAAAAACAAAGGAATTCATAAACTCTTAATAATTTAGGCGAAAATCACCAGTTTTGTGGCAAAAATGCGGCGCTCCCAAAAGAGAACGCCGCATCTGTTTACATAACTTATTTCAATTGTAACATCCTGTAATCTGTTGATTCTTTCAGTAAAATCAAGGCTTTTCAGACATTTCCGGCTTTAAATTCATGAATCGGTCCGCCGTTTTCCGTGCCTGCATCTGCAGCTCACAGCTCCGACTGCCTGTTCATTATATTTACTTTGCTATCTACCCCGGAAATTCTTAACGATCCAGTAAATGATCAGGCACATCAGGATCGGTCCTGAGAACCGGATCAGGAGATAGAACACGCCGCCCATAATGCTGAACACTACGGAGATCACAAGAAACAGGATCACAACAAGGGCCAATTTCCAGTACCACTTATTCAGATCGAAATAATGGATATTCGGCGCGGAGCCGTTCTGATAACTTCCTTGGCTGTAAGTGCTTCTTCTGTCATCGTCCCGCGGGGACGCGTCCTCAAAACTTCCATAACCGTCTCCGGTCTCCCCCGCCGCCTCAGCGGAATCAATGATCGTGCGGGCCACGATATTCGGCTCACCGATCTCCTCAATAATTTCATCCATGGTACGGCCTTTTCCCAGTTCCTGGGAAAGATAATCCGCGTAATAGTTCAGGTTATCACGGATGACCGACGCCGGAACTTCACCCGAAAGTGCTTCCTCCAGACGTCTTAAAAATTCGTCCTTGTTCATGCATTTTACTCCAGTTTTTCTTTAATGATGCCGCCGCGGTAGGCCGCCACGAGCTCCTTGAGGTCCGCGATCTTTGCCGCAAGCTCCTTTCCGGTATCCGTGTCCGCCACCATCACACGCTTTTTCATTTTCTCTACGATCGTAACCTTCGGTGTATTCTCATGGTTCCGATCAAATGGTTTATGTTCCGCCAGCGCCAGATGGTGGGAATTGAAGATCAGGGTATAGCCCGCGATTCCCGTCTTCGGCTGGTAGGACTTGGAAAGACCGCCATCGATCACGAAGAGCTTTCCGTTGCCCTTGATCGGACTCTCGCCATCCTTTAATTTCACCGGAACATGTCCGTTGATAATGTGGGAACCTTCCACCGGAAGGCCGAATTCCTTGAGGATCTTATTACAGAATTCCTCTTTTTCACTCAGTTTATAATACGGATTCATATTTTCTTTTGCCGCTGCCTTATCTGCGACAAAATAATTCTCAAAGGTTGCCATATTGTCTTTTCCGTATACCGGGGACTTCGGTCCACACCACAAATACCACATAAAATCGCGATACCAGTCCTTCGTCGGATCATCATCCGGAAGGAAGTATGCCATCTTCACTGCATCCTCGATGTAATCGAGAAGGCGTTTTCCGGAATAAATGATTCCCTTAAGCTTCAGCTCCTCAAAGGATCCGTCTTCCTTCATCGGAATACATCCGTGGTACAGAAGGTTCGAATTGCACCGTTTATACATCGCGCCGTGAGAATAAATAAAGCGGATATGGCGATGAAGCGTCTTGCTGTGCTGGAAGGACAGGGCAAGGTTGTTGATCAGCTCCTGCTCTTCCTTCGTAAGCTTCAGCGGATCCTTCGGATCGATCGTCGGGAAATTCATATCCAGCATCTTGTAATCCTTGCCATGGATCTTTACGGTTCCCTTTGCGAAGTCGATGTGTTCCAGATGGATCCTGTCGTTGATCTGGTAATCCGGGTGACGTTTGATCGTCTGTCCCTCCAGCTTGAACTGGATCACCGCGATCGCCTTGTGCATCTTCGCTGCAAGTCCCGGATCTACGGCATCATAAATGTTCTCATCGAGAATTTTCGGAAGGAAGCGCTCGCACGGATCATCCTTATAAACCCTCGCTGCAAACATAGACAACTGGCGGAGGTTAATCCCGTATCCATCCTCGAGGACATCAAAGCCATTATAGCGGATCGCGATCCTCAGAACGGTACAGATGCAGGCAAGGTTGCCGGTAGCTGCGCCCATCCAGGAGATATCGTGGTTGCCCCACTGGATATCCACATCGTGGAAGTGCATCAGCTCGTCCATGATGATATCCGCACGCGGTCCACGATCAAAGATATCGCCGATAATGTGCAGACTGTCCACAGTCAGGTTCTGGATCAGGTTGCACAGCGCCTTAATAAATTCATCTCCCATCCCGATATCGATGATGGAGTGGATGATCTCATCGTAGTACACCTTCTTATTATCATCGTTGTAGTCCACATGCAGAAGCTCATCGATGATATACGCGAATGCCGGAGGCATTTTTTTACGCACTTTCGATCTTGTAAATTTCGAGGAAACCTCTTTACAGATGCGCACCAGACGGTAGATCGTGATCCTCTGCCAGTCTTCTGTATATTTTCCCTCTTTCTGGATCCGGCGGATATTCCGTTCCGGATAGTAGATCAGGTTCGCCAGAGCAATCTCCTCGTCGTCCGAAATCACGTAGCCGAAGGTCTCCGATATTTTTTCACGGATAATACCGGAGGCGCTGCGAAGCAGATGGATAAATGCTTCGTATTCGCCGTGCAGGTCACTGAAGAAATACTCGGTTCCTTTCGGAAGTCCCCGGATCGCCATCAGGTTGATGATCTCACTGGATGCCGCTTTCACTGTCGGATACTCTTTTGCAAGCAGCTTCAGGTAGTCCAAATCTCTCATTATCGTTATTTTCCTCCCTGCGTTTTTCCAGGCGCGTATAAATTTTTTCCTGCCGTTCCCTGTCCCGTTTTTCCGTTGCAGTTCATCCGATGCGCGCGCTGCAGCGGAATTTTCCGATGCTTCGTATTTCCTGCATTTTGCCGGATTTCTGCGGGATTCTTCCACCTCGCCGGTTAAAAATTTAACCGCCTGGGAATTGCTTTTCCATTTATTTTATAGTAACATATTCATATTCAAAACTCAACCAGAGAATCCATACCACAGGGCCCCTGACGCAGAGTTACTGTATTGTACGGAATTTTCAATTCAGAAAATTCCTACCCGTGTACAGTAACAGCGCAGATCCTGTGCAGTCAAAGTACACTTCAGGAGGGAGATTTTTCTTATGAACAGCGAACTTCTCTATGTTTTTGGGACCGGAAACGCAACGGTCACCAATCTTTATAATACATGTTTCGCATTAAGAGACGGAGATGAATATTTCATGGTGGATGCCGGCGGTGGAAACGGGATCTTAAAGATTCTGGATAACATGCAGGTTCCCATTGAACACATCCATCACATTTTTGTGACCCACGCCCACACGGACCATGTCTTAGGCATCGTCTGGATGGTCCGCATGATCGCCACAAAGATGAAAAAGGATCAGTATGACGGAGATGCTTATATTTACTGCCATGCAGAGCTTATTGAAACGATCCGGACCCTCTGCCGCCTGACGATCCAGGATAAGTTTTACAACATGATCGGCGACAGAATCCATCTGGAAGAAGTGAAGGACGGCGAAACACGCCGTATTTTGAGCTATGATGTGACATTCTTTGATATCCATTCCACGAAGTTAAAGCAGTTTGGATTCACGCTGACATTGAATAATGGAAGAAAGCTCACATGCGCCGGAGATGAACCGTACAATCCGGTCTGCGAGAAGTATGTCCGCGGCAGCGACTGGCTCCTCCACGAGGCGTTCTGTCTCTATGCGGAGCGGGATATCTGGAAGCCGTATGAAAAGCACCACAGCACCGTGAAGGATGCCTGCGAGCTGGCAGAATCCCTCGGAATCCCGAATCTCGTTCTCTGGCACACGGAGGACAGCAATATAGCCGGACGTGAACGGCTTTACAAGAGCGAGGGAAAGCGCTATTACAGTGGAAATATTTATGTACCGGATGATGAGAGCTTAATCGCATTATAATGAGGCTGACTGGATTTTAGGTTATATTTGTCCTGATTTAGGAGGAAAAGGTTATGTCGATTAAACCGTGGATCTGCAACGGATCCAAAACGATCATAAAGGACCGCTGGATCGATCTTCACGCCGACGACTGTGCGCTGCCGGACGGCACGAAGATCTCTCCATTTTATGTAAATGATGTGCCGGACTTTGTTGTCGTGGTCGCTGTCACCGTTGACGGGGACTTTATTTTCGTGCGCCAGTACCGCCATGGAACGCGACAGATCCTTTTGGAGCTTCCTGCCGGATGCATGGAGCCGACAGATGCGGATCCCGCAGCCGGGGCTGCGAGGGAACTCTTCGAGGAGACCGGCTATGCCGGAAGCGAGCCGGTATTTCTCTGCAAGGTCGCGCCAAACGCGGCGTGTATCAGCAATTTCGCCCACTGTTATCTGATCACAGACTGTAAGAGGGTCAGCGGACAGCATCTCGATGCCACCGAGGATCTGGAGATCGTCGTGATGTCCGCCGAGGAAACGAAAAAGCTGATGACAAACGGCGGGCTTGTACAGGCGGTTCATGTGGCTGCAATGTATTATGCGGAGAAGCTATTAAATAAGTAGATGTCTTCATAGCTATTTGTTTGCCAGCTGCCTTTCATTCTCCTGTGCGCGGCACAACAGATGCACATCGCTGTCAATCAGGATCTATCGATCATCAATGATTTTTTCTCCAGCCATACTTTCATCTTCCATTGCATTTACAGCGAAACGTAAGATCCTTTATGACTGGAATTTGTTTGAAAAGGATACATATTATGAATAAACGTGAAATTTCAGAAATAAAGAAACAATTTAAGAAGGACAACAACGCCATCACCCGCATCTGCGGATGCTACGTTGATGCCGAAAAGCAGATCAAAACGACCTTAAAGGAGGCGTTCTTCGCCCTGTCCGAGGAGGAGATCTTTAAATACTACGAGATCTTCAAGAAAGCTCTCTCCGGGGGAATCGGAAAAAATCTCCATAATCTGGAGTACTCGATCCACGACGAAGGTCCGGACAGCGCCCACGAGCTTCTCATGAAACTCCGTGATGAAAAGCTCGCTGACGATGAGACTGTGGATAGCTTCTATAATAAGGTGATCGAAAATTATGAGTACGGAGAAAACTACTATATCATCCTGATCCACAGCGCCTACGATGTTCCGGGGAAAGCGTCCGACAACGAGGAAATGTTCGACGCATCCGAGGAGGTCTACAACCATATCCTCTGCTGCATCTGCCCGGTAAAGCTCTCCGAGCCCGGTCTTTCTTATAATGAAACGACCAATGCAATTGAGGAGCGCCCGCGGGACTGGTGGGTACAGACCCCGATGACCGGATTCCTGTTCCCTGCATTTAATGACCGCAGCAGCGATATTCACAGCGTCCTGTATTTCTCAAAAAACCCGGAGGAGCTCCACTCTGAATTTATTGATGCCTGCCTCGGTGCGCCGACACCGATCTCCTTTAAGTCCCAGAAAGAAGCGTTTCAGGAGATCCTGACCGATACGCTGGGAGAGGAATGCAACTATGAGACTGTCCGCCAGATCCACGAAAACCTTACGGAGCTTGCGGAGGAGCATAAAGAAGACGAAGTTCCGCTGACTCTCACAAAGCCGGAAGTAAAGGATCTTCTCGAAAAGAGTGGTGTGGAGCCGGAACGTCTGGAGCACTTTGATAAAGTCTACGAGGAAGCTGCCGGAGAAAATACCGCGATCCTTGTCCCGGCCATCACAGGAACCGGAAAGTTTGCCGTGAAGACACCGGACGTAGACATCAAGGTCAATCCGGATCGGTTAGATCTTGTAGAAACGAAGTTCATCGGCGGCCGCCGCTGCCTTGTGATAGCGGTCGAGGACAACGTGGAAGTCAACGGCATGCCGGTGAAAATGTGGGAAGAGCAGAAGGAGACGCAGTAATATGGCAGCATCCGCCCGTTTCACTGAAGATTTCGCATACGAAGTCCTGTCCGTAGTCGAGGAGATTCCCGAGGGAACCGTCGCCACCTACGGTCAGATCGCCCGTCTCATCGGCAGGGACAAAAACTCCCGCCTCGTGGCCCGGGTCCTCTCCCACGCCTCAAACTACGGAGATTTTCCCTGCCACCGCGTCGTAAACCACGCCGGCCGCCTCGTCCCCGGCTGGCCGGAACAGGCATTTCTGCTGCGACAGGAAGGCGTGGAGCTGAAGGACGCGATGCATGTGGACCTCAGGAAATATCAATGGGAATGCTGATTTGACAAATTTCTCCATTTTTGCTATAATTTCCTCGTAATAATTTTGTAATATTTGAAATAATTCCCGTAATACAAGCGGGATATTCAACTGATATGAGGAAATTTTGCATGAGAAAATTACAGAATCTGATTCCTGACTTTTCAAAGAAGCTTCTTTTAAAAGCGGCTGCCGCCGCATCTGTCCTGTTCCTTTCCACCGCATTCCCGGCTCTTCCATCTTTCGCCGCATCCGCCTACGACAATCTTGCCGTGGCAAATGTGACAAGTGAACCGTTAAATATGCGGACGAAACCGTCCACGGACGGAGAGATCGTCGGAAAGTGTTACCGTGGAGCGGGCGGAACCGTATTAGAGAAGAAAGATGGCTGGACGAAGGTCCGTTCCGGAAAAATTGAAGGATGGATGAGCGACAAGTATCTGCTCTTTGGAGCAGATATCGAGCCGTTAGCAAAAGAGCTCGGTCTCTTATCCGCAAAGATCACCGCAACGACCTTAAATATCCGCGAGACCCCATCCACAGATTCCGCAATCTTAAAACAGGCGGCTGAAGGCGATTCCTTCCCTGTCTTAAGTGAATCTGACGGCTGGGCAAAGGTTCAGCTCTCCGCCGACACAAACGGCTATATTTCCAGTAAATATGCCTCCATCGGCCCGGTTCCTGCTGCCGCTGTCGACGCAAAGGAAGAGTCCGCAGCGCTGAGCGCATCCGGAAACGGAACCTCCGCAGAACCGTCCTATGTGATCTCCGCCACTGAGGACGAGATCTACCTGATGGCAGCCTGCGTCGCCATGGAGACTGGCGATGACCACTATGAGGACCAGCTCGCCGTGGCAAGCTGCATCGTAAACCGTGTAAAATCCAAAAAGTGGGGCAAAACGATCTCCGACGTGATCTACGCCGACGGCCAGTTCCCCGGCGCGACCTCCGGCCTGTTGGACAAATACCTGGCAAAAGGTCCGTCTAAGTCCTGCATAAAAGCCACCAAAGATGCTCTGGCCGGCTCCAACAATATCGGAGACTACCTCTTCTTCAAAGCCGCCAAACACGCCTCAACCGGCAGTTATTCTTCCTATAAAATTGTTGGTGGAAACTGTTTCTACAAAAAATAATATTTGATCTGCAAAACCTGCCGCCGGTCATCTTTTCCAGATGTAACAGCAAAAAACAGGGAAAGTACACCTTCTCCGAAGGTACTTTCCCTGTTTCCGTACACAGACCCTTTGTTTCCCTGAGAGCATTTCAAGTAAAAATGCTCCTCTCTATTCCTCAATCTCCCTGCATCTCACCGCAGCCCGCGCCTTCCCCTTATTCGTGCAGGTAAACAGTGTCAGATCCCAGTCCCCGGCTTCCATCTTTTCGATGTCGTAACCGCCAACCGTCTCGATCTCCGCCACTTCATAGGAAAATACATTTCCGTCCGCATCTTTGAATACTACGGAATCGCCTGGATTCAGGCGTTTGATGCCGGAAAAATGAGTGCGGTAATTATGTCCGGCAATGATCATGTTCTTTAAATACACGGAGCCACTGTACCGGCAGGGGGCTTTCTTGAGCTTCGCGTCGCTCCACTCGCTGATGACCGGAAGCTTGAGTCCCAGCGCCGGAATCTCGATCATCCCCACACATTCCTGTCCGTTTACCTCCACTGTCGGCATTTCCATCTCCGGATTCTTCTTATATTCCGGCACCAGTTCCTTTTTCTCCGTCTCCAGCCGCTCCGGCAGAGCTGCTGTCAGTGACTCCATCCGGACCACCATCTCCTCTGACTCTGCTCCGGCCCGGTCTGATTCTCTTATATTATAAACAGTAAGAAGAAGAGCCGCCGCGATCAGCAGCAGACCCACACCCGTTAAAATCTTCCCCTTCATAACCTTTCCATCCTGTCTTCCATATTGCACATACTGCCTGTGTTCTTTGTCACACATTCCCATTATATCATCGGCCATTGCGGGGCACAACCGCCGTCATTGTTATTTTCTTAACGATTTTTCACTTTTTTCCCTATATTCATTGTCTAATTTGCACAACTTTGGTATAGTATACCCATGAAAAAAATCAAATCTGTTCTCCGGAGGTCATATTCTCCGGAGGACAAACCGAAAAACAGGAGGAAACCATGAAAAAGACCATGAAAGCTACCGCATTATTCTTAGCAGCCGGACTGCTGCTCACTGCGTGCGGAGGAAAAACTGATACTGCAGCTACAAGCGCTGCCGCTGAAAGCGCAAAAGCTGGTGCTGAGACAACTGCTGCCGCTGCTGAGACAGACGCAAAGAAGCCGTCCTTT
Organism: Clostridium sp. AM30-24; assembly: GCF_003480435.1. Taxonomy (GTDB): domain Bacteria; phylum Bacillota; class Clostridia; order Lachnospirales; family Lachnospiraceae; genus Pilosibacter. The sequence continues at coordinate 181,528 of NZ_QUJB01000002.1, read as the reverse complement.
GTATTCGTATGTACAGGACAGTTAGGTGATAAATCCTTCAACGATTCTGCAAACGCAGGTATGGAAAAGATCGCTTCTGATCTTGGCTGCGAGATAAAGGTTATCGAGATCGGCCGTGACCAGACAAAGTGGGAGCCGACATTCCAGGATCTCGCTGAGGAAGGAAAATACGATGTTATCATTTCCAACGGATCTTCCTCCGCTGAGGTCATCGAGCAGGTTGCGGAAGAATTCCCGGATCAGAAATTCGTTATGTTCGACTCTGATATGGAAGAGGGCAAGTGGCCGAACCTTTACGCGATCAGCTACAAACAGAACGAGGGCAGCTACCTTGCCGGCGTTCTCGCAGCACTTGTAACAGAATCCAAAGACATGCCAAACGCAAATGAAGACAAGAAGATCGGTTTCGTCGGCGGTTCCGAGCACCCGATCATTACCGACTTCCTTGTTGGATACATCGCAGGCGCAAAATCTGTTGACCCGGATATCAAGGTATACGTTTCCTACATCGGTTCCTGGGATGATACCGCAAAGGGTAAAGAGACAGCTATCGCCCAGTACAATCAGGGCGTTGATATTATCTTCCCGGCTGCTGAGCAGGCCGGACTTGGCTGCGTAGAGGCTGCTGCTGAGATGGGCAAATACATCATCGGCGTTGACTCTGATCAGGCAATGCTGTTCTCCGGTTCCGATGAGGCAAAGGCAAACGTGATCCTTTCTTCCGTATTAAAGAATGTCGGCGATTCCCTCGTGAGAATGGCTGAAATGGAAGAAGAGGGAACGGTTCCTTACGGCAAATGTGAATTCCTTGGCTTAAAGGAAAATGGTGCAGGTCTTGCTGACAACGAGTACTTCCAGAAGAACGTTCCGGACGAGATCAAAAAGACGATCGAGGAGAAGAAACAGGAAGTTCTCGACGGAAAGATCGAGATCCCGACAGCGCTCGGCGATGCTGACCAGAACGAAGTTCAGGCTCTCATCGACTCTGTAGCTCCGTAATTTTATCCGGCAGATCCACTCGAAACATGCTGCGATATTTTATGTAAACCATCTGGGGAATCTTTCCAAGACCATTGATTTTCCCAGAATATCGAGTACATCAGGGGACTTGTCAACAAGTCCCCTTGGTTTTTATAAGAAAGGAGGATCCGTATGGGCAAAGAGATCCTGAAAATGGAACATATCACAAAGATCTACCCCAACGGTGTCATGGCCAACAGGGATGTCAGCTTTTCTGTCCGGGAAGGTGAGATCCATGCCCTGATGGGTGAGAACGGTGCCGGAAAAAGTACCCTGATGAAGATCCTATTCGGTGACGAGGACGCCACTGAGGGCGATATCATCTTCGAGGGAAACAAGATCCAGCCAAAAAGTGCCGCTGACACGATCCGTCTCGGAATCGGAATGGTGCATCAGCACTTCATGCTCGTGGATTCTCTGCGGGTATATGAGAACGTGATCCTCGGCATGGAACCGAAAAACGGGATCATGATCGACAAGGAAAAAGCGATCTGGGCGGTGGAGGAAACCGCCAAAAAGTACAACTTAAAGATCGATCCGATGGCTGTCGTCGGAGAGCTCTCCGTCAGCCAGAAACAGAAGGTCGAGATCTTAAAAGTCCTGCTCCGCGGGGCGAAGCTCCTGATCTTAGATGAGCCGACCGCAGTTTTGACGCCACAGGAGACAGACGAACTCTTTGAACAGCTTCTTTTACTAAAGAAAAATGATCACACGATCATCTTCATCTCCCACAAGATCCGCGAAGTCATGCAGATCTGCGACAATATCACAGTCCTCCGTGCCGGACGGACAGTGGGATCGATCCCGGTCGCCAACGCTACAGAAGAAGATATCTCCCGCTTCATGGTGGGCCGCGATGTCATCCTGAAAATGAATAAAAAGCCGGCAGAATTCGGTGACACGCTCTTAAAAGTCACTGATCTGACCTATGAAAATAAAGAAGGACGAAAGCTCCTGGACCATGTCTCCTTTTCACTGAAAAAGGGCCAGATCTTAGGTATCGCAGGAGTTGAGGGAAACGGACAGAATGAACTCGCCGAGGCGATCTTCGGTTTCTACTCCGGTGTCAAAGGCAGTATCCTCTTTGACGGGAAAGAAATCCTTGGAAAATCCATCCGCGCGATCCGCGATGACGGAATTTCCTATATCCCCGAGGACCGTATCAAAACCGGAGCGGCCGGAAACATCAGCCTCTGGGGCAACATGATCGCAGACATCATCGACAGCCCGCTGTTAAAAAAACACGGACTTCTCAATTATAAAAATATCCATGCACGGGCAGATAAACTTATCAGCGACTTCGGCGTCCTCTGCCAGAATGACGATCAGCCGATCGGTATGCTGTCCGGCGGAAATATGCAGAAGGTCGTAGTCGCAAGGGAATTTTCCTCTGACCCGAAGCTTCTGATCGCCAACCAGCCGACCCGGGGCATCGATGTGGGTGCCAACGAGTTTATCTGGAAAAAGATCATTGAACAGCGCGATGCCGGAAAGGGCGTTATCCTGATCTCCGCGGACTTAAACGAGATCATGGAACTCTCCGACAGCATTCTCGTCATGTGCGGCGGACAGGCTGCCGCCTACTTCGAGGACGCGAAAAAAGTAGATGAGTTCGAGCTCGGAAACTACATGCTCGGGCTGAAACATCAGGAGGTATCGGAATCATGAAACAGAAAAAACCTCTCTCATCTTATGTAGAAATGCTGCGGACCATGATCGCCATCCTGATCTCCCTGATCATCGTCTTCGCGATCATTCTCCTGATCAGCAGCCAGCCCCTCTCCGCTCTCGGAGACTTTATTTTCGGACCGCTGACCTCCGTCCGCCGTTTCGGAAACGTCATCGAAGGTATGACACCGTTAATGTTTACAGGACTTGCGGTCATCATCCTCTTCAAACCGGGGCTTTTCAATCTGTCCATGGAAGGCGCGTTCTTTATCGGCGCCGTTGCTGCCTGTGCGGCTTCCCTGGGACTCGGACTTTCCGGAAAAACGGCACTGATCGTGGCCATGGCGGCTGCGGCGGTCGCAGGCGGATTTATCTGCTTTATCCCGGGCATCATGAAAGTAAAGACTGGCTCCAATGAGCTTGTAACTTCCCTGATGCTCAATTACACCTGCCTGTACGTCGGGCTCTGGATCATCACCACCTTCTTCTATGATCCAACCCAGAACTCCAACTATTCCTACAAATTTCCGGAAGGATGCGCTCTAAGCAAGATCATCACCGGCACGCGTATCAACTCCGGTACGATCATCGCCCTTGTGACTGTCCTTGTGATCTGGGTCATCGTAAACCGGACACCCTTCGGCTTTAAGGCAAACCTTGTGGGCGAAAACTTCAATATGGCAAACTACGCGGGCATCAACTCCGGCCTCATGATCATCCTGACCCAGATTCTGGGTGGTATGCTGGCGGGACTCGGCGGCGCTGCGGAGCTTTTCGGCATGTACCAGCGCTTCCAGTATTCCGCACTCCCGGGCTATGGCTGGGACGGTGTTCTGATCGCCATCGTCGCCAGACGGAAGGTACAGTATGTCCCGTTCGCAGCACTGTTTTTATCTTACCTGCGGATCGGCGCGGATATCATGTCCAGAAATTCCGATATCCCGTTTGAGATCGTAAACATCATTCAGGCAGTCATGGTCCTTCTGATCTCCGCCACTGCGATCCTCAGCGGATATAAGAAGAAACTTATCATCAAAGAAACAAAAGAATTCGAAGCTGCAGCGAAAAAGGAGGTACAGGCATGAATATCTGGAGTGTGATTCTTTCCCCTGACTTCCTCTTTACCTCGATCCGTGTGATGACTCCGATCCTGTTCGCGGCCATGGCCTGCATGGTCTTCGTGAAAGGCGGCATCGATCCCATCGGAACTGAGGGAATCATGTTAAGCTGTGCCCTTGCGGGACCTGTCGGCGGTTACTTTACCCACAGCGCTCTGGGCGGCGTGATATTCGCAATGGCAGTCGGCGTGGTGCTGGCTTTCGTGTTCGGTTACTTTACGCTGATCCTGAATACAAACCCGGTGCTCGCCGGAATTGCGTTAAATACTTTGTCCGGCGGTCTCACAGTCTTTACGACCTATTATCTGACCGGAAATAAAGGTTCCACCCAGAGTTTAAAGAGTCCGGTGATGCCGGAGATCAGGATTCCGCTTATCAAAGATATCCCGGTTCTCGGTGCCATTATCTCCGGACATAATGTCCTGACTTATCTCGGGCTGATTCTGGTGATCGTCCTCACGGTCTTTTTCTGGAAGACTACCGTCGGCCTGCGGATCCGCGCTGTCGGCGAGAATGAGAGTGCCGCAAAATCCGTAGGCTTAAACGTCATGAAATATAAGTACATCGCCCTTCTCATCGCCGGCTGTCTCGCCGGGATCGGCGGAGCATACATGTCCATGGGTTATGTTTCCTTCTTCTCAAGAGACATGATCGCCGGACGCGGATGGATCGGAATGGCGGCGGAATCCATGGGTCTCGGTATTCCATGGAAGATCGCCTGCTCGGTACTGATCTTCGGTATGGCAGATTCACTGGCCGTACGGCTTCAGATGTTAAATCTGCCATCTCAGCTTATTCAGACGATTCCTTACGTGGTTACGATGATCGCGATTGGAATTTATTCGAAGAGAAGTATGTCGGGAAAGAAGAAGAATTGATGGAATTATTTCGAAATTCCGAGCTGTTATAAATATAGGCAAAGCTTCTGTATGATCCATTTTGACAATGTGTTTTCTTCCGATCTCTGCCCTGTTTCTTATCCTGAGCAGAGACAGGAAATGGTATTTACAGCTGAAATGAGGGAGATTCTTTATGAAAGCATGGGAATTTGAACATAAGCTGACGGCGGACGCGGTTCCGCCGGAGCTTCACGACGACAATGAGGCGGACTGGATGGCCTACACGGAAGCCGGCCGCGCCTCCGACAAACAGCTTTTCCACGACTGGGACAATAAGGTTCCGGGATCCAAAGCGCCCTGCGACGTGGTGATCGCCGCGGTGCAGAGCATGCACAACCGGGGATATGATGTGACGAAAGCCGAGAAATTCATGGAGGAAGGCCTGAAGGCGTCCGAGGAAAAGGACGGAGCCGCGATTCAGGTGGCTACCGCGAAGATCTTCCACGCACTGAATGAAGCGCCGAAGGATCCCGCCTCCCCCTACTGGAGCTACAACACCTACCGCACCTTCACGGATGTAGAAAAAGAGGCTGATTTCAGCCCAGCAGCGCCCTATGACGTCTTTTCCGATGACTTTGCAAAGAAAGTCACCGCCGGATGGATGGGACAGCTCATCGGCGGCTGCCTTGGAACCCAGATCGAAGGTTATACGACAGAACAGATCCGCAGACGCTTCGGCGAGGTCTACGGATATCTCCGCCGCCCGGAGACCTACAACGATGATATTACCTACGAGATCGCCTATCTCGACGGATTCATCGAAAAAGGCTATGATATCACGCCTGCCGACGTTGCCTACAAATGGCTGGAGCTGATCTCCGACGGATATTCCGCCGAGAAGACGGCCATCGAAAATCTCCGCCGCGGGCTTCTTCCGCCGGAGAGCGGCACAACAAACAACTACTTTTACGACTGGATCGGAGCGCAGATGCGCACCCCGCTTCACGGAATGTTAGCACCCGGAAACCCGAAACTCGCAGCGAGACTCGCAGCGGACGATTCGATCGTCTCCCACTCCAACAATGGCATGCTGGGCGGGATCTTCAACGCCCTGCTCACCTCCCTCGCTTTCACGGAGGACCATATCCGGACCGTTGTTGAAAAAGCGGTGGACATGATCCCGCATAAGAGCGAATACTACGCAGTCGTAAAGCATGCGCTGGATCTCTGCAAGGAAAATTCTTCCTGGGAGCCGGTATGGACGGCCTGCGAGGAGCGCTACAAAGAGTACAACTGGATTCACGCCTATCCGAACGCAGCCGCCGAAGTTATTGCCCTCTGGTTCGGAAATATGGACTTTAAGGAGACCTGCCACATCATCGCCATGGAAGGTCAGGATGCGGACTGTACCGCAGCCCCGGTACTGAACGCACTGGCGATCATGATCGGTCTGGATGTCATTGACGACAGCTATATCAAGCCCATCGGGGACAGGATCCTCACGACTATGAGACGGTATCAGGATTTCAAGATTGCTGAGCTTTGTCAGTGGACAACGGATGCGGTGAGGAATGCGGTGAAGAAACAGAAGTAATACGGTTGAGTTTTTGAAACATCTTCTGTCGCTCGGATATTGGTAATTAAAAAACAGGCTCATTTGATTTCTGGATTTGTATCAAATGGGTCTGTTTTTTTAATTATTTCTTCAATTTTTCTCGGTCCTTAAATATCTCCTTCAGCCTCTTCAGCAGCCCTTCCTCATCATTCTTCCCGATCACCATCGGCGCCCGCTCTTTCACATCTTCCGGTGCATTTCCCATCGCCGCTCCAAAGCCGGCTGCGTGCATCATGGAAAGGTCGCTCTCGCCGTCACCGAAGGCCGCTGCCTCTTCCGGGGAAATTCCGAGTTTTCCACAGAGCGTCTTCAAACCTTCCGACTTTTCCACGCCCGCTGCCGTGATCTCCAGATATTCCGGGTTGGATGCCGCGGACTGAAGATCAGGGAAATCTCTTGCCAGAACCGCCGCCAGCTTTGTCATCACGTCCGGATCTCCCATGAGGAGAAATTTATGAATTCCGCCTTCTGTTTCAAATGTATCTTTAATAGATCCAATTTCAGCCGGAAATCCCACGATTTTCTCTTCCCGCTGCTCTCTCCAATCGTCCCGGTCATCCACGATCCACTTCTCGCCGCCGAAGGTATTGCAGGCAACAGCCGGAAAATCCTTATCCAGCATCGCCTTCAGTTCCAGTGCCCGTTTTAACGGAATCATCTTACTGTAGATCTCATTTCCGTCGTTATCGAGGATCAGCCCGCCGCAGAACGCAATGATCGGCGCGTGGTTCCCCAGCATTCTCTTAATGACCCGCACGCCTTCCGGTGACCGCGCGGAAGTCAGGATAAACGGGATCCCCTTATTCTCAAGATTCAGGATCATCTCCTTCGTTCCCTCCGTGATCTGTCCGTCCGACGTCAGCAGCGTGCCGTCGATGTCACTGAATACGATTTTGCAAGCTTTTTCTTTTTTCATCTTTATCTCCATATTTTTGATGTTTATCCGTTGTATTTCCACACCAGTACGACTGCCTGACGCAGTCCGCAGCTTCGCGCGAATGCGCCTTCTCCTATCCCCGCTGCAAAATACTCATCTCGTTCTCCCGCACTTTCCGTGCCAGCAGCGTATACTGTCTGATCTCTTCCTCTGTAAAATTTCCAAACTTCGCCTGATAGTAATCGTTCTCCGCCGCCTCAAGATCCGGGATCACAACTTCTGATGCCGGAAGAAGTTCCAGTCGGATCTTTCGTTCTGTTCCCCGCCTTCTCGGAAGCTCCGTTACCTCAACCATCTTTTTCGCGGACAGCCGCTGAACCGCCACCGCGAGGTCTCCGCGGCTAAGATCCATAAGATCCGCAAGATTCTTTCTGCTCAGTTCATGGCTTGCATCCTTCAGATATAAAAGCAGAGAAAGTTCCTCCATTGTCATATCATGCTTCAATGCCGCCGACTCCAGATATCTCTCCAGAAGTTTCCGGTCCCGGTATTTATCCACAATGATCCCATCATCGGAGATCACCTCCTGCAGCGCACTGCTCCGCTCCTCTCCGAGCTTCCGGTTTCCGGGGATCGATGCCGGGAAAACAAAGCCGTCCTTCGCTGCATCCACCAGAAAATGGTACACCTGAAGCCGGTTTTTCTCATAATCCTCTTCGTCCAGCACATGCTTATAAAAGTTGTTGTAGTACTCAAACATCATAAGCTTCATCTTCACAGTCTTCGTGATGCTGATCTTCTGGTTCACCAGCGAACCTTTTGTCTTTACATAATAATACACCGGTGTCCTCAGCGCATAGAATGTCTCTGCATAGCGGACATACTCCAGATTGAACATAAAATCCTCACACCAGCTGATCTCCGCATCCATCCGGATACCGAAGCGGTTTACGAGATCGCGCCGGTAAAGCTTATTCCACAGCACTCCATAGTAATAATCCGCCGGATTCTCCATCATAAACGACGCGAATTCCTCCCGGTCGATCACGCAGTCTGACTCGATGTCCCCTTTTCTGGATACCATATCCCCAACGACGCGGTAAAAATCGGAGATCACCATATCACAGCCATGTTCCTCTGCCGCCCGGACCATAAGCTTTGTCGCATCCGGCGTCAGCCAGTCATCACTGTCCACAAACTGGAGATATGTTCCCTTTGCCCTTTCAATTCCCTGATTTCTCGTATCTGAAACCCCGGAATTTTCTTTGTGGATCACCACCACACGCTCATCCGTCTTCGCATACGCATCACAGATCGAGCCTGACATATCTCTGCTCCCATCATCTACGAGGATCAGTTCAAAATCTCTATATTCCTGTCCGAGAATACTGTCCACACAGCGGTTCAGAAATTTTTCCGCATTGTAGACAGGAACAATTATACTGACGGTCGGTTTCATTCTCCTCCTCCATTCTCTATAATAACCTGTTGGAATATCTCCTATGAAATAAATTTACTATACGATCTATCATATCATATTTTTCTCACAATACGCGATTTATTTTTTTAAATTCTCTTGACTTTTGAAAATCTGTGACTATAATAAAGGGCAGTTTTAAATATTCCTTGCGATGATGGGAACGCTCTTAACGAAGGTCTTTCAGAGAGCAGCTGGCTGGTGAAAAGCTGCAGACACCGCGTTACAGACAATCCTCCCGGAGCTAACCACTGAAAGTGTTCCAAGTAGGCTGGTTCGGTTTACACCCGTTAACGTGTTGCCTGTTAATTTTTCATATTTGAAAAACGACGGGATCGAGAGGCTGTTTTTTTGACAGCAATAAGAGTGGTACCGCAGAAGTTTCGCTTCTGTCTCTTAAAAATAAGAGACAGGAGTTTTTTTTTGCCCCGAAAGTGTTGTCAGGCGGACAGACAGCCCGGATTACGAATGCTGGCGGAGATTGCGGGAGCACGCAGTGCGGAGCAATCTCCTTTCGCACACCGTGCGGAGCAATCTCCTTTCGCACACCGTGCGGAGCAATCTCCTTTCGCGCACCGTGCGGAGCAATCTCCTTTCGCGCACTTTGCCAACACCACCATCAATTCCTTAGTTTCTTATCTGCGAGGGGCAGTTAAGATATATACTTATAATCAATCTATTCTTAAAAGACTTTAGGAGGTCATTATGAAAAAAAGTGCAAAATTATTATCCGCCGTTATGGCAGGCGCTATGGTTCTTTCCATGGCAGGCTGTGGCTCTTCCAGCAATTCCACAGAGACAACTGCTGCTGCCGCTGAGACAACAGCCGCTGCCGCTGATTCTTCCGCTGCTGAGAGCAAGGAAGCGACTTCAAACACAGACGCAACCGTAATAAAGCTTGGTACGACCGTAAACGAGCAGGACAGTTTCCAGGTATGTGCTGAGAAATTCGCTGAGCTCGTAAAAGAGCGCACAAACGGCGCCTACGAGATCGAGATCCATCCGAACGGAGCTCTCGGCGACGAGCGTACCATGCTTGAGAGCATGCAGATGGGTACTCTTGATATGGGTATCATCACAAGCGGTCCGTTCGTAAACTTCTCCAGCGCTATGGGTGTTCTCGATATGCCGTTCCTGTTCGCAAACAACGAGGAAGCTTACAAAGTCCTCGACGGTGAGATCGGTAAAGAGCTCCTTGGAACACTTGAGGATGCTGACTTAAAGGGTCTCGCATACGCAGAGCGTGGTTTCCGTAACATCACAAACAGCAAGAAGCCGATCACAAACGCGGCTGACGTTGCAGGCTTAAAGCTCCGTGTCATGGAGAACGACGTTTACACAGCTACCTTCAAGGCTCTTGATGTAAACGCGGTTCCGATGGCATGGTCCGACGCTTTAACAGCTCTTCAGCAGGGCACCATCGATGGCGAGGAGAACCCGATCAACGTTATCTACTCCTACAAGCTCTGGGAGTCCCAGAAGTATGTAACCCTTGACCGTCATTCCTACTCCACAGCGATCATCACAATGAGCAACGACCTCTTCAAGTCCTTACCGGAAGATGTTCAGAAGATCTTCGAGGAATCCGCACAGGAAGCTGCTGAGTACGAGCGCCAGTGGGTTGCAGATCAGGAAGCTGACCAGCTTCAGGAGATCAAGGATCATGGTATGGAAGTCGTCGAGAACCCGGATGTAGACAGCTTCCGTGCAGCTGTTCAGAGCGTATATGACGCTTACCCGGATTACGCTGATTACATCAAAAGAATCCAGGACGCATTAAAGTAATTTCGCAGCTGTTTGATTTTAAAGTTCGGTGCTAAAATCCGTTAACATTGCCCCGGCAATGGGATTTTTAAAGCAGGTTCTTCGGCTGCCCAGGGAAACCCGGGCAGCCGGAACTGTTACCACTGATGTATTGTATGGAATTTTCAGTTCAGAAAATTCCTACTCGCGTACTGTAAATCAGAACCGCTTTAGCACTTTCCATGTAATTGTTTCGGTTTTCAAAGGAGGAAACACCGTTGGCTTTCGTTAAGGGATTTCACAAACTCAGCGATGTTCTGGACACCATCTGTTCCTACATCATCGTTGTCATGCTCGGCGCCATGGTCGTTATCACCGGCGCACAGATCGTCTGCCGTATGGCATTCACCGCACTCTCCTGGAGTGAGGAAGCGACCCGTTACCTTTTAGTCTGGTCATCATTTTTAGGCGCAAGCTGTGTATACAAGCACAGCGGCCATATCTCCATCACATTCGTTCAGGATATGGTTCCGGCCGCATTAAGCAAAGTCTTAAAACTTCTCGTCCATGTGGTCTGCACAGTTCTTTTTGTTGTCGTGATCATCTATGGTATGAAATACTTCGGAAAACAGGGAAACCAGCTGTCTGCAGCGATGCGTCTTCCCATGAAATATATTTACCTCTGCATTCCGGTAGGATGCGGATTCATGTTCATCCATGCAGTGGATGCGGTTCTTGGACTTTTATTTGGAAAGGAGGAGGCATAACATGGCAGCATTATTATTCATTTCCTTTATCGTTCTGCTTCTGATCGGCGTTCCGGTCGCATTCGCGATCGCGGCGGCAGCTCTCCTCGTCCTCTTAAAAGGCGATGTAAAGCTCCTGATCCTCGTGCAGCGTATGTTCGCCAGCACCGACTCTTTCTCCCTGATCGCAGTCCCCTTCTTCATCTTTGCCGGCGACCTTCTCGCAAAGGGAAAAGTTTCCAAGGTGCTCGTTGAGTTCGCCGAGTCCTTACTTGGTATGTTAAAGGGTGGTCTTTCCATCGTATCCGTCCTCGCCGGCATGTTCTTCGCGGCGATCTCCGGTTCCGGTGCCGCCACGACAGCCGCTGTCGGCGCAACACTGATCCCGGAGTTAAAGAAACGCGGATACCGCGAAGATTCTGCCGCTGCCCTGATCGCAGCCGCCGGAACCATCGGTGTCGTTATCCCGCCGTCCGTTCCGATGGTATTATACGCCGTTATCTCTGAGGACAGCGTAAACACACTTTTCAAAAATGGATTTGTCCCGGGAATTTTAATGGGCGTGATCCTCGTTGCGATCTCCCTCTATCAGGCACGCAAGTTCAACTACCCGAAGGGAAAAGCGTTCTCTGTCGGAAACGTGCTCCACACCTTCAAGGAAGCGATCTGGGGAATCTTAATGCCGCTGATCATCCTCGGCGGAATCTTCTCCGGTTACTTCACACCGTCTGAGGCGGCTGCCGTAGCGGTCATCTACGCGATCTTCGTCTCCTTCTTTATCTACCGCGACCTTGATTTCAAGGGTCTCGTTGAGATCATGAAGGGAAGTGCAAAGACATCTGCCGTTATCATGATCATCATCGCATGCAGCGGTCCGTTCGGCTGGGTTCTCGCAAACTACAAGATCCCGGAGGCCATTGCGTCCGGAGTATTGGGAATCTCCACAAACAAGTATGTGATCATGTTCCTGATCTCCCTGATCATCCTGCTCGCAGGAGTCTTCATGGAGACCTCCTCCGCGATCATCATTCTTTCCCCGGTGTTCCTGCCGCTTGTCAAGGCCATGGGCATCAGCACCGTACATTTTGGAATCCTCTTCGTAGTTGGTATCGCCATCGGTATGATCACACCGCCGGTTGCCATCAACCTGTTCGTTGCTTCCGGTATTACGGGACTTCCAATCGAGCGGATCTCCAAATCTGTTATCCCGTACCTGATCGGACTGATCATCGTATTCTTCATGATCGTATATGTTCCGCTTCTGATCCCGGGACTTATGTAATCGTATAAGAGATCATAATACGCGAAAAAAGTCCGCCGAATCTTTTCACGATTCGGCGGACTTTCTATTTCCCCATTCACAAGCCGCTCTCTGCGGCTATATCTTTTTGCAGGACCTGCGTCAGGCTGTCACTCCGGACAAGTTTCCCGGAAAACTAAACTGCCTGCGCTTCCTCCAGTGTGGTTGTCTCGTACTTGTCGAGGATCACTCTCTGGATCATGTCCCGTGTTCCGGAATTGATCGGATGGGCGATATCGCGGTATTCGCCATCAGCAGCTTTTCTGCTCGGCATCGCGATAAACAGGCCTTTCTCCCCTTCAATGACCTTGATATCGTGGATCACGAACTCGTTGTCCAGTGTGATGGACACGATCGCCTTCATTTTTCCCTCTTTCTCAATTCTTCTCACACGTACATCTGTTACCTGCATAATAACCTCCCCCATCTGCGCTCCCCGCAGATTTTATGTAATCACCGGCCAGTCAATATTTGAATGCCTGTCTTTCAGCCTTTGCCGCACCGTCCGGAATATCCCGCTTCCGACCTGCGGCTCCCTTCTTACAGGGTATATCTCTCGTTCTTCTCGATAACGATCTTCACATCGTCCGGTTTGCCGATATATGTTGTGTTGGCACGGATCGTGTCGCGGCTCTCGACGATGCAATTCTCAATAACGGTATTATCCCCAATATACACGTCATTTAAGATGATCGAATTCTTGATGATACAGTTGTTTCCGATATAGACTTTCTTGAAAAGAACAGAGTTCTCAACGGTTCCGTTTAAGATACAGCCGCTGGATACCAAGCTGTTCTTCACAACTGCGCCCGGATTGTATTTTGCCGGCGGAAGGTCATCCACCTTGGAGTAGATATCCGGATACTCTTTGAAGAAGTAATTGCGCACTTCCGGTTTTAAGAAGTCCATATTTGTCTGGTAGTAAGCATCGACAGAAGCGATGTTGCTCCAGTATGTATTTAACTTGTACGCATAGACCCGCTTGAGACCTTTGTAACGCACCAGAATGTCCTGTACGAAGTCATATCTGTCCTCGTTCGCGCAGCGCTCGATAAGTTCGATCAGCTGACGGCGGCGGACAACATAGATACCGCAGGAGATCGTGTGGGAATCAGCCACCATCGGCTTCTCCTCAAACTCAACGATCCGTCCGTCGGCATTCGTCTTCACCATACCGAAACGTGTCACATCCACATCGCCCGGCATGTCCTTGCAGACAACCGTGATATCGGCTTTCTTTTCGATATGATATTCCAGGACCTTATTGTAGTCCAGCTTATAGATACCGTCTCCGGCAGCGATCACTACATATGGTTCGTGGCTTTTCTTTAAAAAGTCCAGATTCTGGTAGAGCGCGTCTGCTGTTCCGCGGTACCAGTCGCTGTGCTCCGCCGTGATCGTCGGAGTAAATACATACATTCCGCCCTGTTTTCTTCCGAAATCCCACCATTTGGAAGAGCTTAAATGTTCATTTAAGGAGCGGGAGTTATACTGTGTCAGTACGGCAACGCTCTGGATATGAGAGTTGCTCATATTGCTTAACGCAAAATCCACACTTCGGAAGCTGCCAGCGATCGGCATCGCCGCGATCGCTCTCTTATTGGAAAGTTCGCGCATCCGCTTGCTGTTTCCGCCTGCTAAAACAATACCGATTGCTCTCATACGATTCCACCTGCCTTTACAATGTAGCCGCCGCTCTCAAGCGCTCCGTCCGGATAATCCTCCGCGGTCGTCACACCTGAAATTGCTGTATTCTTGCCGATCTTTACGTTCTCCGGGATCACAGAGTGTTCGCCGATCGTCACAAGATCAAACTGGTGTACTTTCTGGTCATATTTGCTCGGCGCATATTCACCAACACCAAGGTGCGCCCCGGCGCCGACCTTTACGTCCTCGGCCACGATCGCTTTTTCTACCACCGCGCCTTCACCGATCACGCTGTCCTGCATGATGATGGAGTCTTTGACTACAGCGCCTTTCTCGATCGTTACGCCGGATCCGATCACAGAGTTCGTTACCTCTCCGTAGATCTCGGAACCTTCGCCGATGATACACTTTGTGATCTTCGCGTCCGCGGAAATATACTGCGGCGGGATCCGGTCGCTCTTTGTATAGATCTTCCAGTATTCCTCATACAGGTTGAATTCCGGGATAATGTCGATGAGCTCCATATTTGCTTCCCAGTAGGAGCCGAGAGTTCCGACATCTTTCCAGTAACCATTGTACTCATATGCGAAGATCCGTTTGCCCTGCTCGAAGCAATACGGGATCACATGTTTTCCGAAATCACAGCCCGGCTCCTCGGAAAGCTTGATGAGCGCTTCCTTCAGTGCCTTCCAGCTGAAGATATAGATACCCATGGAAGCGAGGTTGCTTCTCGGGTTCGCCGGTTTTTCCTCAAATTCCGTGATCTTATTGTTGTCATCCGTGATCAGGATTCCGAAACGGCTTGCTTCCTCGATCGGCACCGGCATAGCGGCAATCGTGACATCCGCATTATTCGCTTTGTGATATTCCAGCATGACCTCATAATCCATTTTGTAGATGTGGTCGCCGGAAAGGATCAGAACGTATTCCGGATTGTAGGACTCCATGTACTCCAGATTCTGGTAAATTGCGTTCGCGGTTCCTGTATACCAGTCGCTGCCTTTACTTCTCTCGTAAGGGGGCAGGATCGTAACGCCGCCGACGTTGCGGTCTAAGTCCCACGGAATACCGATTCCAATGTGCGCGTTTAAACGTAAGGGCTGGTACTGGGTCAATACTCCCACAGTATCAACACCAGAGTTGATGCAGTTGCTGAGCGGGAAATCAATAATTCTGTACTTTCCGCCGAAGGAGACGGCCGGTTTTGCCACTTTCTGTGTTAATACACCGAGGCGGCTTCCCTGTCCTCCTGCCAACAGCATCGCTATCATCTCTTTTTTTACCATGATATCACCTCTTGCTGCTCTTTTTGTCCCATACATTAGTTTCTTAGATGGTGACTCTATTATAACATACTTTTTAGAAGATGTGAACAAACTTTTCATCCTTTCAATCCCAATTTTGTGTATATTCTGACATTTTTTTCTTTTTGTATGATACGCAATACAATACCTATGTTCCTGATTGGTTACATAAGTACCAAAAATGCTGATTCGAAATTGTATAAACCTATTAATATGCAGAATTAAAGGAAAAGAGTAATGACGTATCACAGAATTTATGTTAATATAGTAGATACACTACCTGTGCGGGGGATTTCACAGGCAGAGAATACAATTATGGGGGGATAAGCCATGGAGAAAAAAAAGGGCTTCCAGATGCCGCACACTTACATCATCATTTTTGGTGTCATTCTGTTCGCGGCTCTGCTCACCGTATTTATCCCGTTGGGTAAATACGACACAAAAGAAATCACGTATATGCAGAACGGCGTGGAAAAAACAAGAACCGTTCTGGATCCGGAAAGCTTCCAGTATATTCTGGATGAAAACGGAAACAAGGTGACCAAAGCAGCTCCGATCTTCGGAACCGAAGACTTTGGCGGTCAGGGAATTTTAAACTATGTATTCGAGGGTATGACCGTCGGCGATAAGAATGGTACCGCTGTCGGAATCATCGCCTTCATTCTGGTCGTAGGCGGTGCCTTCGGTATCGTTCTCCGGACAGGCGCGATAGAAAGCGGCATTATGCGGGTCATCGCTTTGACAAATGGACGCGAGATCCTTCTGATCCCGATCCTCGTAGTCCTGTTCTCCCTCGGAGGCGCAGTCTTCGGTATGGGTGAGGAGGCAATCCCGTTCGTTATGATCCTCGTACCAATGTTTATCGCAATGGGATATGACGCAGTTGTCGGAATTATGTGCTCCTACGTATCTACACAGATCGGCTTCGGTTCTTCCTGGCAGAATCCGTTCGGACTGGCTGTTGCCCAGGGTGTTGCTGGTATTCCGGTCATGTCCGGCGCATGGTTCCGTATCCCGTTATGGATCTTCTTCACAGGACTTACGATCGTCTTCACAATGCGCTACGCAGTAAAGATCAAGAAAGATCCGAAGCTCTCCGTTGCATATGAGTCTGATGAGGAATACAGAAAAGAATTCGCAAAGAACGGCAAAGAAATGCCGCCGTTCACTCTCGGCCACAAGCTTGTTCTCCTCACGGTCGCTGCCTGCATGGTATGGACGATCTGGGGTGTTATAAGCGAGGGCTACTATATCCCGGAGATCGCTTCCCAGTTCTTCGTGATGGGTCTCGTTTCCGGTATCATCGGCGTTGTATTCAAGCTGAATGACATGAAAGTAAATGATATCGCAAAATCCTTCGACCACGGTGCTGCCGATCTTTTAGGCGCTGCAATGTGTGTCGGAATGGCGCAGGGTATTATCATCATCCTCGGTGGCACAAGTGCAACCGACGGTACAGTCTTAAATACGATCCTTCACAGCATCAGCGACGGAATGCAGAATTTCCCGCCGGTGATCTCCGCATGGTTTATGTATATCTTCCAGTCCGTGTTCAACTTCTTCGTTGTATCCGGTTCCGGACAGGCTGCCCTTACCATGCCGATCATGGCTCCTCTCGCCGATCTTGTCGGTGTCGAGAGACAGGTTGCTGTTGTTGCGTACCAGCTTGGTGACGCCTTCACAAACTTCATCGTTCCGACCTCCGGCTGTCTCTTAGGCGCGCTGGCTGCGGCAAAGCTCGACTGGGGCAAATGGGCAAAATTCCAGATCAAATTCCAGGCTGTCCTGTTTGCATTCGGATCCATCGCTGTGATCCTTGCCGTTGTGATCGGTCTCTCATAAAAAACGGTCTGCCTTCAGTATCAGCCATCCAAAGCTCATTCAGGTATAACAAAAACTCCGTCTCATCCGCGTGACTCGATCGCGGACGAGACGGAGTTTTTTTGAACTCTTCCCGATGATATCTGAAGAGGGAGCTAACCGGAGCAAAAAGACTTTCTCCCTTGGGAAAAATATGATAGAATTTACTGAATACAATAGCACCGGTCGCGATACCGGAGAAAGGAGCTTTTAATGATCGAATCCAGCACGCCTGCCATGAAGGGGGAAAAAACAAAATACCGTCTCGCCGCAGCCATGAAGGAATGCATGAAGACAACTCCGGTCGATGCGATCACTGTCCGCCAGATCACAGAGCGCTGCGGCGTCACCCGCCAGACCTTTTACCGGAATTTTCTTGATAAATATGACCTGATCAACTGGTATTTCGACAAGCTCCTCGCCCGCTCCTTTGAACATATGGGACGTGGAACCACGGTCCTTGACAGCCTGGAGAAAAAATTTACATATATTCAGGAGGAAAAGGCGTTTTTTGCCGCTGCATTCCGCTATGACAGGCAGAATTCCCTGCGGGAGCATGATTTTAAGCTGATCCTCGCCTTTTATGAAAATCTGATCCGGGAAAAAAGCGGCAGACCGGCCAGCCCTGAGATCCATTTTCTTCTGGAAATGTACTGTCAGGGCTCGATCACCATGACCGTAAAGTGGGTTCTCGGTGGCATGGACCTAACCCCGTCCCAGTTTGCCGGGCTTCTCGTCCGCGCGATGCCGGCAGCATTGCGGGATCTGTTTCTTGAGCTTCATCTGCTGTCCTGATCTATTGTTATTTTGCACAATTTTTCTATGTCTTTCTTTTGCAATATGTCGATTTTCCTTAAAGTGTTACACTTGACCTTTTCTGTAACTTTCTTTTTGCCCTTCAAATTTGTTAATATAATAACAAAGGCACAGAAAGCTTTTGAGCGCAAGTATTCATGGAAGGAGTTTTTTATCATGGCAAATCGTATTATGTTAAATCAGACATCTTATCACGGAGCAGGCGCGATTCAGGAGATCGCGAACGAGGCGAAAGCCCACGGCTTTAAAAAGGCGTTCGTATGTTCCGACCCGGATCTCGTAAAATTCAAGGTTACCGCCAAAGTAACCGACATTCTGACCGCAAACGGTCTTGACTACGAGCTCTACTCCGATATTAAAGCAAACCCGACGATCCAGAATGTCCAGCACGGTGTTGAAGCATTTAAGGCATCCGGCGCTGACTACCTGATCGCCATCGGCGGCGGCTCCTCCATGGATACCTCCAAAGCGATCGGCATCATCATCGCAAACCCGGAATTTGAGGATGTAAGAAGTCTTGAGGGTGTTGCACCGACGAAAAAACCGTGTGTTCCGATCATCGCCGTTCCGACAACAGCCGGTACTGCTGCTGAGGTTACGATCAACTATGTTATCACCGATATCGAAAGAAAGCGTAAATTTGTATGCGTTGACCCGCACGACATGCCGATCATTGCTGTTGTTGACCCGGATATGATGTCCTCCATGCCGAAGGGACTTACCGCTTCCACCGGTATGGATGCCCTGACCCATGCCATCGAAGGCTACACAACAAAAGCTGCCTGGGAAATGACCGATATGTTCCATCTGAAAGCCATCGAGATCATCTCAAAATCTCTGCGCGGTGCTGTAGCAAACACAAAGGAAGGCCGCGAGGGAATGGCTCTCGGTCAGTACATTGCCGGTATGGGCTTCTCCAACGTTGGTCTTGGTATCGCCCACTCCATGGCACACACACTCGGTGCTGTCTATGATACCCCGCACGGTGTTGCCTGCGCAATGATGCTTCCGATCGTTATGGAATATAATCAGGAATGCACCGGCGAGAAATACCGTGAGATCGCGCGCGCAATGGGCGTTGCAAATGTTGATTCCATGACTCAGGACGAATACCGGAAGGCTGCTGTTGACGCTGTCAAGAAGCTTTCCGCGGATGTCGGAATTCCGTCCGTCCTTGAAGCAATCAAAGAGGAAGATCTTCCGTTCCTTGCAGAGTCTGCACATGCAGATGCCTGCGCACCGGGCAACCCGAAGGATGCCAGCGTAGAGGACCTGAAAGACCTGTTCCGCAAGATCATGGCATAAAAATGCCTTCTCGCATTTCTGAAAAGAGCTCCGGCAAATTGGCCGGAGCTCTTTTTATCTGTCGCTTTTTATCGCATGCACTTCTCACCCATTAGTGCATAATGTCATAAACCACACCGCAGAAGATCTTCACCGCATTCGGAAGAACCTGCTCGTCGATATCGAAGATGCGGCTGTGACCCGGGCCGGCTTCGTGGGTGAGGACGCGCATGAAGGTCGCCTGTCCGCCCTGTTCCTGAACACGGTTCATCATATAGGAGACATCCTCGCTGCCGCCGTTTTTACTGCTCATTTCCTTCGCAACCGGCAGATGGAGATCTTCCTCGCAGACTCTCTTCACCCGCTCCATCAGCGCTTTACTGCTCGTCAGGGAGTTTGCTGCGCCCATAAGCTTCATCTCACAGGTGCATCCGTGCATTTTTGCCGCACTCTCAATAATGTTCACTGCGTAATTTTTCATGTACTCGTTGATCTCGGTGGTCTCACCGCGAACCTCGATCTCCATCTTCGCCTCGTCCGCGATAACATTCCGTCCGCTTCCGGCAACAACGGTTCCCACATTTACTCTGGACACGCCGCCGGAGTGACGCGGGATTGCATAAAGGTTTAAGATCGCCGTTCCGACTGCCAGCATGACATTCCGTCCAACCTCCGGTGATCCACCTGCATGGGAAGATTTTCCGTGGAAGATCACATCATATTTTGTTGTCGCGAGAGAGCCATGGCTTCCTGGAATTACCACTGCCGGATCGTCCTCTTTCTTATTCGTCACATGAGAGCCGATCAGGTAATCTACGCCGTCAAGATGTCCGTTATCAACGATGGATTTTGCACCGCGGACACCCTCTTCTGCCGGCTGGAAGATCAGCTTTACTGTTCCGTGAAGCTGGTCCTTTATAGACATCAGAACTTTCGCCACACCGAGACCGATGGTGGCATGTCCATCATGTCCGCAGGCATGCATGAAGCCTTCATTTACGGAGTTAAATCCCTCCTTCGCCGGTCTGTGGCTCGGATCATGTTCCTCGAATACGCCGAGGGCATCGATATCAAACCGCATGGCAACCGTCGGGCCCTCGCCGCAACGCAGGATTCCGATCACGCCGGTCATTCCTCCCTTTGTGTACTTAACAAACTCCGGATCCGCTCCCTGGGCAACGGCACGCTCATACTGTTCCTCTAACTTTTCCTCAGACGGAACGCCCATTCTGGAATCCTTTTTGCAGACCTGATCTCCGACAAGCACTTCATATCCGAGCTCTGTCAGTTTCCGAGCAATAATGGACGACGTCCTCATCTCGAACCAGCCCGGCTCCGCGTACTTATGAAAGTCACGTCTCTGCGCTGTAAGGTCACCTGCCATCTCATCGCTCATGGTCTTGATCCGATCGTAAATATTCATTCGTTTGCCCTCCCGTGTGCTATTTTATTATTATTATAGTCGATATTCCAGAATTTTTCTATAAAAATATATTTTTCTATTCCTATTTTACTTACAAATCTTGATGGACTCTGTAATTTCTGCCCGGGAGGCCTTTAAAAAACTCCCGAAAACCCCCGTGTTATGCCCATTTCACCTTGAATCCCCATAAAAAATACGCTATACTAATACCAGATTGCACATTTATCTAAGAAGAGAGATATAAGGAGAAGGAAAAATCATGCAGTTGACAACAGTGAAAGAGCTCTTTAAAGAGCGTGACAAATATTTAAACCAGGAGATCCAGGTCGGCGGTTGGATCCGCAGCATCCGTGATTCCAAGGCATTCGGCTTTATCGTATTAAACGATGGTACAAGCTTCGATACCTTACAGATCGTTTACCATGATACAATGGCAAACTTCGCTGAAGTTTCCAAGTTAAACGTCGGCGCTTCCATTATCGTAAAAGGTACTCTCGTTGCAACACCGGAGGCAAAGCAGCCGTTTGAGATCCAGGCAACAGAAGTTACCGTTGAGGGTGCTTCCAGCGCAGACTACCCGCTCCAGAAAAAGCGCCATACATTCGAATATCTTCGTACGATCCCGCACCTCCGCGCACGTACAAATACATTCCAGGCTGTATTCCGTGTGCGTTCCCTGATCGCTTACGCGATCCATCAGTACTTCCAGGAGCAGGGCTTCGTCTATGTCCACACTCCGTTAATCACCTCCAGTGACTGTGAGGGTGCCGGTGAGATGTTCCAGGTAACAACTCTCGATCTTGATAACGTTCCGAAGACTGAGGACGGCGCAGTTGATTACAGCAAGGACTTCTTCGGAAAGCATACAAGCCTTACCGTAAGCGGACAGTTAAACGCTGAGACCTACGCAATGGCATTCCGCAATGTTTACACCTTCGGACCGACCTTCCGTGCTGAGAATTCCAACACGACCCGTCATGCTGCCGAGTTCTGGATGATCGAGCCGGAGATGGCATTCGCAGATCTCGATGACAATATGGCTGTCGCTGAAGGCATGTTAAAGTACGTGATCCGCTACGTTCTCGAGAACGCTCCGTCCGAGATGAACTTCTTCAACCAGTTCGTCGACAAGGGACTTCTCGACCGCTTAAACAACGTATTAAATTCCGAATTCGGCCATGTTACCTACACAGAGGCTGTAAAGCTCCTTGAAGAGCACAACGACGAATTCGATTACAAAGTATTCTGGGGCTGCGATCTCCAGACAGAGCATGAGCGCTATCTGACAGAAAAGATCTTCAAGAGACCGGTATTCGTTACCGACTACCCGAAGGAGATCAAGGCATTCTACATGAAATTAAATCCGGACGGAAAGACCGTTGCCGCTGTGGACTGTCTCGTTCCGGGCATCGGCGAGATCATCGGCGGAAGCCAGCGTGAGGACGATTACGAGAAGCTCCTCGCCCGCATGAACGAACTCGGATTAAAGCCGGAAGACTACGGTTTCTATCTCGATCTGAGAAAATACGGCAGCGTCCGCCACTCCGGTTTCGGTCTCGGCTTCGAGCGCTGCGTAATGTACCTCACAGGAATGGGCAATATCCGCGACGTAGTTCCGTTCCCGCGTACCGTTAATAACTGCGAATTATAAAGAAACAGCAGCCCGCCGCGTCCTTTCGATGCAAGGCAGCCGCAAGGGAGCGCACAGAGATCTGTTGCGCTCCTTTTCACATTTACGCGACAGCAATCCTCTGGTGACCGAACTGCCGCGGTAACCTGAGAAACACGTTTTTGCGGACTTTCACAGTCCACTACCTTGATACTGGAGCGCAGTATATCTGCAATCCATACACCATGGAGGAATGTATGAAATTTATTCACACCGCCGATATCCACTGGGGCATGATCCCGGACAGCGATAAGCCCTGGGGGAAAAAACGGGAACAGGCGATCCGTCTGACCTTTCAAGGCATCATCGAGGACGCCAGGGATTCCCGTGCGGACCTTCTTCTGATCTCCGGTGACTTATTCCACCGCCAGCCGTTAGCGAGGGATCTCAAAGAGGTCAACTACCTGTTCTCCACGATTCCGGGAACCCGCGTGGTCATCATCGCCGGAAACCATGACCGGATCCGGAAAAGTTCCGCACTCCTCAGCTTCACCTGGGCCCCGAACGTCACATTTCTGATGGGCGAGGAGTTCTCTTCCGTCTATTTCGAGGAGCTGAACACGGAAGTTTACGGCTTCAGCTACCACACAGCCGAGATCACTGAGGCGAAAGCTGACAATATTTCCCTGCCGGCGTCCAGACGCACCAGGATCCTCATGCTCCACGGCGGTGACGCGAAACATGTTCCTTTTGACCGGAATGCACTGGCCGCATCCCCGTTCTCCTATATCGCTCTCGGACATATCCATAAGCCGGAAATCCTTCTTGAAAACCGCATGGCCTACGCCGGTTCCCCGGAACCGTTAGACATGACGGAGACCGGACCACACGGATATTTTATCGGTGAGATCGACACCACCAGCGGACATGTGACCTCCCTTCAGTTTAAGGAAGTCTGCCAGGCCCAGTACATCCCTCTTGTGGTCAATGTGACCCCCCAGACTACGAATACCGAACTCTCCCAGATCATCGCCGACGAGATCCGCAAGCGCGGTGCCAACAATATCTACCGCTTCCGGATCCGCGGCATGCGGGACCCGGATATCAGCTTTGATCTGGATTTCCTCTCCGGTCAGTGGAATATCATCGAGATTCTGGATGAGTCGGAGCCACAGTATGATTTCCACGCACTGTTCGCGGAACATCCAGGCGATATGATCGGCTTTTATATCCAGGCGCTCATGAAGGACGATATGAGCCCGGTGGAGAAAAAAGCCCTCTACTACGGAATTCATGCCCTGCTTATGACAAAAGATGAAAGGAGCCAGCCATGAGATTACTCGAATTACATATCGACGGTTTCGGAAAATTTCATGACCGGACCATCTCCTTCAACGACGGGATCAATATTATCTACGGAAAGAACGAAGCCGGAAAATCCACGCTTCACACCTTCATCCGCGGTATGCTCTTCGGCATCGAGCGGGGACGTGGGCGGGCAGCCAAGAATGATCTGTATACAAAGTACGAACCCTGGGAAAACAGCGGAACCTACGAGGGCTGGCTGAGGCTGGAAAAAGATGGAACCATCTACCGCATCGAGCGTCGGTTCCGAAAGGAAAATAAATCTTTAAAGGTCATCAATGAGACGAAAGGCCTGGAGGAAGAGGCAACACCTGCATTTATTTCCGGCCTGTTGGACGGTCTCACCGAGACCATGTACAACAACACCATCAGCATCGGTCAGTTAAAGAGCGCCACCGAGGACGGTATGGTGACCGAGTTAAAGAACTATATTGCCAACATGAACACCACCGGCAATATCTCCTTAAATATCACAAAGGCCACCGCATTTCTGCGGAATCAGAAACGTTCTCTTGAGGCGGGACTGATCCCGGAGGCAAGCCGGGAGTTTACCGCTCTTCTTGCGGAGATCCGGAATGTGGAGGCGGAGATCTCCGGACCGGAATACGAGAACCAGCTCGCCGCCTACCAGAATATGCGGACCCAGGTAAAGGGCCTGATCGACAACACCCAGGCACAGAAAAAGGATCTGGACGAGAAACTGGCAAACGGGAAGAAGGTGCTGTCCGACAACGGCTTTACAGACCGCGCCTCCGTGGATGCCATGTCTGCCAGTGCGGAAAAGCTTTACAGCGAGTATGCTTCCCTGAAGACGGAATGTAATAAGAAATCCCGGAAAATTCTGTCAGCTCTTACCGCAGTTCTTGGAATCGCGGGATTAGGTGCCGCGGCGGTACTCGGATATTTCAACCTCACCGCCTATCTTCCGGTCTGCGGCGCTGCTGCAGCGTCGGCTGTACTCTTCTTTATCATCTCTCTGGTCATCCGCCAGAAAGATAAAGAGTATCACAGGATATTCGACAATACCTCCGCAGAGCTCGGTTCCCTACTTGCGAGACATCTGGGCGATTCCGCCGTATCCGAGGATGCGATGAACGCATTCCGGGCGAGAATGGGGGAATTTTCGAAGCTCTGCGATATGGTTTCCCAGTCTGAAACGGAGATCAAAAAGTTTCTGGAGGATTTGAGCAGTCTCCAGACAAAACAGGCCGGCTGCAGTGAGATGATCGAGAAACAGCAGCGGACCCAGTGGGAGCTTGAGAAGAAATTAGAGCATTTGAGCAACTGTAAGAATAAAGCGAAGGCATTGAAGCGGACACTGGCGGAAAACGACAGGATCCACGATGAGATCGTCGCCATCGATCTTGCCCAGGAGACCATGGCAGATCTCTCCTCCTCGATCCGGGATTCCTTCGGACTCTACCTGAATAAAGAAGCGTCCCAGTACATTACCGGGATTACGGGCGGAATCTACGACAGTATGAGCATCGACGAGAATCTGAATGTCTTCTTAAACACAAAGACAAAGCTGGTTCCCCTCGAGAATGTCAGTAGCGGAACCATGGATCAGGTCTACCTCGCCCTGCGTCTTGCCGCTGCGAAACTCCTCACCAGTTCCGGCTCCGGCGGTTTCCCGCTGATCTTCGACGACAGCTTTACGCAGTACGACGATGAGCGCCTGAAAACCGCTCTGGAATGGCTCGCCTCCGCTTACGGCGGCCAGATCATTATCTTTACCTGCCACAGACGTGAGGCACAGATGCTGCGGGCACGGCAGGTGGAGTTTCAACTGATTGAGATGTAAAAAAACGGCCGACAGTTTTTTCGCTGTCGACCGTTTTTATGTTCTTATTCAAATATGAAGTACCTTCTTAAAAAGCCTTCTTTTACTTATATGGATTCGGGCTCTGAACGAAAGCTTTCGCTGCCTCTGCTGCTTACTTTCATTCTCGGATTTTCCCACTTTTCCACGTATGATTTCCTCTTAAGCGTACTTTTCCACAATCGCCTTAAATTCATCCTCATGTCCTGCGATCCATGTCTCCCAGTTCATGTTCTGGCTGGCAACAGCTTTTCCGAGATCCACGAAGAATTTCGGCAGGTCGCTCTCTAAGATCACTGCTCCGGCCTCCCCGAACTTTGCAGCACCGAGCTTATCACTTCCGCCTACAAACATCTTAAACGCGGACTCCGGCTTTCCGTCAACAGACTTTGCCGCTCCCTGGAAACCGATGGCTGCCGCCTGGTGTCCGGAACAGCTGGACGGGCATCCGGAAATACAGATCTTCGGGAGTGCACCGTCCGGGATCTTCGCCTCCCGTACAGCCTCCACAGCCGCTCTGAGCGCCGCCTGGCTGTCTCTTACTCCCTGCTGGCAGATCGCGGCACCGATGCATGCGACGCTGTTCTCAAAAGTACTCTGAGCGCCATCGTTTGTCGCTTCAAGGACTCTCCTCGCTTCGTCTGCAGTCAGGTTGATAATGTAGATCGTCTCATACGGAGCGATCCGGCACTCCGCGTCCGGGATCTCCCTCACGAGAGAAAGAAGCTCCGCAGGTTTTCCTGCCGGAAGACATCCGCCGATCGGATGGTATGCCACTGCATAGAGCCCCGGCTGCTTCTGTGCGACTACACGCTTTCCGGAAATCTCGCCGCTGCCTTTCTTTGTCACCGGCTTTGCCTCCACATGAAGGTCAAGACCGCCTTTTTCTTTTACCTTTGCCACATTCTCAAGGAATGCTACCTTTAAACCGTCAACGCCCAGTGTCTCCTGCATAAAGCGGGTGCGAGCTTTCGCGCGGTTTTCATAATTTCCATGCTGGCAGAATGTCTCAATCATGGCACGGATGTAGTAAAGGATCTCCGTCGCCGCAACATGTTCATCCACAAGGATTCCCATCTTATAGCCGCCGCCGAGTCCGCCCGCGATGCGGAGTGTAAAGGTTCCGTCCGGATTTGCCATAAATCCCATATCGCGGAAGGCGCTGTGTACGGAATCATCCGCACCGTTGCTGAACGCTACCTTTAACTTTCTCGGCATGTGGATCTCACCAGCGATGGAAAGCAGATACTCTGCCGCTGCCTCCGCATACGGTTTTACATCGAATGCCTCACCTTTCTGCACGCCGGAGAGAGGACTCATCATGATATTTCTCGGATTGTCTCCACCGCCGCCTCTGCTGTAAATTTCACTTGCGATGGCTTTCTCCATGAGAACCGGAACCTGCTCTGCTTTCAGGTTGTGGAGCTGCACAGTCTCGCAGGTGGTGAGCTTCATGAGCTCCACACCGTAATCTCTCACTGCCTCGGTAAGAAACTCCAGACGTTTTTCCGTCAGGTTTCCGCCTGCCATTCTGAGACGCAGCATATGCTTTGACGGGTCGCGCTGCGCGTAGCTTCCGAATCCGCCGGAGATTCCCTTGTATGCCTTACGGTCGATCTCCCCCTTATCGAATTTTTCGATCGTTCCGACAAATTCATGGATCTGTTCACGGAACTGTTCTTCCCATTTTTCGTTCATCATAGTTGTTTTCTCGCTTTCCCCTTTTTATAAAACGCTTATCTCTTCCACAGTTGTCTCAAAAACATGCCGGAAATCCACGGCGGAACTGCTTCGTATCTTGTATCCAATAAGCGCTCTATCATTTTTTAATTTTTCAATTATTCTTTCCAGTGTAAATGATGCAGATGTCCTTCCATCGTCATCTTCTCAAATCCGTTCTGCCGTAACGCCTCATACAGCACGATTGCAACAGAATTCGAGAGATTCAGCGACCGGATATCTCCCCACATCGGGATCCTGATGCAGTTTTCGCGGTTTTCCACCAGGATCTCCTCCGGGATTCCACGGCTCTCCGGTCCGAACATGATGTAGGCATCCGGGTCATAGGGAACATCCGTGTATACATGCTCGCCCTTTGTGGTCGCCATATAGATCTTCGCCCCCGGATTCTTCTTTAAGAAATCCTGGTAATCGCTATAAACCGTTACGTCCAGCTTATCCCAGTAATCCAGCCCTGCCCGGACTAAATGCTTCTCGCTGAGCTTAAATCCCAGCGGCTCGATCAGGTGCAGCTTCGTGTTCGTCGCCACACAGGTGCGCCCGATATTTCCTGTATTGGCCGGCATTTCCGGCTCGTATAATACGATATTCATTGTTGATCTTCTCCTGTCATGTCTGCCGCTTTCCGATTTCCACGATCACTCAGAACTAATGTCAGCAATCCGGATTTTCTCACGAAATATAAGGTGCAGACATATAAAATCCCGGCCCGACCACCTTCATGATCAAGCCGGGGAACTGTATTTTACATGACCGTCCGCTCAGCGCACAATCACAGCATCCATTTATTTCGCGTCATTCAGATGTCTCTTCACGAACCGCTCCATTCTCTCAAGAGCACGTTTCAGATCATTCAGGGAATACGCGTAAGAAATTCTTAAATATCCCTCGCCGCAGTCACCGAATGCGGTACCCGGAACAACGGCAACCTTCTCCTCCTCCAGAAGCTTTAACGCAAACTCATCGGAGGTCATTCCGAACTTCTTGATGCTCGGGAACACATAGAATGCGCCCTGCGGTTCATAACAGTCAAAGCCCATATCACGAAGTGCCTTCACGAGATAACGTCTTCTCTGGTCGTATGCGCCCCGCATCTCAGCTACATCTTTGTCTCCGTTTTTTAATGCCTCGACCGCAGCGTACTGGCTTGTCGTCGGCGCACACATGATCGCAAACTGGTGAATCTTTAACATCTGTTTCAGGATCAGCTCCGGCGCACACGCATATCCAAGACGCCATCCGGTCATCGCGTAGGATTTTGAGAAGCCGTTGATCAGAACGGTGCGTTCCTTCATTCCCGGGAATGCGGCAATCGTACAGTGCTGTCCCTTGTAAGTAAGCTCTGAATAGATCTCATCGGAAATAACAAACAGGTCTTTTTCGATACAGATCTTCGCGATCTCCGCCAGATCCTCCGGCTCCATGATGGATCCGGTTGGGTTATTTGGGAACGGAAGGATCAGAACCTTCGTTTTCGGTGTGATCTTCTCGAGAAGTTTTTCCTTTGTAAGACGGAATTTATCTTTTTCTTCGAGCTGGATCGTAACCGGAACACCGTCAGCCAAAACCGTACACGGAGTGTAGGAAACATAGCTCGGCTGAGGGATCAGAACCTCATCTCCCGGATTTAACATGGCACGGAGAGCAATATCGATGGCTTCACTGCCGCCGACCGTGACCATAACTTCCTTATTATAATCATACTCTACATCAAAACGTCTCTTTAAATAATTACAGATCTCGATCTTTAATTCCTTTAAACCTGCGTTTGAGGTATAAAAAGTCCGTCCCTTTTCCAGAGAGTAGATTCCCTCGTCCCGGATGTGCCACGGAGTATCAAAATCCGGCTCACCGACACCAAGGGAGATCGCGTCCTTCATCTCGCTCACAATATCGAAGAATTTACGGATCCCGGACGGCTGGATCGATACGATTTTATCTGATAATGGGTTTCTCACGGTGTAATCATCATCCTTTCATCTTCTGCCTTACCGCACATAACTGTTCCATGATCTTTATATTTCTTGAGGACAAAGTGTGTCGCTGTGCTGAGGACCGAATCCATCGGTGACAGCTTCTCCGATACGAACTGCGCGACCTCTCTCATCGTTTTGCCCTCAATGATCACGGTAAAATCAAAGGCGCCAGACATCAGATATACAGAAGTCACCTCACTGTACTGGTAGATGCGCTCCGCGATCTTATCAAAGCCCATTCCTCTCTGCGGGGTTACCTTCACCTCGATCAGGGCAATCACTTTCTCATCACCTGTGTTATCCCAGTTGATCATCGTGTGATAACCGCAGATAATGTTCTCCTTTTCCATCTCCGCGATCTCATTCGCGACGGCTGCTTCACTCTCACCCAGAAGGGCGGCCAGATCCTTTAAATCAATTCGGCTGTTCTTTTCAATGATCGCCAAAATTTTCTCACGCATAATTGTTCCTCCTCATTGCATCTATCATTCTTTTTCAGAAACTGCATCCGTAAGCTTCCGGATCTCATCCGGTGTCGGTCGTTCCAGAAATCCGGTCGTTCCGATCCCGACCATTTTTCTGGCGATCCCTTTTTCGACTTTACCGATCACTGCAGACGGGATTCCGGCTTCACTCAGGATCTTCACGGCATCCCCGCCGTTTTCCACTGCCATCAGGAGACATTCCCCCGATGAAAGTCTGTACGGATTCAGGTCAAAGAGTTCACAGATCTCGATCGTCTCCTGAGCCACCGGGATCTTCCTCAGTTCAAAGGAAATCCCCTGCTCGTAAGCTCCCGATATGGCCCAAAGGGCGGCCAGTATGCCGCCCTCCGAAATCTCTTCCCATTCTCCTGCACCGCAGGCGTTCAGCATCTCCGGAGTCAGCTCTGATTTTTTATCTGCCTGCTCCCGGATCCGTTTGACAAACCATTCCGGAAAACGGGCTGATATCTCTTTTTCTTTTGCCGACAGAGCCATCTTCACACCATTTTTTCCGACAGTTCCTGCAACTACCAGATCCTGTCCCGGCTTAAAGATCCCAGCTCCGTTGGGTTCGCGCTCAATTTTTCTCATGATTCCGGTCTCTTTTCTATGCGGCCTAAGCCGCGTTCTCTCCCGCCTGAGCACCACCCATTCCGGGGCCGTAGTTTTCACCCGGCTGCGGTCCGGCCGGCTCCGTTTCCGGTGCCACGGTTTCCGGGGCCTGTGTCTCCGCAGGGGCCACGGCTTCGGTCTCCGTAGGAGCTGCTGTCTCCGCAGGGGTCGTCTCTACCGGTGCCGCGGCTCCTGTACCTACGCGGTAAACGGTTTTTGACGCATTATATGTGTCAGAATTTAATAACGTGCGATCCTGCAGCTTTCCATCCACATAGACACACTTATACAATTTCGATTTTAATCCCGTATGTCCTGACTCCACTTTCACGCGTTTTCCTGCCGGGAGGCTCGGATCCTGAATCTCCTGAGTCGGGGACGGTGTAGTGGAAATCGTCTCGGATTCAAATGCCAGCGTCCGATTCGACGGACGTGTCTCTTTTCCGTAGATCGTAAAGGTCAGCGTCTTTCCCTGAGTGTATCCCTCAATATAGATCGGGGTGTCATACGGGTTCTTTACCTTCAGATCTTTATAAGTTCCGGCGATCGCCGCATCCATGGACGGCTTTACATAGCTGACCGTCATGGAGTGGTTCTGTCTCTGGACGATCTCCAGCTCCGCATATAAAGACGCGTTGTAGAGAGTCGTTGAGATCTGGCAGACACCGCCGCCGATACTGTCAACGGAACGGCCGTTTTCATAGGCAGTTGCCGTCTTATATCCATTTTCCAGTGAAAACGGGTGCATACATTCATATCCTGAGAGCACTTCTCCGGGCATCAGCACATGTCCGTTGATCTTTCCAGAGCCCACCGCAAGGTTTGTGGAACGGGATGCGCCGCTGGTCGCAAAGCTCGTAGAGAACGTTCCGAGGACATCCTTGATCGTCGTGAGATCTTCCTCTGTCACCTTCGGTTTCTTCACGGTCACAGACGCCTCCACACGGATCGCATCTGTATCTTCACTGTTTAATGCATCATTGAGAGCCGCCTTCGTCGCATCCATATCAACGGTCAGACCTTCTTTTGAAGGAGTGATCTCAAATTTTCCGCCTTTTCTCGTGATCGTCGCGTCAACGGCATCCGCCACCGCGGAACCACATTTTTCGGATACGAAGGTAGATACCTTATCCTGATCCACAGAGAGATCAAGCTCGATCTTCACCGGATTTACTTCCAGATCTTTCTTCTTCATGTAACGCTTTACGAGGTTTCCCTTAAGCTCCGTTCCCTGAATGGCTTTCGCCACCTCATCCCGGTTATCCCAGGCAACACCCAGCGTCTGCGCGTCGGATTTTGCTTCCGTTCCATTTACCACAAGCGTGATATCCTGGTTTAATTTTTCATTTACATAACTCTCGATCTGCTTTTCGGCTTCCTCCTCCGTAAGTCCGGAAAGACTGACGGCTCCGACAGAGACCCCGTCCGGGATCCTTTCATCTGCCAGTGTGAAAACCGGGGCAGCCCAAACAAGTCCGGCGCTTAAAATCGCCGCCATGCCTGCGATCCACACATTTTTTTTCATTCTTTTCTCCTCACTGATAGCTTCCTGCGCCTGATAAATCTCAGGGCTTCTGCCCGCCAAATTTAAAAAATAGAAAGAAGGGAACCGAGGATCATCGGCACTACCATTGCAAGTACGACTAATACGATAACGATGGTAGAAAAAATCTTTCTTGTCTTTTTATTATTCATGTTAAACAAAACATTCACCTCTTCTTGCTTTCCAATCCGGACCGTATTCCGCAGCCGTTTCCCTGATTCACAGCCACACGGTTCCCTGATATTCATTCTGTCAGGGTTCCGGAAATCTATCCCTGTTTTTTCGCATTTTCCGGTATTCTTCCGTACTGGAAAATAATCTTGTCGATCATCCGGGAAATCTCATTTCCGGACATATGACCAATCTCGACAGTTATGTCTATTCTATGATATTTTAGTAAATCCTGCAAGTGTTCTTTTTGCCTTTTCGATGCCGTCCGTTCCTTTTTTGCCTTATATTGGAGCATTTTGGCAGTAAAGAGTTCCGGGCGTTCCCCGCCGAACCTTTTTTTCAATTCCTGATATAGATTGTGAGCGGCGTAAGCGTCGGAAAGAGCCCGGTGCGCGGTGTCCTGAGCGACCCCAAAGTACGCACAGGCGGCACTCAAATTTTTCTTTTCCTCCCCCGGCATCAGGTACCGGCATAATTTCAGCGTGTCTACCCCGTATTTCTCGAATTTTTGCTTCTGGTTTACCGCAGCCTGCACGAGAAAACCGTAGTCGAACATGATCTGGTGTCCGAGAAGCGGAATATCCTCCGTAAAGCTTAAGACCTCCTCCAGAACCTCCTCGATCCCCGGCGCGTCCTTCACCATATCATCGTTGATCCCGGTAAGCTCCACGATCCGTTCCGGAATCTGTCGATGCGGGTTTATCATGGTATGGCAGGTATCCACCACCACACCATCGATCACCTTCACCATGCCGATCTCCGTGATCTTTTCCTGACGGGCGCCGATGCCAGTCGTCTCAAGATCCAGAGCTACATAGGAATTTATCATTTCATCTGCCATGTCTGTTCTCCATTTTTTATCTCAGTCTGCTAAGACTCCCACCTCTTTCAGGTGGTGAGTCATCCCTGTGGTCCGTCATTCTGCGTTACTGTTCGCGCCGCGCAAACAGTAACTGATTTTGCCGATGCTTCGCATTCCAAATCGGCAAAATCCACTACTACCACTGTATTGTACGGAATTTTCAGTTCAGAAAATTCCTACCCGTGTACAGTAACCATTCTTCTACTTTTGTCATCCGTTTTTCGTCCGGATCATATACAAAGCGGACAGCTCTTGCGTTTCCGGACAGGGGATCCCGCTTTTTGTAATCAAACAGCACAAAGGTTCCATCTTCCATATGTTCCAGATGGGCCATTTTCGCCATCTGTCTGGAATCGAATCCCGCGTAGTCCGTGAGCCAACGGGGATTCTCCTCCTCTGCCATAAAAAATTCCCGCACTTCTTTTTTATATGGAGACTGGTCACCGGCAAAGGACGGGCGGCTCTTGATGTTTTCGCGTACATAGAGATCGTACATTAAGCTGTCTCGAAAGTCTGATAATGTCGGTTTCTCCATCGTTTCTGCGGTTTCCACGCCGATTTTCTGCTCATCTCCCGCTGTAGTTTCCGCTGCGAACGCCCCCTGTCCTGAATTTTCTTCTTTTTCTTCCAAAAACTTATACAGGATCTCATATCTTGCCAGCCTGCTATGGCTGATCCCCGTAAGTCCATTCTCCTCATAATATTCCGCCAGACTCGTAAAAATTTCCGCTGGTCTCGCGAATTTCCGTTCCAGAAGTTTCATGGTCGCCGGAAACTGGCCGCTGTTGTAGTAGACCTCCACCATGTCCTCCACACCCTTTAACCGGATCACATCGCTATAGGGCAGCCATTTTGTGGAAAGGACTTCATAGGGAGGGATCCCACGATATCTTAAATCATACGCCGCCACCTGCTCTTCCATATAAGATCCCTTTAAAACCTTCAGGAACCCCATCTGGAGCTGATCCGGGCGCATCCGGTAGACATCATCAAAAGAGTGCATAAAGGACTCATAATTTTCATATGGAAGTCCCGCGATCAGGTCGAGATGCTGGTGGGTATTCCGGTAATCATAGACACGGTCCACCGCCTGCTTTAATTTCACAAGATCCATGTGCCTGTGAATTTCCCTGATCGTATCCGGGTTTGTGGACTGGACTCCGATCTCAAGCTGGATCAGACCCGGCCGCATTTTTCCGATCAGCTCCAGTTCTTCCTCATCGAAGATGTCCGCAGAGACTTCAAAATGAAAATTTGTAACCCCGTTGTCATGTTCCACCAGATAACGCCAGATTCCTAACGTGTGATCCCGCTTACAGTTAAAAGTACGGTCCACAAATTTGACCTGCGGGACTTTATGGTCGAGGAAAAACTGCAGCTCCGGAAGTACCAGACCGAGGCTTCGGAAACGCACGGTCTTATCGATAGAAGAAAGGCAGTAGCTGCAGGAGAACGGGCAGCCCCGGCTGCTCTCGTAGTAGACGATCCGGTTCTCAAACCCCGCCATATCATGATAGTAGAACGGGATCTCATCGAGACTCAGAAGGCGCTGGGGACCATGTTCCACAATCTCGCCGTTCTCGGCGCGGTACGTAATTCCCGGAATGTGATCCAGATCTAAGCCTGCTGCGGGCAGTTCTTCCCGCTTCAGATACTCCCGCACAAGCTCCGTAAACGTCAGCTCGCCTTCCCCGCGCATCACGCCGCGGACATCCGGCTCCCGCTCCAGTATTTTTTTCGCATCATAGGACACTTCTGGACCGCCGAGCCAGATCTCCGTCTCCGGCAGTACCTTCTTCACATCACGTACGATTTCCATGACATGAGAAATATTCCATATATAACAGGAAAAGCCGATAAAATCCGGCTTTCTCCTGTAGATATCCTGTAAAATTAAGTCCATCTGGTGATTGATGGTGTATTCTCCGATCTCGATATCCGCCCCCGGGACCTTCGTCTGCGCAAAAGCCCGCAGGCTGTACACTCCCGGATTCGAGTGGATATATTTGGCGTTGATCGCCGCCAGCAAAAATTTCATTCGCTCCTCCGTTATACCCGGTACTCGATCTTACGGCCTGTCGGGTTGTACTGATAATAGCGCACACCCGCCGCATTCAGCATTCTCTTGGACGCCCGTGTGGACGCATCGTTCGCGTACTTATCACTCTCATAGACAATCGTCCGGATACCCGCCTGAATAATTGCCTTCGCACACTCATTGCACGGGAACAAGGTCACATAAAGCTTGCTTCCTTCCAGGCTGCCTCCGCGGTAGTTTAAGATCGCATTCAACTCACTGTGCGTCACATAGAAATATTTTCTGTTGTACGGATCCTCGTCCAGCTTGTCCCACGGGAATTCATCATCGGAACAGCCTTTCGGAAATCCATTGTAACCCATGGACAGGATCTTATTATCCTGACTCACGATGCAGGCCCCAACCTGTGTATTCGGGTCTTTGGAGCGCATGGCAGAAAGCTTTGCGACTCCCATGAAATATTCGTCCCAGGTAATGTATCCGTCTCTCTTCTCTGACATAATCATCCTCCATTTTGTAGATGTAACTGCTTCATACACCTGCAGTTACGAATCAAAATCCATTCCGGATCAGCTTTGCCGATGGGATTTTGCCTTCTTTATATCCCGCGCATGAAGCGCAGATCTACCGGAATTTCTATACGTTTACAATATGGTATCCGGCCGCCTTGCACAGACGGTTCATGATCGCCTGACCGAGCTGATCCTTTGAAAAACTTTCGGAGAAAATACAGTCAACCTTGCGGGCATCAAAGTCGCGCAGCACCGCAAACAGGTTATGAGCCACTGTCTCCTCGTGTTCTCTGCTGCCGATCACCTCGAGATTTCCCTCCGGGTACATTGCCCGGCTCTCCTCGGTACAGATGATCCCGACTTTCTTTCCCTCTGCTTCCGCCTTCTTCGTCTGCTCATTGATATAGGCAACAACCTTATCCATGTCACCTTCCACCAATGTCATATCCGCTTTCGGCGCGTAATGGCGGTATTTCATTCCCGGAGCCTTCGGTTTGATATCACCGCTCACCGGTCCTAAGATCACCGGATCGATATCCACCTGCCCAAGTGTCTCGCGCAGCATCTCGATCGTGATCGCACCCGGTCGGAGAAGTGTCGGGATCTCACCAGACACATCCACGATAGTGGACTCAACGCCGATTCCAACAGCACCTCCGTCGATCACCATCTCGATCTTTCCGTCCATGTCCTCGATGACATGTTCTGCCTTTGTCGGGCTCGGTCTTCCCGATGTGTTGGCACTCGGGGCCGCGACCGGAACTCCGGCAAGATGGATCAGACAGTTCGCAACCGGATCTGACGGCATGCGGACAGCAACGGTGTCAAGGCCGCCGGTCGTTCCGTAAGGCACGATATCCTTTTTCGGAAAGATCATGGTCAATGGGCCCGGCCAGTATTTTTCTGCTAACTTCCGTCCTGCCTCCGGGATCTCCTTTACGATCGCCGGAAGCTCTTCCATACAGGAAATATGGGCAATCAGAGGATTGTCGGATGGACGGCCTTTTGCCGCGTAGATCTTTTTCGCCGCCTCTTCGTTTAACGCGTTCGCGCCGAGACCGTAAACCGTCTCTGTCGGAAACGCTACAAGACCGCCGTTTCTTAAGATCTCAGCCGCCTCTAAAAGCCCCGGATTCTTTTCCAGTGCCTCTCTTGTCTTCTCTTCCTCTTTGATACGGACTACTTTTGTATTCATATTCTGCACTCTCGATTCTATTACTCAAATGTCCGGGAAAACCTTTACGTCTCTCCGCTTTCTATGATCATCCCGCAGTGTGTTTCTGCTTCACTGCGTAATGATAAAGGTGCTGCATAAAACGCAGCACCCACCTTGTTTAATTGCGTATTCAGTTTAGCACATGAAAGTTATGGTTGCAACTGCTTTCCTACGGATTTACAGGCTTTTCCGGCATCGTTTCCATTTATTTCAGTCTTTCCACTTTCTGATCTCTTTCAGTCCGGAAAGGATCGACTCCACAAAGCTGTCGTAGATCTGATTTCCTTTTTCCGCTGTCGCCCCGCTGGGATCGCCGCCGATCCCAATGGGCTTTCCGTCCTCAGTCTCCCACTCTTCTGATACCCAGCCAAGTGTGATCGGTCCATAAACGGTAAATGTCCTGTTGCCCATGAATTTTCTTGGAATTCCGGCCTCAGAGGTCTCCAGCTTTACCGTCTCCGGCCGCTCTGCGAGGACCATGGAAGTCTCCATCTCACCGCCGTGAAAATCCCAGATATTTCCCGGTGTCACAGTGTCCTTCACTGCCTGATTTCCGAAGAAGGCACCGCAGTTGATGATAAACACGGCGATTCCAAGCTCACTTCTCAGTTCCCGGCTCAGAACCTGAATGATCGGGGAGTTTCCGCCGTGGCAATTTAAGACCGCGATCTTTTTGAATCCGTGGTGTGCCAGTCCCTTACAGATATCGTAAAGGACATGATAAAAGGTATCCGGTTTTAAGGTAACGGAACCACAGAAGTTCACATGCTCCGTGCTGAGTCCCACCGGGATCAGAGGAAAGATCAACATCGGATAATCCGGGATCTCCCGATCGAGTGCCTCTTTGATCCGTCTCGCAGTTCCCTCCGCAATGATCTCGTCGGTTCCCAGCGGACACTGGTTTCCGTGCTGCTCCAGTGCTCCCACCGGGATCATGACCACCGTCTCGTCCTTATCGACCTGTTCCATTTCCAGTCTTGTCAGTTCGTTATAATATCTTACCATTTTATTTTCTCCGTTTCTTAAGTCATTGCCGCTTCACTATCTCATTTCGGTCGTTATCCGTCAAGTACTGCCGCCACCTGCCAGCACTCACTTTTGTGCCTGCGCAGGCTTTCGCTCACTTCTCACATAAATTGTAAGTCCCCCGAGGCAGACACGGCTTTCGCCGTCTCTATCCCGGGGGAATCTCCCATTTCAGGTGTTATGCCGCCGTATTTTCAGTTTTCTTTTCTCTGTGAACCCCTGCATGGATGATCACGCTGACATGCTTATATACAAGCGCTGTCACGATCGCATTCAGTCCGCATTTTACAAGGTTGAACGGAACGATCATGAAGATCGCGAATGTATACAGGTTTGTAACTGCCGGGTTGATCTTTGTTCCCATTGCGATGATGTTCTCGATTCCGCCGAAAGCAACCTTTGCGTAGAACGGAAGTGTGATCGCGCAGTTTACGAATACAGCGCCGACGATAGCACAGATGACACCGGCAGCGAGAGCGACCATAGCGGTCTTTTTCGTTTTATGTCTGCGGTAGATCAGGGCAGCCGGTACGGAGAACATGCAGCTTCCGATGATGTTTCCGAGCTCGCCAACATAGTAAGTGCTTGTTCCATTTAAAAGCAGCTTTAAGAGGTTCTTAACGATCGCGATCAGAGCTGCCTGAGCCGGTCCCATGGCAAATCCGCCGATCAGTACCGGAAGCTCCGCAAAGTCGAGTTTATAAAACGGCGGTGCAAACGGAACTGCGACCTGAATCGTCTCCAATACGGCTGCAAGGGCGCTGAACATGGCGATCAGCACAAGATTTCTGACACTTAATACTTTGTTCTGGTTCATAATGATCCTCCCTGTACTCGTTGTTCTTCTGTAACAAGGAATTGCTGTGCAGGATCGCTGGCTCATGCTGATTCGGATATGAACCGCTGTCAACGTAAATAAAAAGACCCCGGACCATTGAAAAAAGTCCGGGGCTCGAATGAACTACTCCTGTCATACAATTTCTTCTCTCATCCAGACTATACTGTCGGTTTTGGAATCTCACCAAATCAACTGCCTGCGCAGGTCGCGGACTATACCGCCGGTGGGGAATTTCGCCCCGCCCCGAAGAACGATATTAATTTGTTCGCTAACAGAATATCACAATTCCGGTGACACTGCAATCATTTTTTATCAATCAACGAAAATGTCCGTAAGAATGTCCCGCTGCCATACCGCCGCGAAGTTCTGCCATCTCGCTCACTGTCACAAGCTGGTAGCCTCTCCTCGTGAGTTCCGGGATCAATGTCTCCGCTGCGACCGCGCTCTGCTCATAGAGATCATGCATCAGAATGATATCTCCGTCCTTCACCTGACTTAAAACGGTGTTAATGGTATGCTGCGCGTTTCTCGTCTTCCAGTCCAGCGTATCCACAGACCAGAGGAGCGCCGGCATTCCTGCCTTAGCGAGAACTGCCTTGCTGGCATCGTTGATCTTTCCTCCCGGCGGGCGGACACCTTTCGGCGCACTTCCGCCTGCTGCCACGATGGCATCACGGGTCTGGTTTAAGCTCTGTAAGATCTCTCCCTCTGTCATTCCGGTCAGGTATGTATGTGCCCAGGTGTGGCTGTCTGTCTCGCATCCGAGGTCTGTCATCCGCTTTACGGTAGACGCATAGGACGCAACACGGTTTCCCACCATAAAGAACGTGGCTCTTCCGCCGTTTGCCTCTAAAGAGTCCAGAATCCGTGGCGTAAACTTTGACGGGCCGTCATCAAACGTAAGCGCGACCATCGGTCTTGTCGGATCAACACTTCTCTCGTTCGGTCCTTCCGGTACCGCCGCGCCTTTTCCGGTCACAGTAACCCAGAGACCATCCACCCGGAGTCCCTGTCCCTCAGTTCCAGCCGTCTCACCATTCTTCACCGGAGTTGTCCAGGAACCGTTCTGGTATACAGAATAATAAACGTCATAATTTTCCGCAAGCTGTCCGGTAAAGGCCATTCGGACCGCCTCAAGAGGCATGTCTGTCTCGGTACTTCCGTTCGGTGTCATATTTTCCTGCCAGGAAAGCCAGCCGGTACCGCTCAAGTTTACCTGATAAGAGAGCGTACCGCTCATTCCGTCCGGCTGCCCCAAAAGGCTTGCGCGAATCGCTGTCACATAGCTTCCGTTTCCCGCACGCACCGCGGTCTTATCCCCGTGATACCCGCTCCAGCCTGTTCCGTGCTCATAAATTCCGTACACCGCACCCATATCTGCCGCGTAGGCCGGATCACTGGTAATTCCCACCGATGCAGCGCAGATCAATACAGCTGCGAGCACCGTGCGGACTGCCTGTCTAATCTTCTTCCAATCCATAAGTTCCTCTCTTTTCCCGGTGATCTTCTCACCATGTTTTCCTGTCCATGACAGTCAGCGCAGGAAATGCGCAGACATGCCGAGCTTTTACTCGTGTCTTCATTTTAACATGAAACCGCGAATAAAGGTACCTTTTCGGGACCTTTTTCACAAACTTCAGAAAAACGTCAGAATTATAACGAAAGCGACCGGGATTTCATTTTAACACTTGCGCACATCATAGCGCAAGCTTGCCTGATCTGCATTTTTTTTATATAATAAAGTAGTATGACTTACAGGGGTTATTTATTGAAAGGAGTAACAAAAACATGATCCAGAATCTGAATGAAGAATTATTTTCTTTTATCAAAAAGAGTCCGACCGGCTTCCATGCAGTACATGAGCTGGCAAACTACCTGACTGAAGCAGGATTTGAGTGTCTCTCCGAGGGCAATGCCTGGAACCTCGTTGAGGGTGGAAAATACTTTGTGACCCGTAACCAGTCCGCGATCATCGCATTTAAGGTATCCCGCAAGGACTATTCCGGCTTCCATATTGCCGCAAGCCACAGCGATTCCCCGACCTTAAAGATCAAAGAATCTTCCGAGATGAACGTCGAGAACCAGTATGTAAAATTAAATGTTGAGAAGTACGGCGGAATGCTCTGTGCACCGTGGTTTGACAGACCGCTCTCCGTTGCTGGACGTATCATTGTAAAGGACGGCAACCGTCTCACAACAAAACTGATCAACGTTGACCGTGATCTTCTCATGATCCCGAACCTCGCGATCCATATGAACCGTGAAGTAAATGACGGATACAAGTACAACTTCCAGAAGGATATGCTTCCGTTATACCGCATGAGCAGCTCCGGCAAGGCGTTCAAAGAGATGATTGCTGATGAGGCAGGCGTTTCCGTTGAGCAGATCAAGGGAATGGATCTCTTCCTTTATAACCGTATGGAAGGTACTGTATGGGGCTGCGATGGCGAGTTTATCTCCGCTCCGCGTCTCGATGACCTCCAGTGTGCGTTCACATCCACAATGGCTCTCTTAAACAGTGAGAGTGACCGCTGCATCCCAGTCGTTGCCGTATTTGACAACGAGGAAGTCGGAAGCGGCACAAAGCAGGGCGCAGGTTCCACATTCCTTTACGACATTCTCCGCCGCATCAACCGCAGCCTCGGAAGAACAGAGGAAGATTACCTTACATCCCTCGCTTCCAGCTTCATGGTATCCGCGGATAATGGACATGCTGTACACCCGAACTACGCAGACAAGACAGACCCGACAAACCGCACCTACTTAAACGGCGGTCTCGTGATCAAACACAGCGCAAACCAGAAGTACACAACCGACGCTGTTTCCGCTGCTGTTATGCGTTGCCTCTGCGAGCGCGCAGGTGTTCCGTATCAGGAGTTCTTAAACCGCTCCGATATTCTCGGTGGTTCCACCCTCGGAAATATCTCCAACGCGCAGGTTTCCTTAAACACGGTAGACGTTGGACTTCCGCAGTTAGCTATGCACTCCCCGTATGAGACTGCAGGCTCCAAGGATATGGCTTACCTCGAGAAGGCATTCGAAGAGTTCTTCAAATCCTCGATCCGTTCTGAAGGCGACGGTACACTCGTACTTGAATAATTCTGATAACAGGATCCGCCGGAAATATTCGTGTTTTCGGCGGATTTTTATCCTTCCAGACCAAATGACCGTACAGAACGTTTCTTTTTGCCTTCTGCCACCTGGAAAAACAGTTTTTCCGTATATCTCCGGGTAGCTGCCTCCGATTCTGAAATTTTTCTGCCCAGATTTGTCTCTACCGCGTCGAATCTCTTAGGCACTGCGTCCATTTCTGCCCGCATCGCGCTCATATTCTTATCCATTCTCTCCATCCTTGCAAGCATACGATCCAGTTTTTCATTTGTTTCAACCCATTTGGCATTCAGCTCCTGCATACTCCTTGTCAAGCTGACACGATTCTTCTTTATTTCTGATCTCAGATCATTTTCCACCTTATCGATCTTTTCATTACATTCTGTGATCTGTTCTTTGCAAGACGTGATCTTCTCCTCACAAGCGGTAATCTTTTCATCGCAGGCCGTGATCTTTTTCTCGCAGGATTCGATCTTTTCATCGCAGGCCGTGATTTTCTCCTCACACGATGTAATCTTTTCATCGCAGGCGGTAATCTTCTCCTCACACGATGTGATCTTCTCCTCACACGATTCGATCTTTTCTCCTGTCCGTGCCTCCGATGCTGCAATCTCTGCCCTCATCCGACCTTCTGATGCCACAATCTCTGCCCTCATCCGGTCTTCTGATGCAATAAATTTTTCATCCATTCGGCCCTCAAAGGCAACGAATTTCTCATCCATAAGATCCGAAATCTGTTTCATATCTTCTTTTGTCAAGGTATCCCCTCCTTTAATTTTTTCATCCCAATTAGTAAAAGAATCATAGCATATTGACCTTCTAAATACCATATCGGATTGTTAAAAACAGGTGGGCCTATTTTGTGTAATATGACGATTTTATTTCTCTTCATTTGTACATTTTTCCTATCTCATTGCTTTTTATTCAGGTACTCCATGATCCCCATATGGATCGTATACGCCAGCTTATCCTGATACTCCCCGCTGTTTAAAAGCGCCGCCTCCCGCCGATTACTTAAGAATCCACACTCTACGATCACGATCGGACATTTTACATGCAAAAGAAGATAGTAATTGGCATTCGCCTTCGGAAGTCTCCGGTTCTGCTCCCCTAAAACATAGTCAAACCGGTCCTGCAGAATCGCTGCCAGCGCTTTTCCCTTCGATGAATCCCGGTAATAAAATACCTGTCCGCCGGACACGGATTCCTCATGGTAGCTGTTCTGGTGGATACTGACTACAAGGTCCGCGCCGCTCTCCTCAATGATCTCACACCGCTTCTTCATATCCGCCATCTTCTTTCTGCTGTCCGTCTCAGAATAAAGCCCCATGTCCGTCTCCCGTGTCATAATGACTTTCACGTCATCCTGCTGCAGATAAGTTTTTAACCGGTCTGCTATCGCCAGATTGATGTCTTTCTCCAGACTCCCGTCAACTCCGACCTTTCCCGGATCGGTTCCACCGTGACCGGCATCGATCACCACCACCGGTATTTCTTTTATACGGGCATCACCGCTCCCCGTCATATGAACGCTCCCATATTTTACCGCCAGAATCACCATGGCAAGCAGACATATCCCAAGAACCGGCTCTATCACCCTCTGCTTCATGCTCTGTTTCCCCGAAAATCTGATCTTCATAACACTCTATTTCATACAGAGTCCATTTATGAGTGGAGCTCCCATTTTCACATCGTTCTCACGCAGTTCCGTCCCTTCTTCCATCGCAAGCAGAATTCCCGATTTTTCCTCTGCATTTTCAGATTTTTGTATGTGTTTTCCCGCATTGACACATCAATATACCATCTGTATAATAGAGTCAGACAACACGAAAGGTCAGGTTTCTAACATGGCAAACGAAAAATTAAAATTTACATGTGACTACATGGAAGGCGCCCATCCACTCATCATGAAGGAGCTTCTCTCCACAAATATGATGCAGACTTCTGGGTACGGTCTCGACGAGTTCTCCGAATCTGCCCGGGATAAGATCCGCAAAGCCTGCGGTGCTCCGGAGGCAGGCGTCTATTTCCTCGTCGGCGGCACCCAGACGAATGCCACCGTAATCGATGCGCTGCTCCGCTCCTATCAAGGCGTTCTCTGCGCCGACACGGGACACATCGCAGTTCATGAAGCCGGTGCCATCGAATTCGGCGGACATAAGGTCCTCCCGCTGCCCAATACAGATGGAAAGATCAACGCAACGCAGATCTCTGCCTACATGGACACCTTTTTATCCGATGAGAGCCATGAGCACATGGTCATGCCGGGCATGGTCTATATCTCTCAGCCAACCGAATACGGAACCCTGTATTCCCGAAAAGAGCTGACTGCTCTGAACGAAGCATGCCGCAGGTATCATCTTCCACTCTATGTGGACGGTGCAAGACTGGCTTACGCTCTCGCTTCCCCGGATAATGACGTGACATTAAAAGATCTTGCGAGACTTTGCGATGTCTTCTATATCGGCGGAACAAAGTGCGGAGCGTTCTTCGGCGAGGCGGTCGTGATTCCGGATCCGGCGCTGATCCCTCACCTTTTTACGATCATAAAACAACACGGCGCGCTTTTCGCGAAAGGACGCATTCTGGGGATCCAGTTTGATGCCCTTTTCACGGATGATCTGTACCTTCATATCGGAAAATCCGCCCTTGACTGCGCAGCCGCAATAAAATCCGCATTGAAGGAGAACGGCTACCGGTTCTTCCTTGAGACCCCGACAAACCAGATTTTTGTTATTCTGGAAAACGAGGCTCTGCACCGTCTGGAGAAACATGCGGAGTTCAGCTTCTGGGAGAACTATGATGACTCCCACACCGTGATCCGGATTGCCACAAGCTGGGCAACAACAAAAGAGCACACGGATGCGCTGATCGAGCTTTTAAAAGAAAACCGAGCTTGACCTGAAAACATTTTTTAACGACATATGGCTCTATTCGGAATCAGGTCTCCTGTCTCAATATGAGACTTGCACCGCTGCTATAACATATAGAACTTTTGTTCCCGTACAGCGCCTGACTCCATCCAATATTACATACTTCAGGAGGTATTTCCATGACTGACAGACAACAGCTGATCGTAAACAACGTAGATACCACAAAACAGCTCATCCTCGACGCGGAGCGCTGGATCTGGGCTCATCCGCAGACCGGCTACACCGAGTGGCAGGCTCATGACTATCTCGCAGAGAAATACGAGGCACTTGGATACACAC
Organism: Clostridium sp. AM30-24; assembly: GCF_003480435.1. GTDB lineage: Bacteria > Bacillota > Clostridia > Lachnospirales > Lachnospiraceae > Pilosibacter. The sequence goes on along the minus strand of NZ_QUJB01000002.1, from coordinate 136,653 downwards.
TCGTCAAAGCAGGAAACATTCCTGGCTTCTACACCGATGTTGAGACAGGAAAACCAGGACCAAAGGTAGCGATCTTCGGTGAATTGGATGCCCTCGACATCGCGAACCATCCGGAATCCGTAAATGGAATGACCCACTGCTGCGGACATAATGCGCAGTCTGCTGCCCTTTTAGGAATCGCAGCCGCATTAAAACAACCCCATGCCCTTGACGGTCTCTGCGGATCCATCCGCCTCGTTGTCGTTCCGGCCGAGGAGATGATCCAGCTGGCATTCCGTGAAGAACTCCGCCAGAAAGGAATCATCAAGTACAATGGCGGTAAGACCGAGTTCATGTACCGTGGTCTCTTAGACGGTGTCGACATGGCTATGATGGTTCATGGCATGACAAAGGGATCTGGAGTCAACGAGGACGGCGATACCGATCTTGACTTTCAGGCATTGCTCGGCATGAACGGCTGTATAGCAAAAAATATCCGCTACAAGGGAAAATCTGCCCATGCAGGCGGAGCTCCTCATATGGGAGTCAATGCGGAATACGCAGCTATGCTTGGACTTCAGGCATGCAACGATCTGCGTGAAACATTCCAGGAGAAAGATACGATCCGCTTCCATCCGATCCTTATGGGCGCGAACTGTGCCGTAAACATCATCCCGGACGAGATGAAGATCGAGAGCTATGTCCGTGGAAAATCCTTAGAGGCGATCAAACGCGAGAATATCAAGGTAAACCGTGCGCTGACCGGTGCCGCACTGGCTATGGGCGCAGGCGTTGAGCTGAGCGACCGCCCTGGTTACGCTCCGGAGTATCATGATCCGACATTCATGAAGCTGGCTGAGGACTGCTGCGTGGCACTTTGCGGAAGAAAGAAAGTTGTCTTCGACTATAATGGCTGGAGCACCGGTTCCTCTGACTTTGGCGATGTTACCTGCGTAATGCCGGGTGTACAGATCAACGCAGGCGGCGCTGTCGGCACTCTCCACGGTATCGACTTCCAGATCACTGATCCGAACCGCATGTGTGTGAACGCGGCAAAGGTTCAGCTCTTCCTCGTAGACGCCCTGCTCTCCAACGATGCTGTGGCAGCAAAAGAGATCATCGCAAACTACAAGCCACAGTACCCGTCTATCAAGGCATACCTTGATGCCATCGACGCACTGACCCTTGATAAAGATGCTGTAAAATATGATGAAAAAGGAAATGCGATCGTGGATTTCCAGAATTGACGATTTCTGATCCAGGCGTGGATCAAGATCGAAGAAGGCCGTCAGAGAGGCAGCGTCAGTCCTCTCTGACGGCTTTTTCTGTTGTCAGAGTCTCTTCCTTGCCTTGTTTCTCTTACCCTGTTTCTCTTACTCTGTTTCTCTTACTCTATTTCTCTTGCCCTTTTCCTCTCCTGCGCTAAAATATTTGTCAAAAAAGAAAGGAAATCTAATGCTATGAGAAAACATGCACTTCCCGTCAATCTTCTCCCCGATCGTTCCCGGCAGACTCTTACAGACTTTGAACGCTGGCTGCTGCGAAACGGAAAAGCCTTCCAGACGATCCGTTCCTATCTCTATGCCGCCAGGCAATTTCTATCCCTGTATTCCGAGGCCAGCCACCACAATCTGATGCTGTACAAGTGTTATCTGATCGACCGCTATAAGCCCCGTACCGTTAATCTCAGGATCCGCGCCATAAACTGCTTTATGGAATTTCTCGGAATCCCCACATCCAGAGTGCTCATGGTCCGTCTTCAGCAGAAACCTTTTCTGGAAAATGTCATCAGTCAGGCAGATTATGAATATCTGAAAAAATGTCTCCTCCGTGATGGAAAAATAAGTTACTACTTTGCAGTGCGGATCATGGCAGCCACAGGTGTCAGGATCAGCGAGCTCATTCAGATCCGGGTGGAAGATATCCGCCGGGGTCAGTGCGATCTGTATTCGAAAGGCAATAAAATCCGCCGGATCTATTTTCCTCATTCGGTTCAGGAGCCATGCCTTTTATGGCTGCAGAGCGAAGGCCGGAATACCGGCTGTTTATTCCTGAACCGTCTTGGAGAGCCCATCACCATCTCCGGGATCCGGGATCAGTTAAAAGTCTTTGCCTTTCGATATCATCTTGATCCGGCTGTGATCCATCCGCATTCCTTTCGCCATTTATTTGCGAAAAACTTCGTGGAACGCTGCGATGACATTGCGCTCCTCTCCGATATCCTGGGACACAAAAGTATCGAAACGACCCGTATCTATCTTCACAAGAGCAGCACTGAACAGCAGGCTCTCTTCAATCAGATCGTAATCTGGTAATTTTATCTGCAGCTTTCCCACACCTCCGCAGCCACATTCACGATCAAGATTCAAAGGATAACCATATGAAAGAACTTTCTAAAGATCAGGAAAACCTGATTGAAGCCTTCAAAGAATACTTAAGGAAAAAGAATATGTCAGAAAATACAGAACGCGCGTATATCCGGACTGTCCGCCAGCTTCTCTTTGCAAGCGAGGATCTTTCCGAAGACAGTCTCAGAAAATACCGGAATCTTTTGATCTCCGGCTATCGGCCTGCTACGATCAATCAACGGGTCTTCGCAGTCAATCACTTCCTCTTATTTCTGGAAGAAGAATATCCGGCAGATTTCACGGCGCTATCCGGTTTCCGCCTTCATTCCGTGAAAACACCCCGTGAGACCTTTCAGGACTCCATCATCACCAATGAGGACTGTGAAACACTTGAACGGAACCTGAAAGCAGAGCACCACGATTTCTGGTATTTCATCGTCCGTTTTCTGGTCACCACCGGTGCCAGAGTCAGCGAGCTGGTGCAAATCAAGGCAGAACATTTGACCTGCGGATATCTGGATCTCTACTCGAAAGGCGGGAAGATCCGCCGCATCTACATTCCCGATTCTCTCTGTCGGGAAGCGAAAGCCTGGTGTGACTGCCGCGGCATCGTCTCCGGCTTTCTTTTTGTGGGAAAAAATGGACGCCCCGTGACGACCAGAGGCATCCATTCCCAGTTAAAACATTATGCAGTCCGGTACGGCATCGATCCCGATGCCATGTACCCCCATTCCTTCCGCCACCGCTTCGCAAAAAATTTCCTGTCCCGAAGCGGCGATATCTCGCTGTTGGCAGATCTTCTCGGGCATGAGAGCATCGAAACGACCCGCATCTACCTCACACGTTCCAGCCGGGAGCAAAAACTCCTGCTGGATGAGATGGTAACCTGGTAGCTTCCGTGTGACACGTCATGGTCATTCTAATTCCACTGAATGGAATCCCATGCGGCAGAATCCTCAAATCCAAGCTTCCAGCAGGCAACACCGGCCAGATCATTCTGACGTACCACGTTCATCTTCTCTTTTAATGATCGTTCTTCTTCCATCCAGAGGAACTGGGCACCGTCGCTCGTCTGTTTCTCACCGTAATACTGGGCAGTGTCTGCCTGCCAGGTAAGCTCCACCTGATTATTCTCCACCCACTTCTTTGCATCCGCGATTCCCATCGCCTTGGAGGTGATGGATCCGTCTCCGGCTTCGGTCCAGAGTCTCGTGTAGAACGGAACCGCATTGATCAGTTTCTCCTTCGGAACATCCTCAAGCATTCCGGAGATTCCATTCTTCACATAGCTGATGGAAGACACGGATCCCGGCTCTCCGCCGGCAAAGTGCTCATCATATCCCATCATGATCACGTAATCAGCCACGGTCCCCTGTTCCTTCAGGTTATAAAAGCTGTTGTATCTCGCCGGGACATAGTTATCCACAGACAAGATAATGCCTTTCTGGCGGCACGGGATCGATAATTCCCGGATAAATTCGATATAATGGACACCCGCATCTGCCTTCAGGCTCTCAAAATCAAGATTCAGGCCATCCAGACCATATTGTTCCACATCCGCGATCAGGCTGTCGATCAGCTTACGGCGCGTGGAAGTCGAGGCCAGCAGCGTCTCTGTCTGAACATCAGCGCTGAAGTTATCGATCAACGCCCACACCTGAAGTCCCCTTGCATGGGCTTTCGTCACATAATCTTTGTTTGCCAGAGACCTGTAGTTTCCGTTATTATCCGTGAGAGAAAACCAGGTCGGCGCGATCACGTTCATCCCTTTCGTCTTCACCACAACGCTGTCGAACATATTATTTCCATCCTGACTGGTCACCTGATGCCAGCCAAGAACGATCTTTCCGCTCATTCGGGTGCTTTTGTAGACAGGCGCCTTAAAATTTCCGGAAAATTTCCGGCTTTCCGCAGCCGCCAGCCGCTTATTCTCCACATATCCGATATTTCCATCGGAAGACGCGACCCGAGACCATTTTTCCATCGTATCAAGAACGGTCACCGTATCATCCTTCGCAAGGTCCGTCAGGACCTTACTCTTCACACCGCCCTTGACTCTCAGGCTTCCGGCCTTTTTTACGCGCGCCGTATTTCTTGTCCCCCAGTCATTGATCAGGACTCGTTTTCCATCCCCTGAATCAAAGGTCTGGATCTGCACATCCGTATAGTTCGCGATCAGCCCCAGCGTCAGGTAGACCTCATCATCCTTCACTACAAGTAACGGTGCGCCGTTCGATCCCTTTGTCTCCGCGTCGGCGTAGACGATCTGGTCCGGAAGTGCGTATACGAGAAGATTTTCCGTGCTGTCCCAGTAAAACCGCTCATTAATGTGGTCATTGATCCAGGAAACCGGCAGATAGGTCTGGCCGTTTTCATAAATTCCTGTCGGCTCTTGCCGTTTATAATTATAGAGGATCGCCGTCTCGTCTCCGGACACACCGTAAACTTCTGCGAGGTCCGCGCGCTCCTTCGTCGGCATATAACGCTCCAACACCTGAAATCCAACAAATCCGACGGCGATCAGGATAATCAGACCGACAGCGATCAATACAGGGACTATTTTTCTCATTTGTCATCACTCTTTCCGCATACCGGGTCTCAAAGCTCCTTGCAGCTCTCCGTTTCCGTACCCACATGCTGAATCGTTATTTCATTACGGATGATCCGGCAAAGTATACACAGATCATATACGTTGCCGGATCTTCAAGATAACTTTAGTATACCACAATGCGAAATGTCTGTCTGTTAACTTTTTGTAACGAATTACCGTCAGCGTTCTTACAGATCATCTGGCAGAACGATCCCCCGCTGTTCCATTTACATGGTTTTGTCTCGGTTTATTTCCTTCATAGTTACACACAGAATGCCATGGCACATTTCCATGTGGTATCCATATTTTTATTTTCTCGGTCTCTTTCTTCTCCCGGAGCCTTTTGTCTCCGTGATATCTGCCTCGCTCAGATAGACCTTGTCAAACCGGATCTCCTTCAGTCCACCGCCTTCTGCCTGAACATAATCCCCCATATAGAACATTCCATCCTCGCGTACTTCAAACAGTTTCTCCCATTCTCTCTGACCGGAAAGCTTTCCATCCATATAGATCGGTATCCCCTTTTCCGTGTACCGTTTAAGTCCATTCAGATAGCGCGTCATCTCCTCGACACTTCGATTTTCCGATCCATATGTTCCGCTTGCTGTTTCCATACTCATATATACCTTTCTCTTTCCTGTACCGCATATTCATGCCATGCATGGCTTTATCGATTCTTTTCATGAAACGTTACCCCCTGTTGTCGATAATCAGTACTTTAAATGTCTTGGATCCCGGCTTTTCCACTCAGGCAGAAGAAGGTATTTTCTGTGACATGTTTCTCCCCGCTGCTGTGTCGTTCGCCGGTCAGATCTCTTTTATTCTGTCATTTTACAGGACCCGCTGAAAAAATTCCCCACATTCCTTCGTGACCGAGAAGGCATCCGCTGAAAACGGAATCCGGTCTGTATTGATCCGAAACCTTCTTGAGAATTCTCTTCTGGTCTCCTCGCTTCCGAATACCGCGAGGCTCTGCCAGCTCTTTTTCTGCTTCGCCCTATGTTCCATCTCGAATTCCCGGAAGCTCTCCTGCTGCCACTCCGTAAAGGAACCCACAAGGAACTTTTTATCGCATCTCCAATATAATTCGTTCTCACCATCTTTGACCGATCCGAAATCGATCACGATATCGTCATATCCTCTCTGCAGCACCTCCTTCACGTCCTCCGGTCCCACATGCTTATAATAATCCGCATCTAGGATCCTGAAGGGATTTTTCTGTCCCACCTGCCCCGTGCAGACGTGTTCGAGCTTTTCAAGGTCCCCCGACCCGTTAACCTCCAGCAATATGGCTTTTCTTCTGAGATACCCTGCAAGATAGTTCGTCAGCATGACTGAAAAATGGGTGCACCCAACCCCGGCATTGCTCCCCGCAATTCCGATCATTCTGCTCCGTTTCTCCCTGGTTTCTGCAGCAAATATTTTCTTTTCCATCTAATTCCCCCTGTACCATCATTCCACAGATCCCGGTAACAGGTGTTGGCAGCTTTATCTTCTCTGAATGGGTTTGAAAAGAACGGAAGAAAGAAATAATGAATATCAGATAAAACCTTTGGAAGTTTCAGACGTGTTTTTTTCTCCATATGGTTGAAAAGCAGGATCACTTTTCCACGGCTTCTGAGAGTTTTTGCCGCATTTACACTCCTGTCGATCTCCCACCATTTTCCTCCGCATACAAGAACATAAAAATCTGCTTCCGGAAGTGTTTCTTCCGGGCGGATCACTCCCGCATCTTTTATAACTACTGGAAAATAAAGATATGGCAGCTTCACAGCTTCACCATAATAAGGCAGGATGCTTCCGCATCCAATTCGATATACGCCGGTCCTGTCCGTCTTGATTCCCATATTTTTCGCAAGGACGCGAACCGTATCCGTATCGTAAGCTTCCTGATATAAAGCCGGACACCCATTCCGGGTCAGAAAACAAGACATTCCGAGAGCCGCATGAGTCGTTCCGATCCCCGCTGCCGCTCCGGCAAACACAACGATCCGAGATTCTGCTGCCCGTTCTTTCAGTTGGTCCTGCAGCTCCTGCAGCGTTTCCTGCAGTTCCTTCGCGCTCTGATAACGCGCCTCTTTTTTTCTTTCCATACATCCGCGTATGATCCGGTCAAGCTTTCTGTACTCCGGTTCATTCCTGTATTCCAAAGCCTTTCCCGGCACATCCCCACGGCTCATAAAAAAGAGAAGCGCACCGATCGCGTATACATCTGTCCGGCAGTCCAGAGGTTCCCCTGTGTACTGCTCCGGCGCCGCAAAACCGATCGTACCGTACCGCTCTCCAAACGCTGCTGCGTCTGATGCATATTGTGCATGATCAAAATCCGTTAGCCGAAGGTCTCCGTTGCATACCAGCAGATTTTTTGGCTGCAAGTCTAAATACAAAATAGGATTTTCTGCTGAATTCATGAACTGAATGATACGGCAGATCTGTATTCCAAGATCCACTGCCGCCTTAACCGACAAGCTGCCCATACGTTTTACCAGGGCATATAAAGATTCGCCTTCCAGATATTCTTCGATCAGATAACTGTATCCGGTATCTTCCTCCACATCATAGACGATGGGGATTCCCGGATGCCTCAGTGTTTTCAGAAAAAGTGCTTCTTTTCTAAAAGTATCATAATCCGCTATGGATTTTGGGACTATTTTTACTGCCCGGTATTCTTCCAGCTCTATGTGATACGCCAGATATACGGTACCGGACCGTCCGTTTCCCAACTCCCTGCACAACCGGTATTTGCCAAACAGAACGCGTTCGATAGACCGTCACACCTCCTTTCGGCAACACAACCTCTTGCGAGTATTCTAATATACGCCCCCTCATTTCAAACCATCTTGTAAATGTCAAACTGATTAAATTTTAATAAATTTCCCTCATAGGATTGCAAAAGCTGAATAGGATATAGTATATTATAGATGTAAAAATGCGGTTTTTTGTCCCTTTATGAAGAATCCGGCAGACCGCAGAAATTGTTAAATTTAACCAGACAGGAAGTGATCCTATGAAAATAGAACGTATCAACGAAAACCAGATCCGCTGCACTCTCAGCAACTTTGACCTGAGTGTCCGGAATATGAATCTCGGTGAGCTGGCTTATGGGAGTGAAAAGGCCCGCAATCTTTTCCGCGAGATGATCCAGCGCGCCGCGAACGAGGTCGGCTTCGAGGCGGAAGATATCCCTCTTATGGTCGAGGCGATCCCAATGGCGAACGAGAGCGTCATGCTGATCATCACGAAAATGGAAGATCCCGAAGAACTTGATACCCGTTTCTCCAAATTCTCACCGGAGGAGGACGAGAATGATAACGGCTGGGGAAATCTCACCTCGGAAGTTCTGGAAGGTGCCGATGGCCTGATCAATATCCTGACTCAGAGCGGAATCCTGAAATCGGAAGGAGAAAAAGCTCCGGAGACTCCGGCCGCGTCCGCAAACGGTCCGCAGAAAAAAGCGGAGCCGGGAAATCCTGCACAGTTTACAAGGATCTACCAGTTCTCTTCTCTGGACCTCGTCTGTGAAGCCGCAAGACAGACCGGCGCTATTTTTAAAGGAAGCAGTGTTCTCTATAAGAATCCGGAAAACGGTGTCTTCTATCTGATCCTCAAAAAGGAAAACGACAGCGAGATCTCCTTCAACCGGGTCTGCAATGCACTTTCCGAGTACGGAACAAGAGTGAAAGGTGATGCCGCCGCATCCGGTGCATATTATGCAGAGCATTATGACAAGATCGTGAAGAAGGACGCGCTGAAGGTCCTGCAGAACTTATAATGTTACTGTTCGCGCCTTACACAAACAGCAGCCGAATTTCATACTATGACGCAAAAAGGACTGTGGAGCAGGAGCTAAATCCCAAACCACAGTCCTTTTTACATTCTCTGACCGTTTTCACAGCCGTCAGGCCCGACTCCCGCGAGCGGCCTCGTCCATTACTGCTGCTTCTGAGCCAGATACTCGTTAATTACACTTACAAGTTTTTCTACCGGAATTCCGTGAACCATGCAAGCCTCTTCCAGAGACTCCATCTGAGAAGACGGGCATCCGATGCAGTGCATTCCAGCGCCCATTAAAATCTGAGCCATATTCTCATCAACCTGAAGAAGCTCACCAATGAGCATTTCTTTTGAAATCTGCATGATAAATCCTCCTTTCACCTTCGAAATCTGCCGAGGGCAATTTTCTACGATTGTTTCCGGCATAACAGGCATACTGCCCTTATGCCAGCATATCGAGAGTATAATACTTTTTTCGTTTCTTGGCAAGGTGGTTTTACAAAATCTGCTGGTGCTGATGGTGCAGCCGCATCATGCATACCTGTATGATATGATATTTCCAGTTTAAAAAATGCCTGTCCGCATATGGTGACCATCATGAAATGCTTTCAGCTGAATGACATCCGGGTCGATTTTCGTCTGCAAAAGTAAGAGTAGACTAACTCGAGTTGTGACTGTCTAACCCCATATTTACTGGTTTTATGTTCCTTATTAGGTACATTTTTTCATGATTTTCCCCTTGAATAATTTGATCGTTTATTATAGAATGAAATAAAATAAATAAAGGAGGTATTTTGTCATGGCATATGTAATTAGCGATAGCTGCGTTAGCTGCGGTACTTGTGCTGGTGAATGTCCGGTAAACGCTATTTCTCAGGGAGATGGACAGTACGTAATCGACGCTGATACTTGCATCAGCTGCGGTACTTGTGCTGGTGTCTGTCCGACAGGCGCAATCAACGAGGGTTGATCACAAACGCAAACCAATACATAAAAGCCGTTGTTCTATTCGAACAGCGGCTTTTTGATTTCTGTGGATTCTGATCCAGAATCCAGATCTTCGCGAAAGGGGTGCTCATTTTTGCTCTCATCAAAGCTTATTTCCATTTCTCCCAAACTTTCTCTTTCTGAAGATCGACGGCAAAAACGGTGCTTTCGCCGCCGCGGCTTCCGCCCTCCCTTTATTCTCCTTCTGATAAAGCCGGATCGTCTCATCCAGCTGCCGGAACCGCTCTTCATCCCGCTCATCTGCCACCCGCATCAGGTAATCGATCTCATTTAACACTTTATCGTTCACCATCCGGCTGATGTCCTGGCTCAGCTTCTCGTTATTCTCCTCGATGGCCTGTCCGATCATCTGGGTGAGAAATTCCCTGAACTGCTCTGCTTTTTCCCGGTTCATGAGTTCCGCGGCTTCCCCCGGATCCAGCTTTTCCAGATCTCTCTTCTCCTGCTCCGTACATTCCTTCAATGCCGTCATAACATCCTCCTCAAGGATATCTGTGGGTGCCACTGACTCACCCTTCGCATCCAGCGTCTTCGCTAACGCCGTCTTGATCGCCTTTAACTGATACCCCTTTTCCTTCAATTCCTTGATCTGTTTAAAAAGACGGATATGAAAATCCGTATAATACCGATGTCCCATCTCGTTGCGAGGGATGTTCATCTCCAGTTCCTCCTCCCAGTACCGAAGTACATGAGATTCCACATCAACCTTTTTCGAGGCGTCGGAGATCAGATAATGTGTTTCTGACATGGTCATCCTCTTCCTTTCACATGATTTTCGTCACAGTCCGGAAAATTTCTGCCATGAACCGCAACGATTGTTCGACTCTGTTTGATCCAGTTTCTCAGCATGTCCACAGACTGCCGCATGCCTGCAAAACCGTTATCAGATTGCTAATAATATATGTGAAGCCACCCCTTAATATGACAAGAGCGCCCGCCTCCGATGAAATTTCTTCAAATTCCATTCGAAAGCAGGCGCTTAACCAGGCATTTACTGCTGCTCTTTCGCAATATTCACAAACCGGGTCAGTTCCGGTTTCCAGCCAAGATATACGGTTCCGATCGGGCCGTTACGCTGTTTCGCGATAATAACCTCCGCCGTGTTCGGGTTATCCGTATCCTTATTATAATAATCGTCACGGTACAGGAACATAACAACGTCGGCATCCTGCTCGATGGCTCCGGACTCTCGAAGGTCCGAAAGCATCGGTCTGTGATCCGTTCTTGTCTCGCAGGCACGGGAAAGCTGGGACAGGGCGATCACCGGAACGCTCAGCTCCCTCGCGATCGCCTTTAAGGATCTTGAGATCTCGGAAATCTCCTGCTGGCGGTTGTCCCCGTTCTTTCCGCTGCCCGACATTAACTGCAGGTAGTCGATCATAACGAGGTCGAGGCCATGTTCCAGCTTAACCTTCCGGCATTTGGAACGAAGTTCCATGATGGAAATACCCGGCGTATCGTCAATAACAAGCTTGGAGCTTCCAATCGTACCGATTCCTTCCACGACAGCGTCCCAGTCCGCATCCGTCAGGGTACCGGTACGGAGCTTCTGGGAATCCACGTTGGACTCCATGGACAACATACGGTTTACCAACTGCTCCTTCGACATCTCCAGACTGAAGATCAGGCAGGTCTTCTGTCTCCGGACCGCGATATAATCAGTAATATTTAACACGAACGCCGTCTTTCCCATAGACGGGCGGGCAGCGATCAGGATCAGATCCGAAGGCTGGAGTCCGGACATCCGGTAATCGAGATCGATAAATCCCGTCGGAAGACCCGTTACCGTGGATTTTGAGCGGGTCGCCTGCTCGATCTTATCAAGGACGTTCAGCGCGACCTGACGGATCGGCACGAAATCGCCGGAAGCGCGGCTTTCCAACAGGTTGAAGATCTGCTTTTCCGTGTCAGCCAGGATCACTTCAAGGCTGTCCTTTCCGGAATAACAGTTGTTGGCGATCTCCTCGTTGATCCTGATCAGGCGGCGGAGAACCGCCTTTTCATGGACGATCGTGGCATAGGAGCGCACATTCGCGGAAGTCGGAACCGTTGCCAAGATGTCGCGGACAAAATCCAGACTGCACACCTCCGGCGGGACATCCTTTTCCTTCAGCCTGTCCTGAAGCGTGACCAGATCCACCGGTTTTCCCTCATTGAACAGCTCCACCATCGTATCAAACATGATCCCGTACTGACGCTGATAAAAGTCGTCCGCGACCACGATCTCCGATGCCGCGATGATCGCATCCCTGTCCATCAGCATGGAACCGATCACCGACTGCTCCGCCTCAACGCTGTGCGGCAAAACCCTTTTTACTAACGCTTCTTCCATCTGTCCGATTTCCTCTCTGTACGTCTGTGTCTATAACTTCGCGCGGCTTCTGCATATATTTCTGCAGAAGCCGTTTTCTTTCTTACTTTGCAGACCGGAACCTCTACCTGGTTTCCTGCCCTGAATTTCAACTGTGCTGTCCGCGTATTGCACACGCGGCAGACATTCAGTCTTTATGCCTCAACGACCTTCACGCTGAGTCTTGCTGTTACTTCCTTGTGGAGCTTGATCGGAACCTCAAAGCTTCCGATGCTCTTGATCGGCTCCGGCAGAACCATCTTCTTCTTATCGATATCAAGCTTTAACTGGTCCTTCGCCGCCTTCGCGATCTCCTTTGTGGAGACGGAACCGAACGCGCGTCCGCCCTCGCCGGCTTTGATCGAAACGGTTACTGACATCTTATCGATCTCCTCCGCAAGCTTCTTAGCCTCCGCAAGCTGCTCTGCCGCAACCTTCTCCGCGTTTGCTTTCTGGAGCTTTAAATCGTTTAAGTTCTTGGATGTCGCCTCAACACCAAGCTTTTTCGGAAGGATAAAGTTTCTCGCATATCCGTCATTTACCTTTACGACCTGGCCCTTTTTTCCAAGTGCCTTCACATCCTCTAATAATACAACTTCCATCTTAAATTTCTCCTTTCTCCAGCATCATATCAATGACGCCTTTCACCTTCTCCTTGGCCTCCTCAACGGTAGCACCCGGGAGCTGTGCGCCTGCGATCGTTCTGTGTCCGCCTCCGCCCAGCTTTTCCATCATGACCTGGACATTGACTTCGTCGATCGATCTCGCGCTGATATAGATCTTGCCTTCATATGGGGTCAGAACGACAGATGCCTTCATTCCCACAATGTCAAGAAGCTCGTTTGCAGCCTGTGCACCTACTACTGTCGGGCTTTCTACGCCCTCTGCCGGGCACACGCTGATGGCAAAGTATTTCTTATAGACCTCTGCCTGACGGACTGCCTCGGCTTTCGCCTTGTAGTCCTCCATACTGTCACGGAACAGCTTCCGGACTCTCGTCACGTCCGCTCCGTTTCTTCTAAGGAACGCCGCCGCCTCAAAGGTGCGGACACCCGCCTGATTTGTAAAGTTGTTCGTATCGATCACGATTCCCGCGTACATAGCGTCCGCCTCCGGGGATTTGATCCGGATACTATCGGCAACATACTGTAAGATCTCCGCAACCAGCTCGCAGGCAGATGACGCATAAGGCTCTACATAGGACAGAGTCGCGTTTGTGATAATCTCGCTGGACTGACGGTGGTGGTCGATGACAACGATGGTCTTTACGAGTTTTAAAAGGTCCGGTTCTTCTGTGATACTCGGGCGGTTGACGTCCACAACGACAAGCGCCGTATTGTTATCCACGATATCCGCGGCCTCACTTCCCGTGAGGAACAGGTCCTTCGGATAATCGCCGGTCTCAAAGCGTTCCATCATCGGACGCACCGAGGAGGTCACTTCATTGATCACGATATGTGCCTTCTTATTCAGAGCGGATGCGATCCGGTACATTCCGATCGCCGCGCCAAAGCAGTCGATATCTCCGATCTTATGTCCCATGATCAGAAGGCAGTCCTTTGTCTCAAGAAGCTCCCTGAGGGCATGGGCTTTGACGCGGGCCTTGACACGGGTCGTTTTCTCTAACTGCTGGGCCTTTCCGCCGTAATACTGGATCTTTTGGCCGCATTTTACTACCGCCTGATCACCGCCGCGGCCGAGGGCCATATCGATTGCTGTACGGGCATAATCATAGTTCTGGCTGTAGGTATCGCCGTTCATTCCGATACCGATACTTAAGGTCACCGCCATCTCGTTTCCGATATTGACGGTCTTTACCTCCTCAAGCAGTCCAAACCGCTCTTTTTCCAGACGCGGCATATAGCACTGCTTGATCGCGAAGAAATACTTATCCTTTTCCAGTTTCTTTACGATACCGTTGACCGCCGAAATGTACTTGTTGATCTTTCGGTCGATCAGGGCCGTTAAAAGCGATCTGCGGACTTCCTCGACACTCTCCAACGCCTCATCATAGTTGTCCAGATAGATCAGGCCCGCGACCATCTTCTGGTCTGTGATCGCCTGCTTGTAGTTATAGAGCTCTGTCTCATCATAGAGATACACCGCAAGGATCTGCTGCTCCGTCTGCTTCTCCGGGATTCCGGAGGCAAGCTCATCCGGGCGGATCGTCACGCGTTTCATACTCACGCGGTATTTCGATTCCCCATAGATCACATGGACTTCCATCGCATTTTCCATCTTCTCGAGGGATTCCACTGTGATCTCCTTGAAGAGCATTGTCAGGCTTTTCCCTGCGCTCTTCTCTTCTTTGGTCACCGCCTCAAAGGCGCGGTTCATCCAAAGGATCTTACCATCCGTGTCCGCGATCGCGTAGGGCAGCTCCAGAGACGCCAGAAGCTGTTTCTGGCTCCAGCTGTATGCTGACGCAAAGGACACCAGACTGCCGAGAGCCCGCTTCTTTCCGTACATATACAGGGTTCCGGCACACGCCGCGTAGATCACCGTAAATGCAAGCATCACGAATCCCGCCTTGCGTGAGATCAGGTTGACCGCAGCTCCCGCAAGGATTACCAGTGCCGTTAAAAATACCGGCCACTGAAGGTAAAGCTGCAGAATATGGCTGACCTTTTTATCATCTTTCATTCTTATCTCCTATCCGCCGCCCGGTAAAATGGGCATAGCAAGACCATAAAAAGAATGTGCCTTGACACATTCTCGCGCTAAGCGCAGTCGCTTGCGATAGACTCCTCTTGCGCGAGTGTGCATTTGACACGTTAGTGCCTTTTTATGCATGGAGAAATTCGGGCAGAATTTCTCCATGTATCAGAACCGACTTTGGGGATAGTATACCATAGATACAGGCATTTGTCCATGATCCGCTTGGGGCGGACATGGCTGGCTGCTGAGTGTTTATCATATTTATACTGTATACAAAATATCCTGTGTCTTTTCGCTTTTGTTTACTGAGAAATCAAAAAGTATGATATAATGGCTTAAATACTGATAGATCGTATGAGCACAAGTCACCAATTCCAAAATTTTGTGTATGAAAGGACATATGTTTATGAAAGCAACCGTACTCTCAGACAACATCCCCGCCGAAAATCTCGGCTGTGAATGGGGATTATCCATTTTCATTGAATATCATGGAAAACATATCCTTCTCGATGCCGGGGCATCCGGGCTTTTTCTGAAGAATGCTGATGTGCTTGGACTGAACATGAAAGACGTGGATTTCGGAGTTCTCTCCCACGCGCACTATGACCATGCAGACGGAATTCCGGAATTTTTCAGGGTAAATTCATCCGCACCGTTCTACTTTAGGGAAACCACCGGAGAAAACTGCTGCAAAGGTGTCTGGAACTATAAGAAATACATCGGTATTCCAAAGGGCATGTTAAAAAAGTATCCGGATCGGATCAAGCTCGTCTCCGGGGACTTTTCCCCATGTGACGGGGTTTATCTGATTCCGCATAAGACTCCGGGACTGGAGAAAAAAGGCATCCGGGAGCACATGTACCTGAAGGAAAAACGGCGCTGGAGACCGGATTCCTTCTCCCATGAGCAAAGTCTTGTCTTCGACACACCGGACGGTCTTGTGATCTTCAACAGCTGTTCCCACGGCGGCGCCGATACCATTATCCGTGAGGTCACCGCGACTTTCCCGGATAAAAAAGTAAAAGCCCTGATCGGCGGCTTCCACCTCTACAATAAGACCGACGCAGAGATCCTTGCCCTCGCCGAAGGAATCCGCTCCACCGGCATCTCTTCGGTCTACACCGGCCACTGCACCGGAGATCATGCCTTTGATCTCCTGCGAGAGACGTTAGGAGAATCCGTTCACAAGCTGCATGCGGGGCTTGTGATGGAGTTTTAATATGTCCCGGTCTGCAAATGCAATGCAAGCGCTAACCTTTCAATCGCGGATTGAACAAGGAAATCGAACCGAAGAACTTGTATTCAATAAATTCTATTTCTGTAGCTGCTCCAATGCCAATCCGATGAGCCTATCCGCTTGATCTGCCATGAATAGTGGAATATTCAACACATCATCGTCCAGTTTCAGATTGTCCAATGAGAAACGGATGCGGAGCTTTACCTTATCAGGGAACAGCTCCTTGAACTTCTTCATACTCTTGCTGGTTGTG
This sequence comes from Clostridium sp. AM30-24, assembly GCF_003480435.1. Taxonomy (GTDB): domain Bacteria; phylum Bacillota; class Clostridia; order Lachnospirales; family Lachnospiraceae; genus Pilosibacter. Next base: position 120,456 of record NZ_QUJB01000002.1, on the reverse strand, counting down.
TTGGCTTCGGATTTGACCTCCACGGGGAAGATGTCGTTCTCCCGCTGAATGAGGAAATCCACTTCGTAAGGCGGGTTGTTCTGGCTCCAATAACGGGGCATGACTTCAAGCTGAGTAATTAAAGTCTGCAACACAAAGTTTTCGGTTAATGCGCCTTTGAATTCAGTAAAAAGGCGGTTACCTTCGCCAAAGGCAGTGGGGGCTAACTGCGCCAGACGGCGGAGCAATCCCACATCCACCAGATAAATCTTGAAAGCAGACAGGTCATCGTAAGCTGCAATCGGCAGGCCGGGAGCTGAGCTACGATAAATTTTATGCACCAGGCGGGCATCCACCAACCATTTCAAGGCATCCTCGTACTCACGGGCTCGTGCACCTTCCTTGACCACTTTATAGATGAACTTCTTGTTCTTTCTTGCCAGTTGAGAAGGAATGGATTTCCAGATCATTGAGATTTTCGGGAACTCGCTGAGATCAGGATGTTTGGCAAAATCACGCTCATAGGCTCCGATGATTCCGGACAAGGCTTCCTGCATGGCAGAAACATCCCGCGCCTCCGTCCACATCAATACCGGCTCCGGCATACCACCGGTAACATAGTACATCTTCAGCTTCTCATATAATGGATTAAAGAAGGCGTCAGGAATAGGTTCAAGGGTGTCCACCTGTTCCAGATACTGTGCCAGATTTTCATCACCGTTGGCAAGCAGGAATTCATTAAAGGTCATCGGGTCAATCTGCATAAAGTTGACCTTACCTACCGGAAAAGAGGAAGGTTTCGCCAGAGCAATCCCCAACAGAGAACCGGCGCAGGCAACATGGTACTGCGGTGCATTCTCACAAAAATATTTCATGAAGTTAATGACTTTCGGGCAGTCTTGTACTTCGTCAAAGATGATGAGGGTCTTTTCCGGTACTATCTTTTGACCGCTTGCCATCATAAGGTTTTGTAGAATCCGCTCCACATCCTTTGTTGTCTCGAAAAATTGCTTATATTCTTCATTTTCATCGAAGTTAAAGTAGGCTGTATTTTCATAACAGCGTCTTCCGAACTCTTTCAGAATCCAAGTCTTACCCACCTGACGTACGCCCTTCATAATTAAGGGCTTGCGGTAGGGAGAATTCTTCCAAGCCAGCAGTTTTTTTAAGATAAATCGTTCCATAGAATCACTCCTCACATTTTTATTGGAGTTTTATGCTTTATAATCACACTTTTATTATATGTGAAATTCATGAAAATCACAAGCACAATCACATAATTATTTAATTTTAATGCCATACAATCACACTTTTATATAAAATAACGAAGAATAGTTTCTATAAAAATAGCCATATCCTCCGGCAGGATTGCTTATGATGCGCAAAAGAAGTATGTCATGCTTTGCATGATGCGAATCTCGCAGCAAGAATGCTTCGGCATTCTTGAATACATCTTATCATTTCTTTTCCATTCCGGATAGGGAAGGAAAAGATCAGTAACACTATAATTTATTCTAACCTCCCGCAGAACAGAGCCCTGTCCTGACAAAAACAAACTCCGCACAGTTTCCCGTGCGGAGTTCTTGTACTACCCGTTTCAATTGTTGTTCTCTACCCGATCAAGCTCATTAAGTATCCTACAAATGCGCCGCCCGGTGTTCCAATAATATTGCCAAGAAGAGCCATCAGGATACCGATCGGAACCAGCGCGCTGCTGTATGCACCTGCAAGTACCGGTGCTGTCGCAGTTCCTCCGACATTCGCCAGAGAAGCAACCGCACAGGTAAAGATATCCAGTCGGATCAGCTTTGCAAGGATTACCATAACCGCTATATGGATCAGCAGGATCAGGAATCCGGCAGCCAGCCATACCGGTGCATTTCCCATAGCAGAAATATCTGCTCTGGAAGCGATCATCGCGATGACAATGTAAAGCATGATATTGGAAACTTCTTCCGTTCCCTTAATCTTTCCAAAAGGAGTCATTGCTACGATCAGACCTACAGCTGTTACAAGAAGAACTGTCCAGGTTGCCTTATCAAAAACAGGCAGAACAGACGCAACCATAACACCGGCATCCTTGGACAGAGAGGATATAAAGAAGGATACGCCGATTAAAAGAAGCATGTTTTTCCAGGTAAGAGGTCTCTTGTCCTCCCTTGCCTCTTTTTCCAGAGATGCTCCTACTTCATCGATCAGACGTACATCTGCCTTTGTCCAGGAGTTGAATTCCTTAGAGAAGTTGATCACCCACAGAAGGAACATAACATAGATTACTGCACAAACCGAATCCATTACCAGAGAATATGCCAGACTTTCTTCACTTACATCCAGAATTGCCTGGATCGCCAGCATATTACTGCCGCCGCCTAACCAGCTTCCGCACAGTGCTGCAAGTGCTTTCCAGCTTTCCGGACCCAGTAATTTATGGAAAATACCATAGCTTACTACAAAACCAACACCGATTGAAATACTCGCTGAGAAGAAACCGATCAGCATTTTCGGTCCTAATTTAATGATCTTTTTCAGATCACAACGCAGCAGCATTAAAAACAGCATTGCGTAGAGTAACGGATTTTTGATCGCTACGTAAATGTCTGACGTATCCTGCAGATCCCATACTTTCATAGTACATAAAAGCATCATGCCTAAATAGATCAGAACGATCGGCGGTGCAAATTTAAAAAAGGTCTGTGCGCCTTTTCCCCGCAGGTACACAGGAAGATTGACCAGAATTGCTGCTAACAGCATTAAAGTGGCCAGATAGATAAATCCATCATGAATCATTTGAAATGCTCCATTCTGCCACCTGATATCGGTGGGCTTTATTTTCTTATTCAGAACAAGCCATAACGGGCGGTTGAAATTTTCGGCTCCCCCTTTCTTCTCCTTTTCGATGCCTTTTCACGAACCGCAAACCAATGTGGGAACAGCACAGCAACTTGTTGCCTCTTCACAACGTTGATACAGAAGCTTGTAAAAAAGGTCCAGAATAACGTTCTGGATCTTTGAATTACATCTTGAATAGTTTTACTGCCCTTCCACATTGCTGTTTCTATTTTGACTTTTCCTCTATGTAGTATAAAGGGTGTCAGCAAAAAAGTCAATTTTCAGACATAAATATCTTTAAAAGCCCTTTTGATTCAGATTCTTGTATTTTTCCAGCTTTCAGGAAAAACAAATTTCTTTTCTCATTTCGATTTAATGTTAATACCTGTCATAACTCCATCTGTTCAGCGCGATCTTCGCGCGAGTGCACATCATCGGCATGTAGTGCCTTTTTGTGTAACAGGAAATTTCTGCTACGCAAAAAAGGATCCCACATGATCTCTCATATGGAATCCTCGAATGATGCTTCAAATTAATTAGATAAAACCTTACTTTATCAGTGAAAATCCTTATTCTAAGGAATTATTCACATGTGTACGGCATAAGAGCGATATGACGTGCTCTCTTGATAGCTACTGTTAAAGCTCTCTGGTGCTTTGCGCAGTTGCCTGTGATTCTTCTCGGGAGGATTTTTCCTCTCTCGGATACGTATCTCTTTAACTTGTTTACGTCCTTGTAATCGATTTCGCCGTTCTTATCGCCGCAGAATACGCAAACTTTTTTTCTTCTATGCATGCCGCCTCTTCTTACTCTGGAAGAATCGGACTTGTCACCTTTATTGAATGCCATTTTAAATTACCTCCTGTTAGTTTCGTTGTCTGTAACCGTCCAACGCTTGTCCGGTCACGTGCAAACTCAGTCTACTCACAGCGAATTAGGAGTAACGCACTGTATTGCCTCAGACTGATATTTAGTTGAATGGAAGTCCTTCGTCCTCGACTCCATCCGGGATATTCATAAATCCGTCGCCGATGGCACTGGACGGAGCAGGTCTTGTTCCCTGCTGGTAGCCGCCGCGGTTTCCGCCGCCGTAGCTGTTTCCGCCGCCAAAGCCGCTGTTATCGCCGCCCTGACCCTTGCTGTCAGCGAATTCCTGGTCATCTACAATAATATCGGTTGTATAGACCTTCTGGCCATCCTTATTTACATAGCTTCCGGTCTGGATTCTTCCGGAAACCAGTACACGCATGCCCTGACGGAAATATTTCTCCGCAAATTCACCGGCACGATCAAAAGCTACGATGTTGATAAAATCGGCCGTCTGACCCTGATCGCCGTCCTGGCTTCTTCTGCCTCTTCTGTCAACTGCAAGCGTATATCTTGCGATTGCCATGGAGCGCTCGCCCTGGGAATAGCGTACTTCCGGATCTCTGGTTAATCTACCCATAAGGATAACTCTGTTCATATTCTCACTCTTTCTTTATTAAGCGTCCTGTCTTACGCAAAGATAGCGAACAACCGGCTCCATAATACGGATGTGAGCCTCAACCTCGTTCGGGCAGTTTGCCTCGCCCTCGAAGTGGATGAAGTAGTAGAATCCCTCTTTGCTCTTCTGGATCTCGTATGCAAGTCTCTTCTTGCCCCATTCGTCCACATCAACGATATTGCCGCCGAAACGTGTGATATAGCCTTTCACTTTCTCAAGTGCGGCTGCTCTCTCGTCATCTTCAAGTTTTGCGCTAAGAACAACTGCTAACTCGTATTTGTTCATAGTTTCATAAACCTCCTTCTGGTCTTCCGGCCCCCGATTTTCAGTATCAGGAGCAAGGATTTTTTACATGTCACAGGTAATAATCTTAGCAAAAAAGAGCAGGAAATGCAAGCACTTTTTGCCTGATTTCCTGCTCTTTTTATACTTTTTTCATTTCTCACCATCTTTCATACCGGTGAGAAATCCTGCGCCGGTCGAAATTTGGTGATCCGGCCTGTTTTTCAGAAATATTATCTGAAATTACGCCGTTTTTCTTGAAAAGATGCCTTTTACCTTATCGATATACGGCTTCGTCCACGGAATATTTCCAAGAAGGACGAATAATGTACAGATTGAAAGAACGATCGTGATCGGATGTCCGAACATCGCCATAAACGGGTTGTCGGAGGACGATGCCAGAGACACTGCCTGACGGAAGTTGGAATCCATCATCTTTCCGAGTACCATCGCGAGGATCAGCGGGGCAACCGGATAATCGAACCGCCGCATCATGAATCCCATCAGTCCAAAGAAGAACATGAGTCCCACATCAAAAAGACGGTTGTTGCACGCGAAGGAACCGATCACACAGAGGCTCGTTACCACCGGGATCATGATGTTCTTCGGGATCGTAATGACCTTACAGATCCTCGGGGCAACAATCAGTCCTAACAGTAAAAGCGCAAAGCACGCGATGATTCCCGCTACTACGATCGAGTAGAAGGATTCTTTGTTCTGTGTGATAAACAACGGCCCCGGCTGTAAGCCATGGACATAGAATACGGAAAGGATGATCGCGGTAACTGCGTCGCCCGGAACCGCCAACGTCAGCATCGGGATCAGTGCACCGCCGATACATGCGTTGTTGGAGGACTCACTGGCAACGATTCCTTCCACCGCGCCCTCGCCGAAGGGAACCTCCGGCTTCTTTACGAGACGCTTCGCCTCATTATATGCGATAAAGGATGCCACCGGTCCGCCTGCTCCCGGAAGAGCGCCGACTAAAAGACCGATCGTGGATGTATATAAGGAAAGCTTCCAGCTTTTTAAGATCTCTTTCAGGCTGACCTTCGCCTTTTCCATCGCAAGGACATTCTGCTCCTGCTTCATGTTGTATACAACAGAGAGCACTTCTGCGAAGCCGAAGAAGCCGACAAGCGCCGGGACTGTGCTGACACCGCCCGCGAGGTTCTGGATCCCGAAGGTCAGGCGCTTTGTTCCCATCAGCGGATCCAGTCCGATCATACTGATCACAAGACCGATCATAACGCTGATAAGTCCCTTCGCGTAGTTCTTCGTGCTGACGGAGCCAACCGTCGCAAGTCCGAAGAGCGCCAGCAGGAAATAGTCCATCTTTGTAAATTTGATCGCAACTCTCGATACCGGCTCCGCTAAGAGTCCCAGAGCCAGAAGCCCAAATAAGCTTCCGATAAATGAGTAGATCGTTGCGGTGAAGAGGGCCTTGTAGGACTGACCTTTTTTCGACATCGGGTAGCCGTCCAGTGTCGTTACGACCGATGAAGGCGCACCGGGGATATTGATCAGGATCGCCGATACCGCGCCGGAGAAGACTCCGACTACATAGACACCCATGATCATCGCCAGGGCATCTGAATGTTCCCAGGTATAAGTAATGGATACGAGAAGCGCGGTCGCCATGGACACGGAAAGTCCCGGGATCGCTCCTACGAACAGACCAGCCACAGAACCAAGGAGAACCATAAGGATAAACCGCGGATCGACCACGGATAACATCTGCATCATTTTCCTTTCTCCTTTCTATGGCAGAAGCACATGTAAGAATGTGCGGAATGCAAGGCTTAAGAACAAGGTGGTTCCGATCGGCACGAAGACAAGGACCGGAATTTTTCTGACACCCATGAAAATCATCATGGCAATCAGGAATACCACCGTCACAACCTCAAATGTCGAAAATGTATACGCAAAAGATAAAATTCCGATGGTGATATACGGAATTTTAATGAAGGCGAGAGCCGCATAGTAGATCGCACAGATTATCAGGGCGATCACGACCCAGCGCCTCTTTTCTGTTTTTCCTGCCTTTTCCGGCTTCTTGTCATCCGGATTTGCGGCAGCCTTTTTCATCGCCGTAACTCCCTCTCCGACGATCCATAAGGACAGACCGATCATGGCGATCGCCACGATCAGCGGAAACAGGTACGGGGACTGTGCCCAGCTTTTGTTAAACCCTTTCGCGTAGGATGAAAGAGAATACGAGAGCAGCACAAGGCCGCTCCCGCAAAATACAATTCCTTCGACGATCAGCGAATGAATCTTATTCTTCATTGATTATTCTCCAATTCTCTTGATGCCGAACTCTTCCGGACTCTTCTCGGCAACACCGTTGTCATACTGTAACCAGCAGATTACGGATTTCCAGTTGTCATAGAATGCCTGGATCGATGCGTCATCTTTGTACTCGTCATATACCGGATCCGCTGCGTTCTGTTTTACGAAGTCGGTCCACTCCGGATCTGCGAATACCTTCTCAGATGCTGCCTTTAATACATCAACGACCTCCTGCGGTGTATCGTTATTTACAACGAAGGAAAGGAGTGTGTACGGGATATTTAAGTACTTTTCAGCTTCCGGAACTGTCTCTGTAAACGCCGGGATATCCGGGTAAGCGTCCATTCTCTTATCGGAGAATACTGCTAACGGTTTCACATCGCCGCTCTCAATATAGCCGCCGAGTGTGGAGATATTCGGGTTTGTGAAGTCAACCTGTCCGCCGATGACACCGAGAAGTGCGTCGTTACCGGAGTCAAAGCTTGTCATAGCAACTTCATAGCCGAGCTCTTTTAATACAAGTCCCTGATTGTGTCCGCTTCCTCCAGGGCCGGAGTGGGACATTGTGATCTTTCCCGGGTTTTCCTTGATCGCATCAAGAAGCTCCTGAAGAGTGTTGTACTTGGAGTCTTTTCCGACTACAAGAACCTTCGGGTCACCAACCAACGGAGAGATAACGGTAAAATCATCGTATCCAAGGTCGCAGATATTCATGGTTCTGTAGGTTCCCATCGTCTCTGCACACACAAGAAGTGTGTAGCCATCAGACGGCTGCTCTTTTACGAACTGGCTTCCGATGGATCCGGACGCGCCACCCTGGTTTGTAACGGTAATCGGCTGTCCTAAATATTTTTCAAGCAGAACTGCAAGCTTTCTGCCCCATGTATCGGTTGTTCCGCCTGCACCGTAAGGAATGATCATTGTGATCGGTTTTGTCGGATAATCTGCGGTCGCAACAAGATCGCCGGCAGCCTCTGCGGTTGCCTCGCTGTCTTTTGCTGCTTCTGCAGTTGTCTCAGCTGCTTCTGTTGCTGCTGCGGTCGTCTCGGTCTTGGAAGATGTGGAGACACTGCATGCAGTCATAGACAGGCACATCATAGCGGCCATGCCCAGTGCAATCATCTTTTTCATTGTGGTACTCTCCTCTTTTTTGTATTTGCGATGATTATTATAACACAGGTCATTTCGATATTCAATACAAAAGCTTTTACACTTTAAAGTTTTTATGTGCATATCGCATTAAACCGGTAAGTTTTTCATGAATTCCTGTCTTTTTATGAAATCCGGTAACTGTTCGGTACACAGTTACGAAACCCGTGCATATCGGCGAGCCTGTTATCCGATCAGCCCCTGGATCAGGATCACCAAGATCAGCACCGGAAGAACATACCGGAAATAGATCTTCGCCCAGTTCGCACCCGGCATCTTAAGTCCCGCTCCATTGTTTGCCTCCGCGAGATACTTATCATATCCCCATCCCCACTTGCTCACACAGAATAACAGATAAACAAGAGATCCAAGCGGTAAAAGCAGGTTGCTGACTAAGAAATCCTCAGAATCCAGAACATCTCTCGTGCCGATGATGTGGAGATTACTCCATACATTGTAGCCCAGAACACAGGGCAGGCTGGCGATCAACACGAAAATGCAGTTGATCACGGAAGCCTTCCTTCTGCTCCATCCGATGTTATCCATGCAGCTGGAAAGCAGATTTTCGAACACGGCGATAACAGTTGAGAAGCTTGCCGCCGACATAAACAAGAAGAACAGCATGCCCCAGATCCGTCCACCTGCCATGTTGGCAAACACGTTCGGAAGTGTGATAAAGATCAGCTGCGGGCCGGCATCCGGCTGTACACCGAAGGAAAAGCATGCCGGGAAAATAATCAGTCCGGCGGAAAGGGCTACCAGCGTATCAAGGCCGCAGATCCGTACCGCCTCACCTGCAAGCGTATGTTCCTCGGACATGTAGCTTCCGAAGATCTCCATTGCCGCAATGCCAAGGCTTAATGTAAAGAAGGACTGGTTCATGGCCGCCATGATCACCGATCCGAGCCCGACCTCCGACGCGCGTTTGAAATCTGGGAGAAGGTAAAAGCTCAGTCCCTCTTTCGCGCCCGGAAGGATCAGGCTGTGTCCCGCAAGCACCAGGATCAGCAATAACAGCGCCGCCATCATCCATTTTGTGATCTTCTCAAGGCCATTCTGAAGACCTCTGCTGCAGATAAAGAATCCGACGATAACGGTCACCGCCATCCAGAATCCCATCTCACCGGGATTGCCGAGCATATCCCCAAATACTCCCGCGACCTGATCCGCATTCATTCCGGTGAATGTTCCCGTCGCGAACTTCACGAAATAGCTGAGCATCCAGCCGGATACAGTCGTGTAATACATCATTAACAGGTAACAGCCGAGGATACAGAACCAGCCGTGTACATGCCATTTACTGCCCGGCTTTTCCAGCGCCCGATATGCGCCGACTGCGCTCTTTCGTCCCGCACGTCCCACCGCAAGCTCCATCGTGAGGACCGGAACGCCCATACACAACAGGAACAGCAGGTAGAACAGGACGAACACGCCGCCGCCGTTCTGTCCCGCTACATACGGAAACCGCCACACATTTCCAATTCCGATCGCGCAGCCCGCGCTTACCAGTAAAAATCCAAGGCGCGAACCAAAATTTTCTCGTTTCATGATATAACTCCCCTCTTACATCCCACGTTCAGCTTTTTACTGTCGGGGCTTCTTGACGTCTCTGCGGATGATCCATTGATCCTGCAGCGTCAGTAATCTTATGATACCGCCCGGTAAAAGGATTTGCAACAGCGCTTTTTGTATGGTATCATAAGGAAAACTTATGTTACGTGGAAGCCATCCATTATTTACATCAGACATGCGTAATCCATGCATGCCCTTCAAGTAATCCGGTCGATGCGTCCTATATTTTATATCGATTGTTATCCCGCTTCAAACCGGATACTCTTGAGCCTCGGTGCATACTTCCGATTCCTGGCATGAAAATAATGCGGGCATTTTTATCCTGAGATCTTGAGAGGAACTTTATACTATGAACACGAACCAGCTCCGCTATTTTGTGACCGCCGCCGAATGCCGCAGCTTCACGAAAGCCGCCGACCAGTTTTATATCACCCAGACTGCCATCACCCAGCAGATCCACGCGTTAGAAGACAGCCTCGGCGTCCCGCTCTTTGACCGGTCGAGCCGCCCGATCTCCCTGACTCCGGCCGGAAGCGCATTTCTAAGTGATGCAAGGTCGATCCTCGGCCGCATTGATCAGGCGGTAAACCGGATTCAGGAGGTTTCAACCGGTATGGTAGGAACCCTGCGGATCGGATATACAAAAGGCTTTGAGCGAAGCAATTTTTCCAACTCCCTGCGTTTCTTCCATAATAAGTATCCAAATATTCTTGTCTCCTGTTACCGCCGGAACACCGATCTTCTCGCCGCGGGGCTATTGAAGGACGAATATGATATTATTTTTACCTGGGACAGCACGGAGCTCGTGAAAAACGAGTCCATTGAATACCGGCTCATTGAACGCAGTCCTCTGATGGTAGCGGTTTACAGCAATCATCCACTTTCCAGGCGGGAATCCCTTCAGCGGTCAGAGCTCCACGGCGAACGCCTGCTGTTCATGACCCCGTCCAGCACCGGTGATTCCGTCAGTGACCTCCGCTTCTACGAGATGTATGAGCAGGCCGGATATCATCCGGACATCTTCTTCCGTTCCAACGATGTGGAGAGTATTCTCATGATGGTATCCATCGAGGAAGGGATCTCCATTATTCCCTCCTATGTAACGCATAAGCTGACAAATGCGGAAAACCTTGTGTTTATCCCGCTGATCGGTGAAGAGGAGGTCGTTGAGATCATTGCGGCGTGGAAAAGATCCTCCGGGAATCTGGCGCTGCAGCAGTTTTTGGGGCATTATCCATTGTTGAAGTCGGAGTAATATTGCGTTTCTACTATATTTATGATATTTTAAATATGTTTTTATTTACGAACCGGTACATCCAGCTCATTTTCCATCAACCGAAGCAAGATAGAAAACGCAGAATATTTTCGCCTAAATACGCAGGCCTTTCGAGAGGAACCAGACATGACACCAGAACATCCAATTATTTTATGCGGCTTCACAAGCAGCGGAAAGACCACTATCGGGAAACTTCTCTCCGAACAGCTCGGTCTCCCGTTTTACGATACGGATCAGATGCTGATCGAACATTACAAAATGACGATCCCAGAGATCTTCGCAAAAGGCGGGGAGTCTTTGTTCCGGGACTATGAACATGAGATCGCCCGTCAGGTATGCGGCCTCGGCCCGTCCGTGGTCTCCACCGGAGGTGGAATGCTGACCTTTGACCGGAACGGAGAGATCCTCGCGAAGAGCGGCACGATCTTCTATATTGACCGCCCGTTTGAGGACTGCTACCGGAATCTTGCGTTGCATCCGGAACGGCCGTTATTTAAGAACCACACAAAAGAGGACATCGAGAATACCTATCTCACGCGACGCGGATTATATAAGAAATATGCAAAGTACGATATCCCGAATACCGGGGGGCCGCAGGATGCGGTGGCGAAGATCTGTGCGCTTTTATAGTTGCCTCCGAACTCAAAAACCAGCCACATGTTTTCCATTACGCTTCCCTCTCTAATGGATCCCATGTGACTGGTTTTTGTTTTTCAAGTTTCCTTTATTTTACTTCCGTCCCATCCGGCTTCCTGAGTCCTCTGGTATTCTTCTCCACCAGCCGTCTCGTCACCATGACCATATGGCCGCAGCCCATGCATTTTAAGCGGAAGTCCGCGCCCACGCGCAGGATTTCCCATTCCTGACTGCCGCAGGGATGCGGTTTCTTTAATTTTACGATATCGCCTACTTCATATACCATTCTCTATGTCTCCTGTTGCCTGAAACCTGTCTTCTCAAACGATCTCTTATTTCTTACAAATTTTCACGCTTCATACGTTTTCTGCGTGTTGATCCTATTCTAAGTTCTTTTATGCCAGAATCTCGTCGATCCTTTTCAGCTCATCCTCCGAAAATCCCGTGCACCCAAGCGCCGCAAGACTGTTATCCAGCTGCGAAACTCTGCTGGCGCCCACCAGAACCGTTGTCACCTCCGGGCGGCGTAAGATCCAGGCGATAGCCATCTGCGCCAGCGTCTGTCCGCGTTCTTCCGCAAGTTGGTTTAATTGTTTGATTTTTTTTAATTGTTCATCAGAAAGATACCGCTGTGCCACCGTCGTTCCCTCACGGGATGCGCGGGAACCTGCCGGAATCCCCTTCAGGTATTTATCTGTCAGTGCGCCCTGAGCGAGCGGGGAAAAGCAGATACAGCCCACTCCGTTTTCATCAAGCGCGGAGAGAAGTCCGTCTTCCACCCAACGCTCCAGCATATTATAGCGCGGCTGGTGGATCAGGCACGGCGTTCCGTTTTCCTTTAGGATCTTTACTGCTTTTCTCGTCTCTTCCTCTTTATAATTGGAAAGTCCGACATAAAGCGCTTTTCCGCTGTGGACGATATCGCTCAGTGCTCCCATCGTCTCCTCGATCGGTGTCTCCGGGTCCGGTCTGTGATGGTAGAAAATATCGACATAATCAAGCCCCAAGCGCTTCAAACTCTGGTCGAGACTCGCCATCAGATACTTTCTGGATCCCCAGTTGCCATACGGTCCCGGCCACATATCGTAACCGGCTTTTGTGGAGATCACAAGCTCATCCCGGTATGTACCAAGGCAGTCCTTTAATGCCTGTCCGAAATTTTTCTCCGCAAGCCCGTTTGACGGATGACCGTAATTGTTCGCGAGATCGAAGTGTGTGATCCCGTGGTCGAATGCATGGCACAGGATTTCCTCCTGTTCCGCGATTGTCTTCTCCAGCCCGAAATTCTGCCAGAGTCCCAGCGCGATCCGCGGAAGCTTCAGTCCGCTCCTTCCGCATCGTTTGTATTCCATCGTATCATACCGATCTGCTGCTGCCTGATACATATCTCTGCCTCCCGTATTCCGCATTTATCCCGGCATAGTCCGCTATTTCCAGCCCTGATATTCTTTCCGGAATCACACTCCGACTGCGTCCCCAAGCACTTCACCGATCGGCCCGCTGATCACGAGATCCGCGCGGTTATCCATCGGTGTCACGGATTTATTGATGAGGACCAGCTTATGTCCCCGGTAATAATCGATGAGCCCCGCTGCAGGATATACCGTGAGGGACGTTCCGCCGATGATCAGCACATCCGCATTCGCGATATATTTCACGGATTTTTCGATGGTCTCCTGATCCAGACCTTCCTCATAGAGGACTACATCCGGCTTGATCGTTCCGCCGCAGGTACATTTCGGGACTCCCGTAGAATTTAAGATTGCATCCAGTCCATAGAACTTTCCACAGCGTGTGCAGTAATTCCGCAGTACGGAACCATGAAGCTCCAAAACCTCCCTGCTGCCCGCTTTCTGATGCAGTCCGTCGATATTCTGTGTTACGACTGCCTTTAATTTTCCCATTTTCTCTAACTTTGCAAGTGCCTTATGAGCTCTGTTCGGCTCCGCGTTCGGAAACAGCATCTTGTTCCGGTAGAATCGGTAAAATTCCTCCGGCTTTCTCATATAGAAGGAATGGCTTAAGATCGTCTCCGGCGGATAATCATACTGCTGGTTGTACAGTCCGTCCGTACTCCTGAAATCCGGAATATGGCTCTCCGTGGACACGCCGGCACCGCCGAAAAATACGATATTGCTGCTCTCATCCAGCCACTTTTTTAATGTTTCCCGCTCTGTCATGACAGATCTCTCCTTTCTGTATTCAAGAACGTCTCGGCATTCTTGCTGCTCGCCACCTAAAGAGGTGGGAGTCATCTCATATCTGATATCATGCGCTTTTCTGCTTTGCTGTCAGCGGATCATGCACCGTTTGACCCTGATATCATTTACACAACTTCATCTAAGAACACTCCGCGAAACGGCTCAATATACTCCCCATACGGAATCTTCGCCACCTGCGCCGGTGTCCGGTATCCAAACAACCACTCGGTAAGCTCCGAGATCGTCAGGACCTCCATTTTCCCCTTTGCGATAAACCGGGATTCCTGGATCATCCTCGAGCCTTCCTTTGTCAGCTGCCACAGCCATGCCCCCTGATTCTGCGGTACGAAGAGATCGTTGATCCCGATCTCCACCGTCACTTCATCCTGCGGACAGTTCTCCGCTAACCGGATCGTCTTTACGAACTCCGGCATGCAGACGATACGCGCCATGATCGCCGGCTTCCGTCCCGCCTCGCTCCGGTAATGTTCTCCGGTGTAGAGATAACGCATCTCCCGTTCCTTTAAGCCCCACTCACTCTGCATTCCGATAAACCAGTCATCGTCATAGAGCAGTGTGCAGGTTCCGTTTTCGCTGGCAAGCTCCTTCTCCATCCGCTGTAAATATGCCTCATCGCGGATCGCAAAGACCTCATATTGTCTCTTTAACCAGGCAGTCTGCCACTCTGCCAGATCTGCGCCCAGCGTCTTCAGGTTACAGGGCTCTCTGTGGATGTGGGGATTATATTTGAGGACCAAGCGCGGCTGATCATAAATATACCGAAAATCATAAGGACGGTACAAGGACTCTCTCGCCGGCATCAGGAACGTAAACGGCATCCGTTCTTCCTGCATATCCCGCAGCATCGCCAGCATGAGACTTCTCATGTATCCCTTGTGGCGCTCAGCAACCAGTGTGGAAACGCCGACGATATAGTCGCACACAGCCTCACTTCCCCGCATATAGATCCTGTACGGGTTCCGGTGGAGCATGGATACAATCTCACCGTTCTCCTCCCGGACAAGTACCTTGTTGTCCTTCATTTTTTCCTTAAAATAATAATCGCAAAATTCCGTGGAATCTTCCGGGAACGCCTCTCTCCAGAGATCCAGGCATCTTCCCTTTTCTTCTGTCTCCAAATACCGTATCATACTTTACTCCGCGCTCTGTGCTTCATAATCTAACTGCTTAATTCTATACTTTCTTGCGAAATCCATCGGCGCATAGGACATCTTTGCCTGCCGAAGTCCCGGGAGTCCCATATCATCCTCGCGGTTTACGATCTCCGCCTCCGGGAATTCATGAATCAGGAACTGCTGGTTGATCATCTGGTAAAGGCCTCGCATTTCCGGGTTTGCCTTTTCGATGTGGATAATCGCCATCTTTTCCTTACTGTTATAGCTTCCGATGGAGAACGCCTCCAACTGGTCATCCACATAAATTCCGCCCATGCGGACCGAAAGCATCGAGCAGTTTCTTAAGATCTCGTGGATTCCTTCCACTTCATAATCCAAGTGTCCCTCGACCTCCTGGCCTTTTCCCTCTCTCCATTGATCCAGAAACTTCCAGATCTCGCAGCCGTCCGAACAGCAGAGTGTCCGGTACTCATATCTTCCGTCATATGCTTTTTTGAACGCGTTCAGGTTGTTTTTCTTCTTGTGGAGTGCCTTTCCGGACAATGTCTTCAACGCCTCCGCGCTGTAAAGGTAGTCCTTTGCGTCCGGAAGCTCCGTCACGGAGTAGCGGTCTGCTGGGAGATTTAAATAGTCCACCGCCTCCTGGTCCGCCAGATAGATCTCCAACGGCAGATGAAGGTTCTCGTTGAAATACTGTTCGATCTCTTTAAAGTAGTGGGGCATATCTTCGATGGCACACACAGGAAGAGAGGCATACATTTTTCCTAAAATCTTCATGATCCAGAGAACTGCCTTGTCATCTCTCTCGCAAAAGTGGACATGATAGTAGTCCGCCCAGAGGAAATTGTCAAGCATCACACTGTCACAGGTATTGTCGTGGCGCCTTCCATAATACTTACTGAGTTCCGCAAAATTCTCGGCGCCCAGCTTCTGAAACTGTATATCCATATAATTGTTTTTTTCCTTTCTAACTGCCGCTCATCTCCGGCAGCCGTTCCCGGTCTTTCACAGGAAATATTTTTCTGTTCTTATGGTTCCCTTGTTTTTTACTTTTTATAGTTTACCACACTTCCATAATAAAATGAAGCAATTTGTTTTTCGGCAGTTTTACTCAGAAAATCCAGTAAAATTAGGCTTTTTCGCTATTGACAATTCGAATCTCATGAGTATAATCTAATTTAGATGATACCGCAATGCGAAACTTAGTTCCGCATTATGAAACCCGGTATTAAAACTCAATATGATTTGATTATTGACTAAAACTGAATTTCCTAAATTTATAAAGCAAAAAAGGAGACAGGAATCATGAACGAAGTTTTAGAG
This sequence comes from Clostridium sp. AM30-24, assembly GCF_003480435.1. Classification (GTDB taxonomy): domain Bacteria; phylum Bacillota; class Clostridia; order Lachnospirales; family Lachnospiraceae; genus Pilosibacter. Next base: position 104,295 of record NZ_QUJB01000002.1, on the reverse strand, counting down.
AAGATCCAGAAAATTGGTATTGTTCCGGTTGTTGTACTTGACGATGCAAAGGATGCAGCACCGCTTGCAAAGGCACTTTGCGAGGGCGGTCTTCCGTGCGCTGAGGTTACATTCCGTACAGCTGCAGCAGAAGAGTCCATCCGTATTATGGCAAAAGAATTCCCGGAGATGTTAGTTGGCGCAGGTACTGTTCTTACAACTGAGCAGGTTGACCGTGCAGTAAACGCAGGCGCAAAATTCATCGTAAGCCCGGGCTTAAACCCGACCGTTGTTAAATACTGTGTAGATAAGGGAATTCCGGTAACTCCGGGTACTTCCAATCCGAGCGATGTTGAGATGGCGATCTCCCTTGGCCTTGATGTTGTTAAATTCTTCCCGGCTGAACAGGCTGGCGGAATCAACATGATCAAAGCTATGGCAGCTCCGTACACACAGATGAAGTTCATGCCGACAGGCGGAATCAACGCCAAGAATATCAACTCCTACCTTGCATTCGACAAGATCCTTGCTTGCGGCGGAAGCTGGATGGTTAAGAAAGACCTCGTAGCTGCCGGTGAGTTCGATAAGATCCGCGACCTCACAAAGGAAGCTGTTCAGACAATGCTCGGTTTTGAGCTCGCTCATATCGGAATCAACTGCGACAACGAGACAGAAGCTGAAAAGACTGCTGACGCATTCGACGGTCTGTTCGGATTCACAAAGAAGGTCGGCAACAGCTCCGTATTCGCAGGAACCGCTGTTGAGGCTATGAAGTCCAAAGGACTTGGCTCCAAGGGTCATATCGCCGTTGCTACAAACTCTGTAGTAAGAGCTAAGAACTACCTTGAGATGATGGGCTACAAGTTCAACGAAGAGTCCGCTAAGTTCAAAGGCGACAAGATGACAGCAATCTATCTCGCAGATGAGATCGGCGGCTTCGCAGTACACCTTGTTCAGAAATAAGTAAAAATTTCGGGAAGCGAAATTTTTACGCTGTGCAAACGAAACGAAGTGGAGTTCGCACTTCCCGTTTACGCTACGCAAACGTAGCGCAGCGGAGTTCGCGGTTCCCGTTACGCTGTGCAAACGAAACGAAGTGGCGTTCGCACTTCCCGTCATGCTACATTATCTGATTATAAATTATATTAAAATTTAAGGAGAATCCTCATGTCCAAGAGAGTTATTACATTTGGTGAAATCATGCTCCGTCTCGCTCCGGAGGGATACTATCGTTTCGTTCAGGCTAACAACTTCGGCGCTACTTACGGCGGCGGAGAGGCTAACGTAGCTGTTTCCCTTGCAAACTACGGTTTTGACGCTGCATTCGTTACAAAGCTTCCGAAGCACGAGATCGGTCAGGCTGCTGTCAACGAGTTAAGAAGATACGGCGTTGATACTTCCACTATCACACGCGGCGGCGACCGTGTAGGTATCTACTTCCTCGAGAAGGGTGCTTCCCAGAGACCGTCCAAGGTTATCTATGACCGCGCACATTCCGCAATCTCCGAGGCTGCACCGGAAGATTTCGACTGGGCTAAGATCTTCGAGGGCGCTGACTGGTTCCACTTCACAGGTATCACACCGGCATTAAACGATACTGTTGCTGCTATCTGCCTTGAAGCTTGTAAGAAAGCAAAAGAACTCGGCATCACTGTTTCCTGCGACTTAAACTACAGAAACAAACTCTGGACAAAGGCAAAAGCAGGCGAGGTTATGGGTGAGCTCTGCAAATATGTTGATGTCTGCATCGCAAACGAAGAGGATGCTTCCGATGTATTCGGTATCAAGGCTTCCAACACAGACGTTACAAAGGGCGCTGTAAACCACGAGGGTTACAAGGACGTTGCAAAACAGCTTGCTGACCGTTTCGGTTTCCAGAAGGTTGCTATCACACTTCGTGAGTCCATCTCCGCAAACGATAACAACTGGTCCGCTATGTTATACGATGGCAAGGACTACTACTTCAGCAAGAAGTACGCAATGCACATCGTTGACCGTGTAGGCGGCGGCGACAGCTTCGGCGGCGGACTGATCTACGCTTGCTTAAGCGACATGGATGCTCAGAGCATCATCGAGTTCGCAGTAGCTGCTTCCTGCTTAAAGCACTCCATCGAAGGTGACATGAACATGGTTTCCGTAGACGAGGTTAAGAAATTAGCTGGCGGAGACGGATCCGGACGTGTACAGAGATAATTGATCTCAATTTATATCGTTGCCCCATTTGCCAATAAGGGCAAATTTATTCCTCAATATATGCCATAAAGATAAGGACCTCAGCGGCTGCCAATCGCTGAGGTCCTTATCGTTTTCTGCTTCTAAATTTCTCTGACGAGGCAGTACTGCTTCAGCCCCATCCCTTTTTCGACGATCCCAAACACCTTAAATCCAAAGTGTGCATAGAACGCGACGTTCTTCTCATTATGTGTCTCCAGAGAGATCATCATCCGGTGTTCCTCAGCATAGCGGATCGCGTCATCCATAAGTTTTTCCGCTACCCCGTGATGCTGCGCATCCGGGCTTACCGCAAGATAGATGATATGTAAGCGGTTCTCCTGATGGAGCTGGGCGGTCCAGTGGGAGTTTAAGTAATCGCGGCCCCTGATAAAGTTCCACAGTGTTTTTAAGCTCTTGTCCTCCTTGATCAGATACTCATCTGTCTTTAAGGATGCCCATGCCTCGGTAAGGTAAAAGCGAACCGGATCATACTCTTCCGCCTCATCGGAGACAACTAAAAGTCCGTTTAATTCCGGGCTGTCCGCAAAAATCTCACAAGTCTCATAAAATTCATTCAGATCACACTCAAAAAGCTCCGGCATCAGCCGCTTTCTCGTCTCGGCATCCGGGATCAGTGTCTCATAGAGCGGGTCTCTGGCAAAACATTCTACCAGCATCTTCTGGAGCCGGGGCAGGTCTTCTCTCTGTACCCGGTACAATATCTGGCTGTCCATAACTAAAAATCCAACACCTCTTTCGCTGTTTTTAACCCCGCCGTCAGCGTATCCACAGCCTGGGTCATATATCGTATATCATCGTCAAAGCAGGCCAGCTGCTCTTCTTCCATTTTCCGGAGTGCTTCCAGCTCCTCCCTCGCATCCTGTCCGCCGTTTCTGATCTTTCGCTGCAGGCTCTTGACCTCCTTCGCGAGATCCACATGATGGACGATCCGTCCCGCGCCCCACTGCAGGCGGTCACGATCCTGATTCAGGACATACTCTGTAAAATAATGGTATACTTCATCGTCAAACTGGAATGCGTACTGGTTGTTATCTACCAGATACAGGGCATCCAGCGCCGCCGTCATATCCTTGCTTTCCAGACTGCGGATCGCGTCACCGATATGGCGCAGATTGCTCTGGGCAGCCTCGTGGGGGAACAGGACCTCATCGTGCCAGTTCAGCCGGACGAAATAATCCTGACATTTGCGGAATAAGTAGAGAAGCTGCTTCTGCAATGCTGCGTTTCTCTCGTTCGCTTCTGTATGAGATTCCTGACCGCCTTTGTGTATACAACATGCAGCATCGGCATTCTTCACACCATTAATTTCTTTTACCTTTCGGTACACCTCATCCGCAATCTTTTTCGCCTCTGCCGTGCGTTCTAACAGGATACAAATTGCCTCCCGGTCTTCACGCCCTGTAACCGGTCTCACGCTCTCCTGAAGTGCCTGAAGCGTCCGTCCAATATTCACCGGAGCAACCCTGACCCGGTCGAAAGCCATGACGAGAAGTCCGTAAAGTTCATGGTGGAACCGGAAGACATCTGCATTATAATACTCGTCATTGTCAAACTGGGAGTGGTAGTGGGTTTCCATGAACTCTGCGCTGCTGAACTCGTTCACCATGGATGGGATCCCGGAGATCGCCACAGAAAAGTCATCCGACCATGTCTCGATCGGGCACTGGACTCTTAGACCTTCCGAATAGACTTTCTTTGCATCAACCGGAAATGTTTTCACAAACTCTGTCAGGAAATCTTCATATTCATAGGTTGACCGGACCGCGTCCCACGGATTATGGGCATAAGCCGGAAGCTCAAAGTTCAGATCCGCGATAACTTTTCCCTGCCATTCAGGACGTACTTTAAATACTTGCTGCCATGCCCCGGTGGACCAGTCATACTTGGAATTCTCAATTCCCCACTCTTCCGCCGCCATACAGCAGAAAACGACGGTCTTCTCAGGTTTATATCCAATCTCTAAAAGCGTTCTCGCGATCCCAAACATCAGCGCGATAGCGCAGTTATCATCCTGAAATCCATCAAAATAAGAGTCATAATGGCCACTGAGCAGGATCATGTCCTCCGACCTTCCGGGAATGGTTCCCCAGACATTATAGGATGGCATATTTTCCTTCACTACGGATTTCGCGTCAAACTGTACCGTGATCCGCGGTTTCTCCTTTAATGCCGCTTTCAGGATCTCCGCATCCTTTCTCGACATGGAAAACGCCGGGGCGTCCTTCGGTCCTGCGATATCCTGGGCATTTAACGCCTCACTGTTGATCTCTCCATAGCCGTTGTCCTGAACCGCGATCACCGCCGCCGCGCCCTTTAAGTGGGCCTGATATACCGGATAGTTGATCCACCACTCATCTCGCTGATTGATATCCACCATCACAAGGCATCCTGTCACATCCACGCCGTCATAGTCCGCTTCCTTTCCGCGTCCGGCGTAGACAAGCGGATAATCTTTCCAGCCATCCGTTACAAACTCTGTCTGGTAAGCACCAAGCTGGAATTCATGTTCCTTTCCGACCCGGTCTGTAAAGCGCATGATTGCTTTCTCGAATTCCCAGGAATCCAGGCAGAGCTCATCCTTATGGATATCGGAGAGCCCGATCCGCTTCATCTCCTCTTTCAGGAATTCCCCAGTGTCAAATTCCGCCTTCGATCCCGCCGTGCGGTAGCCAAGGACCGGATTGCTCTTAAATTCCTCCATCTTCTTTGCGAGGCGGTAGGAATATCCGATATCCACTGCCTTTAAATATGTTTCTTCGATCTTCCTTCTGTCACTCTCCAAAGCTGTCAACCTCCTTATCCCACCTCTGCGGGCCTGCTCCCTGAGACCGGGAAGTATTACAAACTCCGCCGTATCCTGCTCACTGTTTTCCGTGATGCGGACACGCCGGAGTTTCATGATTTTTTTTTAATTCTCGGTCTTATTCTCGGCTTCGTTCTCTTCCTCAGCGCCTGCTCTCTCATGAGTCGCGTTGACCTCGACCTGAGTTGCCTGAACTGCCGCCTGGGCATCCGCATGTGCTGCAGCTTCCGGGTTCGGAACCGTACGCTTTGTAATCGGCATCTGGAGATTAACGCCAAACGGGTTTACAACCACGCCCTTTGCCTCTTTTACGAGGATGCTCGGGATCTTATCTGCGGTTACCGCGATCGCCTTAAACTGGTTCTTCGAGTTAAATTTTCCGAACTCAATGATGTCCGTAAAGATCGGCTGGTACGCATCGCCGTTTTTCTGTTTTAATAACGGAACGCCCGCACCTTCCTGGAATGCGGTGATGTATGTTCCGCGGGTAAAGTCTGCAAGGATCTCCTCCTGCATCTCCTTTAACTCATCCGGCATGGTCTCATACTTCTGTTTGCGGAGCTCCTGCATGAAGTACAGGGCTGTCAGGTGAAGACTCGGGTTTTCGATCCATGTCTTCTTCTCATCTTCCGGCGCGTCCGGCTTATTCTGGCCCGGACGGCTTACAAGCTCCGGAAGCTGGATCCGGCACTCGCTCTCCATATACTGGTCGACCATCAGGCAGTTTACACCCATGGTGTAGAGATTTCCATAGAAGTGAAGCATCTGGTTCGCGTCCACTTTCGCGATCTGTACCGGGATCTTCTCCTCGATAAGACGCTTACCTTCGCGTCTGATATCTTCCTCGTTAAAGTAGATCATAACTTCGTCATCGAATGTCTCTTTGTCGCATACCACATACGGCATTTTTGTGCACAGAGACATGATAACATAGATCTCCTTTGCGTTTCTTAACTGATTTAAAACCTGCTGTTTATCCATTTTTTCTTTCCCTTTCGGTATTCATGCTGCGGCTTTTATCACCTTTTCCGGTGCATATGTCCCTCTGATGAATATTCTTTCCATAATTATTTTTCGTAAATGCGCAGCCATACTGAACAGTTACTTTTCATCCTTTTTGAGACCCGTCCCCGCTTTAGTTGCAGCAGATGATCGGAATTCCCTTATACGCGTTCTCATACACCTGTGCTGCTACCTTCGGTGGCAGGTTGATGCATCCGTGGGAACCGTTTGTCTGGTAGATCGTTCCGCCGAACTTGCTTCTCCAGTCCGCGTCATGAAGTCCGATCCCACCGTTGAACGGCATCCAGTATTTTACAGGAGTCGCATAATCTTCTCCCTTTAATACACGGTCTTTCTGTTTATAATACAGCTCAAAGAGTCCCGGAGGTGTCGTGTAGTTCTTTGACACGTTTCCGGATACGAACGGGCTGTCGATGATCACTTTTCCATCTTTATAGAAATAGAGATGCTGTGTGGCAAGATCCACCTCGATATAAGTCTGTCCGAAATCATAACCATCGTGGGTCGCGCCGCGGCTCTCGTAGATCGGCTCGCGCTCCGTTGTCTGGCACGCTTTTACTGCCTCCACGAGGGCGTCTGTCTCGGCTGTCTGGTTGATCTTCCAGCCATATTTTCCGTATACAACAACATCCCGGCCGGATGTCGTCTTATACTTATGGTTTCCGTAAGTGTCATACTTATCCGCTAAAGACTTCACATATGCTACTGCCTTGTCACGGTCTACCTGGATCTCGGTGCCGTTCGTCCCGGTCACCCATTTTGCCAGTTCCAGACCATCCAGGGTCTCTCTGCTGGATCCAAACACATATGTAATCTGGATATCCTTGTATGCGTTTAATGTTGTGCAGAGCTGTACCAGGTTCGCGTCATCAGATTTTACGGTGATCTTTTTATAGCAATCCTCGTCTGCAAGCCGGATCTGTTTTTTCTGGTTTAAAAGTGCTGATTTAACGGCAGCCTTCATTTTATCCATATCCAGTTCATTTCCCTGCACCTCCGGGATGATCGTAAAAGGCTTTCCCTCTTCGAAAGCAGAGATACAGGCATCGGAAGTCGGTGTGGCCGCCGTCACGCAGTGCAGGTTCGCAAGCGCCGCGGCAAGCTTCTCATCATCGAGCGTTGCCGCCACTGTCACAGTATAGGACTGGTCAGAGCCGGGCCCCGTCTTTCTTCCTGTGTCATTCTGCTCCTTTAAAATATCATCGACGCTGCCGGTAACGTTTAAGTGGTAACCAACATCGGTTCCCTTTAAGACTTCCAGGTTGCCGTCCGCGTCCTGTATTTTAATCTCGTAGTGTTCGTTGAAATAACCTTCCAGATATCCTTTCGCCTGCTGTGCCGTCTGCTTGGAGACATCCACCGCATTGATCGTAGTGCCGCGTACAAATTTTGCCGTATCGCTATCTGCCGCTGCCATCGCAGGAAACGCTGTTCCCACCACCAGCATGCCGATCACAGCGCCTGTCGGAAGAAGCATTCTTATTTTTTTCATGATTCCATCCTGCCTTTTTTATTTTCAGTTACCGGATTGCTCTCTTCTTGTTCGCCTCCGGCGCACAAGAAGCTCCGGGCGTTGCCCTTATACCGCTTTTCATTCAAAAGCGTTTATGCAGGCAAGCTTGCAGCACGCTTTCGACTGCAGATCGGCACAATCCAACTGTCATCCTCTATTTTATCCAACGCACTACATAGTGTCAAGGTGATTATTTCTTGCTTTTTCCTTGATTTTCTGCGGCAAATGTGCGGCTTTTCATAAAAAGTGTCACCATGCAGATCGGTCGATCAAAAACGGCAGAACCTGCCGCCAGCTGCTGCATTCGGACACATGACAAGCAAAAAACGACACACACCCGCCATTTACCTGACAGGTCTGTGCCGTTTTCATGCTACGCTTTCATTTTGTCCTGCTATTTCTCGATAATGCTCTCCACATCATCCATGCCCGCACAGAGCAGCGCAAGCAGCAATGTCTGCTGGCAGCCCTTATATGCACCCTCAACCTTAAACTGCTCAGAAAGCATATGCGCATGGCTATCATAATCCGCGCCCATGCCGAGGCACACTGCCGGGAGTCCTGCTTCGAGAGCACGGTTGCAGTTCGTGGAACCACCGTTTCCAAGCTTCGGTTCCTCGCATCCAAGATACTCTGCCGCCGCCATGGCGCCCTCTACGATCGGCGCATGGGCATCCTGATGACCGGCATTGACATCACAGATATGTTTTACATCGTATGTGATCGTATCCATGCCCCAGCGCTCTGTCTCCTCCCTGCATGCCTCATCGATGGCATCAAAGATCTTCTTGCGGAGCTTCTCAAGCTCCTCCTGAGAGTTCGAACGGAAGTTGAAGCGGATCTGTGCCACCGGAACGATCGCATGGACAGCCTCGAAGCTTCCTGCCTGCATGGTGGTCACCGCAAATGTAGTCATCGGCTCCTTCGGAACCTGGATCTCGGAGATCTTCGCGATCGCACGTCCTGCCGCATGGATCGGGTTTGCTACCTTCGCGAAAGCGCCGCAGGCATGTCCGCCGATGCCGTGGAAGTTGATCTCGTATGTCTGGATTCCGGTCGCTTCATAGGTGATCTCCTGAAATCCCGGGCCGTCAACGGAAATGCTGGCATCCAGCTCCGGATGATGGTTTACATAATACTGCATTCCTTTTAACGCGCCGGTTCCTTCCTCCTGAACCGTTCCGACAAACTGAATATCGCCCTTTGTCTCAATTCCTGCCGCATTTAAAGCGCGGATCGTAGACAGGACGGTCGCGCATCCTCTCGTATCATCCACGATTCCCGGGCATTTGATAAAGCCGTCCTCACGGACGATCTCAAGCTTTGTATCAAGTGGGAATACCGTGTCCATATGTCCCTCTACAAGAATCGTCTTTCCACCGCCGGTACCTTTTCGGATGCCGACGCAGTTGCCGTACTCGTCGATATGGCAGTCTGTAAGTCCTTCCTCCTTAAACATCTCAAGAAGTCTCGCTGCCTTTTTCTGCTCATGATTCGTCGGTGCCGGGATCAGGGTAAGCTCAATCTGTCTGTCGATGATCTCGTTCTGGTCATCTTCCATAAACTGAAGGGCTTTCTGAACCTTTGCATCCTTTGTCAGTGTGTCGAATTTCTTCTGAATCTTCTCGGAAACCTTATATTCCATCTGTCATTCCTCCGTTTTTCAATACTGAGCAACAGAAGCGGTCATCTCAGGCTGCCTCCTGTCCGATATTTTACCACAAAAAAGTTTTTTTGTGTATTTTTTATACGAACAAAAGTTTTTATGTCGCGAACACCTAAAAAAAGAAGAGACCTGCCCGTGGCTTTCTTCCACTTTGGCAGGTCTGAATCTATGTATATGCTTTTACAGACGGATCACCATCTCATCTAACGGCATTCTGTCGTTGTGAAGTCTTGACGGATGCGCCGTCTCTGCCGGATATCCGAGCGGAAGCATCGCAGTCGCAACAAGTCCCTTCATCTCCGGGAACAGCTCATGAAGCTTCTCCTGGCTGAACATGCCGACATAGCAGGTTCCGAGACCGAGATCTGCCGCCTGAAGCATCATCTGTGTCGCCGCGATCGTCGCATCGATCTCCCCGTGGTTCTTCATATCTCCCTCACGGTTCCAGGCCTTCGCCGGATCATACGCGACAACAAGGATCACCGGTGCATGGAACTTGCATGCGGTGCACTCCTCTGCTTTCTCCAATGCCTCTCTGCTCTGCATCACAAGAATGCGCTGCGGCTGGAGATTGTGAGCCGTCGGTGCATTGTGACCTGCCTCCAGCACCTTTTCCAGCTTTTCTGCCTCCACCGGGCGATCTGCATATTTTCTAAGAGAATATCTTTCTGCGCATAATTTTTCGAAATCCATAATTGCCTCCTGTTTTGCGGTATTTCAAATATCAGCTCAGTGAAATAAAACGTCCCTGATGAAAACGCCTGCCTGATACCGCATATTTTGCGCTCATTATAGCCCACATCCGGTATTTTTTCAAATCAAATTTATATTATGAGATTTTTTCCTGTTTTTTCAACAGCTTCTTATACGTCATATCCATCCCAATCGCCCCAAGCGGTGCCGTGATCAGGATTGCAAGGACCGCTACTGACAACACGATCTGACCGCAGGCAAGTCCCATTGCCATCGGAACAGAACCGATCGCCGCCTGCACCGTCGCTTTCGGCAGATACGCGATCACCGTAAATACCCGTTCCTTCTTATCCAATGCCGTTCCCGTCATGCACACAAGAACACCGACAGCACGGAACATCAACGCCAGCAGGATCATGACAATCGCCGCGGCTCCGGCCATCGCCGTATACCGGATATCAACCGCTGCACCGACCAGTACAAATAAGACAACTTCCGCCGCGATCCAGAGCTTTCCGAATTTCTCCGAGAGTCTTCCTGAGACAGATTTCGGGCATTTGATCTTCAGAACGCATGCCATGCTGACTACGGCCAACAGACCGGACACTGATACATAAGCCTTCACCCATGTCTCCACAGCCATCAGAAGGAAGGAAACTCCAAGAACGATCATGACCTTCATACTGTTTCTCACATAATGTGCTTTCGCATAGGCGGTCTCAAAAAAGAGGCTCAAAAGATATCCAACGACCGCGCCCAGCAGGATTCCAAGCACAATAGACACCGGGATATTTAAAAACTGTTTCATGTCCGCTGTACCGCCCTGGGCCATCCCGGAAAATGTGGAAAACAACACGATTACAAAAATATCATCGCAGGACGCTCCCGCTAAGATCATCTGTGGAATACTCTTTTTCGTTCCATATCCGCTTTCCATGAGCTGTACCATCCTCGGCACTACGACCGCCGGAGACACTGCCGCCAGGACCGCGCCCATGACTGCCGCCTCAATTCTCGTTATCCCCAGGATCATCGGCGCACAGAGCAGATATCCACAAATCTCAAAGCTTGCCGGTACAAACGACATCATGACTGCCGGACGGCCTACTTTTTTCAGATCCGCAAGATTTAAAGAAAGCCCTGCTTTCAATAAAATAATAATAAGAGCCATCTGCCGGAGTTCCGATGAGATCGACAGGATCTTGTCATCCAGAAGACCTAAAACATGCGGTCCCAGAATAATTCCCGTGAACAGCATACCAATAATACGCGGCAGCCGCAGCCTCCCGCAGATTGCTGCGGCGGAAAGTCCCACTAAAAATATTAACGCAAGAGAGGTCAACATAATTACAGGATCTCCCCATATCGTCCCAGAAAGCTCCTCATTCTCTCATTATCGGATGCAAACACCTTCTCCGGCGTTCCCTCCTCGACGATCACGCCGCCCTCCATGAAGATCACGCGGTGGGAAATATCCCTTGCAAACGCCATCTCATGGGTAACGATCACCATGGCGATATTCAGATCCGCCAGAGAACGGATCACCTTTAACACCTCGGCTGTCAGCTCTGGGTCCAGAGCTGATGTGGGTTCATCGAAGAACAGGATCTTCGGGTTCAGCGCCAGAGCTCTCGCGATCGCCACACGCTGGCACTGTCCTCCGGATAACTGGCAGGGATAATAGTCTTCCTTGTCCGCCAGTCCCATCTTCTTTAACAGTTCTCTCGCTTCCTGATATACCGTCTCCTTGTCTCGCTTCTGCACATGGATCGGCGCGTCAACGATATTCTTCAGCACAGAATAATGCGGGAAAAGATTAAAATTCTGGAACACGAGGCCATACTGGCTCCGGATCTCCTTCATGTCCTTCTTATCCGCATAGGCCACATGTCCGTCCTTGTCCGTCCATGCTGCTTTCTTTCCAAGATATACGATCTCGCCGCCATCCATCTTCTCAAGCATCGTCGCGCACCTGAGCAGCGTTGATTTACCGGATCCGGACGGTCCGATGATGGATACGATCTCACCCTCGCCGATGCTGATGGAAATATCCTTCAGCACGGACAGGTTCTCAAATGATTTTTCTACATGATTTAACTCTAACAGATTCATGATCCACAGACCTCCAGTCCTACCGGTAATAATCCAGCTTTTTCTCGATCCACTCCATAACGACAGCCACGATGAGATTGAACACATAGTAAAAAATTCCGGCTGCAACAAACGGTATCATGTTTGTCTGGGATGCTGCCAGGGCTTTCGCGATCGTGAACATCTCCGCGACACTCAGGGTGAATGACAGGGACGTATCCTTTACAAGTGTGATCACCTCGTTTGTGATCGACGGCAAAATTCGCTTGATGACCTGAGGCAGAATGATCTTGAAAAAGGTCTGAGCTTTCGTGTAGCCAAGGATCTGTGCCGCCTCATACTGGCCGATCGGCATCGACTGAATGCCGCTGCGGTAGATCTCTGCAAAATATGCCGCGTAGTTGATCACAAAGCCGATAAAGGTCGCTGTCAGGCGGTAACCGCTGCCGACTTTAATATGAAACAGATAGTATGGTCCGAAATAAACGACCATCAGCTGCAGCATTAACGGAGTTCCGCGCATGATAGAGATGTAAAATTTTACGATCATGCTGATCACGCGATTTTTCGATAAGCGTCCGAACGCCACAATAAGTCCAAGTGGAAGAGAAAACAGCAGCGTGATCACGAAGATCTGCGTACTGATCAGCATACCACTGGCGAGCTGTGCGACCATCTGCCCGATTGTCATTTTACCCATACGATCTTTACCTGCTTTCCTTCTTAATAAATAACACAAATTACGGGAACTGTTTTCCGGTTCCCGTAATCAAAATTCTTTTACTATTTTAGCCGATGTGGGAATGTCTGTCAAACAGCATTTCCATATCCCGCAAGATTTCTACAACTCCGACACGCGCTTACTTTCCGATCGTCGTAACGTCCTCGCCGAACCATTCATCAGAGATCTTCGCTAATGTGCCGTCGGCAGCCATCTCCTCTAACGCTCCCTGTACTTTATCTCTTAACTCTGTGTTGCCCTTCTTAAAGCCAACGCCATATTCTTCCTCGGAGAGGGAATCGTCAAGGATCTTAAAGTCCGCGTTTCTCTGCTTGATCTGGTAGCCTGCAACGATCACGTCCATTGCGACTGCATCAACCGCGCCCTGTTCGAGATCCATAAATGCGGTATTATAATCCGGTGTCGTTAAAAGCTGGCCGAATGTATTTGCGAGATCCTGATTCTCCTTTAACGCAGCCTCCGCGGAGGAATCGGCTTGTACTTCTACGACTTTTCCCGCAAGGTCAGCCTGACTCTTGATATCGGAATCATTTGCTACAACGAATACCTGCTTGTTTGCCATATACGGTGTAGTCCAGGTATAATCATCCTCGCGGCCTGTGATCGTAAATCCGTTCCAGATACAGTCGATGTTGCCGGATTCAAGCTCCATATCCTTGGAGTCCCAGGCGACCGGCTGTGCCTTGTATTCGAGACCGAGACGGCTTGCGACTTCTTTCGCGAGATCAAGGTCAAAGCCTGTGTATTCGCCGTTGTCGCCAACAAATCCCATTGGCGGGAAATCCTGATCGAAGCCGACGATCAGTGTGCCTCCTGCTGCTTCTGCCGTCTCCGCAGCTGTCGTACCTGCTGTTGTTGTCTCCTCTTTTTTCTCAGCAGTTGTCTCTGTCTTTGCTCCGCCACATGCTGCGAGGGAAAGTACCATTGCGGATGCCATAACTGCGCTTAATAATCTCTTTTTCATCATTATTTCCTCCTCTTATCTGTCCGTGATCCGGCTGCCCGGACCAGCTTTTTGTCATATCCGAAAACCGGCCGCATTTTTCTGTCCGGTTTCACCTCTCTGTTTTCATCGTGTTATCATGTTACCATACTAAAGTGTTTTTGTAAAGCTCTTTTTTAATGAATTTTTCAAAAAAATGCGGTATAATCTTTTTTATGCAGAAGAAACTATATCCGTATTTATCTCAGGCGAGAAGATTCCCGCCTCTTTCATGTGGTGAGTAACAGCAAATTTGTCTCGATGGGAGTCAGGTCTCCGACTGAGATAAACGCGCTGCGAATTTACTATTTTTAAGGAGGTTCCTGTCTTATGTGTACAGCAGCAACTTACAAGACAAAAGGCTTTTATTTTGGAAGGACCTTAGACTACGAGTTTTCCTACGGCGAGGAGATCACGATCACTCCCCGCAATTACCCGATCCCGTTCCGCCATATGGGTACACTTACATCCCACTATGCCATCATCGGCATGGCGCACGTTGCAGACAATTATCCTCTGTATTATGATGCCATGAACGAAAAGGGACTCGGCATGGCAGGACTTAACTTTGTCGGAAACGCCGCCTATGCAGAGCCGGTGGACGGAACGCAGAATGTTGCCCAGTTTGAATTTATCCCCTGGATCTTAAGCCGGTGCACAACTATTCCGGAGGTCCGCGAAGCGCTTGCCCGCATGAATCTTGTCGGAACACCTTTTAGTCCGCAGATGCCTGCCGCAAGCCTCCACTGGATCATTGCGGATAAAAACGAGGCGATCGTCGTGGAATCCATGACCGATGGACTCCATGTCCATGATGATCCTGCCGGTGTTCTCACAAACAATCCGCCCTTCGATCTGCAGATGTTCCATTTAAATAACTATCTCGGGCTTTCCCCGCGCCAGCCGGAAAATCGTTTTTCTCCGGAGCTTCCGCTTGCCACCTACAGCCGCGGCATGGGTGCTCTCGGTCTTCCGGGGGATCTCTCTTCCCAGTCCCGCTTTGCCCGCGTGGCATTCACCCGCGCAAACTCGATCTCCGGTGACAGCGAAGAAGAAAGCGTCAGCCAGTTCTTCCATATCTTAGGCTCTGTGGACCAGCAGCGCGGCTGCTGTGAGGTTGCAGAAGGAAAATATGAGATCACGATCTACACCTCCTGCTGCAGTGCCGAGACCGGAACCTACTACTATACGACCTACGAAAACCACCAGGTCACCGCGGTGGATATGAAAAAAGAAGCGCTTGATTCCGATGCCCTGATCCGCTACCCGATGATCTTAAAAGGCGAGATCCGAAGACAGAATTGACGGAAACGTCTGAACGGTTCCGTTACAATAAATTCAAAATATATTTTCAGGAGGAATTTCCCATGAATCCCTATGCTCTGATCGATCTGCACTGCGACACACTCACAGACTGTATCCATAAGGGGCTGACCCCGGACACGCTTGATGATCCGAACCGTGTGCTCTCCCTGTCCTCACTTCCGTCCGATGTTCACTGGGCACAGTTTTATGCCATCTTCATCCCGGATCAGCACCGTGGACAGGCCGCCATCGATTACTACGAAACAAACCGTGACAATTTTAACCGCCAGATGGAAAAATTTCATGACCGCATCTCCCCCTGCCGTTCCGTTTCCGATATGCATGCTGCATGGGAGGCAGGAAAGACGGCCGCTTTTCTGACCATCGAGGGCGGAGCAGCTCTCGCCGGTGATATCACCCGCGTAAAAAAACTGGCAGATGACGGAGTCCGCTGCATGACGCTCACCTGGAACGGCGAAAATGAGCTCGGTTCCGGACACACCACCACTCACGGAATGACAGATTTCGGACGGCAGGCAGTCCGTGAAATGGAAGACCGCGGGATCCTCGTTGATGTCTCCCATTTAAACGACACCGGCTACACCGACCTCTTTGAGACCGCCCGCCGCCCGTTCGTTGCGACCCACTCCAACGCGCGCGCCATCTGTTCCCACAAGCGGAACCTGACGGATGATATGATCCGCGAGATGGTCCGCCGGAACTGCCTCATTGGTTTGAACTATTATACAGGCTTTATCACCAATGACGAGAATTACGACGACCCGGAAAACTTTTACCGTCATATCGAACACTTTTTTGAGCTCGGCGCATACGAAAATCTTGCTCTCGGCTCTGACTTTGACGGCGCACACCTCCCTACATATCTGAATAGCCCGGCAAAATCCGCAGCACTCTACGAATATTTCCTGGAAAAGGGAATGTCAAAGGAGCTGGCGGAGGGCATCATGTTCCGGAACGCAGAAGAATTTTTCAGAAAAAATCTGTAATTTGCATCCGTCTGCCCGCAAATGCGCACCATCGGCACGTTAATGCCTTTTGTGTAGCGGGGAATTCTTCGAAACTTCCTGTTACAAAAAAAGGGCGTGTGAAAAATGAAGCTTTATTTTTCACACGCCCTTCGCGTCCGATCCTGTTTTGTTTCAGGATCAATTTTTTAATTTTTTCAAGGCTCCCTCAATTCCGCCTTCTACCAGAATTCAGGCATCCGAAAAGCAGTCCAGATCCTTTGCCTTCATCCCATTGCTGACCCAGTCCAGAAACAGACCGACAAATACTCTGGAATACGCCCTGAAGATAAAGTTCTGCTTCTCAACCGACATATTCGCGATTCCCGGATTGCTGTGCAGAAGGTCTGTCTCCGGATCTCGCAGAGCTCTACGATCTCCCGCACGGTAATATCGTCGATCGCCTTCTTTGCCAATAACGTCGTCAATGCCGTCGAAATATCTACCTTTGTCCGATCCTTCATCGCTTTTCCTCCCCCAGTAATGCGAAAAATTCATTCCGGACCGACTCCATCGATAGAATCTGTCAGAAAAAAGACCGTCCTATTTCACATAATGGATCCTGCTCTGATCGAACCGATCCTGCTGGGTCCGCTCCTCATCCGGGTAACCGAGAGCAAAGATGCCGAAGGCATGCTGTCCCGCCGGGATTCCGACGATCTTCTCTACATCCTTCATCCGTTCCTCTCTCGGAGCTACGCCGAGCCATACGCCGCCAAGTCCAATCTCATCCGCTGCAAGCCACAGGTTTTCCATCATGATGCTCATATCGATCTGTGCAAATTCCGGCAGATCGCATTCCTCACGGTATGCAGTCACGATCGCCACCGGTGCTTTTCCTGCCGGGGCGGAGAACGGGCTGGACTCTCCGAGCTGTTTTAAGACTTCACGATTTTCTACTACATAAAACTCCCACGGCTGCTGATTCTTCGCGGACGGCGCTGCCATCGCTGCCTCCAGAATATAGCCGATATCTTCATTTGATACAGCCTCATCTTTAAATTTACGAATACTTACACGGTGAAATAAATCTGCCATTTTTAAACCCCATTTTCTTTCTTGATATATTATAATTCTCAAAAACTTTGCTATTCCCGGACAGCTAAACTGAAGACCGTTATAGCCAGCTATTTTCCGGAAAAAATCCCATATTTATATTTTTTACTGCAATTTCTTGATCTCCAGCGGAAAACTTACATCCTCGGAATCCATATATACAACGCCAATCTTCGCTCCGCTGTCTCCGCCCAGAGCATCCTCATCCATCGGACAGCCATCCTTCATGAACCCCATCTCAGTTCCATCTGCTGTCACCATCATAAACGTGCTCATCGCATTGGCCGTCGTCGTTCCCTCTGCGTATGCGATCGTCCAGTCATCATCTCCCGGTGCCGCGATCACCATATTGATTTTCTCCAGATCCATATTGTCATGGATCTCGACACCGATATATCCGATCACAACAAGACTGTCATCCGCGATCTCGGTCTCCACGTCACCGATATTTCCGGTCGTGATCACATATTCTCCACCATCATCTGCTTTGAGCGTAAACGTTCCTTTTTCGTCATTCGTCCCCGTCACGATTCCCTGAAGCAGGTGATAATCCGCAAGCCTCTCATCGTCCTGCGCCGCTGTTCCACTGGTTTCAGAAGACTCACTCTCCGCCATCCCTGTTTCGGTTGACTCAGCCACTGTCTCTGCTGCCGCAGTTGTCTCCGCCGGTTCTGCCTTCTGGCATCCGGCCGCCAAAGCTGCGCTCATTGCTACTGCTGTCATGTACAAATACGTCTTTCTCATATCTGTCTCCTCTCTGTAAGCCGCATTTCATTATAGCATATTTCTTATATCTTATCAATCAGACTGCTGACGCACACATTGGTCACGCACATCAGCCTTTCTGTGCCAATATCATACCACATCCTGACAGAGAAAAATCCTAAATTTCTATTAAAAAAATGGCTCTTTCCTCAAAAAACACAGCCACATAATTCTTAGATAGAATACTGTGGCTGTGCCGTTTCTTATAAAATATAGATTTTTCTTCGTTCTTTAAACGCATTCATCAATAACGAACAGTCAAAACCGACAATAAAAAGATTTACTCCCATATTATGCAGTTCCTCAATTCGTTCCTTTGATTCTACATATAGTGTTGGAGCTTTTCCATAGCTAATTGCTGTTCGGACAATATATTCCTCCGCTTCTTTTACCCGCGGATTCTTTGTGTCTCCCGGAATTCCCAATGCCTGAGAGAGATCTGCTTTTCCAGAAGAAACCATATCCACTCCAGGAATCTCCAGAATCCTTTCAAGGTTGTCAAGTCCTTGTCGACTCTCGATCTGGACGATCGTATGCATCCAGTCATTAGCGTTTGCAATATAGTTTTCTCTGGAATAACCGCCAAAACGTATTCCATCTGTAAATGCATACATTCCACGGCTTCCCAACGGATAAAACTTTGTCTGCTCTACGATTCTTTCTGCATCACTTTTTGTCTGTACATCTGGAAACATAACTGCCGACGGTTCCAACGCCAGAATCGGATTAATATTTTCTCTCGATCCTACACGGATCTGAAGCGGAAAATCCAGAAGTCTTGCCATACGAAACATTTCCGCCAACGTCTGAGGCGAAAAGTTCACATGCTCCGCGTCAAGTCTGCCAAAGTCATATCCTGCACATTTCGCCATCTCTATGAGCTGTGGGTCCTGCATTGTAATATAAATACCATAACTCGGAATATTTTTTTTACTGAGTTCTAAAAGATTTTTCATAGTCCTTCCTTTTTATAAAGTCTTCAAATATTCTTCCAATGTAATACATGCCTCTCGATATGCTGGGACTCCACCAAGACTCATTGCCGTTGCAAGTACCATAAATATCTCCTCTTTTGTGGCACCATACTTTTCTACTGCCGTCTGCGCGTGAGTTTTCACTGCCGGTGCCGAGCGGAGTACACATGCCATTCCAAGAACCATTAATTCCCGGTATTTTTTCGGAATGATTTCCCCCTCATTTGCCATAGATGTAAATTTTAAGTATGCGCTCCGCATTTCTGGACTCATTTCATCCATTAATTCCCAATGATATGCCAACATATATAATTCCTCCCTGTTAATTTTTCTGCTTTTTAGCAGTCATCCAGCCAATTACTATCACTCCAACCAGACCAGCAATACCGATTACATCTGTAATCGTCTCCGGAATCAACATTGCTACTGCACAAACAATCGCTATAATTCTTACCGGCATTTTTAATGGTGCAAAAATATATCCCTGTGTTCCGATCGCACAAAGGAATGTTCCTAATAATGTCGTTGCGCATACCTGAAGGATCTGTCCCATATTTCCAACCATTAACAGCGCTGGATTATACACAAATACAAACGGGATAAAGAATACCGGAAGTGCAAGAATACATGATGTAATTCCAACCTTCATTGGGCTGCACTTTGCAATTCCTGCCCCTACGAATGCTGCGATTGCAACCGGCGGCGTAATTGCTGAAATAATACCAAAATAAAATACAAACATATGTGCTGCAATCGGAAGTACTCCGAATTCGATCATCGCCGGTGCAACTAATGCAGCGAGAAGAAGATAACATGCAACCGTCGGCATTCCCATTCCAAGAATCAGGGATGCAACAGCCGCCAGAACACATAGCAGCATCAGACTGTTTCCTGCCATATTCACAATATAAGAAGAAAGAGTAATTCCCAAACCTGTTGCATTGAAAATTCCTACGATCAGTCCCGCAGATGCACATACAACTGAGATCGGAACAATTGCTTTTCCACTGAATACAAGAGCTTCCCACATTTTTTTTGGAGTGATTCTTGTATCCTTGTTCAGCCAGGAAAGAACAATGATCGCAAATGTGCTGACTAAAGCTGACCACTGGGCAGACTTATTGAATACAGCTACTAAAACAAATAAAAGTACGATAGGAAACAGCAGATAGCCACTCTTAAACAGAAGATCCCTTAACGGAGGCAGATTCGGGTCCTTATCTACACCTTTAATTCCTTTTCTCCGGCTATATAAATCTACCGAAATAAATATGGATAGATAAAATACTGCTGCAGGAATGATCGCTGCTTTCATGATCTCTACATACGGCTTGCTCAGCATCTCCGCAATAATAAACGCTGCAGCACCCATGATCGGCGGCATGATCTGTCCCCCTGATGACGCAGTTGCCTCCACTGCCCCAGCGTAATGCGGCTCAAATCCTGTCTTTCTCATCAGTGGGATCGTTATAATTCCCGTTCCTGCCACGTTCGCAGCCGCACTTCCGGAAATCGTACCAAAAAGCGAACTCGAGACTACCGCAATTTTTGCGGCTCCACCAGTAAATCGACCGAATAATAAAATTGTCAGATCCATAAACACTTTTGAAGCACCAGAAATCTCCAAAAAGCCAGCAAACACAAGTACCGCTCCTACCGTCGATACAATTGCTCCAAGCGCAGTTCCCATGATTCCTTCGGTATACAAACTCAACGTACCAATCATTCTCTTATAAGACAATACTGGATGAGAAATTCCCGATGGCAGATATTGCCCAAAAAGCATATAAAGAATAAACACACCAACAACACATGTAAGTGAAAGTCCATACTCTAACCAGGTTGCCACCAAAGTCGCCACAATCAGGATAAATCCCGCTATGTAATCGGAGGTGATGTACATGCCTAATCGTGTTCTGGATAGCGGCGTAGAGTTCATATCAATATAGATCATTGCATACGCAGTGATCAGGCTTAAAATTACATACAATATTGTTCTAAATTTCTGTCCTTTTTTCTTTTGGACGATTCCTTTCGACAGAAAACACATCGGCAATGCCATTAAAAGATGTCTGCTGCGTCCTGTCAAAAGATCATATCCCATAAATGCATATGATATCGAATATACTGAAAGCAGTGCGGATAGAACATTTATGATGATTTCTGCCGGATTTTTTTCTTTGCTCTGTTTTTCTCCCATTTTCTCCCTCACTTTCTTTCTAAAAGTGCTGTGATCCTTAGGAAAAAGATTACAGCACTTTTAATTTCCATGTTTACTTGATCATATCATGTTCTTTTAACCAACTCTCAGCACCCGTATGGAACGGAAAAACATCATTGTTTTCATATGCTGCATCGTAGTTATCATTATTGTATCCCCAACTATCACCATAAGAATACAAGGTTGTCAGATCCATTCCGAATACAACATCCAGAAATTCTTTTACATCCTCGTCCGGAATATCTTTTCGGCAGATAATACAGCTATAGTTACCAAAAGAAAGAACATCTTCATCCACACCCTCATATGTTCCTGCCGGAATTGTTGCTCTGATCCATTCCGGATGTGCATCAAGGATCGTCTTTAAGGTTTCTTCGGTCTGTCCCAAAATTCGGATTGGTTTTGCGCTGATCATTTCCATAATGTAAGACGATGGATTCGGTCCATGCGCGTTCACAACATCGATCGTTCCGTCTTTGATTGCTTGAGCCATTTCTCCATATCCCATCGTTGCAACATTTTCCGGAATCTCCACACCCCAAGCCCCATAAGCAGCTGAGTCAAGTGCGTGGGCTGAAGTACCGGAAGCCGTTGCAAGACGTGCACCTTTCAGATCTGCAATCGTCTGATATGGGGAATCTGCCCAAACAACAATTGTCTTTACTCCTGTGTGCCCAAGCATCACAACACGAATATTATCGTATTTTGCTCCACCTTCATATTCACGCTGATTGGTTGCCGCCATATAACCAGTATCATATGTAACAAATCCAAAGTCCGCTTCATTCGTCTGTACCATATTAATGACTTCAGATACTCCGTTAGCAGTTAATGCTGTGACATTGATCTTCTCTGATTTATTGTTGATCTCATTAGCCATGGCAGTTCCAAACGTAAAATACTGCGCTCCAGATGACCCTGTCAGTAATGTATAATTATTCTTTTTTCCTGATGTCTGTTCTGCTGTCTGTGATTTTTCGACCTGAGTGTCCGTTCCTGAAGCTGTAGATGTGTTTCCTCCGCATGCTGTAAGCATTGTCACAGTTGCAAGTACTATAGATGCTAATCTTTTTTTCATTTTTCCCTCCTGCATTCCATATTGCATTTGAATTATCTCCAAGTTTACGTATCCATATTTCGTCATGACGTTATGCATAAATTGCGTTCTTTTTTTGTTTATTTTTTATGCACTTTTTATAATTATATTGTATCGATAACCTGTCCCAAAGTAAAATATTGGAAATGCATGTCGACATAGGTGCTGCCTATAAAAAAAGCGGAAGCTCCATATCGAAAGCCACCGCTCTTTTTCATATCTTATTTAACTTTCCTCGCATCAACGATCGACATTCCCTGACGGATCAGTTCTTCCATTTTTGCTTCTCTCGCATTGATTCTTTCTGCTTCTTTAAGCACTTCATCGATCCGATCAGCAGGAATTGCTACTGCTCCCGTGCGATCCATAAGGATCAGATCTCCCGGAATAATCTGAACTCCTCCGAGCATAACCGGCACATTTACACCAATCGTTTCGATATCACGCGCGCTTTTTACTGGAAATGTTCCCGCACAATACACCGGAAAACCAAGCTCTGCAATTTCATCAGCATCCCGAAGACAGCCATTGGTCAATTCACCGGAAACGCCGCGCGACTTTGCCCGGAGTGCAAGAAGCGCTCCCCCCGTGCAGACATCCTGAATCCCTGCCATATCAATTATAAGCATATCATACGGATTCGTCTCCGTATCAATGATCCCGCCCTGACGTGCCAGATTTTTCCCATCATACGCCGTGCTGCGACGTGCCTGACGGATCGTAAGCGCAAAACCTGCCGCCCTTTTTTGCTTTGGATCAAGCGCATGGACTCCTGCTATTGCTCCTCTCCTGATTCCAAGATTGTCCATTGCATCTGAAATATTTCCGGTCGGATACTGCAAGACTTCCTCTACGATTTTCTTTTTTTCTTCTATTTCCATAAATTTATCCTTCTTTCCTCATATCGTCACAAGTTAAAGTCTCGCCGTCATCTTTCTGATATCACAATTTGTATCTAATTTCATCAGGCTTTCATAGATGGCTGCAGCATGTTCCCCACCAACTCTTGGGATCATGATCTCATTAAATTTTCCGGTAACATCCTCAAATACCTCATCAAGATCAATCTCATGGCCAAGAAGATATGTAGAATTGGAATAATGGGTTCCATCCTTAAAGTAGATGGTTGCCTTTCCGCCCCGGGACGGAGTAAATTCATCATTTGCAACAAGTTCCATACGTTTTAACAGATACTGTACCTGCGGGTTTTTCACATTTTCATCTGTAAATGTCTCAATCGTTACCTGACCAAACACGATCTGAGCTGCTGCGGTAAAAGAAATGCTGAATTTTCCTTCAAGCCCTGTCTGCGGGTCCATATTTCCCACCAGACGGATCGCCCGCGGATACGGCTCAAACACGATCTTTTCGATCTCTTCAATCGCATGCGGATGTTCTGCCAGAATCTTTTTGCAGTTAATGATACCACTGTGAGTCGGTGCGCCGCATGGGTAACGTTTAAAGCGAAGTTCATGAATCCCATAAGGACCATAAAGCCGCTCTAATAACTTTTCTATGTCTGCTTTGCGCGTACAAATATTATCAAGAAAATCTGTATCGAAAATATCAGCCCTGCCTGTAAATCCTCTGCCTGCAAGAATAGCTGCCATAAGTCCATTCTTTGCCGCCATTCCGGCAGCCATCGGTTTTGCCATCGTTCCAAAATTCAGCTGAATACCGCTGCATAAGCCAGCACACACTCCAAAAGCATTGCACATTTCTTCCGGGGTCAGTCCAAGAATCGCACCTGCTGCTGCCGCCGCTCCAAATACACCAATCGTACCGGTCGCATGCCAACGACCCTGATTATAATGTTCCGGCATGATTGCGGCAGAAATTGCGACCATGATCTGCATGCCCACAATTGCTCCATTGATCAGCGCTTTTCCACCTGCATTGTTATACTCCGCCGCCGCCAGCGCAGCCGGAAGAACCGGTGAACAGAGGTGCAGGGAGAGAAAATCATGGATATCATCAAAATCAATTGCGTGAGATTCTATTCCATTGATCAATGCCGCCTGAACTGCGGAGGTCGTCCGTCCCTGACCAATAATCACGCAATCTCCACTGATGTTTTCCTCTTCAGCCATATTCATAAACAGCTTTGCGCTTTTTTCTGTCACACCGGTCTGCGCCGCTGCAAGCCAGTCAATGAACGCAAGCTTTGCCATTCGAATATCTTTTTCTGTAAAGCTATCCCAACGATTCTGAACGGAATATTCCGCAATTTGCATGGTAACTGTTTTTTCTGCCATGGTAACCTCCTCTAATACAATTCACGATAAATCTTTAAAACACGTTCTGCATCAAGAAATACGAAATTATTCTTCATAAGCCGCTGCTGTCCAGTGATCACTTCCTCTGTCCAGCGTTTCAGCATCTCATCGTCTGCCCCATAGGATTTCAGTGATTTTCTCTCCAGAATTTGATCGAGAAGATTGAACATTTCTGTAAATGCCTGCTCCTTTCCACAGGAGAAAATATCTGCCAGATAGCCTGCCAGTTCGTCAATCGCGCCGTCTTTTTTGATCTCAAGATAATTATCGATCACTCCTTTAAAGATCGCATAGTTCGCTTCGCCATGCGGAACATGGAAGGTTCCTCCAAGCGGATAACTCATTGCATGAACAGCTGCACATCCTGCCGTTCCAAATGCCAGCCCGGCATAATTCGATGCGAGCAGGAAATCACTCAGCAACGGAATTCTTGCTTCTTTTCCCTCTTCGGACATTTTCTGATATCCATTTAAGATCATTTCAATAGCCTTATATCCAAACAATTTCGTATATAGCGTTGCTTTCGGTGAGAGACTGGACTCTACTGCGTGCACCAGAGCGTCGAGAGAACTGGTTGCAAAGACAGGATACGGCAGGTTTTCAAGAAATTCCGGAATCAAAACCGCTTTATCTGCATACATCGCATTATCTGCAAGACCAAATTTTGTATTTCTCTTGAGGAATGCAAGGATTGCAATATTTGTCACCTCAGATCCTGTTCCGCATGTTGTCGGAACGAGGATCAGTTCTCTATGTTTTTCAACCGGAAGTTCCCGGTCATATAATTTCTCGATGGGATGAAGATATTTTAATGCAAAAATTTTTGAGATGTCAAGGACTGTTCCACCTCCTATCCCAATGACTCTTTTATGCTCGCCCATTTTCTGCATATCCGCGATCATCGCTTCCACCATCTCGTCATTAGGCTCGCCCTTTCCATACCTTTCCTGATAAAGCACATCACACTTTAAATTCAACGCGCCAAAATATGGCTGATAAATATACTCGTTTGTGATAACGAGATCTCCCTCTCCGATTAAAAATTCGTTTGCAAACTCTTTCACCTTATCGAAATGATATAATTCCGGTCGTACAACGATCTCCAGCATATTTTCTCCTTTCACGCGCCTTGATGCGAACGCTTTTGAACTCTATGTATAAAACTGGCTGCCGGACAGGAATTCCTGATTCCGCCGGCAGCCTACAGCAGACCTTTTGTCTTCTCATTCCGTCTCCGCCTGTTTTTCAGAACGAAGTGCCCTGCGGATCTGAGAATATACAAATGATAGGATCTCTATTTCTTATTTAAAAAACTCTGCCCCCTGCGTCTTGATCTTTAAACGATAGATTGTCTCGCACGCAAAATACAGATAATCTCTGTCCGGACCACCGAAGCAGAAGTTACGACACTGTCCCGGCACATTGATCTCTCCAAGTTTTTTTCCGTTTTTATCGAAAATGTAAACATCTCCTGTCGCTGTTGTAAAGATGTTGCCATCCTTATCGATCTTTGTTCCGTCCGGGCGTCCGCCGACCTCGCAAATAACCTCGCCTCCGCTCAATGTACAGTCATCCTCTACTTTAAACCGGCGAATTTCCTGTCTTGGGGTATCGTTCACAAGCATAGTCTTCTCACCGATCTCCATACATAAACCGTTCGGCTGCTCAAAATCTTTTCTCGCAAGTACAAGGGTTCCATCCTCTTTGATGCAATATACACCCTGAAATCCCATTTCGCCGTCACGCTTAATGCCCGCAACCGGACTTGTTCTTCCATACATTGGATCAGTAAACCATATTCTTCCTTGAGAATCAACGATCACATCGTTTGGACTGTTTAACTGTTTTCCATCATAATAAGATGCCAGTGTCTTCATATAACGGCCATCCGGCTCCATTCTTGTAATAGAACTTGTTGCATGTTCACATGTAACAACTCTGCCTTCCGTATCGATAAAGTTACCATTGGAAATATTACTTGGGAATTTAATTACTGTCGTCTCGAATGTTTCCGGATCCCATTTAAATACTTTTCCGGCTGCCATATCAGAAAAGATCAAGCAGTTATTCTGCGGCCACCAGATGATTCCCTCGGTTACTCTATGACCGACGGAAACCGGCTCAAGAACGGCTTCTGTATCAATTAATTCATGGAATTTTGGATCTGTTTCAACAAATAATGGTTTCATGCTTTTGTCCTCCTCTGATTTAATATGATTTACTTCTGTTCCTCTTCGTGGAAAAATTCATCCAAAGTCAGCATTGCCATACGGAATGATGGGAAACCGCCCATCGTAAGGACCTGTTCTACTGTTCCAAGGATCTCGTCCTTTGTTGCGCCATTCTGATATGCAAGCTTCGCATGTGCAAGGATAACCGGCTCCTGCTTTAAAATACATGCCATTGCGACATTGATCAGCTCACGGTATTTTCTCTCCAGCTTTGTATTGTCATTTACCAGCTGAGTTCTCCATGCAGTAATTTTGTCATTTAATTCCGGGTCAAGTTCCCCAAGAATCGTCCAATGATTTCTTGCCATGATTCATTCTCCTTTTCCGTCATTTTGTATTTTTTCTTCGACTTATTTATGTCTTTTTTGTATCTAATGTCATTCTAATGGATTCTTAGATACTTGTAAAATATGGGATATTAATGAAAACATAGGCATCTCCTATATTACAGATAGAGAGGAATGCGTCTGCCACTTTCAGGCGTCTCGCGCAGTCGCTTGCGACAATCTACATCTTCACGCAAATGCGCATCTTGGGTACGTTAATGTCTTTATATGCAACAGGGATTTCCTCGGAATTTCCTGTTGCATATAAAAACAGCAGGGCTCATCTGCTCTGCTGAATTTCTTTAATAAATGCATCCACTGCCACATCCGGTTTTCTTTTTCTGTTTGTCAATAATCCAAAACTGATCTCCTCCGCATCTGTGATCTCTAACGGATAGATCGCACCGGATTTTACATAGATATCGTCTTTTAAGGAAATATCCGGTCCAAACCCCACTGCCTCTGTCTGCATAACAAAGCGCTTGATTGACTCCGGATTATAGGTTGTTGACATGACATTGGGCTGTCCATATTTGCTGATCTGTTCCAAACAATACCGATGAAGAGAAAACTCATCGCCAAATAAAAAAAGCTGGAACGGAAGAAGCTCCCGGAACGTAATCTTTTTTCGATTAGCCAACGATGATTGTTTTCCAACATATGCCATTAATCTTCCATCCATCAAATGCTGGTAAATCAGTTCTTCATCAAATGCTCTCTTTCCATGTCTGGATACAAGCCCCAGATTTGCATCGCCCGACAGACAATCTTTGATGATGCGTTCCGTTCCTTCTTCACGGATCCGCAGACTGACATTGGGAAATACATCTCTGAAATGTCGAATTACCTTAGGAAGTATCACTGCGCTGAGAGTTGGGATCGCACCGATCGTCACTCTGGAATTTATCTTCGAATAATCACCGACGGACAATTTCTCGATCTCTCCAACACTTTTTATCACCTCTCTGGCATGTGCAATGACTTTTAATCCTAACGGGGTTGGCACTGCGCCGGTTCGGTATCTTGTAAACAGAGTCATATTTAATTCTTTTTCGAGCGCAGTCACCGCCTGACTGACACTGGGCTGGGCAATAAACAGCCGTTCGCTTGCCATTGTAAAAGATCCTGTATCTGCAATTTCTATAATATAACGAAGCTGTTCAAGACGCATTCTTGCTTCCTCCTATTTTATCCAATGTAAAACTATGCCACATATTTGCGATCGCGTCCTCATATGAAAGTCATACGCAAATCTTTCATTCTTTCGGCTGGAATCTATGTTTAATATACAAAATCCAATTTAAAAATTCAAGGTCTTTATTTGCTATTTACGATAGGCGCTGCCTATACTTGCATTCAAAGAATATATTTTACACAAATATCTTTTTGTTTTATACTATTTTTAGGTAAATTGATACAGATTTTGAAGATCCGGAGCTTCAGACAATTTGCTATCGTGATTTGCATCTTGTAATTTCACCTAAACAAAAGCAGTATTGACTGCACTAAAAATTAAAAAAGGAGAATGTACTATGCCAGTATTAGTTACTGCACCATCCCTTCTGGCACTCATCCCTATGGTTCTCTTTCTCATCCTTACACTGCGCGGAAAAAATTACACCTTAAGTGTTGGTGTTGCCGCGATCCTTGGATGTATTCTCATGGGACAGGGGCCAAAGGAATTTGCTGGAATTCTGGTTGATAACCTTGGGGGAACGCTTGGCCAGGTAGGATTGATCATCATGTTCGGAAGCGGACTTGGCGTCGTTATGGATGCTGCCGGAATCAATCAGGTCATTGTAAATTTTGTTGTGAAAAAAATCGGTGTCGATAGTGAGAAAAAGGGTATTTTTGCATGTTATCTTGTTTCTCTGATTATGGTATGTCTGATTGGAACCTTAAACGGAGGCAATGCAGTTGTTGCTCCGATCATTCTTCCAATTGTTGCTGCTGCCGGACTCACTCCGACAACTGTTTGTTTCTTAATGTTTAATGCCGGCCTTGTCGGTGTTACGATCGGACCCTTCTGTTCCGCAGTTGCTGCTGCGCTCGGTGTCAGTGGATTAAGCTATCAGGATTACATGCTCTACTCTGCTTTACCGTACTCCATTGCATGGACAATCGTTTGTCTGATCCTCTCCTTCTATATTCAGAAGAAGACAAAAGCTGCCGGGGAAAAATACGATGAGATCGAAATCCCAGCTGAATTTCATGCTACAGCGCGTCAGAAGAATGCCTGCATCGCATTCCTCGTAACCTTCATTGGCTGCCTTATTTTTGGGCTTATGACCGGAAGCAACATGAAATATGTAATGTTTGTTATTTTACTTCTCAGTATCGTTGTTGGTCTGTTCATTGACCAGAAGTTTGAAAAAACCATCAAAATGTTTGGCCAGGGCATGGGAAAAATGGGCGGAATGTTCCTTTCCTTCCTGCTTACTGGTGTCATGATCGATACGATTACTCTTGGTGGCGGCTGGGAAGCTCTGTCAGAGCTGATTCTTCATCTCGTTGGTTCTAATGGAAAATACATGTTAATGGTAATTGCATCCTTCGTTGGCGGATTTGGTGTTGAAGGTGCCGTTGTGACACAGATGCAGATCATCCAGAGTGCCTTCTGGGACATCGCATCTTCCATGGGAATTCCGATGACCGCCTGGTCGATCGTACTGATCGCAGCAGTCCGCATCACATCCATCGTTTATCCGTCCGCAAACTATGCGGCACACCTTGGATTTGCACGCTCAAATAACATGAAGACCCTCTTAATTGCAGGCTGGATCACCTCCGTTATCATGATGATCTTTGTGCCGGTATGGGGCTTCGTTATCATGAATGTTTTTGCTTAAATTTATCTTACCTGCTGACATACACCACCTGATAAGCGGCAAGTCATAAGAAACCCTCCGGTCACCGCATTTTGCGATTCCCGGAGGGTTCCTCATTCTCAATTTGGCAGGGTTTTCTCTATTTTCTCATAAACTCCCCATGTGCCCTCTTCTCGAGAAACGCCGTCGTCGCTTCCAGATGATCCTGCGTTCCAAAGCAGGAAGCGAAGATATCTGTCTCTGTTCCAAGGCTTTCCTCCAGTCCGGCGCTCATAGCGGTGTTGATGGACTTTTTCATATTTTCCACTGCAAGCGGTGCCATATCCGCGATCATATCCGCTAATTCAAAGGCTCTCTTTAACAGTTCATCCGGCTCAACGACATCCTCCACAACACCAAGCTTCAGCGCTTCCTCCGCAGAGAGGCTGCGCCCCGTATATAAAAGCTCCTTGGCTCTGGAAGCGCCGACCGTTCTCGGAAGAAGGACTGTACTGCCCCATCCCGGAATCCCACCGAGCTTGATCGTCGGGATTCCGATCTTCGCGTCCGTGGCTGCCACAGTGATATCTGCCGCCAGGATCATCTCCATTCCACCACCGAGAGCATAGCCGCGGACCGCGCAGATCACCGGAACTCTGTGATTTAAAATTGACCGGATCATCTTTTTCCCGTGTCTTGAAAATTCTGCCGCTGTTGTTTCATTCAGCTGAACTTCCTCCTTGATATCTCCGCCTGCCGTAAATGCCCGCTCCCCTGCTGCCGTGAGAATCACGCAGCGGACTCCTGTATCCTTCTCCGCCATCTCCAGCGCCTCTGTGAGCTCGTCCAACATCTGGGAATTAAACGCGTTTAACGCCTTCGGACGGTTGATCGTGATCAGTGCTGTTGTGTCTTTTTTCTCGTAAATCATGAATTCCATGGCAATTTCTCCAATTCTTTGTAGATCGTTTTTCCGGACTCATTTTTCGGTACCTTGTCGATAGGAAGAACCCGGACACCTCCCGGGTAAAGTCCTGTTTTCTCTGTCAGGAACTCCGCTGCCTCCTCACAGGATGCCGGATCCATTCCTTCCATATAGATCCGCATCCGGTCATCCTCTCCGGTACAGGCGAGCTCCACGCCCTCATAGCGGCCGCGAAGAAGCTGCTCGATCTCGTCCATATTGACGCGCTTTCCATACATCTTCAAAAACCGTTTTTTCCGTCCAGTGATATAGTAATATCCCTCTGCATCGCGCTTTGCCATGTCTCCGGTAAACAAAACGCCTCCGCGCTCGTCTCCCTTTTCAAGATCTGCCGCACATTCCGCGTACCCCATCGTGACATTCGGACCGCTATACACAAGCTCTCCCACCGTATCCGGCTCTTTGATCTCTGTCGAGCCATCCTCCATGATCCGGAATTTTCCACCTGGGATCGCGATTCCCATGCTGCCGCATTTTCTGATGGCATCCTCTGCGGGAAGATAACTCATTCTCGCCGTCGCCTCTGTCTGCCCGTACATGACAATGAATTTTCGTCCTGTGGACATCGCATATTCCGCAAATTCCCAATGCAGATTCACCGGAAGCTTGCCTCCTGCCTGCGTCATCGTCCGTAAGGACGGCAGCGCCATTTTAAAGAAATCAAGTCGCTTCAGGATCTGATAGGTGTAAGGGACGCCGCCAAAGGAAGTTGCTCCCTGCTCCCGGAAAAAATCCCAGAACTCCCGCTCAAACAGCGTATGCTCTGTCAGCAGCACAGCTGCTCCCACCTGAAAATGGCTGTTCATGATCGAAAGCCCATACGTGTAGTTCATCGGCAGCGTTGTGATCGGACGTTCTGTCGGATCAAGCTCCAGATATTCCGCGATCGACTCCGCATTTGACGTAACATTTTTCCGGCTCTGTCTTACAAGCTTCGGGCTTCCCGTGCTGCCGGAGGTCGTAAGGAGAAGCGCAAGCTCCGGATTCAGCCCCGTTTTCCGTTTGGCATCCCGCTTTGCAAGCTGATAACCAAAGCACTCCGAGCCCTCCAGTACCGTTCCATCCGTTCCTGTAAGGTCCTCCGGCATTCCGATCAGATAATCCGGCTCATAGGTCCCGATCAGTGTCCTTAAAAGCTCTCGGTCCATTCGATGCTCTAAAAGCAGAGGCACCACATGATTCCTAAGACAGCTCCTGTAATAAAGAACTGCTCCGACGGTATTCCTACAATACAGGAACGCAAGCCTTCCCTCCTCCAGAAATTTTGATCGTTCCTCATATATCTTCTCAAATTCTCCGTAGGTGATCCGGTTTCCCTGATCATCCGCAAGCATCAGATTCTCTGAAAATTGATCATTTCTTTCAATAAAATTCATCCGGCCCTCCTTTCTGCCCTACCGGATCGTCCGGGACAGAAGTTGGATCATGTCCTTTCCGTCCCAAACCAGATCCATCCATAGTGTCTGCCCCACAGGGACGATCTGATGGGTACCGCGAAGCCTGTGATGCAGAACACATTCACGGAGTTCCTGCTTCTCCACGCCGAAATACACCAGGGCCTGTGTTTTTTCGGACACGGCAGAGATCCATTCTTCTCCGTTTTTCATATGATATTCCAGAAAGCTTCCAAACCGCATCCTTTGTTCCGAGGCTGTTCCGGGGATATCCTTCATTTCCGTGACATAAAGTCTGTTCTCGAATTTTCTGACCTTCACGATCCGCGCCCCGCCGGCTGCCAGCTCCCACAGATCACCATATTTCACGCTGACCTTGTGCTCTGTGAGCCCATACCGCTTCGCAGTCTGGGCAAGCGCCTGCCAGAATCGCCCGGCCGCCGCTTCTCCCGTTTTTGGACAGCTCTCCCTCCAGAATACTGCCCGAGGACACGCGCAGGCGTTCTGATCCATGCTGAAGGTATCGTTGTAAAAACGCATTGCCGTCTCTGCCAGCCCCTCTTCCGACAGGGCAAGAACGGCATCCGCGTCAAACACAGCTATGGACGCGCGGTCCGGAAAGACGACCTCCGACGCTGACGGGCCGATCGGAATCTTCCGGATCTCTTCCACAGTCATATCACCGCCCCAGATCACCCGGCCGTCACACTCTCTGCTGAATTTCTCCGTTGCCTCCCGGTTTTCCCTCCCGTATGTGACAATGGAGATCCGTCGTTTCAGAGCTTGAAATTCCGGCAGTCCCAAAAGCTCATCGATCAGCTCACAGACCTTTTCGCTTTCCGTGTTTCTTCGCGCCGACACCCGCACCCGGCAGGAATTTCCTGCCAGCAATCCGATCGCCATCGTGTATACAAACAGAAGCGGAACATTCGACGGCGCAATATGAAATGTTCGTCCCAGCCCAAGCCGGAAACCACAGTTTTCATACCGTTTTTTATAGCTTTCGAGGTTGGAACGCCTGAGCCAGAATCCGAGAGAACGCATTTCCTCTCCGGACAACATTCTCGGAAGTTCCCGGATCCGCTCTGAGAGTGCCGATAGAAACTCCATGGTGGTCTCCTCAAACGGGATTTCCGGTACCGATGTGATCCCCATCTCACCTGCTAAAAGAGTGACCGCCTCATTCTCCCCACGAAGCTCTTTTCCTGTCTCAAACGTATCGCTGCAGCCCCGGATTTCCGCCTTTGGGATCCTGCCCGTGATCTTAATATATTTTCCTTTTCTTCCGCATGGGCAGTCATCCTCTCCAACGATCATGCCCTTATCTTCCGTCAACACCGAATGGCCCGGATAGGACCAGGCCATCGGTGTCAGGACCTGGATCACGCCCTCTGTTCCATTTTTGCAACAGGAAAAGTCTTCCATATTTCGGATCAGAACATCCGAATAGCTGCTCACATGCAGATGACCGCACTCGCATTCCATATAGATGCAGCCGGTCTGCTCCGCCATTCCGTAGTAATTCCGTACATCGAGGATCCCGCAGACTTCCCGGAGTCCGTCCCGAAATTTCTCTGCGGACACCGCCTCCTTCGCCAGCTTCTTCCAGCCGCCGCCATGGATCAGGAAACCATGTTCCAGATGAAGCCTGTGACCCGATCTTTTCAACGGCTCATAAAAATATTTCCAGACCATATAGGTAAACCCGAATACAAGGACCGGTCCGTCACCGGCCTTCTCAAGAAATGCCTCCACAGTCTCGAGATCCAGAGACATATCTTCCTTCAGCGCATAACAGCGTTTTGACCCGAAGATCGAAAATCCCAGAATCCCGGCTCCTCTCGCGGAAAACAGTGCCCGGTCCCGCAGGACATTCGGCGCATCGATGATCAGCATCGGGATCCGCTTTTCCCCGATAAAATCGGCCATGATCCGCTGCAGCGTCTGCTGCTGCCAGGCTGCTGTCCGCTCGTCCAGAACGATCTTTGAGGTCTTCTGTCCCGTAGTCCCTGAAGAGGTCACCGTCTTAAACACAGCTCCTGTGGGAACGCTTCGAAGCTCCATCTCCTTAAACATGGAGACCGGGACCATGGGAATTTCTTCTTCTCTCCGTTGGCTTCCCGACACATCTCCCAGTGCACTGCAGCACCGGTCATAGATCAGGCACCGGTTTCTGTGGCTGTCTGTCAGCTCACTGAGCATATCCGCATAGATTTTTTTCTTCTCCTCCGCTCCCAGCTCATAGGGGCCTCGTTTTAAAAGCTCTTCATAATTCATGAAATTCCCTCACCTCCCTGTTCATCCGGAACGGCTCTCCGTGTCCCGGAAAGATCCATGTCCCATCCGGAATCGTTTTCAGCCAGGGTTTCGCGTATTTTTCATATGCGTCCCCATCTCCTCCCGGCAGCCTCGTAACGACCCTGTCCCCAGGAAGAAGATAGTCCCCGCAAAAGATACATCCGTCATATCGGATCACCATACTCCCGGGGGTATGCCCCGGAAGCGGGATCAGCTCCAGCTGCCTTGTTGCAAATTTGCAACAGATCCGGTCCGTAAATGTCAGATCCGCCTTCCGGCACTGAAACGGCGGATAATGTACAAGTTTCTTTTCCCCTCTTTTAAAGTACAAAAATGTCTCCATCATGCGGGACATATTTCTCGTCTGGTTCCCGATTCCCGCGCTGCAGGCCTCCGTTGCCGCCACTGTCACCGGATATGTCCTCCGGAGTTCATTTAATCCGCCGATGTGGTCACAATGTTCATGGGTCAGAAGGACCAGACCCGGCATCAGGCCCAATTTCTGCAGCAGCTCCCGGATCGCTGTAAAATCGTTCGGATCGATGATCATACATTTGTCCTCTTCCCGGATCACATAGCAGTTGCTCTCCGTCACCGGTTCCACGATCCGGAAGATCCGGTCCGGATATGGATTATTCAATCGTTACCCCGTAGCGCCCAAGAACTTCTTTTCCCTTTTCATAGGACGTGAAGTCCAGAACATCCGGCGTATCCATATGAATATCAAATGCCTCTTCCAGCTCCCCTACGAGATCCATATGTCCGATCGAATCCCAGAGCGGAATTCCGCGGTACTTTAAGCCCGGAAGCTCCTCCTCTGTCTTGTGAAACATTCCGATAAAAATTTTGTTGTATTTTTCAAGATTTGTCATTGTATTTGCCCTCGCTTGATTCTTTATATTTTTGATCTCTGCCATGAAATATCTCTTGTCTCATTGCATCAAAAAGATTGTGCCTTTTGTGTAACAGGGAATTCCTCGGAATTTCCTAATTACATAAAAACAGCTCCTTCGACATGAACTGTCTGCATTCTGCCCATACCACCGTCTCATGATCCTGGTTTTCACACACTCCTGAAAACGTCCCGATGTAACCGTCCTCCCGTTCCTTACAAGCTGTAAATGTCACCTTTGCGGTGATCATATCCCCGTAAAAAACAGGCTTCAAAAACCGCACCTGCTCTTCGATAAAGACAGTCCCCTCACCCGGAAGCTTCGTGCCCATCACCGTTGAGATCAGGCTTGCCGCCAGAACACCGTGAACCACCGGCTTTCCGTAAGGCGTTTTTTTCGCGAATTCCGCATCCGTGTGAAGTCTGCTGTAATCTCCGGTGAGCGCTGCAAACCTGTCCACGTCATCCTTAAAGAACGTCTTTGTAACCTCTGCCGTGTCACCGATACGAACATGGATTCTACTGTCTGTCTCTTCTTCCGGCATCGCGTCTTTTCTGCCACAAACTTCCGCGTTCTTTTTCGCTTCCCTGTCCTGCTCCAGATACGTCTTTACCTCAGAAAAGCTCCGCTCCGTCGGGAGAAGAAACAGCTTTTTCTTTGGTGCAAGCCCATCCACTGACGCACAGGCCCGGACGCAGCCGCAGACAACAAGTCCGATCTCGCATTCTTTCATGTCCCCGGCTGCAAAGTCAAACTCATGTTCCGGATATTGTTCCTGCAGGCGTTTTACCTGCCGTCCCCTGTTGTATACAGGATTGCAGCCGCCACAGTATTTGATGCCGATCCTCATATGCGTTCCTGCGCTTCATGGTTATGATTCAGAAGCTTTCTCGCGAAATCCAGAAGCTCCGGGCTGATCTCATTGACGAGAACAACCTCCTTCACCTCCGGGATCTCTTTCTGGACCTCTGCCGCAATCAGTTCCTCCGTTGTCAGTCTCGCTGACGGACATCCGGAACAGTGTCCGGTCAGGCGGATCTTTAAAACTCCATCCGCGTACTCTACGATCTGCACGTCGCCCTCATGGGATAACAGCGCCGGACGGACCTTCTTTTCCAATACTTCTTCGATTCTTTCTATCATTGTGATACCTCCTGATCTGCCCTCGAAAGACCGGGGTCTTTTTCGTTGTTCCGAATCCGGAACACACACAGCGCTCCGAATTCTTTGTCCTTAGTTATGAGCAATTTTTATGCCAATCACCCCGGTTTTCAGGGAACCGGATCGTCCGTCCACGAGTTGCCCGGTTTTCAGGCCTTTCATTCGCGTGCCATATTCCATTTTTCTTTATCTCAGTGATTCTCATTCCATATCCCGGCGCCTTTCTGTTGCGTTTTTGCAACAAACGACAATTTATTTCATTTATGCAACAGATTTTTCCGGAAATCGGGGAGAAAATCCCTGTTCTGGTCCCGGATCTCCGGTTACTTCCGTCAGGATTCTGTTCGATCATATTTCATTTCTTTTTTTATTTTTATTTCCTGTCATTCTTTTCTTCCTTAATATATTCTTTCTGGCTATCTCCCGAAAAAAATAAATTTCCCAAAAATCTCCCTCCCGCTTTTGTAACTTTGGCACATGGATTGCTTTATAGTAGGTCAGTTCCGAAAACGGAACACAAGAGCTTATGAATTCCAAAAAGGACCTGCAAACCAGAAGTCCTTCGGATGTATAGCAGCTACTCACAAAAACTTATCAGGAAAGGATGCAGCCGCAACGAAAATGGCTGCGAAGGGAACATGTGTTATGGCATTAATGACAGGTGAACAGTATGTAGAGAGCATGAGAAAATTGAATCTTCAGGTTTATATGTTTGGTAAGAAGATCGAAAATCCAGTTGACGATCCGATCCTCCGTCCGTCCTTAAACTCTGTAAAAGCAACCTACGATCTGGCTCAGGATCCGGAGTACGCAGACTTAATGACAGCAAAATCCATTCTTACAGGTGAGACCATCAACCGTTTCACACATATCCATCAGAGCACCGATGACCTGATCAAGAAGGTTAAAATGCAGAGACTCTGTGGACAGAAGACCGCAGCCTGTTTCCAGCGCTGTGTCGGCATGGACGCGTTCAACGCCGTTTACAGCACAACCTATGAGACAGATGAAAAGTACGGAACACATTACCATGAGAACTTCAAGAAATTCCTCCAGTACGTTCAGGAGCATGACTACACCGTTGACGGCGCTATGACAGACCCGAAGGGTGACCGTTCCCTTCCGCCCCACTTACAGGCAGATCCGGATCTTTACTTAAGAGTCGTTGAGAGAAGACCGGACGGAATCGTTGTCCGCGGCGCGAAAGCTCACCAGACAGGTTTCGTAAACTCTCACGAGGTTATCGTAATGCCGACACAGGCGATGGGCGAGGACGACAAGGACTACGCAGTTGCATTCGCAGTTCCGACAGACGCAAAGGGCATCTTCATGATCGTCGGCCGTCAGTCCTGTGATACAAGAAAGCTTGAAGGCAGCGAGATCGATGTAGGAAACTCCCAGTTCGGCGGAACAGAGGCTCTCGTAATCTTCGATGATGTATTCGTACCGAATGACCGTATCTTCTTAAACGGCGAGAATGAGTTTGCAGGTGTTCTGGTTGAGCGTTTCGCAGGCTACCACAGACAGTCCTACGGCGGATGTAAGGTTGGTGTCGGTGATGTCCTGATCGGTGCTGCTGCCGTTGCCGCAGACTTCAACGGTGCTCAGAAGGCATCCCATATCAAGGACAAGCTCATTGAGATGACTCACTTAAATGAGACACTTTACTGCTGTGGTATTGCATGCTCCGCAGAGGGCCGTCCGACAAAATCCGGCAACTACCTGATCGACCTTCTTCTCGCAAACGTCTGCAAGCAGAATGTTACAAGATTCCCGTACGAGATCGCTCGTCTTGCAGAGGATATCGCCGGTGGTCTTATGGTTACCGCACCGTCCGAGAAAGACTTAAAGGATCCGTTCCTGGGCAAGTATGTTGACAAATATTTCCGCGGTGTAAACGCTGTTTCCACAGAAAACCGTCTCCGCATCATGAGACTCATCGAGAACCTGACTCTTGGCGCAGCCGCTGTCGGATACCGCACAGAGTCCATGCACGGCGCAGGTTCCCCGCAGGCACAGAGAATCATGATCTCCCGTCAGGGCAACCTCGCAATGAAGAAGAAACTTGCGAAAGATATCGCAAAAATCACAGAATAATAACGGGAGGTATCTTCCATGAGTTGGGAAAACGAATATAAATCTAAGCTCACCACTGCCGAAAAGGCAGTGGAGCTTATTAAATCCGGCAACCGCGTTGTGATCGGTCATGCCTGCGCAGAGCCGTCCTATCTGGTAGACGCAATGGTTGCAAATGCTGAAAGCTACCACGATGTAGAGATCGTCCACATGGTCGCTATGGGAAAAGCCGGTTATGCACAGCCGGGAATGGAATCCCATTTCCGCCACAACGCTCTTTTCGTTGGCGGCACTACAAGAAAAGCAGTCGCAGAGGGCCGCGGTGACTATACTCCGTGCTTCTTCTACCGCATTCCATCATTATTTACAAACGGAAGTCTCCCGGTCGATGTAGCGCTCGTTCAGGCTACTCCGCCGGATGAAAATGGAAACATGAGTCTCGGAATTTCCATCGACTACACACTTCCTGCAGCAAGAGCCGCAAAAAGCGTAATCGTTCAGGTAAACCATGAGCTCCCGAGAACCGGCGGTGACAGCTGCATCAATGCATCAGACGCAAATATTGCCGCGATCGTGGAGCATGATGCCCCGATCATTGAACTCGCTCCGCCGAAGATCGGCGATGTGGAGCGCGCCATCGGCGCAAACTGCGCATCCCTGATCCATGACGGTGATACCCTTCAGCTTGGGATCGGCGCAATTCCGGACGCTGTTCTTCTCTTCTTAACAGAAAAGAAAGACCTCGGCATCCACTCTGAGATGTTTTCCGACGGCGTTGTGGAACTGGTTGAAAAAGGTGTTATCACGAACACAAAGAAAAAGACCCATGTCGGCAAGTTTGTCGCAAACTTCTTAATGGGTACAAAGAGACTTTACGATTTCGTCAACAACAATCCGGATGTTGAGATGTATCCGGTTGATTATGTAAACAATCCGGTCGTTGTCATGAAGGAAGACAACATTGTCTCCATCAACTCCTGCGTCCAGATCGACCTGATGGGACAGGCCGCTTCCGAGACTATCGGATATACCCAGATCTCCGGTGTCGGAGGTCAGGTGGATTTCGTCCGCGGTGCTGCCATGGCAAAGAATGGCCGTTCCATTCTCGCCTTCCCGTCCACAGCCGCGAAGGGAACCGTTTCCAAGATTGTTCCGCTGCTTGACGAAGGCGCAGCCGTTACAACCTCCAGAAATGACGTGGATTACGTCATCACGGAATATGGTATAGCAAAATTGTCCGGAAAGACCTTAAAACAGCGTGCGCATGCTCTGATCGAGATCGCCCACCCGAATTTCCGCGACGAATTAAAGAAAGTTTAC
This sequence comes from Clostridium sp. AM30-24, assembly GCF_003480435.1. Taxonomy (GTDB): domain Bacteria; phylum Bacillota; class Clostridia; order Lachnospirales; family Lachnospiraceae; genus Pilosibacter. Next base: position 64,359 of record NZ_QUJB01000002.1, on the reverse strand, counting down.
GAGGAGCGGTTCCACTGTTCCTATGAGTAAACGGCGAACTCCCTGCCGTTAGTCCGGTGCCCTCGGGATACGGCAGGATAAACCATCAGTCCTGTATCGGACTTTCAATTTCCGATCACCTTCCGGTACGGGACTGCACTTCCATAATGTATGATAGGAGTTACACATATGGCCTTACATCGTGAAAATGGCAAAGAACAGCCCTTTATTCCGGCCGGTCCATTTAAGATCCGGATCCCGTTTATCCATTATCGCTGGGAAATTTCCGAATGTCTCCAGGCGATCTTAATGTGTGCGACCTGTCTCGGTGCGATTCCGGTTCTTCAGGAGCTCTTAGGTGTTCCTTACGAAGTCGCATGGAGCATGGTCATCATCAACGGCTTCTTCTACAATCTCCACTCCCTGTTAGGTGACCCGGTCGTTCCCGGGTGGATCACCCCGGCGATCCCGCTTGTCACCGCTTTTTTAACGCTCACAGAGCAGGGACCTGAGCGTGTCCAGACTATGATCGCCTTACAGCTCGTTGTCGGACTGATCTTCCTCTTCATGGGAATCACCGGTCTTGCAAGTAGGATCATCGGTGCGATCCCGAATGCAATCAAATCCGGAATTCTCCTCGGCGCAGGCTTCTCTGCGATCATGGGTGAATTCAAAGCAGGCGGACGTGCCGGTCTTTATCCGGTAACCGTTCTCGTCGGTTCCATCTTTGCATACTTCCTTCTCTTCTCTCTTTTATTTAAGAAGATGAAGGCAAAAAATAAACTCTGGTACATGGTCGGCAACTTCGGCATGCTGCCGGCGGTCATCGTAGCCGTGATCGTAGGACCTCTCTCCGGTGAGCTTCCGGCACCGAATCTGGTTCTTGGTTCAATTATCAAGATTCCGGATTTCGCGATCATCTGGAATACCTTAAGCCCGTTCGCGATCGGTTTCCCGAGCATCGGAAAGATCATTTCTGTTATCCCGACCGCCATTGCCGTTTACATCATCGCTTTTGGCGATTTCGTTTCCAGCGAGCAGCTGATCCGCAGTGCTGAGGAAGTCCGTACCGATGAGCATATCGACTTCAACGCAAACCGTTCCAACATCATCAGCGCGATCAGAAACATCATTCAGGCGTTTATCTGCCCGTATCCGAGCCTTTGTGGTCCGCTCTGGGCAGCCGTTACAGCCGCAGTTTCCGAGCGATACAAAGACGGCAGAAAAGCAATGGATTCCATTTTCAGCGGAGTCGGTACATTCCGTTGGTCCACCTTTATCTGTGTTGCCCTTGTTCCGGTTGCATCTTTTGTACAGCCGATCCTTCCGGCAGCTTTGTCTCTGACTCTTATCGTGCAGGGCTTTGTCTGCTGCCAGATCGGGCTTAGTATGATCCACACAGATTCCGAGCGCGGACTCGCCGGTGTTATGGCAGCTGTTCTCGCGATCAAAGGCGCAAGCTGGGGACTCGCAGTCGGCGTTATCCTCTACGTTCTGATCTACGGACATTTCAAGAGCGTTGAGGTTCCGGAAAAAGCATTAAACACACAGACAGAATAAAATCTCCTTTTATAGTTGAAATATTGAAATAACCTCCAATACCCCCTTTTCCCGGCAGACCACCCACAGGTCTGCCGGTTTTGTGTTGTCATACCCTCAAACACGCATCAGTCAATACATAGTTTTCGGAGTGTAAAAGCCATGCTAAGAACATGCTCAATTACCTTTTTAAAGCACTGACCATGAGTTTCTGTATAGATATTGAATTAATAATATGGTACAATGAAGGTTGGAATTTTCCAATCGATACTGATCAAATTAGGTAAGGGAATTACATATGGGATATACAAAAACAAATGAAGCAGTGTTTAGCAATGAACTGCTGGACACTGTAATTGAACATTCCTTTGACGGAATCTACATCACGGACGGTCAGGCAACCACCATAAAAGTAAACCGTTCCTATCTTACCATCTCCGGATTAAAGGCCTCCGAGGTGCTCGGAGTCAATATGAAAGAGCTTGTAAATAATGGAACGATCTCCGCTTCCGGAACGCTGATGGCCCTGGAAGAAAAGCGGCCGATTACGATCCAGCAGGAATTTAAGACCGGAAAACGGGCACTCATCACGAGCAGCCCGATCTTCAACAATAAAAATGAGATCGTTCTCGTGATCACCAATGTGCGCGATGTCACAGAGCTGTATCATCTGAAAGAAGAAGCATCACACTTAAAGACAGAGGGAAATCTGCTGCGCGAGGAGATTCTCCGGATCCGGAAGAATCACAGAAATCAATGCAGCATGGTAGCCGAGGATGCCCGGACTGAACTCGTTCTGTCCATGATCGACCGGGTAGCGCCTCTTGATACCACCGTGATCCTGTTTGGGGAAACAGGTGTCGGAAAAGAAGTCTTCGCAAAATATATTTACCAGCACAGCGCAAGAAAAGACAAACCGTTTATCAAAGTAAACTGCGGTGCGATCCCTGCGAATCTGGTAGAAAGTGAGTTGTTTGGATATGAAAAAGGTGCATTTACAGGAGCTGACAAAAACGGGAAAATGGGTCTGTTCGAGCTGGCGAACACCGGAACGATCTTCCTTGATGAGGTAGGAGAACTGCCCCTCGATATGCAGGTAAAACTTCTGCGCGTCTTACAGGAGCAGGAATTTGAGCGGATCGGCGGAAGAAAGCCAGTAAAAGTGGATGTCCGCGTTCTCGCCGCTACCAACCGTGATCTTGAGGAGATGGTAAAACAAAAAACATTCCGCCAGGATCTCTATTACCGCTTAATGATCTTCCCGGTCCATATTCCGCCGCTCAGGGAACGCCCGGACGACATCCTGCCTCTGGCCCAGTCGTTCCTGCAGACTTTGAACCGAAAATATGATTTTAAAAAATACCTCTCCCCTCTTTCCGCCAAGATGATGCAGGACTACAGCTGGCCCGGAAATATCCGTGAGCTCAGAAACATTATTGAGCGGGCTGTCATCATCAGCAACGAGGATGAGATCGGTCCCGATGCTCTCCACTTATTCACAGTAGAAGATCGCCCGGAGACAAAGTCCAGAGTCCTCGACCCTGTAAAGGACTTAAAAACCGCTATGGAAGAGCTGGAACTGGAATATATCAACCATGCCTACGAAAAGTACGGAAACGTCCGTGAGGCCGCAGAGAGCCTCGGAATGACACCGTCAACGTTCGTCCGGAAGAGACAGAAATATACGAAAAATGTGGATTGATAGATGGGAAGCACAATGTTTATCTGGCTTTGAGGCTACAGATATGATATATTGATGATATCTAAGTAAAGGTATCTTGTACCTGTGGACTGCCACAGGCAGCCCTCAAACCAATGATTCTGAAAGGGGTATCACTATGAAAAAAATCGGCGCGATTACTGTCGGCCAGTCTCCCAGAGTTGACCTGATTCCTGAGATCCAGCCCATCCTCGGAGACTCGGTTGAGATCATTCAGGCAGGAGCACTGGACGGACTTTCAAAGGAAGAGATTGCAAAGTTTGTTCCACGTCCCGGTGAAAATGTCCTTGTGTCCAGGCTTACGGACGGAACCTCAGCGACATTCGGAGAATCCTACATTCTTCCCCGCCTGCAGCTTTGCATTGACGATCTCGAACAGCAGGGTGTTTCCCTGATCCTTTTCCTCTGCACCGGAGAATTTCCGGCTGAATTTCGCTCCAATGTCCCCCTTATCTTCCCTGACCATATCTTAAAGGGACTGATCCCGGCCATCGGCGTGAAAAATCTGTCTGTCATCATTCCTACAAAGGAGCAGGAGGCACAGATGCCCGGAAAATGGAAAGACTGCTGTGACTCTCTCCACGTGACCTCTGTATCCCCATACGGTGATCCTCTCGCTGTTTTTGCAGCTGCAAAGGAGATCCCCGCCGATACAGATCTGATCCTTTTAGACTGCATCGGATACACCATCGAAATGAAGGAACGCATCCAGGCTCTGACCCAAAAACCAGTCCTTCTTTCCCGTACACTCGTAGCACGGGTGATTCGTGAATTAGTCTAAGCTAATTTAACAGTCCTATAGAGCATTACCCATATCCCAGCAGACAACGGATGCATAGTTTTTCATCTATCGTCCGCAAAAAAATGAGAGCAGCGGCTATCTACATAGCTTCTGCTCTCATTTACAAACTTTTCATATAATGAAGATAACACGTTTCATGTCCCTCTTCTCTTATCGAACGCTTGTTCCATTTTATTTTAATCGCTTCACAGTGCAATTTAAAAAGCCCTGCAGGGATGATCCGCAGGGCTTCCGATCCGCATACATGCCATCTCAAAAATAGCTTCTGCTTGCGCAAACACGCGCAAACATCAAAATTATAAAACAAAAACCCCAGAACCCTTATAAATAAAGGATTCTGAGGCTCTCATAAGAGAGGCGACAACCAGATTTGAACTGGTGATCAGGGTGTTGCAGACCCACGCCTTACCACTTGGCTATGTCGCCATATTTAGTTAAATGACCCCAACGAGGTTCGAACTCGTGTTACCGCCGTGAAAGGGCGATGTCTTAACCGCTTGACCATGGGGCCTTAAATATATACTACCATATTTACATGCCTCTGTCAACCGGGTAGTATTACCAGTCATCAGGTTCATCGGATAGTACGAAAAAAGCTCCCCGAGTAGGACTCGAACCTACGACAGCGCGGTTAACA
>NZ_QUJB01000002.1:56444-59487 GCF_003480435.1 Clostridium sp. AM30-24 | reverse complement strand
ATCAACCAACCAGACCTTCCTGGATAAGCCCTCGACCGATTAGTAACAGTCAGCTCCGTACATTACTGCACTTCCACCTCTGCCCTATCTACCTCGTCGTCTTCAAGGGGTCTTACTTCTTTCGAATGGGATATCTCATCTTGAGGGGGGCTTCACGCTTAGATGCCTTCAGCGTTTATCCCTGCCAGACTTGGCTACCCGGCCATGAGCTTAGCAGCTCAACCGGTACACCAGCGGTCCGTCCATCCCGGTCCTCTCGTACTAAGGACAGCTCCTCTCAAATATCCTCCGCCTGCGCCGGATAGGGACCGAACTGTCTCACGACGTTCTGAACCCAGCTCGCGTACCGCTTTAATGGGCGAACAGCCCAACCCTTGGGACCTACTTCAGCCCCAGGATGCGATGAGCCGACATCGAGGTGCCAAACCACTCCGTCGATGTGAACTCTTGGGAGTGATAAGCCTGTTATCCCCAGGGTAGCTTTTATCCGTTGAGCGATGGCAATCCCACTTTCATACCACCGGATCACTAAGTCCTAGTTTCCTACCTGCTCGACCCGTCGGTCTCGCAGTCAAGCTCCCTTCTGCCTTTGCACTCTTCGAATGGTTTCCAACCATTCTGAGGGAACCTTTGAGCGCCTCCGATACCCTTTCGGAGGCGACCGCCCCAGTCAAACTCCCCACCTGACATTGTCCCCGATCCGGATCACGGACCATGGTTAGAAACCCAGTAACGCAAGGGTGGTATCCCAACAGCGGCTCATACGAAACCGGAGTTCCGTACTCGTAGCCTCCCACCTATCCTGTGCATGCATTACCGAATCCCAGTATCAAGCTGGAGTAAAGCTCCATGGGGTCTTTCCGTCCTGGCGCAGGTAACCAGCATCTTCACTGGTATTTCAATTTCACCGGGTGCATTGTCGAGACAGCGCTCAAATCATTACGCCTTTCGTGCGGGTCGGAACTTACCCGACAAGGAATTTCGCTACCTTAGGACCGTTATAGTTACGGCCGCCGTTTACTGGGGCTTCAATTCAAAGCTTCGATTGCTCTAACCTCTCCTCTTAACCTTCCAGCACCGGGCAGGCGTCAGCCCATATACATCACCTTACGGTTTCGCATAGACCTGTGTTTTTGCTAAACAGTTGCTTGAGCCTATTCTCTGCGGCCAGATCTCTCTGGCACCCCTTATCCCGAAGTTACGGGGTCATTTTGCCGAGTTCCTTAACAATGCTTCTCCCGCCGGCCTTAGGATTCTCTCCTCATCCACCTGTGTCGGTTTACGGTACGGGCACATGATACACAATAGCGGCTTTTCTCGGCAGCTGGAATCGGATGCTTCCCTACTTTAGTTCGGTCCGCGTCACGCCTTTGGCTTGTCAGACGGATTTGCCTGCCTGACACCTCCTGCGCTTGCCCGGGAATCTGTCCCCCGGTCATCTTATCCCTCTGCGTCCCCACAGTTCTGATACCATGTGGTACAGGAATCTAAACCTGTTGTCCATCAGCTACGCTTCTCAGCCTTGCCTTAGGCCCCGACTTACCCAGGGCAGATCAGCTTTACCCTGGAAACCTTAGATATTCGGCCTGGAGGATTCCCACCTCCATCTCGCTACTCATTCCGGCATTCTCTCTTCTTAAAAGTCCACAGCTCCTTATCGGTACTGCTTCGCCCCTTTAAGAATGCTCCTCTACCAATGACCTAAGTCATTCCTGAGCTTCGGTGTTGTGTTTCAGCCCCGGACATTTTCGGCGCAGGACCTCTCGACTAGTGAGCTATTACGCACTCTTTGAATGTGTGGCTGCTTCTGAGCCAACATCCTAGTTGTCTTTGAAATCCCACATCCTTTTCCACTTAACACACACTTTGGGACCTTAGCTGCAGGTCTGGGCTCTTTCCCTTTTGACGACCCAACTTATCTCGTGCCGTCTGACTCCCGTACATCATCTGTATGGCATTCGGAGTTTGATATTCTTCGGTAGGCTTTGACGCCCCCTAGGAAATTCAGTGCTCTACCTCCACCAGACTAATACGAGGCTAGCCCTAAAGCTATTTCGAGGAGAACCAGCTATCTCCGGGTTCGATTGGAATTTCTCCCCTATCCACACCTCATCGCCACCCTTTTCAACGGATGTGCGTTCGGTCCTCCACGAAATTTTACTTTCGCTTCAACCTGGACATGGATAGATCACCCGGTTTCGGGTCTGCACATGCTGACTTGACGCCCTATTCAGACTTGCTCTCGCTTCGGCTCCGCACCTAAAGTGCTTAACCTTGCCAGCATCCGCAACTCGCCGGACCGTTCTACAAAAAGTACGCGGTCGCACCTTAACGTGCTTCCACAGCTTGTAAACACAGGGTTTCAGGTTCTCTTTCACTCCCCTCCCGGGGTCCTTTTCACCTTTCCTTCACAGTACTATGCGCTATCGGTCACTAAGGAGTATTTAGCCTTGGGGGGTGGTCCCCCCGACTTCCTGCAAGGTTCCACGTGTCTCGCAGTACTCTGGATCCCACTAGCTCCCTTCTGGTTTCATGTACGGGACTTTCACCCTCTCTGGTCTGACTTCCCAGACAGTTCCATTACCATACGGGTCACATAACGTGGTCCTTAACCCCAGAATGCACGCATTCCGGTTTGGGCTCTTCCAATTTCGCTCGCCGCTACTTTCGGAATCGATGTTTCTTTCTCTTCCTCCGGCTACTTAGATGTTTCAGTTCACCGGGTTCCCGGCGTATGGCTATGTATTCACCATACGTCACTTGAGGTACACTCAAGTAGGTTTCCCCATTCAGAGATCTCCGGATCAAAGGATATTTGCTCCTCCCCGAAGCTTTTCGCAGCTTATCACGTCTTTCATCGGCTCTTAGTGCCAAGGCATCCACCCTGCGCTCTTTCTAGCTTAACCAGTAGTATTTCCGCCGCGGGAACGGCTTTCATACGAAGGTGCATAGCGTTGCACCCCTGGTCTCGTGTTTACTTGATTCTTTCGGTTACGTATCTTTCGATACGCCTCGGATGTCTTGTATCTTAAATATTTAAGAT
>NZ_QUJB01000002.1:0-54074 GCF_003480435.1 Clostridium sp. AM30-24 | reverse complement strand
AATTTTCAGGGTTTTACATACTGTTCAGTTTTCAAGGAACTTTGTTTTGTTGTTGCTTTCGTTCTCAGCAACAACTCGTTTATTCTATCATACCGTTTCAGGTTTGTCAAGAACTTTTTAAAACTTTTTTGAGAGATTAAGAAGTTTTATTAATGACTCTTAATAAGTTTTGCCCTGTCGCTCAAGGCGAGTATTATAATAACAAATCCCCACGAAAAAGTCAACACTTTTTTCCAGTTTTTTTAAAGTTTTTTCTTTTGTTTGTGCAATTACAACATATTGCGGTTCATAATTGTTTTGCATACAATATATGCAATTCGGTATCCAAGCCATCATTTGAGCAATTTCAAATTGCTCTTTTACACTATAAAAACAGGGATTGCAGCTTAACGTTTTCTCCTGCTGCAATCCCTATTATCAAACTATCTTGTCCTTTTTATATATGAATACCATATAAGCCCGCATACTTCTCTTTCATGTAGTCAAGGAATGGCACAGCGTCCAATGTTTTTCCTGTCAATCGCTTCAACATTTCTCCCGATGTATAACAGCACCCATACTGCCAGATATGTTCCTTCATCCACTTGTTCAGCTTGTCAAACTCTCCGTGGCGTATCTGCTCATACAGATTCGGAATCTCTGATAACAATGCCTTTCGAATCTGACCATCATAAATATTTCCCAAAGCATAACTTTGGAAATATCCAATATAGTCTCCAGCCCAATGCATATCCTGTAAAATTCCTTCAGTATCGTTTTCAGGACAAACTCCCAGATATTTTTTATATTTATCATTCCATGCAATGTTCAGATCTTCCGTTCCTATTTTTCCGCTGAAATAATCGCGTTCCAGCTCATATCGCAAGATAACATGAAGGCTATATGTAACTTCATCTGCTCCAATTCTGCGCAGACTTGGATGGACTGCATTCATGGCTCGATAAAATTCATCCATTTTTATATCTTTGAAGAACGGGAATGCTTTCTGAAATTGTGGATAATAAAACTCCCAGTATTCCCTGCTTCTTCCCACGATATTTTCATAGAATCTGGCATTTGCTTCGTGAAAGCTGCCTTCTATTCCTCCCCACATGTTTGCTGCATTGACCTGGTCGTTTCCGCCGCTGGAAAACATTGCATGTCCCGCTTCATGAAGACAGGTGAAGATCAGATGTGGACTTCCGCTTCTCTGTGTTGATACGCGGGCATCCTGCGGTCCAAGAAATGACGTAAATCCGTGAATAACCTTGTCATTAAATCCACCCTTTCGCTGATCATATCCGGCTTCCGCTGCTAATCGTCTTCCAAATGCAGACATTTCATCCGGATCCTCTTCTCTGAGAAATATTTCTTCATTTACTCCAAGATCTGCTTTTGTAATCTTGTCAAGAATTTCTCCGATTCCCCGTTTTAATACATCGAATTCTCTGCTTACGTCTGCACTTTTCAAACCTTCATCCACAGCTCCGATCATCGTGTCAAACGCAGGAGCATCCGGATCTATCGCCAGGACAATCTTCTTTTTCAGATCAAATACCTGTTTCAGCCACGGTTCAAACACATGATAATCTTTCCGCTCCCGTGCATGTTTCCATGCCGACATCACATCCGCACGCAGAAGATTATACTGTTTCATCGTTTCTTCCGGCACACGGACAGCATTCCGGTACCTGCTTTTAAATGTCCGGATCAGTCCATGTTCTATTGGGTCCTCTATTTGTCCTTCATCTACATTTGCAAAATATTCAAAGGCCTTTTTCGCATCTTCTGTTTGAAACAGCCCCGCCTTCTGTGTCCCAACAAAAGCGCTCATCTGCTGGCGATACGCGCCTCCAAGCTCCGGAAGACCGGACCATTGATCCAGTTCAAACAGGGATTCTATACTCTTATAATAGCGAAAACGGTCATTTACCGTCCGGATTATATCCATATATTCCTGATATCGCATATCTACTCTCCCCTTTCCTCTTTTTTCTCTGTTTTCAGATAATTCATTACCGCGACCGCTGCTGACACGGCAATCACAATCAACATATAATATGCACTTGCCACTTTTGTACAGTAGCAGAAGAACAGGCAGACTGCCAGTGGAATCAGATAGTGAAAGATTTCTTTTTTCCCTTTTATCACAGTCTGAGCCACAAGTCCTCCAAATAGCGCCGGAACTACATAGTCAAATGCAGGTTGGAGAACAGGTGCCTGGATAATCGGGGTAAGCGGTCCTGATACAACGACTCCGAGTGCAACAATCACTATAGATGTGATCACAGAAGCGCCGCAGGCAATAATTGCCAGCGTATGACACTCATCCGTATTCGGTTTGATTCCCAGTGCATTGATTGTGCCAATCGTAGCAGGCATTCTAAGATTGGTGACATTGCCGGTGATGTAAGAAAGGTATAATGCTCCTGGTCCCATAACCGACATATAGCCGATCGTTTCCGATGGAAGATATGGTGCCATAAATAAAACAACTGCAACAAATCCAGGCCATAGTTCTCCAAAGTCCGGCCAAATTCCGTAAATAAGACTGGCTGCTACCGGAAGCCCTATCATTGCCGCAAGAAGAAGGAGGCTTGTCGAAATTCCGAACTTATGGATCCATTTTTGATAATTGCTTTTCATTTTTCCTGCCCCCTAAAAAATAACACAGGCTGCCGCCATTGCCGCAAGCATGCTGATCGTCATAATATAATCTGTGAGCCATTTTGCCTTTTCTACTTTGTTCGAGACGAGCATAAGAAGTGCTCCTACAGCAAAGCTGATGCAGAATACAACGCCTTTCGTCGACATGGCGCTAAAACCATATGACACTGATACATAGGCCATAACACCTACCAGGCATCCGCTTCCTACCGCCAGAACAAGTTTAATATTGATCTTTTCTGCTTTTTCATAAAGCATCGAAATCGGTTTAATAGCAAATGCCGACCATAAAATACATACGCTTCCTCCAATCGTCATTACCCACAAGGCCGCGATCCATCCATTCGCGCTGTAACCGTTGATCTGGAATGTCTCTCCCAGGCACGATAATGCAGTTGTTGCTGCATATGTTTCATAATAAGCAGAGCCGATAACCGAAAGACGCAGCCACGGAAGCGGGATTCCCAGAAGTGGTGTGAGCGAAAACAACACCAGTAAAACCGGAAGTGTTGGCATGATACTGATCGTGATCCCTGTCTTTAAACCCTTTTTTAGCTGCGATTGTTTCAGACCGATCTCCATGCCGTGTTTCCATGCTTTGCTCATGAAGAGCATACATTGAGCTATTACCGCAAAGAGCAACAGTCCGACCCATATAAACAGCCATTTATCATTACATATCTCTGTATATTTCATTTCAAAATCTATTGCGTAACTTGCAACATTCCTTTCCTACATAAATACATATGCCCCTGGTCCAATTGGAAGATTTAATGTTACCCAAATCACCAGCTGAACGATCCATCCCAGCAAGAATGCAACTGAATACGGGAGCATCATGGAAATCAAAGATCCCATTCCAAAGTTTTTATCATATTTCTTAGCCATTGCGATCGCAATCGGAATATATGGATAGATCGGAGTGATCGCATTCGTTGTGGAATCTCCGATTCTGTATACAACCTGGGCAAATTCCGGGCTATATCCAAGCATCATCATCATTGGTACAAGAATCGGCGCAAAGATATACCATTTTGCTGTACCACTTGTCATAAACAGGTTAACCACACAGCACAGGAGAATAAAGAAGATCATTAACGGGATCCCTGTGAATCCTGCCGCCTGCAATGCACCCGCACTCTTGACCGCAATGATCATTCCCAGATTCGTGTAATTGAACATGTTGATAAACTGTGCGATTACAAATACCAGCACAATATATCCTGTGGTTCCCTCCAGCGACTTCGCCATGATCGTTGGCACATCACTGCTGCTTTTGATCGTTCCTGCTTTTAATCCGTAGATAATACCTACCAGAATAAAATAGATGATCAGGATCGCTACCAGTCCCGTAATCAAAGGTCCATTTAAAACAGAGCCGTCTTCACCCCTGAAAAAGCCGTTTTTCGGAACTGTAAGTATGGCAAGGAGAGCAATATAGGCGATGCTGAAAATGCCAGCCGCTCTCAGCGCGCCAGCCTGAATCGGTGTGATCTCCCCCGATGCATCGGCTGTCCCAGTCTCTCCATTTGCCGGATCATATTTGCCAAGACGCGGAACAATGAAATATTTGTTTACAACAACACCAACTGCGGTAAGCATGAACACGGAAACGATCATAAAATACCAGTTGGCAGTTGCATTAACTGTAATCGACGGATCTACAAGCTGCGCTGCCAGTTCAGTAACGCCGCAAAGGAGTACGTCTGTTCCTGATACGATCAGGCAGGCTGTGAATCCTGCATTTGTTGCCGCATAACCAGCCAGAAGTCCTGCGATCGGGTGCATTCCAACAGCCTGGAATGCTGCGGCTGCCAGTGCCGGAACAACAATGATTGCTGCCTCCGAAGCAATACTTCCATTAATTCCAAGGAATAACACGGTTGCAGTTAATGCCCAGAGTGGTACTCCAAGAATCGCTTTTCTCATAGCTGCAGTCAGTAATCCGACTCCTTCAGCAAATCCAATTGCCATCTGCATGGCGAGTACCAGACCAAGTGCTGAGAAGCCCTGAAAATTTTTTAGTAAATTTTCGAGCAGCCATACAATTCCATCTCTGCTGAAAATTGCTTTTGCCAGAACAGTTTCTCCAGTTGTCGGATTGATCACCTGAACTCCTGCCAGGCTGCACACTGTACTGATTCCAGCAAGAATCAGGCAGAGCCACAGGAACATAATATACGGATGCGGCAGCTTATTGCCGACCGTTTCGATCACATCCAGGATCTTTCCTCCTTTTTTCTTCTTCACAGTGTTGTTCATACAAACATCCTCCTCGTATTTTTAAAAAATGACTATAGTCATTTTTTATCTATGATACCCCTCCCGCTTGCGCTTGTCAACTATTTTATGACTTTGGTCATTTTATATTTTGCTCATATTTACAAAAAAAGCTGAGTACAGAATCTCTTTCTATACCCAGCTCCTCTTGTTATTCATTATTTAGACTCGATATTCTTACTTTCCCTGCGGATTGCGCGGCAAAACATCCTCGCAAAGTTTTCACATTCTTGTTTTAGAACAAACTCATCTCCCTGTATACACCACTCGAAAAAGATTCCCCTGATACAGGTGACAAATCGATTTGTCAGCACAATACTGTTTTCCTCTGCCGAAAAAATTCCCATATTCTGTCCTTCTTCAATTAATTCGTGCACAACCCGGTACAATGCACGTTTTGTATAAAGATCTCCATTTCCCTGTTCCATCAGCTGGTTACTATACAATACCCGTATAACATCCCGCCCCATCACATTTTCCGTAAACTCACTGGAACTTTGGGTAATGATGAGAAGTCGCTCTTCAACTCCCATCTCCGGCAAGAAACCCGAAGCAACTTTGTCATAGTAATCATCATATGCTTTCAACATGTAAATGAGAATATCCGCTTTTGTCTCAAAATAGATATAAAAGGTTCCTTTTGCCGTTCCTGCACACTTAACAATCTCATCTACAGAAACCTTGTCATATCCTTTGGTTCGGAATAATTCGATCGCACATTCATAAATATGCCGTTTGGTTTTTTCTCCTTTTTTCATGGCATTCCTCCGTTTAATCTACTCCCGTTACAGGACAGACTTTACCAGACCGACTACAAGGTAGGAAAGCATATTGTGGTCATACAGCCACGTCAGCCAGATACTTCCATTGATCTGGGTGATCATGCTCTTTCCGATCTCACTTCCTGAAAACAACGTGAGAACCAAAGCCCCCACCCATATAAAGATCAACGCCTCCGTAAGTCCCAGGACTGCCCCGGCGATCTTGTTGAGCCCATATATGATCGGCAGTCTGGAAATCAGATCCAGCCAGACAATGATGATATGAAGGAATGCGTAAAATACGATAAACAGTACCGTAAATATAAGTATGCGTATCACACGGTCTGCAAGGTATTTCCCAACATAGTCCTCAAAGATCTGGACGCCCATCTCCTGATATACTTCCCCGTTGTTGTTCTCGATCAGAAGCTTTTTGACCTGGTCCGGGATCTCCAGGCTCTCTATGACCGCGCGTTCCCCGGCTTTTCCCACGAGACCGGCTGTCTGAGCCACCTCTTCCATCTTCTCGTCAAGTCCGCTGGCCTTTAAGGCGCTCTCCTTCATCGTTTCATACAGAGCGGTATTATTTTCCAGCCAGGCTGCCGCCTGTGGAATCGCTACACGCGCTGCAAACAGCGTGATGAAAAGGGACATTGCGGAAACTGCTATTTTTATAAAACCTCTGTAATGACCGTACAGCATCATCCCGATGAGATATACCGCTACAGCCACTTCCAGCCAGCAGCTGGATAGAATCTCCATTATTTCCATTATTACTCCTGTCACATATGTGCATAGTTCTTCCGTAAAACAGACAAAGCCAGGATGATCCAGATACCCCGCCGTGTCTATTACCTGAAAGTCCTCATATGCCCACCATTCCTGTTATATCTGAATTCCTGTAAAATGGCAGATCGCCTTCGCGACACCTGCCTCATTGTTGGTCTCCGTAATATAATCTGCTGCCTTCTTTACAGACTCCTCGCCATTTGCCATGGCAACGCCAATTCCCGCCATGCGGATCATAGAAAGATCGTTCTCCCCATCTCCAAAGCTCATGGTGGCTTCTATGGGGATTCCAAGACGCGCGGCAAGACGGATCAGTGCGCCGCCTTTATCGGCTCCTGCAGCGTTGATCTCCAGATTATTCGGGATCGATGAGGACACAAGGATCCCCGGGATCTTTGAAAGTTCTTCTCTCATCCGCCTTCTGGCATCCATGTCGCAAAAGAACATATTGATCTTCTCTGCGTCCTGTCCGCGTTCTTTTAAATAGGCGACGTTGTCCGGAACCGAATCTCTGGTTCTGCGCACCAGCTCCGCCAGTCCCTCCGATGAAACATATTTATATACATCGTTGTAGAATTCCGGCATGGTATAACCAATTCCGCCCACATACACATCATACATGATCTCATCCGGACTCATCCGGGCCATCATCATGATCTTTTCTGCCAGCCCCACCGGAATCCGACAGGAATCGATGATCTCATTCGTCTGAAGATCCACCACCTGAGCTCCGTTTGTAAGGATCGCGTAGTGTACACCCGGCAGATTCCGAAGTTCATCCGGCAGTCCCCGCATGGTACGGCCTGTTGCCGGGACGATCTCGATCCCCTGTGACGCACATGCCTTAAAAGCGCGCAGATTCTCCTCCGGGATCTTTTTTTCATCATTAAGCAGCGTTCCATCCATATCCGCTGCGATCAGTCTGATCTCCATATATTTCTCCTGCAAACGGTCTGATACCCCCTGAAAATATTGCTCTCTGCGATACATGAATCTCGAAATCATCCGCGGAGATCAAGCATCACGGGCATTGACCATATCTTTGTTTGGCAAACATTAGTTCGTGTGTACTGGTGAAAAATTGCGCACCCCGTTCATTATAAACCAATGAGCTTATGGTGCGCACGTATTCAGTTCCTGTAAACATGTCATCAAATGCCCTGTACATAATCCACGTGCACGCAGGACAATGTACAGGCATTCGATCACACGGCTTTATCAGTCAAAGAAATCTTTTTCATGAAGGATCAGAAGCCCTTCTTTTGTATAAGTTGGAGAGAAGAGTCCCGCGATCTTTTTTCCGAGAGACTTTTTCTCTGCTTTGTCAGCAGCTTCCTCGACCAGATCTACGGCTGCCGCTTTTGTCAGGCGGACATCATCCTCTTCCATCATCTCAATGCGTTCATACAGGGCAAGAAGGCTCTTTCCGGTGATGCTGCAGTCGATCTCTGCCGCGTACTTGCACGCATACTGGGCAAATTCATCCGGATCCATCTCTTCCTTATCATCATAGTCTTCCGGAACAACTTCTTCCGCTGCTGACGCGGTCTCCTCCGGGATCTCCGGTTCTTCTTCGGACGCCGGAATCTTCTTCGGCATTTTTTCCTTCTTTGCGAACAGTTTTACCTTCTTCGGCGGGACATATTCCTCCGGTTCCGGTTCTTCTTCGTATTCTTCGTCCTGCTCTGATTCTGGCTTCAACGGCTTCTCCGGTACAGAGGCCTCTTCTTCCTCGTACTGTGGCTCTTCCTCCGGAATTTCTTCCTGCTCAGGCTCCTGTTCCGGTCTCTCTTCCAGTTCCTGCTCAGCACTTACCACATCACGGGCGATCTGTTCCTGCTTTTCTGTGGAACGCTTCAGCGCAGCTTCCACCTCGGCTTCCGCTTCTTTCCGGGCAGACGCATTCTCATCACTTCCGATATACTGGAACTTGCTTGCGAGGGAGGTATTGTGGGCATGGAGTGTTTCAAGATTTTCCGGTGTATCGATCAGGACAACGATCATTCCGGAATGATCCCTCTCCATAAGCTCATCCAGTTCATTCTGGACAGCATCTGTAAGACTTGCCGCATGTTCAATAATCAGATCTTTTCCCGCAAGTTTATCAGCTATCGCGCTGATTCCGCGTTTATTTAATTTCTCGCTGCTGATCTTTGCTGCCTGGTTCCTGATGCCAAGTTCGCGATGAATCTCTTTTAAGGAGCTGACTGCCATGGAAAGTCCCTCCTCGTCTGTCTCTGCCTCGATCATCAGGTTGTTGGTATCCAGCATATCATCCAGAGATTCCAATTCCAGTTCATCCTCGTCATCTTCTTCCGGAGCCGGGATATTGCGGACCTGATTTCTGCGGGCACGTTCACGGTCGATCTCTGCCTGCTTCTTCGCGCGGCGCTCTTCTTCCTCTCGTCTCGCGGTCTCTCTCTCTTCCTCGGCACGGCGGAGAGCTTCCTCTTCCATCTCTTCCCGCTCTTTTGCGGCACGGATAGCTAATTTCTGGCGTTCGATCTCTCGCTCCTCCTCAGTCGAAAGAGCAGGCTCTGTCTCTTCCTCTTCCTGCACCTTTGGCACAGCAGCCGGTCTGTCTCTGCGGACCTCGCTTAAATCAGCAATCGTCCTTGTGGCACCCATGTCATCGTCTTCCTCAACAACAGCTGTATGTCCTTCTTTTTCGGAAAGTCTTGACATCTCATCCGCCAGTTTTTTCGTCTGAGCGTCCTCATGGATCTGCATAGCAACCCGCTTGGAAACCTCCGGATCCGGAACTCCATCCTCGTAATCATCCTGTTCCGGAGCATTTCCGCTGTATTCTTCCTCAACAGCACGCAGTTTTGCCTCATACTTCTCCCGGTTCTCCACAAGATCCATCTGATATTTATTTAACGGTGCATACTGAAGTTTCAGATCCATTGCCTTGTCCACATATTTGCCGAGGCCGAATAAAAGCATGATGCGGTCACATGTGGCAACACACTTGTCCTCGATCCCCGCTTTATGGTAGAGGTCTGCCAGCTCATACAGCCATTTTTCATCCACCTCGGATGCTGTATACACTTCCAGTGCACGGATCAACTGATCCACCGGGGCTTTTTTTGCTTTTAAGATCTTATAGCGGAGCAGATACTGGCGGGGATCATCCTGCGCAAGATCACAGAATTCTCTGTAGTATGCCTCCGCCTCAGCAGTATTTCCCTCCTTTAAGGCGAGATCTGCCAACTTATAGAGCAGGCGCTTTCCTACCGGCGCACGCTCGAATGCCAGAAGCAGGATATCCTTCGCTTCCTGATATTCTTCATTTTTCTCATAGATCTGAGCGATCATGGACAACAGGCTCGCATTGCGGACACGGTGCCAGTCAATGGTATCCGCGATCTTCATCGCAGTTCCGTAGTCTCCGCGGCTGACCATCTTTTTGATCTGCTCGACTTTAATATTAAACTCGTATTTATCCATTTCTTTCGCATCTCCTGAAACCTGCGCAGCCGTCCTGCTGCCGGTTTTATAACTCCACCCGGCCTTCTAACGCCCGAAGAAGTGTCACTTCGTCAATATATTCCAGATCACCGCCCACCGGAACACCGCTGGCGATCCTCGTCACCTTGATCCCTGTTGGCTTGATCAGCTTGCTTATGTACATTGCGGTCGTTTCACCCTCAAGACTTGAATTCGTGGCGATAATGACTTCCTTTACTTCTTCTGTCTGAAGTCGCATCATCAGCTCTTTTAATTTGATATCTCCCGGTCCAATTCCAAGCATTGGAGAGATCGCGCCGTGAAGTACATGGTATACCCCGTTGAATTTACCCGTTTTCTCGTACGCCGCCAGATCGCGCGGATTTTCCACGACCATGATCACGCTGTGATCTCTGGTCTGACTCCGGCAGATCGGACAGAGTTCCTGATCCGTCAGGGTAAAGCACTCCTTACAGTAATGGACATTGTGCTTTGCGTCGCGGATCGAGCTGGAGAGACGGTCTACCTGTTCCTCCGGCATGTTGATGATATGGAATGCCAGACGCTGGGCCGTCTTATTTCCGATTCCCGGAAGTTTTGACAGCTCCTCGATCAATTTTGATATCTGACTGCTGTAGTAATCCATAATTTTAGAAGGAAAGGCCTCCAAGGTTTCCGAGACCGCCTGTGAGTTCAGACATTACCGCGCTGGACTCAGCTTCCATCTGGTGGAAAGCCTCGTTTGTAGCTGCAACGATAAGATCCTCCAGCATCTCTACATCGTCCGGATCCACTGCCTCCGGGGAGATCTTTACAGCGACAACCTCTTTTTTACCTGATACGGTAACGGATACAGCACCACCGCCTGCTGCTGCTGTGTACTGCTTCTCCTCAAGCTCCTTTGTCTTCTCTTCCATCTGACGCTGCATTCTCTGCGCCTGCTTCATAAGATTTGTCATATTGCCGGGCATACCGCCCGGAAAACCGCCACGTCTTGCCATGGTGTAATTCCTCCTGATATTCATTATTTTCTGTAGGGCTGTCTCACAGCCGGTTCTCACTTCCATTGACCGGAAGCAGCGGGTTCAGCCCTTTTTATTATTAATCGCAACGATATCGTTACGGCTAATCTTCGATCGTGATATCCATATGGATATTTTCTCTCAGCTCTTCATCACTGATATAGCGTGTATCCATCCGTTCCCCGCTCTCCCGGACACGGGATTTAAAGTACAGGGATTTTCCGTATTTCTGCTCCACATACCGTTCCAGATCCCCGAGGACGCTCGGACGGCTTCCGATGGCAAAATTCATCGGATCATTGAATACGATGCAGAGACAGCTGTCACCCGCCGGTTCCACGACCGTTTCCCGGAAACTCGGGCGGATGGACATGCCCATGTCACGGACGATCTTGCCCCACTCATTGCGGATCATGTTGAGATCCTCCAGCTCGGCTTTCGGCAGGGATACGGTTCTCGGCTCATAGTTCTGGACCAAAGCCTGCGGATTCTGCATATTTGCCGGATTCTGCGCAGGCTGCCCTGATGATTCCGCAGGATTTTCCGGCACACCGGAACCTCCATAGGCCGGCTTGGTGTACGCCTGAGGCGGG
This sequence comes from Clostridium sp. AM30-24, assembly GCF_003480435.1. Classification (GTDB taxonomy): domain Bacteria; phylum Bacillota; class Clostridia; order Lachnospirales; family Lachnospiraceae; genus Pilosibacter. The sequence goes on along the minus strand of NZ_QUJB01000002.1, from coordinate 42,533 downwards.
ATCTGACCTGCGGGCATCATCGGATCACCAGCCATTCCCGCATTCTGCATCGGAACATAGCCGCCGGCAGGGATCGCAGGAATTCCCTCCTGCACCACGCGCTCCAGCTTCTCCAGACGTTCCAGAACGGAATCCATGCTCTGTTCCATCTCCGGCTTCGTGAGTTTGATGAAGGCAAGCTCAATCAGCACGCGTTTCTGATTCGCGAAGCGGATCTGGTTTGAAAGTTCTGAGAACACGCGGATATACCGCATCAAAGCATTCTCATCTGCAAGTGCTGCGTCTTCCCGCAGCTGTGTCAGATTATCCTCCGACATATCTAAAAGGTCTTCCGCGTCATCCGCCGTCTTCAGCAACAGCAGGTTGCGGAGAAACCAGATAAAATCTACTACAAACTGGGAAAGTTCCCGGCCCTGAACGACCATCTCCTCAAGTTTCAGGATACAGTCTTTCGTCCGGTTCTCCCGGATCGCACGAAACAGATCCCGGAATACACTGTTATCCACAGCTCCGAGAACATCCAACACATGTTCGTAAGTCAGCGTCTCACCAAAATGGAACGCCGCGCACTGGTCCAGGAGACTTAAAGCATCTCGCATGGAGCCGTCTCCGGCTTTTGCCACGTAACGGAGCGCTTTCTCCTCCACCGGCATGTTCTCGGCTTCCGTAAGTTCTTTTAAACGGGCTGTGATCGTATCCAGCGTGATGCGGCGGAAATCGTATCTCTGGCATCTGGAAAGCACCGTGATCGGAATCTTGTGGACCTCCGTAGTCGCAAGGATAAAGATCACGTAGGACGGCGGCTCCTCCAGTGTCTTTAACAGGGCATTGAATGCGCCTGTGGACAGCATATGAACCTCGTCGATGATGTATACACGATATTTTCCTTCCGTCGGTGGGTACTGGACCTGTTCCCGGATCTCACGGATATTTTCGACGCCGTTGTTGGATGCGGCATCGATCTCCACTACATTCAGGGATGTTCCGGCCAGGATCTGTTTACAGCTCGGACATTCCCCGCAGGGACTTCCGTCCACCGGATGTTCGCAGTTCACCGCCCGGGCCAGGATCTTCGCCACCGTCGTCTTACCTGTTCCGCGGGTTCCGCAGAACAGATATGCGTGGCCGATTCTGCCGGAACTGATCTGATTCTGTAAGGTTTTTACAATATGATCCTGTCCTTTTACATCCGCGAATACCTGCGGACGCCATTTCCTGTATAACGCTTGATATGACATTTTCTATCAGTCTCCGAAACTGATTCCGATAAGCTTCGCCTCATTTACAATGTCAGACTGCGGATCCACATATTTTAATTTTCCGGCAGATTCTGCCAGCGGGATATCCGTGATCACATTATTTTTCACTACGACTAACTTGCCGAACTCATTATTTTTGATCATTTCGGCGGCATGTGCGCCGATTCTTGTGGAGATCACGCGGTCGTACGGGACCGGAGTGCCGCCGCGCTGCATATGGCCCGGAACTGTCACACGGATCTCCTGACCTGTCATCTCCTGAATTTTCGCGCCGATCTCATACGCAACCGACTGGTATTTCGTGGCGCGTTCCTCCAGATATTTCTTGTATTCTTTTTTGGAAAGGGCTGCCTGCTCCTTTGAGATCGCACCCTCTGCCACTGCGAGGATCGAGAACCGGCTTCCGTTCTTTGTCCGCTCCTTGATCTTCTTTACGACCTTATCAAGGTCATATGGGATCTCCGGGATCAGGATGATATCCGCACCTCCGGCAATTCCCGCGTGAAGCGTAAGCCAGCCGACTTTATGTCCCATAACTTCCACAATAAAGACGCGTCCATGGGAGGAGGCTGTCGTGTGGATGCAGTCAATAGCGTTTGTGGCGATATCCACCGCGCTCTGGAATCCGAAGGTCATGTCAGTTCCCCAGAGGTCATTATCGATCGTCTTCGGGAGACCGATCACGTTGAGTCCCTCCTGACTTAAGAGGTTGGCCGTCTTCTGGCTTCCGTTTCCGCCAAGGACCACGAGGGCATCCAGCTTCAATTTATAGTAGGTGTGCTTCATAAGCTCCACCTTGTCAAGTCCGTTCTCATCCGGTACACGCATCAGCTTAAACGGCTGTCTGGATGTGCCGAGCATCGTTCCGCCTTTTGTGAGAACGCCCGAAAAATCTGACTGTTTCATCATCAGATAATTTGCGTACATCAAGCCTTTATATCCGTCTTCAAAGCCAATAATTTCCACTTCATCTTTGTAGATCTGGTATAGACCTTTTGCGACTCCGCGCATCGTAGCATTTAAAGCCTGGCAGTCGCCGCCGCTCGTAAGGAATCCAACTCTCTTCATCGTTTTGTCCTTTCTCCGATTTCTCTCAGTCGAAATATGAATGCATGTATCCAAGATAAGATTATAATACAAAGAAAAGAGAGGGGCAAGGAAAAAATCTTTGTACGGAATTTTCAGTTCAGAAACTTCCTACCCTGGGCAGTAATAACTTGCTGCATCTCTCTTTTCTTACAGTAATATTATGGACGCTTCAAGTGGATCGGATTCGGGATCTCTGCATGATTATTCGCTGAGATCGTATCGCGCATCATTCCGTCGAGCTGGCGGAACTCGATGCTGGGATCCATATAGCGGACCCAGAGTCCGTAGCCGAACTCATTTTTCTTCTCCGAGTAGCTGATCGGCACACCGGCATAGTAATCTTTATACAGATCGGTATAAAAATCGACCATGACCTCTTTTAATTCTTTCGGCACATCCTCAAGCTGCCGGGATATCTGGTTCGTAAGAACCGTCCGCAGATAATTTTCTGTGTAGGACGGGAAATCAAGAAGATCCGGATCTGTCTCTCCGTTTGCGGACGCCCAACCTGAAACATCCACAATCTTTGCAAGATAATCAATACTGCCATCCGTATTTAAAGTCACAGTCCCATACTGACATGGCGGCAGGATCAGCGAATTGCTGACGATCTCCCATATTCCGTAGGTATCCGATCCCATTCCCGGTTCTGTCAGGTGCTTCATAACTTTCTGGGTGTGAAGATGACCGCTGAAATACACCGGCGTCAGGTAACGCTCGAGGAGTTCCAGAACTTCATCACAATTTTCGATCACACATTCTTCCACATAAACCCGGCTCAGACGCTGAAGATTATGGTGTCCCACCGGGATCACGGTGATTCCCTCGGCATATGCCTCTTTCAGGCATTCTTCCATCCATTCAAGTGTTCCTTCCCTGATCTCTCCGTATACCTCATTTTCCGGCTCGCAGACCGTCGTATCAAGCATCATAAGCCAGGTCGTCTCGTTTAATTCTACAAGATAGCTTAAGGAATCCGGTGCCTCACTCTTTGCCTCATTGTATCCGAAATCCCCGTATATCTCGCGGAATTCTTCAGAAGTCACGCTCTCCACATCCGTCCTCTGATCTCCGAAGTATTCGCCTGCGTCCGGCTTATTGATATCATGATTCCCGGGAATTACATAGACCGGAACTCCCGCAGCCTCGATCTCCCGAAGTTTTTCAGCAAATTCCTGATGATTTATCTTTTCTCCGTTTAGGCTCAGATCGCCACTTAAGATCAGCGCATCCGGCTGCGCCGCGAAAACTTCCTCCTGAAAGGCCTGCCATAACTGGGTCTGATAGTAAATCACCTTTCCATCACTGTTGTTTACAAGGCGTTCGAAAGCTGCGCCATAGTCGGTCGTTACTGGTGACATATAATGCATGTCCGACGCAACGATCAGGTGAGTCTCCACTTTTTCGCGGTCCACCGGTTCACCGGGATCTTCCGACTCTTCCTCAGTTGGCTCCTCGGTTTCGGTCTCCGTCTCAGATTCCGTTTCGGTCTCCGTGGGCGTTTCGGTTTCGGTCTCCGTTACGGATGGTTCTGTTTCTTCCGTGGCGCTTTCTTTCGTCTGGTCCGTGACGCGATCCCGCACTGCGGGCAGGATAAAGATCACTCCGGCCAATAAAAAAAGAAGCGCCAGCAATAACAGAAATTTCTTTCTCATTGGCTGTCACCTCTTATAATTTCTTTTTTATCCGCACGCTCTGCTTTGAATACGTCTCATGAACGTTACCCTGGCAGCCAGCTCGGTCCCGGCTCCCTCGCGGCACATGGAAGGTTCTCCTTAATGCTGCTGCATTCCTGCCCTGACATGGTTCAGAGAGTCCCATTGCGCGAGACCAAAACGTCAGCGCCGCTTACCCGGGGCAGCTTCACAAGGAAGTACCCGAGGCAGAACATCACCCCTGCTGTAGCGGATTGCAGGTATAGGGCACCGCTATCTCCCCGGCTGTGCGGACCAGTTAAGTATACATGGACGAGGGCGTTTTGTCAAGTTTGGAAAAATTGCGTGTGTCCAATGTAAAGTATTTATTTTTGCTGAAATAAAGGCATTTTTGCGATCGGAAATGTCTGGTTCTCCAGCGGTGCATGCCAGATTCCGTACCAGATATCTTCCAGCTTATCACCGTCCGCTGCCAGAAAGCCGTAAACTTCGCTGTCAAACTCCGGGATCGCCACCGGGCCGTACAGCAGTGTGCTGCCATATTCGTTGTAGATATCCGATGCCATCTGATTCAGACGGTCGTCCGTCAGATATGCATCCTTGAAGCTGCCGTTTTCTTTATTGTCCCTGAGGATCTTGCAGACTTTTTCCGGAAGTTCCGTCACATCTCCGTAGGTGTTGGAGTAGAGGTACATCGGATTCTTTTCCTTCATATACGCCTTCGGTGCCACCACGCAGCCATCCGCGCTTCCGAGAACTTCCGTATACTCATCGCCCTGTGTCACGATGGGACCAGCCTCTTCCAGGGTGTAGGCTGCCACCGGCTCCATTGTCGCAGAATCATCGGAGCCATTTATGTCGAAAGCAATGTATCCGAAGGAGCCGTGGAGGGAGATCCTGTCGATACTCACATAGTCGAGCTCCACTACCTGACCATAGGGCTGTTTTTTTGCAGTCTCAAGATCCAGAACTGCGGCTTTTGTTCCCTCGTCAGCGGAATTGTCAAATTTTCCAGCAAGAAAGATCGATGTCGGTCCATCCGCCCCGCCGATAACGCAGACCGATGACATCATCTGTGTTTTATTCTTTTTCCCTATATAGAATGCTGTCGCGGCGGCTCCCACAAGGACAAGGAGGCCTGCAGCCGCCAGGATCTTCTTTTTATCGTTCATGATCTCCCCTCTTTCTGTTTTAATCGTGATGTTGCCGTATCCGGCATGCAGCAAAGCTGTCTGTATAATTTATAATACCATACAGTTTTTACCTCCGCCTGTAAATTTCCTTAACTTTTTCTGTCCTTATTCAGACAGTATTACTGTTCATGCCCCGCGCAGACAGCAATTCATAGTTACAGTCCGGCCACATCATCTTCTTGTTTTCATATTCTTTTATTATAGTCACACTTCACCACGTTCTCTTGCATATCATGTCCATCCAGTATATACTTGAACCAAAAAATGTAGCTGTGGAAAAGACATAACGAGAATATCCACAGGAAATCAGCAACTTGCACTATGAAAGGGTTCTGTATTATGAACAACAAGGGGTTAATCAAAGAAATTTTTGTCATGACTCTGGCTGACGCAATCACAGCCATAGCGGTCTTCTTTTTTCTGGTACCAAGCCACACATCGATCAGCAGTATTTCCGGTCTCGGAATTATTCTGACCCACTTTATCCCGCTTCCGCTTTCCGTGATCACGATGGTGCTCAATATCCTTCTGCTGATCATCGGATTTATTTTATGTGGTAAGGAATTCGGCGCGAAAACGGTATACACGAGTGTCATGCTTCCGGTATTCTTAGGAATTTTCGAAAAAATCTTCCCGGATTTTACATCGCTCACCGGAAGTCAGGAGCTGGATGCGGTCTGCTATGTGCTGGTAGTCAGCATCGGTCTCGCGATGCTCTTTAACATGAATGCATCATCCGGCGGACTGGACATCGTCGCAAAGATCATGAATAAATATCTGCATATGGATCTCGGAAAAGCAATGTCTCTCTCCGGCATGTGCGTGGCACTTTCTTCCGCGTTCGTGTATGACAAAAAGACCGTCGTGCTCAGTGTGCTCGGTACATATGTGAACGGAATCGTCCTCGATTACTTTATTTTTGACCAGAATGTCAAGAGACGTGTCTGCATTATCACGAAGAAAGAGGAAGAACTCCGCGAGTTCATTATTAACAATCTGCATAGCGGCGCAACGATCTATGAAGCGATCGGTGCGTATAATTTTGAGAAACACAATGAGATCATTACGATCGTGGATAAGCGTGAGTATCAGGCACTCATGGACTATATCAGTTCCAGTGATCCGGAGGCATTTATCACGGTGTATAAGGTTTCGGATATCCGGTACCGGCCGAAGAAGATCAGTGCGTGATAGAATCAGCACTCTTCTTGGCCTTGGACACTTCTATCGTCTTTTTGAATCAATTTGATTTTGAATAATCGTCTGCATAGATAAAACCACCTCACAGATTCATTTCTGTTGGTGGTTTTGTTATGTAAACTTATTTGTAACTGTTCAGTAGGTCTGCGCACTTGCCGCGCTGACCGTAAGAAAACATAGGCTGGAAGGCAAAAATCCCATCAGTGAAGCTGATCTGGAATGGATTTTTGCACGTAACTATGAAGGTACTGAATAGTTACACTTATTTTATTTTTCTTCCGTAATTTTCATTGTTATATGAATTTGCTGTTGTGGGCTGTCATGGTTTTGATAAACGTAAACACTCCAAATATTATTTAAGAATTAAGACCCTGCTTGTCTTCAGCTTCTTCTTTATTTGCTTCTTTCTGCACCTGTTCCAGCTTCTTCCGCTTTCCTTCCTCCCGCAGTGCCTTAAAGAAATCCTTCAGCATCTGTGAGCATTCCTCTCCCAACAGTCCTACTTTCGTCTCCACCTGGTGGTTGAATCCGTCCTCGTGGAGCATGTCGAGCACAGATCCGGCACAACCGGCTTTTGGGTTCATGCAGCCGATCACCACCTTCGGAATTCTCGCCTGAACGATGGCTCCGGCGCACATCGGACATGGCTCCAAGGTCACGTACATCGTACAGTCCTCTAGTCTCCAATCGCCGAGAATGCGGCAGGCCTTCCGCATCGCGATGATCTCCGCGTGGGCCAGTACGTTTTTATCTACCGTCCGGCGGTTATATCCTCTCGCGATGATCCTTCCGTCATAAACGATCACGCAGCCGATGGGCACTTCCTTAAGCGCAGCCGCCTTTTTCGCCTGCCGGATCGCTTCTTTCATATAGTGTTCTTCTATCGTCATCTTTCTCATATGTTTCTCCAGTTCCTGTCGCTTTATCTCCTGCCTCTTATTGTACCGTATTTTTGATTTCTGGCAAGAGAAAATCACCCGATGTCCGGTCTTCTTCCCTTTTTCATGTGCAGAATATCTAATAAATATCAATCTCGATTACAGCTTCTGTTTGATTCGTCAACAAACATACAACTTTGTCCAGAAAATGGCAAAAGTTGTTGAAAATCACATTTCCAGTATGTTAATCTTGTATCACAAGATACGAGAAAAGCACTCATGAATCATCAATTTTTAACAAAGGAGAGATAGTATGAAGAAAAAATTATTAGCACTCGGTCTCGCCGTTATGACGGTGGCTATGTCACTCGTGGGATGTTCGGAAAAGGCGGTTACATGGACGGTCACATGTCCCTGGGCTCCTTCCGGAGTCGCTGCTATGGTAAGCCAGAAGGCAGCAAGTCTTTCAAATACTTATTCTGATAAGATCATTCTCGTCGCTGACGCAGTAAAGGGTGACGCGGCAACGGTAAATAGCTGGGTTGCTGAAACGAAAGCAAACGATCCGGAACTCGTTTTCGCAGGTGAGGGACTTTTCTCCATCACCTCCATTCTTGATCCGGCAAAGATGCAGTTCACTTACGATGATTTCGAGTTTGTTGAAAACCTGTATTCTTCCGTTTTCGTTATGTCTGCTGATTCCAAGCTCAATATCAAGAATATTGATGATTTGAAGACATACATGGAGACAGGAAATCAGATCTCCATCGCCGCAAACGGCGCAACCGGTTCTGAAGCATTCCTCGCAGCCGCATTATTCGGCTCAATGGGATACGGTGACCAGATCAAGATCGTTGCCTATAGCTCTGCTGCTGAGGCTGCACAGGCAGTTGCAAAGGGCGAGACAAACTTCGCAGTCTCCCACCAGTCCCAGATCCTTGAAACCTATCAGCAGGGCGGCGTTACCATCGTGTGCGCGTTCGACGGTGAAGACATTGCCGATGGTCCGTTCGCAGGAGTTGAGGGTGTTGGCAAATACGGTTATCCATACTTCAGAAACCGCTGCCTGATCCTCGCGAGAAAAGGTACTGACGCGAAGAAAGTTGCCGAGTTAAAAGAACTCTATGACAAGATTCTCGCAGATAAGAGCGTTACCGAGTGGCTTTCCGACACGATGCTTCTTGAAGTTGATACAATGACAAATGATCAGGTTCTTGAACATATCCAGAATGTACAGGATATCGTAAATGAGTACAAAGACCTGGTTGTCCAGTAAGTAACTTTTCAAAACCGGGATGCTGCAAAAGCGGCATCCCGCTTTTATTCTATGATTCCGGATATCCTGCGGCACGTTCCGCGGAAAGGAGAAAATCTTATGTTTAACGAGAAAAAATTAGATGAGCTCGCAACACGCATGAAGGAAAAAGAAATTTCGATCCCAACCGACCTCGCCGGATCCATCCTGTTCTTTCTCCTGGGCGCTGTCCTGTTTTTCATGCTACCATCTCAGGTGCCGATTTCCGAAAATGATGTCATAAACGGGCGCGTCTTCCCAAAGCTTCTTTTTTCACTCATGATGATCTGCAGTGCAGTCCTCATCATCCAGAATATCATTAAAATTTCAAAAAAACAGCCGGTTCAAGTCAGCACCTTTAATCTTCTGACTGAGGTGAAGGCACTCATGATCCTGACGATCCTTTTTATCACTTATTTCATCTGCCGGATCACGGATCTGTTTGTTCTGGGAGCAATTTTCTGCTCCATTGCGTTCCTTGTCTATTTCCGCTGCAAAAAACGGTCCTACTATGCGATCACCATCGGAATGGCCGTGCTCATCTGGGCGGCATTCCGTTTCGGTCTGAACGTAAAATTTTAGAAAGGAGGAACAGAATATGCTCCAATATATCATCCCTGCTATGAAAATGCTGTTTACCGTTGAAAATTTCATCTGGATCAACCTGGGTGTCTTCATCGGTTCCGTCTTCGCGGCGATTCCCGGTCTGACTGTTATTCTCTGCATCATCCTGTTCCTGCCGTTTACCTACAAGATGACGGCGATCCCCGGCATGATGTTTCTTCTTGGAATCTACTGTGCCGGCGGATACGGCGGCAGCGTATCTGCAATTCTGATCAATACACCGGGTACTCCCCACGCGGCGACCACCATGCTGGATGGTCATCCGATGTCAGAAAAAGGCCGTACCAAGGCAGCGTTGAAGATTGCCCTTTACGCGTCCACCTTCGGCGGGATCTTCTCCGCACTGACTCTTTTATTTCTGGCTCCCCAGGTTGCAAAGGTCGCAGCAAACATCGGAACTGCCGAGTACTTCCTTGTCTGTGTCTTTGGGCTCACGATCATCGCCGGAATCTCCGGTAAAAGCATGATCAAAGGGATCATCTCAGCCTGCCTGGGCTTATTTATCTCCTGCATCGGCGCTGACCCGCAGACAAGCTATGACCGGTTTACCTTCGGAATTTCCAGACTTTATCTCGGACTTGATCTAGCGATCTGCCTCATCGGTCTCTTTGCCCTGATCGAGATCCTGAAAAAGGCGGAGTTAAAACCGAACCGTCTGAAGCTTGACACCTCAAAGATCATGGATGACGGAAAGATCACAAAGGACGAGTACAAGCGCATGGCCCGCCCGGCGCTGCTCTCTTCCATCATCGGTGTCATCATCGGAATCATTCCGGGTACCGGCGCTTCCATGGCATCCTGGTTCAGCTATGATGTAGCGAAAAATATGTCCAGACATAAAGAAGAATTCGGTCACGGCTCTGTTGAGGGAATCGCAGCGGCAGAAAGCGCCAACAACGCGGTTACCGGCGCTACACTGATCCCGCTTCTTACACTCGGTATCCCGGGCGACGGCTGTGTCGCGATCATGCTTTCCGCGCTTATGATCAATGGACTGAATCCTGGTTTGAGCCTGTTCACGACCCAGGGCGATATCATGTACGCTATCATGCTCGGACTGCTCTTCGTCAACCTGTTCATGCTTTTACAGGGCAAATATCTGACAAAGCTTTTTGCCAAAGTCGTATCGATCCCGCAGGAGATCCTGACTCCGATCATCGTGATCTTCTGCTTTGCAGGCGCTTACTCTGTCAATAAATCTTACTTTGACGTTGCCGTTACCCTGACGTTCGCAGTCATCGCGTGGCTTCTCTATAAGCTCGATTTTCCGACTGTTCCGATCCTACTCGGTCTTGTTCTCGGAAACATGACAGAAACAAACTTCCGCCGGGCACTCCTGATCTCAGAAGGAAATCCTTCCATTTTTGTCAGCAGTCCATACTGCATCGCATTTATCATCCTGATCATCGGCGCTGTAGCAATGATCATCCGAAGCAAATTACGGGACCGGAACGTTCAGAAAGGGGCTTAACCATGAGAGAAAACATCATCTTCTATTTTACTGACCAGCAGAGGGCAGATACCTGCGGCTGTTTTGGACAGCCGTTAGATATCACTCCGAATCTCGACACACTGGCTGCGGGCGGTGTAAAATTCGACAACGCCTTTTCCCCGCAGCCGGTATGCGGTCCCTGCCGGGCATTATTCCAGACCGGAAAGTATCCGACAGAAACAGGCTGTTTCCGCAACAATATCATGCTTCCGAAGAACGTAAAAACTCTCGCGAATTATATCGAGGAAGCCGGTTACGAGACAGCTTATATCGGAAAATGGCATCTCGCAAGCGACGGTGAGCTTGAAAAACCGCCGACCATCGATCACACGATCACCGCTGTGCCGAAGGAACTCCGCGGCGGATATACCGGATTCTGGCGGGCGGCCGATGTGCTGGAATTCACCTCCCACGGATATGATGGATATGTGTTTGATGAGAACAATAACCAGATCGATTTTAAGGGCTATCGTCCGGACTGCATCACAGATCTGGCTCTTCAGTTCTTTGATCAGTATGACCGGAAAAAACCATTTTTCATGACGGTTTCCCAGATTGAACCGCATCATCAGAACGACCACAATCATTACGAAGGACCTGCCGGTTCCAAAGAAAAATATAAGGATTTCGTTCTTCCGGGCGATCTCGCCGCTTTAAAGGGAAATGCTGCCGAAGAATATCCTGATTACCTCGGTCAATGCGCAAGTCTTGATGAAAATCTCGGGAGACTTGTAAATCGCCTGAAAGAAGAGGGACTTTACGATAATACAGTGATCATCTTTGCCTCCGATCATGGTTCCCACTTTAAGACCAGAAACACCGATGAGCATTTAAACGGCTATGACGATTATAAGCGGAGCTGTCACGATGCCGCCACCCATGTCCCACTCGTGATCGCCGGCGGTGCGTTCAAAGGCGGAAAAGAAATCACGGAACTCGTCAGCACGGAAAGCCTTCCAAAAACGATCTTAGCCATCGCCGGGGTCGATGTCGGCGATGCCATGATCGGTGAGAATCTTCTTGACGTAGTTCAGGGAAAGACCGATAATAGAGCTAACGAAGTTTATTCACAGATCTCCGAAAGCCGTGTCGGCCGTTCGATTCGCACCGAGGACTACATGTACGCGGTATATGCGCCGGGAAAGAACGGCGGGGAATACGCGTCCGCAGACCTCTACGCAGACGATTTTCTCTACGATCTGAAAAAGGATCCATATGAACTTACAAATCTGATCCATGACCATGCTTATGACTCTGTTCGTCTGAAAATGAGAGAGAAGCTGCTCGCATGGATCGAAAAAGCGGAGCATACGCGGCCAGTAATCGTTGATCAGGCGTAATGCCGCAAAACAACTGGGATGTATCATCCGGCAGGACATGCTGTCAGTGTGTTTTGCCGGATTTTTGTCAGGGGGGACTCCATATGCTTGATTCTGGTATACAGCCAGGCCGGAAAAAGGCCGATAAAATTTACAACTGGCTTCGGGCTTACATCGATGAAAATAAATTTTCTTCCAACCAGAGGCTTCCATCTGAAAATGAACTCTGCCGCAGACTGGATGTAAGCCGCGAAACAGTACGTGCCGCCATGGCACGGCTCGTCGAGGAAAATCTCGTTACCCGTGTCAAGGGAAGTGGAACCTACATCAATAAAGATGCCGCCGTTTCCGGACCCGCCAGAAGTTTAAACGCTGAATATAAGATCGGACTGATCCTTCAAGGGCAGGACTCTCACGCAAATTCCCGCCTGATCGATGGGATCCGTGATGTGATGTCTGACACAGACGTAGATCTTCAGATCTTTTTTACAGACAATAAATTTTCCAACGAGAGAAACTGTCTCGATGTGGTAGCACATCAGGGATTCGACGGGTTTATTGTGGACGGGGTAAAGGCAAGTCTCTTAAATCCCAATCTTGACTGCTATCGGAACATCTTTGCGAAAAAGATCCCGGTCATCTTTTACAACAACTACTATAAAGAATTAAATTATCCCCGCGTGATTAACAATGACTACAAATGCGCCAGAGAATTGATCGGTCTTTTAACCAGAGCGGGGCACAAAAAAATTGCCGGGATCTTCGTCTACGACAATTATCAGAGCATTGAAAAGTTCCGTGGTTATGTAGGCTCTCTCCGCAGCGCAGGACTGAAATTCGAGGATGATTACATCAAATGGTGTATTTCCAACGAAGCCCATGCCGATGGATTCTACAAGGAAATCGGCAAGTTCTTAAAGGGACTTCCGAAGTGTACCGCCATTGTCTGCTGCAACTACATGATCCTGCAGTCTGTCCTGCATTTTCTTCAGGAAAACGGTAAATCCGTCCCAAACGATTATTCTCTGGTCTGCTTTGACTATTCCGGTCAAGACTGGGAACGCAGTGGAATTACCTGTTCCATTCATCCGGGTTATGATATGGGAATTCAGGTTGGCAAACGCCTGCTAAAGATGATTCAGAATCATGAATACTGCGGAAACGGATACTCATATCTCATGGATCTGCGGATCTATGAGTGGCGTTCCATCCGGAAATTATGACATAATGAGTCCAAAAGGAAAATGTTTTTGAGGAGAGCAAAACCATGAAACACCTGACCATCATGCTGAAACCGGCATCTTCACTCTGCAATCTACGCTGTAAATACTGTTTTTATGCGGATATTACGAGTCTCAGAGAGGTTTCCTCTTTCGGAGTCATGAAAGAGTCCGCAATGACCGCTGTCATGGATCATATATTTATAGATCTTGATGATGGGGACTATCTAACACTGTCATTTCAGGGCGGTGAACCGATGCTTGCGGGACTTCCTTTTTACCGGAATCTGGTACAGTATATTGCGGGAAAAAAACGAAATATCCATATAAACTATACCCTTCAGACCAACGGAATTCTTCTGGATGATGACTGGTGCAAGTTTCTTGCCAAATACGGGTTTCTCATCGGAATCTCCCTGGATATTCTCCCGGAAAGCCACGACGCGGTCCGGGTCGACACAGCCGGACAAGGAACGTACGAACAGGTTCTTCGTTCCATCTCCCTGTTGAAGAAATATCACATCGAGCATAACGTGCTCTGCACCTTGACGCGGCAGACAGCAAGACATCCCGCGAAGGTCTGGGCACAAATCAAAAAGCTGGATCTGTCTTATATCCAGTTTACCCCCTGCCTTGGAGATCTCAATTCTCCCGGCTCTTCCGCATATGCCCTGACCCCGGAACGCTTTTTTCACTTTTATTCTGATCTTTTTGATCTCTGGTACCGGGATTTCGCCACGGGAAATTACCGGAGCATCAAGCTATTTGACGATCTTCTTCAGTTGCTTGCAAAGGGGCTCGTGACTTCCTGCGGAATCAGCGGGTACTGCCAGCCCCAGATCGTCGTGGAAGCGGACGGAAGCGCTTATCCCTGCGATTTCTACTGTCTCGACCAGTTCCGGCTCGGCAGCCTGGTTTCTGACTCTCTGCGGACGATCTATGAAAAGTCCGCAGTGTCTCCATGTAAGGTCAGAGATCTGCTTCCGGAATTATGTTCCGCCTGTCAGTATCGAAAATTTTGTGGCGGCGGATGTAAACGCATGCAGCGGGAAACTGCATGTATGCCTGGTGATACATTCTGTGGTTATCAGGCGTTCCTGGACCACGCGCTCCGCCCGCTCATGCAGATTGCTGCCGGAATACCCGGCTAAAAGGAAGGATTATGGAAAATAGAAAGAAAATTCTTATGAAACTTTTCGTCTCGACCCTGTATCTCAGTGCTTTTACGTTTGGCGGGGGATATGTGATCGTGACCTTGATGAAGAAAAAATTTGTAGATGAATACCACTGGATCGAGGAAAACGAGATGTTGGATCTCGTTGCGATCGCGCAGTCAGCTCCGGGACCGATCGCCGTCAACGGGGCAATCGTGGTCGGTTATAAACTGGCTGGGATGACCGGCGTAGTCACGGCGATCATCGGCACGATCATCCCTCCGTTTCTCATTATCTCCCTGATCTCGGTCTGCTACAACGTGTTCCGCGACAACTTTATCGTCAGTCAGATGCTTTCCGGCATGCAGGCCGGTGTCGGGGCTGTGATCGCCTCTGTGACATATGAGATGGGAGCTGGAATCGTCCACGGGAAGAATGCCGTCTCCATGTGCATCATGGCTGCCGCATTTCTTGCTTCCTGCGTTTTTCATGTCAACGTCGTCTTCGTTGTCATCGCCTGCGGGCTGATCGGTGCGCTGCGGACACTTGCGGCGGAAAGGAGCGCAAAAAAATGATCTATCTCCAGCTTTTCTTAAGTTTTCTGCAGATCGGCATGTTCAGCTTCGGCGGCGGGTATGCGGCAATGCCGCTGATCCAGGGACAGGTCGTGACTGCCCATCACTGGCTTTCGATGGCGGAATTCACGGATCTGATCACGATCTCCCAGATGACACCGGGACCCATTGCCATCAATTCCGCAACCTTTGTCGGAACAAAGATCGCGGGAACCGGAGGCGCTCTCGCGGCCACCTTCGGATGCATCCTGCCGTCCTGCATCATCGTCACCTGTATCGCCAGACTGTACTTAAAATACAGGAATCTGGCACTTTTGCAGGGGATCTTAAACTCCCTGCGTCCCGCGGTCGTCGCTTTGATCGCCTCCGCCGGGATCTCGATCCTCATCACCGCGTTCTGGGACAGTCAGGCAGCAATCGCCCTCGCGAACACAAACTGGCTTCTTGTGGTGATCTTCGCTGTCTGCGTTGTCCTGCTTCAGAAGTTTAAAATGAACCCAATCTGGGTGATGGTGCTGGCCGGAGTTATAAAGACCGTCGTTTCCCTGATCGTCAGCGTATTCTAAGATCCGTATACCAGTACCCAAATCGCCCATCCCCCACCGGCTGGCGCCTGGAGAGAACGAAATTCGGGAAGCCGAACATCGTTGCCATATATTTTTCACTGCTGTAATAGTGGCCCGGAACCCCTAAGAGGTAACGGGCTTTCTTTTTGTTTCCGCCGAGTTTTACGAGGATTAGGTAACGGAAATTGTAGTAGCCGTGGAGAAGGAAACTGTTGTTTCCGTGGATCCAGCACTCTCTCGGGAGTTTTCCGATGTCCTGAGGACGGATCGTCAAAATATCACAACCGTCCTCATACTCGAAGGGCTGGATCTTTGGGTATGATTTCTTTAATTCTTCCCAGAGTTTCTCCGGATCAGCCGCCAGATCTTCAGTCTCCTGCAGATAGCGCAGGACTTCCGGGTTTTCGAGTTCCGGGGAGACCATGGGGGCAGTATTTGCTACAGGACGCACTGACTGGGACATCTGTTGCACCGCATTTTGCTGTGGCTGCTGCATAACTGGCCGCTGTGCTCTCTGCGGCTGTCCCACTTGACTGTTATCTGTTTCGGTTTCCGGGGATTTCTGAACCTCCTGATCGATAGTCTGATTTTTAGTGCTTCCGCACGTAATATTTCCCCCATCCTGAGACAAATTCTCTGGTTTTTTCACTGTCACGTCAATTTTTTCCGATTCTTCCGACAGATACACCATTCCATGGTCTTCACTGTTTTCGTTCTGTTGTTGTTCTCCGTCTGAAACAGCGTTTTCGTTCTGTATGGATGGGATCTCCTTTGTCTCCCCCACTTCTTCCCCGAGCTCCGCCGCATGCGCAGTCTTCTCCTCCTGTTCCCGGCGCTCTTCCTCTTTGTTGATCTCGTCCTCGATCTCTTTTACCACCTTCGACACCGTCTGAGGAGTCATCTCCTTTTCTGATTCCGGCAGCATCTCCGCGGTAAATTTAGGAACCGAGAGAACCGGATTCTCACCTGTATTTCCCTCTTCTGCCGCCAGTGCGTCCTCCCAGATCGTCTTGTAGCACCGCCAGGAATTCTTCACATCATGAACCGCAAGACCAAAATATGTATCAAGACCGGTTCCGGTCCCTTCCACATTGCTTGCGTCCACATTTGCCCGGAACTCCCCATTTCCGCCACGCACAAACACATTTCCGAGAAATGTCTCACGTCCGCCTGTCCCTAAAAGATACACGCCGATCGCATTTCCGCCCATATAGATCCGCTTCACATTCACATTGATCCTGCACTGCCCGTTCCGGGCTTCCAGCTTCGCGAATCCCACATTTTTTCCTTTTTGCTTTCCTTCGTACTCGTAAATATAAGAAATCAGTCTGCGATAATCTGCCATAATCAAAAACACTCCTTCTGCACCTATTTATATGCAGAGGGAGTATTCTCCATGATTCTTTTATGAAATTTATGCTTTGCCGAATGCCCGCTAAATTCTATAGCGACAATGTTATCCGGTTTTCAGCATATTTTTAGAGGTGTTCCCCGGGAACACCTCTATATTTGACGTACATTGAATTACTTACGGATCGCTCCGGACTTCACAGCCGCCTCAGCAACGCGCTTCGCAACATGTTCTGCCACGCCTTCTTCGAGTGCGCCCGGAATAATATACTCTGCGGAGAGTTTATCCGGAGTTACGAGCTCAGCGATGGCCTGAGCTGCAGCTACTTTCATGTCGTAGTTGATATCTCTTGCGCCGCAATCTAATGCACCGCGGAAGATTCCCGGAAATGCGAGGACGTTGTTGATCTGGTTCGGGAAATCCGAACGGCCGGTTCCCATAACTTTTACGCCTGCTGCCATTGCCTCATCATACATGATCTCCGGATTCGGATTTGCCATTGCAAATACGATCGGATCCTTCGCCATCGTTTTGATCATTTCCGGCTTCAGTGCGCCTGCTACGGACACGCCGATGAATACGTCTGCGCCAACGAGAGCGTCAGCCAGTGTTCCGCGCTTATCCTCAAGGTTTGTAATATCGCAGAGCATCTTTTTGTGATCCTTGATGCCGACTCCGCGGTCTTTGTAGAGGATTCCGTTCTCATCACACGCAATTACATGCTTTACGCCTGTCGCGAGCAGCATCTTGATAATGGCGGTTCCGGCAGATCCCGGTCCGTTTAATACGACATGGATCTCATCGATCTTCTTTCCTACAACCTTTAACGCGTTTAAGAGAGCTGCTGTAACGACTACAGCCGTACCGTGCTGGTCATCATGGAACACCGGGATATCCAGCTCTTTCTCGAGACGGGCCTCTACCTCAAAGCATTTCGGGGAAGCGATATCTTCCAGGTTGATTCCGCCAAAGCACGGAGCAATATATTTCACTGCTTTGATGATCTCTTCTGTATCAGTCGTATCAAGGCAGATCGGGAATGCGTCGACGCCGCCAAACTCCTTGAAGAGAACTGCCTTTCCTTCCATAACCGGCATAGCAGCCTCCGGTCCGATATTTCCGAGGCCTAAAACTGCGGTTCCGTCGGAAACAACCGCTACCAGATTGCCCTTTGCAGTATATTTGTAGACATCTTTTTTATTATCATGGATCTTTCTGCACGGCTCCGCAACACCCGGTGTATAGGCGGTGCTTAAGTCATCTCTTGTCTTTACCGGAACCTTGCTGACAACTTCGATCTTTCCATGATGTTCCTCATGGAGCTTTAACGCTGCTTCATTGAAATTCATTGCGCTTCCTCCTGCGAATTCGTTTTCATTACTAAACTGCCCGGATGCCTCACATTTCCGAATATCTTATATTTCTCGGACGTTTCTGATGGTCAAATTCTTTTACTCTCTCATGTGTGACTTTTCCCGATAGTTCTTTATCTGCTTATTTTCGAGTTTACCACAATCACCTCAAAAAGGAAACTGCTTTTTACTGTGTTTGCCGTGCCTCAGTCCGGACAGGAATCACGGGGCTACCACACCGCCACCGTGCCATCTGCCCGCGGCTCTGTCGCTCCGCAGAGTACACCGTTCTCATTTCGCCAGATGATCTGCCCACGGCCGAACGTCAGAGAACTCTCAAGAACTTCCATCTCATGTCCACGGCGCCTCAGTTTTTCCACGAGATCTGCAGGAAATGTCCGTTCCACCTGGATCTTCTTTCCGCCTACCCACTGCCATCTGGGCGCATCTAACGTCTCCTGCGGATTCATCATGAAATCCAGCGTGTTCATGATCACCTGTACATGTCCCTGTGGCTGCATAAAACCACCCATAACGCCAAATGGACCTACCGCTTTTCCATCCTTCATCAGGAATCCCGGAATGATCGTATGCAGGGACTTCTTTCCCGGTCCCAGACAGTTTTCCATTGTCTCGTCCAATGTAAAGTTCGCCCCACGGTTCTGCAGCGCGATTCCTGTTCCCGGGATCACGATACCGGAACCGAATCCCATGTAGTTGCTCTGGATATAGGACAC
Source organism: Clostridium sp. AM30-24 (assembly GCF_003480435.1). Classification (GTDB taxonomy): domain Bacteria; phylum Bacillota; class Clostridia; order Lachnospirales; family Lachnospiraceae; genus Pilosibacter. The sequence continues at coordinate 23,575 of NZ_QUJB01000002.1, read as the reverse complement.
CATGTTTCCTTCCCCGTCTGCCGTGCAGAGATAGATCGTTCCGCCGCGGAACGGATCTCCCGGTTCCGGAGCTTTCGCCTCTTCCCCGATCAGGGTCCTCCGCTCTGCTGCGTATTCCTCCGATAAAAGTGTCTCCACCGGCGCACGCATGAACTCCGCGTCAGCCACATACCGGTTGCCGTCCGCAAATGCCAGTTTCATCGCCTCCAGCTGCTTATGTACCGTATCAACGCTGTTCCTGTCCGTAAAGGAATATCCATTTAAGATATTAAGCGCCATCAGGGCAATGATCCCGTCCCCGTTCGGCGGGATCTCGCAGACATCATATCCTCTGTAATTTACATGAATCGGCTTCACCCACTGACACCAATAATTCTCCAGGTCAGATTTCCGAAGATAACCACCGGTCTTTCTCGAATACTCGTCGATTTTATCCGCAAGTTCTCCCTGATAGAATGCTTTCGCGTGGGTCTTCGCAATCTTTTTTAGCGTTTCCGCATGATCCTCCGATTTCCAGATCTCTCCCGGCTGCGGGGCATGTCCGTCCCGGGCGAATGTATCGAACCAGGGCTTAAAGCACTCGTCCTTGAGTGTATCAATAAATTCCTTGTATGCGTTATTCCAGATCTTCGAGATTACCGGGCTCACCGGATATCCTTCTCTGGCGTATGTAATCGCCGGTTCCATTACCTTTTCAAGCGGCAGCTTTCCGAACTTTTCCGAGAGTTCTGCCCACGCCGACGGTGCGCCCGGAACCATCACAGGGATCCAGCCGCGCTTCGGCATTGCGGTATATCCCTGTCTTTTCACCTCTGCTGCCGTGATCGCCATAGGCGCTCTTCCGCTGGCATTCAGACCGTGAAGCGTTCCTTTGGTCCATACCAATGCGAACGCATCACTTCCAATACCATTGGATGTAGGCTCTAAGACAGTCATGCACGCCGCCGCAGCGATTGCAGCATCGATCGCATTGCCGCCCTGCTTTATGATGTCGAGTCCTGCCTGCGCCGCCAGCGGCTGGCTCGTGCAGACCATGCCTTTCCGGCCGTATATCACACTTCTTCGCGATGGATAGCCGTTTTTAAGCGTGTCAAATTTCAGCATAGTTTTCTCCTCCAGGTCTATTATTTTCTGCAAACAGGTCATCGCCTGTTCCAACTGCGTGGATTATAGATCTATATGTCGAAATCGTACCACTTTAACGTGTTAAATGTCAATCTGTAAAAAGATAATGTACCCCAACATATTTTCATGTCACAGGCAGACTTTTCACGATCTTCTGCTTTATCTCGTCATACAAAAGCGGTGCAGGAACTTTTTCCCGCACCGCAGCTTCTACTCTAATATAAAACTCTCCACCAGCTTCTTCGTAAATTCCGCCTTTGGATGCCTGATCACATCTTCCGTCCGGCCGGTCTCCACGAATTTTCCTTCTTCCATCACTGCAATCTCGTCACAAAACCAGCGGACTACATCGAGATCATGGGAAATAAACAGGTAACTTAAGCCCAGTTTTTCCTGAAGTTCCTTTAAAAGTGTCATGACCTGTGCCTGTACGGAGACGTCGAGCATACTCGTTGGCTCGTCTAAGATCAGGATCTTTGGATCCAGGGAGAGAGCCCTGGCGATCATGATGCGCTGTGCCTCGCCTCCGCTGATCTGGTGCGGATAGCGATCCAGAAGTTCTTCCCCGAGGTCTACCAGGTCCAAAAGTTCTTTTACACGTTTCTTTCTTCCGGCTTTGTCATACATTTTATGGATGAGCATCGGTTCTTCCAAACTGTAACCGATCTTTTTGGCCGGATCTAAGGATGTTTCCGGGTGTTGGAAAATGATCTGGATCGTTCCGTCGATCTCGATGGTGCCGGAATCCGGCTTGATCAGGGAGAGCAGCATGTTGGCGATCGTGGACTTTCCACAGCCGGAATTCCCGACGATTCCGAATGTCTCCCCGTCCCGGATCGTAAAGGACACGTCTTTTACCGCATTCACGCGGGTCTTCCTTATGATTCCACCTGTAAATGTCTTGCAGATATGACTGACCTTAAGCATACAGGACGCACCTCACTTTCCGTCCATCCGGAAGTTCTGCCTCCGGGACCGGCCCGTTTTTGCAGGCGTCCGTTGCATGCGGACATCGTGGATAAAAACTGCAGCCGGAGTTTCTTTCGTTCTTTCTCATCGCACGCCCGATGGGGTTCATTCCTTTCGCCGGAAGCGACGCGACCAGTCCTTTCGTGTACGGGTGAGCCGGATGTTCCAAAATCGTCTTCGTATCCCCGGCTTCCATGATACTTCCTTTATAGAGCACCATCAGCCTGTCGCACAATGCTTCCGCAAGAGCGATATCGTGGGTGATTACGATCATTCCCTCTGTATCCGTCTCGGAAATCTCTTTTAAAATCTGGTATACCTGCCGTCTCAGGATCGCATCCAGACCTTTCGTCGGCTCATCGGCGATGACCCACTTGGGACGGTTCATAAGTCCCATAGCGGAGATCACACGCTGGTTCATGCCGCCACTGAGCTGAAAGGAGTAGGAGCGGTTGATCCGGTCCGGATCCGGGAATCCGAACCGGCGAAGAAATTCATCCCGTCTTGTGTCCGCGAGCCGTTTATCCTTATTTCCATGGACGTTCATGCACTCCGTGAGCTGTTTTCCGATTCTCCGGATCGGGTTTAACGACTCCGTGGGATTCTGTGGGATCAGGGAGATCTCTTTTCCGCGAATCTCCTGCATCTCCTTTTCCGGCAGCCGGTACAGATCCATGCCCTTATACATGCAGGTTCCTTCCACCTTCGCCTGACCGGAGAGAAGTCCCAAAATGGACATCCCGAGAAGAGATTTTCCGCTTCCGCTCTCACCGATGAGACCGGTGACACTGCCCACCGGAAAGTGTGCGTTGACACCTTCCATGGCATACACCGTCTCGCTGCCGTCCTTAAAGGTAACGGAGAGATTCCGGATCTCAATGTCGCTTTTTTCTCCTGTTTTCCATTCTTTTCTATCTTCCATTTAATCTTCCCCATTTTCTGTGCTCTGTATCTGCTATCAGCCCCTGTACTTTGCACGCTCACGCTGCTCATAAATTTTCGTGATCCAAGCTTCCTTCAACAACGTTAAGCGTTAAATTTCTCAGGCGGGCTTACAGCGGATCATTTCCCTGGCACTACATGTTCTTCATGACATCTTTCCTCACATCCAGCCGGTCACGCAGCTCATCCGCGAGAAGGTTGATGCTCAGGGAAAGCAGTAAAATACAGAGCCCCGGCGCGACGACGAGCAGCGGTTCCTGGCGGAAATACTGCCTCGCGTCGTTGATCATAACGCCCCAGTCCGGTGTCGGCGGCTGGAGTCCCAGACCCAGATAGCTCATGGATGCCACGGAGATCACGTTTCCGGCAATTCTTGTGGCAAAGAGCACGCATAAGGTTCCAAGGATATTGGGCGAAATGTGGAGAAACAGGATCCTGAGATCACTGGCTCCGATGGTCTTAAGTCCCTTGATAAAGCTCTCCTGCTTTAATTTCATGACCTCGCCACGGGCGATCCTGGAAAAACCCACCCAGGAATTGATCACAATGGCGATCAGCATACTCTTTACGCCCTGTCCCAGGAGACCTGCCACGGCGATCATAAGCGTCAGACCCGGAAGTCCCTGGAAGATGCTGGAGATCGTCGTGATGACTCCGTCGATCCAGCCACCGAAATATCCCGCGAAGAGTCCAAGAGCAAAGCCGAGCAGCATGGAGAGCACCGTCGCAGCCAGTGCGAGAAGAATGGACTGTCTTCCGCCGTAGAGAACACGGCTCAGGGTGTCCCTGCCGATATTATCGGTGCCTAAAAGGTGCGCAGCCGACGGTTTCTGAAGCGCCTCTGACAGGTTCGATACCAACGGATCATAAGGCGCGAGAACCGGTGCCAGGACGCTGGTGAGAAGAATGATAAATAAGAGCACAAGACCGGTCTTCGCCTTCACAGTCAGACGGGGTTCTTTTAATTTTCTCATGATTCCACCGCCTCTCCCGCACGGATCTTTGGATCCAGCGCGATGTAGATCAGATCGATCAGGATATTTGTCAGCACATAGATGCATCCGGAGAACAGAACGTAGGCCTGCACCACATAGTAGTCTTTCGACTGCACGCCCGCGATAGCGTAGCTTCCGATTCCGGGGATCGCGAAGATCGTCTCCACGATGGACGCGCCTCCGATAATGCCCGCCATATGGTTTCCCAGGTAGGTGATGATCGGGATCAGGGCGTTTCCGAAGGCGTGGCGGATCACCGCGCGGCGGCGGCTCATGCCTTTCGCGTCAGCCACAGTCATATACTGGCGTCCGATCTCATCAAGGATCGCGCTCCGTGTCAGTCTCGCGCAGACTCCGATACTCGGGAGTGCCAGCGTGATTGCCGGGAGAATAAATCCGGAGCCGTCAGAGATTCCGCTGCTGGGCAGGATCTTCCACTGTTCGGCAAAGATGAAGATCAGGACGATGGCGATCCAGAATCCGGGGACGGACAGGGCCACTGTGGAAAATGTCCCCAGAACATGATCCAACAGCTGGTCTTTTTTCACTGCCATCAGGACGCCAAATCCCACGCCGAAGACGATCGTTAAGATCATGCTGAAACCGGCCAGTTTCAAGGAGATCGGGATCCGCTTCACAAGCTGGCCCATGACACTTTTATTCGTGAAAAATGACCGTCCGAGATCACCATGCGCCAGACCGTCAACCCAGTTGAAATACTGGACAACGGCCGGCTGGTCGAGGCCCATCTTTGCCGCCATGGCATCATATTCCGCCTGCGTGTAGGATTCATTTCCATTTGGGTTCAGTACCTGATCCACCGGATCCCCCGGCGACATGATCCCAAGTGCAAAGGCAACGATGCTGATCCCGATGAGCACAGGCAAAAGCATCAGCATTTTTTTCAGAATGTACTTTAAAAGTGCCATAAATGTTCCTTTCAAAAGCAGCAGAACTGCCTTTTTCAGACAGCCCTGCCAGATTCATATGAAAAATTATCTGTAACCTTTCCGCAAGGCTATGAACTTACCGACCTGAACGTAAGAATACAGATGTTACTCTTATTTTACCCAGGAAATTGTCGGAAGACCGACACCGAAGGTCTTTCCTGCGTAGTGTGTGATCGCTTTGTTGTGGATGTTTACATTGATCTGGTAACAGATCGGAACGCACGCACTGTCATCAAAGAGTTCCTGCTGGATCTCATCATAGATCTTGCTGCGTTCCTCAACGTCAGCGATAGTCGGAGCTTTTGCAACGAGCTCATCGATCTTCTCATTGTAATAGTTGTAATTTAATGTCTTGTTACTGTTTCCTTCGCTTGCGAAGTACTGCTTAAATGTTGATGTCGGATCTGCATTGTTGATTCCAAATACGGTGAGTGTCATATCGTAGCTGCCCTCCTGCTGTCTCTCTTTGTAGAGGGAGGAATCTACGATCTCGATATTAATGTTCACGCCGAGTTCTGCGTAAACCTGCTTTAAATACTCTGCAACCGCCTTGCAGTTGTAGTCAGATGCAGTGCTGGAACGGATGATCATGGTCATGTCCACAGTTTTGTCGCCGAGAACCTCTTTTGCGAGGGCTTTTGCCTGCTCCATGTCATAAGTTCCCTGAATATCCAGATGGAATGTAGACTGGGTGCTCAAGAAAGAGTATGCCGGCTGTAAAAGTCCGCCATAGATCACGCTGCAAATGCTGTCGCGGTCTGTTGCGAGGTTGAAAGCCTCTCTCATGCGCTTGTCCGCAAGGTACTCATTTTTATCGTTGAACATGATATACTCGGTCATATGGCTCGGAGTGCTGTCCATCTCGAAGCTGGAGTCTGTGTCGCAGAGGTTCTTCGCAGCGTCCATGGTGATCGCGCCGTTGTCCGCAAGTCCCATAACTTCACCGGATTTTAATGCGGATACACGTGTCTCTGCATCCGGGATACAGCGGATCTTGAAGGTCTTTACTTTACCCTTTTCGCCATAGTAGTTGTCATTTCTCTCAAGAGTCGCATACTCGGATTCCACATGGTCAGTGATCTTATACGGACCGGTACCGATCGCGTAGTCGGAGATCACGCCCGTCTCCTCGTCGAAGCAGTTCGGACTGTACATCGGGCTGCCATAGTCGGAAAGAACGTACTCAAGCGTTGTAATCGGCTGCGTGAAGGTGAATTTTACGGTGAAATCATCGACTTTTTCCATCTTATCGAGGTTCGGGAGCGATTTCTCGATGCTGAGTGTCGTATATGTGGAGGTGATTCCATGACCCCAGCGCTCGATGTTCTTTAAGCATACGTCAGCATTGAACTGGACACCGTCTGTAAAATACGCGTCATCCCGCAGGTTGAATGTCCACTCGGTACAGTCATCGTTGTGCTCCCAGGATTTTGCGAGCCACGGATCGATCACGCCGCCGTTGTTCGCTGTGAGAGCTTCCCATACATAAGCGCCTTCCCAACAGTAGTAAGCGTCTCCGCTTCCCTGTACAGCGTCACGCGGAGTCGCGATGACGACTTCGTCTGTCTCGTTTTTCTCTGTGTCTTCCGCTGCCTCGGCTGCTGTTGTTTCCTCCGCTGCGCTTGTCGCTGCCGCTGCTGTTGTCTCTGTCTTTTCTGTCTCTGCCGCGCTGTTGTTCGCGCTGTTTCCGCATCCGGAGATTACGGATGCCGCCATTGCTGCCGCTAAGAGCAGACTTACATGTTTCTTTTTCATGTTCTCCTCCATGTAGTATAAATATTGAGTTGTTTTGCCTCTCGGCCTATCCTTATCTGTAACCGACCCGGTAATTGTACAGGGCTGATGGATAGCTGTATTTTATTTATAACTTCGGAGTTGGTGTGGAGATATTCCATCTGAGAATTTTTCAAATACCGAAATGCTTATGCATCAGAAAAAGATGTCCGCTGGAATCAGCCGACATATAAACGGTACGATCAATGCCTCGTGATCTGGAAATTTTCTTCCTGTACCAGCAGTCCGGCAGGTTTCCTGACTCACAGATCATCACACAAAACCGCCTTCCCAAAGCTTTCGCAACAGTTTATCCAACTGTCCTTCTTCCTCAGTGACCGCGCTTTCGCGCATGGTCTTGTATTCCCTGCTCACAGTGACGAGATCGTACAGGCCTTCCACCTGTTTCCCTTTTACCTGATGTCCGCCTGTTCTCATGAACTTTTTCACAGCGGCAGCAGCACCGGATGCCTCTTCGATTGTTATGGGATATATTTTAACATCTTGGTAATTATAATGCAAGGAAGCAATTTAAAATAAAGAATGACGCTGGCCGCTTTCGGTTACTGTTTGCGTAAAGCATGAACAGTAACCGCTTTCGGAAAAATATAAGAAAAACAGGAGTAGAATCCTCATAATCCTACTCCTGCCTCATATATCGCCTATTCTTTTGTCAGATATTCCAACGCTGTCATCGCCATTGCTCTTGTACAGAGCTTGATATAGCGCTCGTCGATACAGAATCCCGGACTGTGTTTTGGAGAATTTCCACCGACACCGACCCATATCATGCAGGACGGAGCTTTCTGGGAATAGAATCCAAAATCCTCAGCACCTAAAAGCGGATGTTCTCCGGTAATCAGCCAATCTTCCGGTTTTCCGTCCCCGAGATCCTCATGGACAATGTCCTCATATTTGCGGAAGGTGGCCGCTACAAAATCAGAGAACTTCTCATCGTTGTAGACTGCCGCGTAACCGGCACGGAATGCCAGATCACAGCTTCCCCCCATAGACTCGGCGATTCCATTGGAGATCGTCTCAATTTTTTTCATCATCGCTTCTCTGGACTCCTTTGAGAGATTTCTCAGCATGACGCCCAGCGTCACTTCATCCGCGATGATGTTCGGCGCTGTTCCACCGTGGATCATTCCCACATTTAAGGTCGCCCGGTCCATCGGAGAAATATTTCTGGAAATGATTCCGTGGAGTGCTGTGACAATGGACGCTGCAATGTATACAGCATCCACACCCTCTTCCGGGGTGGAGGAATGAGCGGCTTTTCCATGGACTGTGATCTTATAGCTGTCGGAATATGCAGTCAGATAACGGCTTCCAACGACTATCTTTCCCGGGATCCCATTTTCCACATGAAGCGCAAAGCACGCATCCGGAATCTCATCCATGAGTCCGGCTTTGATCATCTCTCTTCCGCCGCCGCCATTTTCTTCCGCCGGCTGGAATACCAGCTTCACCTTTCCTTTCCACTGATCCTTTGTCCGGTTTAAGATCTCTGCTACTGTCAGAAGATTGGAGGTGTGGATATCATGGCCGCAGGCATGCATCACTCCCGGTACCTTTGATTCGAAGGGAAGTCCAGTCTTTTCCTGAATTGGCAGTGCATCCATATCGGCCCGCAGCATCAGGAATTTACCCGGCTTTCCACTGTCGATGGTTGCGATAATGCCTGGTTTACATGGACTTTCCTCATAAGGAACACCAATACGGTCCAGTTCCCGGCATACGATCCTGCTTGTCGCAAATTCGTGAAACGAGAGTTCCGGATTTGCATGGATCTCATGCCTGATCTCAATCGTATGCTGTTCCAGTTCATCTGTTAAGCTTCTGATAAGTTCCCCTGTGTCCATCTGATTTCCTCCTTTAGAAGCCGATCGCTGTACCTACAAAGATCGATGCGATCATGATCGCAAACAGCATACCGTAACACGGTATCAGGAATTTATACCACTGTTTTAAATCTACCTTTGCCATCGCAAGGCATGCCATTAAGTTTACGCTGGTCGGAGCGAAGAGGTTTGTGAAGCCATCACCGTACTGTAAAGTTAAAACTGCCATCTGACGGGTAACACCTACAACGTCGGAAAGCGGGGCCATGATCGGCATCATAACAGCTGTCTGTCCGGAACCGGAGTTGATCACAAAGTTGATCAGACCATTCGCAATGAACATTCCGATCGCTGCGAAAGCACTGCTCATATGGTTTAACGGAACTGAAATATAATAGACGATCGTGTCAAGGATACCGGAATTATTGAGAATAACGCTCATAACGCTGGCAAGGACCATAAATACCATAACGCCACACATATCCTGTGTTCCTTTTACGAAGCGTCTCATGGTCTCATCAATATCGTAATGCGCAAGGAAACCTTCGATGAAGGCAACCGGCAGCATGATGGAGCCTAACTGTGTCATGCCAAGTCCGAGAGTCGGTCCGCCTGCCGCGAAGAAAATGAATGCTCCGAAAAAGATCACGAGGATCGCGATCTCACGGACAGTCATGGGACGGTACTCACCTGCGCCCGGAACATCTCCCTCTTCTACCGTGTTTTCTCCGCCAAAGTTTTTCGCATAGATTTCCGGATTCTTCTGGCATCGTTTTACCCAGAAGATCAGATATGCAGAAACCACCGTCAGATTCAAGATCGTAACAATTGTTCGGAGACCGGAACCGGAGTACGGAGCCAGACCCGCAATCTCCTGTCCGAGAAGGCCTGTTAACGGGTTGATCGGAGATGTCATAAATCCGGTAAAGGATCCAAGAATCACAAGACCGACTGCAAAAATACGGTCTGCTTTTAACTGCTTTGCGATCGTGATTCCAAGCGGAATAAAGAGCACAACTGTGGAAATCATGGATCCGACACAGCCTAAAAGCGCCGTTGCAAAAATATAGATCGGAATGATGATCAGGGCTTTATCTTTTAAGCGATGGATCAGGTTACTGAGCGCCCGGTCCAGAACACCTGTGGAATTTACGATTCCCATCATACCACCCATGATGATCAACGTTACAAATAATTTACCGAACGTACTGTAAACAAGATCGCCGACTGCCAGAATTACCTGTGCCGGATTCAGATAGATCTTATCGATAATCTGGTATGTACCCGGAATTGCCATCTTTCCATCGCGTTCATAGGCGCCGGACGGAATGATAAAGGACATCACGTAGACTACCGCGATAACAATGAGGATAACTTTCCACATGCTCAACGGTGCTTTTTTCTTCTTTGCTTGTGTTTCACCCATAGTGTCTCTCCTTTTTTGTCTACAAATGTTTTTTGTTTGAATTTTTTTACAAATCCCCACAATGAATACTATACTCTGAATTTATCGGACACGCAAGCAATATTTTATTTGCCACGAATATTCCTTGTTATTTATGTTTTCAGGGTGTGTTTGCTATACATTTTTATGACATGTATAGTGACGGAGTTAACTTCCGGAACATGAAGCATCTATCATTTATCTGCCCGCATTCGCTGTTGTTTTGCAGATATGTTTACATAATTCGCTCACATTTTTTAGTACCTCACCGTTACGATCCCTTTTTAATTGCCATTAAATTTTACAGCTTAATACTGTGGAATGTCTCTCCCTCCAGAGTTTTCCAGACAGCTTCTCCGGTCTTCAGGATCATGTAACTGTGCTCACTTCCCGCCTTCGGGATTGACACAGAACCTGGATTCAGATACAGATTTCCATCACCGAATGGTTGCCATGCCGGGATGTGGGTGTGGCCATGGAGGAGAATGTCTCCCGGCTGCATCGGTGGAAGCGTGTTCAGATTGAAATGGTGTCCATGGGTGGCGTAGATCAGGCGGTCTGCCGTTGGGATTACCGCGTAATCCGCGAGGATCGGAAATTCCAGAACCATCTGGTCTACCTCTGTATCACAGTTTCCGCGAACGCAGAAGATCCTGTTTTTCCGCTCATTTAACATTTTGATGACTTCCTTTGGGGCGTACTCTTTCGGAAGATCGTTTCTCGGTCCATGGTATAAAATATCGCCCAGAAGCAGGAGACGGTCCGCCTGCTCCCGGTCGAATGCTTCCAGCATCTTTTTGCAGTAGTACGCGGAGCCGTGGATGTCGGACGCGACCATAAATTTTATCATTTCAGCAAATTCCTTTCCTTTTACAGATCAGCGCATCTATCTCCATGCTGCTCTTGCCTTCTTTAGATTTCATCGTTCCTGTCGTTTTTTTCAAGCACATGGACATGTTCTGTCACTGTTTTATTTAACAATTTCCACTCCAGATCCCTGTTCGTATGATGATACCGGAAGCCGCATTTTTCTGCCACGCGCTTCGATTTCTCATTCCCGTCAAAATATGCGTACCAGATTCGTTTCAGCCCCAGATCTTCAAAACCGTACCGAATCAGCTCCTTTACCGCCTCCGGGATGATTCCCTGCCCCCAGTACGGAGTTCCCAGCCAGCAGCCGATCTCTCCCTCATCTTCTGCTACCGGCATATTGCATGCCGCGCCCACTGTGAGACCTGCACAGCCTACCGGCTTTCCGGTACTTTTTAAAACCACCGCATACGTTCCAGCCGCCGATAAAACTTCCCGGATGATCTCTCTGCTGTTCTCCACACTCGTATGCACCGGCCATCCTGCTTCCGGACCGACCTGCGGGTCTTTCGCATATTCGTAGCAGCTCTCTGCATCGCTCTCCTGCCATGGTCTTAAAATCAAGCGTTCTGTCTGTAATTCCATCTTTATTTATCTCCCTTCCATTTTTTATACAGGTGATTCTCCGTTAATACTACCAGATCACCTTCATCAATCCCCTGCTCATAAAGCCAGTCATCTTCCTGACGGATCATCCGCTCGTTTTCCTTAGCGTCTTTCAGCCGGACGAAAACTGTTTTCTTTGCCCCTGCAGAGCGTTCCTCACAGCCGTAATCATCTTCCTGGATCTGGAGAATAATGTATTCCTGTTCCATTTTATATCCCTTCGATTTTTCAATTTTCTCTACCGTTGTTGCAAATTTTGCAACCGCTGAACTTTTAGTTAATTCTCGTCAGCAAGACGTGATATCTTTTTTAGTTAATAATGCTACCGTCTCTACATGCGGTGAAAGTTACTTCTTATACTAAATAGCGAAACTGAAACCTTTTGCAAAAAAGTATATACTCCACTTAGGGGGGGGATAGCCTTTACCCCACATGATAATCTATCTGTTTTCTAAAATGTCAGCAGCATCTGCATCCCAGTCTTCCTCCGCCCGTCTTTCTTCGCTATATCCCATTGTTTCGCAATCATCCATTATCCTTAGCACAAACTCATTAACAGCCTCTTTGACAGCTTCCTTATTGCCATCATCTAATGAATCTTTTACTACTGGCATATAACTGGTCTGCTCCAAGTTGTATTCCGCTTCGCCATTAACGTATTCAATACTTTCAGTAGCAACATCTTCATCATTTCCTCCAACTACACTTATTTTCAGTACACTTGTTGCTCCCTCAGAATCATCAATATCTACCAGTCCATATACATTTAAAAGTTCCTGCCGTCCATTAAATATTGTAAACAAAAGCTGTTCATCCATTTCATCTTTTAGAGAGTTTATTTCGTTAACATCCAACACTTCATTAAAGTATAGAATTTCATGTATATCTCTATAAATATCCCTTATCACTTCTCTAAATAAAGCCAATATCTTTTTTCTATCCCTTATTGATATTCCTGCTTCAGACTGTACTATTTCTAAATGTGCTTCTCGTTCATATTCTTTTTGATCCTCTATAGCTTGCAAAGTCTCTTCTACTTCTTCAGAACGATTTTCACTATCGAATTTTCTAACAGCTTCCTTTATATAACCTCTAAACGCATGAGTGTCATATAACATTTTCTCTTTTGCGGAATAATCCAACAATTTATTGTGTGCAACATGATTCCTATTCGCTATAAAACTTGTTAATGAGGTTTGGAATTCCTCCGGCTTATCAATAAAAGGAATAAAAAACTTGTCCCAAATATTGTATTTTTTAGTGTATTGATTTCTCAGAAAATCCAATACAGATTTCATTTTATCCAATTGGGTTGTTGAAAAAATTTTACTTTTAATTCTCTTTTGAACTTCTGAATCAGATGACATGGCGTCAGTATATATATCTGACTGTACAGTATCCATCAGCCCTTCTAAAGTGACCGTATACAAATTCACATCAATATTGGCAAAATTAGGAACATTTCTTTTCACATTATCTGCATTTAATTCAATACTGGCACTTAACTTGGAAAACTCTGGTCTATCATGCCACTCAGCCCCAAAATTATCAATCATCACTTTACTTACAAATGCTCGAAGTTCATTTTCTGCCATATAGATTTCTGAATAAACTTCTCTTGATAACCATAAAGATTGGCTATCACTAATCCACACACATTTATACCAATCTCGTACCATGCTATTTTTAATAGCAAGTTTCAATTTTTCCAAAAAAGCATCATAACTTTGTTCGCTTTTATGACATGAATTCTTATATCCTATTTCTACCGTTAATTGCACATTCCATTCATATGTATCTTGTTGGAATATTACTATATACTTATTTACTGGTCCTGATACTTCAAACTCATGATGACCTATTCTTTCTGTACATCCAATATAACGCCACTCACATTCTATAGCTATTCTCGTCATTGCTCTCTGCATTATAGTTTTGCAATATTCATCTGTAATATCATGTCTACATACAACTTTAACATCATCTCCAAAGGGACCTTCTGTTTCTTCGACACATTGAATTTTATTTATATCTTTTATATCAATTAATTTAAACTCTATTTCATATCCCATACTAGCACCTCTCATGGATAATAATATAAAAACTGTTCATGACATAATTATACATAAAAAAATCAATCGGAAAACACTCCAATTGATTTTTTTCATTTATTCAACAGGAACCATAACTTTGTTCACATTATGGATTTCTATCGGCAACAAGTTAGAGTATGTCTGTAGTATATTATCATACAAATTCCCTTTATACCCTTTGGCTTCAATAGTAACTGCTACAAAATACTTAATATTTTCATGCTCATACCCATTTCTTCCAATCGCATGCAATGTTAAAAATGGGTTTAACAATGATGTTGCTCTCATAGATTTGGTTTTCTTTATAACAGTATCCCATTTTAAATCTTTATTTCTAAGTGCATTCTCACTTTTATCTTTTTTTGCAGCACCACTTACAGGTAATTCCGACATTTTATATCCTTGCTCCAATAATTTTTCCATCTGCTGTGCATCTTCTGTTTTTGTAAGATTTAGCTTTATTGTCTTTTTCCCTTTTTTCGAAAAGTTAAACACCGCACTGTTAGGATAAAATGTATCTTCTATACAGTTATTGGTATATGCATCCGTATCTGTTATATCCGGATTAACAATAGTTGTTATCGTCCATATAACACTCACATTTCCTGTTGATTGATTAACTCCAGGTGAAAAAATAGGTAATTTAACCGTACTCGCAGCAGGCAAATCTCCCGAATATAGTATTGTCACTTTATTTCCAATACATTTTAAAATATCATCAACATCCTCTTTACCAAATCCATATCCACATTCATTATCCCGCACCCCAGACATAGAGGTCGCATTATGAATCAATAATGTTCGTCCCAAATGTGGAGTAATTGATGGTGAATGTGCCATCATCTGACCAATTTTTCCCGTTGCCACAGGAGTTGCCAAACTTGTCCCTGCACTAATACCAACCTTATCATTACCTCTTCCAACAACAATGAACGGCCGTTCCTGACTGCCACCAAACTCTAACAAATCAGGTTTTGTTTTCGCTCCTTCTCTTCCAGGACCTACACTGCTATAATCTGCTCTGATTTTTTCACCAAACAAATTATATGTATATGCTCCCACCGCAAGTCCATTTACCATATCAGACGGGGTTTGAATACGGTTCAAATACTCCCCTCTATTACCATCATTACCGACAGCAGTACAAAAAAGCGGGTTAATTTCTCCTTCCTCTACATTATATGTCAGACGATCCAATGCATATGTAAATCGACTTATATTATCATCCAAAATCGGTTCTTTAGGACCAAATGATAAGTTATATAATTTTATATCTTTACGTTCAGCTACAACAGCTTCAATTTGATCAATAGTTTCGTACATTCCATGTACCGATTCAGCATCTCGTGTACTCGTTATCTGTGTTTCAGCTGGCAACACTCTAAATGACTCTACGAATACAGAGGGATTTTTCAATTCATCTGATGGGGTTTTTCCACCTAAGTGACCATGCAATATAGCTCCACACACTGAATTCCCATGTTGTAACGAATTTGATGTGGCCGTTGTATTTACTACATCATTTTCCTTTGCATAACCTTTTAACAAGACATGATCTTCAATTATACCACCATCAAACATTCCTACTGTTATATTAGAACGCATTTTCTTTTTTGCCGGCCTAGGGCCTTCCACTTCCTGCACCATTCGCATTGGTTCAAGATCAATATCTCCCATAGGGTGCAAAGACCTCAATGGATTAAATTTTTCAATAGCTGCTATTATTTCCCGATCGCAAACTGCACTGATAAAAGTTAAACCTTTTTCATAGCTTTTTATCTTTATTTCATTTGAAGATAAACCTGAAATTTCCATAAATGCATCTATCATTTTCTGGACACTATTTTCCAAAGGATGAAGAACAATTTCTATTGTTCCTTTCGTCCAATCCTCTGTCAATCCCTGAACCTTCTCCTCGCTACTTAGCAGGTCTATATTCTTTATAGACTGTATCTGTCTTCTCCATTTTTCGACAGTATCCTTACTTCCATTTCTCAGTGTTTTTTCTAATTTATCTATTCCTGCATTTTTTGCCTTGATAAAATACAATTTTGCATCTTTTTTTTCGCCATTTTCATCTACAAAGGCATATTTTCTTCCACCTATAATCTGCATGTCTTCCGATATCATCAAAGAATCTGGAACATATGATTTTGCTTCCAATTTAGGCTCCAATCGAATACACAGAACTTTTTCATCCAAAAATATTTCTTCTTTATCTTCGATCTTCTTTTTGATATTATTCAAATCATTGCAAATATTTATTTTTGCGTCGTTATAATCATGCGGCCATTCTTTAGGTGGAAAATTCATTTTTTTACTAATCGGCTCTACATATAATTCTCCATTTGCAATAATGGGATATTTTCCTTTTTCCATATCATCACTCCTTTATATATCTTCCAACTGATGCCGATGAAATCATAGTAATATTTGAAATATCTCTCAACGATAATTCTGGAAATTCATTCTTTATCCGCTTACATAATTGAACTTTTTCATTTCGATCTTTTAATTCAATTATGCGGCAGCACTCTCTCAAAGCAAGTATATCTGGCTTGTCATCGCGATTCATCACCATCTGACGCTTTATATGTTCACATAGTTTACAAATTTCAGAAGCAGAAACAGTTTCTGTATTTCCAACAATGAACTTTATTGTATCACTTTTCATCTCACCGAACTTATTACCCAATGTTCTCTCAACAAGTTTCCTGCGTTCTTCCTTTCCAGGCATAGGGATTTCTATATTCCTGTCGAATCGCCTCCATATTGCTTTATCCAATATCTCTGGGTGATTAGTAGCACCTACAATCACACAAGTAACCGGACATTCTTCCAATTCTTTTAGAAGGACATTTACCAACCGTTTAAGTTCTCCTAAATCTCCCATATCATCTCTTCTTTTTGCAATAGCATCTAACTCATCCAAAAACAAAATAACATTTTGGGATTTAGCATAGTCAAATATACTTTTTATATTTTGTCCACTTCTACCCAAGTAACTTGATATCGATGTTGCCAAATCAACCGTCACTATTGGTAAATTAAGTTTATAAGAAAGCCATTTTGTTATATACGTTTTACCTACCCCTGGTTTTCCGCTCAATAATATACTATTAGGTGGAACAATATCCTCCTCCAAAAATCTTTCCAACAATTTGCGTTCTAGCAAAAAATCCTTTAGTTGATGCCAAACCTCTGGCGATAATATCGGTTCTTCTACCATTATCGGTTCTTCTACCTTCACCAATTGGCTTCGAGTTTCTCTATCAACTGGAGCGGGAGTCAAATCCAATGTTCTCAATGTGTCAGCCCCCACACTGCTATTGGCGGTTATTTGCATAATTTCCGATGCTATTTGAGGATACTCTTTTTTTATTTTTCTCCCTATCATGAGAGAAATCGATTCTACAGCCTTCTTATCATTATTTAATGCTGCTCTTATTAATTTAGGAATCAATTCATATACTACCATTTATATCATTTCCTCTTTTTTATTTTTTTGATACATTAAAATTATACTGTTTTATCAATGTTTTGTCAATCTTATTGTATCAATTTTATTTTAATTTATTTTTGATACACTTCTAAAGCCGATCAGGAATCGCAACTCCCAATCGGCATCTTTTCTTACTCCTCTTCATTTTTACATTCAATCTCCGTTCCATCCAGGAACACTACCAACAATGTTCCATCCTCAAAAACCTTGATGTGGTCCAGTGTTTTCAGCATGAAGTCCGTGTCCATCTCCGTCAAAGGCTCTGCCTCATCAGTATATTCTATGAACTTCTCTGCCCGATAACCTTCCAAGAGGTTCTCTCTCTGCAGCTGTTCCGTCCACTGCCCCATGAAATCCTCTCGATTCTCCACCAACGCATTCCACGCCATCAGATATGCCTTTATCAGCGTTTCTTCCTCCACGTGGCGGTTGGCACATCCCATGACTCCTTTTACCTTGTACCGTTCACTGCACTGCCATACCTTACGGTCAACGCCCGTGCTGCTCCGCCAGCCTTTCCGTGCAAATACCTTATTACAGTCTCCGCAAATTATCTTGGATGCAAATGGATTACTTTCCGGCCGGTGGGAATAGGAGTTTGTCCCATGCTCCTCCAGGTACTTTTTCCTGCGTTTTATTTCAAGCTGTACACATTCCCATATCCGCTTTGAAATGATGGCATCGTGGTCATCCTCCACATAAAACATCTGGATTTCCCCTTTGTTCTGTGTACGCTTCTTGGTAAGGAAGTCCACCGTATAGCTTTTCTGCAGTAAGGCATCACCCTTGTATTTTTCATTCTCCAACATACTCATTAAAGTTGTGGATTGCCACTTCGTACCACTATCCCAATTTTTCACACCTTCCCGTTCAAAAATCCTCTTGATGTAATCGGTTGTTTTTCCGTCCAGAAATTCCTAATACAGCCGAATCACAATCGGCTCCTGCGTCCTGTTGATTACCAGCTTGCCATTCTCGTCCGTATCGTAGCCAAGAAAACGCTTTGTACTCATTTTGTGTTTCCCTGTCTCAAATCTTCTGCGGATTTCCCATGTGCAGTTCTCTGAAATGGACCGGCTCTCATCCTGTGCCAGTGAGGAAAGAATTGTCAGCAACACTTCGCCCTTTGCATCGAGGGTATTGATATTTTCCTTTTCAAAAATAATCCCTATCCCCAAATCTTTCAACTCTCGCACATAATTCAAGCAATCCAGCGTATTTCTTGCAAATCGGGAAATGGACTTAGTAATAATCATGTCTATTTTCCCCGCCCTGCAATCAGCAATGATACGATTGAATTCATCTCTCTTTTTGGTATTTGTTCCCGAAATTCCTTCATCCGCATAAGTCCCTGCATATTCATAGAGTGGATTCTCGCTGATGTAATTTGTGTAATAATTGACCTAATTCTCATAGCTTAATAACTGTTCTTCTTGGTCGGTTGACACTCGGCAGTACGCTGCCATCTTCAATTTCTGCACTGACTGTGCTGTTCCTGATTCCGCAGTCAAAATCTGCTTTGCTGGTATAACAGTAATGCTTCTTGCCATTTTTAACCACCTCCTCAACCACTGTCTGTTCTGTAATGTTCAAGCCTTGCAATTCGGCATCATCAATCCTTATCCCTTTGCATACCTTGACTCCCTTTTCAATGTAGGTGCTGCAAAGCCATTGGATTTTCTTCTTGTAAACCTGTCTGCGCCGGAGCGTTTTTCCGCAGCAAGGGCAAATCAGCATTCCGCTTAAGGGATAGCGGTTTTGGAACTTCATTGTGTTGTCCTGTCCAATATTCCTGTCACGCTTTCTCTGCTCTCTGACCTTCTGTACCTGTTCCCACACCTCTGGCGATACAATTGGTTCGTGATTTTCCGAAATGTAATAACTCTGCACTTCCCCGTTGTTTTTCCTTGTATGGTTTCTTTTGTTTTCAGGGGTATAATACTTCTGCAGATGGAAATCACCTTTGTATTTTTCATTGCAAAGCATCCCGTTGATGGTCCCGCTCTCCCATGTGGTTCCCGTCACCGTTTTCACGCCCAGGTAATCAAGTAGCTCCCCAATCCTTGACGAGCCGACATTCATCAGATAAAGGTCGAAAGTCAGACTGACAATTTCCGCTTCCTTTCGGTTCACAATCAGATCTCCATATTCGTTTTTGTCATAACCGAGGAAGTGGGATGTGGTAATCATCACTTCCCCTCTCTCAAACTTCTTCCGAATGGACCATTTATTGTTTTCACTCATGCTTCTGCTTTCTTCCTGTGCAAAAGAAGCGAGGACGGCAAGCATTATCTCACCGTCCCCTGATAGAGTGTTAATGTTCTGTTCTTCAAAAAAAATACCGACACCCAATTCTTTCAGTTCCCTTGCGAACTTCAGAACGGTGACGGTATTTCTTGCAAACCTCGATATGGATTTTGTAATAATTAAATCAAGCTCTCCTGCCCTTGCCTTCTCCATCATTCTCTGGAACTGTGGGCGGTTCTCACAATAGCCGGATATGCCCTGATCAGCAAATACTCCGATAAATTCATATTCCGGATTTCCGGTAATCAGTCTCTCATAGGTTTCCATCTGGTTTTCAAGAGAGTCTTCCTGTCTTCTGCTGTCTGTGGAAACTCTGGCATAAGCACAAACCCTTTTCTTTTGTAAGACCGAAGCTGGTTGTTTGTTAATCACTTTTACTCGCACGTTACATCACTTCCTTCAAAAAAACTTTTCTTAAACTCTTGAATCCTTCGGAAAATGGCCTGTGCATCCTCTACCTCGTCAATGCACACCACATCCACATTTTTCTTACTGCAAACCAGCATGAACTCCATAAACTGTCCCCAGTTACGGGCAATCGTAGCAGCCCTCATGGTAACCACCACATCTATCTTCTTTGCTGCGATTTCCGCTTTCAGACGATTAAATTCTTTTCTGTTCGGGTCGGCTCCTGAAGCTTCCTCAAAGAATATCTGCAAATCCCATTTCTGTTTTCCATATTCTTCTTCCAACTGCCTCATTACATCGTCCAGATATTTTTCATAGCCTCTGTCACGATGGTTGACTCTGCAGTAAAAAGCCACCCTATTTATCGTTCCTGCAATCACCATATAAATAAGTACTCCTTTCGTTTTTGGTAGTATATAAATCACTCTAAACCCCTGTAAAGTCAAGCAATTCTACAGTTTCCACCCTCTCTTTTTCCACTCTGTCCAAACTTGTCAGGAGCCGAAAAAAGCAGCCGGACAGAAACCTGTTGTCTCTGTCCGGCTTATCTTTAAACCCTCTCGGCATAATCCAGTGAAATCCATCCATTACGTTTTTTCTGATAAGATTTCAGAAGCCCCCAAAGGCTCGCACCTTTACCTTCTGCTTCTTCCACAATAGTGAAAGCACCTTTTCCGGTGTACTTACCTGTTTTATCGTAGTCTGTTCCCGGACCCTTGCGGATGTTTAAATCTTCGATGGATACTCTCACAAGATACGGTGTGAATGTAGCATTGGAATAAATCACTTTACCGGATTCATCAAATACGGAATATCTCCAACGTCAGACAGCACTCATACATAAAAGAGGTAATTCAAACGAGTAGAGGAACCAGCTAATCCGTTGTGATTCTGGTTCTTTTCTTTTTGTTGCCTTTTATAAATCTTACTCTTGTAATATTTCAATTATTACACAAGTAAGATTTCAAGTCAATATGTTTTTTCTGAAATTGACAACCACATAAATAACGTCTATAATATATTTATTACATCCGTAAGATTTAAGGAGGGATTTGAAATGAGCGATTTACCACAGATTTCTGAAGCTGAATTTGAAGTTATGAAAATCGTATGGAAACATGCGCCGATCAGTACCAATGAAATAACAGATAAATTATTACAGACCACAAGCTGGAGTCCTAAGACGATACAGACTTTAATCAAACGTCTCGTAACAAAAGGCGTTCTGACTTATGAAAAACAGAGCCGAGTGTTTGTTTATACCCCAGTCGTGAAAGAAAGCGAATACATCGACCAGGAAAGCAACTCTTTTCTGGAACGATACTATGACGGGGATATCACTGCCATGCTGTCTGCCTATATAGAAAATGACAGACTGTCTGAAACAGAAATAGACACCCTACGTTCCCTTCTTTCCAAGAGGTCAAAAAAAGGAGGAAATTAACGTGGCTAATTTTATGATACGCTTTTTAATATGCAATGTATTTATCAGCGGTATCATCGGAATTCTTTTGATAGCCAAGCGGATATTCAAAAACAACCTGTCCAGCCGGATGCAGTATAATCTGTGGTTCCTGCTCCTTGGGTTGCTGGCAGTTCCCTTTATACCGTTCCGTCTCATCGGATTTCCACAAATCTTCTCGTGGCTTGGTAGCTTAAGAAGCTCCCCTGCTTCCGGCACTGCAACCGCTATGGGAGAAGCTGTAGGAATTCATCCGGTCGGAAATACAGACTGGATGAATGATTTCGCACTTTCTGTAAATAGCGAAACACCATCCATTGCCGGATACATATTATTGGGGATATGGATTATAGGCATTTTTGCAATGATCATATTAGTAATCAAATCCTCACTCCGCCTACGCAATTTGGAGAAATCTGGACTTCCCCTTCAGAACCCGGAAGTACGCAGACTATATCATCGATGTTTGGAGGAAATGGGAATTCACAGAAATATCCCTGTTTACAGTACTGCATTTTTGAAATCCCCGATTATTGTGGGACTTTTGAAACCATGTATTTATCTGCCGATTCATCTGATCTCTGATTACAACGAATCCGATATGCGATATATGCTGTTGCACGAACTGCAGCACTATAAGCACAAAGATGCTGTTGCCAGTTATCTGATGAATCTTGCTGGGGTAGTATATTGGTTCAATCCTCTTGTCTGGTACGCTCTGAAAGAAATGCGTAATGACAGAGAGGTTGCCTGTGACACTTCCGTTTTGAAAATGCTTGAAGAGGATGCTTACGAAGATTATGGCAATACACTGATTAACTTTGCAGAGAAAGTTTCACTTACTCCTTTTCCGTTTGCTGCCGGTCTTGGTGAAAACATGGATCAGATGAAACGGAGAATTATCAACATTGCCTCTTATGAGAAGCCAACATTTATGAAAAGAATAAAAGGTATGACTGCATTTGTGCTGACTGCTGTTCTTCTCCTTGGATTCGCACCTTTTATTTCTACATACGCAGCAGACGGAAGCCAGTACCAATGGGATTCCTCTTCTGAGAATGTTTCCTATGTAGACCTCTCCACATACTTCGGAGAATACGAAGGTAGCTTTGTTTTATACGATTTGAAAAATGATGAATGGAGCATACACGACAAGGAGCATGCCACCCTGCGGGTTGCACCAAACTCCACTTACAAAATATATGATGCCTTGTTCGGTTTGGAAGAAGGTGTCATTACACCAGAAAACTCCTTTATTGCGTGGAATGGAGAAAGCTATCCTTTTGAAGCATGGAATGCGGATCAGACCTTACAGTCTGCAATGAACTCCTCCGTGAACTGGTATTTCCAGACATTGGATGAACAGCTTGGAGCCTCTGACGTTTACAGCTATATTCAAGAAATCGGATATGGTAACGAAAACATGAGCGGTGATTTCTCCACTTATTGGATGGAATCTTCCTTGAAGATTTCCCCAATAGAGCAGGTCGAACTTCTAACCAAGCTGCAGAATAACAGCCTTGGCTTCGCCCCTGAAAATATCAATGCAGTAAAAGATGCCATCTGCCTTTCCTCTTCCGATGCCGGAACATTCTACGGAAAGACCGGAACCGGACGTGTGGATGGCCAAGATGTGAACGGATGGTTTATCGGCTATATCGAAACTGCAGATAATACATACTTTTTCGCTACCAACATTGGTGCAGACAGCGATGCTACCGGAGGCAACGCAACTGAAATAACCATGTCTATCTTGTCCGACATGAATATCTGGAAATAAAGAAATCGGGTAAAGGTCATAGTCGTATAATCCTTTGCCCGATTTTTTTATTTTCTCTTTATGCATAAAAGCGTTTCAATTATCCAGTTCTATACGTCAAGAATTAGATTTATCATTGATGTATTCTATAATTTCTCCAATAAAAAAAGATATAAATGTCCCAATTGAAACAAACAAACTATCTCTATCACCTAATGATTCAATGAAGATTGAAAATGTAAACGTAAAGTTACTATACATATAATCATAAAAAACGTATTTCAGAGAACCTATCAAGAGCATCAACCCGAAAGAAATTAATGCATATATTAGGCACAGCAAAAAGCCAATGTCAATGCTGCGTTTGACAATGATTTTTCCCATAAAAAAACCTAAAATAAAAACCCCAATATCAATATATGTATATATAATTAAAAAACCCAAATAGGCTAAGGCCGCATTATATTTGGGAAATAAATAAAAACAAGAGACCGTTTCAAGTTTTGTGTAAACGTTAAAAACTGAT
>NZ_QUJB01000019.1:337-51888 GCF_003480435.1 Clostridium sp. AM30-24 | reverse complement strand
GATAGTATACCATACTGTCTAACAAATGGGGTGCAGTTCAATTGGGGTAGTGGCGGCTATTTTCTTTTTCCGAAGATCGTGTAACACAATCAATCATTTTCTTTTTATAACATGCACCACTGCCTCGATCGGCCGTCTTAACGACGTCACGATCATGATTCCGGCCGCAAGCGCAACCGCAAGCCCGATGGCCTTCTGGGCCTTCAGGATGAACTCCGGTGCATCATGGCGAAGCGCCGCATCCATCGCATAGTACAGCGAACCTCCCGGAATCAGTGGGATGACCGTCGGCATCAGGATCGTCGTCGCCGGAGTCTTTAAAATCCTCGCCCAGATCTCCGAGTAGATCGTGATCAAAATCGCAACCACGAAAAATCCCAGATATTCATTGTCCACAAAATGCAGAAACGCCAGATACACGGCCCAGAAAACAGCGCCGCCGATGGACGGGATCCAGAGTCTCTGTCCCCGGATGTTGTAAATAATGGAAAAGCCAAGAGATCCGAAAAATGCCGCGATAACGGACATCACATTCTGACTCATAACATACCTCCCAAGAGCATTTTTGAAAAAATAAATCCGACCGCCACACAAACTGCCGTGATCATCGCCTCTGAGAAGTGCAAAAGTCCGCTGATCATGTCCCCGCTGATAAAGTCACGGAAGGAGTTTGTCATGAGAACTCCGGGGATCAGCAGCATGATATTTCCTATCATGATCATCTCCACATGCTGTCCGGGTCCCACACGGCACATCAGAATGCACGCCATTCCGGAGATCAGGGAACACAAAATATTTGAGAAGATCGCCTTCATATGGACCTTCGCAAACGCATACAGCGTCACGCGGATCAATGCCCCAACAAACAGTGACGCAATCCCGTCCCATAAATTTCCGCCAAAAAAGATTGCAAATGCCCCAGCCGTCATCGCATAGACCGCACACTGCATCGCCGGGGAATACGTCGGTCCCTTCAAGATTTTTTCATATTCCTGGTCGATCACATCAAACGACGGACGCGTCGCGCAGATTCGCCTGGAAAGATCGTTCAGCCGGTCAAGCTTCCACATATCTGTTCCATAGCTTACGATCCGCCGCGTCTGCGTAATCCACTCCCGGTCCTGTGTCTCAAGCGTCACGATAATACAGGACGCGATTGAAAAGATATGGCTCTGCAAAATCCCATATGCGTCACAGATCCTCCGGATCGTGTCCTCCACACGGCTGATCTCCGCTCCGCTCATCAAAAGCTGCTCCCCGATATTGATCGCGCAGGTCAGCACCTCTTCACCGGTCATCGCACACTCCGCCTGCGCCGGTCCTCTTGTTTTCTGATTTATTTGCACTTTTTCCACCTTTTCCATTTCCCCGGTAAAAATGTTCCCGGGAACTCTTATTTCCCCTGACTAATCTTCATTATACGGGGCAGGGATTCCTTTTACAAGTACCTTTGCGGCAGATGTGGGGTGGGACTTGTCTGTATGGGATTTGTGAAGTGCTTGTTGGTTAGTTTTGTATAATCAAAAATCTTGTTTTCGTGTTTATGGAGGTGTTGCCCATATGAAAAGGAAACTTTATTGTTCTGTGACATACTCCCTCCACTTAGCTAACGCTTGAAGTGGGGGCTTCTCGTTCGATTGCCCTATTGGGCAAAGCATAGGCGAGCTATCCCCGTGTGTCCCACGGTTCTGTTATTACGAGCGGGACTGTTTCGTATCTACGCAGTCCCGAACAAAATCTACGTTTTGGGCGGAAATCAGGAAATTTTTCTTTCTGTATCAAGTTCAACTCCCGATATTCTCAAGCCTTCCCTGCATATATTGATAGCTGCATTCTCATCACGATTCATCTGACAAGCTCTATTTCTACTACAACGCATCCCGCAGTGACGCCTCCAGCCGTATGGAGATCGACTTTCTGATTGCCAAAAGCAAGATCAGCAACCGCCACAATATCTCACCGATCGAGGTGAAGTCCAGTAAAAATTATACAATTTCTTCTCTTCAGAAATTTAAAGCCAAATATGATGAACAGCTCCATGTGCCGTATGTGCTGCATACCGGGGATCTGAAGGAAGAGGATGGGATTTTGTATTTGCCGGTGTATATGACGATGTTATTATAAACATAATAGTGTCTCGAAATCTTTTCTACGGGGATAGATTGTCCAACAGCAAAGAGCAGGCATCAAATCCGCCTGCTCTTTATTACTATCTACCCTCTAATATTTTCCGATATATCTTTTCGACATTAAATTTCGGTGCTTCTTCCAGCACTACTTGATAGATACTTTCCAATTCTTCTGGTGGAATTTCCAATGCATTCGATATCTCTTCCAGATTTTGTCCCTTCTTTACTTTCTTTATTACAAAATCAATCCTTTCTCCTATCCGTCCTTCCTCCCGCGCATCCCGCCGGTCCATCTCTCTCTGCTTCTTTGCGTTAAACTCTGTTAAAAGCACATCTCTCACCTCGTTCCTATGTTTTATAAGATAATCCTTCATAATATCATGCTTAATACAGTACACACTGGCTTCATCAATTGCTTCCTTCAAAGTCTTCTTTGTCTTCTCGTATTCCCTGACTTTGTCAATAAATAGTGCATAATCTTTCAGCATCCTGCATTTTTCCATCAAGTCCTGATTATGCCCCTTATTAATATTGATCATTGTTGCCGTAAATTCCAGACATCCATCTTTTGTCTCAAACGCATCCGATATTCTTAATTCTTCCCGCTCTGCCCGATTGGATTCACCATTGTAAAATACAATATATTTCGGAGTTGGAAGTTTGATCAGTTTGCTCCCATATAGATTCAGATTATCGCCTTCAATAATACTCCGATATGCGTCTGCCAGATAAAGTATTCCACGTATTGGCATATTAGGGCAGTAAGTCGATTGATGCTCATACAGATTGATATCATGCCCTATCAAGAATGAACAGTCATTTTTCATTCCCATATACACCGCATCATCAATAGTTGTAATCATCATATCTTCCGGATTCTTATAATCTGTTCCATTTAATGCATTATACAGTTCCAATAAATTTTCTTTGTCATGAAACAATTTGATAAACAGATGATCCTTATAATTTCTCCGAACTCTCCAGCGTTTCCACTCCTGCTTGACCGCGCGAAAAATCGCCGGTCCCTTCATTTTCTCCAATAAAACCTCTCCTTTCATTATACGTTTCCCGTATTTCGTTTTCAAGTGTGTTCAGGATACAAAATAGACAATGATTTTCCGACGGTCGGGACGACCTTGATAAAATAGAATGTTAGAATTTTAGAAAATTTGTCTGGATTGAGCATAGCATACATTCATATTTTCTGCAACTGCACATTGCGACAAAAACAACAGAAAATAACAGATGGCAAAGATCCCGTGTACAAATCACTGTCCCCCTGCCATCTGTCCTTACTCTTCATCTATAAATAAAATCTACTGGCGACAGTTTCCTGTAACGCACCGGTGGAATCTTCTTCTCCAACTTTTCAATCTTTCCCCGAATCTCCTTATCCTCATAATTTTCCCACAATCCATTGTCCAGATCCCTGTACTTATACCGCTGTGTGCTATCAACCTATCAATTATTTCAAAATGCATGTCTTTATCCCCTTTTTATTTTATTATGCATTTTTCGCTTTTCAATCTCAAGCGTGTCTGCTATAAAAAAGGGGACTCTCTATAAATTTTGTCCACAAACAAAATTAAGTTATGTACATCTTTATTCAAAAAAGCTCGAAAAAGAATCACCAAAGTTCATCCCCTCCGAGCTCTATATCATTTTTGACTGACAGATATTCGCAAAATATCAACAACTATTATCTAACCATTTCACAGCCATACAAATCACCTCTATCAGTCCCACACATTAAGAGTTATCCTTCACATATTTTTTTAATTTCTTTATTTTTTCTTCAAGCATATCGTGGAATTTATCCTCAAATTTTTCAAGCGCATAATTTACACTCTGCTCTGCACTCTCTTCAATATCATATGACTTACAATCAACTGCCCATTTAATGGTATCAACAAATTCACGAGCTACTGAAAGGAAATTTCCAAAATACCATTTATCTTTATATTTATCATTACCAAAAAGTCCTTTCCCCACATATACTTCATCATACTCAAAATCCAAACGAGATACATAATCGTCCAAGCTTTGATATGATAATTCATTAAACATATCCATTATCATAGAATCACCAATACACTCTTCAAATCTCTCAAGTTCTTCAATTGCCCATTCATCTCTATCTAAATAACAAGAGAACTCTTTCCATTCGGAAGGAATAATTTCCTTATCAATTAAACTGCCTATTTCCATATAAGCTTCCATTAGATATTTTCTTGCTTTTTCGTTATATTGATAATAAGCACTGTCGGATTCATCCTTACAATCATAGTATGGCTTCAGATTGCGAACTTTATATTCCACTAATATCTTTTTAATCATTGGTTTATGTGCACTTTCTGAATAACATAAACGATTGAATTCATCTCTAGCAGCAGATCGCGCTGAACTTTCTGACAAATACTCTCTCTTATATTGTTTATTACTACTAGGTGCATCTAAATAATAATCTTTTACATTTAATGGAATGTTAGTAACCCGATCAATCTTTATATTTTTTAATTTTCTTTCCAAATCATCTATTACTTCTTTAATGCCCTCCATACCCGACTTTTTTGTCCCTATCTCAACAATTTTCAAAGCATGTTTTGGACACTCTGCAACTACTTTTTTCACTGCTTCCAAATCATCATCTTTTACCATCATTCCCAACACCGGACATGCATTACCCTCATCATCTTCTTCTAAATATGTACAATTCATAATACAGAGTCCGCAACCATTACATTTATTATTTACCTCAATTTTCTTCATATCACATTTCTCCTTTATTGCATTAAATGATCCATTTTGGCAATGTATTTTTCTCCAGTTTCAATCATCTCAAGTGCTGAGTCACACAGAACGCCTTTGTTATCCACCACCGGAACATCAATAATATCCGAAACTGCTCCAGCAATATTAACGCAAGTCATTAATACGCCTTTATCATATTCGCTATAATTCCGTACATTTAACCCATTCGCATTTATAACCCGTTCAGTTTGTGCAATTGACTTTACAAACAATGCATTCATAGCCATCAATAAATTAGATATCCTGTCTGCACGAGCGACAATCGCATCGTACACTTCTCCTATCGATTGCGCCTGAGAATAAACAACATTAGCTGAACTCACCTGACTATTGGCTGCAGAAAGATAACGTTTTGAATCCATTACCATAACATTTCCAATTCCTTTTAACAGTAACCCACACAATAATTCCTGCTCCGTAAATGGCTTTTTTATCGAAATCGCGGAAATTGTATTCAACACCCCAAGGCCCTGAGCGCTTTTTTTTAGTGCCAATTCATTCGCTTTTTGTTTATCTTCTAGTTCTATTTTCTGGATTTTACCATATACCTCTACAAATCTCGGAACTGTATCCTGAATAATTGCCCTTTTCTTTTTTGCTACATTTGCCAACCGCTTATCTGTAAATTCTTCTTTCTTTTTAACCAACAATTTAGCTTCCTCATTCATTTCAAAAGCCTTTGAATATTTTTTCAATGCTTTTTCATCCAATTCCAATGATTTCGTTATATCATAACACGTTTTTACAACTGCTGTAGCTACTAATCCAGGTATTAACATATTACTTATCTGGCTCTAATCAAACCAGATTCCTCCTTTCTCCTTAAAAACTCAGCTTTAACGGCATATCCAACTGTTTTTCATATTCCTCTAAACTATTAAATCTTGCCTTCTTTCCAAATACTGACAGCACTTTATTAAGCCCATCGGTCACTCCCTGCAAATCATATGTTCCTTCACAGGCACATCGTATCATCTGATCAAATCCACTCTGGATATTTTCATCCCAGACCTTATATTCATGTTCCATAATATTTCTGAATTTGACTCTTTGATTTTCCATTTCTTTTAAAGCATCTGACTCAAGTCTTCGAACCTGACTTTCTTTGAGCTTATAATCATTCATGTGCTTTACAGTACTATATACCGCCACAATGGCACTGCACGCCACGGTTGTAATGATTGTACCTAATACTGCTCCAATCACTTCTCCGGCAGCAGCCCCGGCTATAGTACCTCCCCCCGGAAGTGCTATTGTGCCGGCTACCCCGCCTATGATTCCACCGATCTCTTTTCCAATCTCTCCTCCGATCATTCCGGCGACCATAGTTGTTCCTTTTTCTCCTACCTGTTCAATAAACTCTTTTTCATCTATTTCTCCGTTTATGTATTTGACAGCTGTTTCCTGAACAATTGCCGCTACTGCAATGATTTGACCTACTTCATTACTGCTTGCAATATTTTGCAATACCGCACTGCTGCTATTGGAAAGCTCAACAGAAACCACATCAACTAAAAGTTTATTTGTTCCTCCTGCGACGGCAATATTTACGGTTGTTTTTCCCATATCTTTCGCCGCGTCTTCCAGAGATTCTTTTCCCTGCGCCACATTTATAAGCTTTCTTACCGATTCAGCCGCTAACGGAATTGTAGATGCAACTAACGTATCTTTTGCTCCAGAAGCAAATTCATTTCCTGCATTTTTCAGCGTTCGCGCCGTAAATTTACTACTTAATGCTACATCCGCCTGCACTTTTTCCTTAAGCATTTGCGCTCTGCCATCTAATGACAATTCATTATCCCTATCCAGGATAATTTTCAAATCACTTTTTTCTCCTTTAGATGCATTATCCTTTTTTGAAAGCAAACGATAATTCTCATCTGAGTTTACAATTTCTTTAAAATCCTCGTCTGTTAAAAAGGGATTATACTTCACCTTATCATGAACATCTTTTATAGCATTTATATGGTCCGTTTCTGCCGCATGCTCTGCCCACTTGGTTGATATATTTTCACCTTCCGCATTTTTCATGTGATACTTATTCTGCGCTGCTGTTTGACTTTTGTGAAGTGTTTTCCCACTAATGGGATCTTTGTAGGTTTGTTTATCCCCAAACATCCTATCTTTATATGCAGATTTTCCCTTTGTCGAATCCCAACGCTTATCTCTATTTTCCTTATTATATTCTCTTGTAATGCCCAAATTCTTATTAGCCGTTTGTCCACTATTACCAACTCGGACAAATGCCTCAATTTCGATACTTTCCTTATCGTCTTTCATATCAAATATCCTCTCGTTTTTATTAATAACAACTTACATTATCTCCACATCCTGCCCCTTCAACCACATATCCACCCCATCTCCGCCAAACACCTCCGCCTCGATGATCTTGCCATCCTCACCATCTTTTATCACCTTCGCCGTCGGTAGACGGTCGAGGATCGCCTCCACCGACATTCCCGTATACTTAAACCGGATCCGTTTCAGCTTCCCGCCGTACATAAACTGCACGCGTTTCCGGAATTCGCCTTCCTCGAAACGGTCTTTATATGGTACTTTGAAATGTTCGTTGGTGATTTTAAAGGACTGGATGCGGTCGATCCGGTAAATGGTGGGGTAGATATCATCTTTATTGGTAAATTCCTTTTCCCGGTCGATATTCCGCAGGAATGCCGCCAGATAAAAATAATACTCTGAGAACAGGATCCCGACCGGTTCAATGGTCCGCTTTACGAGATTTGGGGCTTTCATGCGCTCGTACTCGATCTCCATGACATAGTGATTCTGTACGGCCTGCGCGATGTCCCAGAGACCGGGGATGATGGATTTTCCGTGATGTGGTTCGATGTAATGAAACTTTTCGTTAGAAATGAGTGAGTCAACTGCTGCCCGGCTCTTTAGCGGAACACAGCTTGATGTCAGTTTTTCGAGGATCGGAAACATTTCCTCCCTCTTCATGGAACGGCTTTCTAAAAGGATCTTGCAGACAGCCAGGATCTCCCCGTTATTTAACAACGGTTTTTCCTCCTTCTGCAGACGGTATCCACCGGCTTTCCGGTCGTGGATCACATCCTGATTCAGCCCCTCCTCCTGAAAATAGCACCGCAGGGCTTCCACGTCACGCTGCACGCTTCGCTCAGTGATATGGAACCGGTCCGCCATTTCCTTTTTCGACAGAATCTCCCCGTTTACGAGTCTGGAATAGATCTGAAGCAGACGATCTGCCTTACCTGTTGTACTGTTCATACTTCCTCCCCATGTATTCTATGGCTTTGTAAGCATATAATACTATCTGTTAGTTATGATATTATATTTTTCAACTCATGTCAATTTTTGTCGTGATTCGTTATCATTATTGGTATCCGGAGGAAACACTCATGAAATCGATTCACACTGAAAAATATCGCCAGATTGGCTTAAAAATCGCCTATTACCGCAAGCTCCGCGGTCTCACTCAGGAAGAACTTGCGGAACAGGTCGGGCTGACTCCCGCTTACATCGGACACCTCGAAGCTCCGAATATTTCCAAAGCACTGTCTCTCGATACTCTTTTCGATATCGCCGATGCCCTGCATGTCGATGCTCAGAAGTTTCTTATGTTTGAGGAATCATGATACCGTTATTATAGCATTTTAGATGGACAATATTTGTCATATATGTCATTTGTTGTCATTATTTACATTTTTTTCAAAGAAAAAAGTACCCGTCGGAATCATGTGGTT
The DNA here is from genome assembly GCF_003480435.1 of Clostridium sp. AM30-24. Classification (GTDB taxonomy): domain Bacteria; phylum Bacillota; class Clostridia; order Lachnospirales; family Lachnospiraceae; genus Pilosibacter. The sequence goes on along the minus strand of NZ_QUJB01000019.1, from coordinate 43,226 downwards.
TGATAAAACTCAAACCATGAAACCGCAGGGTACTCTTTTTCTTATTTATTTGACTTCTGTATCTCCGATCTATTCCGCTGCTCCGAGATTCGAATATCCCATCAGGTCCTCATCGACCTCTCGCGCGGCGTTTCTTCCTTCCCGGATCGCCCATACGACCAATGACTGCCCCCGGCGCATATCGCCTGCCGTGTAGATTCCGGGGACTATCGTCCTGTGTCCGTCCCTTTCCGGTTTCAGTTTTACAAGGACTGCCGCCCGGAGATTTCCGTTTTCGTCCTTTAAAAATTCCTTCACCGTCGTCTGGTACACTCTCGGATCTTTCCCAAATACGGCCTCTGCTTCCTGCTGGCCGTAATCGGTCTTTAAGATTCTCGGATACTCCGGCCATGAATTGGACGGTGTCCGCGCTTGTTGAGCTAATCCACCGCCGCAATCCATGCAGCGGTCACCTGTTTTCTTCTCTCCGCATCACTGAGCGGAACATGAAAATCTTCAAAATCCTTCAGCCTTTCCTCGGGAGTCCTCTCCTTCAGTCCGACACGCGCGTATTCCTGAAATCCCGTTGGTTGTCCCATATCTTTTTTTCCTGATTTCCAATCTCCTGATGATCATTCCCGGACCAGTGTTTTCCGGCGTTCCGTGCCCTTGAACACGCGAAACATCGAAAAATCATCTGGGCCTGTTCGCTGCTGAGTCCCTTTTCTTTCATGTGGACGATCAGGTTCATCATCTTCCGGTAATCGTTTGGGATCACCTGTTTAAATTTCGGCAGATACTCGGAAAAAGGCAGCTCTGAACGTCAGCCGGATCGATCTCTCTTTTATTATTTTCTCGGATGAGCTCCCTGATAGGCCTCCCGGACAGAGTTTTCCATCGCGTATGCCGTGTACATCTGGGTAGATGCAAGATCAGAGTGGCCCATCATCGTCTGGACCGCACGCATATCCGCACCGTTGCTCAAAAGATGTGCCGCAAAGGAATGGCGCAGGGTGTGAGGTGTGATATCTTCCTCAATTCCTGCACGGTCCCCGTAATACTTGATGATCTTCCAAAAGCCCTGACGGCTCATTTCCCTGCCGCTGTAATTTGTAAACAGAAGCTCCGAGTGTGTTCCCTTTAAAAACGTCTCCCGCGCAGCCTCGAGATATTTTGTGAGAGCCTCCCTGGCCGCATGGCCAAAGGGAATCATCCGCTCCTTGTGTTCATCCCTGCAGGTGATAAAACCGATGGACATATTCACATCGGAGAGTTTCAGACCGACAAGCTCCGTCACACGGATCCCTGTCGCGTAAAGAAGCTCCAGCATCGCCTTGTCACGAATCTCCTTCGGATTCGCGCCGGACGGCTGCTCCAAAAGCTTTGTCACCTCATCCACTGTCAGGATCACAGGCACTTTCTTTTCGATCTTCGGCGCATGGATCGAATCCGCAGGATCTCTCCGGATTTTTCCTTCCCTGAACATCCAGCCGAAAAAGGATTTCGCAGATGCCAGAAATCTTGAGATCGTTGACGCCGCCTTTCCTTCTTTTTCCAGAAAAAGGATATAGGAATTCAGAGCGGTCTTTGTCACCTTCCCGCAGTCCGTGATTCCGTTTTTCTCCAGATAATCTGCCATCTTCAACAGATCTCTCCGATAAGAAAGAGTTGTGTTTTTTGACGCGTGTTTTTCCTCCTCCATATAGCTTATGAAGGTCCGAATTTCCTCTCTCATGTCTTTTCCCCGTTCATTTCCAGACACAGTTGTCCACATTCTTCACGATCCACTGTTTTTCCCCGGGAAAACCAGTATTTTTCTACATTATAGTCCCATTTTAGGGCAAAATCAAACATATTTTTCCCACTTGGATCCCATTTCCGGCCGTTTTCCATAACCAATCGCTAAATATGGAGCTGCGTATATCCACAACGGCAATATCTTGTCAATATGTACGAAAAAATTTTACGAGAAAATACCACTTTTCCACCTGTATGATCCGATCAGAAAAAGCAAAATACGAGGGCTGAAATCCGGGGATTAATGAATATCTCCGTTAAGATTCCAAGCATCATAAAAATGATCATAGCCCAGGAACGGAGTTTTTCTTTCCCGTCCACAGGTTCCGAAACCACGGTCCACAGCAGATAACCCGCAAGAGCATAAAAGATCCCCTGTGGAAAGATCAGTCCGAAGAAGCGCAGGATCCCGTAACCTCCCGCATGCATCGTCAGTGCGCAGACGGTGACCGCGGAAGTAAATGCAAGATAAACTGCCCCCGCGTAAAACAGGATCCTCGAAAAAAGCGTCTGACAGACCAGAATACCCAGCAATATCCATACATACCGCTTTTTTACCACGCCCACAAACAGGCTGTACCGATCCGCCGAAATCATTTCCGCCGGGGTGAGGATCCCGGAAAACCAGCTTTCAAGCATACTTTTCATCTCCGTGCTCATCCTGTTGCAGAAAACTGTCCCGATCATGGCCCCTGAAAATAAAAAAAAGGACAGCCAGAACATCTGACTGTCCAAAAATCCCCGATGTCTGTGGATTCCGTTCATAGCGATACCGTCCATATTCCTTTTCTTCAGTCTATGCAGTCCTGGCTATGGTTTATCCACATTTTACTTCCTGATTGCGTGATCTTTTCCTGACGAAGCATATCTATCCCTGATGAGGTCTGTATTTCTATCGGATTCCCTCTCTCTGGGCATACGCGAGGATCGCTGCCATCGTCTTCGCATCCGTCATCTTACCGGAGTAGATCATCTCCAGAAGATCCTTTACCTCCCACTCTTCCACATCGACGCTCTCATCCGCATCAAGATGCTGCTTTGAGGGGATCAGGTCCTTCGCGATATAGACACCGATCTTCTCATCACAAAATGCCACCGTGGTGTTCACGGTCATCAGGAACTCCAGATTTTCACTGCGGAATCCCGTCTCCTCCTCAAGCTCCCGGGCTGCACACTCAAGCATCGGCTCATCCGGGGCGTCAAGCTTTCCCGCCGGGATCTCAAGAGTGAACCGGTCTAAAGCATTCCGGTACTGGCGCACCATCAGGATTTTTCCATCCTTTGTGACCGGAAGGACCGCTGCAGCACCATCATGGTGAATATAATCGTATACTTCCTCGATTCCATTTGCGATAACAGTGTCGCGGTAGATCTTCAGGATCGTTCCGGTGTAGGCAAGATCACGCTTGATCCGAATTGTCTTTTCCATGATAATAGTTGTTTCCTTTCCTGTTTCATCTAAAACGATATCAGCCCTTTAATTTCTTATTCTTCTCAAAGTTCGCGTCGCAGGCCTTGATGATCGCTCCGCGGAATCCACTTTCTTCAAGTGCGGCAAGTCCCTCGATGGTGGTTCCTCCCGGAGAGCATACCATATCCTTTAATTCTCCCGGATGTTTTCCGGTCTCGAGGACCATCTTTGCGCTTCCGAGAACCGCCTGAGAAACCATCTTGTAGGCAGCCTGACGCGGAAGTCCGTTCTTTACACAGCCGTCAGCAAGAGCCTCGATAAACATGTATACATAAGCCGGAGAGCAGCCGCTGGCGCTTCCCACAACGTCCATCAGCTTCTCATCGACCTTCTCCATCTTTCCGAAGGAAGTAAAGAAGCCGTCGATGACAGCCTTCTCCTCATCGGTAAACAGTGCTTCATCGTAGCTGACTCCGGACATTCCCTCGCCCACCATAGCCGGTGTGTTCGGCATCGAGCGGACGATCCTTACGCCGTCACCAAGACCTTCCTGAAGATCCGCGATGGCATATCCCGCAGCGATGGAGATCACAACCTGATCACCGCGGATCTTTCCGTTTAACTCCTTAAATACCGTCGGGAGCACCTGCGGCTTTACCGCGAGGACCAGATATTTTACCTGAGACGCGCACTCTGTCACTGTGGAGACATGGGCAACGCCTGTCTCCTCTGTAATTTTCTGCATTTTTGCCTCGTGAGCACTCGTGAAAAGCAGCTCCTCCGGCTTATATGTCTTTAAAAGCCCCCGCATAATAGCGGTTCCCATATTTCCCATACCTATAAAACCGATTTTTGCCATCTGATGATTACCTCCTGTTTTATATGATGTTGGAGCCAAAAAGCTTTTGGCCCTGATATTTTTCTGCCTCCTACGGGATCTGATTTCCTGTTAACAAGTGAAAACACACTTCGCGAGTTTCCCCTTGTTATCACGACAGTCGTCAAGGTCTCGCGCAAGCGCGGACTTTGGCTCGTTGTTCGCGTAATAAAAAAACCGCTGCTATACAGATTCTCTCTGCACAGCAACGGCTTTTAAATTTACTTCGCGTAATCGGTAACTCTGGACTCGCGGATCACGTTGACTTTGATCTGACCCGGATATTCCAGGCTTTCCTCGATCTTCTTGGATACATCTCTTGCGAGAAGTACCATATCGTCATCGCTGATCTGCTCCGGTACTACCATAATACGTACCTCGCGTCCCGCCTGAATCGCAAAGGACTTGTCAACTCCCTTGAAGGAGTTTGTGATATCCTCAAGCTGCTTTAAGCGGTTCGTGTATGTTTCCAACGTCTCTCTTCTTGCGCCCGGTCTTGCAGCGGAAATCGTATCTGCTGCCTGAACGATGCAGGAAATAAGGTTCGTCGGCTCAACATCGCCATGGTGGGATTCCACAGCATTGATAACGATCGGGGACTCTTTGTATTTCTTACAAAGTTCCGATCCAAGCTGTACATGGGAACCTTCCATCTCATGGTCAACGGATTTTCCAATGTCATGTAATAAGCCGGCACGCTTTGCCATTCTCACGTCAACACCAATTTCCGCTGCCAGTAAGCCGGATAACTGTGCGACTTCGATGGAGTGTTTCAATGCATTCTGACCATAGCTGGTTCTGAATTTCATCTTGCCGAGGAGCTTGACGAGCTCCGGATGGATATTGTGAATACCGACCTCAAGGATCGCAGCTTCACCTTCCTCGCGCATCATGTTTTCAACTTCCTTCTGCGCTTTCTCTACCATCTCTTCAATTCTCGCCGGATGGATACGTCCATCCACGATCAGTCTTTCAAGGGCAATTCTTGCAACTTCACGTCTTACCGGATCAAAACCGGATAAAACGACAGCCTCCGGTGTATCGTCGATAATGAGCTCGACGCCAGTCATTGTCTCAAGAGTACGGATATTCCGTCCCTCACGTCCAATGATACGGCCCTTCATCTCATCACTCGGGAGCTGTACAACTGAAACGGTTGTCTCTGCGACATGGTCAGCAGCACATCTCTGGATCGCTGCAACCACGTATTCCTTTGCCTTCTTGTCAGCTTCTTCTTTTGCTTTGGCTTCTAATTCCTTGATGAGCTTTGCGGTGTCGTGTTTGACATCTTCCTCTACAGATTTCAGAAGATATTCTTTCGCCTGTTCGCTGGTAAGACCGGAGATCTTTTCCAGTTCTTCCTGTTCTTTAGCAAATAATTCCTCGACCTCAGAAGAACGCTTTCTTAAGTTTTCTTCTTTTGCAGCAAGGCTGGATTCTTTTTTCTCCATAGCCTCGGACTTTTTGTCAAGGTTTTCCTCTTTGCTCAGTACGCGGCGCTCATAACGCTGAATCTCGGCTCTCCGTTCTCTGGTTTCCTTTTCAAGCTCATTTTTCGCTTTTAAATTCTCTTCCTTAGCTTCCAGGAGAGCTTCTTTCTTCTTCGTCTCGGCGACCTTCAATGCTTCATCTATTATTTCTCTGGACTTTTCCTCTGCGCTTCCGATCTTGCTTTCATAACTGTTTTTGCGGTAAGCGACAGCCACGATCCAGGTAATAGGAGCCACAATAATTGCTGTGATCAACACGCTGATTATTGGTGACACAGGAGCACCTCCTTTATTTAGTTTTCATTGTACTAATTACAACACTACAATTTTAAACTGTTTTATGCATTATGTCAAGTATAATGCCCTCATTCCGGCTACTTCTGTTCATCTCTACAAAGCCTTTTGCAGTCGGTCCTCTACTGTCGGAAAATGCCCTACTCCCACTGTTTCATCGCGCTGTTTATCGCCTCGTAAGAAAAGCCTTTTCTCGCCAGAAACGCATAGATCTTCTGGCGTTTCGCAGGATCCGGCTCCTCCGGATCGTAATTTTTCTTTCTCAGCAGCCCGAGGATCTGGGACGGCTCATCTACCTCCATATCCTCAAACACCATCTCCACCAGATCGTCGCCGATCCCTTTCTGGCGGAGGTCAAATTTCATCTGGCGGATACTCTTTTTGTTGCCGTTTTTCTCCACATACCGCCTCGCATAGTCCTCATCATCCAGATACCGGTAATGTTTCAGAAAAAGGACCGCATCTTCAACAGAGGCTGGCGAAAACCCCTGTTCCGCCAGCTTCTTGCGCATTTCATTTTCTGTTTTTCCGGAAAACTGAAGATAATAGAGGCCTTTGTTCCGCGCCTCCCGGAACTCCTCCGGAACCGCGTCTCCATCCGCACCGGCATACATTTTCTTCTCCCGGTGCTCTTCCTGCAGCCATTCTTTCATCGATATTTTCCCTGTTTTTTATTCGTCAGCTTTCACAGCTTCCGCAGTCTCATCGACCGCCGGTGCCGCAGCCGCCTCACCCGGGGCAACATGCTGCGCTTCCAGTCCGTGAAGCTCTCTCACCTGATTCTCGATCTCCTCGCAGATCAGCGGATTCTGCGCAAGATACGTCTTCGCATTCTCACGTCCCTGACCGATCTTCGCTCCCTTATAAGCGTACCAGGATCCACTCTTCTCAACAATATTCGCATCTGCAGCCAGATCAAGAACATCGCCCTCGCGGGAGATTCCCTTTCCGAACATAATATCAAACTCAGCCTCTTTAAATGGCGGAGCGATCTTATTCTTTACAACTTTTACACGTACATGGTTGCCGATCACCTCACCGCTCTGCTTTAAGGACTCGGTTCTTCTTACGTCAAGACGGACAGAAGAATAGAACTTAAGCGCACGTCCGCCGGTCGTTGTCTCCGGGTTTCCGAACATCACACCAACTTTTTCGCGGAGCTGGTTGATAAAGATCACGATACAGTTTGTCTTGCTGATGATGGCGGTCAGTTTTCTTAAAGCCTGGGACATCAGGCGGGCCTGTAAGCCGACGTGGGAGTCACCCATATCGCCGTCGATCTCCGCCTTCGGAACAAGTGCCGCTACAGAGTCCACGATCACGATATCAACAGCACCGGAACGCACCATCGTCTCTGTGATCTCTAAGGCCTGCTCTCCGTTATCCGGCTGGGAGATATAGAGATTATCGATATCAACTCCGATATTCTTCGCGTATACCGGATCGAGAGCGTGCTCAGCGTCGATAAATCCGGCGATCCCGCCGCGCTTCTGGACTTCCGCTACCATATGGAGAGCGACCGTTGTTTTACCACTGGACTCCGGTCCGTAGATCTCAACAACACGTCCTTTCGGAAGGCCTCCGAGTCCGAGGGCGATATCAAGGCTTAGAGAACCCGTCGGAACCGTCTCGATATTCATATTCGCACCGGAATCACCGAGCTTCATAACGGAACCTTTTCCATAAGCTTTTTCGATCTGTGTGAGAGCCGCGTCAAGGGCTTTTAATTTATCATCTTTATTCATATTCTTCCTCCAAGATCCGGCCCCGCAGTCTTTTCCGCGCCCCCGGATATCCAATAATCACTGATTTTCCAATCCGCATATTTCTTCACATACTTCACGTCCACGAAAGCAGAGCGCCATATGCGAACAAATGTTCTGTACTGTTAATCATAATATAATCCATGTAAAAAGTCAACTGTTTCTTATCATTCCGACCGCTTTTGATCAAATCGCAGTTACTGTTCACACCTTGCGCAACCCGCAGCCTTTTTTATTCACCGCCATACTTCGTCTCCTCTCCGGCAGATCTCCCGCATTTTGATACCGGATTTTTCCTGCTGTCCTCTGCTGCAGGATATCGTTCTGCCTGTTTTGTTTAACTGTTTTGCTCAACTTTTTTCCTTAACTTCTTTGCAGCTGTACACCACCTTCACAGCTGCACCTTTTCTTATATTCTCACTGAGATCCGCAGCGATCCGCCGCCGGGACGATGCTTTTACGCATCATGAACCATCTGCCGTCCGGAACAGACTTCCCGGAACGATTTCAGATATCCGTACTATATCGAATTTCCCTGATGGTGTCAATCGGCATTCTCCACAAATTCAACCCCTCAAATTTTAACTCAACGGCAGTAAGACCGGATGTGTCCGGTACGTTCTCGCATCTCGCGCGGTCACCTGCGGCAAACGGTATCTTCGCACGAGTGCACATTCTCGCGCCTCGCGCGGTCGCTTACGGCAACCTGTTGCTTCGCAAGAGTGCACATAAAAAGCGGCAGTCCATGCCCACAATACATGTTCTACCGCCATTCTATCCTATTATACATGTGATATTCTCTGGACACCTGCCCGGATCCTATCTTTCCTTCGAAGCTCCCGCTACCAGTCCGCTGAGCGCCAGAAGCGCCAGAACATTCGGAATGACCATAAGCCCGTTAAAGAAGTCCGCTAAGGACCATACAAGCTCCAGCTTCAGGCAGGAACCGATCACGATGCAGACAACAACGATCAGCGAATAGAGCTTTGATGCCTTCTCGCCGAATAAATACTTCACGTTCACAAGTCCGAAGAAATGCCAGCTTAAGATCGTGGAGAACGCGAAGAAGAACAGGCAGACTGCAACGAAGATGATCCCCGCGCTGCCGAAGCCCTTCATGAATGCCGCCTGAGTGAGCGCGGTACCATCCTTTCCTGTGCTCATAACGCCTGTTGTGAGGACGGAGAATACCGTCAGGTTCAGGACGATAAATGTGTCGATGAACACGCTGACCATTGCACAGAGCCCCTGATGATGTGGGGATTCCGCCTTCGCTCTCGCGTGGGCATGCGGGGTGGATCCCATACCTGCCTCGTTTGAGAAGAGGCCGCGGGCAACACCATAGCGGATCGCCTCACGCACCGTGATTCCGGCACCTGCACCGAGAACTGCTTCCGGCGCAAACGCGCCCTCGATAATGGAAAGAAACGCTGCCGGAAGAGCCGTGATGTTCATGCAGATCAGAATCAGGCTGCCGACGATATAAACACCGGCCATGATCGGAACGATCTTCTCAACTACCGTTGCCAGACTCTTTGTTCCTCCAAGGAAGATCACCGCTGCGATCACTGCGACAACAATGCCGACGATCACCGGTGAAAGTTCCACATGGAATACCTGAAATGCTTCCACAAACGCTGCTCCGATGGAATTGGACTGAACCATATTTCCCATAAAGCCCAGAGCAAGAATAATAAATACCGCAAACAGAGTGGAAAGCGCCTTTCCGAATGTGCCCTTGAACGCCGCCTTGATGTAGTAGACAGGACCTCCTGTCACCTCACCGTTTACCTCTGTCTTATATGTCTGTGCCAGAACTGCCTCTCCGTAGATCGTCGCCATTCCGAGGAATGCACTGATCCACATCCAGAAGATCGCGCCCGGGCCTCCGCCGATGAGGGCTGTCGCCGCTCCGGCAAGGTTTCCTGTACCTACCTGAGCCGCGATGGCTGTCGCGATGGACTGGAACGGAGTCATCTCGCCTTTTTCGTGCTTTTCACCGTTCATGCTGAAATGCCCGAATACCTGACGGACGCCCTCCCCGAACTTTCTGACCTGGATAAATCTCAGGCGGATCGTATAGTAAAGTCCGGTTCCGCATAAGAGAACGAGCAGGAGAAAGCTCCACAGAAAGTCATTTCCCTTTGTTACAAGCTGCATCAGTGTGTCCATTTTAATTATCCTCCTCTTTCATCATCATAGCCGCCAGCCTTTTCTTTAAATTTCCGGCTGTCCGGTAGCATGGAATATCCCCTCTGAATTTCCATGCAATAAAATAAGAGCTGATATTGATCAGCTCTCCAAAGAGTAGAACATTTGCATACAACGGGTTTTGTCCCATTGTGGTTATTTGTATGCCCTGTCCTTTTGCCTGAGAGATCGACTGGTACCATGGACATGAACCGGTCTTACACCTTCGGCGCTCCATACGGAGACTCTCCAGAGTGTCCAGACGGACGTTTGTCCGCCTGGACTGCACTTATGTGTTACATACTATCACAGTTTTCCTTCTGTATCAACGTGTTTTTGAAGTAAAGCGGCAAATTTTGTAATTTTTGTAAATATTGTCACATATGGCCTGCAGATCATCTGTCTTTTACTTCAATCTGACGAACCATTTTCTGGCCGCTCCGCATGAGCCTCCTGACGCTGTTTTGCAGTTTCAAGCTCATGCTGCTTTAACGCCTCCGAGAACTCTACGCGGATCTCCGTTCCCTTACCCTGCTCACTCTCAAGGGTCAATTTTGCCCCGTGCTGGGCAACGATGTGCTTTACGATCGCAAGTCCCAGACCGGTTCCTCCCGTCGCCTTCGAGCGGCTCTTATCCACACGGTAGAATCGCTCAAATACACGCTCCTGATGTTCCGCAGAGATACCAATTCCGGTGTCCTTTACAGAAAGGAACGTATGCCCGTTCTCAATGCCGGTCGTCACCGTCACGGATCCGTCCTTTTTATTGTACCGGATCGCGTTGTCGCAAAGATTATAGATCAGTTCCTCCATCAGCTGCTTATCCGCGAAAACCGGCGCTTCTCCGCCCTGAACCCGGATCGTTACGTTCTGTTTCTGGGCATTCATCTGGAGCATGTCTACACATTCTCTCGCCAGCGGAAACAGATCCAGATCTCTATACTCCACATCTTTCTTTCCGCCGTCAAGCTGGGAAAGCTGGATGATATCATTGATCAGGGTCAGAAGTCTCGCCGCGTTTTTATGGATCTCCGACGCAAACCGTTCCGTATTTTCCCCGGACATTCCGTGTTCGATCAGTTCCGCATAGCCGGAGATCGCCGTGAGCGGGGTCTTGAGTTCATGGGACACGTTCGCCGTAAATTCCTGCCGGACCTGGGAGCTCTTTAAGATATCCTCATGCTGCTGCCGGATCTTATTCATAAACGGTACCAGCTCCTTGTAGGCCGCCTTCGTCCCAGGCTCCGAAAGATTCTCCGCCATCTGCTCAATCGGTGCCACAAGGTTCTTCGTGAAGTAGTTTGCCATCAGGATACAGAAGAAAAAGAGAAGGACAAATACTCCCACTACCGTCATCATCATGTTCTGGGTCAGGGCAAAAATATTGTCGCCCTCCCTCGCGATCCTTAAGATCCGTCCGTTATCCAGCCGGATCGCATAGTAGAACAGATTTTTATCCAGGGTCGTGGACCGGCGGGTTCCGCTTCCTTCTCCGGACTTTGCCGCCATATAGATCTCCGGGCGAGACTCATGGTTATCCATCACAGAAAAATCCGCGTTGCTGTCAAAAATAACGCTCCCGTTGGCATTCACCACCGTGATGCGCAGCGTATCCGGGTTCAGGTCGTAGGCATCCGGGTGCAGATCGGATATATCGTCGAAGATGTGCATATTTTTCATGACGAGGGCATCAGCCTTCAGATCCCCGATGACCTGTTTCCGGTAGACCCCGTAAAAAACAAATAAGGCACACAGCAGTGTCAGTAAAATTGCGAACACTGCCGTGGCCAGAAGTTCCATATGGATTTTCCGTTTCATTCGATCATATACCCCACATTTCTCACAGTGCGGATCATGGAACCCGCTTCACCGAGTTTCTGTCTGAGCGTCCGGATATGCATATCCAGAGTTCTCGACTCACCTTCGAAGTCGATTCCCCAGACCCGCTCTAAAATGATCTCTCGCGTCACTACGATCCCCGCATTGTGGAGCAGGAGCTTTAAAAGCTCATATTCCTTAAATGTCAGGCTGCACGGAACATCCTTCACGTATACCATATGTTTCTCATCATCCAGAAAGATATCCCCCAAGGTCAGAAATTTATCTTCCTCCATCGTCCTTCTGAGCACCGCCTTTACTCTGGCGATCAGCTCCATGACACCAAAAGGCTTTGTCAGATAATCATCCGCTCCGACATCAAGTCCCTTTACCTTGTCGATCTCGGTACTCTTTGCCGTCACCATGATGATCGGAAGCTTTTTCGTCTCCGGACGGCGGCGGAGCTTTGCAACGATCTCCAGTCCGTCCTCGTCCGGAAGCATAATGTCCAAAAGGGCAAGATCCGGCTGCTTCTCTTCCAGCTTTTTATAAAAATCGCGGGCACATTCAAATCCTTCCACCTGATATCCGCTGTTCTTTAACGCGAACATCTCAATTTCCAGAATATTTTTATCATCTTCTACCGCATAGATCAGAGCCATGGTCCTTTCCTCCTGTCTCACTTTCTGTCTTACTTTCTGTATAACCGTTCAGTACCTTAAAAACATTCTACATAACTGTTCAATACACAGTTACGCGCAAAAATCCATTCCAAATCAGCTGTGCCGATAGAATTTTTGCCTTCTAGTCTAAGTTTTCTTACGGTCAGCGCAGTAAATGCGCAGACCTACTGAACAGTTACCATTCTACGTAACTATTCAGTACCTTCATAGTTACGTGCAAAAATCCATTCCAGATCAGCTTCGCTGATGGGATTTTTGCCTTCCAGCCTATGTTTTCTTACGGTCAGCGCAGCAAGTGCGCAGACCTACTGAACAGTTACCATTCTACTACATATCTTCCTATACCGGAAGCATATATTTGCCGCGGTACTGCTCTACCATCGCCGCGAAATGCGGATCTCCGTCACGCTTCAGGTTGTCAAGGTAACCGTGGGTATCAAAACCGTCACGGTCGATCTCAATGACGCTGACTGCGATGTTGGAGCAATGGTCGGAAACACGCTCCAGATTCATGGAAATATCAGAAAGCACAAATCCCTGCTCGATCGTACATTTTCCCTTCTGGAGTCTTCGGATATGGTTTGCCTTTACGACGGTATTGATATCGTCGATGACCTCCTCAAGAGGCTCCACTCTGGCTGCCTCATCCGTATTGTTCGTCTCAAAGGCATCGATGGACAGGTTCAGGATCTCCTTTACCGCGTCGAAGAATATGCCAAGTTCCTTCTCTGCCTTGCTGGAGAACTGCATTTCTTTTTCCTTCATCTCTTTTGCGGAATCTTTCAGGTTCATGCCGTGATCGGAAATACGCTCAAAATCTCCGATGCAGTGTAAGAGCAGGGATACGGTATGGCTGTCTGACTTGGAAAGGTTCTTTCCGCCGAGCTTTACCATGTAAGTTCCAAGCTCATCCTCATAGCGGTCCACAAGGTTTTCCAGGGTCTCCACACGAGCTGCCTTTTCGTCATCATAGCCGTGAAGCAGATCCACCGCCGTGAAGAAGCATTCCCGTGCAAGCTTCGCCATCTGGATCGTCGTCTGACGGCACTGCTCAACCGCAAAAGCCGGCGTGTCGAGGAAACGCTGATCGAGAAGGCGGAACGCATCTTTTTCCTGGTTCTGGACAGGAGCTTCCTTCTTCTCTTCCGGGATCGTGAGGCATGCAAGCTTTACAAGACCATTGCCGAACGGAAGAAGCATGATCGTTGCCGCAATATTAAAGCTGCTGTGGATCACGGCAATTCCCATAGCGCTTGCCGCTGTGTCCAGGAAGGAAAAATGAACAACCGCATTGATCGTATAAAAGACGATCATAAAAATAACGGTACCAATAATATTAAAGTAAAGATGGACCAGTGCCGCGCGCTTTGCGTTCTTTGAGGCACCGATACCGGAGAGCATCGCTGTCACACAGGTTCCGATATTCTGTCCCATGATGATCGGGAGCGCAGTACTGAAATTTACCGCACCTGTGGCGCATAACGCCTGAAGAATACCGACGGACGCGGAGGAGCTCTGGATGATTGCTGTGAGGACAGCGCCTGCGATCATTCCGAGGACCGGATTTGAGAACATTGTCAGGATTCCGGTAAATTCAGGGACATTTGCCAGCGGTTTGACGGCCCCGCTCATCGTCTCCATTCCGGTCATTAAAATCGCGAAACCGATCATGATGGTTCCGGCATCTTTTTTCTTCTCCTTCTTGGAGAACATGATAAAACAGACGCCGATGAGTGCCAGAACCGGTGAAAATGATGTCGGCTTTAACAGCTGTACAAAGAAATTTCCACTCTCAATTCCGGTAAGGCTTAAGAGCCAGGACGTCACCGTCGTTCCGATGTTCGCGCCCATGATGATGCCGACCGCCTGGGTCAGCTTCATGATACCGGAGTTTACGAAACCTACGACCATGACGGTGGTTGCGGATGACGACTGGATGATCGCCGTAACTCCTGCTCCTAAAAGGACCGCCTTGATCGGATTTGATGTCAGTTTTTCAAGAATCCTTTCCAGCCTTCCACCGGAAAGCTTTTCGAGACCTTTTCCCATAGTCTCCATTCCGTAAAGGAACAGCGCGAGCCCGCCAAGCATCGTCAATACACCAAAAAAATCCATAAATTTCCCCTCTTCAAATTCATTAACATTTTGTTTATCTCTTTCTTACCATGTATCAGAATATCAGGGGAATGTAAAATGCTTTGTAGGCAGTATGTAAAATCTGTGTAAAATATCAAAGCCCAGAACGGCCTTAAATTTCTTTTAGAATTTGTTCTGTTTTATACTGGAGTCGATTGATGGAATATCTTAGATATGTTAGAATTTTGTGGAAAGGATACTGTAAATGCAAAAAATAACCGCCCCGACCTAGGAAATCGAACGGTTATTTTTTTGATACCTATGGACCAGCCGTCTATCGGTGGCACTCTTAGTTTTTAACATAGCATACTTTATAAGGAATTTCAATATACTCCAGTTTATTATAATTTCGTAACTATTCAGTCCCTTCATAGTTACACGCAAAAATCCATTCCAGATCAGCTTCGCTGATGGGATTTTTGCCCTCCAGCCTATGTTTTCTTACGGTCAGCGCAGCAAGTGCGCAGACCTACTGAACAGTTACATGATTTCTACTTACTCACCAGTTTCTCCACATCCAGCAGCCCCCACCCCTGCTGATTTCTCGGAAGCCCGATATCCGTGCAGCTTTCCCGAAGCTTCAGCTTCACATCCTTATTCGTCATATCCGGGTACCGTTCCAGAAGGAGCGCTGTGGCACCGGAGACGATGGGAGTGCTCATGGAGGTGCCGCTTTTGATGGTGTATTTATCCGCCCGGCCAGCACAGCTGACGACGCTGCAGCCCGGAGCAACGAGGTCCGGCTTGCAGATGCAGGCGGCGGTGGGACCCCGGCCGGAGTAGTCCACCATCCGGTTTCCACCCACCAGGACCTCCCTGTCATCGTCCGAACAGCCCACCGTGATCACCTTTCTGCTGATCCCCGGAGTCGTGATGCTCATGGTCCGGGGACCATTGTTTCCCGCCGCCACCACAACAACAAGTCCGGCGTCCCATGCCCGGTTCACGCCTTTCACCAGGGCGGAATTTTCGCTCATCCCCCGCTTCGAGCAGGCACCTACCGATATATTTAAGATCCGGATCCCCAGTTTCTCCTTTCTCTCCAAAATCCAGGAGATTCCCGCCAGGACATCCGAAGAATATCCATTTCCTTTCCGATCCAGGACCTTCACCATGACGAGGTCACAGCCCGGCGCGATCCCGCTGTACCGCCCGCTGGACATGCGCCCGCTGCCGCCGATGATCCCGCAGATATGGGTCCCATGCCCACAGTCATCGTAGGCGAAGTTCTTCCCATTCACCATGTCCGCGAACCCGGTCACCCGGCTGTCAAAATCCCGGTGAAGAAAGATCCCGGTATCCAAAACCGCCACGCCGATGCCTTTTCCAGTGAGTCCCAGGCGGTAAGCCGCGCCGCAGCGGATCTGATCTTTAATATGGTTCACATGTAAGATTCCTCTATTCTATTCCTCTTACTTACAGGATATTCATAACCACTTCGTCTTGCGCTGCTGCCCAAAATATACATCTGTGCATATCCCTACCCACAATTTGCAGTATTTCCGACACTTTTCCACATTCTTCGAAAACAGCATCCGAATCTTAAAGAAATCTTAATAATTCATTCAAAGAATATACAATCATTTTCGGGGGTGATGTGCTATACTTTAACCATAAGAAATGCACGAGATAATTTAAATCCTTTATCCTAAACCTTTTTGAAATTGAAATCCTAAATGATGAATCCCTGTACAGTATGTACAGGGTTTTTTCATGCCATTTTTCCAGAAAAATCTCCCAAAAAAAGACGGCACTCAACTCGTTCCAGGGTTAAGTACCGTCTTTCTGTTTTTAACTGCTGTCCGCCACACCGGTCCAAATCATCGGTCTGTTTTTTACACGTTTTTCACATTCTTGAGAATATCACAGAAATCAAATGTAGCGAAGTAGTCCTTCGGAGTCTCCGCCCGGCGGATCATCTGGACACTGCCGTCTTCCTTGAGAAGAAGCTCCGCGCTCTTTAATTTACCGTTATAGTTGTAACCCATCGCGAATCCGTGTGCGCCTGCATCGTGGATAAAGAGCAGGTCGCCCTTATCGATCTTCGGAAGCATACGGTCGATTGCAAACTTATCGTTGTTCTCGCAGAGGGAGCCTGTCACATCGTACTTGTGATCACACGGCTCGTTCTCCTTGCCCATCACAGTGATGTGGTGGTAAGCGCCGTACATTGCCGGACGCATCAGGTTTACCGCGCAGGCATCCACACCGATATACTCTTTGTAAGTGTGCTTCTCATGGATCGCTCTTGTGACAAGCGCACCGTACGGAGCCAGCATGAAACGTCCAAGCTCAGTGAAGATCGCAACATCGCCCATTCCTGCCGGAACGAGAACTTCCTCGTAAACTTTTCTTACGCCCTCACCGATAACCTTGATATCGTTCGGCTCCTGGTCCGGTCTGTACGGGATTCCGATTCCGCCAGAGAGGTTGATGAACTTGATGTCAGCGCCAGTCTCTTTCTTTAACTTCACGGCAAGTTCAAAAAGAACCTTCGCGAGAAGCGGATAATACTCATTTGTCACAGTGTTGCTTGCAAGGAACGCATGGATACCGAAGTTCTTCGCGCCCTTTGCCTTTAAGATCTTGTAAGCCTCTGTGATCTGGGCCTCTGTCATGCCGTACTTCGCATCACCCGGGTTATCCATGATATCAGTTGTTACCTTGAATAATCCGCCCGGATTGAAACGGCAGCAGATCGTCTCCGGGATCGTTCCGATCGTCTTCTCCAGACACTCGATATGTGTGAAATCATCCAGGTTGATGATCGCACCGAGGTCGTAAGCCAGTTTGAACTCTTCCGGCGGGGTATCGTTGGATGAGAACATGATATCATGTCCGGAAAAACCGCAAGCGTCAGACATTAAAAGCTCTGTCTTAGAAGAGCAGTCTGTTCCGCATCCAAGCTCCTGAAGTGTTTTTAAAATGAACGGATTCGGTGTCGCTTTTACTGCAAAGTATTCCCTGAATCCCTTGTTCCAGGAAAATGCCTCTTTTAATTTCAGGGCATTCTCGCGGATCCCCTTCTCATCGTAAAGATAAAACGGGGTCGGGTATGTCTTCGCGATCTCCTCCAGCTGTTCCTTCGTTACAAACGGTTTCTTCTCCATGTACGTTCTCTCCTTCGTTAGTCAGTGTTAGTCGATATTTACAACACGCATGATGTTTGTAGAAGCAGCCGGCTCATGTCTTTTCGCATAATCCACAACTCCCGCAGTCACGACCGCGATATCGCCTGCTTTTACAATACCATTCTCTTTTAAAATGTCAATACTGTTCTCAATTAAAGTGTCAGTGGATTCCGCTCTCTTTGCCTGGAACGGGGTAACTCCCCAGTAGAGCATCATCTTGCGGACTGCGGAGATACTCGGGGACATTCCGACAAGTTTTGTGGACGGATGCCACTTGGAAAGCATTCTCGCTGTGTAGCCGCTGATACTCGGTGCGATGATGACAGCCGCATCAAGAGACTGTGCAGTCGCAACGGATGCGTAGCTCACTGCATTGGAAATATTGTGGCGGTTATCGTCGGATACGGTTCTCTTCTCATAGAAGTCACCGTTCATGTGGGACTCGGTCTCCTCAACGATATGAGCCATCATCTTTAACGCCTCAACCGGGTACTTGCCGTTTGCAGTCTCACCGGATAACATGACAACGTCTGTTCCGTCATATACAGCGTTCGCAACGTCGGAAACCTCCGCACGGGTCGGTCTCGGGTTGCGGATCATGGAATCGAGCATCTGAGTCGCTGTGATAACGACCTTACATGCCGCGCTGCACTTTTTGATCATCATCTTCTGGAGGTGCGGAAGCTTCTCCGGAGCGATCTCAACACCGAGGTCTCCGCGGGCTACCATGATTCCGTCGCTGGCCTCGATGATCTCGTCAAGGTTCTCAAGTCCCTCAGCGTTCTCGATCTTCGCGATGATTCCCATTGAGGAACCGCCCTCATCCAACATCTGGCGGATCTCACGGATCGCGTCTGCGGAACGGATAAAAGAAGCCGCGATATAGTCGAACCCAAGCTCGATACCGAAACGAATATCTTCCTTATCTTTATCTGTTAATGCCGGAAGCTTGATCTTTACATTCGGGACGTTGACGCCCTTTCTCTCTCCAAGCTCGCCGCCGTTCATGATCCTGCAGTAGATCTCGGTTCCCTCGACACGTTCAACATGGAGCTCGATCAGGCCGTCATCGATCAGGATCACGTTGCCCTCTGTTACGTCCTCATTTAAGCCATTGTAGTTGATGTGGACTCTCTTTGCGTCACCGACGATATCCTCTGTTGTAAGGATGATCTCCTCGCCTGCTGTCAGGGTTACTTTCTTTCCGTCTTTTAATACGCCGGTACGGATCTCCGGGCCCTTTGTATCAAGAAGAGCTGCTACCGGTTTTCCAACCTCTTCCGCAACCTCGCGGAGCTGTTTGTAGCGGGCTCTCTGCTCATCGTGCGTTCCATGGGAGAAGTTAAAACGGGCAACATCCATTCCGTTTAAAAGGAGCTGCTTCATGACCTCTCTGTCATCGCTGTTCGGTCCCATGGTACAGATAATTTTTGTTTTCTTCATGTTATGCCTCCTGATTGCTGTTTGCCTGTCTTGGATCCATCCCGCCTTTTGTTACATGTTTGTGGGTATACAGGTGGTCCTGACAGTATTCATAGTCGCCTTCGCACTTGGAGCAGTAGCGGAATACAAGATTCGGGTCATCCTCCTCGGTACGTCCGCATACAGCACAGCGGTGGCGTCCGATCTTTTCCGCTGTCTTCTGCGCCTCGCGCATCTGTGAGTGAAAGACCTGTTTTCTCCGAATTTCCTTTGGATTCAGACGGCTCCCCCTGGACATGAAGAGGTATACGATAAAATTAAGTAAAGACATAACGATCGCAATTCTCTGCGACATGCCGCCGAAAAGGAATCCATAGACGAAGTAAAGTCCATCAAAAAGTGCCAGATACTTCGCCTTGATCGGAAGTACAAAAAACAGGTAAAACTGCATTTCCGGGAATGTGGCCGCAAATGCAAAAAACAGGGAAAAGTTCAGATAATCTGTGGTGAGAATATAGACCTGCCCTGTGATGATGTAGATCAGCAGTGCCGCAAGGACATGACCGATCACACCCATAAAAAAGTACACATTAAACCGGAAGGTTCCCCAAACCCGCTCCAGAGTCATTCCCAGATTGTAGTAAAGGTAGATCGCTATCAGGTTAAAGAAAAGACTGCCGGACGGCGGCCAGATCATAAATGTAACGACTCGCCAGATCTGTCCGTGAAGGATCGCCCTCGCATCCAACATCAGGTACCGGATATAGAATGCCGGTGCCATCATCTGGACCAGTACGCCCACCGCATACAGGATCACGATATAATACATGAGATTCGGAATCGCGTACCGTCCGAATTTCCGCTCCATCTTGTTCATAAAATTCATTGAAGCTTTCCTTTCCTAATAGAAATATCTATTTCTCCTACGCCCCGTATTATAATTCCCAACCGTTTCTTTTGTCAAACGCTTTATGATATCGTTACTGGAATGTCTATCCATCCCCGCAACGCTTTCTTCTAAAATCTTTACACATTCTTTACAGAATTTTAACTGTTTTTAACCTCAAGATGCCAGTTCCGTCAATTGTATTTCCTTTTTTAATGTGTTATACTATGTGCGGAATTTTGACATAACAGTTCAGCTATGTGCCGATTCCGGCAGAAAAATGTATGACTGAACGGTTCGGCATGTTGATGCCCGCATTCCGGCTGGCTGCCTGCTTTTTGCGGACGGCTCGTTTTTTTCTGTTGAAAAGGAGGTATGGGGAGAACTCCCCGCTCGTATGAATCAATGCTATCGTCTTGGAATCGATATCGGTTCCACTACAGTAAAAGTTGCCGTGATCGACGACAACAACAAAATTTTATTCGCGGATTATGAGCGGCATTACGCCAATATCCAGGAAACCCTGGCCTCGCTTCTGAAAAAGTGTAAGGGAGAACTCGGTGAACTCTCTTTACGGCCCAATATTACAGGTTCCGGCGGACTCACTCTGTCGGGTTACTTACATATTCCATTTGTCCAGGAAGTCGTAGCGGTTGCGACCGCACTTCAGGACTATGCTCCGCGGACGGATGTCGCCATCGAGCTTGGCGGCGAGGACGCGAAGATCATCTACTTTACAGGCGGAATCGACCAGCGTATGAACGGAATCTGCGCCGGAGGTACCGGTTCCTTTATCGACCAGATGGCTTCCTTATTGCAGACGGATGCTTCCGGTCTGAATGAATATGCAAAGAATTATAAGGCGATCTACCCGATCGCTGCCCGCTGCGGCGTGTTCGCAAAATCTGATATCCAGCCGCTGATCAACGACGGCGCGACCCGTGAGGACCTTGCAGCCTCTA
This sequence comes from Clostridium sp. AM30-24, assembly GCF_003480435.1. GTDB lineage: Bacteria > Bacillota > Clostridia > Lachnospirales > Lachnospiraceae > Pilosibacter. The sequence goes on along the minus strand of NZ_QUJB01000019.1, from coordinate 22,387 downwards.
TTTTTCAGGCGGTTGTGAACCAGACCATCAGCGGTCTTGCCTGCGGAAAACCAATTCGCGGAAACGTAGCGTTCCTCGGCGGTCCGCTGCACTTTTTACCGGAGCTTCGAAACGCCTTTATCCGCACCTTAAATTTAACCGGTGATGCGATCATCGCCCCGGACCACTCCCATCTTTTCGCTGCCGTCGGCGCTGCCATGAATGCGAAGGATCACGCGGAGATCTTCTCTCTTGACAAGCTGATCGCAGATCTTTCCGGCGGCATCAAGATGAAATTTGAAGTAAAGAGAATGCAGCCTTTATTTAAGGATGAGGCAGATTATAAGGAATTCACCGACCGCCATGACCAGTACAAGGTCCGCCGCGGCGATCTCTCCACCTATGAGGGAAATGTATTCTTAGGAATCGATGCCGGTTCCACCACAACGAAGGTGGCACTCGTCGGCGAGGACGGTTCCCTGCTCTACAGCTTTTACAGCAGCAACAACGGAAGCCCGTTGGCGACCGCGATCTCTTCCATAAAGGAGATCAAGTCCCTGCTTCCGGACAGCGCGAAGATCGCCTACTCCTGCTCCACCGGCTACGGCGAGGCCCTCTTAAAGGCGGCCTTCATGCTGGATGAGGGCGAGGTCGAGACGATCTCCCACTACTACGCGGCGGCATTCTTCGATCCGTCCGTAGACTGCATCCTCGATATCGGTGGTCAGGATATGAAATGTATCCGCATCAAGGACGGCACCGTGGACAGTGTCCAGCTCAACGAGGCATGTTCCTCCGGCTGCGGTTCCTTCATCGAGACCTTCGCAAAATCCTTAAACTACAGCGTTCAGGATTTCGCAAAGGCGGCACTTTTTGCCCAGAACCCCGTGGATCTCGGAACGAGATGTACCGTATTCATGAACTCCAACGTAAAACAGGCGCAGAAAGAGGGCGCTTCCGTTGCGGATATCTCCGCAGGTCTCGCTTACTCTGTTATCAAGAACGCCCTGTTTAAGGTCATCAAGATCACTTCCGCCGGCGACCTCGGAAAGAACGTCGTTGTGCAGGGCGGAACCTTCTACAATGACGCAGTCCTCCGAAGCTTCGAGCGCATCTCCGGCTGCAATGCCGTCCGCCCGGATATCGCAGGTATCATGGGTGCCTTCGGCGCAGCACTGATCGCCCGTGAGCGCTACATGCACCGTCCCCATGAGACGACGATGCTCTCTCTGGATGATATAATCAATTTGACCTACACGACCACCATGAGCCGCTGCCGCGGATGCGTAAACCACTGTGTCCTCACGATCAACCGGTTCGAAGGCGGACGTCAGTATATTTCCGGAAACCGCTGTGAGCGCGGTCTCGGTGTGGAAAAGGCAAAGCGTGACATCCCGAACCTCTTTACATGGAAGTATCACAGACTCTTCGACTATGAGCCGCTGACTGCTGACAAGGCGACCCGAGGCATCGTCGGCATCCCGCGTGTCCTCAACATGTACGAGAACTTCCCGTACTGGGCAACCTTCTTTAAGGAGCTCGGCTTCCGCGTGATGCTGTCCCCACAGTCCAGCCACCAGATCTACGAGCTGGGCATCGAGACGATCCCGAGTGAGTCTGAATGTTACCCGGCAAAGCTTGCCCACGGACACATTTCCTGGCTCATCAAACGCGATGTGCCGTTTATCTTCTATCCGTGTATTCCTTACGAGCGGAAAGAGGTTCCGGGAGCCGGAAACCACTACAACTGCCCAATGGTTACCTCCTACTCGGAGAATATCAAGAACAACATGGAGGAATTAAAGGAAAAGAACGTGAAGTTCTTAAATCCGTTCATGGCGTTCACAAGCGAGGAAATCCTTTCAAAGCAGCTTCAGGAGGTCTTTAAAAAGGAATTCGATATTCCGGAAGCAGAAACCAAAAAAGCCGCCAAGAAAGCCTGGGATGAACTCTCGCAGGCGAGAACCGATGTGGAAAAGAAAGGTGAGGAAGTCTTACAGTACTTAAAAGATACCGGAAAACACGGTATCGTCCTTGCGGGACGTCCGTATCACATCGATCCGGAGATCAACCACGGCATTGCCGATATGATCACCTCCTACGGTTTCGCTGTCCTCACTGAGGACTCCGTCTCCCATTTAGGAAAGGTAGAACGCCCGCTTGTCGTTACCGACCAGTGGATGTACCACTCCCGCCTCTATGCGGCGGCATCCTTTGTAAAGACACAGGATAATCTGGATCTCGTCCAGCTAAACTCCTTCGGCTGCGGTCTTGATGCTGTGACCACCGATCAGGTCAGTGATATTCTCACCCGATCCGGTAAGATCTATACGGTCTTAAAAATCGATGAGGTCAACAACCTCGGAGCCGCAAGGATCCGTATCCGTTCTTTGATCTCCGCTCTCCGCGTCCGTGAGGAGCGCCGCTACACGAGAAATATCGTGTCCAGCTCCTACAACCGCGTGATCTTCACGAAAGAGATGAAAAAGAACTATACGCTGCTCTGCCCGCAGATGTCCCCGATCCACTTCGAGCTCATCGAACCGGCGATCCGCAGCTTCGGCTACAACCTTGTCGTGCTCCAGAACGATGACAAGACAGCCGTGGATACGGGATTAAAATATGTAAACAATGACGCCTGCTACCCGTCCCTGATCGTCATCGGACAGATCATGGATGCCCTGCTATCCGGAAAGTATGATCTCGACCACACGGCCGTTCTCATGAGCCAGACCGGAGGCGGCTGCCGTGCGTCGAACTACATCGGATTTATCCGCCGCGCACTCGAAAAAGCCGGAATGGCGCAGATCCCGGTCATCTCCATCAACGCGAACGGTATGGAGACGAATCCGGGCTTCACCTACACACCGTCCATGCTTGTGAAGGCTCTTCAGGCTGTTGTATACGGTGATGTATTTATGCGTGTTCTCTACGCTACAAGACCTTACGAGGCCGTTCCAGGCTCCGCAAATGCGCTCCACGAGAAATGGAAGAATATCTGTGTCAAAGCACTCTCCACAAAGAGCGCCGGAATGATGACCTTTGTGAAGAATATCCGCGGCATCATCCACGACTTCGATAACTTAGAACGCACGAACGTCCACAAGCCGAAGGTCGGCATCGTCGGAGAGATCCTCGTAAAATTCTCACCGACCGCCAACAACCATATCGTGGAGCTCTTAGAGTCCGAGGGTGCTGAGGCGGTAATGCCGGATCTCATGGATTTCCTGCTTTACTGCTTCTACAACAGCAACTTCAAGGCAGATAATCTGGGAATGAAGCGCTCCACGGCGCATCTCTGCAACATGGCGATCTCCCTTCTCGAGTACATGAGAAAGGCCGCAAGAATTGCTCTCGAAAAGAGCACTCACTTCACTCCGCCTTCAAGGATCAAGGATCTGGCAGTGATGGCAAACGGCTTTGTCTCCCTCGGAAACCAGACCGGTGAAGGCTGGTTCCTGACCGGTGAGATGTTAGAGCTCATCAAGAGCGGTGTCAACAACATCGTCTGCGTTCAGCCTTTCGGCTGCCTGCCGAACCACATCGTCGGAAAAGGTGTTATCAAGGAACTTCGCTACGCGAACCCCAAGGCAAACATCATTGCCGTTGACTATGACCCGGGCGCAAGTGAGGTAAACCAGTTAAACCGTATCAAGCTGATGCTTTCCACAGCTCAGAAAAACCTCGAAAAAGAGGAATATGTGGATCCAAATCTGGCGAAGACGTTAAAAAAGGTGGAAGAACTTTCTTCCAAGCGGGTCAATAAGTGTCGGTTGTAATCCACATACCATAAGCTTCTAAAAGTAAAACCGGAAATGAAGGATACTCCTATCAATTTCATGAAACGCAAAGACAGCGGCAGGTATCTAAAACGATACCTGCCGCTGTCTGTTATCTTCCGACCAGCGCTCCGACACGATAGCCATCTGGCATGCATTTCACGGAAACCGATCCGAAAAATACATGCTGTTCATTTCATTTAAATCTTATAGGAAAACGCGATTAAGCCTCCGGCTTCTCGTAGCTGCGATGCATGGAGAAGGAATCCATATCGTAATTCTTTAAGTTCTCCCATACTCCGCGGCCGTCTGCCTTCGCGATCACAGCGTCACGGTCTTTCTTGAATGCCATCTCCTGTTTCAGGTTGCTCGGTCCGCCTACGCAGCCGCCCTGGCACATCATACCCTCGATGAAATCTTCCGGAAGTCTTCCGACCTTAAGAAGAAGAAGCGCCTTCTTGACCTCAGCCGCACCGCTGCAGCGCGCAACCTTCACGTCTGTACTTTCTCCCTTTTCCTTTAAGCACTCGATCACCGCATTTGTAACGCCGCCGCCGTTGCCGAAACGCTTACCGAAAACACTGCCTTCCTGCTTCGTCTCCTCTGCCGGCTCAAGCTCAACATCTTTACCGCGCATCATCTCGATCGCCTCACCGAAAGTCAGAACATAATCTGCATTGTTCTCGATGGACTTGTCCGCAGCCTCGGACTTCTTCGCCATACACGGTCCGATAAATACTGTGATCGTCTCCGGATCGATCGCTTTTAACATTCTGGATACCGCACACATCGGGGATACCGTTGTGGACATATTATCGATCAGAGTCGGGTAGTGTTTCTTGATCATATTTACAAATGCCGGACAGCAGGAAGTCGTCATCTTCTTGCCTTCCTTAAATGCCTCTGCCCATTCCATTGCCTCGTAAGCTGCTGTCATATCAGCACCGGCGGCAACCTCTACCATATCGGTAAAGCCAACCTTCTTTAATGCAGTACGCCAGCTCTCCATTGTGATATTCTGACCGAACTCACCTTCAGCAGCCGGAGCAACCATGGCAACGACCTTCTTGCCGGCCTTGATCGCTTCGATCACCTGTACAACATATACCTTGGAGGAAATTGCACCGAACGGGCAGCTTCTTACGCAGGCACCGCACTGGATACATTTCTTTTCATCAATCTGGCAGATTCCGGTCTCCGGATCCATTGTGATCGCATCTACCGGACATGCACGGCGGCACGGACGGATCAGCTCAGCGATCGCATTGTACGGACATGCCTGAGAACAGCGTCCGCACTCTTTACAGATACTCGGATCAATATGGGCACGGTCACGGCCGATCGAGATCGCACCAAAGTTACATGCGTTCTGACAGGCTTTACCCATACATTTCTGACAGTTATCGGTTACAACGAATCTTGTGATCGGGCACTCCTCACATGCAGAAGAGATAACCTGAATGATATTGTCGCTCTGTTTGTCACTCGGACATTTTCCTTCCGCGAGACGGACTCTCTGACGGATGATCTCTCTCTCCTTATATACGCAGCAACGGAACTGTGCCTTCGGGCCCGGGATCAGTTTGAACGGGATATTGTCTCTCTCCTCTTCCAGCTTTCCCTCAAAAGCCAGTTTTGAAACTGTGCGCAGCACGTTATACTTGATCTTAAGCAGTGCCTCATCGTTGGTTTTCATACCATTTCCTCCTAAATTTGAATCCTCAATCATATCTTAATTTTTAATGTTTTCGCATCATATTATCGCATATCCCACTTTGCAAAGCAAGTCGGAAATTGTATATAATCCAACGCATTCCGGAGAAAAACCTTATTTTCTTAAATTGTATACAATAAAGTACAGGCAGCGAAATTCCTTGTATTTTCCTATGTTTCTCTGTCTTTCTGTGTCGGATATTTGTTCGCAGTATGCAGCTGCCCAGCACCGCTTTCTTTGTCTCTAAAACATGTTTTTCCCAGTCTCATGTTGGATTGACATTCCTAACTCCCCATGATATATTCTATTTAGTTCGGTCGTGCTAACCCCAAAGGTCAACAGTCCTGAGGGAAAAGACGAAAAGAATCTGATACGGGAATATCTGTCATGTTCAGGATCCCCGGTATGCTCTTTTCGTGTGCATACCGGGGATTTATCATTCACGCAGACAGTGGGACAAGACCCGTGTCTGTCAGATTTTTTTCAGGAGGAACTAAGTTATGAGAAAAATGTTATCCGTCATGATGGCTGCCGCGATTGCGGGATCTCTCCTTGCAGGCTGCTCATCATCCAAAACCGAAACAACAGCTGCCGCTTCTTCCGCGGAGGAGACAACGACTGCCGCTGAGGAGACCACAACGGAAGCCGCTTCCGAGTCCGCCGCTGAAAACACCGGCGAGGAGACCGTTGTCCGTGTCGGCGGTTTAAAGGGACCGACAACCATGGGACTTGTAAAGCTCATGGACGAGGCCGCAAACGGGGAGTCCGAGAACAGCTATGAATTCACTATGGTAACCGCAGCTGACGAGATGACTGCCATGGTCGCAGGCGGAAAAGTCGATATCGCCCTGCTTCCGGCGAACGTTGCAAGCGTTCTCTACAATAAGACAAACAAAAATATCTCCGTGATCGATATCAACACTCTCGGCGTTCTCTACTTCGTATCTGCCGACAGCTCCGTGACAACGATCGATCAGTTAAAGGGAAAGACCGTATATCTTCCGGGAAAGGGAACTACTCCGGAATACGCACTCCGCTATGTGCTCTCCGCCGCAGGACTCGGAGAGGATGATGTAACTCTTGAATTCAAGTCCGAGGCATCTGAGGTGGCTTCCGTCCTCGCTGAGGATCCGAACGCCATCGGTCTTCTTCCGCAGCCATTCGTAACTGCCGCTCTCGCCCAGAACGAAAAGCTCTCCATCATCATGGACCTCACAAAAGAGTGGGATAATGTCCAGAGCGAAGGTTCCGGAAGCCGTCTTGTAACAGGTGTTACCATTGTAAACAATGATTTCTTAAAGGAGCACGAGGATCTCGTCGATACGTTCTTACAGGAACATGAGGCATCCATCGCCTTCACCGCGGAGGATCCGGATGCCGCAGCTGAGCTCATCGCAAAGGCTGAGATCGTCGCAAAGGCTCCGATCGCAAAAAAAGCGCTTCCTTACTGCAACATCACCTTTATCTCCGGTGATGAGATGAAAACAGCACTTTCCGGTTACCTTCAGGCTCTGTATGACCAGAACCCGGCCTCCGTCGGCGGTGAGCTGCCAGATGATGGATTCTACTATATAAAGTATTTGTGACTGCGAAAGTTCTCAACAGTTACAAGCATTCATGCCGACTGTGAAAAACGAGGTATGGCTGGCAAAACAGTCATACCTCATTTCTATATCGCCGTTTATTCTCACGGAATTTAGTTTACATAAGTCAGTTTAATCGCTTGAGCCATGAGAAATATCTGTTATAATTTGTAACTGTTCAGTAGGTCTGCGCACTTGCTGCGCTGACCGTAAGAAAACATAGGCTGGAAGGCAAAAATCCCATCAGCGAAGCTGATCTGGAATGGATTTTTGCACGTAACTATGAAGGCACTGAATAGTTACTATAATTTTATTATTACGATTACATGCAGAAATTCAACCGCTGGAAAACAGCATTGATTTTTATTAAATTAGTTGATTGTCTTGAAAAATGCTTGATTTGCAGGCATATTCGCAGGTTTGCAGATTGATTTTACTACTCATTTACTACTTTTAACGAATTGAGCCTTGATATGCAAAAAGCACCTGCGGACTGCCGGATAGACCGCTGCACCACCTTACGCGGCACGTCGAAAAGAAAAAATAAAATAAGCACCACCTATAAGGCGGCGTTTCTCACTCCTACACAGGAGAACAGGAACGCTGCTTTTTTTATGCCCTCGTGTTACGCAGTAAGGGCAAACAAAGCCTTGATTTATGCGGCTCTTAGAGCGTGGAAATGAGAAAGACAAGGGTTGATACCTTTTCCCTCAAAACCGCGTTTCTACTGCGTAACAAATCCAACGAAAAGGAGTGACGAAGCTATGGCAGTTTTCCGCGTGGAAAAGAACAAAGGTTATACCGTTATGAGCAACCACCATTTACGCAACAAGGAGCTTTCCTTAAAGGCAAAGGGCTTGTTGTCGCAAATGCTCTCACTTCCCGAAGATTGGGACTACACCCTTGCAGGACTGTCCCTTATCAACCGGGAAAAGATTGACGCTATCCGGGAAGCAGTACGGGAACTGGAAAATGCCGGATATATACAGCGTTCAAGGGAACGTGATGAGAAAGGATGCTTACGCGGTACAACGTATGTTATCTATGAGCAGCCGCCTAAGTTGGATTTACCTACATTGGAAAAACCAACATTGGATAATCCAACATTGGAAAAGCCTATGTTGGAAAAACCTACGTTGGAAAATCCAACGCAATTAAATAAAGAACTATTAAAGACTAACTTACCAACAAAAGAAAAATTAAATACAGATATATTAAGTACCCATTCCATTCCTTTCCATTCCCTAAATCCCTTTCCCTTAGAGGACGCGGCACAGCCGCCGGAACGGAAGCGAAAGGAAACGACAGACGCATATCGCGTGTATGAGGAAATCATCAAGGACAATATCGAGTACGACTATCTGATACAGGACAGATACCTTGACCGGGACAGGATAGAGGAAATCCTTGCCCTTATTCTTGAAACCGTCTGCACCAAACGAAGAACAATCCGTATCGCCGGGGACGACCACCCGGCAGAGCTTGTAAAAGCAAAATTTATGAAACTGAACAGCGAACATATCCGCTTTGTACTGGACTGTATGCAGGAAAACACCACCAAAATCCGCAACATCAAGCAGTACATGAAAGCTGCCCTTTTCAATGCCCCGTCTACGATTGGCAGCTATTACACGTCCCTTGTATCTCACGATATGTACGGCGGGCGCACTATCCAGTCGGCAAGAAGCAAGGGCATACCCGATTACACCTGCAACGAGGGCGAAAGCCTGTAAACCAACCTAAAGGAGGATTTTATGATGACACAGAGAACAGGAGCTTTGATTTTTGATGAAACCGCTGACCGCTACGACATTCGCTTTGACGTAAACGACTATTACGGGGGTTTGCATTGCGGCGACTGCATGGAGGTCTTTGTGCGGGGCAAATGGAAGCCTACCCGTATGGAGTACGGGGACAACTGGTATCTTGTAGGTATTCGGGCGGCAGACCTTTCCGGGCTGCGGGTACGGATTTAACAGGGCGGCGTGAAAGCGGACGCTCTTTTTTTCATGCCCGCCCCGCTTCCCGGCGGCGGGCATACCACCATAGAACACGAAAGGAGGACACCCATTGCAGGAGGAAACCAACGAAAAGACCATAGCCCTTTACATCAAGACCGGGAAGCTGACGGCGCAGCAGCTCCAAAAGGCTATGAAAGCCCTGCTTGCACAGATGAAAAAGCAGCATGACAGACAGAAAATCCCGCATGGAAAGCAGACCCTAAAGCAGCTTATGAAGCAGAACGCGGGCGTTTCCAACATTGAAATCACAAAGGACAATATCAAAGCCTTTGAGAGTACGGCGAAAAAATACGGGATTGACTTTGCCCTAAAGAAAGACAGCACCGAAACCCCGCCCCGCTATCTTGTGTTTTTCAAGGGACGGGACGCGGACGCACTGACCGCAGCTTTCAAGGAGTTTTCCGCAAAGAAACTGACGCAGGAACAAAAGCCCCCTATCCGAAAGCTGATTGTTTCCCTCAAAGAAAAGGCGGCGGCTCTGAACACACAGCGGGACAAAGTAAAAAACAAAGACAGGGGGATTGCAAGATGAACGCTATCAACTGGAAAAAACTGCTGCTTCCCAACATTCCCTATCTGTTCTTTGTGTATCTTTTTGATAAAGTCGGGCAGGCGGTACGCCTTTCGCCGGGGGCTGACCTGTCCGGCAAGGTGTTGTCGCTTGGGGAGGGATTTTCTATGGCTTTTGCAAACCCGCTTCCGAGTTTTGCCCCTATGGATTTGCTTATCGGTATTGCGGGGGCTGTCCTTATCCGGCTTATGGTGTACTTCAAAGGCAAGAACGCGAAGAAATACCGGAAAGGTATCGAATACGGCTCTGCCCGTTGGGGGACTGCCGAAGATATTAAGCCCTACACCGACCCGGTATTTCAGAATAACGTGCTGCTGACGCAGACGGAACGGCTTACCATGAACAGCCGCCCGAAGCAGCCGAAGTATGCAAGGAATAAAAATATCCTTGTTATCGGGGGAAGCGGCAGCGGAAAGACGAGATTTTTCGTGAAGCCCAACTTAATGCAAATGCACAGCAGCTACGTTGTAACCGACCCGAATGGTAATTTACAATAAGGATAAAGGGAGCGCGCACCCTCAAGAAAGGAGGTTACACCCCATGAAGAAACAGCCGGACAAGGGAAAAATCACAGCCCTGTACGAGCGTCTTTCCCATGACGATGAGCGAGCCGGGGAAAGCGTGTCGATAGAAAACCAAAAGCGCATTTTGGAGGACTACGCCCAAAAGAACGGCTTTACGAATATCCGGCACTTCACCGATGACGGAGTGCGGGGAACGACTTTCAAGCGTCCGGGGCTGGACGCTATGCTGGAAGAAATCCGGGCGGGAAATGTGGCTACGGTCATTATCAAAGACCAAAGCAGGATTGGCCGTGATGTTGTCGAAGTGGGGCTTTTGAAGCGCACCTTTGACGAGTACCATGTACGCTTTATTGCGGCAAATGACAACCTTGATACCGCCAACGGCTTTGATATAATGTCCATTTTCCGAGATGTGATAAACGAGTGGTATGTTGCCGACACCAGCCGGAAAATCAAGACCGTTTTCAAGTCGAGAATGGAAAAGGGCTTGCGCTGCTCCGGCAGCGTCAGCTATGGCTACCTTGCGTCCAAGGAGAACAAGGGCGAATGGGTAATCGACGAGGAAGCCGCCGCCGTTGTGCGCCGTATCTTCCACAGCGTTGTTGCCGGGGAGAGTATCGCCAGCATAGCAAGGGCACTCCGCGCCGAGAAAATCCCTATCCCGTCCGAGCATTGGAAGCGGATAGGCGCACCCGTCCGGTCGGCGAAGTACACAGACCCCTACGCATGGTCAACAACAACTATCAGCTATATCCTCAAACGCCCGGAGTACACAGGGCGCAAGGTTTTAGGGAAAACCGTCTGCGAGAACTACAAGACCAAAAGCACCCGCAAGACCGCGCCGGAGGAACAGTATATTTTTGACGGGGAAATCCCCGCCATTGTGGACGAGGAAACATGGAACACCGTCCAGCGGCTTATGGGAACAAAACGCCGCGCCCCCAAGCGGCAGAACACCCCAAACCGCTTGACCGGGCTTCTCTACTGCGCCGACTGCGGCGCGAAGCTGACCCACCGCAGCAGCCTTGTGCAAGGCAAGTATCTGGACGACGCTTTTGTGTGTTCCAGCTACCGCCAGCTTACCCGCGACTGCACCATGCACTATATCCCCACCGCGAAAATGGAAGCCGCCATTCTTGCCGCAATCCAGCGCGTGAGCTGGTATGTACGGCACAATGAAGCGGAGTTTATCGAGCGTGTGCGGAAAGCCACCGACCAGCACCAAGAAAATGCCGTCAAGGAGTACCGGCAGAAAGTGAGCAAGGCGCAGCGGCGGTATAAGGAGCTGGACGGGCTTGTAAAAAAGCTGTACGAGGGAAACGCCACAGGCAAGATACCCGATAAGCACTTTACCCGTCTGCTTGCCGAATATGACGAGGAACAGACCGGGCTGGAAGCCGCTATCGCACAATGGCAGGAAGCAATCGAGAGCTGGAACGCCGACAGGCTGAAAACAGATAAGTTTATCGAGCTTGTGAGCCGCTACACCGACTTTTCCGAATTGACAACGCCCATGCTCAACGAGTTTATCGAGAAAGTGGTTGTCCATGAGGGCGAGGGGCGCGGGAACAGCCGCCGCCAGCGGATAGATATTTACCTCAACTTCATCGGCGCGTTTGAAGTCCCCGCCCATATCGTTACCCCAATGGAAGCCGAGGAACAACGCCGCCAGCAGGAGGAACAGGCGGCAAAGGAAGCCCGTTCACAGGAGCTTGCCAAAGCGCGGGAGGAAAAGCGCAAGGCAGAGAAGCGGGAGTTTACCGCGAGGAAGAAAGCGGGCTTGCTGACCCCGGAGGAACAGGCGGCAGACGAAGCGCGGTTAGCCCATAACCGGGCATGGCAAAAGGAATGGCGGAAGAAACGGAAAGCCGCCGAGCCGCCCAAGCCCCCGAAGCCGAAATCCTTAAAGGAGCTTGCCGCGCTGCAAAAGGCCGGAGCCGACCTCACGCCGGAGGAAGCAGAACGCCTTGCCGCTTACCGCGAGAGGAAAAACCGCCAGCACAAGGCATGGTATGAACGGCAGAAAGCAGCGCAGCCGCCCAAGCCCCGGACGCTCAAAGAGCTTGCCGCCGCGCAAGTCGCGGGACAGCCCCTCACGCCAGAGGAAACAGAACGCCTTGAAGCCAGCCGGAGCCGGAAGAAGAACGCCTACCAAGAACTGAAAGCCCAAGCGGAAACCGACCCCGCCGCAGCCGCCGAGCTTGCAAGGCGGCGGGCTTACCACTCGGAAGCCACCAAGAAATCCCGCCAGAAGATGTACGAGGAAGCCGCAGCCGGAAACCCCGCAGCCCAAGCCCGGTATGAGAACTTCCTTGCTGCAAGGCGGGAGAACTACCACAGGAAGAAGCACGACGAGAAAGGAGAACAAATCGCATGAGAAGATTGATTGATAACGGGAACCGCCCCATTACCCCAAAGCCCCATATCGGCCACTACGGGCGGCTGCGGAAAGCCTATCTGGAACAATACCGCCACCGCCTTTATACCGCCCTTGTAGCCAGCGAGAAGCTATACCCCCACCTTGCGGAAACAGACCGGGCGGCGCGGGATATGCTGGACTACCTCATGCCCCGCCTTGCCAGAGAAGCGGGAGCCACCGAAGCCCTCAAAGCCGCCGACCCGATGAAATGGGTAGGTTTGATGAACAACTGCAAGGCGATAGCCGAGGAAATCGTAATGCATGAGTTAATCTATGTTTAACGGTCAAGAGCCGGAAAAATCGGAAATCTTGCGATAACAGCCGCCCTGACGAACCATTCCCCGTCCGGGCGGTTTTTATCGTCAAAAACGCCGTTTTCTCCAAGTCAAGAGCCGGAGAAAACACCCGAAAAATGCCCCTATTGCATAACAGGGGCGCAGAAAGGAGAGCTTATGAGAACAGGGCTTACCAAGCGGGAAAAGACCACCGACATTTGGTTTGACGAGAAAGACCCCCTTATCCATATCCGCACCCACAACACCGCCTTGAAGAAGCGTCTGCTTGCATACAGCCGCCGTTATCCGGCGATCTGCCAGCAGACCGACGCAGACCCGGAAACGGGCTGCATGGAGTTTGATATTGAGAAAGGCCGCTTCTCTTTCCGTCTGACCGCCCCATACAGTGAGGAACGGCGGGAAGCAGCGCGGCAGTTTGCCAAGGAAAACAATGCCGCCAGCAGACTGAAATGAGGTGGATTTGTTCATAATCCTGTGCTATACTTCTCTTGAAAAAAGAACAACAAATCGAAATTTTGAGGAGGTTTACTATGATATATAAGTTTACGGAAGTATTAAACGATCTTGTTAATTATTTTATTCTTGGTGACATTTTACTACTGGAAAGTTGGAAAAGAGCCAATAATCTTTCAGACGATTTGGCAACGGAATTTACCACAAATGAAAGTGGGGATAGGGCTTTTAGTGAAGGTATTGTTATCCCCATGAGTGGCATTGAAAACTATCCTTATACCGTATTGTTTAATCTCTCTGGTGATAAACCGGAGTTGTGCAAAGGGGAAAGCCGATTGCAGTTTAGAAGGAGTGGTTATTCCCTCAAAGTGGATAATAATATGCTTATGCTTTTTACATGGCACATATTAAAACAGTTTACTCCCGAAAAAGTGAAAACTCTAATTTCTTATTACAGACAGAATAAAAAGCCAATTGTCGAACTTGCAAATGGCTGGTATCATATCGAGATTTTGGGTGGAGAAACCTTGCAGGACGGGGACTATGAGCCTACATTTGAATTTGTGATACAACCAATAGAAAATGAAGAAAAAGCCGCAAATGCTGATATGAATTTAAGCTTTGAAATTATAAGTTCTGCTTATTAAAACTAAATATATTATCCACAAGGGCAGCCGAGAAAATCGACTGCCCTTTTTCCATGCCTACGGGCAGAAAGGAGCGACCAGCTATGACGAAACCGAGGGAGAAAACCCGTGAGGAATTGACCGCCGAGATTGAGGAAGGCAAGAAGAAAATCCGGCAGTTTGAAAACCGGGAGAAAATCATCAAGCAGAAGCTATCCGTCGAGGAACGCAAGGCGAGAAACCACAGGCTTTGTAAGCGCGGCGGCTTCATGGAGAGCCTTGTGCCGGAGCTGATTGCCATGCCGGACGAGGACGCGAAAGCCTTTTTACGGCTTGCCTTGATGAGCGAGCCAGCACAGGAGTTTTTGAAAAAACGAGCCGGGGACGGGAATGCGGAGTAATCCCTTTGGAACAAAGGGCGCACTTATACACCCTTGCGGGCGTGTGCGCTCTGCCGAGGGCTCATCTCCGCACAGGGAACTTTCCCCGCGCTCCGATATGGCGACTTTGCCGCAACAAGGGGCTGCACCCCTTGCGCCGCTTACGCGGCTATCCCTGCACACCCACAAAAACAGTACACCCGCCGTTGGTGTCTGTACCATTTTTGCGGGTCTTGTTATCCTATCCGGGAGGTGATACCCATAGCCATCTATCATTGTAATATCAGCATTGTCAGCCGGGGCAAGGGCAAATCAGCCGTTGCCGCAGCCGCCTACCGAAGCGGCGAGAAAATCACAAACGAGTGGGACGGAATGACCCATGACTACACCCGCAAGCGCGGCGTTGTCCATACGGAAATCCTATTGCCGCCCCATGCCCCGCCCTCTTTCTCTGACCGCGCTACCCTATGGAACAGTGTGGAGCTTTACGAGAAAGCCGGGAACGCCCAGCTTGCCAGAGAGATTGACGCAGCACTCCCCATAGAATTATCCAGAGAGGAACAGATCCGGCTTGTCCGGGAATACTGTTCCTCTCAATTTGTTTCCAGAGGAATGTGCGTTGACTTTGCCATTCACGACACTGACAGCGGCAACCCCCATTGTCATATCATGCTTACCATGCGCCCCCTTGACGAGCGCGGCGCATGGGCGGCGAAGTCCAAAAAGGAATATGACCTTGACGAAAACGGCGAGCGCATACGCTTGCCAAGCGGCAGATATAAGACACACAAAGTTGACCTCACAGGCTGGAACGACAAGGGCAACGCGCTTTTGTGGCGCAAGGCATGGGCGGATATTTCAAACGCCTACCTTGAACGCGCCGGACACCCGGAGCGTATCGACCACCGCAGCAACGCCGAGCGCGGCATTGACGAGCTGCCTACCGTCCACATGGGCGTAGCGGCTTGTCAAATGGAGAAGAAAGGCATAGCCACCGAGAAAGGCGAGCTGAACCGGAATATCCAAAAGGCAAACCGCCTTATCCGGGAAATCCGGGCGCAGATTGGAAAGCTCAAAGAATGGATTGGCGAACTGTTCAAGGCGCGGGAAACTGCCCCGGAGCAGCCCCCGCAATCCCCCGGCCTTGCAAATCTGCTGATGAAATATTTAAGCGTTCAGAGAGAAAAGAGCCGGAAGTATTCGCAGAGTTGGCAAAGGCAGCACGCCGCCGATGAACTGAAAACCGTTGCAAAGGCGGTCAACTATCTTTCCGAGCATGGCATTTCCACCCTTGACGAGCTGGACGCTGCTCTTTCCTCTGTCAGCGATAAAGCCTATTCAATCCGGGAGGGAATGAAAACCGCCGAGCAGCGCATGAAAGAGCTGCAAAAACTCATGGAGTACGGCAGAAATTATCAAACCTACAAGCCCATACAGGACGAGTATCGGCAAATCCGCTGGAAAGGAAAACAGGAGAAGTTTGCGGAAGCCCGCCGCGCCGAGCTTACCCTATGGGACGCGGCAAACCGCTATCTCCATGCCCATTTGCCGGAGGGCGTGAAAACCCTGCCGATCTCCGCGTGGGAGAAAGAATATACCGCCCTCAAAGCACAGCGGGAAGCGGAATATGAAACGCTGAAAGATACCCGCGCCGAAGTTGCCGAGCTTCAAAAAATCCGCAAATGCGTGGATATTGCACTCCGCGCCGACCAACCGGCACAGACGCAGAGCCGCACCAAGCGGCAGGAACAGGAGCGATAAAGGAAAGGACGGGCAAGCTGTTCGGCTTGTCCGCCCTCTGTACTATTGGATGGATAAAAGGCGACTCATTTCTTTTTGAATTTTGTTACAATCTTATTTACCCATATATCTACAATTATATCACCTATGGTTGCAAGGAAATCAACTATTAAATCAATCATAAGATCACCTCTTAAATCCAACTTGCTAACCCTATTATATTTGAAATCTGTGAACAATTCAACCACAGAAAGAGAGGTATCAACCATGTATTACACCCAAGAACAGATAGACCGGGCGAACCAAGCCGACCTTGTTTCTTTCCTACAATCACAGGGCGAGCAGCTTACCCGCGCCGGAAATGAATACCGCTGGAAACGGCACGACAGCTTGACCGTCCGGGGAAACAAATGGTACAGGCACAGCCAGAGCAAGGGCGGCGGCCCCGTCGATTTTGTCATGGAGTTTTTCGGCAAGAGCTTCACCGAAGCCGTGGAACTTCTCACAGGAGAAAAGGGAGCCGTACCGCCGCCGGACAGACCTTGCCCCGCGTCCCTATCCGACTTCCGGCTACCGCCCCCAAACAGCGACAATCGAACAGCGAGGAACTACCTCACAGCAGCCCGCCGCATTGATGAAGATGTGACGGGCTTTTTCTTTGCCCGCGGCGATATTTACGAGGACGCAGCCCACCACAACGCCGTATTTGTGGGGCGGGACGAGGACGGAATACCGCGTTACGCCCACAGCAAGGGGACGGCGGGAAACTTCCGGCTTGATGTGAAAGGCAGCGACAAAGCCTTTAATTTCTGCTACCGGGGCGAGAGCGACAGGCTTTTTGTCTTTGAAGCCCCCGTTGACCTGCTCTCTTTCCTCTGCCTGTTCAAAAAGGCATGGCAGAAACAGAGCTATTTGTCATTGGGCGGCGTGGGAGAAAAAGCCCTGTTGCGTTTCCTCTCTGACCGCCCAAACATCAAGACCGTTTACCTCTGCCTTGACAGCGACCAAGCGGGAAACGACGCTTGCAGCCGCCTTGCGGAGCTTGTGCCGGAGGGATATACCGTCCACCGCCTTGTGCCGCTGTTTAAGGACTGGAACGAGGTATTGCAGCACCGGGCAGAAATCACAGACGGGAAGTATATCCGGGAAGCGGTTTACGGCTTGAAAGAGCCGCCGCAGGAAGAAACCGTCGAGATTATTCGCATGAGCGAGGTTGACACACAGACCGTTGAATGGCTATGGGAGCCGTATATCCCGTTTGGAAAAGTAACCATTGTGCAAGGCAATCCCGGCGAGGGCAAGACCACCTTTGCCCTACGCCTTGCCGCCGCCTGCACCACCGGGGGAACGCTGCCGGGAATGAAGCCCTTGCCGCCATTCCAAGTGATTTACCAGACCGCCGAGGACGGGCTGGGCGATACCGTCAAGCCCCGCTTGATAGAAGCCGAAGCCGACCTTGACCGCGTGCTTGTGATTGATGAAGCCAAGCGGGAGCTTACTCTCTCCGACGAGCGCATAGAAAAGGCAATCACGCAGAACGAGGCGCGGTTGATTATCCTTGACCCCATACAGGCGTACATGGGCGAGAAAACCGACATGAACAGGGCA
Organism: Clostridium sp. AM30-24; assembly: GCF_003480435.1. Lineage (GTDB taxonomy): Bacteria > Bacillota > Clostridia > Lachnospirales > Lachnospiraceae > Pilosibacter. The sequence goes on along the minus strand of NZ_QUJB01000019.1, from coordinate 4,694 downwards.
AACGAAGTGCGCCCCATGTTCCGCCGCCTTGCCGATGTTGCCGAGCGTACCGGGTGCGCCGTTATCCTTATCGGACACTTGAACAAAGCTGCCGGAGGGCAGAGCGCATACCGGGGCTTAGGTTCTATCGACTTCCGCGCCGCAGCAAGGAGCGTCCTGCTGATCGGGCGCGTGAAGCGGGAGCCGAATGTGCGTGTTATCGTCCATGACAAATCTTCCCTTGCGCCGGAGGGCAAGCCCGTTGCCTTTTGCCTTGACCCGGAAACAGGCTTTTCATGGATAGGCGAATACGACATAACCGCCGACGAACTGCTATCCGGCGCGGGCGGGAACACCACCACCAAGACCGAACAGGCCGAGAAGCTGATACTTGACTTACTCGCAGACGGGAAAGAGCTTGCCAGCGAGGACATTGTAAAGGCCGCAGCCGAAGCTGGAATATCCGAGAGGACGGTTAAAAATGCCCGCCGCAATCTTGATACCCGGATAGAAGTCATACGCCGGGGAAATCAATGGTACTATCGCAGGAACGAAGCCAAGAGTGCAAAGTAAGAATGCAATCCGTAGATACCTTTGCATTGTTGCACCCTTGCACCCTTACCCGATATGACCGCCTCATGTGCCGACCACATGGGGCTTTATCTTTGAAAGGAGAGCCTATGAACAATGAAACCAGCAAGACCAGCACCCCCGCAGCCGTTTCCCCTCTGACCGCCAAACCCGACCTTGTGAAGAACATCGGCGGCACGACCTTTGACATTCATATCCATTTCAGCGAAACCAGCCGGGAAACCTTTACGGACAAGGTTGTGCGCCTTATCCAGAACGACAGCGGCGATGAAACCGCTTAAAAGCAAGATACTATTTTCTTGTTCCTTATTGACAAAACCCGAAAGGAACGGTTTTAGTCGAGTGCGGGAAGCTCTTACAGCGGGGCGGCTACCGGATAAAAGTGCTGAACACGATTAACTTCAAAAAAAGCATGAAATACAATCCCTTTGCCTATCTCCGCAGCGAAAAAGACATTTTGAAACTGGTAAATACCTTGATTGCCAACACCAAAGGGGACGGGGAAAAAGCCGGGGAGGATTTTTGGGTAAAATCGGAACGGCTCTTTTACTGCGCCCTTATCGGCTACATTTGGTACGAAGCCCCGGAGGAAGAAAAGAACTTCACGACGCTGCTTGAAATGATAAATGCGTCGGAAGCCCGCGAGGACGACCCGGAATTTCAGTCCCCCGTTGACCTTATGTTTGAACGGTTGGAGGAAAAAGACCCGGAACACTTTGCCGTCCGGCAGTATAAGAAATTCCTGTTATCTGCGGGAAAGACACGAAGCTCTATCCTCATTTCCTGCGGTGCGCGGCTTTCCCCTTTTGACATTAAGGAACTGCGCGACCTTATGGAAACTGATGAAATGGAGCTTGACACCATAGGCGACCGTAAGACCGCTCTGTTTGTCATTATCAGCGACACCGACGATACTTTTAACTTTGTGGTATCAATCCTTTACACACAGCTTTTCAATCTCCTTTGCGACAAGGCAGATAATGAATACGGCGGCAGGCTGCCCGTCCATGTGCGCTGTCTGTTAGACGAATTTGCAAATATCGGGCAGATACCGAAGTTTGAAAAGCTCATAGCCACCATACGAAGCCGGGAAATCTCCGCGTCGATTATCTTACAGTCGCAAAGCCAGTTAAAGGCAATCTATAAGGACAACGCCGATACCATAGCCGGCAACTGCGACACCACCCTTTTCTTGGGCGGCAAGGAGAAAACCACCCTCAAAGAAATGTCGGAAATCTTGGGGAAAGAAACCATTGACAGCTTCAACACTTCCGAGAACCGGGGGCGCGAGGTATCGCATGGGCTGAACTATCAGAAGTTAGGCAAGCAGCTTATGACGGAAGATGAAATTGCAGTCATGGACGGCGGGAAATGTATCTTGCAGCTACGAGGGGTGCGCCCGTTCTTCTCTGATAAGTATGATATTACAAAGCATCCCAACTATAAATACCTGTCCGACTATGACAAGAAAAATACCTTTGATATGGAAAAGCATTTAAGGCGCAGACCCGCCCTTGTGAAGCCGGACGAACCCTTTGACTATTACGAAATCAGTGAAGCAGATTTGCAGGAGGACACCGACCATGAATAGACGTATCCGAAAGAAAAAGGATAAGAAAATCACAGAAGCCATAAACGGGCTTATTTTCATTGCCGAGCGACGGGAGCAACAGCGACAGACAGCTATCCGGCAGTTTGTAAAACGGTGTGAAGCCCTGTATGAGCAGCAGCGAAAGGAGGAATTGACGCAGTAACAAAGAAACAGACAACTTACAGAATACGCGCCCCTACTGGAAAATCCATAACGCCCATACTTAAAAACTGAATACCGCCGCGCGGCAGACACATAGGCAGCGCGGGGACTTATGACCGCGGCAGTTACAAAACTGACCGCCGTTTTTTATGCCCTTTTATGGGGCAAGCCGCATTTGCGGCAGAAAGGAGCTTTATGGAATTTTTTAACTCTGCTATCGACGTATTACAGACCCTTGTTATCGCACTGGGCGCAGGCTTAGGCATTTGGGGCGTTATCAACCTCTTAGAGGGATATGGAAACGACAATCCGGGTGCAAATGCTCATGTACGGTAGAGAAGCACAAAGCAAAACAAGGATAGCCAGCCCTGCCACTATTCCGAAGTCAGGGGAACGCAATAGAAAAATTCATAGCTGTATGCTATACTTAATTAGCATTTGAACATATCAAGCTGACACAGCAATCTCTTTACTTGCCGTTAATGCGCGTCTACCAATAGTCCGCACAAAGCAAGAGTAGCGTAAAGGTATAAAAATTTCAAACTTCTTTGTAACGAAATTCCGATTTCTCCGTCTAACCTATGAAGCTGAAGGAGGTGATGACAAGTATGGACTATGAAAAGCTCTATAAAGCCTACTATTTACAGGTATACTCGTATACTATTTCTCTTGCCAAAAATCGTGAGATAGCAGAGGAAATCACGCAGAACACATTCTATAAGGCTGTTTCTACAACATCACAATTCAAAGGTAAGTCAGATGAATTGACATGGCTCTGCTCCATAGCAAAAAACCTTTACCATGATGAAATGCGAAGCCGTCAGCGAGTAGCTGATGTGAGTGAAATCAATGACTTGCCATCAAATGAAAATGTTGAGAACTCAGTTGCAGATTCTGACATGGCGTTCCGCATACACCTCGTTCTTCACCGTTTGGAAGAACCATACAAAGAAGTCTTTCAGCTTCGCGTATTCGGGGAACTATCTTTTTCACAAATCGCTGCAATTTTTGGAAAAACAGAATCATGGGCGAGAGTTACTTATCATCGTGCAAAGCTAAAAATTCAAGAAAGGATGGATGAAAAGCATGAGTAAACAATGTGATATTGTTCGAGATATTCTTCCGCTGTATGTTGACGGTGCTTGCAGCGAAGCAAGCGCAGAGATGGTAAAAGAGCATTTGAACGCCTGTGCTGACTGTAACGCAATTTATCAGAAATTGCTTTCTCACACGAGCGAAGATGTTCTTCACGAAGAAAGCGAAAGCGTTATTATGCGCCATGAGGCAAAAGAAAAGCAGAGAGGCAGAAAAAAGATAACGATTGCTGTTCTCGTTTCCATCGCTCTTTGTATCATTGCAATTTTTACAGCTCTCTTTCTGTTACCTATAAACATTGCTTATGAGCCTGTCAAAATCAACTTCCCATTTGAGGTTGAAGATGTCGAAAACGTTGAAATGTACCACTATGACGGAGTGCCTGCATCAGCAGAAAAGAAAGTAGTTGTTGCTGAAAATGATATAAAGACCCTGTATGATAAGTTCAAGGGCTTATCCCTAAAAGACAAAACGACTGAGGAAACTGCCGGAGCAGATGTGACCAGCTTTAGATTTAACCTCTCAGATGGAACAAGCTACGATTTGATTTACGCCTGCTATGGGGTTAAAAACGGCGAATTGAAGTCAGCAGCAGGCGGTTTTAAGTATTTCACAAGTGCGGATATCGGCTCTTATTGGAACAATTTGAATACGGAACTTGAGGCAATTCCTATCAATGAGAGTGAATTGCCGTGAGCAGATAGCAAACCCAGCCGAGCCTGTCAACGGTCAAGATGAACGGCGCAAATGCGCCGCCGTTGACAGCCCCGCCCGTCTTTGCTGTTCGGTAATCAAGAGGGCGACAGCACAAGATGCTGCCGCCCTCTGCCATTATTCAGAAAGGGGGATTTTCCATGACCGAACACGAAAAGTATCAAGAACATATCCGGCATACACACGATGCCTTTTGCAAGACTGTTATTCGCCACGCTGCCATAG
>NZ_QUJB01000019.1:0-327 GCF_003480435.1 Clostridium sp. AM30-24 | reverse complement strand
GTTATTCGCCACGCTGCCATAGACGCAGCCCGGAGCATACGGAGCCGCCGCAAGCGGGAAATCTCGCTTGAATATCTGATAGAAGAAAAACACTATCCATTCAGTACCACAGATAAATACTTTGCGGAGCAATCCGGCATGACCAGCTATCCGCTTTTCGTCTGTGGTCAGATGGTGCTTTTGGAAAGTCCAGAGCTTGCCGCAGCCCTGTCCGCACTATCACAGATGGAACAGGAAATCATTTTCTTGTACTACTTCCAACGATTGACGCATAGGGAGATTGGACGGAGATATGGACGGGCTGGCAACACAACCGGGCGGCGTATT
>NZ_QUJB01000018.1:353-52621 GCF_003480435.1 Clostridium sp. AM30-24 | reverse complement strand
TTTACTTCAAAATATTGTCTAACTTTTGGGGGTCACTTCATAGTGCATGACTGCTATACAAAATCATTTTTCCTTTTATTCTTTTGGCAAATAACTTTTGTCTATTGAAAGATTAACACAAGTTGCTACTGCAATATAGATTACTAAAATAATAGCCTCTAATACCAAAGTATTATACGGACGAGGGTAGAATCCTGCCGCAACACTTACGATAAATCTAATCGGGAAATAAAGTCCCAACCAAGCAGAAATTTTGTAAAACTTTCTACGGAAGTTCTTTGTTTTTTCTGTTGCACTGGATACTTTCTTCTGATACGCATATTCAAACCCGCCAATGGCTGCAACAAACGGCAGGAAACTTAGAAATGCAAAAAACACATTTTGAGGAATGAACATTGTCATAAACTGCATCAAAAGTATCATCACTTCAAGTGTCACCAGATAGATCATAATCTGACCGAGATTATCGTTTTGAACTTCTTTTATCTTCGGCAAGTCATTATCACTTTGGTAATCATCGTTCAGTAAGTAATCTGTTGTAACATCAAACAGCTTGCTAAGTTGAAGAATGTTATTTGCATCAGGCATCGCAGCTCCTGATTCCCAACGAGAAATAGCTTGTCTTGATACATCCAGTTTTTCAGCCAAATCCTCCTGAGACATTCCATTGGACTTTCTCAGTCCTACAATTTTATCAGATAGTTTCATATGAAATCCTCCTTTGCTTGGTGACTTCATTGTACTTAAAATCACTATAATTCACCACCACACCGACTTTGCATATCCGCAACAAGAGTTTACATTGTACTATTTTTCAAGAATTTGCGGGTCAAGAAGGAAATCATAGATATTCACGGTCAAAATACCATAGTTATCATAGTACGGCTGTACAATATCTTTTGTAATAACAATCTTCTTGAAAGAATCGTCTATCTTTCTAAACGGTCTGATTTCCTGAGTACGTTTCGCTTCATCAGGTAATGAATAAGCTGACTGGATATAATATCTGGAAGAACCGAGATTGCATACAAAATCAACTTCCAGCTGTTTACGGGTTACCTTTCCTTCTTGGTCTTTTTCCGCAATAATAACAACACCAACGTCCACGCTGTATCCACGCATACGCAGTTCGTTATAAATCACATTTTCCATGGAATGTGTCTGCTCAAACTGACGGAAGTTAATCCTTGCGTTGCGAAGCCCAAGATCAGAGAAATAGTATTTCTTTGGAGTTTCAATATATGCCTTACCCTTGATGTCATATCTCTGTGCTGATTCAATCAGGAAAGAATCCTCAAAACAATCCAGATATTTCTTGATCGTTTTTGAAGTGATTTTAGATTTTTTTACAGTCTTAAAGGTATTCTTTAACTTCTCAGGATTGGTCAGAGAACCAATAGCAGAGGAAAGGATATTCAGCAGGTCTTCCAGTTCTCCAATATTTTTAATCCGGTTACGTTTGAAAATATCTCGAATATAAATTTCGCTAAACAGGTTTTGCAATGCTGCCGCCTTATCGCTGCTACTTTCACGAAGAACGACCAGCGGGATGCCTCCGTAAAGCATATATTCAGACAATCCCATATACTTGTCGCCTTTGAAAACCGACATAAATTCCGAAAAACTCAGTGGATACATATGGACTTCATCTCCACGTCCGGCAAACTCCGTAACAATATCTTTGGACAGGAATTTTGCATTACTTCCGGTTACGAATACATCCATATTATCTTTGCGAAGATAACCATTCAATACAGATTCAAAGCAGTCCATCAGCTGAACTTCATCCAAAAGCAGATAATACATTCCATCCGTGGTAACTTGGGAACGGATATATGCCATAAATTTCTCCGGATCAACTCCACGTTTTTCTTTTTCAATTTTGATAAGGCTTTCTCCAATCAAATACAGGTCATCTGCGGAATCAAACGCAAAACGAATAATATGGTCAGCAGGGACACCGGACTCTAACAAGTGATTATAGAAAATATTATTCAGCAGATAGGACTTTCCACATCTGCGAATACCTGTAATTACCTTAATCAATCCATTGTTCTTTCTTCTAATCAATTTGTCTAAGTAAAAATCTCTGCGAATCTCCATACGATAACCTCCTTAGGAAAGATTTTTGCAACTTAATACAGTTTTCTGTTCTATATTACCATATCGCAACCTTCAAATCAATATGTATAACCGGTTTTAGGAAAGATTTTTGCAACTTAACACAGTTTTCCGTTCTAAAGCCTATTATATGCTTCAATCAGGATATTATCCCTGTATTCTCTCATTGTTTTATTCTGTTTCAACAAAGGAAAAGCAGCCACACACCGTTAAGTACATGGCTGCCCAAGGCAGTTCTTTATTTAATTTGAGGCTACGACAGACTGCGATTTGAAAAATGATGATTTTATAAACTATATACCCACTAATCCCATTGTAACTTAATCTTGCCATCTGCTTTTTCAAATTTAAGTATTAGATCTATAAATGAGTAAATCCTAAATTTTGCACAAAAGAAAGACACCCTCTGCTGAATGATGTATAATTGAAGTGCGACCAACAACCTACTCATTCAAACAAGGGGGTGCCTATTGCAAACATTATACATCATTCCAATAAGATTTACAATTACTTTAAAGTTCTCAACCTCAACTGTTTTTTATCCGATATTTACCTGCAGCATTTTATGGCTATCATTCTTTCTACCTTTTTGCGTGGATACCGTGGCAAAACAACGGATTTCGCCTTGACCAGCCAACATCATAGAACGATTGTGGCTCACTTCCTGAATCAGGGAAAGTGGAATGATTTCCTTTTTCAGGATGCCCTAAGAAACAGCGTTGCATATTTGATCTACCGGGAGGCGACTATTTCCGGTCAGCCTATCTTTTGCATTGTGGATGATACGATTGCTTCCCATACAAAGCTTTCGTCACAGGCTTTGCATCCAATCGAAGCTGCGTATTTTCATCAATCTCATCTGAAAGGCAGACAGGATTATGGGCACCAGATCGTGTCCGTCATGCTTTCTGCAATGGAATCACTCTGAATTATGCCGTTATTCTGTATGATAAAACAAAATCAAAGATCCAGATCATACAGGATATTGCTGCAGAACTTCCTATTGCACCGATAGTTTCCTACTTCCTTTGTGACAGCTGGTATACTTCAGCCAAAGTCATGGATTGCTTTGCTAAAAAAGGATTCTACACCATAGGGGCTTTAAAAACCAACCGAATCCTCTATCCTTGCGGAATCCGTCAGAAAGCCAGTGCATTTGCCCTTCACTTGCGGAAAACAGATCCAAACATCAGCCTTGTGACCGTTGATAAAAGGCAGTTTTACGTATATCGGTATGAAGGGAATCTGAATGATGTTCCCAATACAGTGGTTCTACTGAGCTATCCAACACCATGTTTTGGGATTCCAAAAGCACTGCGGATCTTTGTTTCAACGAATGCAGCATTATCCACGCAGGAAATCCTGAGACTTTATACCCAACGCTGGCAAATTGAACTGTTTTTCCGACAAAGCAAGAAAAAGCTTGGTCTGGATAAATATCAGCTGCGTTCCCAAAAAGGAATCCAGAGATACTATCTGATGATGTCATTTGTCCATTATATGTGTTGCACTTGCAAAGGAACCTATATTTTTTTACATATAGAATAACCAACTTCTTCCCAAACAGGATCCTTTAGATAATCTATTGCATCCGAAATAATAATAAGCAAATCCATATAGCATTTGGGTGATGATTCCTCTTTTTTATATAAACTCAAAATATACTCAAAATAGCCATCAATAAAGTTGACAGACCATTTCTGCGACTCACTACCTTTCATGAAATAACACCTACCTTTATAAATTTAGTCCAAAAGAAACCAACGATATCAGCCATGAAACTCCAAAATAAAAAACAAATGACATAATTCCAGCTGTATTAAAAAAAACTACTAATCTACTTTTTTCAGAAATAATTTTTTCTAATAATTTCTTTTTACAATAATACAAATGTAAAAGTATATTCTTCTTACTACAGAGCAATAGCAGGATTAAAAGCATTAAAAAGAGTCCTGCATTTAATAACATGGTTAAAACCATATTCATTGAAAAGGAAAACAATTTATTTTCCCACAAGAAAATCCCCAGATTATGAATAACATGAAAAGTAATAGCATACCATAAATTTCCTGTGAGGCAGACCAAAACACCTGAAAAAAAACCAATCAAAAGAAATATTAATAATATCCCCTGACCATGCATTATAGCAAACAGTATAGTTGTTGCTAAAATTGCAAATCCCTCCCCATAAGACTTCAGCTTAGACCATAGAATTCCCCGAAAAATCCATTCCTCTACCAGAGGTCCCAGTATTACACCTGTGAAAATATCTAAACCACTGTGTAAACTTTTATCATTCATCATTACGATGTCTTGAAATACTTTTGCATACAAAAACAAAAAGAATGCACAAAAAACATGGGATAAAAATATTACAAATGCCGTTAATAAACCTTTTTCCAATACGGATAATTCATATTTGTTTTTAGAATAACATGTATCCAGCAAAGACAACCTTCCCCATTTTTTCATTCCCACCCATACGATACCAGCCCAAAATATATAAAAAGCCATATTTTCAGCAAAAATCGGCATTATTCGCATAAGTATTAGCGAACCCAAATACGCAATCAATAAGATCCATCCTATTTTGCCGGCAATTATTTTTAATTCACATTTCCTTTGTTCGTCCATCGTGCATATATTCTCCATATAAAAATGTCCCATAATTATCCTCCTGGTTTTAATTTGCTCCTTGCAACTTTTAAGCAAAAATTATACTATAACTTATTAAAAAACTCTTCACGTTTCTTTAATGTTCGAATAGCAATCCTGATTAGTTGCAGATATTTTGCTTCTAAATTTCTCTTTCCAGTTAAGCGGTTACAGAGCATGTGGCATATTGAAAGCAAAATGTGTTGTTTTGTCTCAGTTAATGTAGGTGCAAAATACAATGCTTTTTTCAGGAATTGTAACTTTTCTTTTCTTTTTAAATAAATTGACAAACTTTCTTTTAATCGCTCATCAATATTTTCTATAGCTCCCTTATCCAGTTGGAAAAGTATCATTATCTTTTCCGATGTGCAAAGGAAAGTCATGACTTTAGCACTTTTATGAAATCTATAGCGTAGTTTTGTGCAATTTTTCAAATTTGCTCATTTATAGTATTAGAAAATATCTACATTTTTCATCGACAGTCAACATACCGGTTTTTATCTCTGGTGTCAAATCTAATATGGTCTCTTTATTTTCATTTTCTACAATAACATGGATACTTCCTTTTGAGACATCGCCATCCAACTTAAAAGTATATTAACGACTTTCGTTAAATTTTATTACCTTTTTTACATATCCGCTACAAGATGAAAAAGAAACTTCGCATTTATTTTTCCCTCTGAGTGAAACAACAAATAATAAGGCTCGTTTTGCGTTCAAAATCATATATCCGTTGACCCATAAAAAATAAAACAAAACCAACATTGAAATAAATACAATCGCTAATTTCATGAATTCACTCATGCCAACACCTCACAAAATTCAATTTTTCGCATCCAACCACTGTCTACCTAATTGCACCCCAGCCTGAGTATAAGTTTCTAATATGTCCTGCTTCTTTTCTTCAATCAGTTCCGGTTCAGCATCAAACAGCACCTCATAGATAGCCAGAGCGTTCTTAAAGTGTGTGGTAGCTTGCAGCACATCGCCGATTGACAGACAGATATTGCCCATAGCTTCTTGTACAACGGCATAATCACCGGACACATCAGAGTTAGATTCTTTGATGACACGAGACAGCCTTTGTAATGCAGATAACCCGAGGTACGGCTCACCCATATCCGTCAGCAGTACCGCATAATTGGTGATTTGCGGAATACTGTCATGATAAGGCGCCAAGCCGTATTGCTCAAGCAAGTGAATACCCGTTTCCATATGCTGCTTTGCCAGTTCCAACTTACTGGTCTGCTTATACAGACCGCCAAGGTTTGCATGGAGATTCGCTGCAAGAAGGGCGTTCTCTGCGGTCACTTCGGAGATCAGCGTCACAGCTTCTTTTTCCAGCTTGATTGCCTTTTCCGGTTTCTTCTCATTAGCGGCACGGAAGTCCAGAAGCAAAGCACGGTCAGAAACAGAACCAATGGTATTGTCTTTCAGCATAGAAGCCAGTTCTGTCAAAATCAATTCCATTCCAGATTCATAGCCATACTTCTGCATATACGGAAAGGAATCTTCCAAAAACCGGAGATAGGATGCAGTATCGTCTTTTTCAATCGAAGTCACGATATTATTGACCGTCTGGAACAACTGTTTGTAATAGGAAACTTCTTCGCCATGCCGTAGACAAAGTTCCTGCAAGCTGTTGAGCAGGGTGTGGCAGTTCCGGACAGAAGGCTTGGTTTCTGTAATTGCTACTTCCTGAATCATCGGATGCAAGGCAATCGAATGACAGGACTTTGTCTGTATGAATCCTTTTTCCACCAGATCGTTGATGGTATTCATATTCCGAAGCATCAACCAGCCTGCAAACACACGGGAACTGATACCGGTTGTCGGTACAAACGCCATGCTCCGCATAATATCCTGTTCATCACCGGCAAGCTGATACAAGGAAAACAATGTATGGATATGGTCATAGTAAGTTGCCTTGCGGCTCTGACCGTCCTTGGTGATGCCGATTTTATCATCAGCATCCAAGGATGTTTTTTCTTCTTTCAGCTTTTCCAGCAAATCCATCGGCTCCAGAATACCCGTTTCAAGCAGTCGAGCTGCCAGTTCTACCGCCAACGTGTGACTGTGAACCGTATCAATGATTTGTTCCAATACACTCTGGTATTTTTCTGCGTCCGAGAAAAAGCAACCGGCAATGGATAATAACGCCTGCTTGCCTGCAATTTCGGTTACTTCCATGGAATCGTAGTTATCAAATCTGCTGCGGGTCGTGAACAACATACGGCAGCGATATTTCATCACAACAGAAAGAGTGCTGTCCTGAGAAGCCGTAGTATTAAAATTATCTACAATAAACAGCGTATCTTCTTTCAATGTACGCAGGAAGCGATTGTGTTTGCGGAAGCGTTCCTGCTCGCTGTCATCCGGAAGGTCATCAGCAAAATCCATATCCGCTATATCCTGCATCAGATTACCGGTATAGGTCAGATACAGAACATTGGTGTATTCCTTGCGGTGCTGCTTTGCATAGGCTTTTGCCAGTTCGCTCTTACCGATACCGGCGATGCCATGAAGAAATACCTTTCCATGCTCCAATAACAATTCGTGAAGCATTTCCAGTTCTTTTTCACGTCCGCAGAAATGTCGGCAAGGCTTTGGTGCTCCTTCATCAGCAATGAAATCACTGAGAATTGGAGAAAGCTTTCCGTCAGCAAGGAGATTCTTTACCTTTGGGTCACGCTTGATAAACTCACGCTCCATGCCGAAGCAAAGAACATCCGCTATAAACGATGCTTCATCCTCTCGGCTATCACAAGGATAGTGCCGGGAGCATTCTTTTTTTACTCGTTCCGAAATGGTATCATCCTGCATTAGCAGTCGGTATACTTCCTGTGCAGCCATAGAACTATCATACATTGAAAGCAGTACATTGTTTTCCAAATCTGCTGCCAGTTTTTCACGATTGCCATCTCTGGAATAAAACTGCGTTATTTTCGGACTGATTTTTGCCTGCCCGGTGAACCAGCGGCAGACCAATGCCATATCAAATGTAATCGTTTCCTTTGTTTGGGTAAACAAGGAGCTAAAAACATCTTCTAACAATGCAGTTTGGTTTGTATCGTAATCGTCGCTGATAAAGCGTCGAACAATGGTCATGACTGAACTGAAATCACATCTTTCCATAAACAGCCCTCCCTTCGAAAAGTAGTCAATTTATGGTCAATTGGCACTCAATGTGCCTTTGACAGTTTCTTGATAGAATGATATCACGAAAGAAGTTCCGAATATCTTACCTTTTATTATAGCATCAATTCCTATTTTTTGAAGTAGCAAAGCGGCTGCAGTAATGTGGTTATAGCGGACAACTTCTCTCTCATAAACTGAAATACCGAGGGAGGTGCGTGGTATCGCAAGAAAGAGTGCTCCAATCAATGTAATTGTCCATTATCCTAAAACAGAACAGGGGAAACGTGAATTGGCAGAGCGAGTAGCCGGTGTCCACGCAGATATGGTCAATCAGTATATCAAAAAATTAAATTGTCCATCCGATCAAAAGGCGGAGTTGCTGGGTGCGGTTATCGCATCCGCAAAAAAGGAAGCAGGTGAGCAAACCGATTAAGGCCCCCTCACCTGCTTTTCTTATGCTTTTATTTTCCCTTTGAAATACTTGTTCCAGGAATTGATGTTCATTCGCTTTTGATGATCTTCCCATGCTCGAAGCAGATTAGGTGAAATTCCCATCAGCCGAGCAAACGGTTTCTTTTTTAGTCCCAAACTTTCACGATATTCTCGTATCATCTTTCCTTGTCCTTTATATAAGAAGCGATTGTAATCATCCACCGGTACTCCATATAGCTCTGCCAACTTGTCCACAATCTCCTTTGGATAGTAGTCAACATATCCGACTTCAAAATCTATGTAATGTCCACGGCTGATACCGATCAGCTCTGCAACTTCCTTTTGCATCAGGCCCATGTGATGACGGCACCAACGGAGCCTGTCCGGTACATTGGGAATATCTTCGTAGTTCTGATACTGCTGATTGAACAGCTGTGCTTCCAAGATCTTGCGAGGGGCGATCGGTCGGAAACTATGGATATACATAGGTGCATACCTTACGCAGCCGTCCAAAGCAGAGCAAAGGATATACATATTCTCGGATACCTGTGCCAAAATACGCCATCTCGGTTCTTTTCGGCTCTGGGGATACTGGTTTGGAACCATAAACGCATCCGTGAGAGGATAGCATTCTCCACACACTTCGCTGCATATGTGGCAAGCCGCGATCCTTTCTCCACATTGAAGGTATTTACAGCCTTTATGAGTCCTATAGTCCCCACCGACAGAAGATCATCCATATCGTATCCGGTCTGCTGGTACTTCTTTATGACATGGGCAACAAGACGGAGATTCCGGTTGATCAGCACTTCTCTCGCTTCCAGGTCGCCCTCTTTGTAACGCTTCAGGTACTCCCGCTCTTCCTGTATGCTCAGTGGTTTCGGAAATGTCTTCAAAGAAAGCCGCCTTAAGCTTCATTACCTTATTTTATGCGGGCGTATCTGTTCAGGTGCTTTTACAATTTCGATTGTTTTTCCTTTACATCAAGATCTGGATCTGCGGTCTTTCTTGCCCGTATCTCATCGTATCCGCGCCGGATGCTCACCTTTTTTGTTAATATTTCGTATCGTTACTTCTATTTTTTGCAAAAATCTTGCATATTTTTACTGGCAGGAGTATAATAAATTGATTTTATAAAATTTTTATAATTTTAATTTTTGTATAACAATTAGATTGGAAAATGGAATGCAGTACACAAGAGAATCCGCAATAGAGCGGCTGTTAAAGAATTACGAACCTTATTATGATATTCACAGGATGATCAATGGCGACCAATCCCTGATCACAGCCCGCTGTGATTTTTTTGAGCATTCCGGACAGTATGTCATCTCAAAAAAGGCGGAATTGTGGTCCGCGGACAATGAGGAATTCCTGTATCTCGTGAATGTTCCGCACCTGACGCTGGATCTTTTTGAAAGCTTAAAGAATGAGATCCACGAGGATGGCATGGGCCGGATCCATGTTGGACCAGGCCATATGGCTTCCTATATTACGGCAGTCTTTATCTGCGATACCTGTGATGAGGACGCAAGGAAAGCCTTAAAAAAATGCCGTATTTACAAAAGTTTTCATTTTTCCCTGCATGGCTGGATGAATTTTCATGCGGCGTTGGTGGAGGTGGCTGACGGGAAGGTCACTTCAAACGCAAGCGGTCACCATGTTGCGAAAATTTTGAAAAAGATATTATATGATACCAGGGGGAAAAGGTCGTAAATCCGATGCAGGCTTGCCTGCAAGAGGTTTTTTGACCTTGGACCCCGCCAAAAACATGAATAAGCAGCCCTTTTTCGCAGAAAAATGAGCGGATTATGAATGTTTTTGAGTATTGTGAGAGCACAAAGTGCGGAACAATACGGTATCAAAGGGGTCAAAAACTTTTGACCCCAACATTATTATATTTTAAAAGAAAGGGAGATAGCAACAATGAATTCATTAGTACTTCTCATCGTCTGTGTTGCCATTCTTGGCATCGGCTATGTCTGCTACGGCGGCTGGCTGTGCAAGCAGTGGGGCGTAGGCGAAAGCAAAACAGAGACACCGGCTCATACAATGGCAGACGGTGTTGACTATGTACCGGCAAAAGCTCCGGTTCTTATGGGACACCATTTCTCATCCATCGCAGGCGCAGGCCCGATCACCGGACCGATCGGCGCAGCTATGTTCGGATGGCTTCCGGTGACCTTATGGATCCTCATCGGAGGTATTTTCTTCGGCGGTGTCCATGACTTCGGCGCACTGTTCGCATCTGTCCGCAGCAAAGGACAGTCCATCGGAGAGATCATCTCCGCAAACATGAGCAAACGCGCAAAGCAGCTCTTCATCCTCTTCTCTTACCTGACACTGATCTTAGTCGTAGCAGCCTTCGCTTCGATCGTTGCTTCCACCTTCGGCGCAGTGTACGATGAGAGCGGCGCACTTGATATGGCGAAATCCGCGACTCCGGCAACCGTAGCGATGATCTCTATCCTGTTCATCCTGATCGCGATCGTATTCGGTTTCTGTGTATACCGCCGCAACATGCCGATGGGCATCGCTTCCGTATTCGGCGTTCTTGCGATCGTTCTGATCATGGCGATCGGAATGAACTTTCATCCGATCTACCTCTCCACAAAGGCATGGATGTGGATCGTTGGTCTTTACATCGCCATCGCTTCTGTAACACCGGTATGGATCCTTCTCCAGCCGCGTGACTACTTAAGTTCCTTCCTGCTCTACGCAATGTTGGCAGTTGCAGCATTCGGCGTCATCGTCGCTCATCCGACCTTCGACTCCTCTTTCCCGGCTGTGACAAGCTTTGCAGTTGACAACGGAAACGGCGTTCAGTACATGTTCCCGGTACTGTTCACGACTGTTGCCTGCGGTGCGATCTCCGGTTTCCACTCTCTGGTTTCTTCCGGTACCACATCCAAACAGCTTGACAAAGAGACAGACGCGAAGCCGATCGCTTACGGCGGAATGCTCTTAGAGTGTGTTCTCGCAGTTTTAACTCTCTGCGCGATCGGTTATGCCTACAAGTGGAACGCGGTTCATCCGGACCAGGCGTTAAAGGGCGCGACAGCGATCTTCGGCGGCGGTATCGCTCACATGATCGACGATATCATCCCGGGAAGCTACAGCATCTTAAACTCTTTACTGGTACTTACATATTCCGCGTTCTGTCTTACTTCTCTTGATACCGCAACACGTCTTGCGCGTTTCATGTTCCAGGAATTCTGGCTTGAGCCGGGTGAAACTGCTGCTGACATCAAAGAGGGCTGGAAAAAGGTTATGGTAAATCCGTACTTCGCTACAATCCTCACGGTTGTTCTTGGCATTCTTCTCGGCATGAACGGATATGGAAAGATCTGGGGACTCTTCGGAGCTGCCAACCAGCTTCTCGCGGGTATCGGCCTCTTAGCCGTTGCCACATGGCTCGGAAACATGGGCAAAAACAACAAGATGTTCCTGATCCCGATGGCATTCATGATCATCGTTACGATCACCTCCCTTGCACTCACAGTTAAGAACCAGATCGGCATGATTGCCGCAGGCGGCGCTGACTGGGGTCCGTGGGCACAGACGATCCTCGGAATCCTTCTGATCTTCCTTGCGATCATCCTTGTTATTGAAGGTGTACAGACACTTTCGAAGCAGAAGGCGGCCAGAGCTTAAGTGCAGGTAAATGATCAGATATTTTAAGAATTGAAAAAGACACGTCATACAGATTTTAAGTGAAATCTGCATGACGTGTCTTTTGTTTTACTGGATCTTTTAATCCCGATTCTTCTGTCGTCTGTCAACCATCCGTCTCTCCATATGCGGCTTTACTGCAGAGTTTTTCTGCTACTTTCCAGCCTGCCAGCCTGCAAACTGGCTAAAATGTCAGGTATTTAAGGTGTCAGCGCACCCAGGACTCATTTATCTTATTCGTTTCTGATCGCCGCCAGCGGACTTAATTTCATCGCCCGCAGTGCCGGGAAAAGTCCGGCCAGCATGCCAATCAGGACCGCAAAGACCACAGCGGATCCAGAAAGCCACAGCGGGATCCTTGAGATCGCTCCGGAGCCGCCGGTCATACCGGAGAGACTGGCTCCCAGAAACTTATTGATCGCCGCGGAGACGCTGTAGCTTAAGCCAAGTCCCAGAACGCCTCCCATAAATCCGATAAATCCTGCCTCCATCAAAAACATCGTCCGGATATCTCCAAGCGCACATCCCAAAACCTTCAGCACACCGATCTCCTTCGTTCTCTCATAGATGGACATCATCATCGTGTTTGCAATTCCGATTGCCGCCACAAACAGCGATACAGCACCGATGCCCCCGAGGACTGCCTGGATCATATCCGTCTGCTGCTGGGCCTGTTCGAGCCACTGCATGCTGCTGTAGGCCTCGTAGCCCATATCTGTGATCGCTTTCTGGACCTCCGTCACATGCTCCATATCGTCCACATTCACGTAAATCATATTGTAGACAAAATAATTGTAGGGTTTTCCCTTTTTATTTGTCGGCTGTCCGGGGATCGGGTTCTTCCGGTAGATCTTTTTCAGCTGGGTCTTTAACAGATCGATATCCGTGTAGATCTGGTATCCATACTCAGAAAATCCGTTCTCACCGCCATCCACCAGAGCGCAGGCCGGGAAAAGATACTTTTTCTTGCTGCTTTCATCCCCGTTTCCCATATTCTGGAGCATGGTAAAAAACGGCTTGTGTATAAGATCCACTTTGGAAAGATCCTCGCCGTCCCAGCTTCCCTTTCCGGTCTTGCTGTTATAAAAGTTGTCGGAAACCATATTTCCGACGATAAATTCCAGAGTCGCCGCATTCTTGTCCGGAAGTTTTCCCTCCGCCAGCGGAATCTGTTCCAGCTCCTCTCTGGGCATTCCCACAATGTTCGAATATCCCTGATAAACTCCCTGCTTCAGATTCACATCTGTCTCCAGAATCGGGGACACACTCTTCACATGTGGGATCTTCGCAAGCTTCGTCACCGTGGCGTCCACGAGGTAATCGTCCTCGGACTGGTTCCCGTATCCGGAACTGATCTGGATCCTTGTGAGACTTCCGAAGGAAGCATAGGATTCCACGGTATTTTCCTTCAATCCGATTCCCAGAGAGACCATGACTACGATGGAGGCCGTGCCGATGACAACACCCAGAACGGTAAGTCCCGTCCTGAGTTTCCGTCTGCGCAGGTTATTGATGCTCATGATGAGCAGATCAAAGAATCTCATCGTCCATTCCCGCTTTCTTCTTTTTGCGTCTGATGACCACAAGGATCACAGCTGCAAGGACCACTCCCACGATTCCCACCGGAATTGCGAGATGTTTCAGTTTATCCGTCGTGGACGGTTCCGGCTGTACATCGTCACTGCTCCAGGTATCGTCAACATTGCTTTCATCCATGCTCTGATCCTCATTTACCATAAGCTGGATCTCTTTCTCGACCGTGGAGACTTTTCCGTTCTCATCCTCATATGTAATGGAGAGTTTTACCTTTCCATCATCCGTGGTCGGGGCAATTCCGTTGATCATCGTATCCACGTTTCCGCTTTTTCCGGGTTCGATATTTCCAACATAAGCCTCATTCTTCTGGATAGAGTCTGCCTCAAAGACCGCGTTCACATTATAGAGCATGACTTTTCCGGTGTTGTTGATGGAAAACATCACGTTTGACTCTTCGCCTACGGAAATAGCATCCGGCATGACCTCGATGGTACCGGTATTTAACCGTGCCTCCTGCTTTAATCCAACCGCGATCTTTACGGCTTCCTTCGCGTTCTTGAATTCCGGGCTGTCATACTGCTCATTGATCGTGATCGTGTAGGAACGCTGTTCCGCTGTGGGACTTGAGGAAAATTTTATCGTCAGCGTGTCAGATGCTCCCGGTGCCAGAGAATTGACAACCACGGAGTTTGAACCGTTCACCGTCGTAAATACCGGACTGTCGCTCACTGCTTCCGACTCGAAGGTAAACAGGATGTTGCTGGCTGCGATACTGTTGGAAGCGTTTTTCATGCGCACCTTCAGTGTAAAATCCTGTCCGGCATAGATCTCCGCAGGATCCGTCTCAAAGCTGTCGACGATGATACGCGCCTTTGTTCTTTCGTTCTCGCCTGCTTCAGAATCCAGAGAATCACCCTCGTCTTTTCCATAGACCCGCACATAAAAGGTATCCTCCACAGGAGCAGCAAAGTTTCCATTCTCATTTTCCCGGTAACGGATCTTAAACTTGATCGGGTAATAGCCGGATTTCGCCTTTTCCCGCACCGCCATGCTGAACGGAATCGCCACCGTCTGATCCGGGTTCATATTTCCCATCTGCCGGTCATAATTTCCGTCATTGATCTCAAACGGAAACTTCGTGATATCCTCAGAGAGCTCCATATCGACACGCACATCGTAGGCGGTCTTATAGCCGGTATTTCTCACGTTTACATCGAAATTCATGACCTCGGAATAGTTCGCGGACGGGGTGGACTGATTCTCGCCGAGGGCGAATGCTACCGGCTCGGAGCTGTCCTCATCTGTCTCGCTGGTTCCCGTTGTCTTCTTTGTCTCGATCCATGCCATTATGGTCTTTGCGTACTCGGAGGACATTCCGTCCTCGCCCTGAGCGCGCTTTGAGATGTAGATCAGGATCGGATAATAGCCCTCTTCCAGACCTTTTTTTACATTGACATTCAGGTTGACGGTCTTTTTTGCTTTTTTATTTACATGACCGACCTTATAATGGCGGTTTAAGGAATCCGTCACCTCAAAGGGATAGATCGTCTTCATGGACTGGACGATGCTGCTCTCCTCGCTGTCGCGGTCCTCCGTCTTTGTGATCTCATCGGAATAATGGTTCCGGAAATCATCCTCGGAGGCGATCCAGATCTCTGTCTCGACCCAGTCTTTGTCCTCCATGTTCATGAGTGTCACAGAGACGGTTCCGTTTTTTCCGATATATAAGGTCGGCGTCTTTCCGATCACAAGGCGGACGGTATCATTATCGTCATCCATCCGGTATACCTGTGGGATCGTCTCCGCCGCTTCTGTTGTCTCCTTCGCCGCGAATGCAGTTGCCGGGACTGCGCCCATCAGCATACACGCAGCAAGGAATGTTGCCATCCAGCGTAATCCTTTTATTTTCATACTGTTCCTCTCCTCCTGGCTGTTCTATTTTAGTTATTTGTGCCAGCTTTCCATATTTTTGCGTTTATTCCAAAATTTTGTTGTTATTCTGACTTTCCCTCTATCCGGTGTTCTTCTGCTTCCACAACTGTCTCTATTTGCTCTTCTGCTGCCGGATTCTTAGATTTCCCCTCCGCCTGCGCCTCTGCCGCCGCCTGCATGGATTCCTCTAACTGCACAAGATCCACCTCGTGGTGGTTCTCCTCGATGCTCACGATCTTTCCGTCGATGATCTTAAAGATCCGGTCCGCGTAGGTCGCCAGATTGTTGTCGTGGGTAACCATCACAAGCGTCTGTTTCTGTTCCCTTACGACCTTCTGCATGAGTTTTAATACTTCCATCGTTGTCTTCGAATCCAGGTTTCCCGTGGGCTCGTCCGCGAAGATGATCTGCGGGTTCATCGCCAGGGCTCTCGCGATTCCGACTCGCTGCTGCTGTCCGCCGGACATCTGGTTCGGCATGTGGGTCATAAATTTTTCAAGTCCCACAAGCTTTAAATACTGCTTCGCCCGCTTGATCCTCACTGCCCTCGGCATCCCCCGGAACGATAACGGCAGCGCCACATTTTCCACCGCATCCATCGTCCCGATCAGGTTGTAAGACTGGAAGATAAACCCGACCCGCTCTCTTCGGAAGGTCACAAGCTGTTTTTCATTCAACTTTTCTATATGTTTTCCGGCGATCACGATCTCTCCTTTTGTCGGGTGTTCCAGACCTGCCAGCATGTTTAAAAGCGTCGATTTACCGGAACCGGACGGTCCAGTGATCGCACAGAATTCGCCCCGGTGGATCTCAAAACTCACACCGTTTAACGCGTAAACCTTCTCCTCGCCCATGCGGTAAACCTTATACAGATCTTTTACCTGTATCACCGCATCTTCCTTCTGCTGCATCCGTCCGCCCCCTTCTTCTTAAATTTTTACAGCGTTTTTTCGCCGATTCTTTTTATATTTCAAGTATATCGTTCCCATCGTGTTCTGACTATATAAAATTACTTAATTATTCTTACAATTTCTTACGTTCTTCCAAATCCGCAGAACCCACGGTCAATTCTCTCCGCAGTCATAGAAAAAAGGGAATCTCTCCGGTTTTACTGAAACCGTAGAAATTCCCTTTGCGCCTTCCCTATTCCATTTTTTCCTTCTTCCCGGAAAGTCTCCTCTTAAATTCTTTCAGGTACTCTTCCAACGACACATACTGTCCATTATTTACCCGATATGACGGATTCCACATCCGCACGACCCGGACCTCTGCCTCGTCCTTCTTTGTTTCCTTCACCGGCCGGTAGTCCCTGTCCGCAAAGAATACATCTCCCCGGACCAGATCCTTCCATTTCATATAGATCTCACGGTTCTTTTTCTGCTTTTTATTCTGAAAAACTTCCATAACAATCAGGCGGAAGAGATCCTCGCCGCAGCAGACCACGGTCTTTGGATTTAAGAGTCGGATCTGCTTCTTGATAAACTCGATATAATACTGGCCGTAATCCATGCTGACTTCGTCGGCCGCGCCTTTTCCACCGCGCTTATTGATATAGAGGACTGCTGCCTTTTCCCTTAGTTTTTTCCCCGGAAGCCTGCACTCCTCGCCTGGATGTTTTTCCTCCCACAGGATCTTCTGCATGCTTGTGAGATAATCCAGATATTCCACCCGCCCGGAGGGACTTTTTCCGGATAGGAAATCCGCGCGGATGTCCGATACCACTGGCATCGTCTCACCCTTCTGGATCATCTTTCTCATATTTGTCTCTTTTAATATGTAAAGCGTCCCGTCATAATGTTCCGGATCCGCGATTCCGTCGACATGAAAATTTCTCTGATCCAGCTCCGGATAGCAGGTGTTCCCAAAGGGATCTTCCTCCATCTGCTGCATCAACTCCCACAACACAAAAAGTTCCTCTATAGAGCGGCATTTCGCGACCTGCCCTTCCAGAACGATCTGTTCCATCGTCTTTCTCATAGTTCCTCCACCGCGCGTTTCCCGCAGTTTTTAATTTACGTTTCCGACTTTCTCCAATGTCCTTTTTCCACGGGATTTCACAAATTCCACCTGGCAGTTCTTCCTGCCCCGCAGAATTTGTCCACTTATTTTTCTTTTGTTTCTCTGCGTTCGCTGCTTCATATTTTAACACAATTTTCTTAAAAAAAATAGTGGAAATTCTGTTTCAGATTCGCTATAATAGTGAAAATGCCTAAGCGCGGTCACATACAATGCGGACCGCCGTGAGGCCTGAAAGGAGATTATAAACATCATGAGACACATGTTAAATCCTCTTGACTTTTCTCTTGAGGAGACGGAAAGTCTTTTAGAACTTGCCGCCGACATTGAGAAAGACCGTTTCCGATACGCACATGTATGCGACGGAAAGAAATTAGCTACTCTCTTCTATGAGCCAAGCACAAGAACCCGTTTAAGCTTTGAAGCTGCCATGTTAAATCTTGGAGGTTCCGTTCTCGGATTTTCCTCCGCTGATTCCAGTTCCGCTTCCAAGGGCGAAAGTGTTTCCGATACAATCCGTGTTATTTCCTGTTACGCAGATATCTGCGCGATGAGACATCCAAAGGAAGGCGCCGCTTATGTAGCCTCCACCAAATCTTCGATTCCTGTTATTAACGCCGGAGACGGCGGTCACCAGCATCCCACACAGACTTTAACCGATTTATATACGATCCGTTCTTTAAAGGGCAGACTCTCAAATATGACGGTCGGACTCTGCGGAGATCTGAAATTTGGCCGTACCGTTCACTCCCTGATCAACGCGCTGTCCCGCTATGAGGGAATCCGTTTTATCCTGATCTCCCCGCCGGAATTAAAGGTACCGGATTATATCAAAGAGAGTGTCCTTGATGCTAAAAATATCGAGTACCGTGAGACGACCAGTCTTGATGACGCGATGGAAGAACTGGATATCCTCTACATGACAAGAGTCCAGAAGGAGCGTTTCTTCAATGAGGAAGACTACATCCGCATGAAGGACTGCTACATTCTTGATAAGGATAAGATGAAGCTTGCGAAACCGGATATGTATGTGCTTCACCCGCTCCCGCGTGTCAACGAGATCTCTGTTGAGGTGGACGATGACCCGCGTGCCGCTTACTTCAGACAGGCCCAGAACGGCGTATATGTCCGTATGGCACTCATTATGACATTACTGGAGGTAGAAAAGCCATGTTAAATATCAGCGGAATTCAGGAAGGCGTTGTCCTTGACCATATCCAGGCGGGCAAGAGCATGGATATCTATCGCTATCTGCGCCTCGGCGAGTTAGACTGCACAGTCGCGATCATCAAGAACGCAAAGAGCAACAAGATGGGAAGAAAAGATATCATCAAGATCGAGGGACCGTTAGACTCCATCGACCTCGATATCCTCGGCTATATCGACCACAACATCACCGTCAACATCATCCGTGACGACAAGATCGCTGAGAAGCGCACCCTGCATCTCCCGAAGATCTTAAAGAACGTGATCCACTGCAAGAACCCGCGCTGCATCACCTCCATCGAGCAGGAGCTGCCGCATATTTTCTATCTCGATGATAAGGATCATGAGGTATATCGCTGCAGATATTGTGATGAGAAGCACAGTTGATTCCGCTTCCGCAGGTTGCGAAGTGCTGTAAAACGCAGAAAAGAGAACCATCCCCGGCGATCTGCCAGGTTTTGGTTCTCTTTTTTTCTATCTTTCTTTCATTATAATCTCGCGATCACAGCATCCACATACTCTTCTGTAGATGCCTCACCATGGAGATCTCTTGTCAGGTGCTTTCCTTCTGCAAGGACCTCATCCACTGCTTTTCGGATGCGGGATGCTGTCTCATTTTCACCAAGATACTCAAGCATCATGCATGCGGACCACAGGAACGCCGTCGGATTCGCAAGGTGCTTTCCGGCGATATCAGGAGCACTTCCGTGAACGGCTTCGAACATTGCATAGTCGGCACCAATGTTGCTGGACGGTACAAGACCGAGGCCGCCGATCAGGCCGCTGCAAAGGTCGGAGAGAATGTCGCCGTAGAGGTTCTGCATTACCATCACATCAAACTGGTTCGGGTTCATGACGAGCTGCATGCAGGTGTTGTCGATGATCTTGTCATCAACCTCGATCTCCGGGTAATCCTTTGCAACTTCACGGAAGATCGCGAGGAACATGCCGTCAGACATCTTGAGGATGTTTGCCTTGTGAACGCAGGTAACTTTCTTTCTGCCGTTCTTCTTCGCGTACTCGAAGGCGTCGCGGATGATGCGCTCAGATGCTTTCTTGGTAACGATCTTGATCGCGTGAACCGTGTTCTCATCGATCTGTTCTTCTTTTCCGACATACAGACCTTCGGTGTTCTCACGGAAGATCACGATATCTACGTTCTTAAACGGAGTTTTTACCGCATCATTAGACTTTACCGGGCGGATATTCGCGTAGAGGTCGTACTTGCCTCTAAGGGTAACGTTTAAGGAACGGAATCCCTTTCCGACCGGGGTCGTGATCGGGGACTTTAAGAGAACTTTTGTGCGCTCGAAGGAAGCATACGCCTCGTCCGGAATCAGGGCACCGTTTCTCTTCCACTCATCCTCGCCGACATTGTATATCTCATACTCAAGCGGCGCTTTTGCTGCCTCTAAGATCTTTAAGACATTGTCCACTAACTCCGGACCAATTCCATCGCCGCGAAATACTGTTACTGTGTGTTTCATGTTAAAACTCCTCCTGATTTTTAAATTCCCAGCAGACCTGCCGGTATTGTATGTGTCATATGGTATACCTGCTCTTCGGGGATCCCATGATCAAGCAGGTATTGCATATATTCTTCAATTGCAAGCTCCCAGTGCGGATTTTCTGTCTGACCGCCGTCTGTGTCGACCATGACATTTTTGTATCCGACTTCTTTGATGATCTCAAGGTTATCCGGCAGATTGCTCTTATATGTTCCGCCTCCCATGTTCTGGGCATAACAGCGCTCCAGGATCACACCGTAGTCCTTTACCATGCGGATCTGGTCTTCAACGCTCATGTCAACGACCCACCATTCCGGATGGGTGACTACGATCTTCTTCACCCCAAGGTTTCTGGCCGCTTCCACCACCGTGAAGGCTTCCTCCGGCGAGATGTGCGCCGTGCCGAGAACCGCGTCATAGTCACAGACAAGCTCCAGGATCGTTTTCAGCTCCGGAACGATCCTCCCGTCTTTTACGACCTCCACGCACTGGCTCGTGTCCTGCTTCATCTTCTCCAGATGGTTCTTTGCCGACTGGGTCGGAAGCCAGACGACCTTTGCGCCCATGCGGAGTGCCACGTCAACGGCCTTCGGATTTATTCCGCCGACCGCCCGGTTCAGCGTGATCCCACCGAACATAGTGAAGTCGTTCGTCTTTCCATGTACGATCTCGTTGTGGCGGTTACAGAGATATGCCCGGTCCACCGTCGATCCCTGATGAGTCTTGATCACGATGGCCCGCGCGCCTACACGGATCGCGGCTTCCATCAGTTCAAAGTCATCATAGGCGCGAAGGCGCAGATCCGGATTTGTATGAACATGCATGTCGACAACGCCCTTCATAAGATCCATTTTCATCTGCTGTTGTACCCCTCTGATCATTTTTGCTGTTGCTTTCTTACAGGATTCATTTTATACTAAATTTGTTATTAAAAAAAGTCCTAAAATCATATACCCGGTATCGATATTTCCGATAGCTATTTTGAACATGATCCGGTACCCTACAGGCCGCGAAATGGAGATATCGCCTATTATTCCGATAATTTTCTTACCGACGAAACGACTGAAAGGAAAATATATCCTATGGACCTTAAGGAATTAAACTATGTTGTGACCGTTGCAAACGAGGGAAGCATCTCCCGCGCCGCGGAGAAACTTTTTATGAGCCAGTCCAGCTTAAGTCAGGCGATCCGCGTTCTGGAGCAGGATCTTGGAACCTCTGTCTTCATCCGCACCACCCGCGGTGTCCGGCCAACTGCCGCCGGGGATGCTTTTATTTCCCATGCAAAGCAGATCCTGCAGCAGTACCGCACTGCATGCAGTGAAGCTGCAGACATCGAAAATCTCAACGGCGGTACCGTAATCTTCGGGATCAGCACCTACCGCGGCACGTATCTTCTGCCGCCGGTCTTAAAGCGGTTCCGCGCCCTCTATCCGAAGGTCCATGTTGAGATCTGTGAGATGGACAGCATTGACCTCGAAGATCAGCTCTTAGAAGGTCTTCTTGACCTCGCCCTGATCGCCGCCCCGCCGGTCCGGATCAGACACGGCGTTTCGCCGTTCATGCGCGATGAGATCATGATCGTCACCACCGCAGATCATCCGGTCATGGACTTTGCCAGAACATGTGATTCCGCTCCGGAGCTTTCCTGGATCGATCTCAAAGCCACTGCCGCCTTCGAATATATTTTCGGACCGCCAAACACTGTACTCGGCCGTGTTGGCCGTCAGGCGCTGCGGGATGCCGGAATCGAGCCCATTGGGCAGGGCACCGATCTCTCCGCCTCCTTCGCCGCCGCTATGGCAAGAGAAGGTGCCGGTCTCGCCTTCACCTACCGTTCCTGCCGTGTCCCGGGAGATCATTTCCGCTATCTCCGGGTAGGAAAAGAAGGTATCTTTCTTGACCTCGCCCTGGCATGGCCCGCCGGAAAGTACCGCTCCAGAGCAGCGTCAGCACTGGCGGAACTGTTTCAGGAGATGGCACCGGAGCTGCTGCAAAGGTGATGGATGCCTGAACGAAATCTGTATCTTCCCGCGAGTGCGCAAAAAAACATCCCCGGCTTACATCAAACCGGGGATGTTTTTTATCTGATATTCTTTTTTAGAAACGGATCACGCCAACTACAGTTGCGAGGATCAGTACTGCGATACTCGCCGGCCATACAAGGCGGAGAGAATACCGGATATGTTCGCTGATGGAAACGTCCGCAAGTCCAAGACCAACGTAGACAGCTGCTACGGATGGGCTGATCGGAGTTGCCAAAGTAGCGGAAAGGAGGAAGGTTGCGGCTACAACCTCCGGTGTGACACCGAATGGCTCTACTACGCCGATGATGATCGGGAGAAGTGCGTAGTAGAAGGCGTCAGTACCGAGGATCATCATGAGCGGTACGGAGAAGATTGCCATGAACCAGTGCATATGCGGAGCGATCGCTGACGGAAGGGCATTTACGATCGTCTGCGCCATTGCCTCGACCATGCCGGAGTCCTTGATGACACCCATGAAGATACCAACTGCAAACAGAGTAACTGTCATAACCATCGCATTTGAACCGTACTCTTTGATCTTTTTGCTCTGCTCCTTGACACTTCGGAAGTTTACGATCAATGCGACTGAGTATGCAACCATAAAGATGGAGTATAACGGTACCGGAAGATCCATGAAGAGAAGGACAAGCATAGCGATCGTGAGGATCAGGTTAAACCAGTAGATACCATCGTATTTGACCTTCTTCTCTTCCATCTCCTCCTCAAGCTCAGCCTGAGTTTCTTTTCCCGCGCCATTCTTTTTCTCAATGGCTACAACCACGAACGCGATCGCAAAGGCAACGATGACAAGACAAACGACTCCCGGAATGATAAAGCTGTAGAGATCTCCTACCTCAATGCCGACAACACTTGCGGCACGCATGGTCGGTCCACCCCACGGGACGATATTCATAACACCGTACGCTCCGCACATTGTTCCGAGAAGTGCCTGCGGGCGGATTCCCATCTTCTTACAGATCGGAAGGAATGCCGGAACAACGATCAGGAAGGTTGTCGCGCCGGAACCGTCTAAATGTGCCACAAATGTTGTAAGCAGTGCTGCTAAAAGGATTGTTGTGACGTTCTTTCCTGCTCTCTTGATCAGGAATCCGATGATCGGATCAAAAGTCTAATATCCCACTTTTTTAAACCAAACAGACATTAGCATTATGATTTTTATCATTCTTTATAAGAATTGATCAGACTTCCTGCCAGAAGGACTTTCTTCTCCGCCTCTGTCACTCCGTTGAGATCCAGCTCAAGGTCGCGGACAGCGCCGTCTTTTCCGATTACCTTCGCAGTGAACTTTGTTGCTCCGTCTTCCACAGCCTTTCTGATTCCCGGAAGATACAGATATTCACCCGGCTCCAGGTTGATCTCCGCCTCTGGACATGTGAACGGCAGGATTCCCCAGTTCACGCAGTTGCTGCGGTATCTCTTTGTTGCGTACTCGATACAGATATTCGCAAGACCGCCGAGAACCTTCTGACAGCTTGCCGCGTACTCTCTCGCGGAACCGTCACCCGGTCTCTTTGCGTAGAGAACGGAACCGATTCCTGTGGTCTTCATAAGCTCGTCCACAGAAGTGTCCACACCTGCTGCCTTCAGAACCTGATAAAACTCACCGGCCTTTTCCTTATCGCCTGCGACTCTCGCCTTCTCAAACTCCTGTGCGGCTTTCGCACGGCCCACATACTGCGGATCTTTCCTGATCAGAGTGAACTCGGAGATCTTGTACGGGTTGGAGCGGTAGGACGCGGTCTCACCGGACGGGATCAGCTCATCGGTGGTCGTTACCTCATCGCGGATCACGCTGGCGACCTGAAGAAGAAGGTTATCTGTCAGAGCCGGCATTTTCGGCCAGTCTTTGATGGACGGACCATATACGATCTCTGTCTCCGGTTTTGCCTTTCCAAATCCATTATAAACGATATTGTCGTAAATGTGTTCGTTAAACTCATATTCCGGTGTGTTGTAAACTGCCGGGCAGTCCTCCGCGGATGTCAGATAACCGCCGTTGAACGCGGTAGCCGCGATGGACTTGGAATCCATAAGAGCTACGGAAGCGATCTGGCCGTTTGCCGGGTTGGAGCCTTCACGGTTCGGGAAGTTTCTCGTGCTGTGACGGATACAGAAATCATTGTTGCCCGGTGCGTCGGAAGCTCCGAAGCACGGTCCGCAGAACGCTGTCTTCACACGGACACCGTAATTCATCAGATCATTTAACACGCCGATCTTATTGAGTTCGTACATGATCGGCTGGGATGCCGGATAGATGTTGAACGGGAAGGTTCCGAGACCATGGTTCATCTTCTTTGCGATCTGGTCAACCGCATAGATGTTCTCGAAGGAACCAGCCGCACATCCCGCGATCGCTGCCTGATCTACCTTGATCTTTCCGTCATGGATCTTGGAGTGGAGATCAAGATGGATGTCCTTGTTGTTCTCAAAGACTCTCTCCGCCTCTTTCTCCGTGAGTGTCATATATTTCTCCGGATCTGCGATAACATCCGCCAGCGGATAAGCATTGCTCGGATGGAACGGAAGTGCGATCATCGGAACGATCGTGTCAAGATTGATCTCAACGATTCCATCGTACATTGCCGCATGGCCCGGTTTCATCTCCTTGAAATCATCCGGACGTTTGTGGATCTCGAAATAACGCTTTGTCTGCTCATCAGTCGCCCATATGGAGGAAAGACATGCGGACTCTGTGGTCATTGTATCGATTCCGTTACGGAAATCCATGGACATGCTGGAAACGCCAGGTCCGACGAACTCCAGGATCTTATTCTTAACAAAGTTATTTTTAAATACTTTTCCGATGATGCTTAATGCCACATCCATCGGTCCTACCCATGGCTTCGGCTTGCCGGTTAAGAACACACCGATCACGCCCGGATATTCGATCTCATAATATTTTCCAAGCATTGCCTTCGCAAGCTCCGGACCGCCCTCACCGATGGAGATGGATCCCTGGGTACCGTAACGGGTATGGGAGTCGGATACGATGGACATGCCGCCGGATTTTACGATCATCTCACGCATATACTGGTGGATGACTGCTTCGTGCGGCGGTACAAAGATTCCGCCGGATTTCTTGCAGGCGGACTCCGCATACTTATGTACATCCGTATTGATGGTACCACCAACTGCACACAGGCAGTTATGGCAGTTGGTAAATACACATGGCATCGGGAACTCTTTTAAGCCACTGGCATAAGCGGTCTGCAGGATGCCAACATAGGTATTGTCATAGACACCCATGGAATCGAACTTGATCTGCAGATGCTCCATATCACCAGAATGATTGTGTTTTTCCAGCACCTGATACGTCAGTGTCTGTTTTTTGCCTTCCTCCGCACTGCTGTCTGCCGCGTCAGCAGCTGCAACGATTTTTTCATTGTTTAAAATATAATGTTTGCCTTCATGTAAGGTTACCATTGTTTATCTCCTTCTTTTTATTCTGCAATTCGTCCCATATATAAAAGCTCTCCCTGTTCATTTCTTGAGAATTTTGAAAAGAATTCATCATATGCTATTCTGCTCTCTTCTGCGTAATTAGCGTGAGGCATGTGATCCACTATGCCAATCTTGACCATCGGTGTTCCTTTCGCATTTTCCCAGACATAGTATGTAATTGGATTACAATTATAAACACCAGGATCTTTGGAAAGATTATATTCTTCTATCAAAAACTTCAAAAAACTTGTTACCTCAGTATCTGTTTCCGGAAATGGCCAGATAACAGAAGTATCAAATAAATTATCTTCACTTCCAATTAACATGCAAAAAGGAACGTGACCGTCCTGGAAGTAATGTTTCTTGTGATAAGAAAAAGGACCCTTTCCACCTGGAAGACTGAAACCCGACCAGGGTGAAACTGCTGTAAACAGATCCGATGCCGCCAGAGCACAATAAGACGCCATATAACCACCAGAAGACTGACCACAGGCAAAAATTCTTGTGTTATCAACTCTATGTCTGCCTTTAATATCTTCTATCATAGTGCGCACAAACTTTTCACTGTCAATTTGCTTACCTTCATAATTTCCATTCCACACACGAACACTTCGAAGACCATCTTGCCTGATCTGATAAAAATCAGCTGTAGGGAACACTGCAATAAAATTTCGCTCTTCTGCCACAGTACTCATATCTGTGATGTCAAAAAAGGTTTCTCCATTTCCTCCCCTTCCATGAAATGCCACCACCAATGGAACTTCATCATTCCCAGATGCCACCGCATCAGGAACATATTCATACCATTCTCTGGTAATTCCATCTACCTCTATTGTATGGTAAGTTGCACCGTTCTGCATTGGATTCCTGTAATAACGAAGCAGCTTATTTCCATATCCGCGATGTCTTCTTGCCGCGCCAATATACTGCCAGACATACTCCAATTTCTCAATATTCCAAAAATCAATTCGTTGGTTTCTGGTTATTCTAGTCTGAGCAATCAAATCCTCATTAATTTTGCTTGTTTTTTTGATGTTCTGAGGAAGAAAAATTTCCGTACCTGTTTTATCATACAATGGTTCTGCCTGAGACTTGTTTTCCTGCTTCCAGTAAGAAATTACCTGTTTCTCTATTTTTCCTTCATGTTCAAATAGCATCCACACCGGAAGTTGGCATTTTTTCGAAGAAATAAATAACTCCTCTTCTTGACTTCCCGCTTCACTGTCAGACACATTTCCTGCATTCAGCATAACATAATCGTTAAAATTGCCATATGTTACTAATCCTGACCATTCACTGGTCATTTTCATAACCGCCTGCTGTGCAATTGATGCTCCATCACCAAAACCAGCTGCATAGATACAATCCTGCATTACCACATAGTATTCTCTGGCTTGAACATTTTTATAGACTGAATTCATGAAATCGGCATCCTTACCACTGAAATCCCATGCCCCATTTAATGTTTCCAGAATAACAAGAAGAATCTGATTCCTTTCCGCCAGTTTTATAAACTCTCCTGTTTGAAGAAATTCTACAATTTCCAGGTGAGATGGCGGGGCAATGATCAAACATGGACAATTGTAATGAAGTCCTTCCGCAGCATACGTCAATACACTGCGGGAAACTCCATCAACAACCCATGTTTGTCGAAATAAGCCAGCGATCTGAAACTTTCCCGGATCTTTAAAATCAACAGGTAAATCAGCTCCTTTTTCCGGCAATAACGTCCACTCCGGATTGACCATTTTCATAAATTTCTTCCTCCTGTGCAAAATATTCCATTTCTATCACATTGGAATAAATCCTGTTACAACACCTGCAACCAAAGAAATCAAGGATGCTGCAATCAAATACTTTGCAGAATACTTCACATGATCTCCATAGGAAATATCCAAAAGACCAAATGCCATGTATGATGCTGGAATTGCCGGACTTAAAATTCCAGTATAGCTAACCATCATAAAAGTAGTTGCTACGACAACCGGTGAAATGCCGTACGGTTCTACAATTCCAATTACAAGCGGCAAGTATCCAAAGTAGAATGCATCTGTTCCCAAACATGGAAAGGCTATCATTGCGATTAATGCAAAAATAATCAACATGAAGGAACCAATGGAACTGGGAACAATCGCCGCAATTACAGATGCCATATTATCCATCATTCCGCTGTTGTTTAAAACCCCAAGAAAAACGCCTACAGAAAGTAATGTTACAGTCATAGAAACTGAGTTGGTACCAAATTCCTTGATTTTTTTTGCCTGCTCTTTTGCATTGGGATAATTTACAACCAGTGCAATGACATATGAAACCATAAATATAAAATATAAAGGAAGCCCTGTTTCTATAAAAAGTGTTACTAACATTGCAATCGTGATAAACAGATTAACAAAATATTTTCCATCCAATTTCTGACGTTCTTCAACAGCCGAAGCAACTATCGTATCAGAAACATCTAAAACTCCTGCACCATGTTTCTTTTCATTTCTTGCAATAATATAAATGAACACAATTGCAATCACAACCATAATCGCCATACGCGGTAGCATAACCTGAAAATACTCGTTGGTCTCCATACCCACAACAGATGCTGCACGAGCAGTAGGACCTCCCCATGGAATCAGGTTCATGAAACTTAATACGCACGTCATCGTAGCAAAAATTGCTTCCGGACGAATTTTTAATTTCTTACACAATGGTAAGAATGCCGGAATAACAATCAGATATGTAGTGGAACCAGAACCATCTAAATGTCCAATCACTGAGGCTGCTGCAACTGCAAACAACACCAATGTAACATTATTCCCGACTCGTCTTGTCAGTGCATTGATTGCCGGATCGAACAGCCCTCTTTCTCCCATCAGCGTAAAGAATGAAATAGAAAATACAAACAAAATAGTTGTATTCATAATACTGGACATTCCGCCTTTCAAAAAGCCAGCAATATCGTTTAAGCTAAATCCACAGATCAAGGCAGCAATAAAAGGAAGTGAAACAAATGCCACCGGCGGTGCTACATATCCTTTTAATAATACAAAAACCAAAACAAAAATCAAACCAAATCCTACAACTGCTAACATCGTATTCATATAATCGTTTTAATCCTTTCCCCAATGCATTTTGATGATAATTCAGTCTCTCACATATACATATCCGTCCATGATGCGGCGGGCAGTTCTTGTAACGCCGCCCTTGATGACATGGTCGCCGTCGATCTTGATATCTACGGCTGTCACACCGCTGGCATGACCTAAACGGACGATGGACTGTCCTTCCTCAGGCTTTACAAGATCATTTACGATGGTTCCCGGAAGAAGCGCAGCAGCACCTGTTCCGATGGAAACTGTGATCGGGTATGCCTTATGGAGAGAACCAACGGATACGGCGCGGACGCAGATATCCATGGTGTCTGCCGGTGTCAGATTTCCGTCCATATCTTTGTAATCCTGCGGCTCGGAGATAATGGATACCTTCGGGAGAGATGTGGATTTTGTTCTGGCATCCTCCCAGTTTTCAACGAAGCCACATGCCTTTGCAGCAAAGCAGCGGATCCGCTCAATGTGCTCCATCACAGCTTTATTGGAGTTTAATTCTACAAGCTCAGTTCCCTTGATTCCAAGGTCTTTCGCCCGCATAAACACGATCGTGTTGGAGCAGTCAACGATAGAAACCTCGATCGGACCGTAATCCGGGATATCGAAGGTATCTTTCCGGTTGCCGGTCGGGAAAAGTTTTCCTGTGGCAGCACCTGCCGGTTCCATGAAGTACATATCGATGCGGCTTCCTGTTCCCGGAACTCCGCGGATCGCCTCATCTCCATCTACCATGGCATGACCGTCCTTCACACGGACATGTTCCTCAATGATCTTGTTTGTGTTTGTGTTGAGGACTCTCACAACTGTGACCGGCTCCACAGCCGGAACAAGTCCCTCATCGATCGCGAAAGGACCAACCGCGGAGGAAATGTTTCCACAGTTTGCCTTTTTGTCAACGTTCGGGATCACGATATCAACCTGACGGAAGGAATAATTGACATCTGCGTCCTCTCTCTCAGACGGAGAAATGATCGCGATCTTACTTGTGGAGGAAACAGTTCCTCCCATACCGTCGATCTGCTTGACATCCGGGCTTCCCATAACCTTTAAGAACAGCTCGTCCCACTTGGACTGATCCTGCGGGAGGTCTTTTTCATGGAAAAATACAGCTTTGCTTGTGCCGCCGCGCATGTAAACGCAGGGATACTTTGTCATATACATAGCTTTTACTCCTTACATTCTTTAATTTTATATGGTATAATGGATTTTAATAACAAATTTTAATGGAATATTTCCAACTTTTTCGGGAGGCGTACGTTTTTATGAATGAACAGGACTATCAGCTTTTGATCGATCTCTATGAAACGAAAAATATCACAAAGGTCGCTGACCAGCATTTTCTGACTCAGCCCGCTCTCACAAAGCGCCTTCGCCGCATTGAGGAGGAACTCGGTTCCGTCCTTCTCGTCCGTTCCCGGAAAGGCGTAGTCTTCAACTCTGTGGGAGAATCCGTTATCTCCTACTGCCGTCAGATGTGCGAGATGAATGAGCAGCTCCGAAATTCTATTAATGCATCCAAGGGAATTGTCGGAGGTTCTCTTTCCATCGGCACATCCATCAACTACTGCCGCTACCGTCTTCCGAGTGTCATGCGGACTTACACGAAAAAATATCCAATGGTCGATATCAGCATCTCCACCGGTCACAGTCAGACGCTGTTCCGGCAGCTCTCGGAAGGAAAATTTCCCATCGCGATCCTCCGCGGAGAATATCCCTGGGAGGAAGGACGGATCCTTCTCTCTTCCGAGCCGGTCTGTTTCGTCTGCAGCAGGGAGAACGCTGACCGGAATCCTGCGGAATATCCCTATATCAGCCACCGTACAGACCCTAATGAAGAAGATCGTTTAAACCAGTGGGCTCAGGAACACGGACTGAATATCCAGAATTCCCGAATGATCCTTGATGACATCAACAGCTGCCGCGAGATGGCCGCCGCCGGACTTGGATGGACCACACTTCCCAGCATCTGTCTCGGAGATTTCCCCGGAAAAGTCGTTCCTCTGTTTTTAAAGAACGGAACACCCCTGCGCCGAAACACCTATCTTCTCTACCATACAGAAAGCTACGAGCTTCTGCAGGTTCAGAAGTTTCTGGAGACCATCGAGCAGTATGAGCAAAATACTGGAATACTGGCTTTTTCAGACGTTCCTGCGCCATTCTGATCTTCCGGCTTTTTACTGCCTGTCATCCAGCTAAAACTTATGCCCTATATTTCTTCTCAAGGAACTCTCTTCCAACCTGTGGGAACATCGCATAGGTGAGGATGTCCTCCTCTGTTCTTGCGATATCCCTGCACTCCTCGCAAATCTTCTCATATCCCGCCGGGATCAGATCTGCAGGACGGCAGGTGATCGGCTGTTTGTCATCGCCGAGAATGCGCTTCTTTAACTCCTCGCTTACCGGACCCGGAGCTTTTCCGTACTTGCCTTCCACGTATGCGGTCACTTCCTTCGGAATCATCTGATACCGTTTTCCGGAGATCACATTGATGGTTGCCTGTGCGCCGCACATCTGGGAGAACGGAGTTCCAAGCGGCGGATATCCGAGATCCGCGCGGACCTTTACAACTTCTTCCAGAACTTCCGGAAGTCTCTCCGGTGCTTTCATCTGTGCCAGCTGGAACTCAAGGTTGGAACGCATTCCGCCAGGGATCTGGTGGCGGACAACATTGATGTCCACGCCCTGAAGCTTTGACTCGAATTCCTTATATTTCTTTCTGATCTCTTTTAAGTACGCGTTGATCGGTGCCAGCTTTGCATAATCAAGTCCGGTGTCACGGGGCGTTCCCTTTAACACCGCGATGATGCTCTCTGCTGCCGGATGGCTTGTTCCAAGAGCAAACGCGGAGACATCCACGTCAAGCACGTC
This sequence comes from Clostridium sp. AM30-24, assembly GCF_003480435.1. Lineage (GTDB taxonomy): Bacteria > Bacillota > Clostridia > Lachnospirales > Lachnospiraceae > Pilosibacter. Next base: position 20,956 of record NZ_QUJB01000018.1, on the reverse strand, counting down.
AGCTCCCGCTCTTGCGACCTCCCAGTATGTGATCTCAGTCATACCGCCAGTGCAGTGGGAATGATAGTGAACCGGGACATTTACGGCTTTCTTAACAGCCGCCACGGTCTTCGCAGCAGTCGTCGGATCGATCATGCCGCCCATGTCTTCCAGATGGACTGCTGTCGCACCGATGTTTACATAGTCTATCGCAGTCTGTACGAAGGATTCAACAGTGTGAACCGGGCTGGAGGTAAACTGAATGTTGCCCTCCACGCGTTTTCCGGCTTTCAGCGCTGCCTTAGCGGCACACGCGCAGTTTCTGATATCATTTAAGCCATCGAAGATCAGGAAAACATCCATTCCGTCCTCTGCTGCCTTTGTCACAAACTTTTCAACCACATCGTCCGGATAAGGAGTGTATCCTAAAAGGTTCTGACCGCGAAGCAGCATACGCAGCGGTGTTTTTTTACAGACCCTCTTGAACGCCTTCAGGCGCTCCCACGGATCCTCATTCAGATACCGGATGCAGGAATCAAATGTCGCACCTCCCCACATCTCGATGCTCTCATATCCGAAATTATCCATCTGCTCTAAGATCGGAAGCATGTCCTCCGTTCTCATTCTTGTTGCGATCACAGACTGCTGGCCGTCGCGGAAATCCACGGATGCAAGCTTCACCGGCCCGTATTTTTCTGTTCCATCCCATGTTCCGGGACGTTCTGCTGTCTTAGCTTTGTTCCAGAATCCCATTCTCTTGATCCTTTCTTATATGTATGATTGTAATTGTTCCGTCGGTCTGCGCGCTTATGGCATTGACCGAAAAATCTTCATGTCAGTTTTCTTCAAACCGTCATTCTCTTTCTTCTTGAGTTCATCTTAACATCTTATTTCCATAATGTAAAATTTCGTATTATTATTACAATTCATAATATTATTTCATGATATTTTTGTGTAATTTTGCTGCAATGTTGGCACGCTATGTCGATTGCATATTTCACAGAGATTGCGCAGCAAAAGGAGAATTTTTGAGGATTGCGGGAGCACGCAGTGCGAAGCAATACGGTATCAGAGGGGGCATAAGCTTTTGATCCCAGCATCATTATAATATTTTATCTATCCAACCACTTACAGAAATTATTTGATGCGAATTTTATTTATGACCCAAAAAGACCGCTCCCCAAAATCTCAACCCGAGATTCTGGAAAGCGGTCTTCATCATTTTCTTTATTCAATATTCTGAGCAAGACGATAAGCCGGGTTATGTCGTTGGATGGTCATCTATCTAGACCGTCCGTCACCGGACGGCTCAAGCGGCCTACCCGGAAGCAGACGGGCCGCCTTATGCTTCCTGTTTGGCCTTGCTTCGAGTGGGGTTTGCATGTGCCCTCCCTGTTACCATTGAGGCGGTAGTCTCTTACACTGCCTTTCCACCCTTACATGTTTCCATGCGGTTTATTTCTGTTGCACTGTCCCTGAAGTCGCCTTCGCCGGACGTTATCCGGCACCCTGCCCTTTGAAGCCCGGACTTTCCTCTCCTGCATCCCTTAGGACTGCAGCAGCGACCATCTGTCTTACTCAGAACTTGTTTATTTTAGCATATATTTATTTTGATGTCCAGACGTGTGTTTATATTTTTTTCGTTACGGCTTTTACAGATAATGTCCATATGGATGCACACTCCTATGAAAATACCACAGAAAAAACGAATACAGCTACACGTTCAGGCAGCTTCCCCCGATAAACTCCCTGAGAATCGAAGTCTTCGGGATCACATCACTGTCGATGGCAAGGAAATAGTCCAGGAATTTGAGAAGCCGTTTCGCCTCATCATACTCTTCCCGGTCTCTCGGGATATTGAAGAGCAGCGGTTCCGCATAGAGCTTCAATACCGCAAGCTCATACACAAGCGCGGAGTTGAACATCACATCGGCGCTCTCCTGGTACGGGAAGATATTCTTGTCCTCGCCGCGGCGCACCGACGGCCAGCGCTCGATCGTCTCTAACGCGGAGGTTCCTCTTGTTCTCGCGTCCCGCACCATCCGGCGGATCAGTCGTCCGTCAGTTGTCGGGATCCGGTTGTGCTCATCCACATTCAACTGGGTCAGGGCGCTGATGTAGATCTTAAATTTACTGTCCTTCGGAAGTTCTGAGGACATCGCGTCATTTAGGCAGTGGATGCCCTCGATGACGAGAATATCCTTCTTTCCAAGCTTCAGCATTTCGCCTTTGTATTCCCTCTTACCGGTTTTAAAGTTAAACCGTGGAAGTTCGATGGTCTTACCAGAGAGCAGAGCGTTCATATCCTCATTAAACTGCGGAATATCCACGCATCCAAGTGCCTCAAAGTCCGGCTGCCCGTTCTCGTCAAGCGGATACTCTTCCCGGTTGCGGAAATAGTTGTCCACGGAGATCGGATGCGGGTTGTATCCCAGCGCCGCAAACTGAGTTGAAAGCCTGTGGCTGAAGGTCGTCTTACCGGACGAAGACGGTCCCGCGATCATCACGATCCTGCGGTCCGGATCCTTCACTGCCTTCTCAGCAACCTGACCGATATTTTTCTCCTGCAGCGCCTCCTGCATCAGGATCAGATCCTGCCCTCTGCCGTCCACGATCATCTTATTTAATGCGCCGACGTTCGGTACCTCCAGGCTGTCACTCCAGCGGTAGGAAGAATGCAGGATTGAAAACAGCTTCTCCCGGATCGCCGGATGCTCCACATGTTTCGGATCCGTTTTCACCGGAAGCAGGAGCAAAAATCCCGCATGACACGGAACAAGGTCAAAATACTTCACATAACTTGTGTCCGGAACCATATATCCATAAAAATAGTCCTCAAACTCTCCGATACTGTAAATATTCACCCGCGATGCACGACGATACTGGAACAGCTGCTCCTTATCATGCATCCCATGCTTTCCAAAAAGCTCCACCGCGTCATCTGTATTGACACTCCGCTTTTTCACCGGGATCGCTGCGTCCCTAAGTTTCTCCATATGTACCTTCACTGAAGTCAGCAGCTTCTCGTCCACCGGAATATCCCCGACAAGTTCTCCATAAATACCGTTTCCCAGCGCAAAGTCGATCTGGATCTTCCTGATCTTCTCTCTCGGAACCACCTCGTAAAACGCCTTCAGCATCAGAAAGATCGCACTGCGCTCATAAGTCTTATAACCTGCGTTTTCCTTCGCTGTGATAAAAGAAATCTCAGAATCCCCCGACAGAGTCTTTTCAAGCTCCCTGAGCTTTCCATTGACCCGCACAAGCAGGATATCATTCTCATATTGATCCTGAAAATCTCTCGCGATCTCCAGATAGGTTGTTCCCTCCGGATACGTTTTTTCGATTCCATTCACCTTTACAACTGCCATAAAACCACCTCACACAACCTCTCCGCTGATGACATTCACAACATCAGCAACAGCCATTTCACTTCGATCTATAGCACCGGTCAGCCTCCGATCCCGGGCGCCTGTTTTTCGGGGATTGGCTTCCTCTTAGCTCGCAGGTGAATGCGTTGGAGGAAAGGTGACACTTGTCTGAGCGAAGCGAGTTGTGTCACCTTTTCTCCGCCCTTAGCATTCGCATGCAAGCTTAGAGAAACCTCCCCGAAAATCATCTCAGCCCGGGGGCGGAGGCTGACCGGTGCGTCCCCGAAGCCAATTACCTACACAACGACCGCAGGAAACTTCACCGCCATCTTCACGACCTCAATATCAGCAGGCAGCTTCTCCTTCAAAAAACCTTCCATAAAATCCATAAAGATATGCTCCAGACCATAATGACCCGCGTCAATGATCATCATCCCCTGGGCTGCCGCGTCGATTCCCTCATGGTGACTGATATCCCCGGTGATAAACGCCTGAGCACCCGCCTTAAGCGCCTCCTTAAGCTCACTTCCACCTGCCCCCGGGCAGGTAGCCGCCTTCACAACCGGAGCATCCTCATACAGCTCACTTCCATAAACGGTCACAAACGGAAGTCCAAACCGGTTCTTAACCTCTCTCGCGAGCTCCAAGCCCTTCATAGGCACTTTCAACGATCCTGTCTTACCGATTCCGTACTCCGTCCCGGAAATCTCTCCCATGGCCTCCAGCGGCTTCTGATCGGTAAAATTCAACCAGTCCGCCACAATATCCGCCATGCACCCCGGCGCCGAATCAAAATTTGTATGCATCGCATAGTATGACACATCCGACTGGATCAGGGACACAAGCCGTCTTCCAATAAAATCCTCGTCCGAAACATGCTTCACCGGCTTAAAGATCAGCGGATGATGGCTTAACAGCATATCTGCCCCGATCTCCTTCGCCCGCTCCACCGCCGCATCATCCGCATCCAGCGTCAAAAGGATCTTCTTCACGTCCTTGTCGATCCGCCCCGCTAAAAGTCCCGGATTATCCCAGTCACAGGCACAGGACTTCGGCGCAAGCGCCTCTAAGATTTCAATGATCTCCCTGCATTTCATGCTGTACCTCCTGATTTTCTTTTAACTGTAATTTCAACTCGGAAAGCCGTTCTGCCGCCCGCCCGGAATCTCCCGCCTTCGCGGAAAGATCACCGATGAACCGCAGAATCTTCGCCTCTTCCTCCTTCAGATATGTAAGAAGAACCGGGTTCTTCGTCCGGATCAGATAATCGCCGTAGAGCATACGGCTGTCCTCAGAAAGGCTTAAAACATCCGGATCCACTGTTTTCCCCTCAGAATCTGCGTCTTTCTCTCTCCGCACATCCATCACCGTATAAAACTTCCCGTCTTCAAGGACCATATCTTCCTTCCGGATCACAAAACCGTTCTCAAAAAGCCATCTTCTGACCTTAAAGATCTCCGACTGCGGCGATAAGACCCACTGCTTTACCGAATCCCACATATGTCTTCCGTTCTCCAGGATCTTAATGATCAGCTCGCCGCCCATTCCCGCGATCACGACAGAATCAGCCTCACCGGGCTGAAGTTTTGCGACACCGTCAGAAAGTCTCGTCTCGATCTTATCCGCAAGTCCAGCCAGGGCAATATTCTCCGTCGCCCTGGATAACGGGCCTTTCCGCACATCCATAGCCACGGCCTTCTTCACGATCGCTCTCCTGACAAGCTCCACCGGAACATGTCCGTGGTCCGTCCCAACGTCTGCCGCGGACTCCCCAGGTTCCACAAACGAGAGCACCAGCTCCAGGCGTTCTGATAATTTCATATTGATTTCTCCATTTCTCTTTAACACGACTGCTTTTCGATTTCGCAGCCGCCTTTTTGTATTTCCCGGCAGTTTAACTTCGCCCCGGAGCACACAGACAGGCCATCCCTGACTGCCTTTTCCTGCACAGATCTTTTCCTGCTTCCCATATCTTTTTACTCATCCAGATAATCTTTCAAGATCTTACTCCTGCTCGGATGGCGCAGTTTTCTAAGGGCCTTCGCCTCGATCTGGCGGATCCGCTCCCTCGTCACGTTGAACTGTCTTCCGACCTCCTCCAGAGTCCTCGGTCTTCCGTCATCCAGGCCAAATCTGAGGCGCAGCACTTTCTGTTCCCTCTCAGTGAGCGTTGACAGCACATCCATCAGCTGTTCGTGGAGCAGCGTGTAGGTCGCGGCATCCGCCGGAACTTCCACATTATTATCCTGGATAAAGTCCCCGAGGTGGCTGTCCTCCTCCTCGCCGATCGGAGTCTCTAAGGACACCGGATCCTGAGAGATCTTCATGATCTCACGGACACGTTCCACCGGCATATCGAGCTCCTTCGCGAGCTCCTCCGGTGTTGCCTCACGGCCAAGCTTCTGGACTAACTGTCTCTGGGTCCGCACAAGACGGTTGATGGTCTCCACCATGTGTACCGGAATCCGGATCGTTCTCGCCTGATCCGCAATGGCGCGGGTGATCGCCTGACGGATCCACCAGGTCGCGTAGGTGCTGAATTTATAGCCTTTCCTGTAATCAAACTTCTCGACTGCCTTAATGAGTCCAAGATTTCCCTCCTGGATCAGGTCGAGCAGCTGCATGCCCCGTCCGGCATACCGTTTTGCGATACTCACCACAAGACGCAGGTTCGACTCCGCAAGCTTCTTCTTTGCCTCCTCGTCACCGAGTTCGATCTTCTTTGCCAGTTCGATCTCCTCATCCGGGGAAAGCAGCGGCACTTTTCCGATCTCTTTTAAGTACATCCGGACCGGATCATCTACACCGATCCCCTCCGGTACGGAGAGATCGATATGCTCCACATCAATCTCATCCTCCGGATCTGCATCTTCATCCTCCGAAAACAGATCCGGATCCATATCATCATCGTTCGACATTTTTAAGATGTCGACATGTTTTTTATCCAGGAAGTCGTATATGCGGTCCAGCTTCTCGGGTGTCAGTTCTTCCCCCGCAAAGGCATCCAGAACTTCCTTTTCATCAAGGACGTTCTTTTTACTTTTTGCGAGTTCCAGAAGTTTTGATAACTTCTCTTCAAATGTAAGTGTCTTTTCCTCCATAATTCCATCCTTCCCGGCACCTGACGTTCCTCGTGTCTGCCTTTCGGCTTCTGCTTCTCTCAGTCAAGTGTGATATTCAGGGCAGCCAGCGCTGACTGCTGCCTGATGATTTCCTGCAACTCTCTGATATCTGCTGTTTTTCCCTTTACCTCCAGACTGTGTTTCTTTATCTTTTTGACGGTTTCCGAGAGCGCTCTCCTCTGTTCCTCATTATTTAAGGACTCGCTGAGACTCGCGTGGAATAAGGCCGCCACTTCCCTGTATTGTTCCTCGCCCTCGATAAAATGATTCAGGATCTGCGCGGGGTTCACGCTTCCTGTTTTTTCATATTCATCGAAGACCATAGATGCCGCTTCTCTGTAAAGCTCGTCGTCAAAATCCTCCGGCGTGATAATACCGCGGATCTTTTCGAAAAGCTGCGGACGCTCGATGAGCCAGGTGAGAAGCAGTCTCTGGGACTTCCGGATCCCGTCCTCCTTCTCCTTTTTCTGGCGGGTCCGCTCCTTATCGTACTCCCGCTCCCTTGTGGTCACTCCGATGAGTCCGCCCATGGAGTTCACGAGGTTTTTGAGATCCGTCTCCGGGATCATATACTCCCTTGCAACGGCTTCCGTGTAATTATCACGCTCCAGCTTTTCCGGAAATTCCAGAAGCTTCTTCGCGATGGCGTTATAAAACCCTGTCTTCGACTCCGGGTCCTGCATGTTGTACTGGCTCCGGATCACGGAGATTTCAAACATAAAGCTTCCGACGGCATTGTCGATCCGCTTCTGGAATTCCTCTTTCCCAAGATTCTTGATAAACTCGTCCGGGTCCTTATAGGGCTTCATATTCAAAACCTTGATGGACATTCCAACCTCTTTTAAGATCGGAATCGCGCGGAGCGCCGCCTTCACTCCCGCCCCATCGCTGTCGTAGGTCAGGACTACCTGATCCGTGTAGCGCTTTAAAAGCATCGCGTGCTGGGACGTAAACGCGGTCCCCAGAGATGCCACAGCGTTCGTAAATCCGGCCTGATGCATAGCGATCACGTCCACATAGCCTTCACAGATCAGCATATATTTCGCCCTGGACGTTCTCGCGAAATTAAGTCCGTAGAGATTCCGGCTCTTATCAAAGATCTTCGTCTCCGGGGAGTTTAAATATTTCGGCTCCCCGTCCCCCATTACACGGCCGCCGAAACCGATGACACGGTTATTGACGTCTAAGATCGGGAACATGACACGGTTCCAGAATTTATCTCTGGCTCCCCTCTCATCGATAAAGAAAAGACCTGTCTCTTTTAAAATATCGTCGTTGTATCCCTTCGACCTCATATACCGGTAAAGGTCATCCGGCACCTTACTGGAATACCCAAGACCGAAGTGGCGGATCGTATCGTCCGTCAGACGGCGTTTCTCCTTAAAATAGTCATATCCGACCTTTCCTGACGGCTGCTTTAACTGATAATAAAAGAAGTTCGCCGCAAGACGGTTGATCTCAAGGAGCGTATTTTTCAGGTCCGCCTGAGCTCTCGCCTCCTTTGAGTATTCCACCTCCGGCAGGGCGATCCCCGCCCGGTCCGCCAGCATCTTCACAGCTTCCACGAAGGTATAATTTTCATATTCCATCACAAAGGTGATGACATTTCCGCCTGCTCCGCATCCGAAGCAGTAATACATCTGCTTTCCCGGTGAAACGGAAAAGGACGGGGATTTCTCATTATGAAACGGGCACAATCCGAAATAGTTTGCGCCCTTTTTCTTTAAATTCACATACTGGGACACGATGTCCACGATGTCATTTCTTGTTCGTACTTCCTCGATCACTTCTTCCGGGTAATACACGCTTCATCCCTCCCGCGATATGTATTTTCCGCAAAACCGCTCTGCACTTTCCTCGCAGATCCGCCGGATCCGTCTCTCAGACATTCCAGCCTTTCGGTACAAATAATTCTTCAAACCGGTCGATGGCATATCCGTCGCTCATCCCGGCAATATAATCACAGACGACCCGCTCTCTCTTCTCCCCGCGAAGCTCCATCATCGCCAGGTACTCTTCCGGCAGCTCGTCCACATGCTTCAGGTAGTATTCGTAAAGTGTCACGATCAGCTGCTGAGCTCTTCCCTCCTCGCCCTTTGCGGCAGGATTGCGGTACACATGTTCAAACATCCATTCCCTCAAGCCCCGCATGGCCCGCTCTACGTCCGGGGACATAAAGATCGACGGCTTGTCCATACTGTTATTAATAATATCATGGATCATGATATTCAGGCGGTCCTTTACGGTATCCCCAAGTACATCCGCGTATTCTCTCGGAATATCCCGCTCGGTAATGATCTTTCCGCGGATCGCGTCGTCGATATCATGATTGATGTATGCGATTTTATCGGAGAACCGCACGATCTTTCCCTCCATGGTCGCCGGATTTCCGGACGTTCTGTGATTTAACATTCCGTCGCGGACTTCCTTTGTGAGGTTCAACCCCTGTCCCTTTTTTTCCAGGATCTCCACCACCCGGACGCTCTGCTTATAGTGGGCGAATCCGTCCTCGCAGATCTCATTCAATATGTATTCCCCCGCATGTCCGAAAGGCGTGTGGCCGAGATCATGCCCCAAGGCGATCGCCTCAGTCAGGGACTCATTCATCCGGAGTGCCTTTGCGATCGTTCTCGCGATCTGGGATACCTCTAACGTATGGGTCAGTCTCGTCCGGTAGTGGTCCCCTTCCGGAGCGAGGAAAACCTGGGTCTTGTCTTTCAGGCGCCGGAATGACTTGCTGTGCAGGATCCGGTCACGATCACGCTGATAGGCAGGGCGGATATCGCAGAGCGGTTCCTCCCGGTCACGCCCCAGCGTCTCACTGCTTAACGACGCGTAAGGACTCAGATTCTGGCGTTCCCACTGTTCCATCGTTTCCCTGATATTCATACCTGACCGCCTCCTTTTCCGGCGCAGCCCGTCATTCCCACGGGCGTACATTTGTTCTCCGTCCTAAGAATATACTTTTATAGTATATCATATTTTAAGGCATTTTAGAACCACGATTCCTGTCCTTTTACTGAAAAATATGTAAAATTTCTGAAATTTTTTCGTTCAGCTCCCATTGAGATAAAACAGCCCGGCAGGCCAGGTCTTTTGCAGAGTATCTCCGCCTTCCCCTGTCCTGCCGGACTTACAGTCATTCTATTCTTTTTCTTTCAGAGACTCCGCCATGTCGCCTCTTACATCTTCTCACCCGGGATGACCGGAACTGCGCCCTGCGGAACCGGGCAGGTATAGCCGCCATAACGTTTCATCTTCTTGTTGAACTCGTCCTTCGCTGCCTGTAAAACATCCGGCTTCTCCATGAGATCGATCGCGGTAGCCGCGATGACCTTTCCCGCTAACAGCATATTCTTGTGGGCAATGGATGTACGTCCACAGGAGACATTCTGCCAGGAATGTCCCGGTGCCTGTGCCGGGAATGTGGAAGTATTGATCTGCGCCGTCGGAATGCACCAGCTCACATCACCGACATCCGTGGATCCCATTCTCGGTTTCTCATAGTAGAGATACGGGACAAGGAACTCATTCATCGGTGTTGTGCCGTGTTTGGACTTCTCATCAACATATTCGTAGATATCGCTGCTGTCCTCCGTCGCATCTCCCGGAAGCTTATCAGACTTCATCTCAACGGAATCGTAGAGGGCTTTCGCGTACTTTAATTCTTCTTCCGTGTAATGGCAGACACCGAGATCATTGAAGTTATCCCACATAAGGGACTCCAGGACCTTGTTCGGAACGGTATTGGAGCAGCCGTCGATAAACTTCTTCTCCATCTTTGTATCTGTCATCATGGATGCCGCAAGAGCAATACGGTCGACTCTCTCCTGAAGCTCCAGCGCGTCCTTTACCCAGATGGAGCGGACCATATAGAGGACCTGTGCCTTCGGCTGTACCACGTTCGGAGAATCTCCACCGGCATCTGTGATGGAGTAATGGATCCTCGCGCTGTCCGGCATATGCTCTCTTAAGAACTGGACGCCAATGTTCATAAGCTCCACCGCGTCGAGGGCAGAACGTCCCTTGTCCGGTGCGCCCGCCGCATGGGAGGCAACACCGGTAAACTTATACTCTGTCTGGATACAGGTGTTGCAGGTACCGGAAGTGACCTGATTCACATTGCCCGGATGCCAGGTAAGAGCCGCGTCGCACTCCGCGAACACGCCGTCTCTTGCCATAAATGCTTTTGTAGCGGCACCTTCCTCACCAGGGCAGCCGTAAAGGATCACTTTACCGCTTCCCTCACCTTTTTCTTCCAGATATTTTTTTATAGCAAAAGCCGCAGCCATGGAACCCGCACCTAAAAGGTTGTGGCCGCAGCCGTGGCCGTTTCCGTCTGCGACAAGCTCTTTTCTGGTCTCAGATCCGGCGATCTGGGAAAGACCTGTCAGAGCATCATACTCAGCCAGAATACCGATCACCGGCTTTCCGGAACCGTAGGAAGCGCGGAATGCAGTCTCAATGTTGTCAAAGGGATGTTCGACAGTAAATCCTTCTTCTTTTAATACCTTTGCGTAAAGTTCACCGGATTTGTACTCTCTCAGGGAAAGCTCCGCATAGTCCCAGATCTTATCGGATACGTCGGTGATCACTCCTGATTTCTCGTCGATATAATCGAATGCTGTCTGTTTGGATGCTGACATGTCATGTTCTCCTTTCAAAAATCCCGCCAGGCAAGGCTCCAAAAGTCTGCCTGAGCGGGATATGACTTACGCGAGCAACGAGCCAAAGTCCATGCTTGCATGAGACCTTGGCGACTGCCGCGATAACTTGAGAAGCTCGCAAAGCGCGCTTCTCATAGTTCCTATTAAAACAGCTTTTCCCGCTGTCCTTTCATCAGTATAATACCTTGCTTAAAAATTCCTGTGTCCTCGGGTTCTGCGGATGATTGAAGACCTCATCCGGAGTGCCTTTCTCCGCGATCACGCCGCCATCCATAAAGAATACGCGGTCGGAGACCTCCCTCGCAAATCCCATCTCATGGGTTACGATCACAGTAGTCATTCCTGTCTTTACAAGGTCCTTGATAACATGAAGAACCTCTCCTACCATCTCCGGATCAAGGGCGGAAGTCGGTTCATCAAAAAGCATAACATCCGGTTCCATCGCCAGCGCACGCACGATCGCAAGACGCTGTTTCTGTCCGCCGGAAAGCTTCTTTGGGAACTGGTTCTCCTTATCCGCAAGACCAACGCGGTTTAAAAGCTCCCGCATCATCTCGTCGGCTTCCTTCTGTGTTTTCTTTCCGAGAAGGACCGGGGCGAGCGTTACGTTCTTTCCAACTGTAAGATTATTGAATACATTAAAGTGCTGGAATACCATTCCCATCTTCTGACGATGCAGGTTGATATCCACATTCTTGTCGGTAATATCGATTCCCTCGAAATAGATCTTTCCGGATGTCGGTGTCTCAAGAAGGTTTAAGCAGCGTAAAAATGTACTTTTACCGCCGCCGGACGGTCCGATAACAGAAACGACCTCGCCATGATTGACATGCTCGGTAACACCCTTTAATACCTGAAGACTGCCGAAGGATTTATGCAGATCTTCTACACGAATCAGTTCTTTTTCACTAGCGCTCACTTGCGTTCATCCTCCTCTCCAGTAAAGCAATCAGCTTGGACATGATAAATGTCACGCCGAAGTAAATGATACCAACGATGGTTAACGGCTCAAGTACACGGAATGTAAGACCGTTGATGGTCTTAAACTGGGTCATAAGTTCTCCGATAAAGAACGTGGACGCCAGAGATGTCTCCTTGACGATCGCTACAAACTCGTTGCAGAGTGCCGGAAGAATATTCTTGACTGCCTGCGGGAGAACGATATGGATCATGGTCTGACGCGCGTTTAAGCCAAGGGAACGTGCTGCTTCAGTCTGTCCGACATCGACAGCCTGAATACCTGCGCGGACGATCTCACAGACATAAGCGGTAGAGTTTACGCAGCATGCAGTCATAACGCATGTAAACTCGCTTAAGTTGAAGAACGGAAGCCAGGTCGGCAGCATAAAGTAGAAGAAATATAACTGCAGCAGGATCGGCGTACCGCGGATAATTTCGACATAAACGGTAGCGATCAGCCGGAGCGGCTTAAATTTTCCGATGCCCACGTTGCTGCGGCGCATCAGTGCCATCAAAGAACCGAAAACGGTACTGATGAGGACAGTGAGGAGACCCATAAACAGTGTCATTCCAAGACCCTGTAAGAATAAGTTCCAGTACTTCATCCAGACTTTTAACATGACGTTAAGAAACTCCATCTGGAAAACTCCTTTCGTAGATAAAACTTGAAAACAGACAAAGGTCTTTCCGGCATCTTCACCAGAAAGACCGAGCTCTGTATTTTCTGTAACCTGAAGCGAAAACCGATTCCGTCCTGCGCCGATCTTCCATCACGGAACGAAACGATCTGCTCCGAAATTAGTGTGTCTCGATACCGAGCTTCTCAGCAAGGGCAACTGCCTCTTCCCTCCACTGCTCATAGAGACCTTTCTCGTTAACTTCAACGACCACTTCGTTGATCGCATTTAAAAGATCATCATCGCCTTTCTTGATCGCGATAACGTTACCTTCACTTGAATAGTCAAACATGAAATCTGCCATTGCAATATCATCATATGTTTTTGCAAGGGATTCACCGTTATCACCGGATACAGCAAGTGCGTCAACCTTGCCTGTTTTTAACATCATAACACCGTCTGTTATGTTTGTCACTAACTGGATCTGAACATCAGACGGAAGCTGCTCTGTAGCAAGCTTGTTCTGTAAGGTTGCGTTCTGGGTAGCAACCTTCTTGCCTGCGAAGGACTCTGCTGTATTGTACTGGGAAGCAAGCTCCTTCTTAACTAAAAGTCCCTGACCTTTCTTCGTGTTTACATTGTAACGCTCAGAAAGTCCCATAGCCTCTGCACGCTCATCTGTGTAAGCGAAGCCAGAGATACCCATATCAATGTTTCCGGAAGTAACTGCCTGCTGGATCGCAGAGAACTCCATCGGCTTGATCTCAAGCTCTACACCAAGCTTCTCAGCGATATATTTTGCAAGCTCTACATCGGCACCGACATACTCGGTTGTTCCGCTGCTGACATCCTTGAATTCCCACGGAGCGAAATCCGGAGATGTTCCCATCGTGATCTTTCCTGCCGCAAGAACTTTTCCGAGATGACCGTTCGGATCTACGTTCTCAAGCGCCTTTAAGGAACCTTCCGCTGCGGCTGCTGCCTCTGTCTTATCTGCTTCCTTTGATTCAGCCGCAGTTGTCGCGTCGGCTGTTGTTGTCTCAGCTGCCGTTGTTGCTGCTGCCGTTGTCTCGGTGGTCTTGGAGCTTCCGCATCCTGTAAGAGCAGCAATGACCGCTGCTGTTGTCATAGCTAAAACGATGTTCTTCTTCATAATCGATCCTCTCCTCTTTGTTTCTATCTTTTTCTATGTCTCACATGTGTGATGTTGATACGCATTATAATGTATAATTATTCTTTTGTAAAGCACTTTTTTATGTTTTTTTTACATATTATGCATTTTATACAATATTCAGTGCATAATTATATTGTTTCATGCAGTTTTTCCAATGTTTTATACATTATCAATGCATATATTCATCTTGATAAAGCGTTAATATTTCTTTTTTTGCATAGCGCGTCACCTCTTTCAAATTTCCGGCATACATTTCCGGCATACGCTGCTGGGGCAACGTAAAAAGCAGCCCATCTCACTCCAGCGTGAAACGGGCTGCTCTTCTATTTTTTACCAATATCAGATTTCAGCAATATTGATCAGTGTAAGTTCTTTTGCACGATTTTCCATACTTGTCACAAGCGCTCTCGCAGTATCAACCGCAGTGAGAACGGTAACGCCTGTCTCGATCGCATTCCGGCGGATGATAAAGCCGTCATGGCTTCTCTCTGCGCCCTGTGCTGGGATATCGATGACAAGGTCGATCTCATGTCCAAGGATCAGGTCAAGAAGGTTCGGAGACTCCTGCTCGATCTTTCTTACCGGAATGACCTTTACGCCGTGCTCATTGAAATACTTTGCGGTTCCTGCGGTACAGAAGATACGGTAACCCTGTGCCTTGAATCTCGCAGCAATGTCGAGCATCTCTTCCTTATCGGAATCGCGGACAGTCATGACCATGTTCTTGTACTTCGGAAGCTTGATGCCTGCGCCCTGGAATGCCTTGTAAAGGGCCTCGTTGAAGGTCTTTGCGATACCAAGACACTCACCAGTGGATTTCATCTCCGGTCCAAGGCTGATATCAGCTCCACGGATCTTCTCGAAAGAGAATACCGGCATCTTCACTGCGTAGTAATCTGCCTCTTTCTGGAGTCCCGGTGTGTAGCCGAGTTCCCGGATCGTATGACCGCAGATGATCTGAGTTGCCAGCGGTACGATCGGGATTCCCGTTACCTTACTGATATACGGAACGGTTCTGGAGGAACGCGGGTTGACCTCGATGATAAATACACCTTCGTCATTTACAATAAACTGGATATTGATCATTCCCTTTACATGGAGCGCCCTTGCGAGCTTCTCTGTGTATTCCACGATCGTCTTCTTGTTGTCCTCGGTGATGCTCTTCGCCGGATATACGGAGATACTGTCACCGGAGTGGATACCGGTACGCTCGATATGCTCCATGATACCCGGGATCAGGATATCGGTACCGTCGCAGATCGCATCGACCTCGATCTCCTTACCCATGATATACTTATCAACTAAGATCGGATGCTCCTGAGCGATCCGGTTGATGATGCCGATAAATTCGTCGATATCCTCATCGCAGATCGCGATCTGCATGCCCTGTCCGCCAAGAACGTAGGACGGACGAACGAGTACCGGATAGCCTAACTCGTTTGCTGCCTTTTTCGCCTCTTCCGCTGTAAATACAGTCTGTCCCTTTGCTCTCGGAATCTGGCACTGCTCAAGGATCTCATCGAAGAGTTCTCTGTCCTCAGCGGCATCAACATCCTCGGCAGCGGTTCCCAGGATCGGGACTCCCATCTTCATCAGAGCCTCTGTGAGCTTGATGGCTGTCTGCCCACCGAACTGGACAACTGCTCCGTCCGGTTTCTCAATATCAACGATGCTCTCCACATCCTCCGGAGTCAGCGGTTCGAAATACAGTTTGTTAGCGATATCAAAGTCTGTGCTGACAGTCTCCGGGTTATTGTTGATGATGACGGTCTCAAAGCCCTCTTTCTCGAAGGCCCAGGTGCTGTGAACAGAACAGAAGTCGAACTCGATACCCTGACCAATGCGGATCGGTCCGGAACCGAGAACGAGAACCTTCTTCTTCTCAGTCTCGCCCTCTGCCTCATTCTCGCTGCCGAAGCAGGAGTAATAGTACGGGGTTTCAGCCGCAAACTCAGCCGCGCAGGTATCTACCATCTTGAAGGCAGCACGGATGCCGTTTGCATGACGCATTTCCTTGATCTCGTTTTCCGTGAGACCTGTGAGTCTCGCGATCACATTATCCGGGAATTCGATGCGCTTTGCTTCCTTTAAAAGATCTGCGTCGAGGTTCTTCCCGGCTTTCTTTAAGGAAGTCTCCATCTCAACGAGGATCATTAATTTATCGATGAACCAGATATCGATTTTCGTGATATCATGGATCAGCTCGTAATCGAAGCCGCGGCGGAGTGCCTCTGCAATGACCCAGATCCGGCGGTCATCCACGTTGTAAAGCTGCTCTTTTAACTGTTCATCTGTGAGTCCGCTGTAGTCGTAAGACATTAAGGAGTCCACATGCTGCTCCAGAGAACGGATCGCTTTCATTAAGCCACCCTCAAAGCTTGTGCAGATACTCATGACCTCACCGGTCGCTTTCATCTGGGTTCCTAACTTATGACTCGCACTGATAAATTTATCGAAGGGAAGTCTCGGCATCTTGACTACCACATAGTCAAGCATCGGCTCGAAGCTTGCATAGGTCTTCTTTGTAACAGCGTTCTTGATCTCATCCAGTGTGTAACCGAGAGCGATCTTTGCGGCAACCTTTGCGATCGGATATCCTGTCGCCTTGGACGCAAGGGCGGAGGAACGGCTTACACGCGGGTTTACCTCAATTACACAGTACTCAAAGCTCTCCGGGTGAAGCGCGTACTGTACATTGCAGCCACCGGTGATACCGAGTTCTGTGATGATCTTTAACGCGGAGGTACGGAGCATCTGGTACTCTTTATCTCCAAGGGTCTGGGACGGGGCAACAACGATACTGTCACCGGTATGTACGCCCACAGGGTCGATATTCTCCATGTTGCAGACGGTGATCACATTGCCTGCACCGTCACGCATAACCTCATATTCGATCTCTTTCCAGCCCGCAATACAGCGCTCTACAAGGACCTGGCCCACACGGGATAAACGGAGTCCGTTCTCCAGGATCTCTGCGCACTGCTCCTCATTATAGGCAATACCGCCGCCGGAGCCGCCAAGGGTATAAGCCGGACGGAGAACGACCGGATAACCGATCTCTTTTGCAACAGCAAGACCTGTGTTCACATCCTCAACGATCTCAGACGGAGCCACCGGTTCGCCGATCTTTTCCATTGTCTCCTTGAACATTTCACGGTCTTCGGCTTTTTTGATCGTGAGGGCTGTTGTACCGATAAGGCGCACGTTATTTGCCTTTAAGATACCGGCCTCCTCCAGTTCCATTGCAAGGTTTAAGCCGGCCTGTCCGCCAAGGGTCGGGAGGACACTGTCCGGTTTTTCTTTCTTAATCAACTGCTCGACAACCTCAGTTGTCAGCGGCTCGATATATACCCGGTCCGCGATATCCTTATCTGTCATGATCGTTGCCGGGTTGGAGTTTAAGAGAACGACCTCGATGCCTTCTTCCTTTAAGGAACGGCAGGCCTGTGTTCCCGCGTAGTCAAATTCTGCGGCCTGGCCGATAACGATCGGACCGGAACCGATTACAAGTACTTTCTTGATCTCTGGATTCTTAGGCATTATCTTTCCTCCTCCATCATGCGTAAAAAGCGGTCAAACAGATATCCGGAATCCTGCGGTCCCGGGCATGCTTCCGGGTGGTACTGGACGGTGAAGATATTCTTGCCCACGTACTTTAATCCCTCGTTCGTCTTATCGTTCACGTTCACGAACGCCGGAACGGCAACCTCCGGATTCATGCTGTGTTCGTCTACCGCGTATCCGTGGTTCTGGGAGGAAATGTAGACGCGGCCCGTCTCAAGGTCTTTTACCGGGTGGTTTCCGCCGCGGTGACCATATTTCAGCTTATATGTATTTGCGCCTGTGGCAAGAGCCATGAGCTGGTGTCCGAGACAGATGGCGAAAACAGGAACATCGGATTCATAAAACTTTCTGACTTCTTTGATGATCTCCGTGTTCTCTGCCGGATCTCCAGGGCCGTTGGAAAGCATGATTCCATCCGGGTTTGTCTTTAAGACTTCCTCAGCCGGGGTATCTGCCGGATATACGGTCACTTCGCAGCCTCTCTTATTTAACTCTCTGGCGATATTCTTTTTTGCGCCAAAGTCCATGAGTGCAACTTTCTTTCCTGTACCCGGGAGAACGTATTTCTCTTTTGTGGTTGTCTTTAATACAACGCCTGTTACCTTATAAGCCCTGATCCGTTCTTTCACTTCTTCCAGATCAAAAGATCCGTTCGTTGTGATCATGCCGTTCATGGTTCCTTTTTCTCTTAAAATCTTTGTGAGGGCTCTTGTATCGATACCACTGATACCTGGAATATCCTGTTCTTCTAAGAAATGCTGAATCGTGTCCCCACTTCTGAAATTACTGGGGATCCTAGATAATTCTCTGACAATATAACCATCCGGCCATGCTCTTCCGGATTCCATATCTTCTTTACAAATACCGTAATTACCAATTAACGGATAAGTCATTACCACTGCCTGTCCTGCATAGGACGGATCGGTAAGGACTTCCAAATAACCGGTCATGGATGTGTTAAAAACAATTTCACTGATTACTTCCCTGGTAGAGCCGATGCTTGTTCCTTCAAACACGGTTCCGTCTTCCAGTATTAAATATGCTTTCATGACGCCACCCTTTCTTCTGTGTTCGTGTTCGTTTCCTATCTGGGATTGAAAATTTATTTCAGCCCAAATTTTCACTATTCTATCATGCGGTGAGAGATTTTTCAACTGGTTTTTTGAAATTTTTCAAGAAATTGTTTGTGAAAGTTATGACGGACTAACCAGTGTTGTCCGGGAGTGAAATTTTGAATTATGTTAACTCGACTGATGGGTATATTTCTTGCTGCGAAGCAAAAATATATTCTGTATTTTTTTGTGATGTCTTTCTTCCAGATAAATATCATCGACCGGTATCTCGTACTTTTCTGACTTCTGATAGTGTATTTATTTTTTGTTGGAAGAATCTGTTCAGATGTTATAAAGAGTTGTCTCTATTGCGGAAAAATGGTAAAATGAATATTAAAAAAGGAAAGATTTGAAAACAGCCCTGATACAGACGGAAGGTACCTTTCTTATTCCGAAAATCGGCTGTAAATGCTTTTTCCTGCTTATAAACTTCTTATGCGAGGAGGCAGCTTATGAGTAAACTTGTCTATACAAAAGGAAAAGAATATCACATCGGCGTCGGCGCCGGGGATGTGGGACGCTATGTGATCCTGCCGGGCGATCCGGGGCGCTGTGAGAAGATTGCGAAACATTTCGATAACCCGGTAAAGATCGCCCAGAACCGGGAATACACCACCTACACCGGCTATCTCGACGAAGAAAAAGTCAGCGTTGTCTCCACCGGAATCGGCGGACCATCCGCCTCCATTGCGGTCGAAGAGCTTATCCACTGCGGTGCGGACACCTTCATCCGTGTGGGCACCTCCGGCGGCATGCAGAAAGAAGTGCTCGGCGGAGATCTCGTGATCGCCACCGGTGCGATCCGCTTTGAGGGGACCACAAAAGAATATGCACCCATCGAGTATCCGGCGGTTCCGGATTTCGATGTCACTACTGCGTTAAAAGAAGCTTCTGAGGAACTCGGCTACCGCCATCACCTCGGCGTCGTCCAGTGCAAGGACAACTTCTACGGACAGCACTCCCCGGATTCCATGCCTGTGGCAGATGAATTAAACTCCAAATGGAAGGCCTGGATTGCATGCGGTGCCCTCGCCTCCGAGATGGAGTCCGCTGCCCTCTTCATCGTCGGCAGCGTCCGCAGAGTCCGCACCGGTTCCGTGATGCTCGTGATCGCGAACCAGACAAGACGTGAGCTGGGGCTTGAAGATCCGCAGGTCTATGATACGGAAGCCGCTGTTGTTACAGCTGTGGAGGCGATGAGGAAGCTGATCAAAAAAGACCGGAAGGCACTTGCTGCGAAATAAGCGCTTTGCCTCTCATCATACAGCTCTTATCGCAAAATATATTGCCATTCATTCCCAGTTCTATGCGCGGAATTTTGTGGTAGAATCCTACTTGTAATATTTTTGTAACATTTTTACATAACAGGAGGTTTTACCATGAAAAAACAGATGATGACTGCTCTCGCAGTTTCCGCCATGATGACACTCGCAATGCCTTTCGCGTCCTTCGCTGCGTCCCGCTCTTGCCAGACCGGCTTCCGTCCGGGAAACAACTGTGGATACACAACTGACACCAACGCCATTTCTATGGTCCGGACGCAGGGCGGATGCGTGATTTCCAATGGAAATGCTATTGGTCTTTATACGTTATCTGGAAAGGGATATCCAAGTTGGGGGACTGGAAATAATTGCGGCACCAGCTGCGCAAACGGCTTCAACGGAGGCAGCTGCTCTTCCGGAATAAACTGCGGTTTAAATTCCTGCACTGGCGGGAACTGCCTGACATCCGGGAATGTTTCCATGATTCCAGGAGCGTCATGCGGAAGTTTTATCAGTGCACGATAGGCAATTTTCTATTGTTCTCCATGACATCAGTGACATACTCCCTCCACTTAGCTAACGCTTGAAGTGGGGGGCTTCTCGTTCGATTGCCCTATTGGGCAAAGCATAGGCGAGCTATCCCCGTGTGTCCCACGGTTCTGTTATTGTGAGCGGGACTGTTTCGTATCTACGAAGTCCCGAACAAAATCTACGTTTTGGGGGAGATCAGGAAATTTTTCTTTCTGTTTCAAGTTCAACTCCTGATATTCTCAAT
>NZ_QUJB01000018.1:0-343 GCF_003480435.1 Clostridium sp. AM30-24 | reverse complement strand
TTTCTGTTTCAAGTTCAACTCCTGATATTCTCAATCCTTCCCTGCAAATATTGATAGCTGCATTCTCATCACGGTTCATCTGATTTCCGCAGGTGCATCTATAAATGCGGTCTTCCAGTTTCAGTTCCTTTTTGAGTTTTCCGCAACAGCTGCAAATTTTTGAACTGGGATACCACTTATCGATACGAACCAGTTTCTTACCGGCACGTTCTAATTTGTAGGAAAGAAAATCAGTAAACATTCCCCATCCATTATCATGAACACTCGTTCCGAACCTTGAATCCTGGCTCATTTCTTTCATGTTCAAAGATTCTATGCACACAAGATCGTAAAAATTGGTTAT
>NZ_QUJB01000017.1:491-59886 GCF_003480435.1 Clostridium sp. AM30-24 | reverse complement strand
CTTTGGGAACTCCGCAAGGACAAAGGCTTAAATCTGGAAGAACTATCAAAGCTGACAGGCATTTCCAAATCAGCTCTTGGAAGTTATGAAAAAGAGGATTTTAAGGAAATCAATCATGGCAACCTTATCACGCTGGCAGACTTCTATGGGGTCTCTGTTGATTATCTACTGTGCCGGATAGAGAACAGGGAGCAGATCAACACACCATTGACGGAGTTGCATTTGAATGATGAGATGGTGGCACTGCTGAAAAGCGGTCGGATTAACAACCGTCTGCTCTGTGAGCTTGCTACACATAAAGATTTTATCAAGTTTCTTGCAGACATTGAGATTTATGTGGACGGGATTGCTACCATGCAGATTCAAAACCTCAATGCACTTGTCGATACCGTCCGGCATGAAATCATTGAGCGGTATCGCCCAGGCGAAGATGACCAGCATTTGAAAGTGCTGCAAGCCGCCCATATCAGTGATGATGAGTATTTCAGTCACATGGTTCTGGATGACCTCAACCTGATTATCCGGGATATTCGGGAAGCCCACAAAAAGGACAGTGAGAGTGCGCCCCAGACCACCGTTGCCGATGAATTGAAAGAAAATCTCGAAGCAGTCGAAAATTTCA
Source organism: Clostridium sp. AM30-24 (assembly GCF_003480435.1). Lineage (GTDB taxonomy): Bacteria > Bacillota > Clostridia > Lachnospirales > Lachnospiraceae > Pilosibacter. The sequence continues at coordinate 59,264 of NZ_QUJB01000017.1, read as the reverse complement.
AGGGCAGCCGGGATGAAAAGCTGGTTGTCCTTTACTGTAAACAGCTCGGTATCAACTATAAAAATCTGTCAGACGAAGAATTTCGCTGGCTGATTCGGATTCTCAAAAAATCAAAGAAAATGGGAACGCCTATCAGCCAGAGGAAAAAACGGTAAAAAAAACCGCTGTTGCATGGTTGGGGTGCCTTCCATGTAGCAGCGGTTCTTGCTGTGGTTATTATTTCATTCGTTTTCTTAATATCCGGCGATAATTTGTTTCTCCCTTTGGTGCGTCCTGTATAATTTCCAACACACCATCTTCAAGCATTTTATCAATGCGATTAGAAATCCATACATCACTAATTCCAAGTTGATATTTTCCTAAAACATTACCTATAACAATAGCCATTTTGAATTGCTCTGGCTGTTCTGCAATTTCACGAAGAATGAAACTATCATATATATCTTCTGAAACACTTTGCAATTTACCATTTAGCATTGCACGCAAAGGTGCATTTTCATTTTGAAGTTGATTCCATTTCATAGCACAAGCTGAAAGAAATACAGGCTTAGCTTTTTCTTGTAGAGTTATATATTTTCCCCATTCGCCAGGAGAAACCTCACCCCATGCTATTTTGGATGTCATAGTATTTTCTTTTCCATATTCCCAGGCAGGTAACTTAACCAAATAAATTGTTGTCTGACAGTTTAATGGTCGAAGTTGTTTCATAAGCCAGTACATACCGCAAAGTTCATCCGGATTATAGCTATACCAAATACGAACTTCTTCCCCAGCTACATATCGTTCAATAACCGAAGACAATGTAGTTTTAATTTTCTGTATTTTTTCTTCAACCTGATAGTCTAAATCCTCTACAAACCAGACAGACAGCATTTTCTTGAGAACATTTTTCCGCTGTTCGCCAATTCCATTATCAGAAATATCTCCCACACTAAGAGCCATATCAAAACAATAAACATCACTGCTCTTGCCTCCCAATGGAATAGCATTCTCCCAAGCAATATGTTCTTGTTCCTGTGCTTGAATTTGTGCTTCTTTCATTTCATCTGAAGATGGAACACTCCCATCTTCGTGCCTCATAAAGACCGAAACTGCACTTCCTCTATACTTTCCCTTACCGTAAGTTTGGGCAATTTTCAAACTTCCACAGGCACTTTCACCAAATACAATTTCAATCATCTTATATACCTCCGATTTAATTACTCCCGTATGAATAAATTATATCATGCAAAACAATTTCTTCTGCCCGGTTGTGAATGTTATTACAACGCTGCACCCATTCCATTTGTTGAGTTCGCTTCAATTCCTCTGTCACGCCCTCGGTGGCTTTCATCTGCTCCATGATAGTGTCTAACCGTTCCTGTGCCTGTTCGTTCAGGTCTGCAAGATATGTCCACAATTCTCCGGTCAGTATCAATGTATTCAATCTGGCTGGGTGGACTTCCCTTAAATATTCCCGGTGCATCCGTCCGTACTTTCCGATAGGGCGGTGTTCCTCCGGCAGTTTCAAGTCCGGGATGTAGTAATCTCCGACAAGGATATAATCAATTCCGTTTTCCGTTATTCTTGGTTTCAGTTCGCTCATGTTCCTTACCTCCTGTGGAAGTAGGCTCGTCTGGTACTAACTCAATCACATCGGTAATCTCACAATTCAGCGTTTCGCAGATACGGGCTAATGTATCCATGCTGATGTGCTTTCCCTCTTTGCTCATGTTGGCAATCATATTTGTTGTCATACCAGCAGCAAGCCTTAAATCCTCTTTCCTCATATCACGCTCTAACAGTGTGTGCCAGAGTGGTTTATAGCTGATGTGCATATTGTTTTCCTGCCTTTCTATCCATACCACCGGGGCGGCTGCCCCGGCAGGAACTTTTCTCTTATTATAGCACCAATCTTGTGAAATCACAATTTATTCTTGTATCCTGCCGCTGATACCGTCTGGATTGTGCTTTTCCTTTCTTTTTGCTCCCTTTAATTAGCCATGAACTGCTTAATGCCCTGTGATTTTACTGATGTGTGGTAAAGAAGTAATAGAAGTGTAAAAAATTTTGCCGTTCCTATCCGGCACTTGGCCATTGTGTCGGATAGGTCGGGCGTTAGGCTTCGGGCAAGTCAATCTTGCCGACAAAGCTGTAATAAATCTCAATGTCCTGCCTGCGGGTGCCGTTCTCGTCATAGCTGCACTCATGCACGACGATTTTTTCAATCATTTCCCGCAAGAGGGTGGGGGTAAGTTCCTCAAAGGCAAGGTGCTTTCGGACGATACCCATAAACTTTTCCGCGTTGACGGTGGCGGCCTGCGACTTGTCCAGTTCGGCCTGCAAAGCGGCGGCGCGGTCTTTCAGTTCCCGCTGTTCCTGCTCATAGTCTGCCGACAGTTCCATGAAACGCTCGTCGCTGATTTTGCCGTTCACATTGTCCTCATACAGCCGCTTGATAATGCGGCTCACTTCGGCAATGCGTTCCTGCGCCTGTTCAAGCTGCTTGGTGGCTGCGGCGGTCTTTCTCTTGCCGCCGATCTCGTTCTGCTGGATAAGCAGCTTCACAAAGCGGCTCTCATGCTTGGCGGCGTATTCCGTCACTTGCCGGAGATTGGAGAGGACACCGGCGGTCAACAGGTCGGTGCGGATAAAGTGCGCCGTACAGTCGCGGGTGCGCTTCTTGTAGCTGCCGCAGATGTAACAGTCCTGCTTGCGGGTTTTGTTCTGATACCGCTGCTGGTACATCACATGGCCGCAGTCGGCGCAGAACAGCATACCGGAGAACAGTCCCACTTCATCATAGCGGTTCGGGCGTTTGCGCTGCTTGCGTAACTCCTGCACGCGCTCCCATGTTTCCCGGTCTATGATAGGCTCATGGTGGTTCTCAAAAACAGCCTGCTTCTCCACGGGGTTCTCTACACTGTGCTTGACCTTGTAAGAGGGCTTTTCCGTCTTGAAGTTTACCAGACAGCCGGTGTACTCCCGGTTTTCGAGGATATGAACGACGGTGTTCGTCGCCCATTTGCACTCATAGCCGGGGTGGTAGCGGCGGGTGCTGCCCGTCCTGCGGTATTCCAGCGTCCCCGGCGTGGGGATTTGCTGCTCCGTAAGCATACGGGCAATCTTGGTCGGGCCATTCCCGGCAAGGCAAAGCTGGTATATCTGCTGGACAACCGGCGCGGTTTCCTCGTCAACGATATAGTTCTCGTCCTCGTCCATGAGGTAGCCATAGACCGGCTTGCTGGTAACAGGCTTTCCACTCATGCCTTTTGCTCGTTTTACTGCTTTGATTTTCTTGCTCGTATCTCTCACCAGCCATTCGTTGAACAGATTTCGCAGAGGGGTAAAATCGTTGTCCATGCCGCCGTTTGCGCTGTCCACATTGTCGTTGACAGCGATAAACCGCACTCCCTTTTGAGGGAACAGCATTTCCGTATAAAACCCTACCTGCAAGTAGTTTCGCCCTAACCGACTCATGTCCTTGACGATGACCGTACCCACTTTCCCGGCTTCAATGTCTGCAAGCATGGCTTGAAAACCGGGGCGCTGGAAGTTCGCGCCGGAAAAGCCGTCGTCGGTGTACCAGCGCAGATTGGTAAAGCCGTTCTGCTTGGCGTAGGTTTCCAAAATCCGCTTTTGGTTCGATATGGAATTGCTTTCGCCTTGCAACTCGTCCTCATGGGACAATCTCGGATAAAGGGCGGTAATGAGGTTTTGGGTGGCTTGTCTTAACATAAAATCCTCCGTTTCCGACAGCCAGCCCCACTATCCCGTATGTATATCATACCACATGGGGCGGCTGCCTGTATAGCGGCAAAAGTGTAAAATCTGCTTCTTTATAGTTCCTCAAAAAGAGCGTTTTTTTCATAGGGATTATCATGAAAAACGATAATTGAAAAATCCTTTACTTCATGCTATAATACGAAAAGCGTTACCAGCGACGATAATGCGGGATTTTGTCTGCAATTCATTGAAGGAGGTACAGGCATGAAGTTTGAAAAAATTGATTGTGGCAACGGAATTGCGGTTGCCGTATCAAGTGACAGCATGATCATTACTGATGTCGATTCTGCGCTTGATTTGCTTATGTCTGCCAAATATGAAGCAGGCACAAAGTATATTGTCGTGGATAAAAAGAACATCATTGAAGATTTCTTCATTTTGAGCAGCGGCTTGGCGGGAGAAATTCTTCAAAAGTTTATCAATTACGGTGGGAAAATCGCTATATACGGGGATTTTTCGCATTACACCAGCAAACCGCTGAAAGACTTTATCTTTGAAAGCAATAAAGGAAAAGATGTGTTCTTTGTTGCAACAAAGGAAGAAGCAATTCAAAAAATAAGCCAAAGCATTTAGTGGATAAAATCCCCATATCGGATAGTTGTATATTAACCCAACGCGAAAGCGGCCATGTCAAAGCATGGCCGCTTTTTCCATGCCCCCCAGCTCATGCCGGACAAGTCGGCTCCTGTGTAGCAGCGGCTTCCGCTTCCAGTACCCGCGCCATTTTGTCGGCGGCGGTGGTCGTGGTATCTTTCTTGAAATAGCCGGACACGACAAGGACGGAATTGCCCATGCGGATTTCCGTCACGCAGTCGGGGCGGCGTGTGGTGCGGGTGTCGTGCTGCTTGTTGTCTGCCATAGGCAATACTCCTTTCAGTCGGTAATCAGTTTCTTCATGCTCTCCATTTTCCGCTGCGCGGCTTCCTGCCGGAAGTTGTCGCCGGTAAAGCGTACCGGGACGCACATGGAAAGCAGGCGGTCATAAATCCGGGAATGGGCGGTGTCCTCCGGGTTCCGCAGGTCGTCCAGCGTGAGGTTGGTCGTGACGATCAGCGGCTTGCCGCTGCGGTAACGGCTGTCAATCACATTGAAAACCTGTTCCAGCCCGTACTCGGTGCCGCGCTCCATGCCGAAGTCGTCAATGATAAGCAGCGGATAGCGGCAAAGGCGGGAAATGTACTCGTTGCGGTTCTCAAAGCTGGCGGCAAGGTCGTTGAGGATAAGGGCAAAGTTCGTCATGAGGACGGGGATTTCTTTCTCCATGAGGGCATTTGCGATACAGCCCGCAAGGTAGCTTTTCCCGGTTCCCACGCCGCCCCAGAACAGGCAGCCGATATTGTCGGCTCGCATATCCTCCCAATGCTCCACATACCGGCGGGCAATCCCGGCCTGCGGGTTCCTGCCGTTGTCATTCTCAAAAGTCCAGTCCCGCATGGTGGGGTCGGTAAAGCCCCGGCGTTTCAGTTCTTCCACGGTGTCAAGGTGCCTGCGCCGCTTCTCGGCGGCTTCCCGTTCCTCGCGGGCGGCTCTCTGGCAGTCGCACTCTGCCGGGTGGCGGTCACGGCCAAAGATAGCGGCCTTATCCGGCGCAAAATAGGCTTCTTTCGGCTTGCGGCACTTGCCGCAGTACAGTAAACCGTCCTCGCCGGTGTAGTCCTCCGGCTCCGGGGTGGTGGCCGTCATATTCTCCAAAACAGCGTTGATTTCGTTCTTCATAAACTCTCGCCCTCCTTGCATGAGTAGTCTGGTATGCCCTTTTTCGGGGCTTTCTTGGCTGCGTCCTCCTGCGCCCATTTGTAGATTGTGGCGGCATGGCTGCGGTATCGCTTGCCGCTGGACGCGATATGGCAGGATAGCCGGTCAATGTAGTAGTTCCATTTGTCGGGCAGGTCTGCTTTCAGCCCGTCCAGTTCTGATTGCGAAAGAAAGACATTTTCATACCGGCCATAGGCGGCGCGGGCGGGTTGTCCCGTATCTAACTCTCGCTCTCTCTCTTTTTCTATCTCTATCTCTTTCTCTATCTCTATCTCTGGTGGACAAATGTCCGCTTGATATGGTGGACATTTGTCCGCCCCGGCCTTTGGTAAGGCTTTTTGCTCCTGCAAAGCCAGCCTTGCCCGCCGTTTTCGCTCCCCCTCGGTAGAAGATTGGCCAATCAGCAGTTCAATGTTGCTCATATACAACGCGCCGTTCTGTAACGGCTCCACAAGCCCCAGCTTCATAAAAATCTGCAAGGCTCGTTCTACGGTGCCGACTTGCTGGCGGGTAATGGTGGCAATCATCTGCGCGGTGTAGGGGATATTTTCATCAAGCTGCAACTTCCCGCCGTTTTTCAGCGATTTCAGGTACAGTTTCAAGAGAATGTTGGAATAGAGGATGCCGTCCTGCATACTTTCCAGCAGCACGATAGCGTCCTCGTCAAAGTAATTCTCTTTCAGCTTGAGGTAGTAGTATTTTCGGTTGTCTGACATGGTTCCTCCTTTGGGTGGATTTGGGGCGTTTGTACGCATTTAGAACGCCGTTTCCGGGGGAAAGGATAAATGTATCGCGTACCCTTTGACACCCACGAAAAAAGCCTTGATTTATGCGGGTTTGAAAGGCTCTAAAGCGTGACATCTCTGCCTTTGTTTCCGCTTTCTCTCGGCTGCTTTGATTTTCTTCATGCGTCCGGCGCAGTCGGGGCAGTATTTTCCCCGATTGGATTTGGGGACAAATGCTGCACCGCAGACCGCACACCGTTTCCGGCTTCCCCGGTACAAGAGGGCTGCGGCCAGTTCCCCGTCAAGGGGCAGGACAGCCACACGGAACCAGCGGCACATGAGGGAAAGGGAAATGCTCTGGACGCACACGCAAGGCTCCCCGTCGTCTAACAGCAGGCAGTTCCCCCCGTCGTAGTTACAGCACTCATGTACCAGCCGCCGCGCCCGCCGGTGCTGGCGGTAGTCCATGCGGGGCGGGTTATCGCTCATGGCTCTGCTCCTTTCTGCGGTGCGGTTCTTCCCGGCGCAAAATCTGGTCGATGTTCCGCTTGACGGTCTGCAACTCCTTGAACCGCTGTTTCTGTTCGTGATAGGTGTTATACAGGCCGTCTTTCTCGGAGATAAGCTGCTCGATCTCGGCCTGCAACTCTTTCCGGGCGGGCAGCTTGGTAATGCCATGCGCCTTGAAATACCGGGCGGCGGCTTCGGCTATGATAAAATCGCTCTCATTTGCCTGCCGGTATGCGGCGCGGGCTTTCTCGGATTTCTGCGCTTTCAGCCCGTCGCGGGCGGGCTTGGTCTTGGCGTAGGCAAGTACCTGTTGCTGTAACTCCTTTTTCCCTTGTAGCTTGGTTTCCAGCGTTTTCAGCTTGCCGCTGGTCTGGCGCATTTCCTGATAGGCGGTATCAACGGCGGCTTCTAACTGCTCCGGGGAAGTAAAGCCGTGTTCCTGATACACATTCAGCGTCGCGGCCATTTGTTTGAGGTTGTGCATGGTCGCCCAGCGTTCATAGCCCCGGCCTTTGCCCTCGGCCAGCTTCTTTTCAATGTCAACAAGCCGCTGCACGCCGTCCTGTTTCGGGGCGGTTTGTGGGGCTTTTGTGGGCTGTATGCCGGTTTTCCTATGCCGGGGGTATTCGGGTATAGCTGCGGGCTGTTCGGCGGCTCTGACGGCGTTCTGCTCCAAAACGGCAAAGACAGCGGCGCGGTCAAAATCGTCACCCAGCTTTCGGGCGGTAATGGGCTTTGTCCTGTCCGGCGTAAGGTAGGACAGCCGCCCCCGGCTCTCCTTGACGGTCACGCCCTCCCGCAGCAGCAGAGAAGAAAACTCGTCAAAGCTGGCGGCGGTGGCAAGGGCTTTCCGTATGGTCTGCCGCAGCTTCTCCTTGTTCGTTTCAAACTTGGTCTGCCGGGGCGTGATACCGCCTGCAATCATGGGGGCGTTCTGCTTGTCCAGCGCGGCCTGCCCCTTTTTCTGCGCCCAATACTCCCGGTCGGTCACGCGGTTCTTGCTGCCGTTCAAGAGGTCGATTTGGTAAAGCCCCTCCCGGTGGCACATCTCCATGACTTCGGACTTGAAGTAGCGCATGGCAGCGTCGGTACAGCGGTGCTTGCAACCGGCTTTCGTGTCGGCTGGCCTGTCCATGTAGGGCAGGAACGGCACTTCCTCTATCCGCAGCGAATTGATAACGATATGCACATGAATGTTGCCGCTGTGGTTATGCCCGTCCGGGTGGGTGCAGATTAACGCTTGGTGTCCGGGGAAATGCTCTCTGCAAAACTTCTCGCCCAACTCCTGCGCCCGGTCTACGGTCAAGCCGTTGTCCGGGCCGTCACGGGGGTCAAAGCTGATGATATAGTGGTGGCTCTTTACGTCCTCCCGTTTCTGGTTCTTGCCATAGCGGAGATTGGAGCGCATACAGGCAACGGCAAAATCCTCCCCGTCACAATTCAGTGAGGAAATGCGGTAGTCTGCCCTCGGTATCAGCCGCCCGTCTGCGTCAAGGGTGGGCTTCATGGTAAACTCGTCATGCTCGAATGTGAGGTATTTTTCAGCGTCCCCGTAGTCCGCATTTTTAGAGCTGATATGTTTGAGTATCGCCAACAGCGTCACCTACTTTCTTGAGGACTTCAAACTTGAGGGCAGCAAGGTCGGCGGCGGCTCCCCGTACCTCGCCGGATAAGCTGGCGTAGGGTGCGCCGTACTCATTCAAAAAGCGGGCTATCTGGTTTAAGTTGCCGCCGATCCGTCCGTACTCGGCGGTTAGCTTCCCGACAGCGGAAAGCAATTCATCATTGATGGGGGAAACGGTAATCACGGGGCGTATGGTCGCTCCCCGTATGGCTTGCCGGATAAACTCGGACTGGCTGATTTGATAAGCCGCCAGCCGCTCTATGAAGTCGGCGTGTTCTTCATCGGACAGCCGGGTTTTTACCACATGGCGGCGGTGGGGCGTGTTGTATTTCTTTCGCATGGTATGACCTCCTTTCGGTTGCCGCATGACAGCGGCGGTATGAGCGGCGCAAGCCGCAAAGCAGGGTTTGGGGAAGGCACTCCCCAACAAGATTCCCGCAGGGGCAAAATGAGCGGATAAGCGAATTTTGGTACTGTGGTAGAATCTTGCTCTCCGTAACTGCAAACCCCGGCGCATATGGGGGCTTCTCATTTTCCGCTAATATAACGCTCGAAAAGGGCTTTGCTGCCCGCTGTAGGCGGTCTTTTTTCCTTTCCGCTAAAGATACATTTCAAAGACCGTCATCTACCCGCTGGACGGGGATTTTCTCAAATTTCCTTTTGCTCCTGTAATCCGGGCAACAGCTTTTTGGCAACTGGCGGGGTAGAGAATTTTTCTTTTCACTCACTACTGCAACCGGCAAGGGGCAAAATGGCCGGAAATAGAATAGAAAAAAGCAGTAAATCTTTTTCAAGACTTACTGCTTTCGATGGCCGCCGGTGGGCGGCAAGTATTCAGTTTTTATGGCTCGTCCGGCGGGTAGTCAAATTGGAATTTGAGCAGACAGGCAATCAACCGTTCTTTCACATAGTCCTCAACTTCGGCATTGACTTGCCCGTTCATTTTGGAAAAGTATCGGATATATCCGGCATAGTGGGAAAGAACTGCGTCCACGGCTTCCGGGTCGCCTTCATGGGCTTTGACAATGGTTTCATAGGGAAGTAGCCTACTCATGGCGGCTCACCTCCATTTCCTCCCGTAACCGCTGCAAGGCAAGTTGGATATGCCGCCCCGCTGTGCTGCGTGTTTGACCAAAGTACGCACCGATCACGCGCTGCGGCTGGTGCAGGAAATAGTAGCGGAAGATTTCTTCCTGCGCTTGTTCCGGCAAAGTCGAGAGTGCAGCGGCAAGGGTGACGTTGCAGAGCAGGACGGTCTGGCCGCAGACGATAAAGGGGTGTTCTTCGTCCGGCTCCGGCTCGGCAAACTGGACAAACTTCTCATTTGTCAGATAGTCAAGGGAAATTTCCCGTTCCCATTTCTGCCGCAGCCGTATGATTTTCCCGATGGCGGCATACCGAATAACGGCTTTACAAAAGGCGTTGTGCTTGCACCGGATATACTCTTGATAGGCTTCAATCTCGGTCATGGAAATTCCCCCTCTCTGAATAATAGTACGGGGCGGGCAGCACTCCTTGCTGTCCACCCCTTGATTGCCTGCCAGCAAAGGCGGGCGGGGCTGTCAACGGCGGCGCGTATGCGCCGTTCATCTTAACCGTTGACTGGCTCGACTGGCTTTGCTATTTCGTTATGTTCATTCAGTTGTTGACAAAAGAAATGTAGATACCGAAACTGTCTGGAACATAGCTGATGCTTATCCACTTTTCTTCATTTGACAAAAGTGTTCCGATAGAAACATAGTTTTCTCCCTCGATTTCCTCTGACACATTTTCAATTACGGAAAAGCCTTCTTGGTTCAAAATCTCCATGTACTCGTTATAGTCGTTTTCGCTAACGCCGGTAAGGTTGATACTGCAATTCCCATGTTCTGTATCAAGTGTAGCCCATGCAACCGTACCAGGCGGAACAGGAAGCCCCTCCGTGTACTCATTCGCAGGCCAAACGCCCTCTTCCAATTTTGTAACACTGTTAGATTGTGTATTGCTCTCATTGCTGGTTGGTGCAGATGAGATATTTTGATTAGAACACGCAGCCAAAAAAATCATAAGCATGATTGCGAATACAGAAATATACTTCTTCATTGGTTACCTCCTGTTTTTGTGTATGGTTCTAATAATTAACAAAACAGCAATAGCCGTTGCTACAAACCCAATAGTCAAAAGGATTTGTGAAACATCAAAGGCAAATGCGCCCTCAATCTGTATATTTGTTGTCGCGTCTGCCTGTCCGATTGCTCCTTCTGGTACTTTTCCTGATTGTGCAACAGCATATACCGAAAAGGCAGCAACCGCGATAACAAGCGCAACAAGAGTAGAAATGATACCGTTCCTTTTTTTCAATGTGGTGTTATCAATGCCAAACTGTTCTGCGGTGCTGTCTGCAAATTCTTTTGGTGTGCCCAAACGTTGGATAACCTGTTGCTCTGTTTCTCCATGCTCCATAGCAGACGCAAAAACTTCATTCAAGTCACGCACAACCTCTTTTTTCATTTTGCGTGGTAAAGATAGTTCCTTTTCAACCTGTTTGATATATTGTTCTTTCATTTGGACACCCTCGCTTGTTGATAACTTTCTATAAAGCCGTTTACGCAGTTTTCATAGCTTGACCAAAATAAGATTAGTTCATCAAGTACATTCCTGCCTTTATCAGTTAAAGAATAATACTTTTTTGAGCCGCCATTTGCCGCAGCCGGAGCCAATCGGCATTTGATTAGTTCTGCTTCCTGTAAACGATACAGAATAGGGTAAATGGTTCCCTCTTTCGCATATCCCAAAACAGACGCACTATTGTTCAATTCGGTTATAATTTCATATCCATAAGTTTCCTTGCGTCCGATTAGGCATAAGAGTATCATTTCCAGAGAGCCTTTTTTGAATTGCTGGACATATTTGTTATTCATATCGTCGCCTCTCTTTAGTTTCGCTACTTAGGCTTGCTAAGTAGCAACTATATTATATCTCTTTCGAGGTATCAGAGTCAATAGTCTTAACGAAAAAGTTACAAGATGCGTGCGTAAGGCAATATCGGAATAATGGGCTGCTGTCTATCAAATTCTTGTGTGTTACTTTATGGCACATGAGCATTTGCGCCCGGATTGTCGTTGCCGTAACCCTCCATGAGGTTAATGGCACCCCAAATGCCAAGACCTGCGCCAAGCGCGATAACCAAAGTCTGCAATACACCAACTGCGCTGTTGAAAAACTCCATATAAACCTCGCTTTCTGCCGCTGTGCGGCTCAAAAAAAGTTGTTGAAAATGAAAATGCCGCCGTTATTCCTCGGCGGCTGCGTCCTCGTCGGACAAATCTATTTCGTATATGTCAAAGGCTTCATCGGGCTTTACGATTGCCGGACGGGTAGACATATACCGTTCCACGTCAAAAGCGTTTCTTTTGTCGAAGTCGGAAAGGTATTTGTAGTTCGGGTGTTTCGGGATGTCGTATTTGTCGCTTAAAAAGGGACGCACACCGCGTAGCTGCAAAATACATTTCCCACCGTCCATAACTGCTATTTCGTCCTGTGTCATCAGCTCCTTTCCTAATTTTTGATAAGTAAGTCCATGAGAAACCTGCGTGCCGCGATTTTCGGAAGTATTGAAACTGTCGATTGTTTCCCGTCCCAAGTTATCCGAAATATCCTTTGCATTTTTCCCACGTCCTCCCAAAAACAAGGTGCTGTCGGCATTATCAAGTATGATTTCTGCCGCGTCCTTGTAAATGGCTTTTAGTTGGCTCTGCGATTGCAGAATGATAGAAGCGGACATTTCCCTGCTGCGAATGGTCGCAATTAACTTATCAAAGCGGGGTATCTGCCCGATGTTGGCAAATTCATCAAGCAAAAACCGGACATGAATAGGCAATTTGCCGTTGTATTCGTCGTCCGCTTTATCACAAAGCAAATTGAAAAGCTGCGATTGCAGAATAGCGATAACAAAATTAAAGGTGTCGTCGGTATCGCTCATTATGAGGAAAAGCGCGGTTTTCCTGTCGCCCAATGTATCAAGTTCCAATTCATCATAGGACATGAGTTCCCGGAGTTCCTCTATATCAAAAGGGGCAAGACGCGCACCGCAAGAAATAAGGATTGACTTTGCCGTTTTGCCCGCCGCCAATTTGTATTTTTTATATTGCTTCACCGCGAAATGGTCGGGGCTGCGTTCTTCTAAATCGGCAAAGAGCAGATCAACGGGGCTTTGGTATTCCTCGTCGTCCTCGCGTGCTTCGCTTGCATTGATAAGTTCAAGCAGCGTTGTAAAGTTCATTTCCTCGGCGGGGGCTTCATACCAAATGTAGCCGATCAACGCGCAATATAATAATCTCTCGGCTTTCACCCAAAAATCTTCCGCGCTTTTTTCTCCCTCGCCTTTGGTATTGACAATAAGGGTATTGACAACCTTTAACACGTCCTTTTCGCTGCGGATATACACAAAGGGGTTATATCGCATGGATTTCTTGAAGTTTATCGTATTCAGCACTTTTATCTTGTAGCCGCCGCGCTGCAAGAGCTTTCCGCACTCGATTAAGACGGTGCCTTTTCGGTCTGTTTGTCAAGGACATAGAGAAAAGTTTTCATCATTTCTTTGCGGATAGGTCATTTTCCAGTAGCCGCATGACTTTATCGCTCATGCGCTCTGTGCTTGTCTGACTGAAATGGAGCGATAATTCATAGGTGGTCTTGCCGATTTTTCGCTTGACGGTCTGCGGCTTCGGGGCGGCGGTGGTCTTAGTGACTGTCTGTGTGTTTTCCTGCATAGGTTCTCCTTTCTGATTTTGGCAAAAGAAAAAGCAGGAAGTCCTTTTAAGGTTTCCTGCTTGGTGGGTGCTACTGTAAGGGTAGCGGTTATTCAGTTTTCAATGGCTGTGTTACGCAATAGAAGCCCATTTTTGAGGATAAAGGTATAAAATACCGTCTTTGCAATTTTGACGCTTAAAAAGCCTTGTAGAATAGGCGTTTTAAGCCGCCTACTGCGTAACATCATATATTCCGCATATACTTCATTGGCGTGTAACGAATACCGTCTGTTAATTGTTCTGTGTTGGTATCGACAAAACCTAATTTGTGATAAACAGGAACAGCAAAGGGAGATGAATTAACTGTAAATTCATCATTGCTACTATTTTCCTTGAGGTATTCCCATAACTGTTTTCCTATACCTTGCTTTTGGTAAGCGGCAGAAACAAAGAAACAGCAAATATGCTTTCTGTTATCATTTGTGGCGATAACTCCTCGTAGAGTGTTATTATCAAACGCTCCGAAAAACTCTAAGCTGTCGATAATTTCTTGATTGCTGATAAATTTGTAAAAGCTGTCAATTCCTTGTTGTGAATAGTCGGGGGCTTCAAATTGTAAAAAAGTTTCCCATGTGAGTTGCAAGGCGGTTGCCATTTCTGCCTTGCGTATTTTTCTAATTTCCATAGTAATCGCCTCGCTTCTCAATAATATTCGTATTATACCACTTATCCGGCGCAATCACAATTCCATATCACGCCGTTTGTTCTGCGTCTTTTCTTTGCCCTGCTCCGGCTGTACTGCCTGTTCCACGCATTTCTTGACAGCTTCGGCTTCCTGTACCTCGGCTTTCAAGGTCTGCAAACTGCCATATAAGCGGCTTTTCTTTTGGGTAAGGTCGGCAACTTCGGCTTTCCATGCTTTCGGCTTCAGCACCTTATCTTCCCCTAAATGCTCTTTGAGATAACGCTCGGCACTCTGATACAAAGTTAATGCGACTCGGTTGCTCTCGAAAAAATCCTCCTGCTTCTTTGGCTTGGTCTGCATATACGCCTTGTAGGTGGGGCGGTGTTCCCGATATTTCTCGGCTTGGTCTATCAGTTCCTTTCGCTCATGGAGTAGCTTTTCTGTCTGCTTGATTTCCCCGTTGGTAGTCCAGTATTGTTTTTTCATATCCGATACAACTTCCTGCAACTGCACAAGGGTAGTAATGTTTCTGCTCTGCAAGAAATTAAATGCCTTTGCGTACAACTTCAAGTCTTGAATTTTTTCGTACCGGCTCTGTGGCTTGGCGGCTTCTGTATAGGCTCGGTTAAGCAATTCTAAAAGGGTGGACGGCTGTTCGGAACGCTCGGAAAGGATAGGAACGGAAAGGAAAGGATTTTCCTTTGTCTGTGCGGTCTTTTCTTTTATCCATGCTGTGAGGGCGGCAATCCGGCGTTTGACCTCCTTTAACAGACGATTTTGTTCCCGTATTTCTCTGTTCTGATTGCCTTTATCGGTAACAATGCCCCTGCGCTCCATTTGGGTAGCGGCAACGCCCATGTGGACGGTCGGTATCTGCTCTATGCCTTGCCGCTTATAGGAACGGTGGTCTATGCGTTCCGGTCTGTCCTGTGCGGCAAGATAGCGGTTCGCAGTATCCGCCCACGCCTGCCGCCATACTTCGGCCTTCTCTTGGCTGTTCCAGTCAACCGTATCAACCTTGCGGCTCTTGAATGTGCCGTTTTTCAGCTTGATACGCTGACCGCCCTTGTCTAAAAGATATTCCTTTTTTGACTTTGCTCCCCACTCGCCGGACTGCTCCAACGGGCGCATGGTAAGCATGATATGAGCGTGAGGGTTTCCGTCCTGTTTATCGTGAATGGCAAAATCGGCGCACATTCCAACAGACACAAAATTTTCTTTCACATATTCCCGTACAAGCTGTATCTGCTTTTCCCTGTCAAGTTCTACGGGCAGGGCAATTTCAATCTCCCTTGCAAGCTGTGAGTTCTTGGCTTTCTCGATTTTCTCCACGCTGTTCCATAGGGCAGAACGGTCTGCAAAATCCGGCGGCGCATGGGGCGGCAAGAGGATTTCCGTATGCACAATACCGCCTTTCCTCGTAAAGTCATGGGTAACGCCGTCATAGTTGTTAGTGAGGGTTTCTCCGCTTCGGTAAGCGGCGGCGGCAACGGCTGACTTGCCTTTCCCTCTGCTGACAATCTTAATACTGCAATGATATATCGCCACGCTGTCAACCTCCTTTCGGGCGGCATATTCAGACTTCATGGCAGACGATAGACTGCAAAGCAGGGTATCGTCTGGCGTGAAGTACACAAGGGGTAGGGAATGAAATTCCCGTAGGGGAGTGTAGCTCCCCTGTATCAGCGGAACGCTGATATAAGCCCTCGGCAGAGCGCACACACCCGTAAGGGTGTATAAGTGCGCCCTTGTCAAGCAAGGGAGATTTAATTCTCCCGGTTTTCTTCTCCGATTTTCCGTAAATGCTCCTGCGCCTGTGCGGTCTGAAAAGTAACCTCCAACAAGCCCTTTATCTGCTCGTTGCTGTACTGCTCCGGCTTCTCCAACAGGCTTTCCAGTATCGCTCCACGCTCAATAAGGCGGTGTGTCCTCGCCTTGCGTTCTGCGTCTTTTTTCTGATTGAGAAGTTTCCGCTTTCTGTTCTGTAACTGCCGGATTTCTTCCTCGGCTTTTGCAATCTTTTCTTCAATGTCTGTCATGGTTAAATCTCCTTTCTAATTTCGGGCATAAGAAAAGCAGGAAGTCCGTTTCGGGATTTCCTGCTCGGTGTTTTTTGCTGACCGCCCCTGTCTGTATTGCCGCCTTATCTGTCTATCTTAAAATTCTCCACGACAGCATGAATTAAGCGGCGTTCCATGAAGTCTTTTTTATCTGTGTCTATCCCGTAGTACACAAGCCCCCTTTCGTCATAAACTGTCTTGATACATTTGTTGCGGATATAGCTTTCATAGGTTTTCAGCACCGTCTGAATGGCGGCGGCTTCCCCCTGTGTGGCGGCTATAATTACCTCAACGGGCAGATAGTGGTCTTTGTATTTTTTACTCATGGCGGCGCACCTCCATTTCTGACCGTATTTGTCGGACAGCCCTCATTTTGTGGTAACTGATTTTTCCGGCATTACAGCCATAGAGGGCGGCAATCTCTTTGTTCTTAAAGCCTAAGAAAAAATACAGTAAGATGATTTCCTGCCTGTACGGTGTAAGGCGTTCTATGGCGTGTCCTAACAGCTCGTTTTGTACTTCTACAAGCCATTCCCTCACTTGGAAATGGTAAACCATACAAGGGTAGCGGTCTGCGGTGCTGACCTCGGCTAAATCCTTTTCCAGTAGGGAAGAAAAGGACACTTCATGCTCTGTACGGCGGCGGTTGGCATGATAGTAGCTGATAGAAGCATATTTCAAGACTTTCGTACAGTATGCGTCAAACTGTCGTTGTAAAATTTCTATGTTTTCATTCATTTTGATTTTCCTCCTGTCTGTTCGTATGATAGCTACGCAAAGCAGACAGGAGAGGTGGAGAACGGCAAAGAGGAAAAGGCGTCTGCTCCCATTCGCAAACGCCCTTTGTTATGTGCTATTTAGTTAATGTCTCTTGCTTTCATTTTATCCATTTCTGCCTGTTGCAATTTTTTGTACTTCTCCCTGCCAGTACCCCAATCGCCAAAAAATATAGTATTGGCTATCACAAACGGAAATACATTTCTAATGGTAAGCGGTACTTTACCACTTGCAAAAATCCAGATAGTGCCTATCAGAATGAGCATAGGAATAATGCCGCCCCATAAAGGATTTTTCAACTTTACACAAAGAAAATATTCCACAACGAAAAGTACTCCTGCAATCACAAATCCAATAATCAAATCGATCATATTTACATCTCCTTTAGTTAATGTCTTTGGCTTTCATTTTTCTAAGTTCATCTTTGCGGTACTGATGTCGTCCATCTATCCAAATAAGAAATTCTAAAGCAAGAAGAAAAGCACCCACAAAAATGTAATTTGTAGTTTGCGATACCTGCATAACAAAGTACAAGATTATCATAACTGCAATCGAAAACAGAGGAACAACAGCCCCTAACTGCCATACTTTCCTTGTACTCAAATATTTTTGTACGCTGTATATGATAAGCGTAACGGCAATCGTGCCAAAAAATTTCAATAACATAGATAGCATAATTATCTCTTCCTTTCTTGTTTATACTTGTCAATGATAATTTTTGCGGTTTCTAAATCAATTCGTGAGTCAACTGCAAGCCCTTTAATAAATGTGGAAAATGGTTCTTCCTCCTTTTGGTCGCTTAATTCGATTTTCTGAATAAGTTTATCAAGACGCAGACGGACGGTAGGGTAAGATACTTCATACAGCTTTGCAATTTCTTTAAGCGAACCAGATTTTAAGACAAAGTTCTTTAAGAATGTAACATCTTCCGGCTCTAAGGCAAGTAACCATTGTGGAATTTTATCTATTTCCATTTCAGTTCTCCTTTCTATTTATCTTTAATTTTCTTTAGTATAACATAAATAATTTTAAAGTCAATAAGGAAATCAAAATAAATTTTATCAAAATCGGATTTTTCAACAATGGAATAGGTTAGGCTTTCGGTTTCCGTAGTCCTTGACTTTCGATTATCGAAATTTAAGAGTTTCGATTTCCGAAGTTCTGGAATTTCGGTTATCGAAGTGTATAAGACTGATTATATCAATACAAGTATAACAGACTTATCTATCAATCCTATCCTTTCCTTTCCTAAACCCTTTCCCTCCCACGCCTACCAGTCATAGAGGGAAGTATCGTTCATAAAGTTCTTGACATAGATAATGTTCGGCTTTCCTAAGCCCTGCCGGACACACTCAATCAGCCCGATACCTTTCTCGCTGTCTAACTCTGCAAACAGCTTCACAATCTTTTCAGTGCCGCATTTCAGCCGTTCCCTTGCGTCCTCCAGTGTGAAGTAGATAAACACACGCCCGTCCTTATCCGTCCAACCGTTTTTCATGGAAAGCTCCATGCGGTCTATCAACATACCATACAGCAGTTTTGCGTCTGTGGAGAGGGCTTCAAAGCGTTCATCAGAAAACAGCAGCTTCGGTATGCGGTAAAATGCGTAC
This sequence comes from Clostridium sp. AM30-24, assembly GCF_003480435.1. Lineage (GTDB taxonomy): Bacteria > Bacillota > Clostridia > Lachnospirales > Lachnospiraceae > Pilosibacter. The sequence continues at coordinate 41,023 of NZ_QUJB01000017.1, read as the reverse complement.
TGCTCGGCGGCTCTGCCGTAGAAGTACGGAAAACTCATGCAATCAATCCTCCTTTTCCACCTCAAACAGCGCAAACGGCATAATCAGGGGGTAGGCATATCCTAATACCTTATGCGGTTTTCGGCTTCTTAAAATGCTATTGGAATAGGGCTTGTGAAGCGTAGAACGCCCCCAAAACGCTCTCATTTGTCTGTCCTCGGCAATCTCTGTTTTGCCCGTTCTTTCTGCTCCGCTGTGAGCGTGACGGTCTTTTCCTTTGACCGTAAGCTGATAAACCGCTTCGGCATGGAATAGGTCTTACTGACTTCATCAGCCTTGACGCACTGATAGCACTGTGGGTTTTTCTCCACCAGTTTATCAAGTTTCCGTTTCCATACGGGGTCTGCGGTGTAGATACTGGCGGTATCCTCGGCGGCGTTCAAAAGGATAATGGTTTCTTTCTCATATCGGCTCAATCTCATATCTGCTCCTTTCCGGCAAGAGAAAAGACACTCCTTAAGAAGTGCCTTTCCTGCCTGTCATGCCCTGTCCGGCGGCGGTAGTTCCACCTGCCCGACAAAGTTAAAATACACATCAATTTTCTGTTTCCTGTCTGTCCTGCCGCCTGTGGCTTCATGGACTACCACCTTTTCTATAAACTCATTCAGCATAGGGGTGGTAAGTTCCGTAAAATCTGTATATCGCCGCACAACGGCTATGAATTTATCGGCTTTTGTGTTGTCCTCATTAAAGCTGTCAATCTGCTCCTGCAAGTCCTCAATCTCGGTTTCCAGTGCAGTCTGTTCCCTGTCATAGTCGGCTAACAGCCGTTCAAAATGCTTGTCGGGTATCTTGCCTGTGGCGTTGCCCTCATACAGCTTCTTGATTAGGGTATTCAGTTCTTCGTTGCGCTCGGTGGCTTCTGCAAGCCGCCGTTTCTGCTCCCTCTGCGTTTCTGCCATTTGGACGGTAGAGGTCTGCTGTACCTTGTCTATGAAAGCCTGTTCGTCCTGCCGCACATAGTCGCTGACCTCCCGTATTGCCGTTAAAATCAGTTCCCACAAAACGGAAGTCTTGATAAAGTGCATGGTACAATCCTTTGTACGCTGTCGGTAACTGCCGCATATATAAGCGTCGTCTGCGTCATACTTCTTTTTCTTGGTGGGGCTTGGCTGCCGGTGCGTCATTTTACTGCCGCAATCGGCGCAATACACAAGCCCTGTCAAGGGGTGGGGCGGTCTGTTATAACTTGGTTTTCTGACTGTTTTCCGTAGTTTCTGTGCTAAATGCCATGTTTCCTCGTCCACAATAGCAGGGTGGGTGTTCTTGAAAATCATCAGTTCGTCCGGCTCTGCCTTGCGCCGTTTCTTGGTCTTGTAGCTGACACTGATTGTCTTTCCCAGTACCGTATGCCCCATGTATTCCTGCTTTTCAAGGATATAGGAAACGGCGGTAGCAGACCAGAGATAAGGATTTGTAAAGCCCTTGCTGTGGTCATTTTCGGGGCAATGGATTTTTGCGTAAGCTGACGGTATCAGCACCTTTTCAGCGGTTAGAATGTCGGCTATGGCGGTAACGCCTTTCCCCTCGATTACCATTTGATAAATCCGGCGCACAACGGTGGCAGGTTCTTCGTCAATAATTAGTTTCTGTTTATCTTCGGGGCTTCTCAAATAGCCGTAGGGAACGCTTGGGGAAACACGCTTGCCGTCCTGCATACGGGATTTGAAAACTGCCTGTATCTTGCGGCTTGCGTCCCTTGCATACCACTCGTTCATAATGTTGAGGAACGGGGTAAAATCACTGTCCTGTTGGTTTGCGCTGTCTATGCCGTTGTTGATAGCGATAAACCGCACGCCCTTTTCTTTGAACATGACTTCGGTATAAAAACCGACTTTCAGATAATCACGCCCAAAGCGGCTCATGTCCTTTACAATAACTGCGCTCACATTTCCGGCTTCAACCTCTGCAATCATGGCTTGGAAGCCCTCACGCTCGAAAGTTGTTCCGCTTACTCCGTCATCTGTGAAGTGCCGGATAGGGGAATAGCCGTTTTTATGAGCGTAGCTTTCAAGAAGCTGTTTCTGATTTTTGATACTGTTGCTCTCGCCTATGAGTTCATCATCTCGGCTTAAACGCTCATACAAGGCTGTGAATTTCATAGTCTGTGTTGCTGTCCTCATGCTCTGCACCTCACTTTCTGCGGCTTTATTTCTTCTGTCCTTAACAGATTAACCCTTTTGGGTCGGTCAAGACGTAGGAAGAATGAAGCTGCATTAAATTAGGCTTTACGAAAAACCTTGTCTTGCCGCTGCCGCTGCCGCCGATCACCACGACGTTTTTATTTCTCGCATATTTCGGCTGCTTCGGGCGGCTGTTCATGGTAAGGCGTTCGGTCTGCGTCAAAATGATGTTGTTCTGAAAATCCGGGTCGATGTAGGGCTTTATATCTTCGGCGTTGCCCCAACGTGCGCTGCCGTATTCTGCGCCCTTGCGGTATTTCTTTGCGTTTTTCCCTTTGACATAGACAATCAGACGGATAACCACCGCGCCGACAATGCCGATAAGCAAATCCAACGGGTGAACGCTCGGCAAGGCATTTGAAAACGCTTCGGAAAATCCCTGTGTGATATTGAGTATCTTTTCGGAAATATCCGCGCCGGGGGCAAGCCGCACCGCCTGTCCCACCTTATCAAAGAGATAGACAAAGAACACATAGGGGATATTCGGGATTATCAACTTTTTGTAGTTCATCTGCTTCATATCTCGCGCCCCCTGTCTATTTTCTTTACCTTGTCGCGGGCGGCGTTAAGCTGCTTCGCCTTGTCCTTTGCTGCGGCAAGGGCTTTGCGGATAGAGGGCTTTTTATCCCTGTTCAGCTTCTTTGCGGAAAACTCTTGAAACGCTGCGGTCATAACGTCCGCGTCCCTGCCTTTGAAAAACACAAGGTAACGGGTCTGTTCGCCCTTAACCTTTTTCAGCGAAAAATCTATGTTGTACTTCTTCGCGGTACTCTCAAAGGCTTTGATATTGCTGTCGGTGATCTCGATGTTGGAAACACCCGCATTTTGCTTCATAAGCTGCCGCATGGTCTGTTTCCCATGCGGGGCTTTGCTTTTCTGCTCCAAATACTTCTTGATTGCTTTCTGCAACGCCTGTTCGGTAAGCCTTGCCGCGCCTTTTCCCACATTGACGGATAGGGCAATCGTTTTTTGGGTTACTTCCTCCTGCAAGGTATCAACTCCTTTCCCGGTAAACTGCGGCTATGCTCATTTGCTGCCGTAAAAGTCGTGATTGACAAGGGCGGTATAGTAGCTGTCAATGGTACTCGGTGCGTTGAACAGCACCGCTTTTAGATACTGCTTGATGTTGCGGATTTTGGTTGTGTTCTCCCTCATGCAGTCCAAAACAAACTCAACGTGGCTGCTATTCAGCTTCATAAACTTTGATTTGACAAGTTCGGCGGGGTAGTCGTCCCCGGCGATACGGATTGTCTTTCGGGCTGTGCAGACGGTTTCCAGCATGATTTCTACAATCTCGTCCAAACGGTCTTTATCCATTTTGGGGTCTTGAATGAGAATGTCATAGTCGATGTTGTCTTTGATGATTTCCCGATAAATCTCTATTGCGCTGTTTGTTTTCGCTTCCGTTCTTTTCCTTTCCGGCGGCGTAGCCGCTTCGTCCTGCTCATAAGGCAAGGGATTTAGGGAATGGAAAGGAATGGAATGGGTACTTGATAAATCAGTAATTGATTGTTCTTTACTTGATATATCTTTATTTAATTGCGTTGGATTTTCCAACGTAGGTTTTTCCAACGTAGGTTTTTCCAACGTTGGATTATCCAATGTTGGATTTTCCAATGTAGGTAAATCCGATGTAGGCGGCTGTTCGCTGCTGGTAGCTGCTTCCGGCTCTTTGGGCTGCGGCTGCTCGTATATGACATAATCCGCACCGCGCAAACGTCCTTTCTCGTCGCGTTCCCGGCTGCGGACGATATATCCGGCTTTTTCAAGTTCTTTGACCGCTTCGCGGATTGCGTCGATCTTCTCCCGGTTGATATGGGATAAGCCCGCAAGGGTATAATCCCAATCTTCGGGCAGCGAAAGCATTTGCGACAACAAGCCCTTTGCCTTTAAGGACAATTCCTTGTTTCGCAAGTGGTGGTTGCTCATAACGGTATATCCCGTATTTCGCTCCACTCTGAAAACTGCCATATTTCCTCACTTCCTCTCTTGGTATGCGTGGACAATTAGAAAGCCGTTTTCGGCTGTTTTGGTATTGCAATATGCCCTTTGCCGTTTTCGCGTCTGCAAAGCCGCATGGCACAAGGGCTTTTGCCCGTCTATTTGTCCATGCTGGCGTGCGTTTTCCGCGTCCTTTTGCCGGGGCAATAGGGACACTCTTTGAAAACGCAAAACTCATATTTCCACCCGGGGCGGTAGAAACGGCAAGTGCCGCAATCTTCATCATCTCCGGCACAACCGGATTGATAGCGGTCAAATCCCGGCTTCTGCTGCATGAGCAATTCAAACGCCCGCTGCTTGCCCTTTGTGAAATACATTCCGGCTGCACCTCCTTTCCTGCGGGCATAAAAAAACGGCGTTACTTTCTCCCCCAAAGGGGTTAAGGTAACGCCGTTTGTGTGCGTATTCAGTTTTTAACACATTCCCTGTCTATCCGCTGTCCGCAAAACCATTGATTTTATTAGCTTTTTGCCGCTATCGCTATCACACCTCATTATTTTATGATCCACTCTTCATTTCCGATTGAAGTCATGATCTTCGGCCTTGCTCCTCCGCTCGTTCCTCCAAGCCGGTACAATTCGTCAAGTTTGTCTGTATATTCTGTGTTCAATATTTTCTGACACTCCCGCGCCAGTTCATCCAGGTCAGGATTATCCCGCTGCTCTGGAAATTTTCTTTCCGGATAATACGTCAACGCACCCATTCCTGATTTTCCAACGATTGCCAGTCGGTCTAAAACCGTCAGTTTATCCGGATCCTGTTTATGCTCACGGAGCAGACGATTTAGCAGCAATCTTCCCCAATTATCCGGAAGACTGTCCGCAAACACGCCATAAAGGCCGCCAAAATAATCCTTTGTGGGCACAAACACCTGCTTTTTTAATGGCAGCGAGAATGGGCTGATCGAAAATCCATGTTCCAGCCATTCATCGGTGTACTGAAATGCTGCTTTTCGATTTGCTGTCATGGCCAATGTCCCCACAAGTTTTTCATCATAATACACCTGCAGCGCATTATCTTGTTTCATTTATGACCTCCTTTATGTCTCTGTATGGTACCTGCGAAAAAATATTCCTGAGTTCATCCGCAATATCCAATGCCATTGCGATTTTCGTCAGAGACAACAAGGATATCTGACCGGTAGACTCGAATCTTTTAACAGAACCATAACTCACACCGCTCATCGACGCCAGCTTCTCCTGCGAGATTGAACGCCGTTTTCTAATATTGCGGACCCTCTGCGCCAGCTTCAGATCCAGTTCTTCCGCTGTCTCCCATATAAAACCTTCCATAATCTTTCCCACTTTCGATTCCGTTTTTTATACTTTTATTAGATAATATTTTATCTATTATCATATGATTATATTCAAAATATATAATATATTATCTATTATTATTTTACCATCAGTCAACAAACAAATCAATAAAAATGTAACACGATCTATTCTCACTATGACCTCTGCAATCTCCATTTGCCTGCAGACACATATCAATTGCTCGTACTATCTTTTAACAGCCCAAAGTCCCATCAAAATTTTCATTAAAAAAGACCACTGTTTCCACAAATCGCTCTGTGAAAACAGCAGTCTTTTCCTGAATGGTCAATGCTCCCCATTTGTCTCATATACATACAGAGAGAATCGATCCCCATTTATGATCTGAATTCCCGCATACAATGGCTCATTCTCCTGATCGTATGCTGTACTTCTAACGAACATCAGATAATCGCCCTTTCGGACTTCGAGTAATTTTGCTTCCTCCTGTGTTGCTCTGCAAAGCTCAATCAGTTTTTCCGAGCTTGTAACCTGCATTCCTGCTTTCTCTTTTAAATAATCAAAAAGGGAATTATCCTCAAACTGAGCTTCTAACAGGAACGCATATTTTAACGGAAAATAGTTTTTTTCAATTACAACCGGTTCTGAATCCGCGAATCTCAGACGTGATATAAAGATCACTTTACTGCCCGTCTCAATTCCAAGCCTTGCCGCAATCTTTTCATCTGCATCCACAATCTTATTTTCCAGCATATGTGCCCCCGGCACGACTCCCATCTGCTCACACATCTCGCTGAAGCTCTGAAGACGTTTGATATTTCTGGAAAACTTTGGCTTTGTTACGAAGGTTCCCTTTCCCTGTTTCCGAACAACAAGTCCTTTTTCCATGAGGGAACCGATTGCTTTTCTCACGGTGATCAGACTGACACCATATGTCTTTGCCATCTCTGATTCCGTCATGATCTTATCTCCCGGTTTATATCTTCCGCTTTTGATATCCTTTTCCACTGTATCCATAAGCTGAACATATAACGGAGTCATCGCATCCTGCTTTAACATTCATTTTCCCCCACTGTCTAAATTCTTTTCAATACTATTTTAATAACAGCTCAGACAAATAGCAAGGACAATTTTCTTTCCAGAGCAGGTTCCCCGTTCGATCCACAGATTTTTACAGGCAGTCACCAGGCTCCGGATCCTCAAACGGAATGCCATATCCAAAAGCGCCTCTCACCATACATGTCTTTGCTGCAAATTCGGCTCCTTTTTCCATTGCTGTCTCGATTCCTTTTCCATCTAAAAGCGAGAGTAAAAAGGCAGTTGTAAATGAATCTCCGGCTCCCAATGTATCGATTGCATCAACAGTCTTTGGGATCTGTCTGTAATACTTCTTTCCGTCAAAAGCGAGGGATCCGCGTTTTCCCATGGTTGCTACTGCAATTTTACAGCCTTCCGATACAAAGCGCTTACATGCTGCCTTTGCGGTCTCCTCATCAATTTCTCCACAGGAGAAAAATGCATAATCAATAACCGGCGCGATCTCTTTTAAATAATATTCCTCATTCCAGTGACCGGAAAAATCATAAGAAACCGGAATTCCAATTTCTCTTACTTTTTTTAACTGTGAATCAAAGTGACCATTATTACTGGTATGAACAAGGGAAAATTCCCTGATATAGGAAATATCCTCCGTCTTTAGATCCAACGGATGCTCATTTACGATCCCTCCGCGGTTGCTCATGATAAACTGTCTGTCACCATTTTCAAGCCGGACTTTTGCGTATCCATTCTCGCCGGCATATTGCCTGCATCTGGAATGATCGACCCCGATCTCATCAAGAACAGAAATAATGTGTTCTGCCACTCTGTCATTTCCAAAAACGCCGAGGTACGCAGACTGCGCCCCCAGCATTTTTGCATATACAGAAAAGTTCATAGCCTGACCACCCGGATACATGATCTTTGCAGGATAATACTGATCACATACATTATCTCCGATGCCAATTACCTTTATCATTAATACTCAACCTTCCACATATATCTTCTTTCATCCATTGAATGACCTGTTTTTTCTGCCAGCTGAGATACATAATACCGCTCAATCGGGATCATGACAACCGGATTGAAGAATTCTGCAACCGAAGGATCGATTTTTCCTCCATTCAGCTTTTCAAAATCAATGATAATAAAGTTCTCAGCATATGTATTCAGGAACTTCAGGCATCTCTCATCGAGCACTCTTGTACGTCCCTCACTCATTAACAGGATCATCGGGAGCTTCTTATCGGTTGTCTCAAACGGTCCATGGAAGTACTCACCTGTGTGCAGGCATACCGCATGTCTCCACTGCATCTCCATAAAGTGACAGCAGCACATGGAATAAGCAACTCCATAGTTCGGACCGGATGCAAGGACATAGAAGACCGGCTCATGTTCGACTTTTTCTGCCCATGCCTGTGCAACCGGAAGACAATTTTTCTTTCCCTCTGAAACGATCTCATCAATATACTGATACGCTTCCATTGCTTTGTCATATTTATCCCAGTTTTCAAACTGATGGAGAACCTCAAAGCCGATGCGGAGCGCATTCGCCTGATTGGAGTCGCTGTAATCCTGATGATCTCCGTTTGAATATGTCACAACATACTGACCGACCTTTGCCATACCGGTCTGCATATTTCCCGTCATGGCAATCGTGATTGCTCCCGCTGCATTTGCTGTTTCGACAGCTTTTACAGTCTCCGGTGTAGCCTTAAGAGAACAGATGACTGCGATACATCTCTCATCTAATTCTTTCGGGGTCGCATGTACGAACTCATTGCTGGTATAGGTTGTCGCACTGAAATTTTTTGCTTCCGACTGGATCAGATAGAGTCCCGGGAAAATAGCTGCCTTTGATCCACCGCAGGCAACAAAATACATATGCTTTAATCCACCTCTCTGATCCATCTTTTCCTTAATTTCCGCAATAATCTGTTTTACTTCCATCGTTGAATTCCTCCTCTGCGCATTTTTCGCATGTTATATTTTTACAATGTTTACTGATATAAAAAACAGGCAACACTTCTCTTTGTTCCATCGTCTCCCGTGATCTCTGTTAATTCCGGACGGCTTTGTCTGCATTTCTCTGTCGCCATCGGACATCTTGTACTGAACAGACAGCCTGCCGGCGGATTTAACGGACTCGGCAATTCTCCCTGAAGGATCACCTCATCCCGCTTCGCGTGGATATCCGGAACCGGAATTGCTGACAGCAATGCTTTTGTATACGGGTGAAGAGGTTTCCCATAGAGCTCCCTCTTTCCTGCATATTCCATGATGCGCCCCAAATACATGACCGCTACCTTGTCGCAAAGATACTCCACCACGCTCAAGTCATGAGAAATAAAAATGTACGTTAGATTTCTTTCCTTATGAAGGTCCTTTAACAGATTCAGCACCTGTGATCGAACTGACACATCCAGCGCTGATACCGGCTCATCACAAATGACAAGCTCCGGATCGTTGATCAGGGCTCTTGCGATCACGACTCTCTGTCTCTGTCCACCGGACATTTCATGCGGATATTTTTCAAGATACTTTTCACTGAGACCGACCTCCCGGAGGATCTTCCTGACCTTTTCCAGTTTTTCTTCTTTCGTATATTTTCCCGCCACATCCAACGGTGCCATAACGGATTGAACAATTTTTTTCTTTGGATTTAAGGACGCATACGGATCCTGAAAAATAATCTGAATTTTTTCTCTAAGCGGACGCATCTGGCGTTCGTTATAATTTGTAATATCTTCTCCATGGAACAGGATCTGTCCTCCGGTTATCTCATGAAGCTTTAATATGGACTTTCCTAACGTTGATTTCCCACAGCCCGATTCGCCTACAAGGCCTACGATTTCTCCCTGATTGATCTTCAGGTTAATGGAATCCACCGCTTTTACTGTAATTTCCTTTCCATGTACCTTTTTTACCGGAAAATATTTTTTTACATCCCGGATTTCCAATAAAGGGGCCTCCATTATTCCACCTCCCTGCTGTCCTGTATTTCGGGATCCATAGACCGGAAGCATCGTACAAAATGTCCTGCTTCTCCCTGCATTCCCGGATCTTCTTTTTTGCACTGTTCCGTTGCATATGGACATCGCGTAGAAAATCTGCAGCCGGCCGGCATCTCATCCAGTCCCGGAACCGTTCCCTCGATCGTAAACAGATGATCTTCCTGACCACTTCCAAGCTTTGGAATTGATTTCAGCAATCCCACCGTATATGGATGCATCGGATGATCAAAGATATCTTCTGCGGTTCCATATTCCACTGATTTTCCAGCATACATGACCATGACATGATCTGCCATTTCTGCCACCACACCCATATCATGTGTGATCAAAATCACCGATGTTTCTGACTCCTCCGCAAGCTTCTTTAAAATTCTGAGGATCTGGGCCTGAATCGTCACATCCAAGGCCGTTGTCGGTTCATCTGCTATCAAAAGCTTTGGCTGGCAAAGCAATGCCATTGCGATCATTACCCTCTGTCTCATACCACCGGACATCTGATGTGGAAATTCCCTGATCCGCTGCTCCGGAGAAGGAATCCCCACTCTGGAAAGCATTTCAATACACTGTTTTAATGCTTCCTTTTTCGGTATCTCACGATGATGGGTCCTGATCATCTCTAACATCTGATCTCCGATCCTGTATACTGGATTTAGAGACGACATCGGTTCCTGAAAGATCATGGAGATCTCATTTCCCCGCACCTTGCGCATTCTGGTTTCTGATGCCTTTGACAGATCTTCCCCTTCAAACAGGATCTGACTGTTCTCATCGATCTCGCAGACAGAAGGGGATACCAGACGCATGATCGAAGTGGCCGTGACGCTTTTTCCACATCCCGACTCTCCAACAATCCCGATCACCTTTCCCCGGTCCAGTGAAAAAGTAACATCATCAACTGCTGTCAGCTTCTTTTTTCCAATTTTAAAGGAAACCTTCAGATTTTTTACTTCCAGCAAATGTTCATCCATCTGCTCCCCTCCTGTCATCATCCTTCTAAATTTGTGACAAACCCGTCACCGGTTTCTGATCATTCTTTTACAGACCATTTCCAGACAGCCTGGTTATTGACTCCGCCTTCAAATGCGTTATATCCCTGGAATCTCTCCGACTGAACTCCGAAAGTATATCCGTTATAGAGCATTACTAACGGCATCTCATCCCAAAGAAGCTGCTGATATTCGTTTACCAGTTCTTTTTTCTTTGCTTCGTCTGTTTCAGCAGCGATCTTATCCTGAAGCTCTGCGTATGCGGTATCTGTGATCTGGCAGTATGTCGCATTCTTATTGTCATAATATCCGGACATCCAGAGCGGATAGGACATTGCTGTTGAGCCGCAAATTCCAAGATCATAAGTGCCATCCTGAAGTCCTGAGAACATCGTTGCAAGCTCAACTGTCTGAACATCGATCGTAATTCCCGCCTCTGCAAGATTCTGCTGAATGATCGCTGCCATACTCTCTCTTGCGGAAGTTACTGCCATTTTAAGTTTTCTTGATGAATCCCATCCGGCCTCTGCAAGAAGCTCTTTCGCCTTATCTACATCTCTGGACCAGGTGAGTCCGCAATCATATTCCGATCCCGGGATCACGCAGGTTGCCGGTGCAATGCCTTTTCCCTGCAGATTCTGTTCTATCAGAAGATCTTTATCAATTGCATAGCTCATTGCCTGACGAATACGCTTATCTGATACATTCTGGTTATTGATCAGGAATACGCCTACAAAGGTCGGTTCACTTGATTCTGTCACCGTAAGTCCCATATCCTTTGCCGCAAGTGCATCATCAGTCGTTGGCTGCTGATAAAATCCATCCATCTCTCCTGCTGCAATGGATGTGATCGTATTCGTGGAAGCGATCACTTTCAGAATCAGTTTGCCAAACTGCGGCGCACCAAGCTGATAATCCGCAAAAGATCCCAGCTCCAGCTGGCTTCCGGAAAGCTCAGAGATAAAGGTGCAGGGACCGGAACCGATCGGTGCTTTCCAGAACTCATCATCTTTCATTTTTTCAGGTGCGATATCACCAAGAAGATGTTCCGGAAGTACATAGAAATACTTGTTATGAAGGATCAGCCAATCCTCGACCGGAGTAACATTCTTAAAAGAAATCTTCAATGTATAGTCATCCACAGCCTCAACTCCGACGGATTTTTCAGCCGTTTCAAGACCATTATCATCGGTTCCTGCCCATGTGTTGAACTCACTTCTGAGTCCGTAATCAAACTTCGGATTTGTGATCAGCTGTGCGGTAAATACCCAATCCTTTGCGGTTACCGGCTGACCATCATGCCATTTTGCATTTTCATCTAAGTGAAAGATTGCAGCTTTTCCATCATCAGCAGATTCCCATGATTTAGCCGCTCTCGGTGATACTCCGGAACCTGCTTCCTCAATAAATGCAAGGCGGTCATACAGCTTGTCGCAGACCAGATTCTGATAGATCGATCCGGAGGTAGATCCGTAAGGATTAACGGTATCCCATGCAGTTGTCAAACCGTATGTAATGACCTTATCGGAATAATCTCCCGTCTTATCCGTCGCCGTTGACGCTGCTGTTGTTCCTTCCGCTGCAGATGCAGCCGCTGTCGTCTCATTTCCCGAGCTGCCTCCGCATCCGGCGAGAAGTCCTGTTGCCATGGCTGCCGCAAGCATCCATGCTGCAATTTTTTTACTTGATCTCATAATGATCCTCCTTTAAATTTTTTGATATATACTGCCCTATTTTGTTTTTGGATCAAGGGCATCTCGTACACCTTCTCCGATAAAATTAAATCCTACAACAACGAGAATGATGCAGATTCCCGGTGGGAACCACACCCACGGACGTGCCGTCAATACAAGAAGATTCTGCGCTGCAAATATGATATTTCCCCAGGATGCCTGTGGTGTCTGGACACCCATTCCGAGAAAGCTTAACGAGGATTCTGTTAAAATTGCGCCTGCTACCCGGAATGAAATATTTGCCCATACCGGAGGGATCGCATTTGGCAGTACCTCTGAAAGCAGAATCTTTGGAGTACTCATTCCAATCGCTTTTGTTGCCTGAATATATTCACGTTCCCGGATCGATAACACATTTCCGTAAATCAGCTTTGCGATTGCAGTCCAGCCCAATACTCCGATCACCACCGTGACCGTAAGGATCGACGGTCCGAACACCGCAACGAGAACAAGGATCAGGACCATCGTCGGGAATGACATAAATGCATCTGCGACACGCATGATGACAGTTTCTGCAATTCCTCTGAAATAACCGGCGATCAGTCCTAACGGAATTCCGATCAAAACTGAAATGATCGTAGACATGATTCCGACAAACAGTGAGATTCTTCCTCCATATAAAAGCCTTGCGAACAGATCTCTTCCCACATCATCCGTGCCCAGAGGGTGACCGGAACATGGGGCTTTGTTAAATCCTACCGCCCGGTCAGTCGTATATGGGTCGAGCTTCATGAATATCGGGATCAGGATGACTGCCAAAACAAGAAAGCAGACAATGATAAGGCCTAAAACAGCTTTCCGGTTATGCATAAATTTTTTTACTGCTTGATTACTTAATATTTTTTTCATGCCCTGATGCCCTCCTATTTAAATTTAATTCGCGGATCCAACGCAGCATAGATCAGATCCAGAATCAGATTTACAACGAGAACAACGACACAGATCAAAACAGCGACTCCCATGATCACCGGATAATCACGACTTGTGATCGCAGTGATCATCAGGCTTCCGATCCCCGGCCAGGCAAATATCTGTTCTGTCACAACAGCACCTCCGATCAGAAACGGGACGGAAAGGCTTAGGGTTGTAACGATCGGAATCAGTGAATTGCGAAATGCATGTTTGATCACAATGACGACATTTCTAAGTCCTTTTGATCTTGCTGTTTTTATGTACTCCTCATTCAAAACCTCAAGAACACTCGATTTTGTCTGTTTGATATAATTTCCGATTGGCTGGATTCCACACACGAACGCCGGAAGTGCCAAATGATAGAGAAGATCCTTCCAATCACCACCAGTTCCTGCCGAATACATGCCGCTCGTCGGGAACAATTTCATTTTTACAGCCAATACATAGATCAGAAGAAGACTTAAAAAGAAGTTTGGCACCGATGCTCCGATAAAAGCAACAAATGTACTGATATGATCCCATATCGAGTTCGGTTTACAGGCAGAAACCACTCCAAGCGGAATTCCTATGATGATTGCACCAATAATACCGGTTCCCGTGAGCAGTAATGATGGGATGATACGCTGTCCGATCATCATGCTGACAGCCTGAGAGGTACGGTATGATGTTCCAAGATTTCCATGCAGCAGGTCTGCCAGCCACAGAAAATACCGAACAAGAACCGGCTTATCAAGTCCCAGTGAAGCTTTCAACGCCTCCAGATCGCTGAGTGACATTTCTCCGGATGCAGCCAAAATTGAAAGCGGTCCTCCGGGAGCAAGATTGATCAGCAAATACACCGTAAATGTAATTCCAAGAAACACCGGTATTGCATAAAAAAGTCTTTTTATAACATATTTTATCAATCAGATTCTCTCCCTTCGGCTTATTGTTTATTTAACATATCGTTTAGAATTGCCAGATGGAGCTTTACACATGGTTCAACGGATCCGATATATCCGTACTCTTTCTCACTATGATCATTCGCTCCATGCGGTCCCATTCCATCCATAACGATCGCTTTTCCACATCTGGAAAGATGGTTCGCGTCAGAGAGTCCTCCGCGGTCTTTTTCCTCAAATGGAATCCCATGTTCTTCAGCAATTTTTCTGACCCGTTCGATATACTTTTTCGCTTCCTCTGTTTTTATAAACGGCGGAGTTTCCTTCTGCATTGTGATCGTTGTTTTTACTCCGGGAACAAACGGTTGTCCTTCTGTTATTTTATTTACATATTCTTTCAAGCGGATTCTTTCGCTGTCATCCCTGAATCTCATTTCAACACTGATTTTTGCATGATCTGCAACTACATTTCTGGCTGTACCGCCATTTGCGATCCCGACATTTACCGTCGTATCTTTTTCTCTGTCCGCCAGACTCATTAATTCTACAATGTAATGTCCCATCTCAAGAACCGCAGACGCATTTTCTACTTCAAACATAAATCCCGCATGGGCCGCCTGACCTTGAAACTCAATATCATACGTCAGGGAACCTTTTCTCGCAAAGCAATGGCGGGTTCCATTTTTTCCAGCAGATTCCATGACAAAAATGTGATCTGCCTGACATCCGATTCGATCTGTGATCTCTTTTGAGTAGATCGACCCGATCTCTTCATCCGGATTATAGACCATTGCGATATTCAGGCATTTCTTCTCAGTTTCCGGTAAATTTGCCGCGATATGAAACATTGCAAGATCACCGTTTTTCATATCACCAACACCCGGACCGTAGTAATTTTCTCCTTCGATCCGAAATGGTCTTTTCTCTGCCGTCCCGTCCGGAAATACCGTATCCATATGACCGATATACATCGCATCATAATGTTCGGATACATGATTTGTAATAAGAAGGACCTGACGACCTCCATCGGCAGGAATTCGTTCTACGTTCCAGCCGATCTCCTGATACCAGCCAGCCAATTTATCTGCCACCCGGTTGATTCCGGCTACATTTCCAGAGCCGCTGTCAATGTTGACCAGCTCTTTCATCTGCTCCAAGTACAATTCCAGATTCATGTTTCCCCTCCCTTTCGCCTTCAAAATCTATTTCAAAATTCACATCTCTCATCTGAAATTCATTATATATCATATTATAACCATTTGTCAATATGTATCATTATATATTGTATTATAATCAAGTTTTGTATATTATGTTCATCCGAATCCACCACTTTACATTTTTTCCAGTTTTTGCTATAATAATGTTACATCGTGTGGCGTTTCTGCGTAAATCCAGTTGCAGAAGCGCCACACTTTTTTTATTTCCGTTTAAATTGAAAGAAGGTGGGAAATGAACGATAAAGAACAATTTTATAGACAGATCGTGTTGCAGAAATGCGTAAGTCCGGATTTAAAGGAGCTTACGCATTTCTTATTTTTTTAGAAAAAGGAGATCATTATGGAAATTGGAAATCAGTTTTTGGGAACAGAGCGTATTGATAAGCTGATGCGTCAGTATGCAGTTCCCTGTATCATCTCACTGTTAGTAGGTGCATTGTACAATATTGTTGATCAGATCTTTATTGCAAACGCCAGCTATCTCGGCTCTTACGGAAACGCAGCTAATACCGTTGTTTTTCCACTGACGGTTGTTGCGCTGGCTATCGCGGTTATGGTCGGTGACGGCTGCTGTGCCTTTGTCAGCATGGCGCTTGGCCGGAATGAAACAGCCCGGGCAAAGCGCAGTGTCGGCAATGCGGTGGTTTTGATCATTATCGGAAGTCTTATCCTGACTGCTGTGTATCTGATCTTTGCAAACAGCATCATCGCCATGTTTGGCGGTACGGTCAATGAGGAAACCTACCGGCATTCACAGGAATATTTCTTCTATATTACTCTGGGGATTCCGTTTTATATGTTCGGTCAGGCTATGAATCCCATTATCCGTGCAGACGGGAACCCGAAATTTGCCATGATTTCCACACTGGCAGGCGCTGTTATCAACATCATTCTTGATCCGATCTTCATTTTCGGCCTTCAATGGGGCATGATGGGTGCAGCCATAGCCACAGTGATCGGTCAGGTGGTAACGGCAATTCTCGCCGTCTGGTATCTGCTGCACATGCGGATCATCAAACCGGAAGCCGGTGACTATGCACTTTCTCCAAATATATTCGGACGGATGCTGACACTTGGTATCACCAGCTTCCTCTCCCAGATCAGCCTTGTGGCCGCAATGGCAGCGATCAACAATATGCTCCGTAAATACGGTGCATTGGACGTTGTGTTCTCACAGGAGCAGTACGCACAGATCCCCATGGCAGTCGTCGGGATCGTAATGAAGTTTTTCCAGATCGTCATCTCGATCGTCGTCGGCATGGCTGCCGGCTGTATTCCGATCGTCGGCTACAACATTGGTGCAGAAAAGGCCATGCGTGTGCGGGAGCTGTTCACCCGGCTGCTCATTTCCGAGGCGGTGGTAGGTGCAGTTGCACTCATACTGGCGGAAGGACTTCCTCGTCAGCTTATCGCTATTTTCGGTGCTTCCAATGAGAGCAGCTACTATACCGATTTTGCTGTTAAGGCATTCCGTACCTATCTTTGCATGATGATCTTAGCGTGTGTCAACAAGGCATGCTTCATCTTTTTACAGGCCGTGGGCAAGGCATTGGCATCTACCATGCTTTCCATGTTCCGTGAGGTAGTATTCGGTGTCGGCTTCGCATTGCTCCTTCCGGTTTTCTTTGGTCTGGACGGTGTCCTGTATTCCATGCCCGTTTCAGATATTTTGACCTTTATCATCTCGGCAGTGATTATCATAAAAACATATCATGAATTAAATGTGAAAGGAGCATAACGTATGAAAAACAGAGTGATTACGATCAGCCGTGAATTTGGCAGCGGTGGACGTACCATCGGAAAAAAAGTGGCAGAACAGCTGGGAATCCCCGGCTATGATGCAGAGATCATTCAGGAAATGGTAAAAGAGACCGGTTTTACACCGGACTATGTAAAGAAAGCCGGTGAATACGCCCCCGGCAGCTTCCTCACATCTGCATTTTCAAACCGCCTGTTCGGCCCCACGAATGAAGATATTCTGTGGGAGCATCAATATAAGGTCATCACGGAGCTTGCAGAAAAAAGCCCCTGCGTAATTGTTGGACGCTGCGCTGATTACATTTTACAGGATAAGGCCGACTGCCTGAAAGTCTTTATCCATGCGGATATGGATTTCCGTGCCCGCCGCATCGTCGAGGTTTATGGAGAACGGGAACAGTCCCCGGAGGAGCGTCTGCGCGATAAGGATAAACGCCGTGCCGCATATCATCGGTTCTATACCGACATGAAATGGGGATATGCACAGAATTATCATCTGACACTCAACAGCGGTGTGCTTGGAATCGATCAATGTGTAAACATCATCACTTCTTTATATTAGAGATATCCTTCACACTGCATTTCATTGCAGAGAGGAGCAACATCTAATCTATTCCCTTTCCGGATCCGGAAAGGGAATTTTGTATCTATTCGCACAGATAAGTGCTATAATATAATACTAAGATCATGCGGTCCGAAGTCCGACGCAGGCTTGCCCGGAGGAATGCTTTTGACCCTGGGCCCCCAAAAGATATGATTCAAGTCGGAGACCTGACTCCCACCGAGACAAATTTGCTGTTACTCACCACTAAAAAATGCGGGCGTCTTCTCGACCGAGATAAAAGAATCAATAAATAAAGAAGAAAGTGATGGATAAAAATGCAGACATATACTTATGTTTCCAAAGGAAAATTTGAATTAATGGAAAAACCGAAGCCGGTTCTTATGGATGAACGGGATGCCATTGTAAAGGTAACGCTCGCCAGCATCTGCTCAAGTGACCTGCACATTAAACACGGAAGCGTCCCCCGCGCTGTGCCGGGTATAACCGTCGGACATGAAATGGTCGGTATTGTTGAAGATATCGGCAGCGCCATAACGAATGTGAAGCCCGGTGACAGAGTCACGGTAAACGTGGAAACCTTCTGCGGGGAATGTTTTTTCTGCAGGCATGGTTATGTAAACAACTGCACCGATCAGAATGGCGGCTGGGCTCTCGGATGCCGGATCGATGGCGGACAGGCAGAATATGTTCGCGTACCGTTTGCAGATCAGGGGTTAAATAAAATCCCGGATCATGTTACAGACCGTCAGGCTTTGCTGGTCGGAGATGTTCTTGCCACCGGTTTCTGGGCAGCTCGTATTTCTGAGATCAAAGAGGAGGATACGGTATTGATCATCGGAGCCGGACCTACGGGCATCTGTACGCTGCTCTGTGTCATGCTGAAGAATCCGAAACGTATCATCGTCTGTGAAAAAGACGAAGGCCGTATCCGCTTTATCCATGAGCACTATCCGGAAATCCTTACCGTATCACCCGAAGCTTGTGTGGATTATGTTCGTGCCAACAGTGACCATGGCGGAGCAGATGTCGTTCTTGAAGTCGCAGGAGCCGAATCCACGTTTCGCCTTGCATGGGAATGTGCAAGACCAAATGCGGTCGTGACGGTCGTTGCTCTTTATGACAAGGCTCAGACACTGCCGCTGCCGGATATGTACGGCAAGAACCTCACGTTCAAGACCGGCGGTGTAGACGGCTGCAATTGTGAGGAAATACTGCGGCTGATCGCAGAGGGCAGACTGAATACGGAACCACTTATCACACATACATACCCGTTAGACAGGATCGAAGAAGCATACACACTCTTTGAAAATAAGATGGACGGTGTGATCAAGGTAGCCATCGAGTGTTAATACGGTTCCCAATCCCGGTTCCTGCACACTGTATTTAAATTGTCTTCCCGGCAACCGATTCCGTTTCTCTATAATAACACAGTCCGCTGCATCCATACGGAAACAATGTTCGTTTTATGTCCCTGATATATTCCTCTTCCGTATCCACATGCTCAAGGATATCCAGAGCTGTCTTCAGGTTCCGGATATCCTTTTCCATAAAATCCACATAATTTCCACGCCCCACAAGCTTCAAATGGGTGATTCCGGCCTTTCGCAGCCGATACAGTGCGCAGAGTCCACAGCCTGTCGCACCGCAGAGATAGCCATCGGGATCATACATCCGTTCCTCATCATCTTCTTTCGTTTTATCTGTGCTATGCTCATCATTCGCATCTTTCACTGTGCTCTCCGTCCGTAAAATCAGCCTCTCTGTTTCCTCATATTCTTCTTTTTTTTCTCTCTTTCCTTTAACTTTTCCTATCTTATACGGGACCCGGCACAGATGCCCCATCTCATCGCAGTGCAGGGAATTGCAGAACGCCCCCGAAAACTGACAGAGCTCGTTCAGTGCAAATGCCTCAAATTCATATACGCCCCTGCTGCCCTTTTCCCTCTCATGCCGGATCACCGACTCCATGTCTGCGAAGCTGTTCTTCCTGTGAAAGATAAGCCGACTGACATCCAAGCGGTCAAATACATCTATCATCCGGCTGTTTACCTCTGCCGTCTCCCCACTCAGATGGATCTCACAGCGGATCCCATTATTTTTCAGGTAGATCAGCAGCGCCGGATCCGCGATAATAAAGCTTGAAAATCCAAGCTCCGTACACCGGTGAAGGACATCCGTGATCTCCGGGTACTGCTCCGGTGTATAATAAAGCGAATTAAATGTCAGATGTACCGGCTTCCCATATTTTCTCACCAGCGCCGCCAGAATCCTCAGCTCACTCTCCGCCCCGATCTGCACGTTGATGCCAAGAACCTCGCGGCGGTTTAGCGGCAGCACCGTCCCGTATTTTTTATTCCATTCATAAGGTACGTATCCGCAGAAAAACTCATCTGCCCCGGCCTCGACGTACCGCACATATTCATCGATGGATCCAAGTCCCGCCGTGATCTTCATTGTATTTCTCCTTAAACTCAGCTTCTCAACTTCTGAAAGTTCGCACCTGCCACATTTCGTTTGATTTTTCGCGAGTACAATTCTAACCATCTGCTGTTTTCAATTGCATATTAGTTACAGCAAATTTACTACAATTCTATCAATTCTTTTCTCTTTCCAACCTTCCGTATCCTCCATTCCGGAAACTGTACTCTCATCCAGCGCAAAGAGCGAATTATACCGCCCCACCATCTTCAAATGCTTTGGATACAGAAAGACTTTCTCCCTGCAATATCCCGGACACGATTCCGGCAGTTCCTGCTTTCCACGTTCTCCATTTTTACACGCAGCATACAGTGTACAATACTGGGAGGTATTCGTCTGATAAAACGGAACGTGGATGCTGTTCTTTCCTTCCGGAAATTGCTGCCTGTATCCGCAGGACTCCCACTCGTACCGCCGGATCCCGAACGTGTTCCTCAGATACGTCCGGTAAAATTCCGCATTCAGGCTGTTCTCCCGAAAATATCCTGTCTCCCCCTGCTTGTATCCCATCCGCGGATCCTTTTTTCTTTTATTTAACAGAGTCCCCATACACGGCACAAGAACTTCTTTTTCTTCCTTCCATTCCTTCCGCTCTCTCAAAAGCTCCAGCAGACCCCAGTCGTTTGCCGCGATCTCCAGTAATGTCTCCCGGTTTCTGCACCACTCTTCCAGCTCATCCAACAGTTTTTCCACCGGTTTCAGCATAAATTCCCGCAGATATGAAAATGTAACTGTCACAGCCAGACCTTCCGACTCTGCCTTTTTAAAGATCTCAAACAACTGCCGTTTTTCAGGAAACAGCAGATGGCAGAAGGCATTTCCCACATAAATCCGCTCTGGAACCGGCATTCGTTTTCCCAGCTCTTTAGCCCCATTCACATTCCAGTACCAGTCCATAAAATCGCGGAATTTCATGGATAAATACCGCTCATAAAGCTCCGGACGGTCCAATTCCACAGCAACTTCGATATTCTTCCGTTCCTGCTCTTTATATTCTTTGTATTCTTTATGTTCTTTGTATTCTTTATGTTCTTTGTATTCTTTGAGTTCAAAATCTCCTGCTGCGATGCAATTTTCCCTTATACCTGACTGATTTTCGATTCGCGTTTCCAGCCTCACCCTGTCTTCTCCTTCACCGAACCACTCTTTTTTCTGTTCAATGAAATTCTCCGCAAACTGTTCATCCTTTTTTGCCGGATACCCGGTAAGCGCCATTGCAAGTTCCCCGTCCTCGCACTCCAACTTCAGCCGCACAAATCTATCATACCAAAGGATCAGTTTTCCAGCGCATTCCCGGTATTTCTCCTGCTCCACAAACACCGAATACTCATATACCGGAATCCCCGGTCCATCTTCCACACGCACTTCCATCTCAAACGAATGGATCTCAACTTCCGTATACGGATCCGCGCTTTTCCTCTCCTGATTCCCAGTCTTCATCCTGTTGAACCCATCATAAAAACAGATCCGAAAGTTCTTCACTTCGCGGATCTCATCCAATGTCCGAAAACAAAATCCATGTTCCGCAAGCTCCGTGATCCGGATCTCCTGCCCGTCTGCAAATCCCGCCACAAGTCCGAACGGGATCATAAAAACTCCGTTTATTTTTCTCTTCCCTGACACTTTTCGTTCCTCAATTCAAATCTTTTTAAAGCACCATAGCTCACGCCGCTCATAAATGCCAGCTTTTTATCTATTACCATTCTATCATAAATGGATACATAAACCAATAATATGCAGCTGTACCTTTTATATAAAAGAATGTGCCTTGGCACATTCTCGCGCCTCGCGCGAGCGCTTGCGATAGTCTACATCTTCGCGCGAGTGCGCATTTTGGGCACGTCAGTGCCTTTTTATGTAACAGGAACTTCCTATGAATTTCCTGTTACATAAAAAAAGGACCGCTGCCCCACAGATCTCTCTGCAAAGGCAACGGTCCTTTTCAGCTACAGGTTATTTTCATTGATGTCATACACCGCAGGCAGCTTTCACTGTCTGCCGCGCTTCCTTAACCTTCGATCGCAATACGCTTAGAAGTTTCAACCTTCTTCTGCTCAACCGGTTTCGGAACGGACAGGCTTAAGATACCATTTTCAAATTTAGCCTTGATATCTTCCTGCTTTACATCTTCGCCAACATAGAAGGTTCTGCTCATTGCTCCGGAATAACGCTCCTGACGGATATAGTGACCTTTCTTATCTTCCTCATCCTTATCAAGACCCTTAGCAGCGCTGACGGTCAGATAACCATCCTTCAATTCTACAGTGATCTCATCTTTCTTGAATCCCGGAAGATCGATATCCAGTTCGTAGGAACCTTCATTCTCCTTGATATCAGTTTTCATAACTCTCGAAGCATTCTTTCCATACAGCGGATTCTTCTTAGAAGTAAAGAAGCTGTCATCAAACGGGAACATATCATCAAATAAACTCTCTCCAAAAATACTCGGCATATACATAAATCATTCCTCCAATCAGAATATCTGAAATCTATTGTCTGGGAGATTCTGAAAATCTCCAGGACTTTTTGCATCCCTTTGATTTCTTTCTCTCTTCCTTTGTTCTGCATGTACTATAACACATATTATTAGCACTGTCAAGAGGTGAGTGCTAATTTTTTGTGAATTAATTGTGAACTTATTCCTCATGCATAATCATGATCATACATGCATTGGTTTTCTGCAGTAGCACAATGTGATGTGCAATGGCAGGAAAATTTAAAGGACATAATTTAAGAACATCTTGAATTATTTTTCCAAGCGCCTATAATATTGATATGTTATCCATTTTGATGACAAATCTTTACTATCAACCGTAACGCTTCTGGACAGTTTATTCTATCCTCTAACAGTTACCCCCACAATCTGACAGATATTGTTTATTCCGGATATTGGTCAGCTCACAACAAGAAAGGCAGAAGCAAATGAGTTACAGTGTATATCTTCCTAATTATTCCATCGGTGAAAATTGTTACAAGGAACTTCCATACGTCGCAAGAAACTATGGAAAAAAGGCAGTCGTGATCGGCGGTAAAACAGCCATGGAAAAAACAAAAGATGCGCTCCTGGAAGGCATCAAGGGCTCCGATCTTGAGATCACGGATTTCATCTGGTACGGCGGTGATTCCAGCTACGAGAACGGCAATGCATTGATCGCGAATCCGGCTGTCCGCAACGCAGATATCATCTTTGGTGTCGGTGGAGGAAGAGCCTGCGACACCGCAAAATATGTAGCAAACAAACTTGACAAACCACTATTTACCTTCCCGACTGTTGCCAGCAACTGCGCAGCCGTGACTGCCATCTGTGTCATCTACAATGCCAACGGCACCTTCCGGGAATATTATTATCCGAAGCTTGCTGATCATACCTTCATCAATACCGCTGTTATTGCGGATTCTCCTTACGACCTCCTCTGGGCCGGAATCGGCGACGCACTCTCCAAAGAATGTGAGGCTGTTTTTTCCAGCAAAGGCAAGCACTTAAGCCATACTCCGTTAATGGGTGTCCAGCTCAGTAAAGTCTGCACACAACCGCTCCTGGATTATGGAAAAGAGGCACTCGCATCCTTAAAAGCGCACAAAGTCAGCGATGCCCTCATGCAGGTCACTTTGGATATCATCGTCTCCACCGGTATCGTTTCCAATATGACGACTCATATTCCGGATTATTACTACAATTCCTCCCTCGCGCACTGTGTCTATAACGGCTCCACGATCACGCGTCATGGTCACGAACACCTGCACGGCGAAGTCGTATCCCTCGGTGTTCTCTGCCTGCTCACCTATGAAGGCGCGAACGCTCTCCGTGATACGATCATGAAATTCAATGCCAGTATCGGTCTTCCGGTATGCTTCGATGATATCGATATCACTGAAGATGAATTTGATCTCATGGCAGATAGAATTCTCACTTCCACCGAATGGCAGTACCGCCCGCAAGATGTGACCCGTGAGAAATTTATTGCATGCATGAAAGAACAGAATAAGATCGGACAGGAATTTAAAAAACAGACTATGCTCTTATAAATGTACCGTGGAATATCTACATGCTATTCCGTCAGGAAAGTCATTAGAAGCTTTGCACAAGGCATTCATGAAGACGAACATATTTGCAGAATTCCGTAAACTCAGAGGTAAAATTAATGAAAAAGTTAGGATTAATTGGTGGAATAGGGCCAGAATCCACCATTGAATATTATCGCAGCATAGAATATGGCGTACAGAAAAAAAGTGGTCAAAATTTCTTTCCCAATATCACCATAGAAAGTCTTAATGTATTTGACGTACTCAATTTATGCAAAAATCAGGATTATGATGGGTTGACAGATTATCTTCTCAACGGTATCAATCAACTTTCTGCAGCAGGAGTACAATACGCTGCTCTAACCGGAATCACAACACATATTGTTTTTGATGCATTATCGAAAGTATCTCCTGTACCGCTTGTTAGTATGGTAGATACCGCAAGTGAATTTGCCAAAGCACACAGATACAGAAAAGTTTGCCTGTTAGGAACTCTTCCAACCATGAACGGAACCTTTTTTCAGCAATCTTTCGAATCTAAAGGTATCGAAGTCATTACACCAGATGCGGCAGAGAAAGAGTATATTGGTAGAAAAATTGAAACAGAACTGGAACTTGGAAAAGTTGTATCTGATACTCAAAACAACTTTCGAACAATTGCAGAACGAATCATTCAAGATGAGAACGTTGACACAATCATACTTGGATGCACAGAACTCCCATTGATTTTCAAAGGAATTGATTTATCAGTTCCATGCCTTAATGTGATGCAAGTTCACATTGATTCACTCATTGATTTAATTATGTCGGAATAAATACTTTCACCTATACCGCTGTTATTGTGGATTCGCCTTACGACCTCCTCGCGCGAGTGCGCATCTTTAGCACGTCAGTGCCTTTTAATGTAACAGGGAATTCTTCGGAATTTCCTGTTACATTAAAAATAGGCTTCGCCTATTCAACTCATTACAACCACCAGCGCGTTTCCCTCGAAGAAATGTACGAAAATGCAATGTCCAAGTTTCGCGAAAAGCGGGCTTTTTTCAATTCAAGAAAGCGCCACAGGCGGTCTTGCCTATGTTATCTGAATGCACCTCAAAAACAGTTTTTACATCTGTATTGTAATTCCAGCAAGAAAGGATTCCTCACCGGGAACAAGATCGAGATCACCGCCATGGCTTTCAATGATTTTTCGGACAGAGGAAAGCCCGATTCCATGATCAGCAGATGTACCCTTTCGGGAGAGGAATGTTTTTCCTTCCTGCAAGGCCAGACCGTCGTAAGTGTTTTCAATCTTCAAAAAGTACATATTGCCTCTGATTTCGCCTGCAATGAAAACGCGGCGCACCCCTTGCTTTTGGCGGCTGCACGCCTCAACGGCATTGTCCAAAAGATTGCCCAGCACCGTACACAGTTCCACATCGGTAAGCGGCATCTGATCGGGAAGATCGAGCCGCACCTGAAATTCTGTCCCTTGTGTCTGTGCCATGCCGTAGTAGTATTCAATCAGCGCATTTACAACGGGATTTTTGCAGAACGCAACAAGGGAGTGACCCGATGTTGCCGCAACCTGTTCCTCAACCTGTAACAGGAAGGAGCAGATCTCTGTCTGCCCATGTTCAGAGGCCATGCGGTCTATGGTACGCAGATGGTGTTTGATGTCGTGGATCAGCCTTCTGTTTTCTGCCGCTGCCTCTGAAACCTGACGGCTGTATTCGGTCTGCATAGAAAGCTGACGGATGACCTGCTTGCGTTCTTCCTGGAAAATCAGGCTGTTTCCATATCCTTCTATCACATCGCGCCAGAGGGAATAACCGATGGCTGCTGCTATGAAAAAGCTGCCCCATTCCAAAAACCAACCGCCGATAACCGGCTCATAAACCGGCAGAAGGCGATCCCATATAAAGGCGCAGGTTGCGGCTGACGCAGCATAAAAGATCGGCCTGCTCCGTTTTTCTCCTCTGTGAATGGCAAGCACAGCGATGATAAGCAGATAGAGCGCAGATGCCGCCTTATAACAAAAGACCGATGCAGAGAAGAAACGAATAGCTCCAAGGGAGAGATGGGAAGCCATCATGCCATACACAAACGCATATACCAGGAAGGCAGCGCCCACCCCATTACTGATGGCCGCAGGCAGAAAGCCCGGCCTGCATATCCGGTTTTGCAGAACTACGATCAGCCAGGTAACCAGATAGATACAGAACAGTTCAATCGTATACCAGGGGAATACGGGAACCGCAGCCAGCATATGAAGCACAGGATAGGATGACAGGCCGCACATGGCAAGGCAGATCAGTCCGAACAGGAATGTATTTTTCTGTTTCATCCGGCGGCTGAAATAAAAGGACAGCAGCGCACAGATAAAGGTAACTGTACAGCCAAACAGGCAGAATGCAAACCGGATTCCTCTGGTTGTATTGACCGCCAGCATCGTTCCGAAAGCAGGCGGATAAACAATCCCTCCGTAAAAGTGGTCATAGTTGCTGACCGCTATGGTGAGTGTGACCGGTTTTCCGCCATGAAAAGTGACCATGCGGTTTTGAACCAATGGTGTCCCCTGTGCAGGTTCCCCCATTTGCAGGATCAGGTCATGATCCAGATAAAGGTTGTAAGCAGAAAACGCTTCCGGGATTTCCAGCGCATATGTTTCCTTCCGTTCCGGCAGAAAGAATGTCATCTGATAAGTCCCGCAGCCATAGGGAGAAGGGTTTGCAGGGCTGGAGAAATTGGTCTGCTCTCCAATGGAAAGGTAGCGCATATAATGGCTTTCATCTTGTATTTCTTCCGGGGTCAAAAGCGCGTCAGGATAAAATGCCCAGCCGGATACCAGAAAGCGCACCGGTGACTTTTGAAGTTCTTCCTCAGAAAGCGCCAGAATCCCATTTGCCGCTTGGATTGTGTTCTGGCTATATTTATTATTGAACTGATACAGGCCAAGAAAAAACAGGGATGAGCACAGGCAGACCATACATAAGGCAGCATATTTTTTTACCGCAGAAGATACCATCTTATTTTCGCCTCCTCCTTAGGAAAAATTCACCGGCAGACAGAAGAAGCAGACAGGCCGGAATCAAAAGGAATATGGGCAACCGGCTGTGCTCTGTGTCGGCAGCCTGTGCCAGGGAAGCGGTATCTTCCTTTCCCACAATGGTGTATGCCCCTGTATGGCTGATCTGAAAGGAGGCGGCTTTCGCCGTATCGTCATAGCCGGTCATGGGAACTTCCACGCCGCTTTCATCACAAAGGAACAATGTGCCGGCTGCCGAGTCATTTGGACAGGGCAGCATGACAGAAACATCCGGCAGGGAGCTGAGCGCAGTTCCATTGATGGAAAACGAAAAAGAAAAACCGCCGTCCGTATCCTTTTGGATGATGACTTCAATCTGATCTTCGTTTTGGATGCCCTCCGGCAAGGCATCTTTGGGTATGCTGATGGTGATTCCCTGTTTGGAAAAGACGGCTCTTTGCGCCCCTGTTTGCAGCATCATCAAAAAGCGCGTGCCGGAAATCCGGTCAGTGGTTTCATCGAAGAACTCTGAAAAAGCAGAGTTTTGGGAATCTGCGACTTCCTGGGGAACGGTCATAGCGCTTTGCACCGGCTCTTTCCTGTTTTCCGAAAGCTTCCAGGCAGGATCGGGTACGGTAAGCTCCGAAGCGCCGGCAATCGTCTGCACTTCAGGGGGCTGCTGTAAAGCGGTATTTTCCTCTGTATCACCGTTTGCCTGTTCCGATGGGAATTCTTCTTTATTCATGGAATCGTCTTTTCCATCCCAAGATGGCTCGGAAGGCTTGTGGGATGGTTCATGATCCGCAGGATCATTTTCTTCACTGACAGGTGGTGTTTTTTCAGAATCGTTGGAATCCACTCTGCCGCCATTTGTTACAGGCGGTTTTGGAGGCTTTGTGGAGGGCCTGTCTGCGAAATCGTCATCCTGATCGTCGGTATGTTCAGGAGGCGGCTGAATGATGGTATCGGGTGGATTTCCGCCTGCATCCCCTCCATCCCGGTCGCCTTCATGATACCCTTCAAGGACAATTTCATCTGCGTAGGTAAAAGACAGGATGCCGGTCTGTCCGCCGTCATAATCCACCTGAAGGCGGTAACTGCTGCCCGGCATCAGCAGACGGGTAGCAATCGAGAGCATTTCCTGACCCACATAAACGCCACTTTCCAGACGGTTCCATGAACCGTTATTTTCGGACAGCCATACGCTGATCTCATCCAGTTCCCCTGGCGGTGTGACCCAGGGAAAATAAAGGCTTCCTCTGCGAACCAGGAAGCAGTTGATGTCTGGGCTGCCTGGAGCCTGAACAGAAACAGGAATTGAAATTTCAGGGAAATCGACACAATCCGCAAATATGGTATTTTCCGGTGCAGTCAGCCTTCCTGCTGCATGGTACAGTCCCACAGTATTCAGATCAATACCAGAAAAATCCCATTCCACCACAGCGGTGTAGCTGGTTCCATTTTCCGCATAGCATTCCAGATAGTAAGGGGAAAAGGCAAACAAATTTTCCAGCGTTTCGGTTTCGCTGCCCTGTTGAACCGCAAATGCGTCCGTATAAGGATACCATTGCTCTATGGAGGTAATGACAGCAGGCGGCATTTCTTCCACCCGGACGGAAATCTGAAGCTCCTGCAAGACAGCTTCATCAAAGGCATACCCCTCCGGCAGTTCAATCCGGCCTGCTGCGGTATATTTGCCCGGAGTGGTCTGGTCAATGGCCGAAAAATCCCATGCGACAGGAAATGTTTCCTGCCGGATTTCTTCACCTGCTGTTACAGTGGCGCAAATGGTTTGATACTGAAGGGCCAGCTGATAAATTTCCTCCAGGTCATCATCAGACGGTGTGGTTCTAAGGGGCAGGGTGAAAGCCGGCAGGGAGAGCAGTTCGCCTTCATTTTGTATTTCTGTGACAAGGATGAGGGATACTTCTTCCGGTGCTTCCGGGGTTTTGCTATCCAGTGTCCCAGGAACCTCGCTTTCTAAACTCGGCGGATTCTCCCTTCTTTCATCGGCATTGGCTGGGGTTGCAGTTTCAGCGGCAAATGCTGGGATACTGCCGGTGAAGCAGAGGAGGCAGGCCAGACAGCCCCCCAGAATACGCCTGTGTATTTCCTTTATTCTCATACGATACCCCCCATTCCAGAGAAAACATATTGACGGTAGGTTTCCCGCAGCTGTTTTCCATTGCGGAGGGCAATCGGAAGTTCCTCCCCGTTTATCAAACGGAAGGTCTGACTGTCAACCTGGCTGATGTAATCCATGTTGATTAAAATGCCCCGGTAGCAGGGCAAAAAACGCTTGTCCTTCTGCAATGCGGCAGTAACCTCCTGAAAGCCTCCGCTTACCGGTATCACGCGTTCCTCCGTATGAATCCGTGTCATACGGTTTTGATAATCTATGTATAGAATCTTCTCTGTGGGAAGTTCCAGCTTTTGACGGTCAGCCATAACCGAAAGTGTCATCACTTCATAGGGCGGTTTTAGCTGGCACAGCTCCATCGCTTCTTCAAAATCTGCCTGATGGAGCGAAAGCGGCTTCAGCAGATAATAGCTGGCGGACAGGCTGTACCCCATCCGGGCATAATCTTCTGTAATGGTCAGAAAAACGATCTTACAAAGCCTGTCTTTCTGGCGGCCTCCATTCCATCCATGTTCTCCATGTTCTCCAAATAGATGTCCATAAAGACAAGCTGAAAATTGACCTGGGCAGCAGCTTTCAGAAAATTCTCTCCGTCCTCAAATTCTGTCAGAGTATAGTCCAGCTGATGCTTTTTCATATAATTTTCCAGGCAGACAGACAGTTCTGCTCTGTCCTCTGCTCTATCATCCACAATCGCAATCTGCATCGTGCCATCTCCTTTGCACAATAATCCAATATTAGTATAACATAAAACCGCAGGAAAAAACTTGCGTCTTAAACAGGAAACCTGCGTCTTAAACAAAGTCGGTTGCATTTCCCTTGACAAGATGCTATCCTAATTATACTACCAGACTTTCCGATGAGAAGGTCTGGTTTTTTTATTTTTAGGAAAGGAGGCTCAGCATGAAAATCGCACTTTGTACGGAGCTGAGAAATGTGGAATGGTTTGAAAGCAGGCTGCGCTCCCTTTTTGATGGGGATGGGCAGCTTGCGATTGACGAATTGTGGAATGAGAACCAGCTTGGCCAGGCACTCCGGCGAAGCCGGTACCATGCGGTTGTCATCGCCATGACCGGAGCAAAGGGACTGGAGGCGGCCATACAGGCGAAGCGGCTGGCACCGGAGACACCGCTTATCTGGTGGAGCGATGATAAAAACTTCGCCCTGATTGCATATCAGCTGCGTATCTCTGCGTTCCTTCTGGCAGACTGCTCTGACCAGGAGCTATATGAGGCGATAAAACCCATCACAAAATGGAGGTGCGAAAATGCGAATTGCGCTGTGCAGTTATAGCCAGAAAGAAAAAGAAACCGCTTTACTGATGAAGCTGGGCAAAGTAGACCGCTTTGATAACGGCGTATTTTGTACCTATGCCATGCAGCGGGATGGGCCTTATGATGCTGTGGTGGTCATGGAGGACGGAGCCAGGGGGATGAATTTCTGCATGAGCATACGAGGGTACAGCAAGGATGTCCCTCTCCTGTGGATCAGCGACCAGGCAGAGTTTGAACCCCAAAGCCGCAGGATGCAGGCGGACACCTTTTTGGTAAAGCCTGTGACGGGATATCAGCTGCGGGAGGCGGTATCCCAGCTACTTCAGAAAACAACGAGAAGGAACGAACAGCGTGAGGAGGAAGAATAAAATGATGTGGAAATGGAAACGGCCGGCCGCATTTTTACTGGCGGCGGCAATGATTTTTACGATGCCGGGCGTTCCGACATTTGCGGTGAAAGCGGGTGCGTCCGCCGTCCATACGGGCCTGTGTGAGCATCACCCGGAACATACAAAGGACTGCGGATATACGGAAGGAACCAAAGGGGCAGCCTGTGAACATGAACATACTGAGGATTGCTACACCCTTGTGAAGAAGTGTATCCATGAGCATGACGAAAGCTGTTACCCTGTTTTGGAAGGCAGCGTATCAGAAAATACGGCGACCCCATCTGAAGCAGAGAAGGCCCAGCCGACCGCGTGTACCCACGAATGCAGTGAGGAAAGCGGCTGTATCACAAAAGAATTAAGCTGCCCTCATGAACGCGGCAAGCATGACGAAAGCTGCGGCTACATCCCGGCCACAGAGGGGACGCCCTGTGGGTATACCTGCGAGCAGTGCAATTCTCAGGACAGCGGGCTTGTTCCCGGTGTGTCCGGGAATGCTCCGGGGGAGTGCATCTGCGAAACCCGTTGTGAGAAAGAGGTAGCCAATCCCGACTGTCCGGTCTGCTCTGCGGAAGATGCAGACCTCTCTGCCTGCAAAGGCACAGAGGAAACCGTCTGTATCTGCACCGACCGATGCAGTGAGGAGATGGTGAATCTGGACTGTCCCATCTGCTCTGCGGAGAATGCAGACTTCTCTGCCTGTCTTGGAAAAGAGGCGGCGGCGTTGGCTGCGTTTGCGCTGCCGCAGGCCGACCATACCCACTGTGTCTGCGGCAAGGACAGCGATACAGAGGTCAACGGTCATACCCATAGCACCAACACAGAATGGAAGGCAGCCAATTCCCTGCCCAATTCTGCGGGCAGCTATTATCTGACGCAGTCTGTGTCGGGCGACTGGGCTGTGCCAACGGGCGAGGTCAACCTCTGCCTGAACGGGCAGACGATTTCCGGCAGTATCACGGTCGGCAGCGGCGCAAAGCTAACGCTGACCGACTGCACCGGCACGGGCAAGCTCCAGGGCAGCAGAAGCGAGAGCGGCGTGTCCATCAACGGCGGCACATTCAACCTCTATGGGGGCACGATTACCGGCTTTGTAAACGGTGTAGAGATTGGCTCACATAATGACATTAAGACTGGCTCGTCCTTTACCATGTATGGTGGTGAGATTACCAGTAATGAAGCAGGCAGCAGCGCCGGCGGAGGTGTGTTCCTTATCGGCACGACGAACTCCAATGTCACAGCGCCGAGCTTCACCATGCACGGCGGCACCATCTCCAACAACACCGCGGGTGCGTCCGACGGCGGTGGCGGCGGCGTATATGTGGGTGAGAAGTGCAGCTTCACCATGGACGGCGGCGCCATCACCGGCAACACAGCCACCAACGGCAACGGCGGCGGGATCTATATCCACTTTAACGCCGGCAATGTTTCGATCTCCAACGCCACGATCACCGACAACAAGGCGTCCGCCACGGGGAATACAAGTTATGGCCACGGGGGCGGCATTTATTCGCAGAGAGGGGTAACCGTCAGGAATGTGACGATCACCGGAAACAACAGCACCTATGAGGGCGGCGGCATCTATGGAAAGGGCGCTATCGCCCTCACCGATGCCACCGTTACCGGCAACAATCGATATGACGTTTACTACGACGGAACAGAAAGCACAAACCCTAAACTTACCGTTTCCGGCTCGGTGAAGGCCGGCTATTACGCCAATTATGATTGGAAGCTGCCCATTCTTGTATCAGGCGCATTGAGTGAGGATTCGGTCATCCGTGTGGGCGTGCGTGAAGGCATAAAGCCTAATGCCGGCGGCAGTCTCCTCATTGCCGAACCGGCAAGCGACGTGACGCTCCGCGCCAAGAACTTCGAGGCGGACGCCGCCGACTGCGTGACCAGCCTGGGCGATGACGGCAAGGTCTATCTTGTGCCCTGCACGCACGAGATGGACGATACCGGCTACACCTGCAGCAAGTGCCATACGCAATTCGACGCGCGCGTGGGCGATAGCGCCTATTATAAGACGCTGACGGAGGCGTTTAATGCAGCCAGAGGCAGCACCGTGACGCTGCTGCGGGATGTGACGCTCACAGGAAATTGCTCTTCTGATACCTACCCAGCGACGCTGGATCTGAATGGCAAAACTGTCAGCAGCGGGCGTTATTACATTCATGTCGGAGGCGGGAACAAGCCCAATACTCTGACGGTCAAGGATTCCAGCAAGGGCGGCGGAACGCAGGCGCTCAATGTCAAGTTTTGGGTTGCGTCCAACGGAACGCTGGCGGTTGACGACTCCTACACCGGCGACATTTCGTGCGTGGAGCTTCTTACCGGCGGCGCATTGGAGCGCTTTGGCGGCAAAATCGGCGAGTTGGCTTTAAGCAATGCTGCGGGCGGCTCCACAAGCACAGGCTACAATCTGAAGCTGTGGAATGGCAATACAAACGCCTGCACCATCGGCAGGTTCACGGATAACAATAAGAGCAAGAGCCTCACCGTTAAAGACCTGCTGGGAACCGACTACGCGAAGTGCGAGCTGTACGGCGAAAACAGCGGTACATGGAGCGTCGTTGATAAGAGCACCAAAATTGCAGAGTTGACCGGCTATACAGCGTACAAGGTACAGTTCCCGGAGTGCGTCCATCAGTGCGCCGATGACAGCAACCCCGTATGCTCTGTGTGCCACAAGAAACTGTACACGAAAATTACCGCCCAGAGCACCGACGGCACGACCAAGACTGCCTACTTCACGGAAGACAGCGCGCTGGAACACGGCTATGCAGAGGCCATCCAGACCTTGAACGGCTGGAGCGCAGCGGGCTGCACCGAGCCGACGCTGACCCTGCTGCGGGATATGTATGCTTTCGGCACCTCCATGCCGCTGACCGGCACGCTGACGCTGGAGGGCGGAACGCACACCGCCAAGAATGTGACGGTCGCTGAAAACGCGGACGTGACCTTTGCCAGCGGCAGCTATCGAGGTGCGACCATCGACGGCACGGCGACGGTGAAGGAGGGCGTCACATTCACCTCCACCGTCACGGTGAATGGCACGCTGAACGCCAAGGGCGGTACCTTCGATGGTCCTGTCGAATTCAACGGCAGCAGCATCGCGAACATCAGCGGCGGCAGCTTTACCAGTGATGAGGTGCATGGCGGCGTTCAGTTCCTCAATTCTTCTGTCACGGGCACGATTTCCGGCGGCACGTTTGTCTTCGCGTGGTTTTACACCACCAAAGTCAAGCTCTCCGGCGGCACATTTACGACAATCAAAACCAACGGCGACCGCAAACTCGCCGACCTGCTGGCGGAGGGCGCGGCGTATTACAGCGGCGACAGCGCCGTGAGTGAGGACAATGTCTCAAGTCTGGCCAATGTAACTGTCAAGTCACACGAGCACAACGGCGGCATGGACGGCAACGGCACTTGCAGCATCTGCGGCAAGCAGATGGCGGCGTCGCTGACCGTCGGCGGCACAACGAGCTGGTACACGGCCTTTGCCACTGCCATCGAGGCGGCGAACGCGGCGGACGGCGAAAAGACCATCACGCTGTATCAGGATGTGAATGGCTATGCCGACGGGCATTCGACCACCTATGAGCTGACCCGCGGGCCGGTGACGCTGGCGACCGGCGGGAAAACGGTCACAAGAGCAAACCTCACCGCCAAGGACATTTCTCTGACGGTCACGGGCAGCAACGGAGGCTTCAATGTGACGGTGGACGGCAAAGGCGCGGAATTGACCGTCAACGACGGGAATACGGAGCTCGCCATTGTCACGGCGCAGAACGGCGGAAAGCTTTCGCTGCGCAACGGCACCTTCAGCCGTGTGGCTGTAAAGGACGACGGCAGCAGCGCCAGCCTCAGCGGCGGCAGCTACGACGAGATCACGAGCGACACCGGCTATGTCAAGCCCTACGCGCTGCTGGCGGAGGGGTACGCTTACAAAGACACAAAGAAGGACAAATGGCTCCCCAACGCCAATTCAATCTCGTCAAAAGTCACCGTTGAAAAAGCGCCCTTCGCGGTCGAGAAGATTTATCCGAATAACGATATGGACTACACCGGAAACTCGGCGTTTGCGACGGACGGCAATATCACGCTGACTGCGGTAATCGCGCCCGAAACGGAGGGCGACACCTACTACTACTGGTGGGAGCTGTTTAACGAATCAACCAACGACTGGACCACGATTTTCAAAAATGTTAATACTGCAACGCATACCGGCGGGCAGAGCAAGACGCTCACGATCTCCGGGCTGCCCGTAGACAAGAGCTATCAGTACCACATTTTCGTCCAGTGCAGCAATGGCTACAATTGCTACAGCGAGCCGTTCACCGTGACCCGGCATCAGCATAGCTGGACGTACACGGCAAGCGGCGCGACCATCACCGCAAGCTGCACAGACACGACTTGCACCAGCCCGAACGGCGGCAGCGTGACCATCAAGGCCCCCGCCGAGCTGACCTACAGCGGGGAAGGCAAACCTGCCACGGTGACTGCAAGCAGCGATTGGCAGGGTCCGGCGGCGAGTGGGATCACCATCAGCTACATAAAGACGGGCAAGTATGGTCCAGAGATGTTGGAAAATGGCGAGCTCCCCACTAACGCGGGCGAGTACACCGCCAGCATCACGGTGGGCGAGGCGACCGCCAGCGTGACCTATACCATTGGCAAAGCTACCCCCAAGGCGGAGGACTTCACCTTCACCGCCCCGACAAGCCTGACCTATGACGGCAATGTCAAGAGCGCGACGGTTTCTTCCGCAAAGGCCGGTACGGGCGATGTCATCGTAAAATACTACGATAAAGACGGTAAGGAAGCCACGCCTAAGAACGCGGGCGAATACACCGTCAAGATCGATGTAACCGAGAGCACGAACTATGCTGCGGCCAACGGCCTGACGGCGGATGGCTGGAAGTTTAGCATCACCAAGGCTGCCGCACCCGCGGCGGAGACCGGTTCGCTGACCATCACCAACGGCACGCAGCTGACGTATACCTATGACTTCAAGCAGCTGCTGCCCGAAGCGCCCAATGGAGATTACGGCACAGTGCGCTACGATTTGGGGAATCGGCAGACTGCTATCAACTTCACCGCTCATGGATATTATCTCGACCCGGAGATAGCGGAATTTGAGGGCAGCAAGCTGACTTTGGTAGGTCTCTATGCGAAAGATGGAACAGCGACCGGCCAGATCGGTACCGTCAAGGTGAATGTCACCACCACTAACTACGAGAACTTTCAACTGACGCTCGTCCTCAACGCGGTGAACCAGATCAAGCCCACGCCGGACGGCGAAATCACCGCAGCCGAGATCACCTACGGCGACGCGCTGAGCAAGAGTACTATTTCGGGCAAGATGAAGGATCCCGACACCGGCAAATCCGTTAACGGTACGTTCGCGTGGACGGACGGCACGATCAATCCTAACGCGGGCGACTATGAAGCCGATTGGACATTCACCCCGGCTGCGGGCTACGAGGAATACGCGACCGCGACCGGAACTGTGACCATCAAGGTGAACAAGGCTACCCCCACCTTCAACGCTCCCACGGCGCAGGAAAATCTGACCTATACCGGACAGGAGCAGGCGCTGATTACTGCGGGCAGTGTGACCAGCGGTGGCACCATGCAGTACAGCCTGACCGAGAACGGCACATACAGCCCGGACATCCCTACCGGCACCGATGCCGGAGCATATACCGTGTGGTATCGGGTGATTGGCGATGCAAACCACAAAGATACCGCACCCGCCAGCGTGGCGGTCCGCATTGGGCAGAAGCCGCTGACGATCACCGGGGTAACGGTTGCGTCCAAGCTTTATGATGGCACGACAAACGCGGACATTACCAGCGTAACCTTCGACAACGTGACCTTGAAGCGAGGCACAGACTACAACGTGACCGCCAGCTTTGACTATGCCAGTGTGGACAGCGGCAAGAACGTCACTGCCACAGTGACCCTGATGGGGCAGGCCGCGAAGAATTACGCCCTGGAGCAGAGCAGCTTCCCTACGACTGGCAGCATCACCAAGGCCGCCGCGCCTGACTTCACCAAGGAAACCGCGCTGACCATTGTAAACGGCTACGAAAAGACCTACACTGTGACGCTTCCCGCCCTGCCCACGCTGGAAACGCCCAAAGAGTACGGTGCACCCACCTATGAGCTCGGCGGAATCACACTGGATGGCAGCTACTACACCGGCGGCGCGAAGGTGGAAAACGGCAAGCTGATCCTGCCGATTCAGAAAAATGACGTGAAAACCACCGGCCCTGTGGGCACAGTGACCGTAGTAATCAAGAGCACAAACTATGAGGACATCACGCTGACCGTCAATGTCAATGCGACCAACAAGCTTGTCCCCACTGTTACGGCACCTACGGCAAACGCCCTGACCTACAACGGTGCAGAACAGGCGCTGGTTACAGCAGGCAAGACCACTGGCGGCACGATGCTCTACCGGCTTGACAATTCTGAGTGGAGCGAGCAGCTCCCCACAGCGAAAAACGCCGGGGAATACACCGTTTGGTATAAGGTTCAGGGAGACGCAGAGTACGCAGATGTGGCAGAGCAGAGCTTGACTGTGACCGCAGCGAAAAAAGCCGTCACCGTTACGGCGCTTGACAAGAGCGCCCACACCGGCAGCACCGCGCCCGACCTGAGCAGCCCGGAAACAGATAAGGATTATAAGGTGGAAGGACTGGTCGGCGCAGATACCCTGAGCGGCACGGTAACACTGGACTACGCACAGACACCGGACATGAGCAAAACCGGAAAAACTACAATCAACATCACTGGTACGCTGTCAAATGACAATTATGAGATCACTTATGTTCCTGGAATGTTGACTGTTTCCAACCAGCCTTCCAGCGGCGGCGGTGATTCCTCCTCTGGTGGTTCGGGCAGCGGTGGAGGTTCCTCCTCCGGCGATTCTGACGATTCCGACAACAATGATAACACCAACCAGCCGGAGGACAAGCCTCAAGCCCCTGTCACCGGTGAAACCAAACCCATA
Source organism: Clostridium sp. AM30-24 (assembly GCF_003480435.1). Taxonomy (GTDB): domain Bacteria; phylum Bacillota; class Clostridia; order Lachnospirales; family Lachnospiraceae; genus Pilosibacter. Next base: position 3,090 of record NZ_QUJB01000017.1, on the reverse strand, counting down.
CAGCCGGATAAAAACGGCAATGCGGCAGTGGACAACAGTTCTGTCCAGTCCGCCATCGACAAGGCCAAACAGGATGCGAAAAAGAACGGCACCACAGAGAACGGGATTGCCGTTACCGTTCCCATCACCCAGACGGCAGGCCAGACCTCTTTTAACGTGACCATCAAGGCGCAGACACTGGATCTGCTGGTCAAAGAAAATGTCCGGCAGTTTACCGTAGCAACAGACCATCTGGTTTCGGTTAATATCGGGCTGGACACTCTGAAGCAGCTGGATAGCGTCTCCGCTGGTGGGGACATCATTCTCCGGGTAGATAAGGTGGATGCCCTGCGCTCCACCGAGGCCAAAGCCGCTATCGGCACAAGACCGGCCTACGATCTGTCGCTGGTGTACCTCTCCGGCGGCAAGGAGACGCCGATTACCAGCCTGAATGGACATACCATCTCGGTGCGTTTGCCCTACACACCGGCAAAGGGTGAGCAGACAGGTAATCTCTATGCAGTCTATGTGGACGACGCGGGAAAGGTGGAATGGATCACCAAATCCAGCTACGATGCCAGCCAGAAAGCGGTTGTCTTTGAAACCGGTCATTTCAGCATCTACGGCATCGGCTACAAGAACCCTGCCCCGGCTTTCACCGACATTACCGGCCATTGGGCTGCGGACAACATCCTTTTTGTTGCCAGCCGAGGACTGCTCTCCGGCACAAGTGACACCACCTTTAGTCCCAACACCGGCATGACCAGAGGAATGTTCGTCACCGCCCTGGGGCGGCTGGCAGGCATCAACCCGGACAGCTACAAGACCGGGAAATTCACCGATGTGAAAGCCGACGCTTACTATGCGCCTTATGTCAACTGGGCGGCGCAGACCGGCATTGTGGAGGGCGTTACTGCCATCACCTTTGCGCCGGATACCAACATCAACCGGGAACAGATGGCGGTCATCATGGCAAATTATGCCAAAAAGCTGGACTATGATCTGCCCCGGACCTTAAAGGCTGTGACCTTTGCGGACAACGCAAACATCAGCAGCTGGGCGAAGGATGCGGTCAGGGCCATGCAGCAGGCGGGCATCCTGGCCGGGAAGAATGGAAATAAGTTTGACCCCAAGGGAACCGCTACCCGCGCCGAGGTTGCCACCGTACTGCGGCGGTTTGTGGAGATCGTCATTGACTCGCAGACCGCAAACGGCTGGCAGCAGAATGACAGCGGCCAGTGGAGCTATTACAGAAATGGGAAGCCAGTGAGGGGCTGGCTCTCAGACGACCAGAAGTGGTACTGGCTGGTCAAGGCTACCGGAATGATGTTTGCCGGCGGCTGGAAGCAGATCGATGGCAAGTGGTACTACTTCTACCCAGACGGGACGATGGCGGTGAATACCACCATTGACGGATATACCATCGGCTCGGATGGTGCAAGAAAGTAACCTACAATAAAAAAATTTGCCCGTATAACAGCGGACAAAGGTAAACGCGGTCGGGTATCAAGAAACCCCACCGCGTTTATTTTTTCTCTTGTTTTTCTCTGGTGTCCAGCATTTTATCATAAAATCGGCAGAATCCCCCCCATCCCTCTTAGGTGGCGGGATGAATGCCGCTATAATGATACATAGACAGATGTAAAATGGTAAGCAATTACAATTCTTTTCCTTCCCTTTTGTGAAATCATGTGCTATAATTGATGCAGAACGTATGTTCTATTCCGATTGGGAAAGGAGGACCTGTTTTGTATTTGACCGTATGCCAGCAGCTAAAGCATCTGTCCAAAGATGAATTTCTCATTCTACGGGAATTATACCGCACAGCAAAAAACCTGACCAACCAGGCCATCTACCAGATACGGCAGCATTACTTTGAACATAGCCAGTATCTCCCATATGAGAAAAACTACGCCATCTTAAAGACTTCCGAAAACTATCGGCTGCTGAATTCCAACATGGCCAAGCAGATCCTTAAGGAAGTGGACGGAGCTTTTAAGTCTTTATTCAGCCTGTTGAAACTGGCAAAGCAGGGGAAGTATCCATTTTCATCCTTTTCTCTGGCATAGCGGATTGAGCTGCCAAACGAGAAAACAATTTGTTGTCTTTTTTAGACACTCTCCGTCACCTCACACAATATTATTTTACGATTTGCCAATATTATGTGAAATGATTGCAGAGTAGCTTTTTTATAGCTACTATCCGTTCCTTATTTTGGCATAAAGAGGGAGCTGATGCTATACAAAGAAAATAGTCTGCCTGCTTTCGGCAGGCGTTCTTAAGTGGAGAGGTTTCTCTCCGTTGTAGAACGGTATACGGAAATTTCTGAATTGACTCCATGTATCTTGCATGAGTTTGTCGAGAAGATCGTTGTCCATGCTGCCAGCGATCCGAAGGGCAAGAACCGCACCCAGGAAATTGACATCTACTATAAGGGCATTGGAGCCCTGGAAGTATCCAAAGTCACTTCATCAAGGCGAGAATGAGACGTCGCAGAACGTCCGGGGGACGTTCGACTGCGACGACCGGAGCGGAGCGCAGACATTCGAACCGTTCGAACCCGGCAGGACTCGAACATAGAAAAAAGAGCCATCCATCGGATGTCTTTCTTTGTATCTCT